>CAWCSN010000014.1:0-94170 GCA_963798235.1 uncultured Alphaproteobacteria bacterium | reverse complement strand
GCTGACCTACGCCCTCCTCCTCGCCTTCTTCCGCAACGAGATGGGCTTCGGCGGCAACAACGGCCTCACCGACTTCCGCGACGTCCTCGGCTTCTCGCTCTCGGCCGACTCGACCCGCGTGGCGCTCTTCATGCTCACCGGCATCGCCCTCGGCGCAGGAGTCCTGCTGGCACGAGCAATCACCGCCTCGAAGTTCGGCAAGGTCCTCGTCGCCGTCCGCGACGCCGAGAGCCGGACGCGGTTCATGGGCTACCGCGTCGAGCACTACAAGCTCTTCGTCTTCACCGTCTCGGCGATGCTCGCGGGCGTCGCCGGTGCCCTCTACGTCCCGCAGGTCGGGATCATCAACCCGTCGGAATTCTCCCCCGCCAACTCGATCGAGATCGTCATCTGGGTCGCCCTCGGCGGCCGCGGCACCCTCGTCGGCGCCGCGCTCGGCGCCCTCATCGTCGCCGGAACCAAAAGCTGGCTCACCGCGGCGCTTCCGGAGGCGTGGCTCTTCGTCCTCGGCGCGATGTTCATCCTCGTCACCATCTTCCTGCCCAAGGGCGTCCTCGGCCTGATCGAGGGCATCCTGCCCGGCCGCCGCAAGTCGGGGACCGACCCGATGCCCGTGGCCGAACCGGAACCGGCGGAGTAGTCCCATGGCAACCGAAACCCAGCTCTACCTCCAGGACGTCCACCGCAGCTTCGACGGCTACAAGGCGATCAACGGCCTCAGCCTCGCCATCGCCAAGGGCGAGCTTCGCGCCGTCGTCGGTCCGAACGGCGCCGGCAAGACGACGATGCTCGACATCATCACCGGCAAGACCAAGCCCGATACCGGCCGCGTCGTCTGGGACGAGGACACCGACCTCACCAGGATGGACGAGACCGACACCGCCCGCCTCGGCATCGGCCGCAAGTTCCAGAAGCCGACGGTCATCGAGACCCTGACCGTCGAGGCCAACGTGATGATCGCGCTCGCCGGTCAGCGCGGGGTCGCGTCGACGCTCCTCCACAAGCTCTCCGGCGGCGAGCGCAAGAAGATAACCGAGCTCCTCGAACTCGTCCGCCTCGACGGTGCCCGCCACCGCCTCGCCGGGGGTCTCAGCCACGGCCAGAAGCAGTGGCTCGAGATCGGCATGCTGCTGGCGCAGGACCCGCAGCTCCTTCTCGTCGACGAGCCCGCCGCGGGCATGACCGACGCGGAGACCATGCGCACCGCCGAGCTGCTGAAATCGATCGCCGGCAAGCATTCGGTCGTCGTGATCGAGCACGACATGGAATTCGTCCGGGCGCTGGACTGCAAGGTCACGGTCCTGCACCGCGGCGCGGTCCTTGCGGAGGGATCGCTGGACCACGTCTCGGCCAATCCCGAGGTGATCGAGGTTTATCTGGGGCGATGACATGCTGAACGTCGATCACATGGACCTCTACTACGGCGCCGCGCAGGCACTGAAGGAGGTCTCCGTCACCGCCGAGGCCGGGCAGGTGACCTGCATCCTCGGCCGCAACGGCGTCGGAAAGACCTCGCTGATGCGCGCCATCTCCGGCCGCCAGGGCATCCGCTCGGGCTCGATCACCTGGGACGGGCAGGAAATCTCCAAACTCCGCCCCGACGCCCGCGCCAAGCTCGGGGTCGCGACCGTGCCGCAGGGCCGCGAGATTTTTCCGCTCCTCACCGTGCGCGAAAACCTCGAGACCGGCTTCTCGCTGCTGCCGCGCGGCGAGCGGCGCATCCCGGAGGAGGTCTTCGATCTCTTCCCCGTGCTCGCCGAGATGATGAACCGCCGCGGCGGCGACCTCTCTGGCGGCCAGCAGCAGCAGCTCGCCATCGGCCGCGCCATGGTCACCCGTCCGAAGCTCCTGCTGATGGACGAACCGACCGAAGGCATCCAGCCGTCGATCATCAAGGACATCGGCCGGGCGATCGAGTACCTGCGCGATCAGGTCAAGATGGCGATCGTCCTCGTCGAGCAATACTTCGACTTCGCCGTGGCGCTGGCCAGCCGCATCGCGGTGATGGACCGCGGCCGCATCGTCCTCGCCGGCACGCCGGCCGAGCTCGACGAGGCCGAGGTCCGGCGATGGATGACCGTCTGAACCGCCGGCCCGCGTAGACTGCTCATCGTGAACTTCGCCAAGGGGGTCGTTCTCGGCCGGTCGAAACGAGCGTGCCGAGGCGCAAACACCGCCTACAGCACACCCTTAGCCTTAGTGGATTTGGGCAAGGACAACACCGTCACAGTCGCGAACACTGCCAAATTCTAAGTCGCATGACCGCAGGGGTCCGATCCGGACCGCGCCCGATGGGGAGCGGTCCGGGGAGGCAGAGCATTCAGCCGTCGAGGCTGGCGTCCATGGTGATTTCGGCGTTGAGGACCTTCGAGACCGGGCAGCCGGCCTTGGCCTTGGCGGCGGCCTCCTCGAAGGCCTCGGCGGTGGCGCCGGGGATCTTGGCGCGGACGGTCAGGTGGACGGCGGTGATGGCGAAGCCGCCGTCGTCGGGGACCACCGTCACGGTGGCCCAAGTACGGAGTTCGTCGGCCGTCATTCCCGCCGAGCCGAGGACGCCGGAGAGCGCCATCGAGTAGCAGGCGGCATGGGCGGCGCCGATCAGCTCCTCGGGGTTGGTGCCCTTCTCGTCGCCGAAGCGCTTGGCGAAGGAATAGGGGACGGCTTCGAGGACGCCGCTCTCGGTCGAAACCTCGCCCTGGCCGTCCTTGATGCCGCCATTCCACACAGCGGAGCCGGTTCGTTTCATCCTGCTTACCCTTCTCTTTGTTTGTCGTTGTGGTCGCGCGCGGTCGCTACCCGCGCCGGTCTGTCACGCGCGCTGGCGCGCCCTGCGCTTGGTCCCGGACGACGCGGTCGACTTGGGCGCGGCGAGGCGTCGCGGGGCGGGCTCGTCGGGAGCCAGAATGCGGCGGGCTGCCATCACGAAGCCGGCCAGCAGGCCGAGGCGGAACAGAGTGGAGATCATCGGCGGAAACTCCTCGAGAAACGACGGACGTCGTCCCTCAACGGGCGAAGGGCGGGTTCGTTCCTCAGCCGCCGGTGAGGCTCATGTGGCGCGGGACCTGACCGGCGATGGTGCGGCGGGCGTAGTCGAAGGCGTGGCCCTTCGGCTTGCGCGCGATCGCGCCACGGATCGCCGCGGTCACGGCAGCGTCGTCGCCGGGGCTGCTGCGCAGGACCGAGCGGAGGTCGGCGTCGTCGTTCTGGCCGAGGCACATGTAGAGCTGCCCGGTGCAGGTCAGGCGCACGCGGTTGCAGCTTTCGCAGAAGTTGTGGGTCAGCGGCGTGATGAAGCCGATGCGGCCGCCGGTCTCCGCGACGCGGGCGTAGCGGGCCGGGCCGCCGGTGCGCTCGTCGGTGTCGGTCAGGGTCCAGCGGGCGTCGAGGTCGCGGCGGAGATCGCGGAGCGACCAGTACTGGTCGATGCGGTCCTCGTTGCCGAGGTCGCCCATCGGCATCACCTCGATGAAGGAGAGGTCGAAGCCGCGGTCGCCGCACCAGCCGACCAGCCGATGAAGCTCGTCCTCGTTCACGCCCTTGAGCGCGACGGTATTGATCTTGACGTGCAGGCCGGCGTCGACGGCGGCGTCGAGGCCGTCGAGCACCTGGCCGAGGCGGCCCCAGCGGGTGATCTTGGCGAACTTGCGCTCGTCGAGGGTATCGAGGGAGACGTTGATGCGCCGGACGCCGCAGTCGGCCAACTCGTGGGCAAAGCGCTTGAGCTGGCTGCCGTTGGTGGTGAGCGTCAGCTCCTCGAGCGCGCCGCTGTCGAGATGGCGCGACATGGCGCGGAAAAAGCTGAGGATGTTCCGGCGAACCAGCGGCTCGCCGCCGGTGATGCGCAGCTTGCGCACGCCGAGGCCGACGAAGGACGAGCACAGGCTGTCGAGTTCTTCCAGGGTCAGCAGCTCCGCCTTGGGCAGGAACTCCATGTGCTCGGCCATGCAGTAGACGCAGCGGAAGTCGCAGCGGTCCGTCACCGACACCCGCAGGTAGGTGATGGCGCGCTGGAACGGGTCGATGAGGCTCGGCAGCTCGGACAAGAGCGGTTCTCCCTGGTCCCCTGAGTCTAGGGCTCCGGGGCATCCGCTTCAAGGCGACTCCCTCGGGGCGGCCGGGGCAGTCAGGAGGCGATTTTCCGCGCCCCGCGCACTCGTCCGCCCACGCACACTTGCCGGTTGAGGCGGCCGACCGATCGGCGTAAACCCAAGGTCGCGTTGGCCGACTTTGGGAGGCGCCCTTGTCCGCGACAGACTTCGAGGCGAGCGTCAGTGCCATGACCCGGCTCGAAGACGTGTGGGCGGCGCTGGTCGAGTATGCCGCCTCCTGTCAGGTGCAACGGATCGCCTACCATCACCTGCCGCCGCCCGCGGCGCCGGACGCCCAATGGTTGCGGCTGGAGAACAGCGGCTTCGGGGAGCTGCTGCTCCAGCAATACCTGGCGGCCCGCGAGGCGGGGATCGCGGCCCTCGCCACGGCGATCCAGAACCGTGTCCGCCCGGTCTACCTCGACGAACTGGAGCAGATCGTCGAGCTCACGCCGCGCGAGCGCGCCCATATCGAGGGCTACCGCACCGCCGGCGTCCACAACGGCCTCGGCATCCAGGTCTTCGGTCCCAACGGCCGCAACGGCATCCTCGCGATCGACCTCGGGCCGGAGGTACGCCGGCTCGACCCCGCCGACCTCGCCCGTCTCCGCTGGGCCTGCCAGGCGATGCACCTGCGCTACTGCGAGCTGCTGACCGAGAAGCTCGGCAAGATGCCGGTGCTGTCGGCCCGCGAAGCCGAAGTCCTGACCTGGGCGGCGCGCGGCAAGAGCAATACCGCCATCGGCGAGATCCTCGGCATCTCGGCCCATACCGTCGATGCGCACCTGCGCCGTGTCTATCTCAAGCTCGGGGTCTTCGACCGGATGTCCGCCGCCCTCCGCGGCCTCGGCTTCGGGCTGATCGCGGTCGACGGTTAGCGCAGGGCGAGTGGACGCCGCCTCCCGTAATCGCGTTAGTCAGACGGGCAGACTTGGCGGGAACTCAACTGATTGGTTACAGGAGCCTCTCCTTGGGGGAGAGGACATGGGATACATGACGAAGCTCGAGGAAGGCCTGGTCGACGCGCTGCGCGCCGGCGCCGGCGTCCTGCCCGGCGATCTCGGCGTACTCGCCGACTGCCTGCGCACGATCGGCATCCTGCTCGCCGAGAAGGCGATGGAGCTCGAGCCGAGCTGGGACGAGGCGCTCGCCGTGGCCGCCGAAATCGAGACGCTGTTCGATCTCGAGACCGCGGTCGCCGAACGGGCGATCGCGACACCGGCGGCCAGCCTCGCCGAGGTTCTGGCCAAGCTCGCCATCTGGAAGGCGCTGTCCGACAACACCGGCGACGGCGGTCCGGACACGGTGCGCGACCGGCTGGTCCTCTCGGTCGCCGCCGACCTCGAACGGCTCGGGCGCCGGCAGAAGGCCGCACGCCCCGCGCTGCAATAGGGGTCCGCGCGCCCCAGAATCCTTCGTGAAGCGAAGGCTAGGTTTACGCGCCCTGCGATGGTAGGGTCGCCATCCGTGGATGGGGCCTCGGATGCTTGTCACGTACTATGAAGGCGCTGTGGGTGGGTGCCAGACGCCGCAGGCGCTCTGGGATCTCATTGGCGCATACTTCCGCGATACCGTCGTCGACCGGATGATCTATCTGCACCTGCCGCCGATCGGTGCACCGGACGAGCGCTCGCCCTCCGTGCGCGCCGACGGCTATCCCGAGGAACTCGTGACCCGCTACCTTGCGGAGCGGCTCTACCGCGACAATCCGATGTTACGTCACGCCCAGCAGCAGAGCGCCGAGCCCGTCTACTGGAAAGACCTCCTCGCCGATCCGAACCTCACCGCGCGCGAGCGCACCTTCGTCAACGGACTCGAGGAGCACGGGATCGGCGACGGCGTCGGCATCCCGGTCTACGGACCGAACGGCCGCGTCGGAATCTGCGGCCTCGGCTTTCGCACCGGCGTGGCGCGGGTCGCGCCCGAGGTGCTGCGCGAGTTCCAGTGGGTCTGCCAGCTCGGCCACCTGCGCTACTGCGACATGGTTCAGGTCGCCCTCGGCCCGCCGCCCTCGCTCTCGGACCGCGAGAGCGAGGTTCTCGGTCTCGTTGCCCGCGGCAAGAGCAACACCATGATCGGCGAGATCCTGGGCATTTCGGTCCACACCGTCGATGCCCACCTGCGGCGCATCTACCTCAAGCTCGGGGTCTTCGACCGGATCAGCGCCGCCGTCCGCGGCATCGGCATCGGCCTGATCCGCGCCGAGGTCTGAACCGCGGTCTGAACCGCGGTCACATCCGCCGCAGCGCCTCGCGGCGGGCAAAGGCGGCGAGGTCGCGGCCCGGCCCCGCCAGGAAGGCATGGACGCGGTCGGGGTCGTGGATCGACAGGCTGCGCAGCCACCAGCCGACCGCCTTCTGGATGAACCACGCGCGGTCGGGGACATAGCCCGCCGCCCAGCCGAGGATGCGCTCGCGCGCGGCGGCCTCGGCGGCGTCGGGGTGGCGCTTCTTCGTCCACGGCAGGGTGGCGACGAGAGCGGCGCGGCGGACCCAGAGGTTCGGGTCGGTCGTCCACCCCTCGACGATATCGAGCCGGCCAGGGTCGGCGGCGAGGCGGCGCTCGATCGCCTTGCAGGCCTGGTCGGCGATCGCCCAGGCGTCGAAGGTCGGCACCCAGGCGCGGGTCTCCTCCCAGACGTCGGCCTCGTGCTCGCGGATGCGCGCCTGCGTCAGCAGCTTGGCCGCGGCGATCCGCGCCTCGTGCACGTCGCTCGCCCAGAGGTCGTGGGCGAGCGCGACCCGGCCGGGAACGTCGAGCGCCGCCCGCCAGCCGGCGACGAGGGCCTCGATCTCGGGGTTGGCGACGCCAAGATAGCGCCGCGGCAGCCTTGTGGTAGGCGGCCATCTCCGTGGCCTTCGCCGCATCGCCGGCGGCGGCGAGGGTTTCGAGCGGGGTCACTCCACCGTCACCGACTTGGCGAGATTGCGCGGCTGGTCGACGTCGGTGCCCTTGAGCACCGCGGTGTGGTAGGCGAGGAGCTGCGCCGGGGCGGCGTAGACGATCGGGGCGACGAAGGGATCGGTCGCGGGCATCGTCAGCGTGCGCCAGACGCCATGGCCGGCATTGGCGATACCCTCGGCGTCGGAGAGGAGCAGCACCTTGCCGTCGCGGGCCATCACCTCCTGCATGTTGGAGACGGTCTTGTCGAACAGCGCGTCGGTCGGGGCGAGCACGATCACCGGCACGTCCTCGTCGATCAGCGCGATCGGCCCGTGCTTGAGTTCGCCGGACGCATAACCTTCGGCGTGGATGTAGCTGATTTCCTTCAGCTTCAACGCCCCCTCGAGCGCAAGCGGGTAGAGCGCCCCGCGGCCGAGGAAAAGCACGTCGCGGGCGCGGGAGAGGTCGCGGGCCGCCTCGGCGATCTGCGGCTCCAGCGCCAGCGCCTGCGCAACGAGGCCGGGGACCGAGGCGAGGGCCGCGACGAGGCGGGCCTCGCCGGCCGCGTCGATCCGCCCGCGCTGGCGGGCGGCGGCGATGGCGAGGACGGCGAGGACGGTGAGCTGGCAGGTGAAGGCCTTGGTCGAGGCGACGCCGATTTCGGGGCCGGCGAGGATCGGCAGGGCGAGGTCGCTCTCGCGGGCGATGGTCGAGGTCTCGACGTTGACGACGGAGACGATATGCCCGCCCTTTGCGCGGACGTAGCGGAGGGCGGCGAGGGTGTCGGCGGTCTCGCCGGACTGGCTGACGAAGATGCCGAGGGTGCCGGGGCCGAGGGGCGGCTCGCGGTAGCGGAACTCGGAAGCCACCTCGATCTCGACGGGCAGGCGGGCGATGCCCTCGAACCAGTATTTCGCCACGTGGCAGGCGTAGTGCGCGGTGCCGCAGGCGACGAGCACGACGCGGTCGATGGTGGTGAAGTCGAGGCCGTCGGGCAGGGCGACGGCGGTGCGGCCGGCGGCGAGATAGTGGTCGAGGGCGCCGGCGATCACCTGCGGCTGCTCGTGCATCTCCTTGGCCATGAAGTGCTTGTAGGGGCCCTTGTCGGCATGGAGGTTTTCGAGCGGCACGTGGACGACGTCGCGGTGGACGGGCGCGCCGGTCGCGTCGAAGATCGCGATGCCGGCGCGGCTGAGGACGGCGTGGTCGCCTTCGTCGAGATAGGCGATGCGGTGGGTGAAGGGGGCGAGGGCGAGGGCGTCCGAACCGACATAGGTCTCGCCGTCGCCGTAGCCGACCGCGAGCGGCGAGCCGCGGCGGGCCGCGACGAGGAGGTCGTCGTGGCCTTCGAACAGGAAGCAGAGCGCGAAGGCCCCGTCGAGCCGGGCCAGCGTCGCGCGGGCCGCCGCCACCGGGGACAGGCCGGCGGCGAGGGCGCGGTCGCAGAGGTGGGCGATGCACTCGGTGTCGGTCTCGGTCTCGAAGACCGCGCCCGTCGCTTCGAGCTCGGCGCGCAGGGCGCGGTAGTTCTCGATGATGCCGTTGTGGACGACGGCGACGCCGCCGGCCCGGTGGGGGTGGGCGTTGCGCTCGTTGGGCTGGCCGTGGGTCGCCCAGCGGGTATGGCCGATGCCGGCGTGGCCGCGGATCGGGTCGCGCACGAGGAGGTCGGAGAGGGCGATGAGCTTGCCGACCGCGCGGCGGCGCTGGAGGCGGCCGTCGTGGAGGGTGGCGATGCCGGCGCTGTCATAGCCACGGTATTCGAGGCGCTTCAGCGCCTCGAGGATCAGCGGCGCGACTTCGTGGCGGCCGAGGACGGCGACGATGCCGCACATCAGGCGTCGGCCTTGTTGGCGGGCTTCTTCGCGGCCTTGAGCGCGCGCAGCCGCGCGATCAGCTTGGCGCCGAGGCCGGGCTTGGTGGTCTGGCGGCCGCGGCCGAGGGCGAGGGCGCCGGCGGGCACGTCCTCGGTGATGACCGAGCCCGCGGCGACGAGGGCGCCGTCGCCGATCGTCACCGGGGCGACGAGGGCGGAGTTCGAGCCGATGAAGCTGCGCGCGCCGATGTCGGTGTGGTGCTTGAAGACCCCGTCGTAGTTGCAGGTGATGGTGCCCGCCCCGATGTTGGCACCGGCGCCGACGCGGGCGTCGCCGATGTAGGTGAGGTGGTTGGCCTTGGCGCCTTCCTCGACGATGGCGTTCTTGATCTCGACGAAGTTGCCGATGTGGACGTCCTCGGCGATCTCGGCGCCCGGGCGCAGGCGGGCAAAGGGGCCGATCTTCGCGCCCCGGCTGACGTGGCAGCCTTCGAGATGGCAGAAGGCGTGGATCGTCGCGCCGGACTCGATCGTGACCTCCGGCCCGAAGACGACGTTGGGGCCGATGGTCACGTCCCGGCCGATATGGGTGTCGAGGGCGAACCAGACCGTCGCGGGGTCGGTCAGCGTCGTGCCATTGTCGAGCGCCTCGGCGCGGGCCCGCGCCTGAAAGGCCGCCTCGGCGACGGCGAGGTCGGCCCGGGAGTTTACCCCGAGGGTCTCCGCCTCGGGACAGGTGATCGCTATGGCATGGAGCCCGGCCGCATGGGCCAGGCCGACGACGTCGGTCAGGTAGTACTCGCCCTTGGCATTGTTCGGCTCGACGGCGGCGAGCCGGTCGAACAGCCAGGCCGCGTCGGCAGCCATGATCCCGGAGTTGCACAAGGCGATGGCAAGCTGCTCCGGCGTCGCATCGCGGGCCTCGACGATGGCGGAGAGCCCGCCCGCGTCGACGATCAGCCGCCCGTACCCCCCGGGCTCGGCGGCCTCGAAGCCGAGCACGACGACCGCCGCGCCGCCGGCACGCGCATCGAGCATTGCCTGCAGGCTCTCGGCGCGGATCAGCGGCGTATCGGCGTAGAGCACCACCACGTCGCCCTCGAACCCGTCGAGCGCCGGCGCGGCGGCGAGCACCGCGTGGCCCGTGCCCTTCTGCTCCGCCTGCTCGACGACCGCGACCTCCTCGTCGATGCCCCGCGCGGCCGCCGCGACGGCCTCGGCCCCGTGACCGACGACGACGACGGTACGCTCGGGCTCGAGGGTCCGCGCGGTGGCGAGGGCATGGGCGATGAGCGGCGCCCCGGCGAGGGTATGGAGCACCTTCGGCAGGTCCGAGTTCATCCGCGTTCCCTGGCCGGCGGCGAGCACGATGACGGCGACGGGCATGGGCTGTTCCTCGGGTTGGTCCTCGGCCTCGGCTTCTATCAGCGGCGCGCACCGCAGAAAAGCCGGAGAGGGATCAGATTTCATTTCAGAATCCTCCCGGCATCGGGCAGAAGGCGGCCATGCGCGTGGCAATCTTCGATCTCGACGGCACCCTGGCCGACACCTCGGCCGACCTGATCGCCTCGGCGAACGGCACGCTGGCCGAGCTTGGGCACCCCGGCCTGCTCGATCCGCTGGCCGACCGCGCCATCGCCTTCGCCGGCGGCCGGGCGATGCTGCGCGAGGGTCTGGCGCGGGCGCGGATCGCCGAGCCGGGCCTGGTCGACCGCCTCTACCCGCGCCTCCTCGACCTCTACGAAGCGGCGGTCGCGGTGCACACCCGGCCCTACGAGGGGGCGGAGGAAGCGCTCGAACAGCTTGCCGCCGACGGCTGGAAGCTCGGCATCTGCACGAACAAGCCGGAACGACTGGCGCTGATCCTGATCGAGGAACTCGGCCTGACCCGCCATTTCGCGGCGCTCCTCGGCGCCGACACCCTGCCGGTGAAGAAGCCCGACCCCCGCCACCTGCTCGAAACCATCGCCCGCGTCGGTGGCACCCCCGAGCGCTCGGTGCTGGTCGGGGACACCGTCACCGACCGCGACACCGCCCGCGCGGCGGGCGTGCCCTGCGTCCTCGTCGGCTTCGGCCCGGACGGCGGGGCCGTCTCGGCGCTGCAGCCCGAGGCGATCGTCGCCCACTACGACGCGCTGCCGGCGCTGCTCGACCGCCTCGTGCCGCGCTAGGTCTGTCCCCATAAACGGGATTCCTCTTTTCGGCCGGTTCTGATTCAATCTCCCGAAAGGGGAGGGTTTCATGCGCCGCCACGCAGCTGTCCGACGAGGAATGGGCGATCATCGAGCCGCTGTTGCCGAACAAGCCGCGTGGGGTGCCTCGGGTCGACGACCGACGGGTGATCAACGGCATCCTCTGGCGGTTTCGGACCGGCGCCCCATGGCGCGATGTGCCGGAGCGCTACGGCCCGCGCACGACGCTCTACAACCGGTTCGTGCGCTGGCGGGCGGCGGGCGTGTGGGACCGTCTCCTGGCGGCGGTGTCAAAGGCTTACGACGGCGACATCGTGATGATCGAACGTCGTCCTGCGTGCGGATGCACCAGCACGGCGCCGCCGTCAAAAGGGGGGTCCCGATGCCGGGGACGGTCCGCATGGGACGCTCCCGGGGTGGGCTGACCACCAAGATCCATGCCCTCGTCGACGCCGACGGCCGGCCCGTCCGGCTGCGAGCTGACCCACGGGCCAGGCGGGCGACGCGCCTGTCGCCGCGACCCTGCTGGAGGACCTCGCGCCCGGCGCGATCCTGCGCGCCGACCGGGCCTATGACACCGACGCCATCCGCAAGTTCGCTGCCGAGCGCGACGCATGGGCCAACATCCCGCCCCGCTCGATCCGCAAGGGCAGCTTCGCCTTCTCAACCTGGGTCTACCGGCAAAGAAACCTGGTCGAGCGCTCCTTCAATCGCATCAAACAGTACCGCGGCTTGGCCACCCGCTACGACCGCAAGCCCGAGAACTACCTCGCAGCTCTCAAGCTCGCAGCTCTCCGCATCTGGATCGCAACGATATTAGTCCGCGCCCTAGCGCAGGTGGAGCACCCGGCCGACCCCGGGGGCCCGCCAAGGGCCCCTCCGCCTCGGGCTCGTGGGCCGAGACGGCGCCGCCCTCCCTCCGGCGCGAAGCCGACGAGAACGCAGGGTACCTCGCCACGCTCGGGACGGGGGATAATCTCGAGCAACTGTCGTGGGTCGGGCTTGCGAACCGGCAGCAAGCCGGCGGAGGGCGCAGCGAAGTGGCGGACGAGATGGCCCCGCGCGTCTCTGCCATCCGTGCCGGGACATCCCTGCAAGACCGCCGAAACCCGTCATTTTCGCCCGTTAACGTCTATGAACGGGAGATTGACGCGGCGAAGACATTTGATTGAATATCAATAGCTTGACTAGTTGCGCACGCGTGCGCAAAGCGCGCGACGGCAGCGGGCTGGCGGCCGCGAAGGGAGACGGAATGGACTGGCTGAACGAACCGCCGGAATGGCGGGAGGAAGCGGGGGTGCTGTCGGTGGTGACGGGCGAGAGCACCGACTTCTGGCGGCACACCCACTACGGTTTCGTCCGGGACGACGGTCACGCCCGCCTGACGCCGGCGGAGGGCGACTTCGCGGCGGTCGTGGCTTTCAAAGGCGACTACGAGACCCTCTACGATCAGGCCGGAATGATGCTGCGCCTCGACGCCGAGACCTGGATCAAGGCCGGCGTCGAGTTCGTCGCCGGCCGGCGGATGCTGAGCGTCGTCGTCACCCGCGGCTTCTCCGACTGGTCGACGACTCCGGTCCCGGTCGAGACCCCATGGCTCTGGCTGCGGATCACCCGCATCGGGACCGCCGTCCATATCCACTGGGCGGCGGAGCAGGACGAGGACGCCTTCCGCATGCTGCGCCTCGCCTACTTCCCCGAGGGTCCGGTCGGGGTAGGTCCGATGTGCTGCTCTCCCCAGCGCGCCGGATTCCGCGCCGCCTTCCGCGACCTTCGCATCGGACCGCCGACAGTCCCGAACGAAGGTTAGCCCGGGCGCCGGAAACCCTGAAACGATCGTCAGGCGTCAGTGCCGTAGGCGGCCAGGAACATGTCGACGGCATTGCCCGCGAGGTAGGCGGCACGCTCCGGCGTCGGGGAGGGGACGGCGGCAGCGAGAAGGGCGATCATGATGCACTGCGTGCAGGCGCCGAGAAACTGCCAGGCGCTTGCCTCCGGGTCGGGCACCGCCAGGCGACCGCGACGGTTCTGCGCCTCGATGTAGGCGGTGAGCGCGGCGGCACCGCGGGCCGGGCCGGCCTCGAAGAACACGCGCGCCAGCGAGGGAAACTTCTCGGAGGCCGCAACCACCATGCGAACGAGCGCGACGTGATCGGCAGCGGTCACCTTCCCGATCAGCGTGGTGGCAAAGGCGGTGAGGGTGCCGCGGATGTCCGGATCGTCGGGGTCGAGCGCGAGGTTGCTCTCGGCGGTGTCACCCTTGCTCTCGGCGATCAGCGCCGCAAAGAGCGCCTCCTTGCTGTCGAAGTAGACATAAAGCGTGCCCTTGGAGACCCGCGCCTCGCGGGCGATCTCGCCCATGCTGGCGGCGTCGAACCCTTCGGAAAGAAAGACCTGGCGGGCGCCCTCGATGATCTGCCGGCGCTTGGCGCTCTCGGGAATGTCGACCGGCGGCGCCGTGCGGCCGGAGGTCTCCACCGTGGTTTCCTCTTGGGTTTCCGCAGTCGTCTCGGACGTCATTGCAGGCAGCCTCCGGAGTCGAAACTTTTTTGACCGAACGGTTCGGTCAGCTTGATTTGGCGATGCGACCAGTCTATGTCAAGCGCTGACTGAACGGTTCGGTCAACGGCTCGACCGCCGAACCGCCGCCCCCCGAGCGAGGACTAGACCGATGCCGAAGGATTTCGAAGCCGACCCGTCCCGGTTCCGCACGGCCGAAGGCCCGGCACCGCGCGGACCCGTCGTCGAACCCGCTCCCGCGCGCGCAGAGGCGCCGACCGCAGCCGATATCGAGACTTCCGGATGCGGCTGGTGAAGCAGCGCCGAAGGGGAAGGGCCGCCGACGGCTTTTCCTTGGGGTAGCGGCCCTCGCGGTCATCGGGCTCGCCGGCTGGTATGGGTACGACTACTGGACGGTCGGGCGCTTTGAAGTCGGGACCGACGACGCCTACGTGCAGGCGGACTTCGCGGTGATGGCGCCGAAGATCACCGGCTATGTGGCCGCAGTGCCGGCCATGGAGAACGAGGCGGTGAAGGCGGGCGACCCGCTCGTCGTCATCGACGACGGCGACTATCGCGATGCCCTCCGCCTCGCCGAGGCGCAGCTCGCTTCGCAGAAGGCAGCGGTGGCGCGTATTGCCAGTCAGGCCGCGGCGGCCGACGCGACCGTCGCCCAGACCCGGGCCCGGGTCGAGGCGGCACAGGCGGTGCAGACGCAGGCTGGCGCCGACCTGACCCGCTATCAGGACCTCGTCCGCAACGACGTGGCGACGGCGCAGAAGCTCGAGTCCGCACAGGCGGCGCAGACTTCGGCTGCGGCGGCGGTGCGCGAGGCCGAGGCCGGCGTGGCGAGCGCGGTCGCCAACCGCGCGGTTATCGACGCGCAGAGCGCCGAGGCAGCGGCGACAATTGCCGGGCTCGAAGCCTCGCGCGACCGTGCCCAGCGCGATCTCAACTCGACGGTGCTGCGCGCGCCCTTCGACGGAACGGTCGGCAATGTCGGCGTTGCGGTCGGCGATCTGGTGGCCACCGGCAAGCGCCTGCTCGCGGTGGTGCCGCTCGGCGAGGTCTACGTCGAGGCGAACTTCAAGGAGACCCAGATCGCCGAGCTGGCGAAGGGGACGCCCGTGCATCTGCACTTCGACGCCTTTCCCGATCGCGATGTGGTCGGAACGGTCGAGGGGGTGGCGCCGGCCTCGGGGGCGCAGTTCAGCCTGCTGCCGCCGGAGAACGCCACCGGCAACTTCACCAAGGTCGTGCAACGTTTGCCGGTGCGCATCGCGGTGCCGGCCGACGTCGCCGCCGAGGGCTGGCTGCGGCCGGGCCTGTCGGTGAAGGCGACGGCCGACATCCGCGGCGCCGGGCAGGCGGCCGGTACGGTCGCGGCGCGCTGAGCGGGACGCGGGAGGGACCGCCATGGATCAGGCCGAACCAAAGGTCACCGCACGCCGGCTGATCGCGTTCTTCGCGCTGGTCTTCGGCATGTTCATGGCGATCCTCGACATTCAGATCGTCTCCTCGTCGCTGAGCCAGATCCAGGCGGGGCTCTCGGCAGGTCCGGACGAGATCGCGTGGGTGCAGACCAGCTACCTGATCGCCGAGGTCATCATGATCCCGCTGTCGGGCTTTCTCGCCCGGGCGCTGTCGACGCGGGTGCTGTTCACCATCTCGGCGGCGGGCTTCACCTTCGCGAGCGTGCTCTGCGCGACGGCGACCTCGATCAACGAGATGATCGTCTTCCGCGCCTTCCAGGGCTTCATCGGCGGGGGCATGATCCCGACGGCGTTTGCCGCTTCCTACATCATCTTCCCGAAGCGGGCGCAGGGGCCGGTGATGGCGCTGGTCGGGCTGACGGTGACGCTGGCGCCGACGATCGGGCCGACGGTCGGCGGCTATCTGACCGAGCTTTTCTCGTGGCACTGGCTGTTCCTCGTCAACGTCATCCCCGGCATCGCCGCGACGCTGCTCGCGTTCTTCCTCGTCGATTTCGACAAGCCCGACCACAGCCTGCTCCGCCGCTTCGATTTCATCGGGCTGGCGACCATGGCGATCTTCCTCGGCAGCATGGAGTACGTGCTCGAGGAGGGGCAGAGGAACGACTGGTTCCAGGACCGGATGATCTTCTGGCTCGCCATCCTCGGCGTGACCGCGGGGGTCGCCTTCTTTTGGCGGACGTTGACCGCGAAGACGCCGATCGTCGATCTCGGGGCCTTCGCGAACCGGAACTTCGCGGTCGGTTGCCTGCTGACCTTCGTGCTCGGCATCGGGCTATACGGGCTTACCTATCTCTATCCGCTCTTCCTGGCGCGCGTGCGGGGCTACACCTCGCTCGAGATCGGCGAGACGGTGTTCGTGACCGGCGCCTTCATGTTCCTGACGGCGCCGATCGTCGGAATGCTGGCGCGCAAGACCGACCCGCGGCGGCTGATCTTCTTCGGGCTGGCACTGTTCGCCCTCTCGACCTTCGACCTGACGCGGATCACCGGGGACTGGGCCTTCGGCGAGCTGTTCCTGCCGCAGGCACTGCGCGGGGTGGCGCTGATGTCCTGCATGATCCCGATCAACATGATCGCGCTGGGGACGCTGCCGCCGCAGCGCATCCAGAACGCGTCGGGGCTGTTCAATCTGATGCGCAACCTCGGGGGGGCGTTCGGGCTGGCGGGGATCAACTCGATCCTGCAGAATCGCGAGGCCCTGCACGGGTCGCGGCTCGCCGATCATGTCGCCTGGGGATCGGGGGTCGCCGAGGAGAGGCTGGCGCAAATGACCCAGTCCCTGCAGCCGGTGCTTGGGCCGGACGCCGAGGCCGGGGCGCTGCACCGGCTTGCCGGGATGGTGCATCAGCAGGCGCTGGTGATGTCCTTTTCCGACGTCTTCCTGATCCTGGCCGTCGTCTTCGCGGTGATGGTCTTCCTCGTGCCGCTGGTGCAGGCACCGAAGGGCGCGGGCGGGGCGGCGGCGCACTGAGGGGCCTCTTGAAAGGCGCGTGGTGCTCGCGGAGGCCGTGCAATCGCACGGTCGTCGCACGCGTGCGACACGGACTAAAGTATTGAAATTACGAGATTATCCCTGACGAATTAACCTTGCGTTTTCCTAGTTTAACGCGCGCGCCCGACAGTCGCGGTCAGTCGATGATGTTGTAGCCGCCGTCGATGTAGAGGACCTGGCCGGTGATCAGACGGGCGGCGTCGTGGGCGAGGAAGGCGCAGGCCATGCCGACGTCGTCGATGTCGACGAGGGCGCGGGACGGCGCCTTGACCTTGGCCCTTTCGAGCAGCGCGTCGAACTCGGGGATGCCGGAGGCGGCGCGGGTGGCGAGGGGGCCGGGGGAAATCGCGTGGACGCGGATGCCCTTGGGGCCGAGCTCGGCGGCGATGTAGCGGACGGCGGACTCGAGCGCGGCCTTGGCGACGCCCATGATGTTGTAGTTCTCCACCACCTTCTCGGAGCCGTAGTAGGTCATGGTGAAGAGCGTGCCGCCGTCTGTCATCAGCGGCTCGGCGAGGTGGGCCATGCGCAGGAAGGACCAGACCGAGACGTCCATCGTGGTGGCGAAGCCATCGCGCGGCACGTCGGTGACGCGGCCGTCGAGGGCTTCCTTCGTGGAGAAGGCGATCGAGTGGACGAGGAAGTCGAGCTTGCCCCAGTCCTGCCGGATGCGATCGAAGACGGCTTCCAGCTCGCCCTCGGCCCTGACGTCCATGGGAAGGAAGATCGGGGCGTCGACCGCATGGGCGAGGGGCTCGACGTGCGGTTTGGCCTTCTCGTTGAGGTAGGTGATCGCGAGGTCGGCGCCGAGGGCGCGGAACGCGCGGGCGCAGCCCCAGGCGATCGAGCGGTCGTTGGCGATGCCGACGATCAGGCCCTTCTTGCCTTCGAGCAGCTTCGCTTTCACGTCTGGCAGGGTCATGCGGGGCTCCCGATGAGGGCGAGGGTATGGCGGGCGATCATCAGTTCCTCGTCGGTCGGGATGACGAGGAGGGCGACGCGGCTGCCGGGGGTGGAGAAGCGGGTGGCGCCCGCCGCGTTGGCCTCGGCGTCGAGGTCGGCACCGAGCCAGCCAAGGCGTGCGGCGAGGCGGGCGCGGATCTCCGGGGAATGCTCGCCGATGCCGGCCGTGAAGACGAAGGCATCGAGGCCCCCAAGGGCGGCGGCAAGCTGGCCGGCGTTGAGCGCGCAGCGGTGGATGAAATGGTCGAGCGCGAAAGCCGCGGCGGGATCGTCGCTGGCGAGGAGGTCGCGCATGTCGCTGGAGATGCCGGAGAGACCCTTGAGGCCGGAGGCACTGTACAGGAGGCGGGTGACCTCTGGCGCGGTCATGCCGCGTTCCTCGATCAGGTGCAGGACGACGCCGGGGTCGAGCTGGCCGGGGCGGGTGCCCATCGGCAGGCCGTCGAGGGCGGTGAAGCCCATGGTGCTCTCGATGCTGCGGCGGTCGAGAAGAGCGCACATCGACGCGCCGCTGCCGAGGTGGGCGACGATGACGCGGCCGGTCGCCAGCTCGGGCGCGACCTCGGGGAGACGATCGGCGATGTATTCGTAGCTGAGGCCGTGAAAGCCGTAGCGGCGGATACCCTCGTCGTAGAGGGCCCGCGGCAGGGCGTAGCAGTCGGTGTGCGGGGCGTGGCCGCGGTGGAAGGCGGTATCGAAGCAGGCGACCTGCGGCACGGCCGGGTTGATCGCCATGGCGAGGCGGATGGGTGCCAGGTTGTTCGGCTGGTGGAGGGGCGCCAGCACCTGGTAGCGGGCGAGCCGTTCGAGAATGGCCTCGTCGATCAGGACCGGGTGGGCAAACTCCGGGCCGCCGTGGACGACGCGGTGGCCGATGGCGCGAAGGTCCAGCCCCTCGAGCGTGCGGAGCCAGTCGGCGGTGTGGCCGATGGCGGAGGGCAGGTCGGCGACCTCGGCGAGATCGAAGCTGCGGTCGACGAGGGCGGTGCCGGTGGCGTCGGTGGCCTTGAGGCGGGGGCGGACGCCGATGCCGTCGATCTGGCCGCGGACCTGCCGGGCCAGCCCGTCGGCGGCAAAGATCTGGAACTTCAGGCTCGACGAGCCGGCGTTGACGACGAGGATCGCTTCCATCAGACGTCGACGGCGGCCATCCGCCGGCGGGCGTTGGCATAGACTGCCGCCACTGCGCACGAGGCGAGCCGGGTGCGGACGCTGTCGGCGCGCGAGGTCAGGATGATCGGGACGCGGGCGCCGAGGACGATGCCGGCGGCGTCGGCGTGGGACAGGAAGGTCAGGTTCTTCGCCAGCATGTTGCCGGCCTCGAGGTCGGGGACGACGAGGATCTGGCCGTGACCGGCGACAGGCCCGGTGATGCCCTTGATCGCCGCGGCCTCGGGGCTGATGGCATTGTCGAAAGCGAGCGGGCCGTCGATCAGGCCGCCGGTGATCTGGCCACGGTCGGCCATCTTGCAGAGCGCGGCGGCCTCGATGGTCGAGGGGATCTTGGTCGTCACGGTCTCGACGGCGGAGAGGATCGCGACCTTCGGCGTGCCGAGGCCGATCCCGGTCCACAGATCGATGGCGTTCTGGATGATGTCGCGCTTGGTTTCGAGGTCGGGGAAGATGTTGATCGCCGCATCGGTGATGAACAGCGTCTCGGGGTGGCCGGGCACGTCCATGATGAAGACGTGGCTGATCCGCCGACCGGTGCGGAGGCCGGTTGCGGAGGAGGTGACCTCCTTCATCAGCTCGTCGGTGTGGAGGCTGCCCTTCATCAGGAGCTCGCCCTTGCCCTCGCGGACCAGCGCGACGGCCTGCGCGGCGGCGGCGTGGCTGTGCGGGGCATCGACGATCTGGAAGCCGGCGATGTCTATGCCGTGCTCCGCGGCGACGGCGACGATCTTCGCGGCCGGACCGACCAGCACCGGCTCGATCAGCCGCTCCGTCGCGGCCTCGATCGCGGCCGCGGAGCGAGGATTCATCGCAAGGATGGGCGACGATCGTGACCGCCGGCGAGCCGTCGCGGGCGGCGGCGATCAGCCGCGTGTACTTCTCGGTGGTCTCGGCCACGGGGCGCCTCCGGCGTCAGGATGCCTTGCGGCTGGATACGAGCTCGGGGCCGAGGCCGAAGAGCGCCGCGACCCGGCGCAGGCGCTCGGCTTCGTCGTCTCCGAGCGCGCCGCTCGCCTCGATCACCGAGCGCAGGGCGGCGAGCGCCTCGCGACGGTCCTCCGATCGCTTCGGGCATCAGGCCGGGGATGGCGCGGAGCGCTGCTTCCTCGTCGATCTTGAGCATCAGGAACTGCGCGCGGACCAGGGCCTTGAAGTCGGGGAGCGACATCTGCCGGCTTGCGGGGTGGGCGTCCCGCAGTCTGGTGATCGCCGCGAAGCCGCGCTCGTCGACGGAGCGGCGGGGCAGGCCGACCCAGAGGAGGGCGCGAACCAGCGCTTCGCGGAGGCCGCCTTGGGTCATCTCGGCGCGGAGTGCCGCGATGCGCTGCTCGACGAGGGCCTCGTGGAGCTTGCTCCGCGCCGCCTTGCGCGGCCGCTCGGCCGACGCCGTGTCGATCCCGAGGGCGGCTTGCAGGGCCGGCGTGCCGTAGATCGCGTGGAAGGTGTCCTCGGACAGCCGCTCCATCGCAACGCGCCAGGAGTCGAGGCCCTCGACGATCTGCCTGGAGACGAGACCTTGCGCGGCGACGAGCGGGTTGCCGTCGCTTGCGGGCTTTCGGCGACCGCGGACACGCTCGGCCTCGGTCGAGACCCAGGCCATCCACGGGTTCTTCGGCCCGAACATCTCGTAGGAGAGGCGCAGGGGATGCATCCGGCGCATCGCCTCGGCGACCGGCGGCGCGACCATGGCGCGGACCGCGGGCTGGGCGAAGGTGCGGTAGAGGGCGAGGTTCATCTCCGACACCCGCGCGGCGGCCTCGAACTTGCGCTCGTCGGCGAGGTCGTTGCCGCCGAGGGCGCGGATGTCGTCGAGGGTGCGCGCCTCGCAGCGCATCACCCATTCGCCGGTCACGAGGTCGGGGTTGTCGACGGCCTCGCCCTTCGGGGTCAGCACCGCCTCGTAGAGGCCGGGGGGCAGGACGTCGATCAGGTCGATGTTCGAGGCGAACTCGTCGTGCTCCTTCCGGGCGACGCCGGCGGAGACGAAGATGCCGAGGTGGCCGACCTGCTCGTGGACGGTGTAGACGATGGTCTGGCCCCAGGCGCGGATCTCGTCGACGCTGTCGTAGAGGTCGAGGATCCAGTCGAGCGCCTGCTGCGGCGGGGTGATGTTGTCGCCCTTGGAACAGAAGACCACGATCGGCGAGCGGACGCTGCGCAGGTCGATGGCGGTGCCGTCGGGCGTGCGGATGTCACCGGCGGCGAGGCGGTTGCCGACGAAGAGCTCGTCGACGATCCACTGGATCTCCTCGGCGTTCAGCGTGACGTGGCCGCCCCACCACTTCTCGAAGTCGAGGTAGCGCTCGGGCTCGGTGTCGACCTTGGACCAGAGATTGTACTGCTTGCTCCAGAGGGTGTTGGCGGGGTTCTGGTTCTCGAAGTTCTGCACCAGCGCCGCGCCGTCGAAGATACCGGCGCCGAGGTCGCCCGCCATCGCGGTCATCCACGAGCCGCCGAGCAGGCCGCCGGAATAGCGCATCGGGTTCACCCCGCGGACGCCGGCCCAGTAGGAGAGCGGCGCGCCGGCGATGATGATCGGGCCGAAGAGCTCGGGGCGCAGCGCCGCGACGATCATCACCGCCCAGCCGGCCTGGCAGTTGCCGATGACGCAAGGGCGGCCCTCGGCCTCGGGGTGGCGCGCGATGACGGTCTCGAGGAAGGTCGCCTCGGCGCTCGCGACGTCGAGGATGGTCTGGCCGGGCATCGGGTCGGGCAGGAAGCCGATGAAATAGGCCGGGTGGCCGGCCTTCATCGCCACGCCGATCTCGCTGTCGGCCTTGAAGCCGCCGATGCCCGGGCCGTGGCCGGCGCGGGGGTCGACGATGACGAAGGGGCGCTTGCGCGGGTCGATCTCGACGCCTTCGGGCGGGATGATGCGGGCGAGGAGGTAGTTGACCGGGCGAGCCAGCGTGCGGCCGTCGCTGACGAGTTCGGCCGCGTAGTGGAGGACGTTCGGCGCCAGCTCGGCGGCGTGTTCCTCGTACTGGGCGGCCCGTCGTCGCATGACGTCGAGGAAGAGGATCCCGCGTTGCCACGCGTCGGTCAGGTATTCCGCGGCAGCGAGCGGCGTCGGAAGCTGCGGTGTCTCGCGCTGTGCCATCGTGCACCCCCTCAGGTTGACGGGCAGGCCGGCAGATCGCCCTCCGTGTGCGACTGCGAAGGGCGGCCGTCAAGCGCTAAGTGGCGTACGCTACGGTGAGTGACGCACTCGTTCCCGGGGTGGCGTTGGCGACGGCAAGCGACGTGCTGCGGCGGGGGCTGGCAACCGGGGCCCGCCCGTTCGCGCCGGATGGGCCCCCGCTTGGCCATCGTCAGGCCAGGATGAAATCCTCGCTGGTGAAGGTGAGGACGGTTACGCCGGAAAGGCGGATCGTGCCGTCCCCGCCGAGACCGTGGAGGTCGATGAGGGCGCCCGCGGCATCGTAGGTCGTGACGGCAGCGACGCTGGCCATCGTCGCACCGTAGCCGATTAGCCGGATCACGTCGTTGCCCGAGGCGTCGAAGTCGGTGATCCGGTCGTTGCCCATCACCGCTGCCTGCCGGAACAGGAAGCTGTCGTTGCCGGTTCCCCCGGTCAGCACGTCGTCGCCGGTGCCGCCGCTCAAGGTGTCGTTGCCCCCGAGGCCAAGGATCCCGGCGAGGTTCGTGATGGCGATTCCCGTGAAGTTGAGCGTGTCGGAGCCGGTGGACGCGCGCAGCGAGACGCCCGCGCCGTCGATCGCCTCGATGCCCGAGAGCCGGGCGGTGGCGTAGAGAAAGACGTCGCCGCCGCTTGCATCGACCAGCAGGCGGTCGGTGCCGGCGCCGCCGTCGACGGTGTCGGTCTGGCCCTCGGTCGCGCGGAGGACGAAGGTATCGTCGCCGTTACCGCCGCGCAGCGTGTCGACGCCGGTGCCACCGTTGAGGGTGTCGGCGAAGGCGCTTCCGGTCAGGCTGTCGTTGCCGGCGAGGCCGAGCAGGCCGGCGAGGCCGGAGACGGCGACAAAGCCGGAGAGGTCGAGCGTGTTTGCAACGGAAGTGCCCTGCACGGCGTGGCCCCCGGCTTCGAGAACCTCGATGCCCGAGATCCCGGCGGTCCCGTTGAGCGTCAGGGCCGCCGTGCCGTCGATCCTGAGCGTGTCGGTGCCGGCGTCGCCAGCCATGGTGTCGGCCTGGGCCTCGGTGCCGCGGACGAGGATGACGTCGTTGCCGTCGCCGCCGCTGATCGAGTTGGTTCCGACGCCGCCGTCCAGGGTGTCGTTGCCGCCGAGGCCGCGCAGGGTGTCGTTTCCGCCGAGTCCGCGGATCAGGTCGTCGTTGCCGGCGCCTGTGAGGGTGTTGGCGGCGCTGGTGCCCGTCAGAGTCAGGGCCTCGTCGCGACCCTCGACGACGATCGTTGCGGTGTTGGCGACTGCCGGATTGAAGCCGTCGCTGATCATGTAGGCGATCCGGACGGTCTCGGACTGACCCGCGGCGAGGCTGCCGAACTGCGACGGATCGAGCGAGAGAGCGCCTGCCGCGTCGAGCGTGTAAGCCACGGTGCGGGACGTGTTCGACGACGTGACGGCGACCGGGGTGACGACGACGAGCGTGTCTCCGTCGGGATCGCTGGCGCCGGCGAGGAGGTCGATCCGCACCGGGGACGCATCCTCGTTGGTGGTGGGGGCGACGATTGCCACGGCGGTCGGGGCGCGGTTGGTGTCGGCGACGTCGGTCACCGTCACCGCGATCGCCCGCTCGACGGCGGCGAGCTTGCCGTCGGAGGCGCTGACGACGAGGTTGTAGACGTTGTTGCTGCCTGCGTCGGTCGGGGCCTCGTAGTCGGGAGCGGCGCGGAACCGCAGCTCGCCGGTCGCGGCGTCGATGCGGAACAGCGCGGCGTCGGCCCCGCCGACGATCGCGTAGCCGACGGCGTCGCCATCGGCGTCGGTCGCGAGGATGGTGCCGACGAGCGTCTGGTTCTCGGCGGCACTGAACGCCGCGGGCGAGGTGAAGACCGGGGCGTTGCCGAGGGTGTGGCGGAAGGTGACGTCGACCCAGTAGTTCGTCGAATTGTAGGTCTGGCTCGGGAAGGCGCCGGGGCCGCTGGTGGAGAAGACGCCGTTGTTCCCGGTCAGGCCGGACAATACCCCGTCCGAGCTGGCGTGAGCGGTCGCGAACCAGTTCGAGGTGTAGGCGTAGTTGTCGGTCGTGCCATAGGACACGATGTAGGTGACGTTGGCGTCGATCGCGATCGGCGTCGCCAGCGTCCCCACCTGCCAGCCGGTGGCACCCGAGGTCGAGGTGACCGTGATCTGGCCGAGGCGCACGCCGGCGGCCGTCCAGAGGTTCAGCGTGCGGGTGTCGGTGTCGCCGGCGTCGACTGCGGACCGGAAATAGCTGAGTTCGGAGACATAGCCGTCGGCGTTCGACTGGAACCGCATGCCGAGTTCGTAGTCCGTCGTATCGCCGGTCTCGGCCGCGGTCGGTGCCGCCCCGCTGGCGAAGACGTGGCTCTGGTAGGCGGATTCGTCGACATCGCCGACACTGACGCTGATCGCCCTGGTCGCGGCCGCGGCAATGCCGTCGCTGGCGCTGACCGTCACCTGGTAGACGTTGTCGCCATCGGCATCGAGCGGCAGCTCGAAGTTCGGCGTACGGGCGAAGGAGAGCAGGCCGGTCTCTGCGTCGATCGTGAAGCGGGCGGCGTCGGCGCCGCCGACGATCGCGTACGCGATCGAATTGCCGTCGGCGTCGTCGGCGGTGATCATCCCGATCGTGGCCCGGTTCTCGGGCACGTTGAAGCTCGCGGGCGAGGTGATGGTCGGTGCGTGGTTGGCGGCGACGTCGGCCGGATCGAAGGTCAGGTCGAGCCAGTAGTTGCTGCTGGCATAGCTGTTGGTCGGCATGCCGCCGCCGTAGGCATAGACGCCGTTGCCGCCACCGGCGCCGTCCTGGGGCGAGCGGATCACGCCGTAAGGCCCCCAGAAGCTGTCGTTGTCGAGCCCGTCGAAGATGGCTTCGCGGTCGGCGCCGAAGAAGTCCGCGCTCGCGACGTAGTTGTCGTGGGTGACGTAGGAAACGATGTACTCGACCCCGGCGCCGAGGCTGACCGGCGCGGAGAGCGTCGCGACCTGCCAGCCGGTCTGGCCGGCGACCGAGGTGAAGGTGACGGTGGCGAGCAGCGTGCCGTCCGTCCGCCACAGGTGACCCTCGCGGACGTCGGTGTCGTCCGCATCGAGGCTGGAGCGCCAGTACTTGAGTTCGCTCACGTCGCCGGTGCGGTCGACGGTAAAGCGCATGCCGAGCTCGACGGCGGTGTGGTCATTGTAGACCGCCGCGGTGCCGCTCTTCGGGGCGACGCCGTTGAAGAGGGTGTAGGTGTCTGGGTCGCCAACCGTCACGATCTTGCTGTCGGCGACGATCGACGTGACGTTGAGGCTGTCGTCGATCGCGCGGGCTTGCACCGTATAGCTTCCCTGGCTCGCTGGTTGCCACGTGTAGCTCCAGTGCGCCCAGCCGTCGCTGGTCGTCGCGACCCGCCAGGTGGTGCCGCCGTCGGTCGAGACCTCCACCACCGCGACCTTGCCGTCGGCGGTCAGGGGATTGCCGTCGTCGTCGGTGGCGGTGCCGGTGATGGTGACGGGCGACAACGCCGCGATATGCGCGGGCGGGGTCGCGATCGTCGCCGTAGCGGCGACGTGGTCGTTGGAGGCGCTGGCGCGCGTCAGGCCCTGGGAAATCAGGAAGGCGTCGCTGACACCGGGCTGGATCCCCATGTCGGCGAACAGGTTCATCGTGAACTGCTGCAGGTCGGTACTGGCGATCGTCGCACCGTAGGGCGAGCTCGCGTGCGCGTCGCTGAGGCCCCAGCTCCAGAAGGTGGTGCCCGCGCCGAAGACGAGCGCGCCGCTCTCCGCCCGGTAGAGCGACAGGTTGTGGGTCGCGGTGCCGGCGGCGACGGTGTTGCCCTGGTCGACGAGGATGCCGTCCCAGGGGATGGTGGTGCCGGAGAGCTTGACGAGGCCGGCGGGGCGCAGGACGTCGTCGGGCGAGGTATCCCACTCGTACCCGAGGATTCCGGGGGCGATGTCGAGCTTGCCGCCGTTGGCGACGGTCGTGTCGCGCCAGACCCGCAGTGCGGCGAACTCCGCGGGCACGTCGAGGGCGCCGCCGAACTGGCCGGTGCCGTCGGGTCCGAAAAGCTGGCCGGTCAGGGCGTTCTCGCCGCAGTGGCAGTAGGGGCAGAGGCCGGTGATCGGGTCGACGTCGGCGATGTCGCCGCCGCCGGCGGCGGGGTTGCCGAGGAAGCGGATGTCGCGCCAGGTGCCGGTCCATGTGTCGGACGGGTCGAGGTTGACGTAGTCGCTCGGGGCCGGCGTTGGGGTCGGCGACGGCGAGGGTCTCCTTGTAGCAGACGAGGGTGCGGTACTCGGTGCCGTCGGCGCTGATCGAGACGTCCCAGCGCGTCTTCCAGTAGCACTCGTTGCCGCTCCAGAAGAGCAGGTTGACGCCGGCGTCGCGCGCCGCCTCGACGTTGGCGCGCTGGCCTCCCGACCAGTACTCGTCATGGCCGACGGAGATGAAGGCGTTGTAGTTCTTGAGGTAGTCCGCGCCGAGCCGGTCGGTATCGACCCCCGAGATGTAGGAGACGTCGTAGCCGTTCTTCTCCAGGAACGAGATCGCCGCGTAGTCGGCGCCGAAGAGGTAGTCCTGGGCGCCGGATGCGGTGCTCTGGCCGTTGTCGGTGATGATCGGGCGGTTGTAGCTCACCGCGTAGGCGCGATCCTGCGAGTGTGGGCCCGCGCCGTCGATCGGCTCCCAGTCGACCGTGCCGCTGGGATCGCCGTAGAGGTTGGCGCCGACTTCGCCGTTGTTGCCGGCCCAGCCGTTATAGGCTTGCCAGGTGGTATCGGAGGTCTGGAGGACGATGTCGTGGTGCTCGCCGTCGTTGCGGACGACGAAGGGGATCTGGTTGGTCGCGCCATCAATCGGATTGCCACTGGCGTCGAGGCGCTGCAGGCGGACGAGATAGACACCCGAGACTGCGTCCTCCGGGACGTGCCAGCTGTCGGTGACTGACCAGTTGCCGGCGTCGACGAGGCCGCGTGTCGCGTCAACGAGCGCATCGGGCTGGACGGTGCCGCTGGTGTTCGTCCACTCCGCGACCTCGCGGGCGCCGTCGCCGCCGTAGTAGCCGAGCCGGAAGACCTCGACCTTGTAGTCGCTGCCGGCGCCATCATTGATGTTGATCTTGAAGTCGATCTGCGCGCCGGCGTTGACGCTCATGTCGGTGGCGAAGCCCTCGATCTGGTCGCTGTGCGCGACGTTCCAGTAGGACTCCGCCGCGCGCCCCTCAGTGATGGCGTTCTCTTCGACGATCTTGTTCACGCTCCGCACCCCCAACTCGCGGCGACAACAGGGGGTCGGTTCCCGCAAACACCCAGGCGACGATCCCACCGGTCGCCACCACACCCCTCACTCCACGTTAATACTTCTGCGCGGACTTTCAGGAGAATGTCAAATAAATGGTATGATTAACGCGAATATATAGAAGTTATGGTAAATACTAATGAGGCGATAGGCAGCCAAGACGCGTCGCGGTAATGCTCAGTCGTTGCCGCCTTCCGCCCGTTTACTGGACGAGGCAGGCGTCGAGGGCGGCGGAAATTGCCTGCCGATCGAGCGCGCTGCCGATGAAGACCAGCTCCTGCCGTCGGTCGCCGTAGGGAGCGCGCCAGTTTGCGCGGATGCGGGCCTGCGCCTCGGGCTCGGGCGGCCAGTGGCTGCGCGGCATCGCCGCCCACCAGCGCCCCATCGGCTTGATGTCGGCGAGCGCGCCGGCGAGGCTGTAGGCGAGGATATAGTCGGGCCTGTCGGCCACCCAGAACCACCCTTTTGCCCGGAGCACCCCTGCAAGCGTCCCGCCAAGGACTTCCCGGATCCGCGCCGGGTCGAAGGGCCGGCGCGCCCGCCAGACAAAGGAGGAGATGCCGTATTCGTCGGTCTCCGGCAGGTGCTCGCCGAAGCCCTGCATCTCCTTCACCCAGAGCGGCCGGGTACGGGCGGTTTCGAAGTCGAAGAGACCGGTGTCGAAGACGCTGGCGAGCGGGACGTCGCAATAGTCGGTCTCGATCAGCCGTGCGGCCGGATTGAGGCTGGCGATGATGCGGCGGGCGGCGGCGGTGCGCTCGGGGCCGGCCGTGGCGACCTTGTTCAGCACGATCACGTCGGCGAACTCGATCTGGTCGACGAGAAGCTCGACGAGGGTACGCGCGTCGTCGGCATCGCGGGACTCGCCGCGGTCGCGCAGGAAGTCGCGGCCCTCGAAATCGCGGGTGAGGTTGGCGGCGTCGACGACGGTCAGCATGGTGTCGAGGCGGGCCACGTCCGACAGGCGGCCCCCGTCGGCGTCGCGATAATCGAATGTGGCGGCGACGGGGAGCGGCTCGGCGATCCCGGTCGAACTCGACGAGCAGGTAGTCGAAACGCCCCTCGTCGGCGAGGCGGCGCACCTCGGTCAGCAGGTCCTCGCGCAGGGTGCAGCAGATGCAGCCGTTGGTCATCTCGACCAGGCGTTCGTCGCGGCGCAGCACGTCCGGGCCCTCGGCGCGGATGTGCGCGGCGTCGATGTTGACCTCGGACATGTCGTTGACGATCACGGCGATACGCAGCCCTTCGCGGTTGCGAAGGGCATGGTTCAGGAGCGTGGTCTTCCCCGAGCCAAGGAAGCCCGACAACACGGTAACGGGCAGGCGAACGGTCGCGGCCATGGCGGAACTCACCCTCTTGCGCAGCGATGTAGCAGGTGCCCCGCGCCGCGGCCAACGGCGCGTCTTACTATGGTTTACGACGGTGAACCGGCGGCCGGACGGTCCGTCATCCCTCGGGTGAGAGATCGTCGACTAGGGCGACGAGGTCGCCGACGCGGAGGGTGCGGCCGGGGGTGGCGCGGTATGCGCGGAGGCGACCGGCGGTGGGGGCGGTCCCTGAGGCGGGCGTGCGGCGCCAGGTGTTCCAGGCCTGGATGGTTCGGCCGAAGAGCGGGTAGCCGTCGCGGTCCCGTTCGCCGCATTCACGAATGATCCGCGGGTAAGACACTGTAATCACGCATGCATCGGCGTTCATGGCCGATGCCCGCGCCATGGACCTGCGCCCGCTTCCCTGTTATCGGGGAACGGACAGGGCCGGTCGGTCGGAGGAATTGTGCGGTATCGTATCCTGGCGGGCGTGGCCGTGGTGGCGGCGGGGGTCGTCGCCTTCTTCGTGTTTCATCACCCGCCGATGCGCCTGATGCCGCCGCCGCTGCTCTTCCATGACGACGGGACCGGCCTGTCCGGGGTCGCCGACGCGCTGGCGACCGACAGCCGGATCGACGTCTTCTACGCGACGAACCGCCTGCCGATCGGCTTTGCCGACGACCGGATTTATACCGTCGCCCCGGACCGGCGGATGCACGTCGGCACCGCGACGCTCCGGATCGGCGAGAAGGACTCGACGATCGACCAGCTCCGCGAGTGGTCGACGCAGGCGACCGGGGACCGGCCGTTCATCCACCTCGAGCGGATGCGCGAGGCGGCGACGGTCGGGGACGACGCCGAGGCGGGCTGGCTCGCCGAGGTCGAGGCCGCGCTGCAGGCCAGCCGGTCGCACGACGTCATCGTCTACGTCCACGGCGCCAACACCACGGTGGAGCGGGCGGCGGGGCAGGCGGCCCAACTCCGCCACTTCGCCGGGCGCGAGGCGGTGGTGGTGCTCTTCGCCTGGCCGACGGCGGAGAACTTCCTGCGCTATCCGAGCGACATCTACAGCGCCTTCGGCGCGGCGCCGCACCTCGCCGACCTGGTGGCGCTGCTCGCCGACCGGACCTCGGCCGAGCGGATCAGCGTCTTCACCTACAGCGCCGGGGGCACCGTCGGCAGCGACGGGCTGGCACGGCTGGCCCGCGAGCGACCGGACGTGGCCGACCGGGTCGGACAGGTCTACCACGCGGCCCCCGATGCCGACTTTCGCGAGTTCGTCGACGATCTCGCGGTCTATGCCCCCCACGCCGGGCGCGTGACGACGGCGATCAACCTCGGGGACAGCGCCCTGCGGCTGGCGGCGGTGATCAACCGTGCCTCGCGCGCCGGGCGACCGGACTTGGCTGACCTGACGCCGGAGGCGGCGGAGATGCTGCTCGGGGCGGCGGCGGACGGCGCGATCGATATCCTGCAGATCAGGCCGGAGAACATGCCGGACCTGGCGGCGACGTCGCACACCTTCTGGTACGACGATCCTTGGGTGAGCAACGACCTGCTGCTCACGCTCCTCTTCCACCTCGGACCCGAGGAGCGCCGTCTGGACGCGGGGACCACGCCGTCCGGGGGGCGCTACTGGACGTTTCCGACCGACTATGCCGCGCGGATCGAGGCGGCGCGGCCGGCGATCGCGGCGCGGGCTGGCGACCTGCGCTGAGCCTTGCCCCGACGCCGGGGCGGGCCTCCGGTCAGGGCGTGCGGCCGAGCAGGCGGCGGGCGATGTCGCCGTAGCCGAGCGCGTGGTCGAAGGCGCCGGTCTGCAGGAAGGTCATCGTCTCGGCGATGACCAGCGGGTTGTTCATCAGGAAGGTGTGGGTGACCGGCAGGACGATATGGTCGGCCATGCCCTCGACGCGCGTGCTCTCGACCGAGACGGTGCCGTCGTCGGGGCCGGGCAGCATGGCCGAGAACAGCGGGTTGACCGAGCGGTTGCCGGCGACGACGCCGAGGTCGAAGTCGACCGGGGGCAGCCGGCTGGCGATGCCGGCCGTGCCGAGTTCGCCGCCGGCCGGGCCGGTCAGCATCGGGAAGATCGCGAGGTCGCCGAAGGCGTCGACGACTTCCGAGCCGCCGTTCGGGGGGGCGAGCATCACCACGCGGCCGAAGTTCGCCGGGCGGTTCTGCGCGAGCCAGCCGCGGGCGAGGATGCCGCCCATCGAGTGGGTGACGAAGTTGACGCGGTCGTCGCCGCACTTGGCGACGGCTTCGGTGACGTAGCCGAGGAGGTCCTCGACCGTGGCCTCCGTCGAGGGGTAGCCGATGTTGACGACGCGGTAGCCGTCGGCGGCGAGCATCTCCTCCATCACCGTCAGCGAGGCTTCGGTGCGGCCGAGGCCGTGGAGCAGCACGACGCATTCGCCGGTGACGGTGGTGCCGGAGAGGCTCGGCATCTGCGCCTCCGCGACGGCGGGAAGGGCGAGGGCGAGGGCGAGGGCGGCTGTGGTGCGTCGAATTATGGGCGCGACGCTAGTGGGTTTGCGGGGAGGCCGCGAGGGGCGGGTTGTCACGCCGGAGCACCGTGGCGCGGGGCGGTTTTCTCAGCGGTAGAAGACGTTTCCGCCGAAGGTGCCGACCCGCGGCCGGGTGTCGAACCAGCCCGGCGCCATCGAGGCGGCGTGGAAGAAGAGGGCGCCGCGGGTGATGTCGGGGGCGCCGGCGAGGACGGTCTCGGCGACCTTGAAGGCGTGGGCGCGGGCCCGGGAGTCGGCGAGGACGTCGGGGCGGCCGTCGCAGCGGTAGGAGAACTGGCAGCCGTCGGCGACGACGCCGCAGACCGAGCCCGGGAACTTGGCGCTCTGGGCGCGGTTCACGACGACATGGGCGACGGCGGACTTGCCGGTCATCCCGGTGCCGCGGGCCTCGAAGTAGACCGCTTCCGCGAGGCAGGCGACGTCGGCGGTGTTGGCGCGGGAGGCGACCGGCGCCTCGGGGGCGCTGCGGGTGCTCTGGGTCACCGTCGGCGCCGTGCAGTTGGCCAGGGCGAGGGTCGCGAGGAGGGCGGCGGCGGCTCTGGCGATGGTGCGCAATGCGGTGGTTCCCGGCAGTGTTGTTTGCGGGGTTATTAGGGCACGGGGCAAGTGCAGGGGTCCAGTGTGGAGAATAGTGTCGGCGGATTGTCGCCGTGAGCAGTAATGGCCTTAGTGTTGATCGGCTGTGGGCGCAGGGGCGCCGTGCGCTGTTCTTCCCGGGATTGCAGGGGGATGCGGCGCGGGGCCGCGATGGCAGTCGAAGGCCGCGTCGATCAGGGGGCTGGGCAGTCCGCTGGCACGGCGCCTGCGACGGGGCCGTCGACGGGGTGAAGCTTGCCTTCGACGATCTCGAGCGGGCGGAAGGGTGGCTCCTGGATCGCGGGCTGGACCTGGCGGGTGGTGTAGCAGCCGGCGAAGACCGTGACCGCGCCGTCGGGGCCGGTGGCGGCGATGGCGACGGGGACCGTGCCGTAGAGGCTGCCGGCGGCGCCCTCGGTCGTCACGGTGCCGAGGACGAGCTCGACGCTGGCGGTGGTGGCGTAGCCGGCGAGGAAGGCCGGATAGTCGGCGACGGGTTTGGTGTCGCCGAAGTAGCCCCAGGCGCGGGCGTATTCCTGGCGGGTGACGGCGTTGTAGTAGGAGGCGACGATCGCCGCGGGGTCGGAGCGGTCGTCGCGGTAGGGCGGCGGCTCGGCGGCGACCGCCGGAAGGGCGGTGGCGAGGAGGAGCGCCGACGCGATGATCCGACTTGAGCGGAGGGGCGGAAGCATCGGGGGTTGCTCGGTTTTACCGGTAGAAGACGTTGCCGCCGATGCGGGCGACGCGGGGGCGCTTGGCGAACCAGCCGGGCTTGGCCTTGGCGGAGTGGAAGAAGAGCGCGCCGTTGGTGGGATCGTCGTCGGCGGTGAGGACGGCCTCGGCGACCTTGTAGGCGCTGGCCCGGGCGCGGGCGTCGGCGAGGGCGTCGGAACGGCCGTCGCAGCGGTAGGAGAACTGGCAGCCCTGGCTGACGACGCCGCAGACGGTGCCGGGGAATTTCGGGCTTTCGGTGCGGTTGACGATGACGTGCGCGACGGCGGCCTCGCCCTCGGTGCCGGTGCCGCGGGCCTCGAAATAGACCGCTTCGGCGAGGCAGGCGACCTGCTGCTTGCGGGGGGCTCCCTTGTCGTCGGCATGGGCGAGGGAAGCGACCGCGAGGGGGGCGGCGAGGGAGGCGAGGAGGAAGAGACGTGCGCGCAAGAGACCGGGTCCGGGATCGTTACTGACAAGCCGGGCAAATGCTCACGGGAGGGGGTTTGTGTCCACCCGTCGGGGCGGGGGTGGCGGAAACCTGCCGACCGGAAGGGGTGAGGCCGTGGAATCTCGGAATGGCGTCAGGGGGTTGTGTCGCATGGAATGCGTCTGGAGCGCATTGCTGGCGACGATCACCAAGGAGATCCGGCTGCGCCGGACCTCGACCGCTGCGGCGACCCGATCGAGGACCGCAACAGGCCGAGGCCGACGTGGGAGGGCTCCGTGGAGCCGTGCGCTAGCGGTAGACCGGCCGGCCGTAGCGGTCGTAGCCGGCGAGGACCGGCTGCGGCGCGGGGCGGTAGACGGGCTGGCCGTAGACGGGTTGGCCGTAGGCGGGCTGCTGGGTGTAGACGGGCTGCTGGCCGTAGGCGGGCTGGCCGTAGGCCTGGGGCTGGCAGGTCTGGCGGGTGGCGCCGAGCAGGCCGCCGACGGTGGCGCCGGCGATGGTGGCGACGTCCTGGCCGGTGCCCTTGCCGATCTGGTTGCCGGCGAGACCGCCGACGACGGCGCCGCCGAGCACGCCGGCGCCGCAGTTGACGTGCTGCGCGTTCATCGAGCCGCCGCTGTAGCCGTAGGGCGTGCTGGTGGCACAGCCGGCGAGAGCGATGGCGGAGGCTGCAATCAAGGCGATGCGAGACATGGCACGGTACTCCCCAGCGGGAACCCGGCGCGCGGGGTATGCGGCCGGCGTTCACCCTCGCGGGATATGTAGGGCTGGTGATGCGGGATGGGTTCGGACTTCAGTCGGGCGAAGTGAGGGGGTGGCGGAGAGTCGCCGTTGCGGTGTGCGCTGGCAGGGAGGCGTCGAGGCCGTGGCCGGGCCAATCCGCTCCACACGCATCGAGCGCGTCTTGAAGAGATGTGAGGCGGTGCCGTTCATCCGGGGTTAAGGCGTCGCGGTCACGACGGGAGGCGTCTCGTTGTCCGAGGCTCCTCATGCCGACGATTTTCCTCTATGATGGCTTTCGGTTCTTCTTCTATTCGAACGAGGGCGAGCCGCGCGAGCCCGTATGTCACGTGCATGTCATGAGGGATGGATGCGAGGTGAAATTCTGGCTCGATCCCGACGTGTCGGTGGCGGCAAGCCGGGGCTTCGATGCGCGGACGGTGCGACGGCTTCGGGCGGTGGTGATGGCGCGGCGGGAGATCATCGAGGGAGCGTGGCGTGACTATTTCGGCTGATACGGTGCGCTTCGAGGGCGACCTGATGTGGGTCGGGCTGTCGGACGGCCGGGTGATCGGGGTGCCGCTCGGCTGGTTCCCGCGGCTGCGCGCGCGCCGACGCCGGCGGAGCGGGAGGCATTCACGCTGAGCCCGTTCGGGATCCATTGGGAGGCGCTGGACGAGGACGTGTCGGTCGAGGGGCTGCTCGGCCGGGCGCGGGGATCGGCGGCGGGTCGGGGGCGAGGCAGCGTAGATGTGACGTGAAGCACCCATCCTTGTTCACCGTTCTTACGCAAGTCGCACGCTCGCGAACCGCGGATGCGTAGCCTCGGATTGACTTCCTCCTGATGCAAGCGGCTTCTCTGGTGAGTACCCATGGGTAGACCACGAGCCGTTAGTAGCACGCACACAGCTTCGAGTGCCAAGACAGCATCGTACAGAGAACGCATCCCTGAAGTGTCTAGCCTCGCGCTCTGCGAATGGGCAGCCACTCCGCGAATGCAAACGCGGCGACCAGGTCTTTCGATGCGTCATCCGGTAGGCAATCGTTACCAAACTCAGCTCGTAGCTCTCCGACAATTCGGCGGAAATGACTGGCGCGAGACTAGAATTGATGAAACTAAGTCCTCCTCTAACTCTGTTGCGCATCTCAGTATCGAAAGCTGGGATGTTTGAAGCCTCTAACGCGGACATTGTCGATGCGATCAACTCGTCATTTAGAGGCGCTCCGGGCGGTTCCCTGGGATACTTTCAAACCATCTGCAAAGGTTGATAATTCGAGCCGCGTCCAGCACATTGCGATTTCGGACGCAGTATCATGAGGAAATGAGCTATTCGCCAGTCAGCGACACGCGCAAGCCAAGCTGAAAGCGCGCTCTGAAAGAAATCCGTCTCATCGGCACCGCTACACCAGAACACCGGAATCTCATCTTTATTTGCATCAGAGTACTCACCGCGCGAAAGTGATAGGTCGAACACTTCCCGCCTGCCCTCTTGTCTCCGATCTACTATTTGAATATCTCGATCTCGTACAATCTTATCACATGAGAACGATAGGAAAGAAGCAACGTCAAATATAGATAAGTGTGCCTCTTGGATCGATTTTCCAGTATTGAATTTAATCATTAGGGACGGATCAAAATTCAACACGGTGCCGTAAGAGTGCGTTCGCAACCTGTAACTAGCCGAAACCTGAATACCTTCCTGAGAAACGCAAAATATTCCTTGATTAGCGTCAGAAAAGCTCTGGACATTCAGACTCTCAAGCGCTGTCGGATCGACAAGAACCATATTTTGACCAGCAAGCATAAAATGAATTGCTGACTTGACGGTCTTGTGGCCAAAACTCCCTCCCGATTAGAGCAAAATTTGCGTAGACGTCCACGCTGCACGATACAGGTGTGATATGATTTGCGAGAAACGGGAGGCCCGTATCAAACGTCTCCAACGAGTGCAGGATTTTCCATTTTCCAAAACCAGTCGGTGGCCATCTTCATGACTAGCTCAAGGATGAACCGAAGCTCCTCAGTCTCAAAACTATGTCATCGTCGGTGACGCGCAGTGTACCTGTCTTGCCGGTGGCTTTGTGGAAGCAAAAGAATTCGTTGCTCACAGGATCACCCTTGCAACGACCGCACCCGCAAATCCCCCTCCAGCCGATCCTGCATCGCCAGCGCCGCCGCCCGCGCGCCGGCGGCCGTCGTGTAGTACGGGATCTTCCCCGATAGCGTCAGCGCCCGGATGGCGCGGCTGTCGCTGATCGACTGGGTGCCCTCGGTGGTGTTGAAGACGATCTGGACGCCGCCGTCCTTCATCGTGTCGACGATGTGCGGGCGGCCCTCGTAGACCTTGTTGACCCGCGTCGTCGGGATGCCGTGCTCGGTCAGGAAGTGCGCGGTGCCCGAGGTCGCGAGGATCTTGAAGCCGAGGTCGTGGAGGATGCGGGTGGCTTCGAGGAGGGTGGGCGTCTTGTCGGCGTCCTTGACCGAGACGAAGAGGGTGCCGGAGGTCGGCAGGTTGGTGCCGGCGCCCATCTGGGCCTTGAGGAAGGCGCGGGGGAAGGTGCGGTCCCAGCCCATGACCTCGCCGGTCGAGCGCATCTCGGGGCCGAGCAGGGTGTCGACGCCGGGGAAGCGGTTGAAGGGCATGACGGCTTCCTTGACGGAGAACCACGGCATGTCGGGGTCGGCGAGGGTCAGGGGGTCGGCGTAGGGCATCGGGTCGTCGGGGCCGACGCCGGCGGGGTAGGGGGCGCGGGCGGGGAAGTTTGAGAGCGGCTCGCCGGCCATGACGCGGGCGGCGATGGCGGCGATGGACGAGTTGGTGGCTTTCGCGACGAAGGGGACGGTGCGGGAGGCGCGGGGGTTGACCTCGAGGACGTAGATGTCGCCGTCCTGGATGGCGAACTGGACGTTCATCAGGCCGACGACGCCGAGGGCGAGGGCCATGGATTCGGTCTGGCGCTTGAGCTCGGCGATGGTGACGTCGTCGAGGGACCACGGCGGGAGGGAGCAGGCACTGTCGCCGGAATGGACGCCGGCTTCCTCGATGTGCTCCATGACGCCGGCGACGTGGACCTGGGTGCCGTCGCAGATGGCGTCGACGTCGACCTCGATGGCGTTGGAGAGGTAGCTGTCGAGGAGGACGGGCGTGTCGCCAGAGACTTGCACGGCGTTGGTGATGTAGCGCTGGAGCTGGGCGTCGTCGCGGACGATCTCCATGGCGCGGCCGCCGAGGACGTAGCTGGGGCGGATGACGAGGGGGTAGCCGATGGTCTTGGCGACCGCCATGGCCTGGGCGGGGGAGCGGGCGATGCCGTTGTTGGGCTGGCGGAGGCCGAGGCGGTGGAGGAGGGCCTGGAAGCGCTCGCGGTCCTCGGCGAGGTCGATGGCGTCGGGGGTGGTGCCGAGGATCGGGATGCCGGCGTCGTGGAGGGCGTTGGCGAGCTTGAGGGGCGTCTGGCCGCCGTACTGGACGACGACGCCGTGGAGGGTGCCGTTCTCCTGCTCGACGCGGAGGATTTCGAGGACGTGCTCGAGGGTGAGCGGCTCGAAGTAGAGGCGGTCGGAGGTGTCGTAGTCGGTGGAGACCGTCTCGGGGTTGCAGTTGATCATGATGGTCTCGTAGCCGGCCTTCGTCAGGGCGAAGCAGGCGTGGCAGCAGCAGTAGTCGAACTCGATGCCCTGGCCGATGCGGTTGGGGCCGCCGCCGAGGATGACGACCTTGCGGTTGGCGGTGGGGCGGGCCTCGCATTCGACCGTGCCCATCGCCTCGACCTCGTAGGTCGAGTACATGTAGGGGGTCTGGGCCTCGAACTCGGCGCCGCAGGTGTCGATGCGCTTGAAGACGGCGCGCACGCCATGGCGCTGGCGTTCGGCACGGACGGAGCTCTCCGTGCGGGCGGTGAGGGTGGCGAGGCGGGCGTCGGAGAAGCCCATCATCTTCAGGCGGCGGAGCGCGTGGGGCTCGCGGGGGAGGCCGGACTGGATCAGCCGGGCTTCCTCGTCGACGATCTCGCGGATGCGGGCGAGGAACCACGGGTCGTATTTGGTGACGGCGTGGATCTCGTCGTCGGAGAGGCCGTGGCGCATGGCCTGGGCGGCGACGCGGAGGCGGTCGGGGGTCTGCTGGGAGAGGGCGTTGACGATCGAGGCGTTGGCGTCGGGGCCGTCGGCGCCGGGGATGACGATGTCGTCGAAGCCGGTGAGGCCGGTCTCGAGCGAGCAGAGGGCTTTCTGGACGGACTCGTGGAAGGAGCGGCCGATGGCCATCGCCTCGCCGACGGACTTCATCGCGGTGGTGAGCAGGGGCTCGGCGCCGGGGAACTTCTCGAAGGCGAAGCGGGGGATCTTGGTGACGACGTAGTCGATGGTCGGCTCGAAGGAGGCGGGGGTGACTTGGGTGATGTCGTTGTCGAGCTCGTCGAGGGTGTAGCCGACGGCGAGCTTGGCGGCGATCTTGGCGATGGGGAAGCCGGTGGCCTTCGAGGCGAGGGCGGAGGAGCGCGAGACGCGGGGGTTCATCTCGATGACGATCAGGCGGCCGGTCTCGGGGTGGACGGCGAACTGGACGTTGGAGCCGCCGGTCTCGACGCCTATCTCGCGGAGGACCGCGATCGAGGCGTTGCGCATGATCTGGTATTCCTTGTCGGTCAGCGTCAGCGCCGGCGCGACGGTGATCGAGTTGCCGGTGTGGACGCCCATCGGGTCGATGTTCTCGATCGAGCAGACGATGATGCAGTTGTCCGCCTTGTCGCGGACGACCTCCATCTCGAATTCCTTCCAGCCGAGCAGGCTCTCGTCGATGAGGATTCGGGAGACCGGCGAGGCGTCGAGGCCGGTCTTGCAGATGCGCTCGTAGTCCTCGCGGTTGTAGGCGACGCCGCCGCCCGAGCCGCCGAGGGTGAAGGCGGGCCGGATGATCGCGGGGAGGCCGACGTATTCGATCGCGGCGAGGGCTTCGTCGAGGGTGGTGGCGACGGTGGCCTTGGGGTTCTCGAGGCCGATGCGGTCCATCGCCTCGCGGAACAGTTTGCGGTCCTCGGCCATCTCGATGGCGGCGCGCTTGGCGCCGATGAGCTCGACGCCGTACTTTTCGAGGACGCCCATGTCGTCGAGGGCGAGGGCGGTGTTGAGGCCGGTCTGGCCGCCCATCGTCGGCAGGATGGCGTCGGGGCGCTCCTGCTCGATGATCTTGGCGACGACCTCGGGGGTGATCGGCTCGACGTAGGTGGCGTCGGCCATCTCGGGGTCGGTCATGATCGTGGCGGGATTGGAATTGACGAGGATGACCCGGTAGCCTTCTTCGCGCAGCGCCTTGCAGGCCTGGACGCCGGAGTAGTCGAACTCGCAGGCCTGGCCGATGACGATCGGGCCGGCGCCGATGATCATGATGGAGCGGATGTCGGTGCGCTTGGGCATGGTCGGGCCTTCTCTCGGACGGGGCCGGAGGTGGATTCCTCAGGGGCGGCAAATTGGCGTGGTTATAAAGAGCGTCCCGAAGGGCGCAAGCGGTTAAGCGGGCGGGGATGTCGCAGTGGACCGCGCCTCGAGTTCGTGGGCGAGACGGGAGGCCGAAGGGGCTAGGATGGGGCGCAGGCGACGAGCGAGCCTTCGGGATGGAATGGATAGAAGGGGAGATGGCGGGGATGGCCGGAAGCGACGACGTGATGGTGGTTCTCGATCGGCCCGAGGCGCTTTTCGAGGCGCCGCCGGCCGATCCGCTTGCGCCGGGCTTCGCGCTGTCGACGGGGATGGAGCGCATCCTCGCGGCGGTGTCGGCGCGGAGCGGGAGCCAACGGGCGCGGACCGCGCTGGTCGTGCGCGTCGGCGAGGCGGGTCCGGCGGCGTCGGAGCGCATCGTCGCGGGGATCCGGCGCTATGCCGTGGTCCGGCGCGCCGACCTCGATCTGCGGCGGCTGGCTCTGCGGCGCGAGGGGGTGCAGACGCTGTGGCTGGCGCTCGCGCTCATCGTGGTCTGCGTGCTGCTCTCGATGCTGCTCGAGGCCGGCGGCTGGGACGGGCTGATCGGCACGCTGCTGCAGGACGGGCTGCTCGTCGCCGGCTGGGTGGCCCTGTGGCGGCCGCTCGATCTGCTGCTGTTCGATACCTGGCTGATCCGGCGGGAGAAACGCATCCTCGACGCGGTGGCGGTGATGCCGGTGCGGGTGGAAACGCTCGCGGAGTGAGGGCCGCCGCCGGGGAGCGGCGGCGTGATTTCCCTAGAGGATGAGGTCGGTGGCGGTGATCGCCGGGTTTCCGTCGAGCGTCAGGACGAAGTCGGCGATGCGGTCGCCGTCGACGTCGCCGCGGAGCAAGGTGCCGAGGGCGGAGAGTTCGCCGGCATGGCCGGTGAAGGCCATCTCGCCGAGGAAGCGGAAGGCCTGGTTGCCGGCTGCCACCGCGTTCGCGTCGATCGCGGAGAGGTCGATCCGGTCCTGGCCGTGGTGGAAGTCGACGATGTGGTCCCCGCGCGGATCGGCGAGGGTGACGAAGCGGAAGGTGTCGGCGCCGGTGCCCCCGGTGAGGACGTCGGCGCCGGTGCCGCCGACCAGCGTGTCGCGGCCACCGTTGCCGTCGAGGCGGTCGTTGCCGGCGCCGCCGGAGAGGCGGTTGGCGGCCTCGTTGCCCTCGATCCGGTCGGCGTCTCCGTCGCCGGCACCGTTGATCGCGGCGGTGCCGATGAGGACGAGGCGCTCGACGTTCGCGCTGAGGCCGCGGCTGACATAGGAGAGGATGGTGTCGGTGCCGCCGCCGGCCGCCTCGATGACGCGGTCGCCTGCGTCGGCGACGAGATAGGTATCGTCGCCGGGCCCGCCCTGCATGGTGTCGAGGTCGGCGCCGCCGGCGAGAAAGTCCGCGCCGGCGCCCCCGACCAGCGAGTCACGGTCGCTGCCACCGAAGAGCTTGTCGTCGCCGGGGCCGCCGAAGAGCGTATCGTTGCCGCCGAAGCCGATCATGTAGTCCGCCGCGGCGGAGCCTGCGATGACGTCGTGGCCCGAGAGGGTGTAGGCGAGGAAGCGGTCGTTGTCGCGATCCTCGAGAATGGTGAAGACGGTGGCCGCCGATCTCTCGATGCCGGTGGCGGTGAAGACCGTCCCGGCGCCGAGCACCTGGGAAAAGCCGAGGACGGTGCCGGTTACGCCGGTCGCGGTCCTGTCGAAGTCGCCGGTGACCGTGGTGCCGCGGGTTCCCCCGACCACCGCGATCGCGCCGTCGGTGGCGGTGACGGAGGCGCTCGACGGAATGACGGTGCGCATGTCGAAGGCGCTGCGGGCGCGTAGGGTGGCCATGGGCAAGGGTCCTCGAAGGCTGCCACGCCATCTCAGCGCATCCGCGGCGCTTCGCAACGATCCCGCGAAGGCATGGTTTATATTTATCTGGGGGTTCAGACGCGGCGGGTGTGGCTTACGCCAGCCTGAGGCTGGCGGCTCCGGCGACGATCAGGGCGGCGGCGGCGATGCGGGCGGGGCCGATGCGTTCGTGGAGGGCGAGGGCGGCGATCGCCATGCCGAAGAGGATCGAGGTCTCGCGGAGGGCCGCGACGACGGCGACCGGGGCGTGGGCCATCGCCCAGAGCGCGAGACCGTAGGAGCCGAGGTTGCCGATGCCGCCGACGAGGCCGAGGCGCCAGTTGCGCGCCGCATAGGCGAGGAAGACGCGGCGGCGGGCGAGGAGCGCCCAGCCGACGAGCGGCACGGCGTTGAGCAGAAAGAGCCAGGTGGCGTAGGCGACGGGAGCGCCGGAGCGGCGGACGCCGATGCCGTCGATCAGGGTGTAGCTCGCGATCACCGCGGCGTTGAGGAGGGCGAGGATGGTGCCGCGGCGCGAGGGCTCGCCGGAGGCGGCGAAGGTCATCGCGAAGACGCCCGAGGAGATCAGGGCGACGCCGGCCCAGGCGATGGGGCCGAGGTGTTCGCCGAGGAAGGCGACGCCGGCCATGGCGACGAGGGCGGGGGCGAGCCCGCGCATCAACGGATAGGCGCGGCTCATGTCGGTGGCGGCGTAGGCGCCGGCGACGAGGGCGAGGTAGAGGAGCTGGACCGTCGCCGAGGCGAGGAGGAAGGGCCAGCTCGCGGCGGCAGGGAGCGGCAGGAAGGGCAGGGAGGCGGCGGCGACGAGGCCCGAGGCGGCGACGACGAGGACGGTCGTCATCAGCTTGTCGCTGCCGCCCTTGACGATGGCGTTCCAGGTGGCGTGGAGGGCCGCGCCGAAGAGCACGGCGACGAAGACGGAGGGGGCCATCCCGGTGTCGATGGTGCGGGCCTCCGGGGTGCGGGGCCGCTCGCGCGGGCCTCGGGGGTGCGGGCGGTCCTCGTTACGCCGGGAGCCTGCGCGCCGCCAGTGGCTTCGTGACGGCGCGCGGGGTTGGCCTTGATTTCGCTGGCCTTGATTTCGGGGGTGACCGCGCTTCCCTAGCCGGGGTGGAGGAACGATGACGGACGGGATCGAGGCGGGAGGACTGGCGGGGCGCGACCTGCGGCTGGCGGCGGAGTTCGCGGCGCTCTTCGTCGGGCTGCCGCTGGTGATGGCGCTGGGGATCCCGGCGAGCTGGCTGTGGCCGGTGATCGTTGGCATGACGGCGGCGGCGGCGTTGCTGCTGTCGCGGACGCCGGGGTTCCGCTGGCGGTCGCTGACCGAGGGGGCGATCGACTGGCGGATGGTCGGGGTCGTGGCGCTGGTCACGGCGGTCGCCTGCGGGGTTCTGGTCTGGGCGCTGGTGCCGGGACAGGCGCTGTCGCTGCCGCGGCGGGCGCCGGGGCTGTGGCTGATGATCCTGCTGCTCTATCCGATCCTGTCGGCGCTGCCGCAGGAGGTGATCTTCCGGGCGCTGTTCTTCGAGCGCTACGGCGCGCTCTTCGGGAGCGAGCGGCGGGCGGTGATCGTCAACGGGCTGGTGTTCGGGCTGGCGCACCTGATGTTCTGGAACTGGGTGGCGGTGACGCTCTGCCTCGCCGGCGGGGTGGTCTTCGCGGTCGGCTACCGGCGGAACGGCTTCCCGCAGGCGGTGCTGCTGCACGCGATCTGCGGGGGGATCGTGTTCACGAGCGGGCTCGGGCTCTTCTTCTACCACGGGGCGGTGCGGTAGCGGTCAGTCCGCGAGGCGGATGACCGGCTGCATTTCGGCGAGGACCTCGGCGGGGAGGTGGCAGAGGACCTGATGGCCGGCGGCGAGGGTGCGGAACGGCGGAAGTTCGGTCTCGCAGAGGGTGCCGGGGACCTGGTGCTTGCGGTGGCAGCGGGTCTGGAAGGGGCAGCCGGGGGGTGGGTTCACCGCCGAGGGGATGTCGCCTTCGAGGACGATGTGGGCTTTCTGGACGCTGGTGTCGGCGATGGGGACGGCGGAGAGCAGCGCCTCGGTGTAGGGGTGGTAGGGCGGCGCGAAGACCTGGTCGGTGGTGCCGATCTCGACGACGTGGCCGAGGTACATCACCATGACGCGGTCGGCGAGATAGCGCACGATCCCGAGGTCGTGGCTGATGAAGATCATCGTCGTGCGATGCTCGCGCTGGATGTCGGTAAGAAGCTCGGTGACGGCGGCCTGGACGGAGACGTCGAGGGCGGAGACCGGCTCGTCGGCGACGACGACGCGCGGGGCGCCGGCGAAGGCGCGGGCGATGCCGATGCGCTGCTTCTGGCCGCCGGAGAGCTGGCGCGGCATCCGGGATGCGAAGGCGCGGGGGAGCTTGACGAGGTCGAGGAGCTCGTTCATGCGGCCCTCGCGCTCGCCGTTGGAGCGGCCGATGCCGAATTTCTCAAGCGTGCGGATGATCTGGCCGCCGATGCTCATGCTCGGGTTGAGGGTGTCGAAGGGGTTCTGGAAGACCATCTGGATGGACGAGACCGTGCGGGTGTCGCGGCGGCCGATGGGGGAGGACCCGATCTCGTCGGTGTCGAGGACGATGGTGCCGGCGGTGGCGGTCTCGAGGCCGAGGAGGAGCTTGGCGAGGGTCGACTTGCCGCAGCCGGATTCGCCGACGATGGCGAGGGTCTCGGCCTCGCGGGCCTCGAAGCTGACGGACTCGTTGGCCTTCACCACGCGGGTGTCGCCGCCGAAGAGGGCGCTGGACCCGACCTCGTAGTATTTGCGCAGGTTCTCGACGGCGAGGACGACCGGGCCGAAGGGGGCCGGCGGCGCGGTCTCGCGGACCGGTGGCGGGGCGGCCCAGTCGATCTCGCGCCAGCGCAGGCAGCGGCTGGCGTGGGTCGGGGTGACGGGCTCCATCGCGACCTCGGCGGCGTCGCAGCGGCCGGGGACGAAGTGGTCGCAGCGCGGGCCGAAGTTGCAGCCGGGCGGGCGCTCGTGGGGCAGGGGGAAGTTGCCGCGGATCGGGATGAGGGGACGGCTGGTGCGGTCGGCGCCGGGGAGCGGGATCGAGCGGAAGAGACCTTGCGTGTAGGGGTGGCGCATGGCGTCGAAGACTTCGGCGATCGGGCCGGTTTCGACGGCTTCGCCGGAATACATCACGCAGAGGCGGTCGCAGGTTTCGAGGACGAGGCCGAGGTTGTGGCTGATGAACAGCATCGAGGTGCCGAACTCGCGGCCGAGGTCCTTGACGAGCTGGACGATGCCGGCCTCGACGGTGACGTCGAGGGCGGTGGTCGGTTCGTCGAGGATGAGGAGCGCGGGCTGGGACATCAGCGCCATGGCGATGACGATGCGCTGCTGCTGGCCGCCGGACAGCTGGTGGGGGTAGCTGCCGAGGATGCGCCTGGCGTCGGGGAGGCGGACGGCCTCGACGACGCGGAGCGCCTGGGCGTAGGCCTCCGACGCGCTGGCGCCGGCGTGGATCATCGGCACCTCCATGAGTTGCCGCGCGATCTTCATCGCCGGGTTCAGGGAGGCCATCGGCTCCTGGTAGATCATCGCGATCTCAGAGCCGCGGATCTTCCGCAGCTCGGCATCGGGCATGGTGGTGAGGTCGCGGCCCTTGAAGCGGATGCTGCCGGCGGTGATCCGGCCGTTCTTGCCGAGGTCGCGCATGACGCCGAGGGCGACGGTGGACTTGCCGCAGCCGCTTTCGCCGACGAGCCCGAGGGCCTCGCCCGGGGCCACGGAGGCGGAGAAGTTCATCACCGCGGGGATTTCCATGGCGCGCGTGAAGAAGGAGATCGAGAGGTTCTCGATCTGGAGCAGCGGCGTGGCTGGCGAGGCTGCGTCCATGTGGCCTACTGGACCGACATCGAGAGGGTGAAGGGCACCGTCTTGCCGGTGCTGGCGTCGTTGCCCATGAGGTAGACGCGGACCGTGTAGTCGCCCGACGCGGCAAGCTTGACCCCGGTGGCGTCGTTGCCGTCGAGCGAGCCGATGTAGATCGCCTCGCCGGTGCTGCCGGGCGCCATGACGTTGAAGTAGGCGCTGCCCTTGGCAGAGAGCGAGACGGCCATGGTCTGGCCGGCGCTCGCGCCGAGGACGTAGTCGCGATAGGCGTCGCCGGTGACGCTCGACTGGACCGAAGCGTTGTCGTTGCCGGCCGCGAAGTGGACGGTCTCGCTCTGCTGGGCGAGCGCGGGCAGGGCGGCGAGGAGGAGGGCGGCGGTGAGCAGGGGGCGCATGGGGCGGTCTCCTTCAGTCGCGCATGGTCTGTTCCCTCAACGCGTCAGCGAGGAGGTTGAGCCCGAGGACGAGGCTCATCAGCGCGAGCGCCGGGGGCAGGGCAGGGTGGATGTAGACGCGGAGAAGCTTGCGGCCTTCGTTGATCGTCGAGCCCCAGTCGGGGGACTCAGGGGAAACGCCGAGGCCGAAGAAGCCGAGGGTGCCGAGCAGGATCGTGGTGTAGCCGATGCGCAGGCAGAAATCGACGATCAGCGGGCCGCGGGCGTTGGGGAGGATCTCCCACATCATGATGTACCACGGGCGCTCGCCGCGAGTCTGCGCCGCGGCGACATAGTCGCGGGTCTTGATGTCGAGGGTGAGGCCGCGGACGATGCGAAAGACGGTCGGCGCGGTGATGAAGACCACGGCGAGGAAGATGTTGAGGGTATTCGGGGCCATCGCGAGCAGGCCGGTCGGATCCCAGAAGCCGGTCAGGCCGAGATAGCCGAAGCCGCCGATCGCGAGGGCGGGGGCGAGATAGTACCAGAGCACCTCCGGCCGCTCGCGGAAACGGCTCCACAGGAAGGTGACGACGAAGATCACCGGGAAGGCGAAGAGCACCCCGGCCATGGTGCCGGGGATCGCGGTCTGGCGGATTCTCGGGCGTGACGAGCAGGTAGAAGAGCAGGATCACCGGGAAGGCGAGGACGAGGTTGGCAAGGAAGGAGAGCGCGGTGTCCAGCCATCCGCCGAAGTAGCCGGCGGGCAGGCCGAGGGTGATGCCGACCATGTAGGCGAAGAGCGTCGCGAGGGGCGCGATCGCCATGACGGTGCGGCTGCCGTAGATCATCCGGCTGAAGACGTCGCGGCCGAGGGCGTCGCCGCCGAAGAGGTAGGGCAGGCCGCTCGCGGCGTCGATGGCGCCGGGCGGCTTGTTGCGGAGCGCGGGAAGCTGGGTGAAGGGGTCGAAGAGCGAGACGTTGGTCGCGAGGATCGCGGTCAGCAGCCAGAAGAGCACGAGGGCGAAGCCGATCGTGCCGATGCCCGAGTTGAAGATGCGGCCGTAGGTGCTGAGCCGATAACGGAAAAGCGCGCTCGCCCCCATCACGACGATCATCACCCCCCAGACCGGCAGGAACTGGGTGAGGCTCGCGGTGACGATCTGCCAGGGCGTCAGGAATTCGAGCGGCATCAGGCCGTTACCCGGATGCGCGGATTGAGGTAGACGTAGCCGATGTCGGAGATGAGTTGCGTCACGAGCACGATGAAGACCGCGACGATCGAGCAGGCGAGCAACAGGTTGATGTCGTTGTTGCCGGCGCCCTCGATCAGCAGCCAGCCGAAGCCGCGGTAGTTGAACAGGGTCTCGACGATGACGACGCCGGTCAGCAGCCAGGGGAACTGGAGCATGATGACGGTGAAGGGCGCGATCAGGGCGTTGCGGAGCGCGTGGCGCATCACGATCGTGCGGAAGCGCACGCCCTTGAGACGGGCGGTGCGGATGTATTGCTGGGTCATCACCTCGGCCATCGAGGCGCGGGTCATGCGGGCGACGTAGCCCATGCCGTAGATGGCGATGGTGAGGACGGGCAGGGCGAAGTTGTAGAGCGTGATGCCGTCATCGGCCGCCGACGTGGCGGAGCCGGAAAACCATTGCAGGCCGACCATCTGGCTGGCGAAGATCACGGTCAGGACGACGCCGGAGACGTATTCCGGGGTCGAGGTCGTGGCGATGGCGACGGCGGAGAGGATGCGGTCCTGGGCCGACCCCTCGCGCATGCCCGCGAGGATGCCGAGGAGGAGGGCGCCGGGGACCATGACGACCATCACCCAGAACATCAGCTTGGCGGTCAGCCACAGGCGGGGCCAGAGCACCTCGGCGACCGGGGCGTTGAAGCGCGACGAGTGGCCGAAGTCGCCGCGGACGGCGTTGCCGAGCCATTCGCCGTAGCGCGCGAAGAAGGGCCGGTTGAAGCCGTTCTGGTCGAGCCAGACCTCGACCTGCTGCTCGGTGATCCGGCTGCCGGTCTGCTCCTTGGCGAGCTTGACGAGGTTCGGCTTCAGGTTGACGAGGCTGAAGACGATCAGCGTCAGGCAGACCGCGGTAATCAGCATCACGGCTATGCGTCTGGCTAGGAAGACGAGCATTCCTGGCTCCAGGCTTCATTCGCCCCGGCGGGGTTGCCGGGGCGGGTCGGGCAGGGCGGTCAGGTCGACAGCCAGGTGTCCTCCAGGTGGATTTCGAAGGTCGGGTGCATGACGAGGCCGTTCACGTCGGTCGTGGTATGGCGGAAGGTCGAGCGCCAGTAGGGTTGGACGAGGATGCCTGAGTCCTGGATGATCTTCTCCATCTTGGCCATCAGGTCGCGGCGCTTGTCGGCGTCGGAAATGGCGTAGGCCTGGGCCAGGAGATCGTCGAACTCGGCGTTGGCGAAGGCGGTCTCGTTCCACGAGCCGCCGGTCTTGTAGGCGAGGGCGTAGACCTGCACGCCGAGGGGACGCATGTTCCACTCGGTCGCCGAGAAGGGATAGCCGGTCCAGTTGTTCCAGAAGGTGTTGCCGGGCAGCACCGTGCGCTTGCAGTTGATCCCGGCGTCGCGGAGCTGCGCCGCCACCGCGTCGCAGGTGTTGCGGTTGAAGTCGTCGTCGATCGAGATCAGCTCGAGCTCGGTGTCGGCGTGGCCCGCCTCGGTCATCAGCGCCTTGGCGGCGGCGGCGTCGCGCGGCGGGGCGGGAAGCTCGAAATACTCGGGGTGCATCGGACCGACGTGGTGGTTGTCGGCCTTGCGCCCGAGGCCCTGGTAGCCGAGGTCGAGGACCACGCCGTTGTCGACGCCGAGCTGGACGGCGTTGCGGACCTTCTGGTTGTCGAAGGGCGGCTGGCTGACGTTCATCCGCATGCAGAGGGTGTTGGCGGTGACCGCCTCGGACTTGTTGAGGCCGAGCCCGTCGAAGATCTCGACGTAGGAGGGCGGGGTCTCGTAGCTGGTGTTGATCTCGCCGGACTCGTAGGCGGCGATGGTCGCCGAGGGGTCGGTGCCGTAGTCGATGTACTCGACGCCGTCGAGGTAGACCGGGCCGACGCCGTCGACCGTATCGCCCCACCACGTCCCGGTGGTGCGCTTCTTGTAGACCGCCTTGACGCCGACGTCGGAGGAGACGAGCTCCCACGGGCCGGTGCCGACCGGGGCGGTGGTGAGGTCGCCGCCGGCCTCGGTGAAGCCGCGGTGGACGATCAGCGCCGGGTAGTCGGCGAAGTTCGGGACGATGGTGATGTCGGGGTTGGCGAGGTTGAGCCTGACGGTGAAATCGTCGACCTTCTCGATGGCGCCGTCGCGGGCGCCGAAGATCTCGCGGGTCTGCTCCTCCTTGACGACGGAGCCGTCGTCCTTGGTGACGTCGCCCATGAACTTCTCCTCGCCCTTCTTTTCGAGGAGGGGGGCCATGCGGGTGGCCATGGAGTTGTTGGGGACGTGGCTCTCGCACCAGCGGGTGAGGTTGAAGATGACGTCGTCGGCGTTGAAGGCGTCGCCGTTGGTCCAGGTGGCGTTCTGGCGGAGCTTCAGGGTGTAGACGGTGGCGTCGTCGTTGACCTCCCAGCTTTCGAGAAGCCAGGGCGCGAAGGTGAAGTCGCTGGTGTAGCGCACCAGCGGCTCGACGAAGAGGCGGGCCTGGTTGCCCTTCTGCGACCAGTCGAAGACCCGCGGGTCGTCGAGGCGCATCACGGCCTGGGCGATCTTGAGCGTACCGCCGGGCGTCGGGTCCTGGGCGCGGGCGGCGGTCGGCAGGACGAGGCCGAGCATCCCGTAGGCCGCGGCCGCGGTGACGCCGAGAGCCGTGGCGGTGGCGAGGAATTCCCGTCGACTGAGCGTGCCGGCGCGGGCTTCTTCGGCGAGCCGCGGCACCGCCGGATGCACCGGCTTGCCATTGATGGTGGCTGTGCGCATGATCCGTCCTCCCTGTGTCCGGCTTGTTCGACCGGTTCCCCAAGGCCATTGCAGAGGGATTTTCCCGCCACGTCAAACTTATTCGCCTGCGGGCCGGTACTGCGGGTGGCGCGAGCGAGCGATGATCTCGACGCGCTGTTGCCGTTCTACCGGGACGGGTTGGGGATGGTGGTGCTGGCGCGGTTCGAGGATCACGAGGGGTTCGACGGGGTCATCCTCGGCTTGACCTCAGGGGCATATCACTTCGAGTTCACCCGGCGCCGCGGACATTCTGCGGGGCGCGCGCCGACGGCCGACAACCTCTGCGTCCTCTATCTGCCGGACCGCGCTGCGTGGAGTGCCGCGGTGGAACGGATGCGGACGGCGGGGTTTGCACCGGTGGCGAGCGTCAATCCGTACTGGGACCGGCAGGGGTGCAGCTTCGAGGACCCGGACGGGTATCGGGTGGTGCTGCAGAATGCGGCATGGGAAAAGTCTTCCGGAGACGATACGAATAACGGATAACGAAGATTATGTTTTGCAAGGAGCAGCCTTGAGCGACCGGCCCATGCTCCGGCCCGTGCTGATCGCTGGCCCTACAGCCAGCGGCAAGTCGGCACTGGCGCTGGCGCTGGCCGAGCGTGACGGCGGTGTGGTGATCAACGCCGATGCCAGCCAGGTCTATGCCTGCTGGCGGGTGCTGACGGCGCGGCCGACGGACGACGAGATCGCCCGCGCGCCGCATCGGCTCTACGGGCATGTCGCTGGCACGGTGCGCTATTCGACCGGTGCGTGGCTGCGCGACGTTGCCGCTGCGCTCGACGAAGCCCGGCGGTCCGGGCTGCGGCCGATCATCGTCGGCGGCACCGGGCTCTACTTCACGGCGCTGACCGAGGGTCTGGCCGAGATACCCGAGATCCCGGCCGAGGTGCGCGCCCGGTCGCTGGCGCTGCTCGCCGACGGGCACGTCGGGGCGATGCTCGACGATCTGGCCCGCGACGACCCGGAGACGTTTGCCCGGATCGACCGCGACAATCCGATGCGGGTCCAGCGCGCCTGGGACGTGCTGCGCGCCACCGGCCGCGGTTTGACGGACTGGCACCGGGCAACCGCTGCGCCGCTGGTCGGCGATGCGGTGCGAATTGTAGTTGAACCTGATATATCTAATCTTAACAGAGATATAGAGCGGCGTTTTGACATCATGGTCGAGCAAGGCGCCCTGGATGAATGTCGGGCGTTCATGGCGGCGGGGCTCGATCCCGCGCTCCCGGCGGCACGCGTGCTCGGGGCGCCGCCGCTGATGGCCTTCCTTCGCGGCGAGATGGCGCGGGAACAGGCGATCCGGGAGAGCGTCACCGCGACCCGGCAGTTCGCCAAGCGTCAGCGGACCTGGGCGCGCAACCGGATGGCCGACTGGACGCGGGTGGTGCCGGGAGCGGATGCGCTGGGGGCCGTGCCGGAGGCGTAAGGCCGACCCCCAGCCCGAGGTCCTAGAGCAGCCGGTACTGGCTGCGGTCGCGGTCGGTCCAGCGGACGTCGACGTCGTAGCCTTCGTCGGTGGCGTGCTCGGAGCGGACGAGCTTGCGGTCGAAGAGCCAGGCGCGCTCGCGGCCCTGATCGAAGCGCAGGTGCAGGGTCTCGTCGGCGACGGGCTCGGCAAGGTCGTCGGCGATGGCGTCGAGGAGGGCGGGAACCCCCTGCCCTGTCAGTGCCGAGATCACCGCCACCCGCGGGTCGCGCGCGGCGATCTGTTCGAGCGTCTCGGCCCGGACCGGATCGAGGGCGTCGACCTTGTTCCAGACCTCGATCATCCGGGCCTGCGCCTGGTCGCCGACGCCGAGTTCGCCGAGGATGGCGCGGACGTTCTCGGCCTGAATCTCGGTCTCGGGGTGCGAGACGTCGCGGACGTGGAGGATGAGGTCGGCCTCCAGCACTTCCTCCAGCGTGGCCCGAAAGGCGGCGACAAGCTGGTGCGGCAGATCGGAGATGAAACCGACGGTGTCGGAGAGGATGGCGCGCTTGCCCCGCGGCAAGGCGATCGCGCGCATGGTCGGGTCGAGGGTCGCGAAGAGCATGTCCTTGGCCAGCACGCCGGAGCCGGTCAGGCGGTTGAACAGCGTCGACTTGCCGGCGTTGGTGTAGCCGACGAGCGCGACGACCGGATGATCGAGGCGCTGGCGGGCCCGGCGATGCTCGCCGCGGGTGCGGACGACCTTCTCCAGCTGCTGCTTGATCCGCACGATGCGCTCGTCGAGCGCCCGGCGGTCGGCCTCGATCTGGGTCTCGCCGGGGCCGCCGAGGAAGCCGAAGCCGCCGCGCTGGCGCTCGAGGTGGGTCCACGAGCGGACGAGGCGGGACTTCTGGTACGAGAGATGGGCGAGCTCGACCTGCAGCACGCCCTCCCGGGTCTGGGCGCGGTCGCCGAAGATTTCGAGGATCAGGCCGGTGCGGTCGAGCACCTTGGCCTTCCACGCCTTTTCGAGGTTGCGCTGCTGGACCGGGGAAAGCGCGCCATCGATGATGACGAGGCCGACCTCGGCCTCCTCGATCAGCTTGGTCAGCTCCTCGATCTTGCCCTTGCCGAACAGCATTCCGGCGCGCGCGCGCGGCAGCGGCACGGTCCTCGAGTTCGACGACGTGGAGGTCGAGGGCGGTGGCGAGGCTGACCGCCTCGGCCAGCGCATCCTGCGGGTCGCGCGGACCGCCCTTCGAGCGGATCGGATGCAGGACGAGCGCCCGCATCCGGCTGGATTCGTCAGTGATCTTCGGGCGCCTCGTAAAGGGTGATCGGCTGCGACGGCATGACCGTCGAGATCGCGTGCTTGTAGACGAGCTGGCTCTGGCCATCGCGACGCAGCAGCACGCAGAAGTTGTCGAACCAGGTTATGACCCCCTGGAGCTTGACTCCGTTCATGAGGAATATCGTAACCGGGACCTTGGCCTTGCGGACGTTGTTCAGGAACGCGTCCTGCAGGTTCTGTTTTTCGGCAGCCATTGTTTCTCCGCCTTAAGTTGTATGAGGGCGTCCGCGAGGGATGCCGTTGTTGTTGTTGTGCTGTGCAGTATGGGAGGGCGCGGAGCGCAATTCCAGAGCGCCGGGGCACATTTCGACGCTCGATGCCGAGGCAGTTGCAGACTTGCCGCAACTGCCGCGCAACTTTGTCGCACCCCGCTCCCTTGACCGGCATCAATGCCGCCCGCGTCCGGTCAGCATAGACTGGATGGCGGCTGGCGGGCCGGCGAACGCCGTGCAGCCAACTCCTGGAGGGAACACAATGGCTTCTTTTCGATCGACGACGTTGGCACTCGCGGACGATTCGGGTCAGCTTCTGGTCGGCACGGAGCACGCCGACGAGCTCGTCGGCGGTTCCGGCAACGACAGCTTGTACGGACTGGGAGGCGACGACGTGCTCGACGGGGGCGCGGGCCACGATCTCCTCGTCGGCGGCGACGGGAGTGATACGCTGATCGGCGGGCCGGGACCGGATGAGATCTGGGGCGCTGGTTATAATTTCGATGAGTTCCCCTATCCCAAGGAACCCGACACGGTACGCTATAACTTCGGCCAGCATGTCGACATCGTCGCCCACCTCGGCGAAGGCAGTCCGATAGGCTCGGTTACCTTTGTCGGCGCTCCCGGCGAGACCGACAAGCTCTACGAAATCGACAATCTCTGGTCCGGGGCGGGCAATGACCTGATCTACGGGAGCGATGAAGCCAACGAACTCCGGGGCGGATGGGGCTCGGACACCCTGCTCGGCGGGTACGGCGACGACACGCTCTTCGGCCAGGCCGGCTGGGACCGTTTCGACGGGGGCAGCGGCCTCGACACGGTCGTCTACTCCGATCAGACGATCGGCATCAGCGCTGATCTTGCTACCGGCCGCGTTTGGTTCCCCGGCCAGATGCAGAGGGCCGAAACGCTGATGTCCATCGAGGGAATCGTCGGTGGCGCCGGCAACGACACCCTGATGGGCAGTGCCGCAGACAACGTCCTCGACGGCGGTCTCGGGTCGGACACGATCGGAGGGCGCGGCGGTTTCGACACGGTTTCCTTCGATTCGCTCGGTTTCGGGGTCGTGGTCGACCTCGGCCTTCAGCGCGCCACGGTCGAGTACGGCGGCGACATCTACGTTGACGTTCTCTCTTCGATCGAGGGGGCGGTCGGTGGCAGCATGGACGACGTGCTGAAGGGAAGCAGCGGCGCGAACCGGTTCGACGGCGGCCTTGGCGATGACCTCGTCCAGGGTCGCGGGGGCGACGACACATTCCTTCTCTCGAGCGGCAACGACACCCTTGATGGCGGTGCGGGCAGCGACACGCTGCTTTGGCAGCCGACCTACGATACGCTCGGTGGGCTCTCCATCGAGTTCCGGGACGAGTACTATTGGGTGACCAAGATCTATGACGGCGACCGGTCGCCCGACAGTCTGGTCGACCTCCAGCGCGGATACGCCGCCGACTACGCTGCCGGTGGCCTGACGCACCTTTCTGGAATCGAGAACTTCACGGGAGGCGTGGGCAACGACCTCGTCTTCGGCGACGACAGGGCGAATGTCATCTCTGTCGGCCGCGGCGGGAACATCGTCGACGCCGGCGGCGGGAACGACGTGATCTCCGGAAGCCGGGATATCACCATGGAGGCGTACAGTTCGCACAACTACCCCACCGACGAACGGGAGGCTTACGAAATCCTCTCCGGTGGCGACGGCAACGACACCATCACCGGCGGCACCTCGGTGTATGGCGAGAACGGCGACGACCTGCTCGTGGCGGGCTGGAGCGCGGGGCAGATGACCGGCGGCGCCGGAGCCGACACCTTCGCGTTCAGCGCGGAGTACTGGACCGAGAGCTATCCCGGAGGGACCACGGCCTATACGCAGCACGGCTGGGTCAACGATTTCAACGGGAGCGAGGGCGACCGAGTCGTAGTCGACTGGAGCAGCCATTTCAGCGATGCGGCCCCGAAGTTCGCGGGCTACGATGTGACGGATCTCGGAGAGAACGAGTTCACCATCATCGATGGCACCCTTAGGGTGGCGTATGTGGAGGTCTCCGGCCAAGGCTACGACTACTATGACGGTCTCGATGTCCACGCGCCTGGCCTCCGCGCAGAAGACGTCATCTTCATCTGAGAAACCCCTGCAAGACCGCCCACAACCGGGGCGTCGCACGTTAATGAGTACTAAGATTTGCCTAATGCGCCGCGGAATATTGTGCAATATCATAGCTTTGGGCGGAGTCGCACGCGTGCGACTCCCGTGCGACGGCGGCGGAAGCGGCCGCTACTGCCGCCAGTAGATCGGATTGAAAAGCGCGATGATGACGAGCACTTCCATCCGCCCGACGATCATCGTGGCGCAGACGATCCACCGCGCCAGCGGCGAAAGCTCGCTGTAGGCGGCGCCGTCGCCCATCACGTTCATCGCCGGCCCGGTCGTCGTCAGCCCGGCGATGGCGAGGCTGAGGCTGCGCACGAAGTCGAGGCCGGTCGCCGCGAGGGCGAACATCGCGACGGCCGTCGCGATCAGGAAGAGCATCAGGAAGATGAAGGCGAGGTGGGCGCCGCGGGCGGCGATCAGCTGGTCGCCCTTGCCGCGGCGGCCGAGGGCGCTCGGCTGGATCAGGCGGTCGAGCTCGCGGACGCCGTGGCGATAGAGGACATAGAGACGGAGCAGCTTGATGCCGCCGGCGGTGGTGGCGATGCCGCCCCCCATCACCGCGACGCCGAGGAGCACGATCCCGGGCTCGGGCATGTTCGACCAGAGCTGCATGGTGCGCCAGTCGTGGCTCTCGAACCCGGTGGTGGTCAGGAACGACAGCACGGTGAAGAGGCTGCCCCAGATCGCACGGACGGCGGCGAGGAGGTTGTCCTGACGGTCGATCTCGGAGGCGCCGGCGAAGCTGCGCAGGAAGAGGATGACGGTGATCCCGACCACCGAAATCAGCATCAGCTGGATTTGGGGGTCGGAGAAGCGCGGGCCGATGCGGCGGCGCGAGATCAGCCCGAAGCCGCGAAGCGAGACCGCGGGGATCAGGAAGACGGCGATGGCGACCTCGCCGAGGGTCCCTGCCCTGCCCCCGGCGAGGCCGCCGACGGGCGAGATGCCGCTGGTCGAGAGCGTCCCCATCGCGTGGCAGAGCGCGACGAAGGGGCGGTCCCCGCAGGCGAGAAGCAGCAGGAACAGCGCCGCGGTCATCCCGGCGTAGATCGGCCCGATGACCTTGATCGCCCGGGCGATGCGGGTGCGCGCCTCGGCGACTGTGCCGCTGCGGGCGACCCCGCGGCGCTCGTCCCCGGCGCTGCCGAGCTCGAAGCCGCCGAGGTTCATCGGTGCGAGGATGGCGAAACCGCTGACCAGGACGAGAAGGCCGCCGGTCCAGCCGACCAGGGAACGCCAGAGGTGGATCGGCTCGGCGACGGCCTGCGGCCGTTCGAAGAGGGTGGCGCCGGTCGTGGTCGAGGCAGGAGAGCATCTCGAAGTACGCGCCGCCGAGCCCGAGCCCGGGCTGGAGCGCGACGACCGGCCCCGCGAGCACGAAGGGCAGCAGCATGTAGGCGAGGAGCAGGGTCATCAGGAAGTAGCGCGGCGGTATCCGCACCGGGCGGTTCATCGTGGCGAGGCCGAGGATGATGCCGATCAGGATGAAGAAGACCGCGTGCTCGAGGAACACGCGAGCGACCTCCCATTCCCGAAGCTGCGCCGCCTGCACCGCCGGCAGCACCATCAGCGCCGCCGCCATGATGAGGAGGATGACGAAGGCCGGAAACTGGCGGAGGAGGCCCATCGCTCAGAAGAAGTCGAGGCCGACCTGGAACAGGCGCTCGACCTCGGCGACCTGCCCGCGCATGGCGAAGATCGTCATCACGTCGCCCTCGGCGAGCCGGGTGTCGCCGCGCGGGATGATGACGGTGTCGCCCTTGCGGATCAGCCCGATGATCGACGCCTGCGGCAGGTCGGCGTCGCGGACGAGCTTGCCGGCGATGGCGGAGGTGCCGAGCACCTGCGCCTCGATGACCTCGGCCTCGCCGTCGCCGATCGAGTAGACGGCCCGGATGCGGCCGTGGCGGACGTAGCGCAGGATCGAGGACACCGTGGTCGCCCGCGGGTTGACGTAGGCGTCGATGCCCATCGGTGCGATCAGGCCGATCAGCGACGGGTCGTTGACCAGGGCGACGACCATCTTCGCGCCCTCGGTCTTGGCGCGGACGCAGGTGAGGATGTTGGTCTTGTCGTCGTCTGTCAGGGCGAGGACGGCGTCCATCGCCGAGACGTTGGCCTCGGCGAGAAGGTCGAGGTTGAGGCCGTCGCCGTTGAGGACGACCGTGCGCTTCAGCGCGTCGGCGGCAGTCTCGGCGCGGGCGCGGTTCTTCTCGATGATCTTTACGCGGCGGCGGCGGGGGTCGGTTTCCAGCGCGCGGGCGACGTGGAGGCCGATGTTGCCGGCGCCGACGATCAGCGCGCGCTCGACGGTCATCGCGGTCTTGCCGAAGAATCTCCATCGTCCGCGGCAGGTCCTCGGTCGCGGTGAAGATGTAGACCTGGTCGCCGGCGTAGAGCTGGTCCTGGGCGTCCGGCACGAAGAGGCGTTCTCCGCGGCGGATGCCGACGACGACGGCGCGCAGCGTCGAGAACAGCTCCGAAAGCTGGCGGAGCGGCGTGTCGAGCACGGCGCAGGCGGAATCGAGCGCGATGCCGACGAGCTGGGCGCCGTTGTCGAGAAAGCCCTCGATGTCGAAGGCCGCTGGTGCCGCCATGCGCTGCATCACCGCGTCGGCGACGGCGTATTCGGGCGAGATCACCACGTCGATCGGCAGGTGGTCCTGCCGGTAGAGATCGGAGTAGATCGCGTTGAGATAGGCCTGAGCGCGCAGCCGGGCGATCTTGCGCGGCACCGAAAAGATCGAGTTGGCGACCTGGCAGACCACCATGTTGACCTCGTCGGACTGGGTCGCGGCGATGATCATGTCGGCATCGCGGGCGCCGGCGCGTTCGAGAATGTCAGGATGCGAGGCGAAGCCGACGATGCCGTTGATGTCGTAGGCGTCGGTCAGCCGCCGCACCAGCGCTGCGTCGACGTCGATCACCGTGACGGTGTTCGCCCCCTCCTCGCGCGAAAGGTGGCGGGCGATCTGGCCACCGACCTGCCCTGCCCCGCAGATGATGATCTTCATGGCGCTCCGGTCGTCGCGGGTCCGTGCCCGAAGGCCCGGGACCGTTCATAGCAGGGCGCGCGCCCCGGACACAATCGCGGGCGAGCCCTCACGCGACCCGGTTGTAGCGGTAGACGATCTCGTAGCGGCTGTCCTCGCCGCTGCTGACGTACTCGCGCCGCTCGCGGTACTGGTTCGGCAGCTTCTCGAGCGGGTTGACGTTGACGGCGATGTCGGCAGCTGTCGGACCGGTGCTCGTCGCAGGCAGCGGCAGGTTGGCGTTGGTAAGCGCGGCAAGGTCGAGGCGCGTCAGGCTGATGGTGTCGACAATGATCGGATCGGCCGGCGCCCAGGCGGCGACGAAGACGCAGACGGCGATGATCACCGCGACAGCGATTGCCAGCAGGATCGGGTGGGCCAGGCCAAGGAGCAGCAGCTCCTTGATGCCGACGGCGACGGCGACCCCGGCCGCCCCGACGCCGATGGCGGCGACCGCGATGCCGAGATAGTGGAGGAACGCGTCGGTGAAGGTGTCGATCTGCTCGCGATAGGCCTTCTCGCTGTCGATCTCGAACCCCGCCACCATCATCACCACCCCGGCGATCGGCGCGACGTTGGCGAAGAGCACCGCCGCCATGTCCCGCCGCTCGCCCGAGTCGAGGTCGCCGAACTCGGGCGAGTCGAACGACTGGACATCGCCGAGAGCAAAGGCGTCGGCCGAGAGCGTGACCGGCCAGGCACGGACGCGCACCCGCACCTCGTCCGACCCGAACCAGGAGGGCGAGGTCTCCTCACGCGCGAGCAGCTCCTCGCTGGCGATGCTGAAGCGAGCGCCGGCTGGTGGCACGACACTGATGAACTCCTGGTTCGAGACCAGCGGGTCGCCGAGGTTCGGGAAGCCCGAGACGTTCGGCATCACCACCTGGATGCCGTAGACCGCCGAAGGCAGGTCGTCAGGCACCCGGAAAATGATCTGGTCTTGGACGCGGCAGTCGCGGATCGGTGTGGGCACGCCGTCGATCATCTCGCTGAGCGGCGTGTCGAGATCGCCGAAGACGTAGGCGTCGACCTCGCGGACCAGGGTCAGCGGCCCCCTGGCCTCCAGGCGGACGCGGGCGTCGGTGCTGATGAAGTTGTAGCCCTTGAGCACCACCGCCGCGCCGTTCTCGATGTCCGGCACTCGCAGGCAGGCGCCATCGCCGAGGAAATTGCCCGGGCAGTTCCCGGTCTGGACCGAGCAGCTGAGCTGGGTCTCGCCGTTGACGACCACCGGCACGCAATGCTGCTGGAGTTCCGTCGGGAGATAGTCGCCGGGCGTCAGCGACGGCTTGAAGCTCACGCCGCGCAGGTCGTTGACACTGCAGATGCGCAGCTGGATGTCGAAGTTCTCCTCGCCGATCGGCACGTCGAAGAAGCGGTTGCGCCCCGGCCGCTCGGGCGCCTCGGGGTCGTCGAAAGCGACGATACGCGCCCGCCGGTCGATCTCGCGCCCGAACGCGGTGGCGAGTTCCACTGCATCGAGCGGCGCGGCGCCGGCGCCGACCGGATCGATGAGGCGGTTGCGGTCGTTGGCTCGGCAGCGCGTCGATGCCGGCGGTCGCGCAGGCGAGCAGGCCGCGGGTCGCCGGGGACATCCCCGCGAAGACCGCGAAGGCCGCGGTCTCGAGTGCGTTGGCCGCCGTCTCGCCGGCGAGGAAGCGGCGGGCATGGCGGAAGAAGCCGCCGACGAGCGCGCTCGGCACCCGGTTGGTCGCCTCGATCGCATCGAGCTTCTGGCGCTGGCTTTGCTTCGGCTTGGCGCCGAGCGTCAGCGGCAGGCACTGGCCGGGGGCGATCGGCGTCGAAGGGCAAGTCGCCGCGTCATCGCAGCCGTCGTCCTTCGACGGCGGATTGCAGGTGTAGATGTTGACGTCGCCCGAGCTCTTGATGCGGATTTCGGTCGCACAGGCGCCGCAAGCCTCTTTGGTCTTCGTCTTTCCGCGTTTCATCTGAGTACGCCTCCCAAAGGGCCTTCAAAAGACCCGAGCCGTAACTGCACGCCGGAAGCAATCGCGCCGGTGGACCCAGAGCATGCGCCCGTCGGCGAGCTCCGGCAAGGGGCGCTTTGGTGCGGACGCGACCGCACGGCCAGTGCACGCTAGGTGGCGCTCCCTCGTGCCGGCGCCGCATCCGCGCGGCGCCGGCCCTGTTGCCTTAAAGGCCGTCCTGGCAGGCGCGCAGGGCGGCGATGGCGGGATCGGCGTCATCGAGCGGGACGATCACCCTGCGGTCGTCGCCGTAGGTGATGACGAGCTGGTCCTGGTCGGCGAGGCTGTAGATGAAGTCGGCGCTGTCGACCGGCACCGTCGCGCCGCCGTACCCGGCCGTCTGCTGCCCGGTGAAGGTCCCCCGGAACACCTTGTCCCCGACGGTGAAGCTTGCCGGGATCGACTGTCCGGGCGCGATGCCTTCGAAGCCCTGCACGAAGATCGACAGATACCCCGACGGCGGCGTCGAGGTCGCGTTGATTCCCATCTGCACTTCGGAGGTCGGGTTGACGAAGTTGCGAACAGCGAAACAGCCTGGACCGGCGTTCTTGTTCACGTCGATGCGCCACTGGCCCACGGTCTGGCTGGTGCTGGAAACCTGCTTCTCGGTCGCGCACGCCGTCAGGGCCGCCGCCGCCGCAAGAATGATTACGGTCGCTTTCATCTCATGTTCCTCCGCTTGGGGCCACCCCTTGGCCCGCGCCGACTATAGTCGACGGCGTACCGCATTCCACCTTTGCGATAGCGGCGGAAGACAATACGCCTCGCGCGCGGCAGGCTTGCGATCGGCGCTTCAGACGTGCGCCTCGGCCTCCTCGGTGCGGTCGCTCCGGCCGGCCGGGATCACGTTCAGCGACTTCAGCTTGCGGTGCAGCGCCGACCGCTCCATCCCGACGAAACTGGCGGTCCGCGAGATGTTGCCGCCGAAGCGGTTGATCTGGGCGATCAGGTACTCCCGCTCGAACATCTCGCGCGCCTCGCGGAGGGCCAGACCGGCGAAGGCCGCCCCGAGCATGCCGCTGGCGGGTCCGCCGCTCGCCGGCATGTCGAGGACGAGTTCCTCGGGCTCGATCGGGCCGCTGTCGGGGCCGAGGATCAGCGCGCGTTCCAGCGTGTTGCGAAGCTGGCGAACGTTGCCGGGCCAGCGCATCGTCTGGAGTTGCGCCTCGGACTCGGGCGCGAGAGTGCGGAGCGGCAGCCCTTGCGTGGCGTTGAGCTCCTCCAGAAAGGCGCGGGAGAGCTCGGGGATGTCCTCGCGGCGGGCCTCGAGGCCGGGAACGGCGACGGGCACGACGTTGAGGCGGTGGAAAAGCTCGGTCCGGAAGCGCCCGGCCTGAACCTCGCGGGCGAGGTCGCGGGTGGTGGCCGAGATCACCCGCACGTCGACGCGCACGGTATTGGCCCCGCCGACACGCTGGAACGACTGGTCGACGAGGACGCGGAGGATCTTCGACTGGGTGCCGACCGGCATGTCGGCGACCTCGTCGAAGAACAGGATGCCGGTGTGGGCGCGCTCGAAGAGCCCGGGCTCCAGCCCGCGCTCGGCGCTTTCGCGACCGAAGAGCACCTCCTCCATCTGGTCGGGCGCGATCGAGGCGGAGTTGACGGTCACGAACGGTCCCTTGGCGCGCTCGGAGTTGCGATGGAGGTAGCGCGCGGCGACCTCCTTGCCCGAGCCGGCCGGGCCGGTCAGCATGACGCGGCTGTTGGTGCGCGCCACCTTGTCCATCTGGTTCTTCATCTGGCGGAAGGCCGGGCTCGCACCCAGCATCGTCGTGCGCGCCGGAGTGCCGCCCTTGAGCTGGGCGTTCTCGCGACGGAGCCGCGAGGTTTCGAGCGCGCGGCCGATCACCACCATCAGCTGGTCGATGTTGAACGGCTTCTCGATGAAGTCGTAGGCGCCCTGCTTGATCGCGGCGACGGCGATCTCGATGTTGCCGTGGCCGGAAATGATGACGATCGGCACCGAGGGGTTGTCGCGCTTCACCTTCTTCAGGATGTCGATCCCGTCGAGCCGGCTGTCCTTCAGCCAGATGTCGAGGATCACGAGGTCGGGCGCGGCCTGGTTGATCTCGGCGAGCGCGGTGTCGCTGTCCCAGGCCATTCGAACGCCGTGGCCCTCGTCCTCGAGGATGTCTCCGATCAGCGCCCGGATGTCGGGCTCGTCATCGACCACGAGAATGTCGGTCATCACATGCTCTCCCTCAACTTCTCGGTAATCCTGGTTTTTTCGTCTGCTTCCCAGCCGTGGCCCGGCAGGGCCCGCGGCAATGCGATCCGCGCCCAGGCTCCGGGCGCGGCTCCTTCCTCGAAGGGCGGCGCCGGCACGAGGTCGAGCGTGCCGTCATGCTCCTCGATGATCTTCTTGACGATCGGCAGCCCGAGGCCGGTGCCCTTGGCGCGGTGGGTGACATAGGGCTCGAAGAGCCGCGCCGTCTGCTCGGGCAGGCCCATGCCGTTGTCCTGGATGTCGATGGAAAGCTGCTCGGGCGTCACGGCCAGCGCGACGCGGATCTCGCCGGGCCGGGAGGTCGGGTCGGCGGTCAGCCTTTCCTCGATCGCCTCGGCGGCGTTCTTGAGCAGGTTGGTGAAAGCCTGGCTGATCATCGTTCCGTCGAGATGGGCGAGGACTGGCGTTTCCGGAATTGTAACGCGGTAGCGCACGTCTGGATGCGCGGCCTCCTGCAGCACCACCGACTCGCGCATCAGCTTGCCGAGGTCGAGCGACCGGCGCTCGGGCGCGGGCATCCGGGCGAATTTCGAGAACTCGTCGACGATGCGCCGCAAGTCGTTGGTCTGGCGCACGATCACGTCGGCGTACTGTTCGAGGTTGGCGCGCTCGTCGCCGACCATCGGGCCGTACTTGCGCCGCAGTCGCTCGGCCGAGAGCTGGATCGGGGTCAGCGGGTTCTTGACCTCGTGGGCGATGCGCCGCGCCACGTCGCCCCAGGCGGCCATGCGCTGCGCGACGACGAGATCGGTCACGTCGTCGAAGGAGACGACGTAGCCCTCGAGGTGGCCGTCGTCGGCGGTGCGGGCGGCCACGCGCACGAGCAGGTCGCGCTCGCGGGTCTTGCGCCGGAGCTTGACCTCAGCCTGGGCGATGCCGCCCTTGCGGCCGTCGAGGCGGTGGAGGAGGTCGGCGAACTCCGGCATCGCCTGCGCGATCTCGCGGCCGGTCGCCTCTTCGGGGTCGAGGTCGAGGAGGGCTGCGGCGGCGGCGTTGAGCATCTCGATCCGCCCTGCCCCGTCGAGGCCGATCACGCCGGCGGTGACGCCCGAGAGCACCGAGTCGAAGAGACGCCGCCGGCGCTCGGTCTCGGCGTTGGCAGCGATGAGCTGGTCGCGCTGGCCCTTCACCTGCCGGGTCATCTCGTTGAAGGTCCGCCCGAGCAGCGCGATCTCGTCGTCGCCCTTTTCCTCGCGGACGCGCACGTCGAGGTCGCCGTGCCCGACGCGCTCCGCCGCCGAGGCGAGCCGCCCGACGGGCCGCGCCAGCCGCTCGGCGAACCAGAGCCCGGTCCACATCGCCCCGAGGATCACCACGAGCGCGAAGCCGATGTAGACGAGCGCGAACTCGAAGAGCAGCCGTCCGCGGTCGGCCTCGAGCTGCTCGTAGAGGCGCACCGTCGCCTGGGTATCGTCGAGCAGGCTCAGGATCTTCCCGTCGACCTCGCGGCTGACGTAGAGGAAGTGGTCGGGGAACGACGTCAGCTGCAGCAGCGCCCAGAACTGGTTGTTCTCCCAGTCCTGGATGATGACGGTCTCTCCGCTCCGCGCCCGCTCGATGTCGCCGGGGCTCGGGGGCGCGTACCAGAAGAGATAGCTTCGCTCGCCGCGGGCCCGGAGCTGGCCGTCGCCGTCGATGATGTACGCCTTGGGCAGCGCCCGCTGCATCTGGAGCTGGCCGCGCGTCAGGAGGTCGCGGAGCTGGCCGCCGACCAGCAGCGGATCGCGCTCCTTCTGGGCGTTGAGGAAGTCGCCGAGCTGGCGGGCGTCGTTCTGGAGGGTGACGCGGTGCTCGTCCTCGTAGGCTTGCGCCGCGGCGAGCGAGTTCGCCACCACGTCGCGGACGCGGTCCGAGAACCAGCCTTCGAGGCCGAAGTTGAGGGTGATCGTCGCGAAGACCGCGACGAGGATGGTCGGGAGCAGCGCGATCAGCGTGAAGAAGCGCACCAGCCGCATGTGAAGCTGCGAGCCCGCCGAGCGTCGGCGGCGCTCGGTCATCATCGCCGCGATGCGCTGGACGACGAAGGTGGCGACGATGAGCGCATAGACGAAGTCGGCGAGGAGAACGGGGCGCAGCATCGTGCCGCTGCCGAGCCATTGCATCTCGCTCAGCACGGCGATGGTCGCAACGGCCAGCAGGGGACCGAGTGCGACAAGCGTCCACACTCCGGCCTGCTTCATGTTACGCCTATCGATCCAGCGTTCCAGACGGAGTCCGGCCTGGGTCAGAACATGGCTGCGCATTCTTCCGTGACGCTTTTTTACAGCTCGACTGTTGCCGTCTTACATCATTCGCTTGCCACGTGTAACCCGAATGTCGTGCTGTGCGCGGTTTTATGCAGCAAAGGCCGCAGAGGCCGCGGTCGATCATCTTTATCTCCCGCAACCTCCCGGATATCTTCGCGGTCTCTGCCTGCACCACCGCCGTGCGCCGCGGCGTCAAGGCCGGCGAGCAGGACTTCCGAAACCACCCATGACGCGGTAGTCAAGCTCTTGATCGGAGGCTGAGATGCCGAGCCAACCCCTGACCGGCAAGACTGCCCTCGTCACCGGCGCGAGCTCGGGCATCGGCCGTGCCACCGCCCTCGCCCTCGCCAGCGAAGGCGTGCGGCTCTCGATCACCGGCCGCTCTCGCGAAAGGCTGGAGGAGGTTGCGGCCGCTGCCGGGGAAGACACTCTCGTCCTGCCCGCCGACCTGACCCGGCCGGCAGAGATCGCGTCCGTCGTTGCTGCGACCCACGAGCGCTTCGGCCAGCTCGACATCCTCTTCGCCAACGCCGGGCTCTACATCCCGGGTGACGTCGTCGAGGGCGATGCCGACGCTTGGGACGAACTCCTCACCGTCAACGTCAACTCCGTTTTCCGCCTCGTCCGAGCGATCCTTCCGGACATGATCGCTGCGCAGTCCGGAGATATCGTCGTGACCTCCTCGGTATCAGGCCACCAGGCGATCCAGTGGGAACCGGTCTATTCGGCGTCCAAGCACGCGGTCCAGTCGTTCGTCCACGGCCTCCGACGCCAGGTGGCGCCGCACAATGTCCGCGTGGGCGCGGTGGCACCCGGCATGGTGCTGAACCCCCTGTGGGGCTACACCGACCCCGCCGCCGTCGACGCCGACGTCGCCGCTCGCAAGGGCCTGCGCTCCGAAGACGTCGCCGACGCCGTGATATTCATGCTCACGCGACCTCGGAACGCCACCATCCGCGACCTCGTGATCCTGCCCTCGAACCAGGACATCTGAGCGGTTACGAACTTCAACGGCCGCCCTGTCCCCGTCAGGGGCGGCATCGCCGGCGCCACCTATGGCAAGGCCCCAAGACCGTGAGTCACCCTCGTCGTGCGCGCCGCAACCCTCGCGGATCGGTCGAGAGCGAGAGGGTATCAAAGCCCGCCGTCACAATGAAGCGAAGGGCAGCGCCCACCGCTACATCATCCGCTTGCCGCGCGTTACCCGGATGTCGAGGTCCTTGATCTTCTTGCGCAGGGTATTCCGGTTTATGCCGAGCAGCTCCGCGGTTCGAACCTGATTGCCGCGCGTCGCCGAGAGCGCCAGGGCGATCAGCGGCAGCTCCATCTCCTTCAGAACGCGGTCATAGAGGCCGTCCGGCGGCAGGCTGTCGCCGTGGAGGTCGAAGTAGCGCCGAAGGTGGGCCTCGATCGCATGGGCAAGGCGCTGGGGCTGGGCGGTCTGCGGCGTCGAGGCCGAGCTCGGCCGCGCCGACAACTCCTGCGTGACCACGGCGCCAGAGATCAGGTCGTCGGGGCAGAGCACGCACAGCCGGCGCATCAGGTTCTCGAGCTCGCGGACGTTGCCGGTCCACTCCTGCTTCTTGAGGATGTCGAGGGCTTCCTTGGAGATCTGCTTGCGCGGCAGCCCCTCGCTCTCGGCCTTGCGCAGGAAGGCCCGCGCGAGGTCGGGCACGTCCTCCAGCCGTTCGCGCAGCGGCGGCAGGCGGATCGGCACGACGTTGAGGCGGTAGAACAAATCCTCGCGGAACCGCCCCTCGTTGATCAGGCCGCGGAGATCCTGGTGGGTGGCGGCGATGATCCGCACGTCGGCGGTCTGCACCTCGCGGCCGCCGACGCGGGTGAACTCGCCCTCCTGCAGCACGCGGAGCAGCCGGGTCTGGGCGTCGAGGGGCATGTCGCCGACCTCGTCGAGGAAAAGCGTGCCGCTGCGCGCCTGCTCGAACTTGCCGGCCATGGCGCGGTCGGCGCCGGTGAAGGCGCCCTTCTCGTGGCCGAAAAGCTCGCTCTCGATCAGGTCGCGCGGGATCGCCGCCATGTTGATCGCCACGAACGGCCCGGCCTTGCGCAGGCCATAGTTGTGCAGCGCCCGCGCCACCAGCTCCTTGCCGGTGCCGCTCTCGCCGGTGATCATCACGCCGAGGTCGGTGTTCATCAGCCGCGCGAGGATGCGGTAGACCTCCTGCATCGCCGGGCTGCGCCCGATCAGCGGCAGGTTGTCCTCGCGGGCCGCGGTCGCGGCCTCCTCCTCGGCGACGGGCATCCGTCGCGACTTGTGGTTCAGCGCCTTGGAGACCTGGCCGAGAACTTCCTTCAGGTCGAAGGGCTTGGGCAGGTACTCGTAGGCGCCGACCTCGGCCGCGCGGATCGCGGTCATCACCGTGTTCTGGGCGCTCATCACGATGACCGGCAGGTCGGGACGGCGCTTCTTGATCGCCGGCAGCAGGTCGAGCGCGTCGCCGTCGGGCATCATCACGTCGGTGACGACGACGTCGCCCTCGCCCTCCTCGATCCAGCGCCAGAGCGTCGAGGCGGTCCCCGTCGCCCGAACCCGGCAGCCGGCGCGGGTCAGCGCCTGCGCGAGCACGGTGCGGATGGTGCGGTCGTCGTCAGCAACCAGGATGGTGCCTTCCATGGCCTAACCCTCCCCCTCGTCGTCTTCGGTTTCGCCCTGCCAGACCGGAAGCCTGACCCGGAAGCGCGTGCGGCCCGGCCGGCTGTCGCATTCGACGACGCCGCCGTGGTCGGCGATGAACTTCGACACCAGCGACAGGCCGAGCCCGGAACCGTTGACCTTCGAGCTGACGAAGGGGTCGAAGACGTCGCGGATCAGGTTGTCCGGGATGCCCGGTCCGTTGTCGGTGATGGTCACGAGCAGCGGCAGCGCCTCGCTCTTCTGTCCCGGTCGCGACAGCTTGACGCCGGCGCTGAACGCGGTGGAGACACCGATGGTCCCGCCGACGCGCGGCACGGCCTCGGCGGCGTTCTTCAGGAGGTTCTGGAACACCTGGAGAAGCTGGTCGGGGTCGCCGGCCGTCGGCGGCAGCGACGGATCGTAGTCCTCGAAGAAGCGGACGTGCGCGGCGAAGCCGACCTGCGCCGCGCGCCGCGAGCGGTCGAGGACGTCGTGGATGTTGAGAGGCTTGCGCTGCGCCGGGCGCAGGTCGCCGAACTGCTCGACGCGGTCGACGAGCTTGCCGATGCGGTCCGCCTCGGCGCGGATCAGGCCGGTCAACTCGCGGTCGCTGTCGCCGAGCCCCATCTCGAGGAGCTGCGCCGCACCGGAGATGCCGGCGAGCGGGTTCCTGATCTCGTGGGCGAGCATCGCCGCCATGCCGGTGACCGAGCGCGCCGCCGAGCGGTGGCCGAGGCTGCGGTCCATCTTCTCGGCCATGCCCTGCGGGTGCATCAGGATGAGGATCTCCCCGGTGCCGTCGTGAAGCGGCGCGGCGTGGACGTTCTGCAGCTGGCCGGGCTGGTCCCCCCAGCCGACCATGACGTTGTATTGCGCCACCGAGACGCCATTGCGACGGGCCTGCCCGACGACGTCGAGAATGGCGCTGTCCTCGCCGACGAAGCGCCCGAGCGGCCGGCCGGCCATCTGCCGGAGCGACGTGGCGCCAAAACTCTCGGTCGCGGGATTGGCGGTGACGATTCCGTCATGCGCGTCGACGACGAGCGCCGGGTAGGGGATGGCCCCCCAGAGCGCCTCGAAGGCCGCGAAGTCGATCTCCTTGCCCACCTGCTCGTTCATGCGGCGGCCGCCATCTCGGCGAGGTCGGACAATTCGTCCCGGAGGGCGGCCTCGACGGCGCCCGCGTCGGTCAGCGCCATGAGCCGGCTCCGCAGCGCGCCGGTGCCGGCGATGCCGTCGAGATACCAGCCGACGTGCTTGCGCGCGACCCGCACCCCGAGATCGCGGCCGTAGAATTCAACGGTCGCGCGGTAGTGGTCGGCGACGAGCGTGGCGAGGGCGGCGCCCTGCGGCGGCACCGGCGGGCGGGTGCCGGCGAGGCCCGCGGCAATCTCGGCGATGAAGCCACGGCCGGCCGCGGGCGGCCCGGCCGACCATCACGCCATCGGCCCCGGAAAGTGCCAGCGCCCGCCGGGCGTCGGCGACGCTGCGGATGTCGCCGTTGGCGATCACCGGGATGCTCACCGCGCGCTTGACCGCCGCGATCGCCGCCCAGTCGGCGGCGCCTTCGTAGAACTGGCAGCGGGTGCGGCCGTGAACCGTCACCAGCGCGACGCCCGCGGCCTCGGCCCGCGCGGCGATCTCCGGGGCATTGCGCGCGGCATCGTCCCAGCCGAGGCGCATCTTCACCGTCACCGGCACGTCGACCGCGGCGACCACCGCCTCGACGAGCCGGAGCGCGAGGTCGGGTTCCCGCATCAGGGCCGAGCCGGAAAGGCCGTTGGTGACCCGCTTTGCCGGGCAGCCGAAGTTGATGTCGATGATCCGCGCCCCCTGCCCTGCGCACCACCGCGCCGCCTCGGCCATCGCCTGCGGCTCGCGCCCGGCGAGTTGCACCGCGGTCCGGTCGTCGTCGAGGCCGAGTTCGGCGCGGGCACGCACAGTGCTGCGACCGCGAACGACGTCCGCACTCGCAACCATTTCAGACACCACCAGACCGGCCCCGAGACGCGCCGCGACGGCGCGGAACGGGACATCGGTGATGCCCGCCATCGGTGCCAGAAAAGCAGGCGTCGTCAAGACTATGCGCCCCAAATCTACAAACATGTGCCCAAACCGTAAGCAACCCCGTTTGTTCTAGCGCAGAGAGGGTCAGGAAACAAGCGCCGCACTGCAATACGCCGCGTCTTTGCCCAAAGGGAGGCGCAAACGACGGCATTGTGAAGGGGTGGGCGCGAGAGGTATATGACCGCTGCGGAGCCTCGGGGAAAGGGCGGAATGCAGACGGCGGGCCTGATCGTGGCCGCAGGGCGCGGCCAGCGCCTCGGCGATGCGACACCGAAACAATATCTCGCGCTCGGCGACGGAACCGTTCTCGGCGCCGCCGTGACGGCGCTCCTCGCCCATCCCGGCATCGCGACCCTGCGCGTCGTCATCCATCCCGACGACCGCCCCCTCTACGACTCCGCGGTCCGCGGCATCGACGACCCGCGCCTCGGGCCGCCGGTCGCCGGAGGCGCGCGCCGCGCCGACAGCGTCCTCGCGGGGCTCGAAGCCCTCGCGCCCGAAGCCCCGGCCTGCGTCCTCATCCACGACGCCGCCCGCCCGCTGGTCCCCGTGGCGGTGATCGGTGCCGTCATCGACGCGCTCGACGAGGCGCCCTGCGCCTTCCCGGCCCTGCCCGTCGTCGACGCCCTCTGGCGCGGCAGCGACGGCCACGCCGACGAGCCCGTCGCGCGCGACGGGCTCTGGCGGGCGCAGACCCCGCAGGGCTTCCACTTCGCCGCCATCCTCGCGGCGCACCGCGCCCACGCCGGCGAGGCGCTCGACGACGTCGCCGTGGCGCGCGGCGCCGGGCTCGTCGCCCGCCTCGTCCCCGGCGACGAGGCAAACTTCAAGATCACCACCGCGGCCGACCTCGAGCGGGCCCGCGTCATCAGGGGAGCGGCGATGGACATCCGTCCGGACGTCAGGACCGGCAACGGCTTCGACGTTCACGCCTTCGGCCCCGGCGACGGGGTGACGCTCTGCGGCGTCCGCCTCGCCTTCGACCGCGGTCTCGTCGGCCACTCCGACGCCGACGTCGGCCTCCACGCCCTCACCGACGCGATTTTCGGCGCGCTCGCCGAGGGCGACATCGGCCAGTGGTTCCCGCCGTCCGATCCGCAGTGGAAGGGCGCCGCCTCGGCGATCTTCCTCGAAAAGGCCGCCGAGCGCGCCCGCGACCGCGGCTACGCCATCGCCAACCTCGACTGCACCCTGATCTGCGAGGCCCCGAAGATCGGCCCCCACGCCGCCGCCATGCGCGCCGCCGTCGCCGCGATCGCCGCCGTCGACGCCGACCGGGTCAGCGTCAAGGCGACGACGACCGAGCGCCTCGGCTTCGCCGGCCGGGGCGAGGGCATCGCCGCCCTCGCCACCGCAACCCTGGTCCGCCCATGATCCGCACCCCTCCCGGCCCCGGCCGCCCGGGGTGGCGCATCGCCCTCGCCCGCGCCGTCGCCACCTTCGGCTACGTCGGCTTCCTGCCCGGCCCCGCCGGCACCTGGGGCTCGCTCGCCGCCCTTGCGGTCGGCTACCTGCTGCACGTCCTCGGGAGCTTTCCCCTGCTCGCGCTCGCCACCCTCGCCGCGGCAGTCCTCGGCTGGTGGGCGACCCAGGTCGAGACCCGCGAGCAGGACGATCTCGACCCCGGCCACATCGTCATCGACGAGGTCGCCGGCCAGTGGCTGGCGCTCTGGCCGCTGTCGCTCGGCATGTGGCACATCGGCGCCCCGGCGACGCTCTTTCCCTGGCCGGGCTGGGTCTCGGCCTTCGTGCTCTTCCGTCTCCTCGACGTGTGGAAGCCCTGGCCGATGTCCTGGGCCGACCGCCGCAAGGGGCCGACCGGCGTCATGCTCGACGACATTCTCGCCGGGCTGATCGCCGCGGTGATCGTGATGCTGCTCGCCGGCATTGCCCACGGCTGGCTGATGGCGGGGCGCGGCGCATGACCGCGGAGACCCTCGCCCGCGCCGTCCTCGACGCCGCCCGCGCCCGCGACTGGAAGCTCGCGACCGCCGAGAGCTGCACCGGCGGCCTCGTCGCCGCCGCGCTCACCGAAATCCCCGGCTCCTCCGACGTCTTCGACCGCGGCTTCGTCACCTACTCCTACCCGGCGAAAATCGCCATGCTCGGCGTCCCCCAGATGCTGCTCACCGCCCACGGCGCCGTCTCCGAGCCGGTCGCCCGCGCCATGGCCGAGGGCGCCCTCGCCGCCTCCGACGCCGACGCGGCGGTCGCCGTCACCGGCGTCGCCGGCCCGGGCGCCTCGGAGGCGAAGCCCGAGGGCCTCGTCTGGTTCGCCGTCGCCACCGCCGATGGCACCCACGCCCACAAGGCCGAGTTCGGCCCCCTCGGCCGCCAGCGCGTCCGCGCCCGCAGCGTCGAGACGGCCCTGGATTTGCTGCTTCAGGCCCTGGCGCGCGACCCGTAGAGCGCCTCGGCCCGGCGCTCGAAGGCCCGGACGATGCGCTGCATCGCCTCGTGGAAGACGAGGCCGATCAGCTTCTGGAGGATCGCCGAGCGGAACTCGAAGTCGACGAAGAAGTCGACCTCGCAGCCGCCGGTCTCGAGCGGCCGGAAATGCCAGTGGTTCTGGAGGTAGCGGAACGGCCCCTCGAGGTACTCCACGTCGATGGTCCGCGCCTCCGGCCGCAGCGTCACCCGGCTCCCGAAACGCTCGCGGTAGACCTTGAACGACACCACGAGGTCGGCGTCCATCACCTCCCCCGAGCCGTCCGCCAGCGGATTGGTCCCGCGCACGCGCGCCGCCGCACACCACGGCAGGAACTCCGGGTAGCGCGCGACGTCGGCGATCAGCGCATACATCTCGTCGGCGGAATAGGGGACGATCCGCTTCTCGGCGTGGGTTGGCATCGGGCGTTTCCGGAGCTCGGGTTGCGGATTGCCGGGGGCCGACATTGCCAATAGGATTCGTCTGCGCACAAGGCCGAATGGCCGGATCGAGGGACCGCTGCCGCTCATGTCACAGCCAAAATACGTGATCGACGAGATGATCTCGGCGAAGGCGATCGCCGCGCGCGTCGAAGCACTCGCCCGCGAGATCTCCGACTTCTACGCCGGCACCGACAAGCTCGTCGTCGTCGGCCTCCTCCGCGGCTCCTTCGTCTTCATCGCCGACCTCGTGCGCGAGCTCGACCTGCCGGTGGAGGTCGACTTCCTCGAAGTCTCCTCCTACGGCAATTCCACGACCTCCAGCCGCGAGGTCCGCATCCTCAAGGATCTCCGCGGCGAGATCGAGGCCCGCGACGTGCTGGTGGTCGAGGACATCGTCGACACCGGCCACACCCTGAATCGCGTCCTCGAGATCCTCCGCACCCGCCGCCCCGCCCGCCTCGAGGTCTGCGCCCTGCTCGACAAGCCCTCGCGGCGCGAGGTCGACGTGAAGGCGAAATGGGTCGGCTTCGAGATCACCGACCGCTTCGTGGTCGGCTACGGCATCGACTACGCCCAGCGCAACCGCAACCTCCCCCACATCGGCGCGGTGCGATTCCTCCCGGAAGGCTGAACACGGGCGTTCTCCTTGTCGAGCGTGTTCGCAGCGCCGATTCAGGCGAGCGACAGCAGGAGGCCGCGCCAGCGCTCGCAGATCTCCGGCCACTGGAAGCAGGCGGCGCGCGTGCGCGCCAGCCCGCGCTCGGCGAGCGAGCGGCGCATGTCCGCTTCCGCGTAGAGACCGTCGAGGCCGGCCGCGATCGTCGCGGGGGCGATCAGCGCGGCGTCGGTATGGTCGACGTGGTTCGGGAAGGTCATGAGCGGCGCGAGCAGGTGCGCCGCCTCCCCCCAGAATCTCGGCAAGGACCGGCGTCTGCGGCAGAAGCTGGGCGCTGCCCGTTGCCGCATGCTCGAAGCTCACCAGCCCCCACCCCTCGGCGGTGGAGGTGTTGAGTCCGAGGTCGCAGGCGTTGTAGAGCGCGTTGAGCGCCGCGTCCGGCAGAGCCTGCCGGCTCCTCCCGGCGCCGGTGAAGAGCACCCTCCCCGAAATGCCGAGCCGCCGGGCGAGGAGCGGCAGGTTCCACCCCATCTCGGCGTCGGGCTCGGTGTGCAGGAGCAATCTGACACCAGGCGGCTTTCCCCGGGCGAACTCGGCAAAGCCGGCCAGCGTCAGGTCGAGCCGTTTCTTCAGCAGGTTGCGGTTGGCGTTCAGGACGATGAAGCTGTCATCCCCGTCGGGCAGGCCGAGCTCGGCCCGCGCGCGCGACCGCCGCTCGCCCTCCGGTCCCGCGAACGGATGGAAGGTCGTTGTGTCGACGCCGTGCGGTATGACGTGCACCGCCGCGACGGAGGGCACCGCAACGCCGTAGGCGGCGGCGCGCGCCACCGCCGCCTCGATCTCCCGCCGCGCGACATCGGTATAGACGACGTAACTGGAACCGGCGAGATGGCCGAGCTGCTCCGGCTCGACCGGCCCCGCCTCGATCGGCGAGTAGATGACCAGCCGCGTCCGGTGGCGCGCCGATCGGATCCGCTCCACGTAGGCGGCCTGGTAGGCGAGGTCGTAGACGAGAACGGCGACGTCCGGCTCGATCCGGTCGACGACCTCCGGCAGCACCGACAGGCCGTAGGGATCCGGCGTGTCGGCGGCAACGACGACGGGCCACGGGCAGCAGGTGCAGGGCCCACCCGGGTGACGGGTGGCAAGCTGCGTCAGGTCGAACGAGTTGCGGAGCGGCGCGAAGATCGACCGGATGACCCGGGCATAGCCGGTCTCGACCCCGCCATCCCCGATCAGCAGGACCTTGGGCCGGCCGCCCCGCATTCCGTGGGGCTACCCGGCGGGCGGCAGCTGCCTCTCGATGCTCGAGCTGATCGCAACGATGTCCCCGTCGCCGAGGTTCTGGTAGGTCACCGGATCGCTCTGGACGGTCATGGTGATCGACACGCCTTCCATGTCCGGCTTGATCGTATAGGTCAGCGCCGGTGCGCCGGCGGGCAGCGACCCGCAATCGCCGCCTGACCTACCGCCGCTGGTGAAGCTGACCGCCCAGACGACGGTACCGGTGCTCGCATTCACGATCTGCATCTTTGCGAAATCCTCCCGCTTTTGTTTTTTGCCCGTCAGAACCGCCTGCCGCAGCGACGCCGCTGACACTCAGGCGGAAACGTTGCTGATCGTGATATCCACGCTCAGGTCCTGGCCCCCTGCTTTGGGGACGCAGAATATCTTCAGTCCCGCCGGTAGCCCGTCCGCCTGCGCAGTGTAGAGGTAGGGAACCGACGCGTCCGGTACCGCCGTCCGCCATTCGATCGCGTCGGGAGACGCCGGAGGCGCCGCGCCGCCGCATACCTGCCAATAGGGCGAATAGCCCGTATGGAATATTTGGAACGGAAAGATCAGCTTGGTCCCGAACCAGTAGCTTCCGTTCTGCCAGGTGCAGTAGAGCCAGGAGTCTGCCGGTCGCCACGTCCTTCAGCACCTCGTCGAAGATGAAGGAAGTCGTGCCGCCCATCCGCGGCAGTTGGTCGGCAGGAGTCTGCAGGATTCGCTCCGTCAGCCCCTGCGTGAAGGACGAGGCGTAGCTCCTGTTCCAGGCTTCGGTCGTGTCGTTGCTCCAGTTGGCTGCGATAGGCATCGGATTCCCCTCTCCGTTTCTGCCACGCTCAAATATGGGACATTAATCGAGCCCCCTCGTCAACCGGTATTTGTGCCGCAGTACAGTTGTGATATGGGTCGATCCGTCGTCTCTGCAGGTCGGAACGGGGATTCAACGCGATGCAGACGCTGCAAATATTTGAAAATGGCGGGACGTGGTATGCAGCCGTGTCCAACACCGAGCTGCGCTACGTCTTCTCGGGCGCGACCGAGGCCGCGCAGTTTCAGAACGCCGAAGTACTGGCCCAGGGCATGCTGAGGGGCGGGGAATTCCTCGAAACGGCGGTTTCCAACTGCCTCGAGATAGGCGATTCCCAGGTGGAGGACGTGATCAACGAACTCTTCGCCACCACCGACAAGATGATGCTGAACGACAATCTCATCTGGGCGGCGGTGGACGAGGAAGACACCGTCTTCAGCGAAATCGTCGAGGCCGGTGAGGTCCTTGAGAAGTTCCTGGAGGCGCTGGTCGCCTGAGGCGGTCGGCCGGGGTCAGACCCTGGCCGAACCGACGAGCTTCCAGACACCGGGCACGATCAGCGCGGCGAGGGCGAGCTTGATCGCGTCGCCGATCAGGAAGGGCGTCAGGCCCCAGGCGAGGGTCTGGTCGGTGACCGAGGCGTATTTCGCCGGGTCGAACAGGCCACCGCAATCAGGTAGCCGAGCCAGAGCAGGCCCGGCACGTAGATCAGCGCATTGCCGACGAGGAGCGCGCCCGCCATGCCGGGAACGCTGCGGTCCCAGCCGCGGCGGGCGGCGTAGCCGAGAAAGACCGTCGCCAGCAGGTAGCCGACGAGATAGCCGCCGGTGGCGCCCATCATGTAGGCGAGGCCGGTGGCACCGGAGGCGCTGTTCTGGAAGACGTCGAAGCCGACGGCCCCGACCAGCAGCCAGCCGAGCACGGTGGCGAGGCCGAGGCGCGGCCCGTAGGCGGCGCCGATGGTCAGCACCGCGAAGGTGCCGAGGCTGATCGCCACCGGCGACGGCCAGACCGGCACCTTGATCTTGGCGCAGACCGCGAGGGCGACGATACCGAGCGCGACGAGGACGATGCGCTTCGCCCAGAGCATCGACCCTTCGGCCGGCCAGAGGGCTTCGGAAAGGACGTGTCGGGAGGCAGTATCGGCCATGATCGCTCCGCTTGCCAAGCTGTTGTCCCTCCAGTTCATGCCGCACTTGCGAGCGCCTGTCCAGTTTCGACAGCGCCGCCGGGACCGGACCGGGCCGAAGGTCGGAGGGCCCGGGAGGACCACCGCCGCCGCCGCCGCGTCCGGGACGCGGGCGAAAGCCGCCGCCTGCCTCGACCGTCCTCCGCGACCCACCGGGGCGCGCAAGGCGGCAGCAACGAGAAGAAGGCCCGACACGGAGCTTAACCCGCTCACGAAATCCGGCGATAGCGGCTGACCATCGAATAGTCCTTCCGCGGCCCGGTCACGCGCCATTCGGCCCGCCACATCGGCCAGCGGGCAAAATCGTAGCGCACGCGGTAGAGGTCGGGATCGCACTGGTGGACGTCGCCCGGCGCCGCCTCCTCCGGGAGGAAGCGGTGAAAGAACCGCCCGTCCCCGAAGCGCACCTCGATGATCCCGCCGCCGCCGTCGCGCCAGTGATAGTCGCGGGTCGCCTGCATCGCCGGCCCGTCGCCGAGCGTCAGCGTCCCCTCCTCGCGATAGGCGAGACCGCCCGCCGCCGCCGGCCGGAACGTCGCGCGGCCGCTGAACCGGCCGAGGCGCGCGGCGTGCACGTCCTCGATCGCCCGCTCGATCGTCCAGTCACCCTCGAACGCCCCGAGACGCATGGCCGCCCTGAAACCTCGCTTGTCGCCGCTCCCCGCTCAGTCTATCAGACCCCCCGCCCCCCTTCCATGATCTGAGGCACGCCCCGATGATCCCGCGCTATTCCCGCCCCGAGATGGTGAAAATCTGGGAGCCGGCGACCCGCTTCCGCATCTGGTTCGAGATCGAGGCCCACGCCGCCGACGCCCAGGCGGCCCTCGGCGTCATCCCGAAGTCGGCCGCCGCCGCGATCTGGAAGGCCCGGGACGTCGAGTTCGACGTCGCCCGCATCGACGAGATCGAGGCCGTCACCAAACACGACGTCATCGCCTTCCTCACCCACCTCGGCGAGTTCATCGGCGACGATGCCCGCTTCGTCCACCAGGGCATGACCTCCTCCGACGTCCTCGACACCTGCCTCAACGTCCAGCTAGTCCGCGCCTCCGACATCCTCCTCGCCGACATCGACGCTCTCCTCGCCGCCCTCAAGCGCCGCGCCTGGGAGCACAAGGACACCGTCACCATCGGCCGGAGCCACGGCATCCACGCCGAGCCGACCACCTTCGGCGTCAAGCTCGCCCAGGCCTACGCCGAGTTCGCCCGCAACCGCGCCCGCCTTGTCGCCGCGCGGGCCGAGGTCGCCACCTGCGCCATCTCCGGCGCCGTCGGCACCTTCGCCAACATCGACCCGGCGGTGGAGGAGCACGTGGCAGAGGCCATGGGCCTCACCCCCGAGCCGGTCTCGACCCAGGTCATCCCGCGCGACCGCCACGCGACGTTCTTCGCCACCCTCGGCGTCATCGCCTCGTCGATCGAACGCCTCGCCATCGAGATCCGCCACCTCCAGCGCACCGAAGTCCTCGAAGCCGAGGAATACTTCTCCCCCGGCCAGAAGGGCTCCTCGGCGATGCCCCACAAGCGCAACCCGGTGCTCACCGAGAACCTCACCGGCCTCGCCCGCCTCGTCCGCATGGCGGTAATCCCGGCGATGGAGAACGTCGCCCTCTGGCACGAGCGCGACATCTCCCACTCCTCCGTCGAGCGCGCCATCGGACCCGACACGACGATCACCCTCGACTTCGCCCTCGCCCGCCTGACCAGCGTCATCGACAAGCTGCTCGTCTACCCGGACACCATGCTCGCCAACATGAACAAGTTCCGCGGCCTCATCCACTCCCAGCGCGTGCTCCTCGCCCTCACCCAGAAGGGCGTCAGCCGCGAGGACAGCTACCGCTTCGTCCAGCGCAACGCGATGAAGGTCTGGGAACACGGCGCCGACTTCATGACCGAGCTCGAGGCCGACCCCGACGTCACCGCCGCCCTCTCCAACACGGAGATCGAGGCACTCTTCGACCTCGGCTATCACACCAAACACGTCGACACGATCTTCGCCCGCGTCTTCGGCGCATGACCGCGGGCGAGCGGCACCGGGCCTTCGCGCCCGTCGCCGACGCCCGCACCCGCGTCCTCGTGCTCGGCAGCCTGCCCGGCGCCGCCTCGCTGGCGGCGCGCCAGTACTACGCCCACCCGCGGAACGCCTTCTGGCGCCTGATCGGGGCCGTGGCCGGGCGCGAGCTCGCCGCCCTGCCCTATCCGGACCGCCTCGCGGCGCTCCTCGACGCCCGAATCGGCGTCTGGGACGTCATCGCCACCGCGGCCCGCGCCGGCTCGCTCGACGCCGCGATCCGCGACCCGGAGGCAGCGGACCTCCGCGCCCTCGTCGCCCGGCTCCCCGACCTCCGCGCCGTCGCCTTCAACGGCGCCACCGCCGCGCGCATCGGCCGGCGCCAGCTCGCCGGCCTTGCCGCACCTGGCCTCGTCGACCTCCCGTCGTCGAGCCCCGCCCACGCGGGCATGCCCTACGCCGAGAAGCTCTCCCGCTGGTCGGTACTCGCGCGCTCCCTCTCCTGAGTACGCCCGCGTGCTCTAGCCCGCCTGCCGCTGCTCCGGCGGGACGGGGGTGGCTGCGTCCCGCGACCGCCAGAGCGAGTAGAGGACGCCGGCACCGAGGATGGCGACGGTGATCGCGAGCGACCACAGGGGCGGAAACTTCTCCCAGCCCATGAGGTCGGCGATGAAGATCTTCGATCCGATGAACACGAGCAGCAGGGCAAGCGCGTACTTCAGGTAGTGGAAGCGATGCAGGACGGCGGCGAGCGCGAAGTAGAGGGCGCGCAGGCCGAGGATCGCGAAGATGTTCGACGTATAGACGATGTAGGGGTCGGTGGTGATCGCGAACACGGCCGGCACCGAGTTCGACCGCGAAGACGAGGTCGGCGATCTCGATCAGCACCAGCGCGAGGAAGAGCGGCGTGATCCAGCGGACGGGCCGCCCCGTCGCGGGGTCGGGCGCGGTCACGACGAAGTCGTTGCCTTCGATGCTGTCGGTCACGCGAAAGCGCCTGCGCATGAACCGGAGCAGGGGGTTCGCGGCGAGATCGCGCTCCTTCTCCTCCGTCACCAGCATCTTCACGCCGGTGGCGATCAGGAAAAGCGCGAAGATGTAGAGGACCCAGGCATAGTTCGCGACGAGAGTCGCGCCGAGGCCGATCATGATGCCGCGGAGCACGATCACCCCGAGGATGCCCCAGAACAGCACCCGGTGCTGGTAGCGGCGCGGGACGGCGAAGTAGCTGAAGATCAGCGCGATCACGAAGACGTTGTCGAGCGCCAGCGTCTTCTCGACCAGGAAGGCGGTCATGTACTCGGCCGCGGGCTGGGCGCCGAACTGCTGCCAGACGAAGGCGCCGAAGCCGACGCCGAGCCCGATGTAGAGCGCGGAAAGCCGCAGGCTCTCCGCCACGCCGATCTCGTGATCCTTACGATTGAGGATGCCGAGGTCGAACGCGAGCAGCGCGACGACGAGACCGACGAAGGTGAACCACAGCCAAAGCGGCGTGCCGAGAAAAAGCGAAAACAGGATTGCGTCCATCGTTGCCTCTCCAAACGTGGAGCGCGCACGACAGACAGGCGGTCGGCCCGGACATCAAGCGCGCTTGATGCGACCGACATCACGACAAGGGACTGTCGTCAGAGGGGCCCGGTCCGCTCGCCCTGACTTGGGGACTGCGGGGCGTTTCGCAAGAGGGGATTGCGACGGACGGGCTGCGCATTTTGCGCCGACGCGACCGGACCACGACGGTCCAAGGCAAGCGCGGACGAAGAACGCGCTCATGCGCGCGCTCGCCGGTGCTCCGGGACGGATAGGTGCGACAGAAGCCGCGCTGTCGAAGCCGCCCTTGGCGCGCGGCTTCGGGCGTCGATCAGGAGATCTCGGTCATGAGCTGCGACTTGGCCATCGCCAGCAGCTCGGTCATCTTCGCCCGCACCGTCGCCTCGTCGGCGCGGCCGGCGAGGTCGCCCGAGACCTTGCGGTAGACGTCCTCGTCGCCCGCCTCGGCGAAGTCCGACTTCACCACTTCCATCGCGTAGGCCGTGGCCTCGTCGCCGCTCTTGCCGAGGAGCGACGCCGCCCACATGCCGAGCAGGCGGTTGCGCCGGGCGACGGCCTTGAACTGCATGTCCGCGTCGTGCGCGAACTTGTTCTCGAAGCCTCTTTCTCGATCGTTGAACGTCGTCATCGCGCGAACCTCTCTGCGTGTGCCGGCCTCGGCTTTCGAGATAGCGGCTGCCGCGTCAACTAACAAGCGGGCGACGGCCAGTCGGATGTCCGTCGCATGCGAGACGCTTGCTCCTTGGGGGTGCCGGGTATAGGTAGCGTCTAACCGGGAAGGACGGGCATTCTGCCCGCCCTCCCTTGCGCATTTTCGGAGACAGGCATGGCCAGACGCAGGCTGGTGTACGAGGGCAAGGCGAAGATCCTCTACGAAGGACCGGAGCCGGACACCCTCATCCAGTACTTCAAGGACGAGGCCACCGCCTTCGACGCCCAGAAGAAGGCGACGATCGAGGGCAAGGGCGTCCTCAACAACCGCCTGTCCGAGCATTTCATGACCGGGCTGAACGCCGTCGGCGTGCCGACGCACTTCATCCGTCGCCTGAACATGCGCGAGCAACTGATCCGCATGGTCGAGATGATTCCGCTCGAGATCGTCGTGCGCAACTACTCGGCCGGTTCGCTCTCCAAGCGCCTCGGCATCCCCGAGGGGCAGCAATTGCCCCGCCCGATCATCGAGTTCTACTACAAGGACGATGCCCTCCACGACCCGATGGTCGCCGAGGAGCACATCATCGCCTTCAACTGGGCGAGCCAGCAGGACATCGACGACATGATCGCGCTCGCGCTCCGCGTGAACGATTTCCTGTCGGGCATGTTTCTCGGCGTCGGCATCCGGCTGATCGACTTCAAGATCGAGATCGGCCGCGTCTACGACGGCGACTTCCAGCGCCTGATCGTCGCCGACGAGATCAGCCCGGATTCGTGCCGCCTCTGGGACATCGAGACCGGCCGCAAGCTCGACAAGGACGTGTTCCGCCAGGACCTCGGCAACCTCGCCGACGCCTATACCGAAGTCGCGCGGCGCCTCGGGGTGATGCCCAAGACCAACGGCCGCACCCACACCGGCCCGAAGCTGGTCAACTGAAGCTTGCTGAACCGAGGGAAGGCCGCGCCATGAAAGCACGGGTTCACGTCACGTTGAAGCGCGGCGTCCTCGACCCCCAGGGCGAGGCCGTCCGCCACGCCCTCGGCAGCCTCGGCTTCGACGGCGTCGGCGACGTCCGCATGGGCAAGGTCATCGAACTCGACCTCGCCGAGACCGACGAGGCCGCCGCCCGCGCCCGCGTCAGGGAAATGTGCGAGAAGCTTCTCGCCAACACCGTGATCGAAGACTACGCGGTCGAGCTCGCCTGAGCCCGACCCGGCCAACCCCCGGGAGAGCCATGCGCGCCGCCGTCCTCCGCGAATACAACGCCGACCTCGCCCTCGAGACCGTCCCCGACCCCGCCTGCGAGGCGGACGGCGTCGTGCTCCGCACCATCGCCTGCGGCGTCTGCCGCTCCGACTGGCACGGCTGGACCGGCGAGCATCCCCGCGTGAAGCCCGGTCAGATCCAGGGCCATGAATACTGCGGCGAGGTCGTCGAGGCCGGCCCCCTCTCCCCGTGGAAGACCGGCGACCAGCTCGTCGCCCCCTTCATCCTCGCCTGCGGCACCTGCCCGGCCTGCCAGTCCGGCAACCAGAACATCTGCCCCGACCAGCGCCTCCCCGGCTTCGTCGAGCCCGGCGCCTTCGCCGAATACGTCTCCGTCCCCTTTTCCCACAACCTCGCCCGCCTGCCCGAGTCGATGGCCCCCACCGTCGCCGCCGCCCTCGGCTGCCGCGCCACCACCGCCTGGCACGCCCTTACCGGCCGTGCCGACCTCCGCGCCGGCGAGTGGGTCGCCATCCACGGCACCGGCGGCATCGGCCTCTCGACCCTGCTCATCGCCAAGGCCCTCGGCGCCCGCATCGTCGTCGTCGACATCGTCCCGGAGAAACTCGACCACGCCCTCTCCCTCGGCGCCGAAGCCGCGGTGAACGCCCGCGACGGCGACACCGCCGCCACCATCCGCGAGCTGACCGGCGGCGGCGCCCACGTCTCCGTCGAGGCCCTCGGCATCGCCCAGACCACCAACGCCTCGATCGAATGCCTCCGCCCCCTCGGCCGCCACGTCCAGGTCGGGATGCCGGTCGGCCACACCGCGCGCATGGAGATCAACATGAACGCGGTCTACATGAAGAACCTCGCGCTCTTCGGCACCCGCGGCATGCCCTCGTGGCGCTACCCCTCGCTCCTCGCCCTCGTCGAGCAGGGCGCCATCGACTTCACCCCCCTCGTCGCCCGCGAAATCCCGCTCTCCGGCGCCTCTGCCGAACTCCGCGCCTTCAACGGCCCGACACCCCCCGGCGTCGCCGTCATAACCGACTTCCAGCACTGAGGACCCGCCCGTGAAAGCCGCCGTCATCGTCTTCCCCGGCTCCAACTGCGACCGCGACCTCGCGGTGGCGCTGCGCGGCGCCGGTGCCGAGGTGACGATGGTCTGGCACAAGGACACCGAGCCTCCCCGCCGCCCTCGACCTCGTCGCCGTCCCCGGCGGCTTCTCCTTCGGCGACTACCTGCGCTGCGGCGCCATCGCCGCCCGCTCCCCGGTCATGCGCGCCGTCGTCGCCTTCGCCGAGCAGGGCGGCCACGTCCTCGGCGTCTGCAACGGCTTCCAGGTGCTGCTCGAGTCCGGCCTCCTCCCCGGGGCCCTCATGCGCAACGCCGGCCTCAAGTTCGTCTGCGCGCCCGCCGCCCTCACCGTCGCCACCAGCGCCAGCGCCTTCACCGCCGCCTATGCCGAAGGCGAGACCGTCACCTTCCCCATCGCCCACCACGACGGCAACTACCGCGCCGACCCCGCCACCCTCGCCCGCCTCGAGGGCGACGACCGCATCGCCTTCCGCTACGCCGACAATCCCAACGGCTCGACGGCCGACATCGCCGGCATCCTCTCCGCCAACCGCCGCGTCCTCGGCCTGATGCCCCACCCCGAGCGCGCCGCTGATCCGGTGCAGGGCGGCACCGACGGTGCGCGGCTCTTCGCCGGTCTCGCCGCCGCGATGGCCCAGGGCGCCTTGCAGGGCGCTTGAGTGCCGGGCCTCGCGGGCTTATTCTTATGCCCATGAGCCAGGCAGGAGCATCGCCGCGCCCGAGTGCGCCTCCCGTGGCGAAGCAGAGCTATGTATGGACGCGTGTCGGCCTCGCCGCGTCGATGGTCGCGACGGCGCTGGTCATCTGGGCGAGCCACGCCTACCTGACCCGCTCCTTCGCCGAGGACCAGAACGCCGACGCCACCGTGCGCGCCACCCTCTACGCCGGATCGATCCAGAGCGCGATCCAGCGCCATTCCGTGGTGCCGCTGCTCCTCGCCCGCGACCCGATCCTGATCCTCGCGCTCAAGTCCGGCGCCTACGCCGGCGCCGAGGAACGCCTCGCCGCCTTCAAGGACGAACTCGGCGCCGGCTCGATCTTCCTGCTCGACACCGAAGGCCGCATCGTCGCCGCCAGCGACAACCGCCCGCGCGAGCAGTACGAGGGCGACAAGGCCTACTACGCCCTCGCCAAAGCCGATCCGACGACGGTCTTCTCGATCACCGAGAACGACGACGGCGGCTACAGCTTCCACCACGCCCGGCGGGTGATGCAGGACGAAAAGTTCCTCGGCGTCGTCGTCGTCACCGTCAATCTCGGCCTCAACGAGGAGGGCTGGCGGCGGCAGAACGTCAAGATCGTCGTCACCGACAGCGACGACCAGGTTCTTCTCGCCTCCGAGCCGACATGGCGCCACCAGACCCTCAGCAACCTTCTCGCGCCCGGCGAGGACGGCTCCCCGGTGCGCCGCGCCCTCCAGGATGCCAGCCGCACCTTCGGCGCTCCCGTCCTACGTCTACATCGCCGGCACCCCGCACCTGCTGACCGAGGTGCCGGTCGGCTGGCGCAACTGGCGCCTGACCTATTTCGAGACCCTCGACGGGGTGCGGGCCCAGGTCAACGCAGTCCTGTCGCTGATCATCATGGTCCTCGCCCTGCTGCTCGCCGCCGCCTTCTACATCCTTTCCCGCCGCACCCGCGCCGAGAGCCGGCGCATCCAGCGCGAGTCCCAGGAGCTGCGCGTGCTGAACCGCCGCCTCTCCTCGGAGATCGCCGCCCGCCAGCGCGTCGAGCGAAATCTCAAGGACGCCGAGCAAAGCCTTGAGCAAGCGTCAAAACTCGCCGCCCTTGGCCAGATGTCGGCCGCGGTCAGCCATGAACTCAACCAACCCCTCGCCGCGATGAAGACCTACCTCGCCGGCGCCCGGCTGCTGCTCAACCGCCGCCGCCCGGAGGAGGCGCTCACCTCCTTCCAGCGCATCGACGACCTCATCGACCGCATGGGCGGCATCACCCGCCAGCTCAAGTCCTACGCGCGCAAGGGCGACGTCGACGTCGAGGCGGTCGACCTCCGCGACAGCGTCCGCGCCGCGTTGTCGATGATGGCGCCACAGCTCGGCCGCATGGCAGTGCGCATCCTGACGACGCTGCCCTCCGAGCCCGCGATCGTCACCGCCGACCCGCTCCGCCTCGAGCAGATCATCGTCAACCTGCTGCGCAACGCCCTCGACGCGGTCCGCAGCGGCGACGACCGCGAGATCCGCATCCTTCTCGTCGAGGGCGAGACCATTCTCCTCCAGGTCGCCGACAACGGCGCCGGGCTGACCGACCCGGACAAGCTTTTCGAGCCCTTCTACACCACCAAGAAAGCCGGCGAGGGCCTCGGGCTGGGGCTCGCGATCTCCGCCGGTTTCGCCGCCGAGCTTGGCGGGCGCCTCGTCGCCCGCAATGCCGCCGAGGGGGGTGCCATCTTCGAGCTTCTGCTGCCACGGGCAAGCGGACAATCACAGGCTGCCGAATGACAACCAACAACGGAAAATCCCGCGTCGCGATCATCGACGACGAGGCCGACATGCGCGAGAGCGTCGGCCAATGGCTCGGGCTCTCGGGCTTCGACACCGTCGTCTTCGACTCGGCCGAACTCGGGCTCAAGACCATCGGCGCCGATTTCGAGGGCGTCGTCGTCAGCGACATCCGCATGCCCGGCATGGACGGCATGGCGCTGCTCCGCCGTCTCCAGTCGATCGACCCGGGCCTGCCGGTCATCCTGATGACCGGCCACGGCGACGTGCCGATGGCGGTCGAGGCGATGCGCATCGGCGCCTTCGACTTCGTCGAGAAGCCCTTCGACCCCGAACGCCTCGCCGACCTCTGCCGCCGCGCGGCCGACATCCGCGAGCGCACCATCGAGACGCGGGCGTTGCGCCGCGAACTCGCCGACGGCAACGTCCTCCTCCGCCGGCTGATGGGGTCGAGCCCGTCGATCGAGCGGCTGCGCGAACAGATCCTCGACGTCGCCCAGGCCGACGGCCACGTCCTCATCATCGGCGAGACCGGCACCGGCAAGAGTCTGATGGCCATGGCCCTCCATGCCGGCGGGCCGCGCGCGTCGCGGCCCCTCGTCACCGTCAGCTGTGCCTCGGTCCCGCCGGAGCAGCTCGAGCTCCAGCTCTTCGGCGGTCCCGACTGGCCGGAAAAGCCGCTCGTCGACCAGGCCGACGGCGGCACCCTCTGCCTGGAGGACGTCGAGGCGCTGTCTCCCTCGATCCAGGCGCGGCTGCTCGACGTGCTGAACTCCGGCAGCACCGAAGGCCACGCGCACAACTTCCGCGTCATCGCGGTGTCGAGCCGCTTCGCCGTCGGCACGCCGCCGAGCGAAGTGCTGCGCGACGACCTCTACTTCCGCCTCGCCGGCCTGATCCTCGAGGCGCCGCCACTGCGCACCCGCGGCGAGGACATCCTGACGCTGTTCTCGCACTTCACCGTGCAGTTCGCCGATGAATACGGCTGCGAGCCGCCGACGCTCAACGCCGTCGACGCCGCCAACCTCGTCCAGGCGCCGTGGCCGGGCAACATCCGCCAGCTCATCAACCTCGCCGAGCGCGCCGTCCTCCAGGCCCGCCGCGGCGACCAGAACATCTCCGCTCTGCTCATCGACGACGGCTTCCAGGCCCCGGCGATCCCGATCGACGCAGAAAAGCCGCTCAAGGAACACGTCGACGCCTTCGAGAAGATGCTGATCGACCATGCCCTCCGCCGCAACCAGGGCTCGGTCAGCGCCGTGATGACCGAACTCGCCCTCCCCCGCCGCACCCTCAACGAGAAGATGGCCAAGTACGGCCTGAGCCGTCAGGATTACCTCTGAAGGATACGAGCGGCCGCCTCCTGATACTCCTGGTCTGCCCCCTGGAAAGTGGTCCTCCCTGAAGTAGGCTTTTGAGCCTTTGGAGGATGCCAGGAATGCCGCAGAGAAAGCACAAGCCCGAAGAGATCGTCGCGAAGCTGCGGCAGGTCGATGTGCTGTTGTCGCAGGGACGGCCGGTTGCGGAGGCGATCCGGACGATCAGCGTGACACCGTTCACCTGCTATCGTTGGCGCAAGGAGGCGGGCTGAAGTCCGACCCGGTGAAGCGCCTCAAGGACCTCGAGAAGGAGAACGAGCGGCTGCGCAAGGCGGTCTCCGACCTGACGCTGGAGAAGCTGATCCTGAACGAGGCCGCATCGGGAACCGAAGGACCGCGCAGCGAAACTTCTGAGCCCCGGCCGTCGTCGCCGCTGCATCGCTCTCGTCATGACGAAATTCGACGTGTCCGAGCGGCTGGCGTGCCGCGTGCCGGGGCAGCATCGCTCGACCCAAAGAAAGGCGCCGAAAGGGCGGGCGCGCGCTCACCGCCGACATCGTCGCGCTCGCCACGCAGTATGGCCGCTATGGGTACCGCCGGACACGGCAATGCTGCGGGCGGCCGGCTGGGCGGGGAATGCCAGCGGGTCGAGCACATCTGGCGTCAGGGGCTCAAGGTGCCGGGCAAGCAGCCGAAGAAAGGGCGGCTTGGCTGAATGACGGCTCCTGCGTGCGACTTCAACCCGAGCGTCCTAATCATGTCTGGTCCTACGACTTCGTCGAGGATCGCACCACAACGGCAGGAAGTTCCGCATGCTCAACGTCATCGACGAGTTCACCCGGGAGTGCCTGGCGATCCGGGTCGACCGAAGGCTGAAGTCGACCGATGTTCATCGACGTCCTGTCGGATCTGTTCATGCCTCACGCGGCGTGCCGGGCCATGTCCGTTCCGACAACGTCCTATGTTGGGAACGGATGGCGGCTTGAGGCATCAGGTCACTGGGCATCCGAGCGATCGGACACCTGCCAAAGGTCGCCCAGGCGGGCTCCGCCGTCAAGAAGTGGTCTCTCCCATAGCGAACACAGGGTACGCGTCGATGCGGCCCTCACCGTCCTTAAGACGAGATCCGAAATCCCAAGCGGAAAGCCCGAACATTGATCTGCGAGGTCGGTTCACGCCTCCACGGCTCGATCGAGAGGGTCCTTCCGCCCCGGCTCGCCCCTCGAAGAAGGGGCGATAGGGTTCGCCGTGCTTGATCAAAGCGTGTACGGTGCGCGCCATCTTGGCGGCGATGGCAGTGTAGGCCTTGCGCCGCAGGTGCGGATTGAGCCGGTCCCGCGCGATGTAGCGCTCGAACTTGTCGCGAAAGCTGTTGGTCGGCTTCAGCAAGGCGGTCTGGCCCGCCATCCAGAGCGTGCGGCGCAGGCGGGCGTTGCCGTACTTCGAGATCTTGCTCTGGCCGCGGAACATCCCGGACCGGACCGGGCCGTGGCGAGATCCATGCCGCAGAACTTCAGGAACTGGCGGTGATGGCGGAACCGGCGCACGTCGCCCGCCTCGGCGAGAATGGTCATCGCGTTGATCGGCCCGATGCCGGGGATCGAGGTCAGCAGCTGGTAGTCGGTCAGGCCGGAAAGCAGCTCGACCGACCGCGCCTCGATCGCGTTGCGCTGGCGGGTCAGGCTTCGGCCCTCCGCAAGGACCATCCGGAACATGGCGATAGCGTCGGAGTCGCGGTCGACGGGCAGTCCGACGGAACTCTTCGCGGTCTCGTAAATATCTGACAGCAGTTCGGTTTTAGAGACGCGCCGCCCGACGACCGTCCATGCCGCGGCAATGAACGCCTCCTTGTCCACGGCGGCGATGAAGTGAGGCGAGGGAAAGGCCTCGAGGAAAGCCAGAAACCAATCCGTCCGCGAGCTGCGGTGAAACCTGTCCGCCTCCGGAAAGTAGAGCGGCAGATAGTGGGTCAGGATGCGATGCCAGAGCTCGGTCTTGGCGCGCGAGACGATCTCGTGGGTCTTCGAGAGCTCCTGGATATCGTTCACGCCAGCGAGCAGCGGATCGTGGAAGAACTGGACGGCGCCGATCTCGAGCAGGCGCAGGATCACCTGCGCGTCCTTCGGATCATTCTTGTCCCAGCTGTTGTGCAGCGCCTCTTGCGTCCGGGCCAATCCGACCGACGAGACGAGCTTGAGCTCGAACCCGCGCACAGCAGAGGTGGTGCGCCAGGGCGCGATGATAATTGCCCGTCGCCTCGAACCTGATCCTGACCGGCAGGCCGTATTCGCGGAGAACCATCACCAGGCGCTCGAAGTCCGCCTTGGCGTTCGTCAGCGTCATCCTGCGGCGGCGCTGCTTGCCGGGGACGGCGATCAGCACCGTGTCGGTGCTTGGAAATGTCGATGCCTACCAAAACGCGTGCGCCGGGGGCATCTTCGATCTCGGTCATAGCCGATCTCCTCTGTGGTGTGGTTCGCAAAAACCACCATGGAGACCTGAAGCCGGTTATGGCCGCCTGCTGCGCACCCTCGAAGGCTCCGCAGGCGGCCATAACCTCTCGGCAGCGATCAATTCCCAACGTGCTATGGTCCCGAGTTCATTGCCAAGGGCCGTGCGCGAGAGCGATACCGGTCTCGATCCCGCGCCCGACGCGCAGCCCGCGCTTGAGGTCGCCACTATAGACGTAGGCCGCGAGCCCGTACTCGGTGTCGTTGGCGAGTGCGATCGCCTCCGCCTCGGTCTCGAAGCGGTAGATTGCGGCCACCGGCCCAAAGATCTCCTCGCGCGCGATCTCCGCATCGGTGGGCACGTTCTCCAGCACGGTCGGCGGATAGAAGTGGCTCTGAATCAATCTCGATGCACATCGTCATGGAGCGGAGAGTAAGCGGGCCCTGAGCAGATCAAGGTTTGCTCGGCCGTACATCTGGCGTTTCACAAGCTTGAGCTTCGTGATCTGGCCTTCGGTCTGACCGTTGGACCATGGCTCGACGATGGCGGCGCGATTGCTGCCCTGTCCGCCGCCACACCCCTGGAAAAGCTACGGATGAGGCTTTCGGCCGCCGCCGCCATCCAAGGATCAAGGTCATCGGCGTCGCCGCCCCGGATCAGACGGTGAAACCGGTCGATGAGATCGCGCGCCTCCACCAGAGCCGGAGCTGCCTTCTCGACGACGGCGGCAATCGTGCGATCGGCGCGGGACAGCAGCTCCGGGCTGGTCGAAAGCGTTCGGGCGAGGGCACGTGCGCTGGGACATCGGCGCGGTCCTGCGGCCATCTCGTCGCGGCGTCGCCGGGTCGCCCATTCGCCGATGACGCGCAGCGAGCCCGCGAACCCATGGCCCCGCAGCCGCCGCCAGAGTTCAGCCCCGTTGCGGCAGCCGGCCGTCCACTCGGCATCGAGCCGATCGAGCCAGGGCTCGAGCGAACTCGCGCGCGGTCGGAACGGCTCGGCGCGGCCGCCCCGAACGACGTCGCGCACCACCTTGCGCGCGCGGCCGGTGCGGCGGACGATTTCCCTTATCGCGACGCCGTCCTTGTGCAGCGCCAGCACCGCCGCATCAGCCTCGGCGCGGCGACGCCAGCCGTCATGTTGAAGGCGCTCCGCCGCCGTCAGGACCGACGGATCGACAGGGCCTTGGCCGAGTGCGGCGCGGATGATGCCCATCTGACAACGCACCGCGGACAGGAAGGCAGCGCTCGCGTTTTCAAAGAGATGCCAGCGATCTGCGACTTGCAAAGCCTCGGGACGACCCTGCGCGGCCGCCGCGCCGTAGCTGCCGCCGCGATCCCGGGCGATGATCTCGATCGACGGCCGCGCCGCAAGCCATGCCGCGACCGTGGCCGGCTCTCGATCCGGCAGCAGATCGATCACGCGCCGCCGCTCAAGGTCACAGATCAGCGTGCCGTAGCGATGCCCCTTGCGCCACGCCCAGTTGTCCACCCCGATGATCTTCGGCGCTTCCCTCGGGACCACCTCCCGGCGCCGGACGGTTCGCAGAAGCGTATCTTTGCTCACCGGCAGCAACAGCCGGCGTGCCATCCTCTGCCCCGGGCGTCCGCCAAGCGCCCGGCCGAGATGCTGCACCAGCCCGTCCAGCCGCTCAGTCCGCCGGGCGAAAGCCCGGGCAACCGAAGGCTCCAAACGTTCCGCAAAGATTCCGACGGGCGCATTCCCGCTCCGCGCACCGGAAGCGCCGCACCTCGACGCTGATCACGACGTGACGCCCGTGCGCAGGCAGGTCGGCCAGTTGCCGTCCATACCGACTGCGAACCATCCTCGATACCACGCCGCAGGCGGGACAGGCCGCGCCACAACCGCCCGAGCGGGCGAAAACCCTGACCGACTCGGCCGTCCTCTCAACCCGCTCCACCACCAACCCAGGCGGAGCAACCTCCCGCCCGTAAGCATCCATCCTCATCGCCGCACCCCCATCAATGACGCGGGTCAGAAGACAAATCAGGCCAGAAAACGGAAGGAGTGCATCGAGATTGATTTAGAGCCTAGAAGTGCCCCGCCCCGTCGAGCGGCCGTCCGCCGGTCGTGATCCGCGCGCCACCCGTGACGGCCTCCGTCACCAGCCGGTCGATCTTTGCGACCGCCTTGGCGGTGATCATCGGCCCGCACTGGGTCGCCGCGTCAGTGCCGGGGCCGACCTTCAGCGCCTGCATCCGCGCTGTCAGGCCCGCGACGAAGGCGTCGTGGATGCCGGCCTGCACTTAGAAACGGTTCGCCGCGGTGCAGGCCTCGCCGGCGTTGCGCATCTTTGCCACCATGGCGCCATCGAGTGCCGACTCGAGGTCGGCGTCGTCGAAGACGAGGAACGGCGCGTTGCCGCCGAGCTCCATCGAGGCGCCTGCGTGATGAAACGTGTCTTAACAGCGGCCGTTATCGGATTGCCGGCACCTCTGCACTGGCAGCCGACGACAAGTCGGGCTGGAACGCGGGTGGCGGCGCGCTTCGGCGAGTACAGCTTCGACAGCAACCAGCTGGATGACAGTTCCCTCGGCTTCAAAGCCTTCGGCGGCTACCGCTTCAACAAGCGGTTGGGGGTTGAGGGCGCGTACCACAACTTCGGGGACTTCAACAAGACCTCGATCCGCCCAACCCCGGCGGCGACGCCAAGGCCCACCTCGACGGCTTCAGCCTTTCCGCACTCGTCTATGCGCCGGTCGGCGGCGAGGATCTCGAGACCTACGGCAAGGCCGGCTACTACTTTTTCGATCAGCAGGTCATGGTGGACAACGCCAGTGCCGGGTCGAATTCCCCGGAGGGCCTGCTCTGGGCGCGGGCGTCCGTCTCTACGTGAGCGAACAGTTTGCGGTGCGCGCCGAAGGCGACTGGTTCGATATCGACGACGGCGACCTCTGGGCCATCAACCTCGGCATCGAGTATCTGTTCGGCCGTCCGGCCCAGGCGGAGCCCGTCGCGGCCGTGGCAGCACCGGTGGCCGTCATGGCGCCGCCCCCCCACCCCCGCCCCCGCCCCCGCCGGCGACCCGCGACGGTGACGTGATGGCGTCGGATGGCACCGACCAGTGCCCGGGACCCCGGCCGGCGCGACGGTCAATGCCGTGGGCTGCGAGGAGCAGCTGGTCCTGCGGGGCGTGAATTTCTCCACCAATTCGGCCGAACTGACCCCCCAGGACGCCTGATGCTCGACTCTGTCGCAGATATCCTCGCAAAGCGGCCCGCCTTCGACATCGAAGTTCGGGGCTACACCGACAGCATCGGCTCCGATGACTACAATCTGGATCTTTTCCGGCGACGGGCCGAGGCCGTGCGTGACTTCCTGGTTGCCAAGGGCATCCCGCAGAGAAGCTCACGGCCGTGGGCGCTGGCGAGACCGAGCCGGTTGCACCCAACGACACCGCCGATGGCCGCGCCCTGAACCGGCGGGTTACCCTCGAGTTCAATCAGCGCTAGCCGGGGCAATTCCCTGTGCGCCACGCCGTCACGGCGGTAACCGCTTCAGCCGTGGCACTGCTCGCGGCCTGCGGCCTGCCGGGAACGGCTGTGGCGGGGCCGGCGGACCCGGGCTGGACCGTCGGTGCCGGCGGGACCTTCAACGACTACCAGCTCGATGGCGGCGCCATTGACGATACGGCCCCGGGCTTCAAGGCCTGGAGCCAGTACCGCTTCAACCGCATTCTCGGGCTGGGAATGACCTGGCTCCGGACCTCGGACTTCAAGCAGGACAACACGCCGGGCGAAGCCGGCGGCGACGCGGCCCTGAATCTCCAGGGCATCAGTTTCGACCTGCTGGGCGATACCCCCGGGTTGCCGGACAGCCTGCAGCTGTTCGGCAAGGCCGGGTACTACGCGCTGGACCAGGATCTGGAGCTGGACGGAAGCAGCGCTGCAACCCGCAAGGCGGAGGGCATCACCCTCGGCGCCGGTCTTGATGTCGCGGTGGCTCGTCAGTGGTCTGTCCGGCTTGAAGCCAGCTGGTTCGACCTGGATAGCGCCGACTTCTGGACGACGGGCCTCGGAATCAACTACCACTTCGGCGCACCGTGAACCGGCCGTCGCGCCAGCGCCCGCTGGTGCGGGCCATCGTGCCGGCACTGCTGGCAGGCCTGCTGCTGGCGCCACTGACCGGGGCAATTGCCGGTGGTGAATCCGGCTGGGAATCCTACGGCCGTGACCCGGGCGGATCACGCTACTCGCCGCTAGCGGACATCAATCGCGGCAACGTTGGCCAGCTGGTCAAGGCCTGGGAATACCACACCGGTGAACTGGAACGGCACCCGGATCGCAAGGCCTTCGCCAGTTTCCACGTCACGCCCCTGCTGCTGCCGGCAGCGGCGGCGAGTCCCTGGTGTTCTGCACGCCATTCAACCGGCTTATCGCCCTCGACCCCTGCCACGGGCCCACGCTGAACCTCGACCCGAAGCTCGACCTCGGGCCGGTCGGCACGCGCTACAACTGCCGGGGCATCGCGTACTGGCAGGACCCGCTCGCTGCGCCCGGAGCCGTCTGCGCCCATCGACTCTACACGGGTACGGGCGACCTCCGGCTGATCGCGGTGGATGCCCGGACCGGAGTCCCCTGCTCCGGATTTGGCACGGGCGGCACGGTCAACGTGCGCGCACTGGTACTCGCCGAGGCCGAGGCCCGCGCCGCCCGCATCCACCGGCCGGTGGACCTGCGGCACGGTGACATCCAGTTCTCCTCCCCGCCGACCGTGGCGGGCTCCGTCGTCGTCCTCGGGTCAGCGAACAACACGAAGTTCCGGCGCAACGACGGTCCCAGCGGGATGGTACGGGCCTTCGACCTGCGCTCCGGAGCACTCCGCTGGAGCTTCGACCCCGTGCCGCGCAACCCGGGCGATCCGGCCGCCTCCGCCTGGACCCCGGAGGCACTGGCGATGACCGGCGCCGCAAACGTGTGGAGCATCATGTCCTACGATGCCAGCCTGGACCTGCTGTTCCTGCCGACCGCCAGTGCCGCGCCGGACTTTTTCGGCGGTACGCGTCCAGGTGACAATCACTACGCCAACTCCCTCGTGGCACTGCACGCGGCCACCGGCGAGATCGCCTGGCACTACCAGCTGGTCCATCACGACGTCTGGGACATCGACCTTCCATCCCAGCCGATGCTCATCGACCTCGGGATCGGCGGACGCCGCGTGCCATCCGTGGTGCAGCTGACGAAGATGGGACTGGTATTCGTCTTCGACCGCGCAACCGGCGCGCCGCTGCTGCCCATCGAGGAGCGGCCGGTCCCCGGCGGCGGAGTACCCGGCGAACAGCTGTCCCCGACGCAGCCGTATCCGGTGACGATTCCACCGCCTATGCTCCCGGACTCACACCCGCGGACGCATGGGGCTACACGATCTTCGACCAGTGGATCTGCCGGCGCATGATCGAGGGGACACGCTACGGCGAGTACTACACGCCCCCGAGCCCCGAGGGCACGGTGAATTTTCCCGGCATGGCGGTAACCAACTGGGGCGGCGGCAGTTTCGATCCCGGGCGCCAGCTGCTGATCCTGCCCGTGAACCGGGCGGCGACCGTGACCCGGCTCCTTGCCGCTGACGAGGTGGACCCGGCCGAGCTCTCCAGGCCGATGGCCGGCTCTCTATGGGCAACCCGGGCCGGCTTGCCGGGACGCCCTACGTGCAGGTGTTCAAGCCACTGCTTTCCCCGCTCGTTCTCCCCTTCAACGCGCCGCCCTTGGCGAGCTGGTCGCGCTGGATCTGGCGACCGGCAAGACCCGCTGGCGCGTGCCACTCGGCGTCCTCGACAAGCTCGTGCGCCTGCCGCTGCCACTGCGCTGGGGTACGCCCACGTCCGGCGGCCCGATTATCACGGGCGGCGGACTCGTTTTCATCGGCGCCACCATGGACGAGCGATTTCGCGCCTTCGACGTGGAGACCGGCGATGAATTGTGGGAATCGCCGACACCAACGGCAGCAATGGCCACGCCAATGACCTACAAGGTGCAGGGCAAGCAGTTCGTCGTGGTCGCCGCCGGCGGCCACATGTGGCAGTACGCCTTCAAGATTCTCGGCGATCTCCCCATCGCCTGGCGCCTGCCCTCCGAGTAGCGTCACAAGTGCCGCCGGTATGTCACCGGGGCCGAGGCCCTCTGAGGAGCGTCTCGTCAGCCGACGAACGGGGGCCTCGGCCCCGGTGACAGACCGGCGGCCACATGAGCGCCGTGGCCCGGAACTGCGTCACAGTCGGCCTCTTAATTGCTCGCAGGACTGTGATCCGCTCCACTCCCCACCAGACATAAAACCCCGCTCCTATCCAGGCCTTAAACTGCAACGGGGCCAGGGGCCATCGGATCATGACAAGGACTGTCGGGCGCCACCGCGCGCTTCTCTTGCTAACCGCCATGCTCGGCACGCTTGCGGCCGGCTGCGGCACGGTCCAGCAGTTCGAATCTGGTACTGGAGCACACCGAAGACCGTGGAAGGCACGAGTGTCGTGCCGCCGGCAGTCACCGGGATGCCGTCTCCTCCGCACCCGTGCCGCGCGCGCCCCAGGAAACCTATTC
>CAWCSN010000013.1:0-218099 GCA_963798235.1 uncultured Alphaproteobacteria bacterium | reverse complement strand
GGTCAAAGGGTACACGGATCAACAGTCGCAGATGCGCGTCGACCCCATCTCGATGACCAAGACGCCCGGCTACGCAAGCCGTGACACTGCGCTATTCCTCGACGATGCGTGCCTTGATCCCGCCGCTGTCCGCTCCGTCCCACCGGAAGTCAATTTTCCGCAACCCATTCGCGCTTGTGGATCGGTCGAGTTCGTTCTCTCTAGACTAGTGGTGCGCTTCGGTGAGGCGCAGGGCGCAGAGGACGCGGCGCCTGTAGGCCTATTCGGCCGGCTTCCAGGTGCTGCTCCAGTTCGCCCACGGCTGCGGCTCGGGTTTGGGCAGCGGCGCGCCCGTATCGCCCATCAGGCCTCGGGCGTGCTGAGGCCGTAGGCGCTGACCTCGTCGTGGTATGCGCTTCGGGTCGCCTCGACGCTGCCCAGCCAGCGCGGATCCTGCGGGCGTTCGTGACTGTCGATATAGAGCGCGACGTCCCATGCCTCCTGTTCGGTCAGGTCTGGGTTGCCGAGCGGCATGTTTGCTTTCAGGAAGCCGGCCGCCTTGTCGATCTGCTGCATTCCGGCCCCCCAGTTGTAGGAGTTGGCCCCCCAGACCGGTGGAAACACGACGCGATCGCCTTCCTTGAGCCCGGCGCCGTCCGTGCCGTGGCACGTCGCGCAGCGTGCTGCGTAGACCGTCTTGCCACGAGCATAGTCGGGCGTCTCAGCCGGCATCGGCAGGGCTGACGTAACCGCGCGCTTTCTGGATAGCTCCCGAAGGCGCACCGGTTGCGAGCCACCTCATGTAGCTCTCCAGCGCCACCATGACCTCATGCTGCGCGGGCGGCGGGGTGCCGTTCATCGAATACTTGAAGCAGCCCGCAAGCCGCTCGGGCAGGGTGTTCACGTGCTTGTTCTTGCCCCGAAAGATCGGGAAATCGACAGCGGTTGCCCAGATCGGCGCCGCCACAGGATTTGCGCCCGCATTCATGTGGCAGTTGCTGCACGACAGGTCGTTTCCAACGAAGGTTCCGCGCAGGACCTGGGTGTTGGTGAAAATCTCCCGCCCGAGACGGATCATGTCGCCGAGCGGCGTCTCTGGGATCGCCGAGGGGTCGGGCGGCACGTGCTCATACAGATCGGGATTGGCGAGGCGCTTCTCCTGTGCGGCATAGGCCGCCTCCGCATCCGACCAGGTGATGCCGTCGGGCAATGGCTTCGTGCTGTAAGTCAGCACCGGCCAGTCCGTCTCATAGGGCGTGTAGTCCGTGCTCGGACCAGCGGCGGGATCAAGGCTGGCGAAATGGGCGATCGCGGCCGCCATGGCATCGGGTGGCGCTGCGGTGGCGATCCGCGCCATGATCGCCTCTTCGGCGGTCTCGGCCGGATCCTCGCCGGTGTTCCAGAGTTCGATGCGGGCGACCATGTAGTCGGGAAGCTGGCCCGCGAGGCGCGGGAAGGTCGCACCGATGCCCTCGCCGTTCTGCCCGTGGCAGGAAACGCAAGCCGGGATGCCGGCGGCCATGATTCCGTTTTGCGCGATAACCTGCCCCCGCCCTGCCTCGGCCGTGTCGACCTGCCAGTCAAGTCGGCTCGCGGGGAGAGCCGCGAAATGCGACGCGAGCGCGACGATTTCTTCGGACGATAGTTCGGCCGCGATGCCGTTCATCGTGTTGCCGACCCTGGTGCCATCGGCATAGGCGGTGAGCACCCTTCCGATGTAGCCGGCATCCATACCAGCGATCATCGGGGCACCGAGATCGATGTCACCGAGACCCTGCGCGCCGTGACAGGTGACGCAGGCCGGCACCGCATCGGTGCCCTCGTTGATCAGGGTGGTGACGTCGATCCCCTGAGCGCGTGCAGGCATGGCCATGACGGCTACCGGGATCAGGCCGGCCGCAGCGAGTGCCGGACCGTGCCAAAATCGCGCCGCCGCGGCCCGATCTGGTCTCGGTGCTTTGGAACCGGGGCGAAGGGAAAATCTCCAATTGTCCGGCATGTTCAACCTTCCCTGCCTGCCCCGAAAGCGGCGCCTACTGGAACAGAGTCCAAGGCGCGCCCACCAGCGCGGCATCGTCATTGCAGCTCACTGCTGCGGGCGCGGCGTATCGGCGGTGCTGGGCGGCAATGTCGGGTAGACGACCTGCGGCATGTCGCCGGTCAGGCTGTCGAGAAAAGCCACGATGCTGGCTTCCTCGTCCGTGCCGAGTGTAGCACCCATCTGCGCCGTTCCCATGACCCCGACCGCCAGGTTCAGATCCCAGACCGCCCCGGAATGGAAATAGGGCGGCGTGATGGCGATATTGCGAAGTGTGGGCACCTTGAACACGTAGGCGTCCTCTTCGGCGCGCGTGACCTCGAAACGGCCCTTGTCGCCCGGCGGCATGATCGCCCAGTCCGGCTTTTCGACCAGACCGAAGGGCTGGTAGCTGTTGCCGCCGAGATTGACGCCGTTGTGGCACGCGGCACAGCCCTGATCGATGAAGGCGCGCAATCCGTCCTGCTGTTCCGTCGTCATCGCCGCGTCGTCGCCGCGCAGGAAGCGATCAAAGGGTGCGTTCGGGGTGATCAGGGTCTGCTCGAAGGCCGCGATCGCGGCTTCGGCGTTTGGAAAGTTCAGCGGGTCCGTGTCGGCCGGGAATGCCGCCGCGAAGAGCGGCAGATAGCCGGGAATGCCCTTCAACTGTTCGACAACATGTTCCTGGCGTCGAGCCCATCTCGACCGGGTTGACCATCGGTCCGCCTGCCTGCGCGGCCAGGTCGGCGGCACGACCATCCCAGAACTGGGCGGTGTTGTATGTCGCGTTCAGAACCGTGGGCGAGTTGCGTCCGCCCTTCTGCCAGCGGTGCCCCAGCGAAACCGGGGCGAGGTCGGCGCCGCCGGTGCCGAGATTGTGGCAGGTGTTGCAGCTTATGTTGTGGCCCTCGGACAGACGCGGCTCGAAGAACAACGCCTTGCCGAGCTCGACCGCAGCCGGATCGGGCGCGGGTTCCGGGCTCTGCGGGATCGGCTCGAAGAGAGCGAGGGCGTCTTCACGGAGCGCCGGGTCGGCGGCGAATGCGCTGCTCGCCGCAACGGATGCGAGTGCCACGGCAGCAGATATTCGCCAGAGCGCACCGCATGACATGTCGATTCTCCTGCCAGATCGTTTGGAGAAGGATTGCAGGCCACGCGGCGGACGGCATTGATGCAGATCAGTTGCGATCGCGAATGGACCGTGTAGCCTGTCGCGGGCACGAAAGCCGGCAGACGTTTCCTTCGGCAGGCCATCGCGCAGTGCAGGATTCAAAATGCTCGCAGCATGAGACGTAGCATGTGGTGCAGACACGCGTGCTTCACAGTAAGACTGCCCTCGTCAGCCGAATCGACCCCAGCACCACCCGCCTCCGCGTCGGAGCTCTTGAAGTTCGATCACGCTGCGACGCGAAAACCATACCCACGGCTGCGGTCGCGACCATGGCAAGCGCGCCCCAAAAAAGGTGACGCAAACCGCTCCCTTGATGACGCCCGCACCGCCGACGGATGCGCCGAGCCCGCCGAGCACGGAAAGCGCGACCAAGGTCGTGGCCGCGACGATGAGAGTGATCTGTCCGGCAGGCACAAGCACCGCGATCATGAGCGGATGCCCGCCCCTACAGCGAAGGTCGCCGCGGACACCAAAGCCGCCTGGATCGGATGGGCGGTCACCGTCTCCGGGATACCAGGTTCGTCACGCGAGTGGGCGCGAACGCGTCTTTCGCAGCAGCTGGATCGCGACCTGCCATGCGAGGCTATGGGAAGACGCAGCGCGGAATCCGGTGGGCCGCGAATGACCGTTCGGGCAGGCTCGACGAATGCCGCGAACCAGACAGCTCTGGATCTATCCGGGAAAACTTATGGGGTGTCGTCATGACAACTTGGGGGGTCTTCACATCGGGCGCAACTTCGGCCACGACCGTCGCCTCGCTTCCCGCCGGCTCCGCTAGCGCAGCTTCGACGTCTTCCATGGGCTTCTTGCCCCGACGGTTACTTGCGTCGAAGGTGTCCCTCCATCGGCACAGTCCCGCTCAGGGTGTTGGAGATGGTGCCGTATTTTAGGATGTTGCGATGCAGGAGATCAAGCCGCTGCTCGCTCTCCCCGCTGTCCACCACAATCTCGTAGCGGATGAGCTTCAGCTTGGGCGGCGCGTACTGACGCACCGCATCGAGCGACACCTCAGCGCCCGCGACCTGGAAATTGAGTATCGGCGTCACCCGTTCAATGCCCTTCAGCTTGCAGGCTGCCAACGCCGAAAGCAGAAGCTCCACTGGGTTCATCGCGTCCTGCCGACTGGCAAGATCGGTATCCAGGACAACTTCGGCCTGTTTCGCCGTCGCAGGGCTGCCGTGTTGCGGCTCCACTCGCAGAAACGAGAACTGGAACTGCGATGCAACCGCGCTGATGGAACTGCGCTTGGACTTTCCATCTTGACGGCTTCCCGGGCATTCTCTAGCCAATGTCCACCTCGCGGGTATGGTGTAATGGTAGCGCCCCAGCCTTCCAAGCTGGTCGTGCGGGTTCGATTCCCGCTACCCGCTCCAGAATATTTTTCCGACACATTACCGACAAAGCGCCGCGCAAACGTGCCTATAATATTATTGGGGAACAAGAATTTGGAGGATGCGCCTGAGCCTTCCAAGCTGAATACGTGGGTTCGATTCCCATCACCCGCTCCATCGCCCTCGCTTGCGGCCTGCGACGCGGCATCGCTTGTGGCGGTCGCCGCGGCTTGGTAGGGGCGCGCGACGGGATCCAGCGGGGAGCGAGATGGCGGGGAAGGCGGAAGAGCGCGTGAGGTCGCGGTCGGTTGCGCCGCTCCGGGGGCTGTGGCCCTTCCTGCGGCCTTACCGCGGGATGCTGTGGGCGGCCTTCGTGGCGCTGATCGCCACCGCTGTCCTGACCCTGAGCCTGCCGATCGCGGTGCGGCGCGTCGTCGACAACTTCTTCGCCGAGTCGCTGGCGCTGGTCGATTCCTACTTCCTCGCGGCCCTCGGCATCGCGGCGCTGCTGGCCCTCGGGACCGCGGCGCGCTTCTATCTGGTGACGACGCTCGGCGAGCGGGTGATCGCGGATATCCGCCGCGGCATCTACGACCGCGTGGTCGGCCTGAGCCCGGGGTTCTTCGAGCGGATCATGACCGGCGAGGTGCTGTCGCGGCTGACCACCGACACGACGCTGGTGCTGTCGGTGGTCGGGTCGTCGGTGTCGGTGGCGCTGCGCAACGTGCTGATGCTGTTCGGCGGGATGACGCTGCTCTTCTTCACCAGTCCGAAGCTGACGGCGCTGGTGCTGGTCGGCGTGCCGCTGGTGATCGTGCCGATCCTGACCCTCGGGCGGCGGCTGCGGGCGCTGAGCCGCGAGAGCCAGGACCGCATTGCGCAGGCGAGCGCGCAGGCGTCCGAGAGCCTGCTCGCGGCGCAGACGGTGCAGGCCTATACCAACGAGCCGGCGAGCCGGGCGGCCTTCGGCGGGCTGGTCGAGCGCTCCTACGACGCGGCGCGGCGGCGCATCCGCACGCGGTCGGCGCTGACCGCGATCGTGATCTTCCTCGTCTTTGCCTCGATCGTCGCGGTGCTGTGGATCGGCGCCCGCGACGTGCGCGAGGGCACGATGACCCCGGGCGCGCTGGTGCAGTTCGTCATCTACGCGGTGATCGTCGCCGGGGCGGTGGCGGCGCTGTCCGAGGTCTGGGGCGAGTTGCAGAGCGCCGCCGGGGCGACGGAGCGCATGGTCGAGCTGATCCACGCGGTGGACTCGGTCAGCGATCCGGCGGTGCCGGTGGCGCTGCCGCGGCCGGTCCGGGGTGCGATCGCCTTCGAGGACGTGACCTTCCGCTATCCGGCGCGACCCGAGATCGCGGCGCTGCAGGGCGTGGACCTGCGGGTGGAGCCGGGCGAGACGGTGGCGCTGGTCGGGCCGTCGGGGGCGGGGAAGACGACGATCTTCCAGCTTCTGCTGCGCTTCTTCGATCCCGATGCCGGGCGGGTGACGCTCGACGGCTTCGACCTTCGCGATCTCGCGCGGTCCGACCTCCGGCGGTCGCTGGCGCTGGTGCCGCAGGAGCCGGCGATCTTCGCGACGACGACGCGGGAGAACATCCGCTTCGGGCGGCCCGAGGCGAGCGATGCCGAGGTCGAGGCGGCGGCGCGGGCGGCGGCGGCGCACGACTTCATCGCGCGGCTGCCGCAGGGCTACGACACCTACGTCGGCGAGCGCGGGGTGATGCTCTCGGGCGGGCAGAAGCAGCGGCTGGCGATTGCGCGGGCGATCCTGCGCGACGCGCCGGTGCTGCTGCTCGACGAGGCGACGAGCGCGCTCGACGCGGAGAGCGAGCGGGCGGTGCAGCAGGCGGTGGACCGGCTGTCCGAGGGGCGGACGACGCTGATCATCGCCCACCGGCTGGCGACGGTGAAACGGGCGGACCGCATCATCGTCTTCCAGGAGGGGCAGATCGTCGCCGAGGGCACGCACGGCGCATTGGTCGCCGAGGACGGGCTCTACGCGCGGCTGGCGCGGCTGCAGTTCACCGACGGAGCGGCCTGAGCGGCCCTCTGCCGCGGGCTTGCGGCGCGCGTTGCGGGCCTTGAGTTCGGGGCGGGGCCGGGCGAAGGTGGCGGCCGGAAGAGGGAAACACCGGGACTTGGCCTTCGAGCGCATCCATTTCGTGGCGAGCCCGGTCGCGATCGCCGAGGAGGCGCGCCTGCGCCTCGCCGCCCGCCACGGTCAGGTGCCGGTGGAGGAGGCGGAGGTCATCGTCGCGCTCGGCGGCGACGGGCTGATGCTCTCGACGTTGCACGAGACCACCGGGCGGGGGATTCCGGTCTACGGGATGAACCGCGGCACCGTCGGCTTCCTGATGAACACCTACAGCGACGAGCGCCTGCTCGAGCGGCTGGCGGCGGCGGAGGAGGCGGCGATCAACCCGCTCCGGATGCGCGCCACCCGCATCGACGGGGAGACGGTCGAGGCGCTGGCGATCAACGAGGTCTCGATGCTGCGGCTCGGACCGCAGGCCGCGAAGATCCGCATCCTCGTCGATGGCCGCGAGCGACTGCCGGAGCTGGTCGCGGACGGGGTGCTGCTCTGCACGCCCGCGGGCTCGACCGCCTACAACTACTCCGCCCACGGGCCGATCCTGCCGATCGGCTCGGGCGTGCTGGCGCTGACGCCGATGGCGGCGTTCCGGCCGCGGCGCTGGCGCGGGGCGCTGCTGCCGCGCCGCGCGGTCGTGACCTTCGAGGTCCTCGACCCGGAGAAGCGCCCGGTCTCGGCGGTCGCCGACTCGACCGAGGTGCGCCATGCGGTGCGGATCGAGGCGGCGAGCGCCGCCGACGTCACCCATCAGATTCTCTTCGATCCCGGCCACGGGCTCGAGGAGCGGCTGATCCGCGAACAGTTCGTCTGATCCGCGTCGCGCGCTCTCTTGCCTTGATGGCGGCCCTGCGCCACGTATCCAAGCCGCAACCCGGGGATTCGCAATGGCCTTGAGCGCGAAACATCAGCTGCGCTTCTGGGGGATCGCCTTCGCGATCCTCATTCTGGTGCTGTGGCTGCTCGGCGGGACGCTGCTGCCCTTCCTGCTCGGCGCGGCGATCGCCTACTTCCTCGACCCGCTCGCCGACCGGCTGCAGAAGCTCGGGCTGAACCGGGTGGCGGCGACGAGCGTGATCGCGGTGCTGGCGATGCTGCTGCTGATCGCCTTCCTCGTCTTCGCGGTGCCGGCGCTGGTCTGGCAGGTGCAGGCGCTGGTCGTGTCGATGCCCGAGTACATCTCCAACCTCAGCGGGCTGCTCGCGCGGCGCTATCCCGAGATCTTCGGCGCCAACTCGGCCGTGCTGCGCAATCTCAGCGGCTTCGAGACCATGCTCCGCGAAAGCGGGATCACCGTGCTGAACCAGGTGCTTGCGGGCTCGCTGCAGGTGATCAGCTTCCTCGTCGTGCTGCTCGTCACCCCGGTCGTCGCCTTCTATCTGCTGCTCGACTGGGACCGGATGGTGGGGCGGATCAACGCCTGGCTGCCGCGCGAGCACGCGGTTACCATCCGCGGCCTCGCGCGCGAGATCGACATGGTGCTCGCCGGCTTCGTGCGCGGGCAGCTCTCGGTCTGCGTGATCCTCGGGGTGTTCTACGCGGTGGCGCTGATGGCGATCGGGCTCCAGTACGGGGGGCTGGTCGGGCTGATCGCCGGGCTGATCTCCTTCATTCCCTACATCGGCTCGACCGTCGGGCTGCTGCTCTCGGTCGGGATCGCGCTCTTCCAGTTCTGGGACGCGAAGGTGTGGATCATCATCACCGCCGGGATCTTCTTCTTCGGGCAGTTCGTCGAGGGCAACATCCTGTCGCCGAACCTGATCGGCAAGTCGGTCGGGCTCCATCCGGTCTGGCTGATCCTCGCCCTCGCGGTCTTCGGCACGCTCTTCGGCTTTGCCGGGCTCCTCGTCGCGGTGCCGGTGGCGGCGGCGCTCGGGGTGATCGGGCGCTTCCTCGTCGACCAGTATCTCGCCAGTCCGATGTATACCGGGCGCGTGCCGCCCGAGTCCGGGCCTTGAGCCGGCCCGAGCAACTCGTCCTCGACCTGCCGACGCGGCCCGCCCTCGGGCGGGCGGCCTTCTTCGTCGCGCCGGCCAACCGCCTGGCGCTGGCCCTCGTCGACAGCTGGCCGGCCTGGCCGGGCGGGCGCCTCGCCGTGACCGGCCCGGCCGGTGCGGGCAAGACCCACCTCGTCCACGTCTGGGCCGCGCGGGCGGGGGCGCAGATCCTGTCGCTGCGCGACGTGTGCGACCTCGATCTCGCCGTGCTGCCCGGGAGCGCCCTCCTGGCGGTCGAGGACGTGGACCGGCTGTCGGCGCTGCGCCGTCGGCGGGGCGAGGCCGAGGTGGCGCTCTTTCATCTCTGCAACCACCTCGCGGCCGGGGGCGGCAGCCTGATGATCAGCGGGCGGCGGGCGCCGGTGCGGTGGAGCGTCCATCTGCCCGACCTCGCCAGCCGCCTCCGGGCGGCGACGGTGGCAAAGCTCGACGCGCCGGACGACGCGCTGCTCGCGGCGCTGCTCGTCAAGCTCTTCGCCGACCGCCAGGTCGCGGTGGCGCCGGGCCTGATCGACTATCTCGTCAGCCGGATCGAGCGGTCCTCGGCGGCGGCCGAGACCACGGTTGCGGCCCTTGACCGCGCCGGGCTCTCCGGGCGCCGGCCGCTGACCCCGCGCCTCGCCGCCGAGGTGCTGCAGGCGGAGCGCGGGGCGTGAGCGCCGGCGAGAGCGCGGCCGCCGCGGAAGCGGCGCGGGCGCGGCTGCTGCATCACCGGCCGTTCCTGCTCTTCTTCACCGCGCGGATGTCGTCGCGCTTCGCCGTGCAGATCGCGACGGTGGCGCTCGGCTGGCAGGTCTACGCGATGACCGGCAGCGCCCTCGCGCTCGGCCTGATGGGGCTGGCGCAGTTCTTGCCGACGGCCTTCCTCGTCTTCTTCGCCGGCCACGCCGCCGACCGCTACGAGCGCCGGCGCCTGCTCCAGGTCTGCCAGATCGTGCAGGGCTGCGTCGCCGCCTTCCTCGCCTTCGGCGCCTTCGGGGCGTGGCTGACCGTGCACATGCTCTACGGCGCGGTGACCGTCTTCGGCATCGCCACCGCCTTCGAGGCGCCGGCGAGCGCCGCGCTGCTGCCGGCGGTGGCGCCGCCCGGTCAGTTGCAGCGGGCGACCGCAATGATGACGGGCGGCTTCCAGCTCGCGGTGATCTGCGGTCCGGCGCTCGGCGGTTTTGCCTATGCGGTGGCGCCGGGCCTCCCCTATGTGCTGATGGCGCTGCTCTGGGTGCTGGCGAGCTTCCTCAATGCCGCGATCCGCGTCGACCGGCCGCTCGGCGGCAGGCCGGGGGCGCGGCTCTCCGAACTCTTCGCCGGGGTCCGCTTCGTGCGGGCCAACCGGCCGATCCTCGGGACGATCTCCCTCGACCTTTTCGCGGTGCTGCTCGGCGGCGCGACGGCGCTGATGCCGATCTTCGCCCGCGACATCCTCCACACCGGGCCCTGGGGCCTCGGGGCCTTGCGCGGGGCGCCGGCGATCGGCGCGCTGGCGATGACCGTGCTGCTGGCGCGCACCTCGATCACCCGGCGCGTCGGCATGCGGATGTTCCAGGCGGTGATCGTCTTCGGGGTCGCCACCGTCGTCTTCGCGCTGTCGCGGACGATGGCGCTGTCGCTGGTCGCCCTCGCGGTAATGGGCGCCGCCGATACGGTGAGCGTGGTGATCCGCACCTCGCTGGTCCAGCTCCGCACGCCGGACGACATGCGCGGGCGGGTCGGGGCGGTGAACTACCTCTTCATCAACGCCTCGAACCAGCTCGGCGAGTTCGAGAGCGGGGTGATGGCGGCGCTGATCGGCACGGTGCCGGCAGCGGTGGCCGGCGGCCTCGGGACGATCGCGGTGGCGCTCCTCTGGATGCGGCTCTTTCCGGACCTCCGCAAGGTCGAGCGGCTGGAATAGCGGTGCCGCCGCCTGAAACGAGACGGCGACGCCCGGTGCAGCGGTGCAGCGCGCCGCGGGCGGGCGGGTGCGGCCGGCGCGCGGTCGACGCGGCGCCACGGGGGGCGCGGACGCGTGGTTGCGTGGCGACGGCAGATCCGTGACACTGGGGAAAATTGGAGGCGCCGCGCGGTCGCGGCGAAAACCGACATGGTCGAGCTGGCGCAGGCGGAGGGCATCCGGGTCGATGCCGATTTCCTCAACGAGGACGAGCCGCGTTGCAGGGCCGCCGCCGGCATCGACATCACCGGGCCCGAGCGCTTCATCAATCGGGAGCTGTCCTGGCTGGCCTTCAACTGGCGGGTCATGTCCGAGGCGGAGAACCCGAGCGTGCCGCTGCTCGAGCGGGTGCGCTTCCTGTCGATCTCGGCGTCGAACCTCGACGAGTTCTACTCGGTGCGCGTCGCCGGCCTCCGCGGCCTGATCCGCGAGGGGGTGCACGCGCCCTCTGCCGACGGGCTGTCGCCGGCCGACCAGCTTGTGCGCATCGACGCCGTCGCGCGGGCGCTGACCCTGCGCCAGCAGGAAGCCTGGGGCGTGCTCGGCGGACTGCTGGATGCCGAGGGCATCGCCATCCTCGGGCCGGGCGACCTCCGCGGCGCCGACCGGGCGGTGATGGAGACGCACTTCTTCGAGCAGGTCTTTCCGATCCTCTCGCCGCTTGCCGTCGATCCGGCGCATCCCTTCCCGTTCATCGCCAACGGCGGCTTCGCCATGGGGCTGCAGCTTCGCCGCGAGGTCGACGACACCGGGCTCGAGGCGCTGCTGCCGGTGCCGGCGCAGGTGCCGCGCTTCGTGCGGCTGCCCGACGGCGCCCGCGGCGAGATGCGCTTCCTGCCGCTCGAGGCGCTGCTCGAGGTCTTTCTCGGCAAGCTCTTTCCCGGCTACCGCATGCTCGGGCACTGCGCCTTCCGCGTGCTGCGCGACAGCGACCTCGAGGTCGAGGAGGAGGCCGAGGATCTCGTGCGCGAGTTCGAGACCGCGCTGAAGCGCCGCCGGCGCGGCGAGGTCATCCAGCTCACCATGACCGCCGACGCGCCCGCCGACCTGCGCCGGACCATCGTCCACGCCCTCGGCGTCGCCGACGGCGAGGTCATTGAGGTGCCGGCTCTCGTCGGCATGGCGGATCTCGCCGAGCTGACCCGGGTCGGGCGCAGCGACCTGCTGTGGCCGCCGTTCACGCCGCGGATGCCCGAGCGGGTGCAGGACTTCGACGGCGACATGTTCGCGGCGATCCGGCAGAAGGACATGCTGCTTCACCACCCCTACGAGAGCTTCGACATCGTCGTGCGCTTCCTGACCCAGGCGGCGCGCGATCCCGACGTGCTGGCGATCAAGCAGACGCTCTACCGCACCTCCCGCGACAGCCCGATCGTCGCGGCGCTCTGCGAGGCGGCCGAGGACGGCAAGTCGGTGACGGCGCTGATCGAGCTCAAGGCGCGCTTCGACGAGGCGGCCAACATCCGCCAGTCGCGGCGGCTGGAGCGGGCCGGGGCGCAGGTCGTCTACGGGTTCATCGACTGGAAGACGCACGCCAAGATTTCGACGGTGGTGCGCCGCGAGGCGGGCGAACTCGTCACCTACACCCATTTCGGCACGGGCAACTACCACCCGGGGACGGCGAACATCTACACCGACGTCTCGCTCTTCACCTGCGACAAGGCCCTCGGGCGCGACGCGACGCGGGTCTTCAACTACGTCTCCGGCTACGTTCGCCCCGAGGGGCTCGAGAAGATGGCGATCTCGCCGCACTCGCTGAAGCAGCGCATCCTCGACGGCCTGGCGGCCGAGGGCGAGCATGCCCGCGCCGGGCGGCCGGCGCAGGTCTGGGTCAAGCTCAACGCCGTCACCGACCCCGAGGTCATCGACGCGCTCTACGCCGCGAGCCAGGCGGGCGTGAAGATCGACATGGTGGTCCGCGGCATCTGCGGCCTCCGCGCCGGGGTCGCCGGCCTGTCGGAGAACATCCGGGTCAAGTCGATCATCGGGCGGTTCCTCGAGCACAGCCGCATCGTCTGCTTCGGCAACGGCCACGGCCTGCCGTCCCGGGGCGCGCGCGTCTACATCAGCTCGGCCGACTGGATGGAGCGCAACCTCAACCGCCGGATCGAGGCGCTGGTTGAGATCACCAACGCCACGGTCCACGCCCAGATCATCGACCAGATCATGGCCGCGAACATGGCCGACGAGGCCCAGAGCTGGGTCGCCCAGCCCGACGGCACCTATCTTCGGCACACGCCGGTCTCGCCCGAGCCGCTCTTCTCCTGCCACCGCTTCTTCATGGAGAACCCGTCGCTGTCCGGGCGGGGCAGGGCCGGGGCGCGGGACGTGATCCAGCTGGTCCACGGGTCGGATTGACGGTGGGCTATTCGTTCATGGCGGCGACCTCGGGCGGGGAGCCGGCGGGACTGGAGCTGCTGCCCGCCGCATAGCCCGCGAGCCCGATGCCGGCCGCAATGAGCGCCAGTCCGGCGCCGCGGGCGACGCGTGGGCGTTGGGTGAGGAGCGATATACCGACGCCGATGGCGCCCAGCGTCAGCGCGGCGGTGGCGATGAGTTTCAGGTGGAGGACCGTCGAACTCCAGCCACCTTGGGCATGAGCGACGAGGCCGAGGGGGTGGCCAAGGAAGTCGTCCAGCCCGACGATGGCCAGAAAGAGCGCGAGCAGGCCGAGGCAGATCAACCCGAATCGCAGGCGCGAGTCCTGTCGCCGGAAGGCGCGGCCGGTGAGGTAGAGGCTCACCCAGACGACCACCGCGACGGCGATGATCGTGAGCCCCGGGCCAAGGCCGAGCCCCTTGTTGAACGTCCCGAGGATGACCAGCAGGGCGCCCGCGAGAATGGAGAGCAGGAGCAGGTGCTCCGCGAGCGAGCGGGCAAAGGTCCCGGGCATCGCGAAGCGGGCGAGTTGTGCCGAGAGCACGCCGCCGGCGCGAAGGCCGCCTGCCGCGCGTCCCTTGGCAAAGCCGAGGAAGCCGCGGTCGGTGAGGCCGTCGATCATCCGCGCGAGGATGCTCGCCGACCGGCTGCCCCAACCGGCGATCTCCTGGCCGCGCGGCCCGAGCGGCGTCGTGGTCGCGTAATAGGCGCGGAACCGCTCGAGGTTCATCGGATCGGAGTCCTGGACGCCGACCGCATGGCGGAGGTCGCGCTTGAGCTCGCTCTCCAGCTTGAGTTTGCGCTCGAGGTCGCGCTTGAGGTCGCGTTCCTCCTTGCCCCCGATGTCCCTGTCCTTCAGCCGCGCCTCGACGAGGGCGAGCCGGCGGCCGGGGGCCTCGGGGCCGCCGAATTCGTCCGCCAGGATCGCCTCCTGGAGCTGCGTGACGAATTCCTCGCGCTTCCCCGCCGGCAGGAGCGCCGTCACGATCCGCTCGGCGCCGTCGAGACGGCCCCAGAGGATGTCGTGCTGGCGCCAGTCGCGCTTCAGGAAGCCACCGAAGGCGCCGGCGGCGAGGCCGGCGAGCTTGTGGGGGTTCGGGTTGATGCTGTTGTCGACCGGGCTGATGCGAAACACCTGGATGTCGCCGTGCTCCTCGGCCGTCGTGCCCTCGAGGAAGGGGAAGGTGGTCACGTCGTGCCAGTGGAAGCCGTCGTAGACGTCGAGGAGGTCGCCCTTCGCCAACTCGCGGAGTTTCTCGCTGCTTGCCACGAAGGACGTGCCGAAATTCTCGCCGACCACGGCCATGATCGCGTCGATCTCCCGCCGGTTCGCGTCATAGATGACCTTCGCGACGTCGTAGCGATCTTCCAGCGTCGCCCCGAGCACGTAGCCGCCGTACCCCTCTTCTAGCTTGCCCCTGAGGTGCCCGACCGCCACCAGAATCCATGATCCCGACCGCCTTCGGAGACCCGGCCCGCAGGCGCCGGCGGAAGTGGCCGAGCTGCGCCTCGATCTCGTCCCGGAGCGGCTTGAGCGTGTCGGACCCGGGCTCGCGCTTGTCGATGTGCGAGCGCAGGTGGGTCAGCCGCCGGATGCGGAAGTCGATGTCGTACCGCGAGAGGAATTCGGTTTCCGTCCGCCGGTCGGGCTTGCGATAGGCCGAGAAGTGCGCGTCGCGCCAGGCGCGCACCACCATTCGCAGGTAGCTCCACTCGTCGGAACGCGGCTCGTAGCCGCCGAGGCGGGACACCAGCGTCGCGAGCGTATCCGTCACCCCGTAGACGCGCAGGTGATGATAGAGCGGATACTGCTCCCCGTAGTTCTTGCCGCGGACGAGGTCCTTCAGGTCGAGGCCGACGAGCCCGCCTGGCTTCTCCGGGCGAGGGGGGATGTCGAGCTCGATCTTGTCGTTTTCCCAGCGCTCCAGCAGCGTACCGAGCCTGTCGAGCCGCCGGTTGATGCCGGTCACGTGGCGGATGTCGTCGCGGATGGTCTCGCGGCGCGGCAGCGTCGTCGCTGCGAGCTTGGCATTCTGGAGAAAATCATACTGGCGTCTGTCGTCGCGCGTGCGGGACGAGAGATCCTCCGGGAAGGGATCGACGAAAAGCAGCGTGCGCCGGCCAGGCAGCGAAAGCGGCATGACCGGGATCGCCTCGATCGCATAACTGAACGGGCGGTTGTCGAGGTACCCGCCATCCGCATATTCCTTGTGGACGTCGAGTGTGCCCGGGAAGAACCGTGCAAATCGCGCGGCCTCCTCGGCGTTCGGACGGGTGTCCTCGAAGCGCATCGGCTCGAAGGCAACCGGGAAGGACGAGGTGCAGCGCGCCGCGAAGGCCAGCATCTTGTCGAAGTCGCTGCCGAAGTCGCCGCGGTCGCCGGTGCTCTCGGGGTCGTCGGCGTCGTAGCGGAAGCGGAAGACGGCCTTGTGGACGAGCTCGTCGATCTTCGTGCCGGTGAGCTGGATCGGGGCGACGCGCCCGTCGAGATCGGTGGCGGTGACGTAGAGCTCGAGCATCCGGCCAAGGGGCTTCCCCGGCCGCCTGCCCATCTCCGAGAGGGTATCGTAGAGCACCCGGTACATATGCGCGCCGTCGAGGAGGGCGCCCGGCGCGGAACCCGGAAGGATGCCGCGGTCGTTGAGGAGCAGGCTGAAGTCGGCCTCCTCGACCCAGGCGCGCCGCAGAACGTCGAGGTTCTTCGATCCCGAGACCAGCGCCTTGGCGAGGGCCACGCCGTTGATGCCCCCGGCCGAGGTCCCGGAGATGATGTCGATCACGCAGCGCGTGTGTCCCTCCGGCATCGCCTTGGCGAGATTCCGGTAGACCTTCTCGACGTCGTCGAGCTCGTCGACCGGAACATCGGGAGAGCTTCCCCGCACCATGCGCAGGAGTTCCTGCGCAATACCGTTCATATAGATCGCGAGCGAGACGCCGCCGTAAAGTACCACGGCAAAACGTTCTTCACGCACGGGCTCAAAGTCCGCGTCCATGTTCTGGATGTCCCACACCAATGGTCGAGTGCGAGCGAAAATGATGAAATGTGGCCCGCGCCCGTCTTGATCATACACGAATTGGGCGCATCGCGGAAGTGGGGTGCGCTGGCAGTGGCGAGTTGGGCGCGCGCCGCGAAAGGCGCGCGCCCCGACGTTCCGAGGGTGACGGTCGTCAGAGGATGAAGTCGCTGGCGACGTACTGGGCCGCGTGAATGCCCGCGTCCTCGATCACGACCTGGAACTCGGCGGCTGCGTCGTTGTCGACGTTGCCGTGCAGGATGGTGTTCGTCCCGCTCTCGGTCAGCCAGATGTGCCCCTTGCCGGTCCCGCCGAAGATGAAGGTGTCGTTGGCAGCAGTGGTGGAATTCGCGTCGATGTCGGCGAGGTCGATGCGGTCGCCTACCGCTGCGCCCGCCCCGTCGAAGGCGAGGCCGCCGTCGCCGGCGCGCAGGATGTCGCTGGCCGTCGGGGTGGAGTGGATGACGTTGTTGAAGTCGAAGCGGTCGGCACCGGCGCCGCCGATCAACACGTCGACGCCCGGACCACCGCTGAGGAAGTCCGACCCGGCACCGCCGCGCAACTGGTCGTTGCCGACGTTGCCGTAGAGCGAGTCGTTGCCGCCGCCGCCCGACACCGTGTCGTTGCCGCCGGCGCCGTCGATCGCGTCGGCGACTCCCGTGCCGGTAATCGTGTTGGCGGCGGAGGTCGCGACCCCGAGCGAGACCGCGAGGGCGTAGGTGCCGGCATAGGCATTGCCGAAGGCGCCCGCTGCGAGATAGTGCGTCCCGGTGGTGGTCGCCTGATAGACGATCCGCGAATCCGACCCCGTGCCGCTGTCGTCGTCGGACGAAAGGACGGTGCCGGCGCTGTTCTGCAGCGCAAGGAAGGGATCCGCGAGTGTACCGCCGGCGGAAGCGGAGCCGCGCTCGTCGATGGTGTAGGTGAGCCCGTTGATCAGCGTGACGCCCCAGATGTCCTTGTCTCCGGCGACCTGAAGCGACGCGGTCCCGGTCCCGCCGGTATTGATCGCGCCCGCGGCGCCATTGCCCTCGGTCGAGTCGCGATACTCGTCCTGGTGGGCGAAGACCCTGTAGGTGCCCGTGCCGAAGTCGGAGAAGCTGCCCGCCTGCAGGTAGTAGGTGCCGCTCGTCGTCGGCGTATAGACGATGCGCGCGTTGGACCCGACACCGCCGTCGTCATCGGAGGCGAGCACCGTGCCGGCCCCGGAGCTGGTCAGCAGACGGAGATAACCGTCGCTGACCGTGCCGTCGCCGGTTGCGGCGCCCAGTTCCTCGAAGTGGTAGGTCCGACCCGCGGTCAGGCTGACGGCGAACACGTCCCGGTCGCCGATGTTGGACGTGTTGTCGTTGTTCAGGCTGGTGGCGAAGTTGAGCGTTCCGCTCCCGAAGCCGCCGGTGCCGAGCGCGCCGGCGGCCCCGTTGCCCTCCGGCGTGCCGCGATAGTCGTCTTCGTTGATGTGCAGCTGGTAGTGGCCGATGTTGCTGCCGAATCCGGCGGGCTCGACGATGTAGGTGCCCGTGACGGTCGGCGTGTAGACGATGCGCGCGTTGGCGCCGACCCCGCCGTCGTCGTCCGAGAGGATACGGGTTCCCGCGCTGTTCTGGAGGTAGAGAAAGCCATCGCCGAGTGCGGCGGTGGTCGCGCTCGCCACGCCTTCGAGATCGATGTAGTAGGTGTGGCCGGCAACCAGAGAGACGGCGAAGTTGGGGTCAGTGTCGCCAACGAAGTCAACGTCGCCAATAAAATTGGGCATCGGATCGCTCCATTTGTGATGCTGGACATGGAAAAGGCGCTCACGGTCAGGAAACTGACCATGTCGTTTGTCAGATCATCGGGACTTGCCGCGGACAAACCACGGCACTTGTCTCAGCCTTGCCTCGATACGTTTGAAGATCTCTGTGGGGTGCGAACCGGTAATTGGAACGCACGCATATGATACAGTAAGTTTACCTGACAAAGCAACCGCGTTGGCGCGCCGCGCTCCGCGACCGAGCGACGCACGGGCGATGGCGACGGGCGGCGGGCGGCGGTTGACGCTCCGGCTTGCCGGTGCGACGGTGCGGCCGATGATCGCGCAGGGGATCGGGGAGGAGCGAATGCCGAGGCACGCCGAGGCCAGCTTGCCGCGGATCCCGCTCGAGGACGCCGCCAAGGCGCGGCTCAAGCGTATCGGGGTCATCGACGTCGGGTCCAATTCCGTCCGCCTCGTCGTCTTCGACGGCATGGCGCGAAGCCCGGCCTACTTCTACAACGAGAAGGTGCTCTGCGGCCTCGGCGCCGGTCTGTCCGACACCGGGCGGCTCAGTCCCGAGGGCTGGGAGCGGGCGCGGGCGGCCTTGCACCGCTTCGCCGCGCTCGCGTCTCGGATGGAGCTGTCGGGAATGATCGCCGTCGCCACCGCGGCGGTGCGCGAGGCCGAGGACGGGCCGGCGTTCTGCGACCAGATCGAGCGCGAGACCGGGCTGCAGTTGCACGTCGCCAGCGGTTCGGAGGAGGCGCGGCTGGCGGCGCAGGGGGTATTCCTCGGCTGGCCCGACGCCGAGGGGCTGGTCTGCGACATGGGCGGCGCCTCGATGGAGCTGGCCCGGGTCAAGGCCGGGACGATCCACGCCTGTGCCACCTCCGCGCTCGGGCCGCTGCAACTGGCCGACATCGCCGACGACGACAAGCGCGACAAGGCGATCCGCAAGCGCATCAAGGCGCTGCGCCGCGAGGTGCCGGGGCCGACCGCGCGGCTTTTCCTCGTCGGGGGCTCGTGGCGCGCGATTGCCCGGCTCGACATGGAGCGGATCGGGTATCCGCTGAAGGTGCTCCACGGCTACGAGCCGCCGACCCCGCAGCTTCTCGAGACGCTCGAGTGGATCCGCACCCAGGAGCAGGCCCAGATGGCGGCGATCACCGGCACCTCGCCGCAGCGCCTGTCGCTGATCCCGCTGGCGAGCCGCGTGCTCGCCGAACTGATCCGCAAGGTCGAGCCGGAGGCCGTGGCGATCTCGGCCTACGGTCTGCGCGAGGGGCTGCTCTACCGGCAGATGCCCGAGCCGATGCGGCTGCTCGACCCGCTGGTCGAGGCCTGCCGGCACATGGAGCAGAATGGGGCCCGCAATCCCGGCTTCGGCGACGCGCTCTGCCGGTGGATGATGCCGCTCTTCGAGGGGCGGCCGGACGCCGACTACCGGCTGATGCTCGCCGCCTGCCTGCTCCACGACGTCAACTGGCGGGCGCACCCCGACTACCGCGCCGAGCTGTGCTTTGATTCGGTGACGCGGGCCAACGTCGCCGGGCTCAACCACGCCGACCGGGTCTTTCTCGGGCTGGCGTTGCTTCACCGCTACAAGGCGGTGGCCCCGGCCGAGGAGGTCGGCCGCTACGGTGGGCTGCTGACGCACGGCGCGGGCCGCCGAGGCCGGCGGTGCTCGGCCGGGCGATGCGGCTCGGGGCGATGCTGTCCGGGTCGGCGACGGGCGTGCTCGATCACGCCGCGATCACCCGCGACGCCGGCCGTCTCGTGCTGACGCTCCGCGGTCCGGCGCGCGAGTACGCCGGCGAGGCGGTGGAGCGCCGCCTGCAGACGCTGGCCCAGCGGCTCGACTGCCCGTGGGAGATCGTACTGGAGGCGTAGGGCACGACGCGCCACCTGACCGGGGGGCATCCGCGGCGTCGATGCGATCCCGCCCGACGTCCGGGCGCGGCCGCGCCTGCCGTCAGTTCCCCGTCGCCGGCTCCGCCGGCCCTGCAGGCGCGGGTTCGGCCGGGATCGCGGTGCCGGAGGCGGCGGGCTGGCCGGCCTTCCACAGCCCGTCGTACTCGCGGCCGTCGGCGAGGTGGATGCGGCCCTGACCCTCGCGCTGGCCGTCGACGAAGGCGCCTTCGTAGACGTCGCCGTTCGGATAGGTCGCCTTGCCCGGTCCGTTGAGCAGCCCGCCGGCCCAGGTGCCCTCGAAGACGTAGCCACCGGCCATCGTCATCTTGCCCTGCCCGGCACGCAGGCCCTTGGAGAAGCTGCCCTCGTAGCGGGTGCCGTCGGCGTAGGTGACCACCGCCTCGCCGTCGCGGAGACCGTCGACCCAGCCGCCGTCGTAGGTGTAGCCGTCCGTCGAGGTCAGCTTGCCCTGCCCGTGGTTGCGGCCGGCGGCGAAGGCGCCGTCGTAGGTCAGGCCGTTGGCGTAGCGCGCGACGCCGTTGCCGGCGATCGCACCCGCCAGCCAGTCGCCCTCGTAGCGGGTGCCGTCGGCATAGGCCATCACGCCCTTGCCCTCGGGGCGCCCCTCGCGGAAGCCGCCCTCGTAGGTCGAGCCGTCGGGGTATGCGACCTTGCCCTCACCCTCGAGGCGCCCCTCGACCCAGGCCCCGGAATAGCGGTAGCCGCTGGTCGTGGTCAGCGTGCCGGCGCCGCTGCGCAGGTCGGCGGCGAAGCCGCCCTCGTAGACGTCGCCGTTGGCGGCGGTGGCGCGGCCGAGCCCCTCGCGCCGGCCGGCGACGAAGGCGCCCTCGTAGCGGTCGCCCCCCGGCCCGGTCAGGATGCCGTCGCCCTCGAACTTGCCGGCCTTGAATGCCCCCTCGTAGCGGGTGCCGTCCGGCGCGACCAGCACACCCTGCCCCTCGGGCAGGCCCGCGGCCATGGCGCCCTCGTAGGTAGTGCCGTCGGCATAGGTGACCTTGCCGGTGCCCTGCTTGACACCGTCCTTCCAGTCGCCCGCGTAGACGACGCCACTCTTCTCGGTCAGCGTTCCGGTGCCGGTCTGCTTGCCGTCGACGAAGGCCCCGACGTAGACCGCGCCGTCGCCATAGGTTGCGGTCCCCTCGCCCTCGATGCGGCCTTCCTTCCAGGCGCCCTCGTAGCTGCCGCCGCCGTCGGGATAGGTGATCCGCCCGGTCCCGTCCGGCCGCCCGGCGACGAAGGCTCCCTCGTAGACCGAGCCATCCGGGTAGGTGGCCTTGCCCTGGCCCTCGATGCGCCCCTCGACCCAGTCGCCGGTGTATTCGTAGCCGTTGGGCAGCCGGTAGGTGCCCTTGCCCTGCGGATGGCCGTCCACGTAGGTGCCCTCGTAGACGCCGCCGTTGTCGTACTGCTTGGTCAGCACCTGCTGTGCTGCGGCCGGCAGCGCCAGCATCGCGGCGAGAGCGACGCCGAGGACGGCGACGGGCGTACCGGTGCGAAGGGCTCTGTCGGTCATTCTTCCTCCCGGATCCTGCCTGCGGTTCCAGGCCTCGCCCGGCTTGGCGACTGGCTTGCCCGGCGGGGGGCGACCATAAGGACCGCTGCCCGCCGCGGCAACGGCTTTCGCCGCGCTTCCCCCCGGCCGGCCGGGGGAAGCGCCGACCTCGGGGAGGCGCGCGGAAGAGCGCGCCCCCCACTCGGCCGCCGCTGGTCGGTCGGCCGCCTTTGCGGCCTCCCTTCGAAGGAAGCCGGCATTCGCCGGCTGAGTTGTTTTTTCTCCCCGCCTGTTGGCGGGGCCCCGCGTCCTGCCCGATAGGCTTCCTGCCAGTATGAAATCCGAAGAGAGGCGGGGCAGCCGCGCGCCTCTATTCTTCGGCGGCACCCCGGCGGAAAAGCGTGTCGCCGAAGAAGAAGAGACGGTGCGGTCTGGTACAACGATGAAGCGCGCCGCGGGCGAGAGCGGTGCCGGGTGCGGGCGGTCGACGCGGCGCCTCCGGGGGCGGGCGCCGTCAGCAGGGGCGCAGTGCCCTACCGGGTCCAGTCGTCGACGCTGCGGATGTCGTCGTCGGACCAGCCGAGGTGGTGGGCGATCTCGTGGACGAGGACGTGGCGCACGAGGTCATCGAGGCCGACGTCGCCGCGCTCGCACCACTCGTCGAGGATCGGGCGGCGGTAGAGCCAGACCACGTCCGGCGCGGTCGGCTGGTGCATCACCGAGCGCTCGGTGAGCGCGATCCCCTCGTAGAGGCCGGTGAGTTCGAAAGGATCCTCGATGCCGAGTTCGTCGAGCACCGCGTCGGGGGCGAAGTCGGCCACCGCCACCCCGAGGCCGCCGCAGGCCCGGCGTACCGCCGGCGGCAGGGCGTCGAAGGCGGCGCTGGCCAGCGCCTCGATCTCCTCGAGCGACGGCGCGGTGGCGGAGAGGCGATCCTCGGTCATCGCGCCGGGATAGCGCGGAATGCCGCCGTTGGACAGCGGGCTTTCCGATCGGCGCGCGCGCCGCTATCGTCCCCGACCGAGCGGGACGGGCAGGGGCCGACGGACCGATTGACCGACTGCGGGAGACGAACCATGGCGATGAGGCGCGATGTCCGGGACCGGGCCGGGATGCGGCGATGAAGATCGCTGCGGCTGCCTATCCGATCGACTGGCACAACCGGTGGAACGAGTACGTCGGCAAGCTCCGCGTCTGGGTGCGCACCGCCGCCGAGCAGGGCGCCGAGCTGCTGCTCTTTCCCGAGTATGCCGCGCTGGAGCTCGCCAGCCTCGCCGAGGAGAAGAACGCCCGCGACCCGCAGAAGGCGATGGAGGCGGTCAGCAACCGGATCAAGGACGTCGACGACCTGCACGCCAGTCTGGCGCGTGAGTTCACGGTCCATATCTGCGCCGCCAGCGGCCCGATCAAGGCCCGCAGCGGCCGGGCCACCAACCGGGCGCGGCTGTTTGCGCCCGACGGGACCGCCGGCTATCAGGAGAAGCTGATGCCGAGCGTCTTCGAGCGGGGCGACTGGGGGGTCTCGCCGGGCGAGGCCGCGCGGGTGTTCGAGACGGCGATCGGGCGGATCGGGATCCTCATCGGCTACGACGCGGAGTTTCCGCTGATCGCCCGGGCGATGGCCGAGGCCGGTGCCGAGATCCTGCTGGTGCCGAGTTCGACCGACACGCCCGCCGGTCACGCCCGGGTGCGGACCGGCGCGATGGCGCGGGCGCTCGAAAACCAGTGCATCGTCGTCCAGGCAGTGACCTTCGGCGAGGCCGAATGGCTGCCCGCGGCGCGCCGGAGCGTCGGCGTCGCGGCGATCTATGGACCCCCCGACGCCGGCTTTCCGGAGGATGGCGTGATCGCCGTCGGCAAGCCCGGGACGCCCGGCTGGGTGACGGGCGAGATCAGCCTCGACGCGGTGGCGCGGGTGCGTGCGGAAGGGAGCGTCCGCACCTTCGCCGACTGGCCGGGCCAGTTGCGTGCCGCCGGGACCGTCGAGACGGTGGCGCTCGGGGCCCCGGCGACGGTGGCGGAGGAAAAGCCGGAGGGGTGACCGCTCTGGCCAGATACGACTCGAGGTCGATCCGGCCCGGGCCGGCGCACGTCTTGCGCACGCGTGCGCAAAGGGTCAAGCCATTGAGATAGAACCATAGTTCGTTGCGCGTTAACTTTGCGTTTACCCGCGAACGCGTGGCCACGGAATGGGTTTGGGCGGTTGGCAGAGCTCTTGCTGACGGGTCGGATGAACGGGCGGATATCTGCGCGCGCACCACAGCACCCGGAGGGGAAGCGCCCGGGCGTCCGCTACTCCGGCTCGAACAGATCCGCGATCCCCGGCTCCCCCGCGCGCCGGGGCGGGGTCAACCCGAGGTGGGTCCATGCCCGCGATGCCAGCATCCGTCCGCGCGGGGTGCGCTGGATCAGGCCCTGCTGCAGGAGGTAGGGTTCGATCACCTCCTCGATCGCGTCGCGGACCTCGGACAGCGCGGCGGCGATGGTCTCGATCCCGACCGGTCCGCCGCCGTAGCTTTCCGCGAGCAGCCGGAGGTAGCGGCGGTCGGCGCCGTCGAGGCCGATGTCGTCGACACCGAGGCGGGTGAGCGCCCGGTCGGCGATGGCGCTGGTGACGCGGCCGTCGCCCTCGACGATGGCGAAGTCGACGACGCGGCGCAGCAGCCGCCCGGCGATGCGCGGCGTGCCGCGGGCGCGGCGGGCGATCTCGATCGCCCCGTCGGGCGAGGCGTCGGCCTTGAGCAGACGCGCCGCCCGGGTGACGATCTCGACCAGTTCCTCGGTCGTGTAGAATTCGAGCCGGGTCGGGATGCCGAAGCGGTCGCGGAGCGGCGTCGTCAGGAGCCCGAGCCGCGTCGTTGCCCCGACCAGCGTGAACGGCTGGAGCTCGATCCTGACCGTTCGCGCCGCCGGTCCCTCGCCGATGACGAGGTCGAGCTGGAAGTCCTCGAGCGCGGGATAGAGGATCTCCTCGACCACCGGGCTCAGGCGGTGGATTTCGTCGATGAAGAGCACGTCGCGGGCGTCGAGGTTGGTCAGGATCGCGGCGAGGTCGCCGGCCCTGGCGAGCACCGGTCCGCTGGTCATGCGGAAGTTGACCCCGAGTTCGCGCGCCATGATCTGCGCCAGCGTCGTCTTGCCGAGGCCCGGCGGCCCGTAGAAGAGCGTGTGGTCCATCGCCTGCCCGCGGCGCTTGGCGCTCTCGATGAAGACGCGGAGGTTGGCGCGTGCGTCGCGCTGGCCGATGAACTCCTCGAGGGTCTGCGGGCGCAGCGCCCGGTCGATGTCCTCGGGCCGCGCCTCGGGGCGGAGGTCGGGATCGGGCTTCGCCATCGCCTCAGCCCTTCGGCGCCAGGGCGCGCAGCGCGGCGCGGATCAGCGCCGCCGCGTCGGCGCCCTCGGCGCCCGCGACCGCCGTCGCCGCGTCGCCGCCGCCATAGCCGAGGTTGACCAGCGCCGACAGCGCGTCGGCCCGGTCCTGCGCCGCCGTTCCTGTCGCCGGGGGAGGGGCGGGCGCCGCTGGAGCGCTGCGCCTCGGCGCGTGGTCGGCGATCGTCCCCGGCTCGGCCGCCGCGACCATTGCCGGCGCCGCGCCCGCCGCCCCCATCGCGAGGATCGACGGCGCCTTGGCCTGCAACTCGAGGATCACCCGTTGCGCGAGCTTCGGCCCGACTCCGGGCGCCGCCCGGATCGCGCCGGCATCGCCGAGCGACAGCGCCCGCGCCACCCCGTCGGCGCCGAGCGTGCCGAGGATAGCCAGTGCCGCCTTGGCGCCAACTCCCTGTACGGTGACGAGCAGCCGGTGCCACTCGCGCTCCGCCAGTGTCATGAAGCCGATGAGCTGCATCAGGTCTTCGCGGACGAGGAGGTCGGTGTAGAGCGCCACCCGCTCGCCGGGCCGCGGCATCGCCGCCAGCGTTCGATCGGAGCAGGTGACGAGGTAGCCGACCCCGCTTGCCGTCTCGATCAGCACGTGGTCGTCGCCGCGGTAGTCGAGGCGGCCGCTGACCTTGCCGATCATGCCCCCGCCTCCCCGAGCGCCGCCGCCAGCCGGTTGCGGAAGCGCGCGTGGTGGAGGTGGCAGAGCGCGATGGCGAGCGCGTCGGAGGCGTCCGGGCCGGCGAGTTGCACGCCCGGGAGTTGCAGGCGGACCATGTGGGCGACCTGCGCCTTCTCGGCGTGGCCGACGCCGACGACGATCTTCTTGACCGCGTTCGGGGCATATTCCGCCACCGTCAGCCCGGCCTGCGCCGGCACCAGCAGGGCGATCGCCCGCGCCTGGCCGAGTTTCAGCGTGCCGGCCGCGTCCTTGTTGACGAAGGTCTGCTCGACCGCCGCGGTCTCCGGCTTCCAGGCGAGCACCACCCGGGTCAGCGCGACGTGAAGGCTGAGCAGCCGCTCGGCGAGGTCGTCGCCTTCCGACACGCAGACGCCGTTGGCGACATGCCGGATCAGCGATCCCTCGGCATCCACGATGCCCCAGCCGGTCCTGCGAAGACCTGGGTCGATCCCGATGACGCGCATTCCGCCCGTTCTTGCTGCCTCACCCCGCTCCTAGCACGAAGCGGGAACATTCGCCAAGCGAAACTCCCGCCGGCGGGCCGCAAGTCCGGGTTGATCGCGTCGGGAGGCCGGGCGGCGGCCGACCCCGCCGGACGGACGATTTTCCAGCGGAAAGCGGGAGCGGCGACCGGGATGCCGCGAGGCAGGGGGGCGCCGTCTTCAAGGCGCCTCTTTTCCGACACAATCCGACAGCATTAACCCGCCTTGCTCCAAACGCATGGCGGGATTGCGAAAACCGCACTTGTGATTAAATGCGCGGCAAACGAAATACAGCAGGCCCGGGAGCCGGAATGCGCCGGCCGGGCTCTACTGTGAAAGCACCAAAGAGATGTCCGTCTACCAGACGACCCCCCGCCCGCTGCCCCTCGGCACCCTGACCACCCATCGCGCGGTCGGCGCTGTCGAGCAGATCCTCAACCGCCTCGCCATCTGGCGCCGTGCGCGGCTGACCGAAGCAGCCCTCAAAGACCTGTCCGACACGCAGCTCGCCGACATCGGCGTGCGCCGTGGCGAGATCGCGGAGTTCGCGGACTCCGTCGCCCGTCGCTGATCCGTCAGCGTTTCAGGCACAAGACCAGCGTCGCCCATTCGCCGATCCGCACCGTCTCCTCGGGCACGTAGCCCCAGGAGCGGTAGACGGCCGCGACGCCCCTGGCCTGCCGCGCCAGCAGCCCCGACAGCACCGCCCGGCCCCCCGGCCGCTGGCTTCGCGCCATGTCCCCCGCCAGCCGCTTGAGCGGCCCGGCGAGGATGTTGGCGAAGACGAGGTCGTAGGGCGCCCCCGCCCGCAGTCGCTGGTTGCGGAAGCCGGCGGCGGTGACGCATGCGACGCGATCGGCGAGGCCGTTCGCGGCTACGTTGGCGCGCGCCGTCCGCGTCGCCAGCGGGTCGATGTCCCCGGCGATGGCCCTGACCGGCCAGACCGAGGTCGCGGCCATCGCCAGCACGCCGGTGCCGCCGCCGATGTCCGCGATCGCCCGCGGCCGGAAGCCCTTGCGCACCAGCCGGTCGAGCGCCAGCAGGCAGCCTTGCGTCGTCGCGTGGTGCCCGGTGCCGAAAGCCTCCGCCGCCTCGATTTCCAGCCCGATCCGGTGGACTCCGATCCGGGCGCGGTCGTGGCTGCCGTAGACGACGAAGCGGCCGGCCTCGACCGGCGTCAGCTCGGCGCGCACCTGCGCCACCCAGTCGCGGTCCTCGACCTTGCTCACGGTGAAGTCCGGCGCCCCGTGCACCTCGGCGAGCAGCGCCAGCGCGCCTGCGTCGGGGCGGGATCCGAAGAGCCCGCCGACGTCCCAGAGGCCCGAGCCGTCGTCGTGATCGTGGATCTCGCCGGCCAGGGGTTCGAGCCCGTCGAGCGCGTCGCTGAGAACATGGGCGGCCGCCTCGCCGTGAACGGCGGTGATGGCGCGGAAAAGGGGCATCCTCGGTCTCCGGCTTGACGGCCCCGCGCTTACGCACCGCCCGGGCCTGCCGTCAAGCCCGTCAGCGGCCCGGTTGGCGCCCGCCTAGGGCTTGGCCGGCGCCCCGTCTTCGGCGATCACCCCGCCGATGAAACCGCCGATCCCCGGCCCGGACGAGAGCAGCGCCCGCGCCGCCGCGAGACTCGGCCGCTCGAGCGCCGGCAGCGGCGCCTGGAAGGCGCCCTCCGGGGTCGCCGCGTCGGCCCCGCCTTGTCCCTGCATGTATCCCGCCATCGCCGCCCGTCCGGCATCGGCGTCGCCGACCGCCGCCCAGTCGCCCGAGGGCCAGGCATAGGCGGCGGCTTCGGTATCGAGGCCGGCCGCCTTCAGGGCGGCCACCGCCTCGGGATAGCGCCCTTCGAGCATGAAGGCCCGGGCGGTCAGCACCGCGGCCTGCGCGCCGTCCAGCCCGGCGAGCGTGGCGCGGGCGCCGGCGGTGTCGCCGAGGCCGATCTCCGCCTCCGCCGCGATCAGCCGCGCCGCCGGATCGTCGAGCACCACCGCGGGCGCCAGGACCGCCAGCGCCGGGGCCGGCAGGCCGAGGGCGACGAGATGGGCCGCCACGCGCCGCCGGGCGGGATCGCGGGCCGGGGCGCCGGCGAGGAGGTCGCCGGCGGCGAGCACGGTCTGGGCATAGGCCGCCCGGCCGACCGCGGCGGGGTCGGCGCTGCCGAGGCTCGCCACCGCGATCGTCCCGAAGGTGCCCGCCGCCGCCGGCAGGTCGGCCATCGCCTTGCGGCTCTCGCGGATCGCCTCGGGCAGTTCGGCCCGCGCCGCCAGCGCCTCGGCGAGCAGGGCGCGCAGGCCCGTCTCGCCGGCGGTGCCGCGGGCGAGCAGCGCCGCGGCGCGGAGGTCGAGGATGGTCCGCTGGGGGACCGGGATGCCGGCGGCGAGCGCGGTCTCGACCATCGCGACGAGGGCCTCGGTCGCCATCGGCCCGCGCGCGTCGGCGATGGCGACGAGGGTTGCGATGGCCTCGTCGGTCCGTCCCTCGGCGGCGAGCACGCGTCCGCTCGCCACCGCAACGCCGGGCGCGTCGCCATCGGGGCAGGCCGGCGCGGACGATCGTGTCGAGGATCACCCGCGCTTCGGCCGGCCGCCCGGCGTCGAGCAGCCGCAGGACCAGCCCCGGCCCGACGAGGAGGCGGAGGTCGGGGGGCAGGGTCTCGAAGCCCGCCTGCACGGTCGCGAACCGGTCGGCGTCGCCATAGGCCGGTGCGCGTCCGCCGAGCGCCAGCCACAGGCCGTGCAGGCCGGGGCAGGGGTCGGGGAGGGCGAGGGGGCCGTCTGCCGACGCCGGGCCGCCATCGACCACCCGGGCGAGGTCGGCGAGGATGGGGGCCTGTTCGCTCTCGGCGACCTGATCGAAGGCGAGAAGCGTCGCACGCGCCTCGGCCCCGAAGCCGAAGCGGATGTAGAGGCGGGCGAGATCGGCGACCGCTTCGGGCCGGGGTTCGTCGAACTCGCCGACCAGCGCGCGGCGCAGGGGCGAAAGCTGTGCCTCGAACGGGCGGCCGTTGGTCCAGGCGGCGACGTCGAGCGCGGCATCGGGGAGGCAGGCCGTCGCCACCGCCCCGGCCGCGCCGGCCCGCGCCCGGGCGTTGTCGCGGTCGAAGACCGTGGTCGCCTCGATCTGCTTCCGGTCGTGAAGGATTGCCGCGACGATCGCGTCGTCGAGCGGTTTGTCCGGTGCTGACGACTCAGCCCTCGGATCGGTCCCGCCCGCCGGAATGCCCGTCGCCGGCCGCGGTGGCGGCGCGGTCTCGCGCAGTGCAACCTGCTCCGCCGGTGCCGGTGCCGGCGCACCGGGATCGCCGTCGTCGGCCGTCATCTCCACCAGACCTTGCCCGGCCGCCCGCTCGATCTGGCGCATCAGCACTTCCTCCGCCGAGGCGACGACGGCGGTCTCCCGCGCCTGCCGCTCGCCTGCCGTCTCGGGCGGGGGCGGCGGCGCGGCGCCGGGGTCGGCGACGTCGAGGGCGAGATATTGCGCGCCGACGAAGGCCGTGGTCACCCGGCACGCGCAGCCGAGCGTGACCCGGATCGCGGTACCCCCGGCCTCGGGGGTGGCCGCGACCGCCCGGATGCGCGCCGTCGGCATCCGCGCAAAGACCGCGCCGGTCTCGAAGGCCAGCGTCCGTCCGGGAAAGCGGATCGTCACCTCGCCGGTGCCGTTCTCCAGTGACCACTCCGTTGTCGGCTCGATCGTCATGACGATGCGCGAGAAGCCGTCGTGCTCTCCGCCGCGGATCACGCCGCCCTCGGCCGCAAGCCCGGGCAGGGGCGAGGCCGCCACGCAGAGGGCGCCGGCCAGCACCCGGCAGGGCGGCAGGCGTCGGATCATGCCGCGATGCTCTGCTTGGACGCGCGCAGCGCCCCCTCGAGCTCGTTGTAGGAGGGCCGCTGGTTGGCCGGCGTGTTCTGCCGCCCGACCTCGACGCAGACGTTCGGGGCGTGGTTGTGCAGCGCCGCGACCATCACCTCGCGGATCAGGTTGTAGAAATGCTGGTCCTCGTCGATGACGTCCTTCACCCGCGTCGCGAAGGGCCCGACGATGCCGTAGGCGAGGAACACCCCGAGGAAGGTTCCGACCAGCGCGCCGCCGATCATCTTGCCGAGGATCTCCGGCGGCTGGTCGATCGAGGCCATCGTCTTGATGACCCCGAGCACCGCCGCGACGATCCCGAGCGCCGGCAGGCCGTCGGCCATCATCTGCAGGGTGTGCGCCGAATGCTGGGCCTCGGCGAAGGACTTCTCGATGCGCTTGGACAGCACCTCCTCGACCTGCATCGGATCGTCGTAGTTCATCGATGCCGAGCGCAGCGTGTCGCAGATCAGCGCCACCGCCTCCTCGTCGGCGAGGATGCGCGGATAGGTCCCGAAGATCGACGAGCCCGTCGGGTCCTCGATGTGCTCGTCGAGCTCGACCGGGTTCGACCGGGCGATCTTGATGAGCTGGAACATCAGGCAGAGCAGGTCCTGGAAGTCCTGGGTCTTCCAGTGCGGCCCCTTGAAGACCTTGGCCACGTCCTTCAGCGTGTGCATGATCCCGTGCTTGTTGTTCGAGATGACGAAGGCGCCGGTCGCCGCGCCGACGATCATCATCATCTCGTAGGGCAGGGAATGCAGGATGATCCCGATCTTGCCACCGGCGATGACGTAGCCGCCGAAGACCATCACGAAGACGATGACGATTTCGATGATTCCGGTCATTTGTCCGTCCGTGGCATGGGCGGCGACCCCTGCGGGCCGCGCGACTTCGTTAGGTTTTGTCTAGCGTCCGGGCGATTAACAAAGCCTGACCGCGCCGGTTATCGAAGTCTGAAGGCGGTCGGGAATGCCGGCGCCGCCCGGGGTCTCGCGGCGTGACCGCCGCCGGGCAGAGGTGCCGGCTACTGGACGGGAACGCCGTGGTTCCGGCTCGCAATGGTCAGGGTTACCGCGTAGGCGGTTTCGGGCGCCATGCCGGTCAGCACGTTCGCCGCCACCTCCGGCCGCATCCGCGCCAGCAGCCCGGCGGCGAAGGAAATGTCCATCTTCTCGAAGATCTTGGCCGCCTCGGCCGGCTTCATGTTTTCGTAGACGGTGGTCATCCGGGCGATGTCCTTCTCTGCGGCGGAATCGGCCATCGCCAGAGTTTTCTGCAGGTTGGCCTGCGCCTTGTCGAAGGCGGCGAGCTGCTCGGCGAGCTTCGCCTCGGCGACGGTCAGGCTCTGCTTGCGGTCGGCGAGCCGCTTCTCCCCTTCGTCGAGCTGCGCCTCGCGGTCGCGGATCGCCGCCAGCAGCGCGTCGCCGTCCTTCGCCGCCGCTGCGTCGCCCTGCGCCGCGTCGCCCATGCCTTGGGCGAGCGCCCAGCCGTCGTCACTGAGCCGCAGCGCCGCCGAGCCGAAGAAGCAGAGCACGATCAGCCCGATACCGCGAAGCTGCGCCTGCGCCATGCGCTACCGCCTTCCGCCGGCGAGGGCGCTCAGGGCCTCGAGGATCGCATCCTCGCTCGCCGCGCCACCAGCCGGTGCCTTCGCAATGCCCTTGGCGCGGCGAAGCGGATTCTCGATCGGCGCCAAGGCCCTTGGCTTTGGCACTTCGGCAAGGTTCATCGCCGTGGCGGCCGGCACCGCACCCGGCCCCGCCGGCTCGGGCGGCGCCTCCGGTGCCGCGACCATCGGCTCGCTCCGCGGCTTCGCGATGGGCTCGGCGGCCCGCATCATCTCTGCGAGATCCGGCATCTCGGTCAGCACCACCGGCCGCGCCGCCGGCGCCTCCTGTCGCGGCGTCACGACGGGGGCCACGACCGGTGCTACGGGTGCCACGGGGGCAGGCGGATAGACCGGCGCGGCGGCGATCAGCATCTTCAACTGGTTGGCCGCTCCGTCGGCCTTGCCGATCAGCTGCGCGAGGTCCTGCCGGGTCTCCTTCGACGTGGAGCGCGCCTCGTCGAGCGTCATCCGCGCCAGTTCGATCTGCCGGGTCAGCGTCACGATCGAGCCCCCGAGGCCACGGTCGAGCGACTTCAGATCCTGCACCCGGCGCCCGAGCACCCAGCAATACCCTCCGGCGAAGAGCGTCGCCGCCATCAGGAGGCCGTTCATCAGCAGGTCCATTGCGCCCTCCTCGAGCGAGTTTCAGCCGGGAACTCGTGCAAGATCAAAACCCTAGCCCAGCACGAATTCGGTGATCAGCAGGTCGCGGACCTTGCCTTCGCCGGTGACGACCTGCACCCGCCGCAGCATCTGCGCCCGCAGCCGCACCAGCGCCGCCGGCTCCTCCAGGTCCTGCACGTCGACGGCGCGCAGGTAGGTGTTGAGCACGTCGAGCACCCGCGGCATCAGCCCGGCGACCTCGGCCGCACTCTCAGGCGCGACCTCCAACTGCCCGGAAAATCGTAACAACTTCGCGCTCGCCCCGGGCGCCAGCGAGATCGCGATCGGCTCCATCGGCACGAAGGCGACATCGGCCGGCAAGACCGCCGCCGTCTCGCCCTCTCCGCCGTGCCCGCCACCGCCGCCGCCCCACCGCCGTGCCCGCCGGCAAACAGCGCCATCGGATCGACGATCCCCGACGAGACCACGAAGAACCCGCCACCTCCGAGGGCCAGGGCCGCGACGAGCCCGAGCACGAGCCCCTTCCCGCCCTTCCGCTTCTTCGGGGTCTCCGCCTCTCCGCCCTTGTCCGCGCCGTCGCTCATCGGGGGTTCGCCCTCGGGGTCATGCCATTCGGGGCAATCCTTAAGGCAATCTTCCCTAACCAATCCTGAACGCCCGGACGGGGTGTCGAGGCTTTCCGTCGCGCGCGGCGCCGACTCCACACGAGCCCGTCAACCTCCCCTAACCCTTCCTTAACTCCCCGCCGCCGAAACTCCCCCGACACGCAACCCGCGGTCCGCCGCCAGGAGCAGAAGGCTCGCCTTGCAGCAGCTCAAGTCGTTCTGGGACGGCCTCGATACCCGGCGGCGCCTGATCGCCGGGCTCGCGGCCCTGGCGGTCGTCGCCGCCATCGTCGGCATCGCCCGCGTCGCGGCGGAGCCCGACATGGCGCTCCTCTATTCGGGCCTCGACGCGACCGCCGCCGGTGAGGTGGTGGCCGAGCTCGAGGCCGAGGGCATCGCCTTCGAGGTCTCCGACACCACCATTCTCGTCGACCGCGCCGCCCGCGACCGCATCCGCATGGGGCTCGCCGCCAAGGGCCTGCCGGCGGGCGGGCCGGCGGGCTACGAGATCCTCGACAACCTCTCGGGCTTCGGCACCACGAGCCAGATGTTCGACGCGGCCTACTGGCGCGCCAAGGAGGGCGAACTCGCCCGGACCATCACCGGATCGCCCGACGTGCGCACCGCTCGCGTCCACCTCGCCAACCCGGTGTCGCAGCCCTTTCTCGCGGACGCCGGCCGGCTCGGCCTCGGTGACCGTCACCATGGCCCGCGGCGAGCTTTCCCGCGGGCAGGCCGAGGCGATCCGCTACCTCGTCTCCTCGGCCGTCGCCGGGGTTTCTCCCGACGCGGTGGCGGTGATGGACGCGGCGCGCGGCGTCGTCCTCGCCGGCAAGGACGACCTGCGGAGCGGCAACGGCCCGAGCCCCGACCAGCGCGCCGAGACGCTGCGCGCGAATATCCAGCGCCTGCTCGAGGCGCGCGTCGGCGCGGGGCGCGCCATCGTCGAGGTCAACGTCGACGCCGACATGGACAGCCAGACGATCAGCGAGCGCACCGTCGACCCGCAGAGCCGCGTCGCGATCAGCGCCGACACCGAGGCGAGTTCGGAGAACGCCACCGGCACCAACCCGAGCGTCACCGTGGCCAGCAACCTGCCCGACGGCGACGTCGGCGCCAATCAGGGCGACAACAGCCGCACTGCGACGACGAGCCGCGAGCGCCAGAACTTCGAGATTTCCGAGACGCGGAAGGAGCGCGTCGTCCTGCCCGGGCAGGTCCGCCGGATCAGCGTCGCGGTGATGGTCGACGGCATCGCCACCAAGGCGGCCGACGGCAGCGAGACCTGGGCGCCGCGGCCGGAGCCGGAGATGGAGATGCTGCGCCAGCTGGTGCAGTCGGCGATGGGCTACGACGCCGGGCGCGGCGACGTGGTGACGCTGTCGTCGCTTCAGTTCACCCCGCCGGCCGAGCAGGGTGCGGTCGCCGAGCGCGGTCCGGCCTTCCTCGACCTCTACGGCGGGCGGCTGATCCAGCTCGGCGTCCTCGCCGGGATCGTGCTGGCACTGATCTTCTTCGTGCTTCGCCCGATGGCGAGCCAGCGCCCGATCGTCGAGATCGCGGCACTCGCTGGTCCCGAGGGGCTCGCCCGGCTGGCTCCGCCGCAGATCGCCTCCGGCGGCGACATCCTCGACCTGCCGGCGCAGACCGTCACCAAGATCGAGCGCCTGCGCGACGTGATCAGCAGCCGCACCGAGGACTCGGCCGCGGTGCTGCGCGCGTGGATCGAGTCGCCCGAGGCCGTCAGGGAACAGGCAGGATCATGAGCGTCTACCGCCTCGAGACCTTCACCCCGGCCGACGGCGGTGCGCGGGCCCGCCGCGATCCGGTAGAGGCACGGGTCGAGGCGGTGCGCGAGGCCGCCTGGCACGCCGGCTTTCTCGAAGGTCAGGCGATGGCGACCGAGGCGAACCTCGACGACCAGACCCGGCTGACCGCGGCCTTCATCGAAACGCTTGCCGACGCGCGGGTCAGCAACGAGGCGGCCCGGCACCACGTCGTCGCCTCGGTGGCGCCGATGATCGAGGCGCTGGTCGAGGCGGTCGCCCCGACCCTCGCCGACGCCGGGCTCGCGGCCGAGATCGCGCGCCTGGTCGAGCGCGCGCTCCTGCAGGTCCCGGCCGCCCGGCCGCGGCTCCGCCTCGCGCCGGAACTCTGCGACCGGATCGAGGCTGCACTGCGCGAGCGCGGGCTGGCCGCCACCCTCGAGGAGGCGCCGGAGCTGCTGCCGCGCGAGGCGCAGATCTTCTGGGACCAGGGCTACGACCATCTCGATCTCGACGCCTGCATCGCGCATGTCCGCGCCTGCATCGCGTCGCACCTCCGGATCAATGCGGGCGAGGACGATGACGCAAGACAGCACGGATGAAGACCACCCCGCGGCGCCGGCCGCCCCGGAACCGGGCTCCGGGCGCCCGGCCCGTGCCGGCGCCTTCCTCGGCGTCCCGATCGAGGTGACGATCTCGGTCGGCAAGGCGCGGCCGCTGGTCAGCGAACTCGTCGAGCTCCGCCGCGACTCGGTCCTGACGCTCAACTCGACCATCGACGACCCGGTCGAGCTCTACATCGGCGACCGCCTGATCGCCCGCGGCGAACTCCAGGAGCTCGGTGACGACTCCGGCCGCCTCGGCGTGCGCCTGACCGAGGTCGCCGACTTCTCCCACGAACTGTGACCGCCCCGATGCGCGCCGCCGACCCGCCCGTCGAAGGAGGCGCCGCGTCGGCCGTCCGCACGCCTGTCCGTTCCGCCCGCGGCGCGCTGCATCGGTGCGGTAGGCCGCACCGTCTCTGCTTCTTCGGCGACACGCTTTTCCGCCGGGGTGCCGCTGAAGAAGAGAGCGTGCACGGCTGCCCCGCCTTTCTTCGGATTTCATACTGGCATGAAGCCTATCGGGCAGGACGCGGGGCCCCGCCAACAGGCGGGGAGAAAAAACAACTCAGCCGGCGAATGCCGGCTTCCTTCGAAGGGAGGCCGCAAAGGCGGCCGACCGACCAGCGTCGGCCGAGTGGGGGGCGCGCTCTTCGCGCGCGCCTCCCCGAGGTCGGCGCTTCCCCCCGGCCCGGGCCGCGGTGTCCTGGCCGCCGGGCTCCTCCTGACGCTCGTGTTCGCGCTTGCCGGCGCCCACCCCGCCCTCGCCCAGTCGGTGACCATCGACCTTGGCGACGGCCAGTCCTTCTCGCTGCGCACCGTCCAGCTCTTCGTGCTGATCACCGTCCTGTCGCTCGCCCCCGGGATGGCGATCATGGTGACCTGCTTTCCCTTCATGGTGACGGTCCTGTCGATCCTCCGGCAGGCGATCGGCGTCCAGCAGGCGCCGCCGAACATGATGATCGTCAGCCTGGCGCTCTTTCTCACCTGGTTCGTGATGGAGCCGGTCTTCACCCAATCCTGGCACGATGGCATTGCCCCGATGGTCGCGGGCGAGCTGCCCCCGGAGCAGGCCTTCGCCCCCGCCATTGCCCCTTTCCGCAGCTTCATGGCCGGACGCGCCGACCCCGCGACCGTCGACATGCTGCGCGAGGCGGCGCCGCGCCAGTTCGAAGGGGCGGGGGATTTGCTGCCGCTGCCGGTTCTCGTCCCGGCCTTCCTGCTCTCCGAGATCCGCCGCGGCTTCGAGGTCGGCTTCCTGATCTTCCTGCCCTTCCTCGTCATCGATCTCGTCATCGCCGCCGTTCTCATGTCGATGGGCATGATGATGGTGCCGCCGGCGGTGGTGTCGCTGCCCTTCAAGCTCGCCTTCTTCGTCATCGCCGACGGCTGGAGCCTGCTCGCCGGCGCGATGGTCCGCAGCTATTCCCCGTGAGGTTCCCGCAATGACCCCCTCGACCGAACTCGCCCTCGCCGGCAACCGTCTGCCGGCCCGCGCCGAGAAGCCGCGGACGCCGGCACTGCGGCCCGAGCTGATGCCGAGTCCGATCGAGAAGGCGGCGATGATCCTGACCGCGATCGGCCCGGACCTCGCCGCGGGCTTCCTGCGCGAGCTCGGAGAGCCCGACATGCAGCGGTTCGCCAAGGCGATCAGCGGCCTCGGCAAGATCCGGCAGGAGGTGCTCGACGCGGTCATCGTCGAGTTCCTCGAACTGCTGACCACCGGCCCGGAGATCTCCGGCGGCTCCAAGGCGGCGCGCAAGCTTCTCGCCGCGGTCCTCGACGACGAGGAAGAGGTCCAGCGCCTGCTCGACGGCCGCCAGCGCAGCGCCGTCCGCCCGGTGTGGGAGCGTCTCAACGACACGCCCGTGCCGACGCTCGCCACCTTCCTCCAGGCGGAGCATCCGCAGACCGCCGCGGTGATCCTCTCCGAGCTTCGTTCCGAGATCGCGGCGAGCGTCCTCGAACGGCTCGACCGGCCCTTCGCCCAGACCATTGTCCTCCGCCTGTCGCGGGTGCCCCAGCTCGACCCGGCGATCTCGGCCTCGATCCAGGGGGCGATCGAGCGCGACTTCCTGTCGGTCCTCCAGCGCAACCTCTCGAAGCGGCGCCCGGCCGACCTGATCGCCGGCCTGATGAACAATATCTCGACCGAGGTCCGCGAGGGCTTCCTCGGCTACCTCGAGGCGCAGGAGCCGGCGCTCGCCCAGGACGTCCAGCGCACGATGTTCACCTTCGACGACATCGCCGTCCGCCTCCACGGCCGCGACGTCGCCGGGGTGCTGCGCGACGTGCCCGAGGAGGTGCTGCTGAAGGCGCTGAAGCTCGGCGAGGCCCAGGGCAGCGCCACCGTCGCCTTCATCCTCGAAAACCTGCCGCGCCGCCTCTCGGAGCGTTACATCGAGGAACTCGGCGGCCTGTCCGACGTCACCCGCAAGGAGGGCGAGTTGGCACAGATCGAGATCACCAAGGCGATCCAGGCCCAGGCCAAGGCCGGAACCATCCGCTTCATCGAGAAGGAGGCCGCCTTCGGCTGAGGCGGCTCATCGAACCCGGCGTCGCCGGGCGGCTGACCCGCGTCAGCCCGCCGCCGCCACACCGATCGGGCAGGTGACGCCGGTGCCGCCGAGGCCGCAATAGCCGGCCGGGTTCTTGGCCAGGTACTGCTGGTGGTAGTCCTCGGCATAGAAGAACGTCGGCGCGTCCAGGATCTCCGTGGTGATCGCCCCGAGCCCGGCCGCCTTCAGGCGCTGCTGGTAGAGAGCCTTCGAGGCCTCCGCCGCGGTCTTCTGCTCCGGCGTGGTCGCATAGATGCCCGACCGGTACTGGGTGCCGGCGTCGTTGCCCTGGCGCATCCCTTGGGTCGGGTCGTGGCCCTCCCAGAAGGCGCGGAGCAGCGCCTCGTAGCTGGTGACGGCGGGGTCATAGGTGACGAGCACCACCTCGTTGTGGCCGGTGGCGCCCGAGCAGACCTCGTTGTAGGTCGGGTTGGGGGTCTGCCCGCCGGCGTAGCCGACGGCCGTGGCGTAGACGCCGGGCAGCTTCCAGAACTTGCGCTCGACGCCCCAGAAGCAGCCCATGCCGAAGATCGCCTGCTCCATGCCCTCGGGGAAGGGGCCCTGGAGGGGGCGGCCGGTCACGAAGTTGGTCTCGGCGGTCGGGATCGCGGTGGCACGGCCGGGCAGGGCGGCGCCCGCGGCGGGCAACTCGGTCTTCTTCAGGAGGCCGAACAGCATGGTCATGCTCCTTTGGGATTTGTCTCGGGATCGACCGGGAATATGGGCGTCCGGTCGGCCCTTGCCAAGGCGGGCCGGCGCGCCACCTGCGCTCGGCAGGGCATGGGCTTTTCTTTTCCGGCTTTGCGTGGAATAGGACGCCCTTCACCAGCCCCTGGGGAATCCGACCATGGAATTGCGCGAAGCTCTCACCTTCGACGACGTGCTTCTCGTTCCCGGCGCGTCGGAGGTGCTGCCGGCGACGGCCGACACCCGCACCCGGCTGACCGGAACCATCACCCTCAACATTCCCCTGCTCTCCGCCGCGATGGACACCGTGACCGAGTTGCGGATGGCGATCGCCATGGCGCAGGCCGGCGGTATCGGCGTCGTCCACCGCAACCTCGGCGTCGACGAGCAGGCGGCGGAGGTCCAGCGGGTCAAGCGTTTCGTCTCGGGCGTGGTCTACGCGCCGGTGACGCTTCGCCCCGACCAGACCCTCGCCGACGCCAAGGCGCTGCAGGAACGCTACCGGATCACCGGCTTCCCGGTGGTGACCGACAAGGGCGTCGTCGTCGGCATCGTCACCAACCGCGACATGCGCTTCGCCACCGACGATCGCACCCCGGTCAGCGCGATGATGACGAGCGAAAACCTCGCCATGCTGCGCGAGCCCGCCGATCTCGGCGAGGCCAAGGGGATGATGCAGGAGCGCCGGATCGAGAAGCTTCTCGTCGTCGACGAGGGCGGGCGGCTGAACGGTCTCCTGACGCTCAAGGACACCGAGCAGGCCGTGCTGAACCCCCATGCCGCCAAGGATGACCTCGGACGCCTGCGGGTCGCTGCTGCCTCGACCGTGGGGGACGCCGGTTACGAGCGTTCGGTGGCCCTGGTCGACGCGGGCGTCGACGTGGTGGTGATCGACACCGCCCACGGCCACTCCAAGGGCGTCGCCGACGCGGTCACCCGGCTGAAGCGCTATTCGAACGCCGTCCAGATCGTCGCCGGCAACGTTGCGACGGCCGGCGCGACCCGGGCGCTGATCGACGCGGGCGCCGACTCGGTGAAGGTCGGCATCGGGCCGGGGTCGATCTGCACGACGCGGATCGTTGCCGGCGTCGGGGTGCCGCAGATGACGGCGATCGTCGATTGCGCGGAAGAGGCCGCCCGGACCGGTCAGACGATCATCGCCGATGGCGGGATCAAGTTCTCGGGCGACTTCGCCAAGGCGATCGGAGCCGGTGCCCATTGCGCCATGGTCGGCTCGATCCTCGCCGGCACCGACGAGGCGCCGGGCGAGGTCATCCTTTACCAGGGGCGGAGCTACAAGTCCTACCGCGGCATGGGCTCGGTCGGCGCGATGGCGCGCGGCTCGGCCGACCGTTACTTCCAGAAGGAGGCTTCGGCCGACAAGCTCGTGCCGGAGGGCATCGAGGGCCAGGTGCCCTACAAGGGTCCGGCGGCGTCGGTCCTCCACCAGATGGTCGGCGGCCTGCGCGCGGCGATGGGTTACACCGGCAACGCCACGGTGGACGCGATGCGCAGCGGCTGCAGCTTCGTGCGCATCACCGGCTCGGGCCTTCGCGAGAGCCATGTGCACGACGTGCAGATCACGCGGGAAAGCCCGAACTACCGGATTGGATAGACCGGCGGGTCGGCAGGCGCGGGGCTTCCGCAGCGCAAGTCTTTCGCGGCGCTTTTGCGAGCGGAGTTGCCCGCCCGATCGTTGCACGCGAAGTCGCGTCGAGCCGAAGCGGCGGTTGCTTCCTCAGCGGGCGAGGTCGCGGATGCCGGCGTCGAGGCCGGCGAGGGTGAGGGGCACCATGCGTTCCTCGAAGATCGCCCGGATCATCGCGGTCGAGGGACTGTAGCCCCAGGCGGGCTCGGGAACCGGGTTGATCCAGATCGACTTCGGCCAGGCGGCGCGGAGGCGGCGGAGCCAGGTCTCGCCGCTCTCGGGGTTCCAGTGCTCGTTGGCGCCGCCGGGTTGGGCGATCTCGTAGGGCGACATTGCTGCATCGCCGACGAAGATCGCGCGCCAGTCCGGCCCGTAGGTGCGCAGGACCTCCGCCGTGGCGGTCTGCGCGTCCCAGCGGCGGCGGTTGTCGCGCCAGAGGCCCTCGTAGACGCAGTTGTGGAAGTACCAGGCTTCTAGGTTCTTGAACTCCGAGCGGGCGGCGGAGAAGAGCTCCTCGACGAGGCGGACGTGGGGGTCCATCGAGCCGCCGACGTCGAGAAAGAGCAGGAGCTTTACGGCGTTGCGGCGCTCGGGCCGGGTGACGACGTCGAGCCAGCCCTGCTCGGCGGTGCGCCGGATGGTCGAGGAGAGGTCGAGTTCGTCGGCGGCGCCCTCGCGGGCCCAGCGGCGCAGGCGGCGGAGGGCGAGCTTGATGGTGCGGGTGCCGATCTCGACGTTGTCGTCGAGGTTGCGGAATTCGCGGCGGTCCCAGACTTTCACCGCCTTCTGGTGGCGGCTCTCGTCCTGGCCGATGCGGACGCCCTCGGGGTTGTAGCCGTAGGCGCCGAAGGGCGAGGTGCCGGCGGTGCCGATCCATTTCGAGCCGCCCTGGTGGCGGCCCTGCTGTTCGGCGAGGCGGTCGGCGAGGGCCTTCATCAGCGCCTCGAAGCCGCCGGCCGCCTCGACGGCGGCGCGTTCCTCGGGGGTGAGGTGGCGTTCGGCGAGCTTGCGGAGCCAGTCCTCGGGGAGGTCGAGCCGGGCGACGATCTGCTGGAGGGTGAGGGTTTCGAGGCCGTGGAAGACGGTGACGAAGACGCGGTCGAAGCGGTCGAAGTGGCGCTCGTCCTTCACGAGGGCGGCGCGGGCGAGGTAGTAGAAGCTCTCGACGTCGTACTGGGCGAAGCCGGTGTCGAGGGCAGCGAGGAGGTCGAGGTATTCGCGGAGCGAGACCGGCACCCCTTCGTCGCGCAGCGCGGCGAAGAAGGGCGCGAACATCTCAGAGCAGCCCGAAGCGCCGGGCGGCGATGGTTGCGATCAGGGTCAGCAGGGCAAAGACGATGCCGTGGACGGCTGCGTACTGGAGCTGATCGAGGCGGTCGCCGTCGCGGGCGACCGCGCGCCGCCAGCCGAAGGCGGCGCCGAGAAAGAAGGCGAAGGGGAGGAGCATGGGCCGGTCATCCGTTCTCGAGGCGCATCAACGCCGCAAGCTGCGCCTGCTCGCGCGCAAGGGCGCCGTCGGTGTCGCCGAAGCCATAGCGGGCCCAGCGCAGACTGTCGAGGCGGGCGGCCTGGGCCTCGGCGGCGTTGCCCTCCGCGGCAAGCGCCTCGGCCTTGATCGACAGCAGGCCGGCGAGGAGGATGGCATTCTGGCCGGCGATCGCGGCCTGCGTGTGGCGGTCGGCGAGGCGGATGGCGACATCGTACTGGCCCGTGCCGAGGGCGAGGGCAGCGAGGTGGACGCCGGCCTGGGCGGTGCGGACGTCGTCGTCGCCGAACTCGCGGCGGAAGAGGGTGTAGGCTTCGGTGAAGTTCTTCGCCGCCGTTTCGGGATCGTGGCGGAGGGTCAGCCGGCCGAGCGTGAGCAGCGACACGCCGAAGCGGTGGTCGACGGGCTGCATCTCGGCGGCGATCTGGGCGGCGAGGGTCGCCGCCTCCAGCCGATTGGCGCGCGGGGCGCCGCGGTCGAGGGCCGCTTCGATCGCCTTGGCCCAGGCGCGAGACTCGGGAGCGCGGGCCTGTCGCGGGAGGCCGCGGCCCTGCGGGTTGACGCGGGCGAGGACCTTGGGCAGCACGGCCGCCGCTTCGGCGCGCGTCATGCCGCTGTGCAGCTCCGGCTGGTAGAGGGCGCGGAGGATGGTCATGTCGAAGGTCGTCGCCATGCCGTGGAAGTTGTCGTCGTTCCAGATCGTGTCGGGGAGGCGGTAGAGGTCGTCGGCGGGGCCGAGGGCCTGGGTGATCTCCTCGGCGAGGCAGTCGCGGACGTCCTGCGGTGTGGTGTCGAGGGGCAGGAAGATCGCCGCCTGCTGCAGCGACGCCTGATCAGGCCAGCGCACGCGGGCCTCGGGGCGGCGGCGCATGAAGCCCTTCCAGTCGGTTTCGCCGGGAACGATGAAGCAGGCCGCCGAGGGGAAGACCTTGGATATCTGCGCCGCGGGCACCGCCTCGATGACGATCTGCGCCTGGGCGGGATCATCGGTCTCGGCGATGTCGATGCCGGCCTCGGCGCGGATGCGGGCGAGGAGGGCGGTGAGGTCGGGGCGGTAGGCGGCAAGGGCCGGTGAGCGCAGATAGAGGCGGACCGGGGCCTCGTAGCGCACCAGGTGGTCGAGCTTTTCTCCGCTCTCGAGCTGGAAGGTCAGGTCGAGGAAGTCCTCGGCCAGGTCGGCGTTGGAGCGCGCCACCCCTTTCGGCAGGATGACCTGGCCGAAGCGGACCGAACTGATCGCGGTGTCGGGCCGGACCGCAGCGCCTGTGCGGCCGGGGCCAGGACCGGAGCCGGCGGCGCAGGCGGCCAGCGCAAGGCAGGCGAGGCTGGCGAGGAGACGCACCGCGGCCTCAGCGCACGTATTTGACGAAGGGGGTGACGCGGCCGATGCGGTCGTAGAGCTGCCGCGCGGTGGTGTTGAACTCTTGCGTCATCCAGTAGACCGTCGGGGTGCCGGCCGCGTCGGCGAGGGCGTAGACCGCCTCGATCAGCGCCCGGCCGGCGCCGGAGCCGCGCACGGCCGGATCGACATAGAGGTCCTGCAGGTAGCAGACGTCGGCGACCTGCCAGCCGTGGCGGTGGAGGATGACGTGGGCGAGGCCGACGGGCGTCTCGCCCCGCCATGCCAGCAGCCCGCGGTAGTCGGTGATTTCGGGATCGACGAGCCGGGCGAAGGAGGTGGCGTAGACCGCCTCGGGCAGTTCGGTCTCGTAGAAGGCGAGGTAGGCGCGCCAGAGGCGACGCCACGCGGCCTCGTCCTCGCGGCGGAGCGGGCGGATCGACGCCGTGGTCTCCGACATCGTCGTCATCGCCGCCGCCCCGCGTCGAGGGCGGCCGGCATTCCGGTCAGCCGCGAAGCTTGCGGACGTTCGAGCTGGTCTTGGCGCGGATCGGCCGGAGGGCGGCATTGGCGATCCGCAGCGGATCGCCACCCGTCGCGGCCGCGATCACGGCACCCTCGGTCGCGGCTGCGAAGGCCGTGGCCTTCTCCATCACCATGCCGACGGCCTCGCCGGCGGTCATCGCGCCGCTCGACATCTTCATGCTGCGCCGCACAATAACCTCGGCGGCGGCAATCGACATCTCGGTGTAGGCCACGCCGAAAGCAGCCCAGGAACTGGCAGTTTTCAGCGGATCGAACGGGGATTTCATGCATGGCATCCTTTTGCTGCAGTGCACAATAGCAGAGGGTCATGCCATTGTCATGCGCCAATGTCGTTTGGCCCATCACGATCTGCGTCCGCGCGCCAGAAAGGCAAGGCGTTCGAAGAGATGAACGTCCTGTTCGTTCTTGAGGAGGGCGCCATGGAGGCGGGGCAGGACCGCCGCGGCGTCCTGGCGGAGGTCCTCGGGGCCGAGGTCGTCGGCGACGAGGAGCTTCAGCCAGTCGAGAACCTCGGAGGTCGAGGGCTTCTTGCGCAGGCCGGGCGTCTCGCGGATCTGGAAGAATTCGGTGAGCGCGGCGCGCATCAGCCTCGGCTTGATGTCGGGGAAGTGGACGGCGACGATCCGGGCGAGGGTCTCCTCGTCGGGGAAGCGGATGTAGTGGAAGAAGCAGCGGCGCAGGAAGGCGTCCGGCAGCTCCTTCTCGTTGTTCGAGGTGATGAGGACGATCGGACGCGTTGCCGCCCGGATGGTCTCGCCGGTCTCGTAGACGAAGAACTCCATCCGGTCGAGTTCCTGGAGGAGGTCGTTCGGGAACTCGATGTCGGCCTTGTCGATCTCGTCGATCAGCAGCACCACCTTGCCGGCGCCGTCCTCCTGCCCGGCGGCGAAGGCCCGCCACAGGGGGCCGGGGCGGATGTAGTTGCGGACGTCGTGGACGCGCTCGTCGCCGAGCTGGCTGTCGCGGAGGCGGCTGACCGCGTCGTATTCGTAGAGGCCCTGAGCGGCGCGGGTCGTCGACTTGACGTGCCATTCGATCAGCGGCAGGCCGAGGGAGCCGGCGATCTGGCGGGCGAGTTCGGTCTTGCCGGTGCCGGGCTCGCCCTTGACCAGCAGCGGGCGCTCCAGGGTGATGGCGGCGTTGACGGCGACGGTGAGGTCCGGCGTTGCCACGTAGTCGGCCGAACCTTCGAACTTCATCGGCCGTGCATCCGTTTTCGCCATCTCAGCCTCGGAGCCTAACAGGGTGCCGGGGTTACGCAAGTTCTGTCGTGACAAGCCGGGGGAAACCCTATATCGGGTGCGCAGCGAAACGATCGGGGCCGGAGCAGAGGCCGCCGAGCTACCGGCGGCCACCCTGTACGAGGCTCCTGTGCATTGAGGTGTGAGAGTCGATGAAGGCCGAAACCAGGTTCGATGTCGAGTACCAGCCGACCGAAGACGAGCACTTCATGAACCCCCGTCAGCTCGACTATTTCCGACGGAAGTTGCTTGCCTGGAAGGCCTCGATCCTCGCGGAGAACCGCGGCACCATCGAGACGATGCAGGAAGGCACGCGGAATATTCCGGACGTCGCCGACCGGGCCTCCGAGGAGACCGATCGGGCCCTGGAGCTTCGCACCCGCGATCGCCAGCGCAAGGTGGTGTCGAAGATCGACGCGGCGCTTCGTCGCATCGAGGAGGGAAGCTACGGGTATTGCGAGGAGACCGGCGAGCCGATCTCGCTGAAGCGCCTCGATGCCCGTCCGATTGCGACCTTGAGCCTCGAGGCGCAGGAGCGTCACGAGCGCAAGGAGCGGGTCCACCGCGACGACTGAAGGGTCTGCGAGAGGGCCTGGAATACGGGACCTGGCACACCTTGCGCACGCGTGCGCAACGGGTCAAACCATTGATATTGCACGATATTGTGTTGCGGGTTAACCTTTGGGTAAGCCGCAATGGCGGGGCGTGCAGCGGTCTCTCAGCGGGTCTCGCTGAAAGATGGCGCTCACGCGATCGCTGGATGCCAGGAGCGTGCTTCCGGCTCGATGACGCGGGTGGGGCGCTGCGCCGCGCGGCAGGCGGCGGCGTCAGCCCCGGTGGTGCAGCGTTTCGAACAGGCGCGGGTCGTAGCTCTTCTGCTGGAAGGTCTCGCCGCGGGTCAGGATCGAGACGGCGTCGTGGCTGTGCAGCGATTCCTGATGGCTCGCGACGACGCGGAAGTCGCCGATGCGCGGCTCGCCGGCGAGGCTCTCGCAGAGCAGGCGAACCGCGTCCTCGACGAAGATCGGGTTGGCGCCGTTGAGCTCGGCGAAGGCCTGCTCGTCCTCGCGCTTGACCATCACCTGGGTCTCGGTCGGGATCGCGGCGGTGCAGAGGTCGACGAGATCCTCGAACCACAGCATCCCGTCGCCGACGAGTTCGACGGAGACCCGCGCGACCGAACGCTGCGAGTGCGGCGTCGCCAGCTGGTTGCGGGTGCGGCGGGCGTGCTCGGAGAGGTCGAGCGAGCAGGGGCAGGTCGACGAATAGACGTAGTCGAGGTGGACGATGCGCTGGGTTCCCGCCTCGGTGCGCACCATCTCGAGGCCGACGGCGTAGTACTGCCAGCCTTCCAGGCCGCTGCGCAGCGAGGGCTTCAGCATCGGATAGCTCATGCGCATCATGATCCGCGCGTCATAGCTGTCGAGGTCGGCGAGGTAGCTGTCGAGCACCGCGCCGACCACCTCGAAGGAAAACGAGGTCTCGGCGTGCTTGTAGAACGACCGCATGATCCGGCTCATGTTGATGCCCTTGCGGTCGGCCTCGAGCGAGACCGAGCCGGTCACCGAGGTTTCGAGCAGGACCTCGCCGCCGGCGCGGCTCCGGAAGCGGATCGGCAGGCGGAAGTTCGAGATGCCGACGTGCTGGATGTCGGTGCGCGCGCCCTTGATCAGGCTCTCCGGGCCGTTCTGGAGATCGGGCAGGGTGGCGACATAGCCCGCGTCGCTGCGGAAGTCGGCCGGATAGGTGCGGCTCAGCGCCGGATAGGCCGGCGCCTGCGACGGGATGAGGATCGCGCCGAGGTCGACGGCGCCGATGCCGCTCGGCTCGTTGCCGATCCAGCGCAACAGGGTGCGGGCGGCGGCCTCGGCCTCGGCCTGACTCGGGCGTGCGTCGGCCGCGGGAGATGCAGGGCCCGATGCGACGTGCGGGTTGTACATCTTCATCGGTCCTACTCCTCGATTGCGGCAGCGGCGATCCGTGCAGCGTGAGCCAAGATGGGTCTTTCCGCACCGATTGAAAGGCGCACCGGGCGGATTTGCAACGCGGCGAAGCGAGCGGGTCCACCAGAACGGGAAGCGGCGCGGGAAAGCAACCGCGCCGGTGGAATCCGGTTTACCGCCTCCTAACGCGGGCGCCGCCGGTTCAGGCGGCGTCGAGCGCGCCGCGGAGGTCGGCGAGGAGGTCGTCCGGGTCTTCGAGGCCGGCGGAGATCCGCACCAGTCCGTCGCCGATCCCGAGCGCGGCGCGCTGGTCGGGCGTAAGGCGCTGGTGGGTGGTGGTGGCGGGATGGGTGACGAGGCTCTTGGAGTCGCCGAGGTTGTTGGAGATCAAGACGATCCGGAGGGCGTCGAGGAAGCGGAAGGCGGCGGCCTTGCCCCCGGCGAGGTCGAGCGACAGCACCGTCCCGCCGGTCTCCATCTGCCGCGCCGAGAGGGCCGCCTGCGGGTGGTCGGTCAGGCCGGGATAGATCACCTGGGCCAGCTTCGGGTGGCCGTGCAGGGCCGTGGCGAGGTGCGACGCGGTCGCGGCCTGGGCGCGGCAGCGCAGGTCGAGGGTTTCGAGGCCCTTGAGCATCACCCATGCGTTGAACGGGCTGAGCGCCCCGCCGGTGTGCTTGAGGAAGGCTTCGAGCGGACCGCGGACGAATTCGGTGCTGCCGAGGACGATGCCGCCGAGGCAGCGGCCCTGGCCGTCGATGTGCTTGGTCGCCGAGTAGATGACGATGTCGGCCCCGAGGTCGAGGCAGCGCTGGAAGATCGGGGTGGCGAAGACGTTGTCGACGACGACCTGTGCGCCGACCGCGTGGGCGAGATCGGAAACGCCAGCGATGTCGATGACTTCCAGCGTCGGGTTGGAAATCGACTCGAGGAAGGCGAGCTTGGTGCCGGGGCGGAAGGCCGCCTTCCACTGGTCGAGGTCGGTGCCGTCGACGAAGGAAACCTCGATGCCGAAGCGCGGCAGCAGGGTCTCGACGATGTAGAGGCAGGAGCCGAAGAGGGCGCGCGCCGAGACGACGTGATCGCCCGCCTTGAGCTGGCAGAACAGCGCCCCGTGGACGGCGGCCATGCCGGAGGCGGTGGCGAAGGCGGCCTCGGCGCCTTCGAGGATCGCCATGCGGTCCTCGAACATCCGCACCGTCGGGTTGCCGTAGCGGGCGTAGATGAACTCGTCCGGGCCGGACTGGATGAAGCGGCGTTCGGCGGTCTCGGCGTCGGGATAGACGAACCCCTGGGTCAGGAAGATCGCCTCGGAGGTCTCGCCGTACTGGCTGCGCCGCGCGCCGCCATGGACCAGACGGGTCCGCGGACTCCATTCCTCGCTCACCGACCGTCTCCTCCTGCCGAAGGCGGCGGAGATAGCGAAGTCGCGGAGGCGGGTCAATGCCGCCCGCGGCCGCGGTTCGGGGGCGGCGCGGCAGGCGCCGCGGCCGCGTCGTTGGCGGCGGTTTCACACAGCCGTCACGGAGAAGCCACGGGGTATTAACAACAAGGGCTTATGTGTCTTGGGACCGATAGCAACGGGGAAGGGGCATGGCCTACTTCGGCGTCACCGCGACGAGCGCAGGGCTGGCGGCCGCGACCGGCGGCGACCTCGCCGGCGGCCTGCGCGCGGCGCTCCGGTCGGTGCCTGTCGGGGCGCCGGTGGTCGTGCTGGTGCACGGCTGGAAGTTCCATCCCGGCGATCCCGGCGCCGATCCCCACCGCTCGCTCTATGCCTTCAGCCCGCCGCCGGAGCGCCGTATCCGGAGCTGGCCGGCAGGGCTCGGCATCGCCGAGGACGATGGCGCCAGCGGGCTTGCCATCGGCTTTGCCTGGCCGGCGAGCGCCCCGCACCTGCCGAACCTGCTCAGCGCCGGGCGGACCGGCTTTGCCGAGGTCTACGACCGCGCCGGCGCCTTCGGGGCGGCGCTCGCCGTTCTCGTCGACCTGATCCGCGGGCTCGCGCCCGGGCGGCCGGTGGACGTGCTTGCGCATTCGCTCGGCGCGCGGGTGGCGCTCGCGGCGCTGCCGCACCTCGACTCCGCGCCCGAGCGGATGATCCTGCTCGGGGCGGCCGAGCTCGACGCGCGCGCCCGGGCCTTTCTTGCCGGTCGCCGCGCGCTGGCGCCGCCGGCGATCTACAACATCACCGCGCGGACCAATGACTTCTACGACGTGGTCTTCGAGTGTTTCGTGCCGCGGCGGGGGCGGGGCGAGCGGGCGGTGGGCGGCGGTCTTCCGGGCCTGCCGTTCTGGCTCGACCTGCAACTGGATCGCGGTGACGTCACGGCCTGGGCCAACGCCCAGGGGATCGCCCTGCGGCCGGAGAGCGCGCGTTGCTGCCACTGGAGTTTCTACACCCGCGACGGGGCGATGGCGCTCTATCAGGCGATCCTGCGCCGGCGGGCGGGGTGGGATATCGCGAGCCTGCGCGCGGCGCCCTGCTTCGCCGGGCAGGAGCCGCGGTGGAGCCGGCTGCTGCCGCGCCGCCGTCCGGGCCTGCCGCGCCGCGACGCGCCGCTGGCCGGGATGGCCTTCGAGCGGTAGCGCGGGGGCGTCCGGCGGCCTAGGGTAGCCGCCTGCCAGCCGAGGACCGCCGATGATCTATGTGGATGCCGACGCCTGCCCGGTGCGCGAGGAGACGGTGCGCGTCGCGGAGCGCCACGGGCAGAAGGTGACTTTCGTCACCAACGGCGGACTGCGGCCGAGCCGGCATCCGCTGGTGGCGATGGTGGTGGTCGAGCAGGGGGCGGACGCGGCCGACATGTGGATCGCCGACCGGATCGGGGCGGGGGATGTGGCGGTGACTGCGGACATCCAGCTCGCCGGGCGCTGCGTCGCGGCCGGGGCGCGGGTGCTGGGGCCGGATGGGGCGCTCTTTACCGCCGCCAACGTCGGCGAGCGTCAGGCGATGCGCGACCTGATGGCGGATCTCCGGGCCGCGGACCCGTTCAGGCAGGGCGGCGGTCGGCCGTTCGGGAAGCAGGACCGCGCCCGCTTCCTCGAGGCCCTCGACCGCGCCTTGCGGGCGGCGGCGCGGGATGTGCCCGGCGGGGGGTGACGGCGCCCTGCCGGGCGCCGCGGGTCAGGCGCCGAGGGTCAGGCGCCGAGGGCTTCGTCGAGCTTCTTGGCGAGTTCCTCGTAGGGCAGGTTGTCGACCTTGACGCCGTTGACGATGAACATCGGGGTGGCGTCGACGCCGTCGGCCTCGGCGTGCTTCTGGTAGTTGGCGACCAGCGCCTCGGCCATGGCGCGGTCCTGGAGGCAGGCGTTCATCTGGTCGTCGGTCATGCCGGCCTGGCGGCCGATCGAGAAGAGCTTCTGGACCATGGCGTTGGAGTCGGTCTCGGCGGCCCAGTCGGCCTGGCGGCGGAAGAGCAGGTCGGCGATGCCGAAGTAGCGTTCGGAGGGGGCGCAGCGGGCGACGAGCGCGGCCCAGAGGGCGGGCTTGTTGAAGTAGACCTCGCGGAAGACGAGCTTCACCTTGCCGGTGTCGATGTAGTTCGCCTTGATCTGCGGCAGGACTTCCTGGTTGAAGACGGCGCAGTGCGGGCAGGTGAACATGGCGTATTCGACCATCGTCACCGGGGCGTCGTCCTTGCCCATCGTCATCTCCGGGATCACCGGCGTGGCCTGCGCCCAGGCGAAGCCGGGGAAGGCGGCCGCGACGAGGCCGGCGGCCGCGAGGGTGGCGAGCGTCTGGCGGCGGGTGAATTCGAGCATTGTCAGCTGTCCGATCCTTGGGTTTTGCGGGTCCGAGATAGCACATTGCGGGCCAATGTCTCCAAGACGCCGCGCAGGCCGTCATCACCAATCGTTGAGAGGCTGTCGGCGACCTGGCCGAGGTCGACCGGGGGCGGGGTGGGGCTGGGCGCCACGTAGGCGCGGCCCGGTTCCTCGAAGCCGTGGACAGCCTGGGTGAGCTGGATGCGGCCGACGGTGCCGGGGCCGAGGGCGGCGTTGATGCGCTCGCGGAGCAGCGGCAGCAGCATCTGGAGCTGCGGCGCGTGGGGGCCGCCGACAGCGACGGTGAGCAGGCCGCCGGCGGGGCCGCGGGCGTGGGCGAGGCGGACGGGGGCGCAGATCGCGGCGAACTCGGGACCGGCGATCTCGGGCCAGAGGGCGCGGAGGCGGGCCTGGATGAAGCCGCGCTTGCCGGCGCAGACCCGGACCTGGGACTCGATCAGGCCGCCGGCGCGGACGAAGCCGCGGCCGGATCGTCCCGCCGCGCGGGAGGTCGTGCGCGCGGGCTTGCCTTCCGCCCGCGGCGTGCCAGTGTCGTCGGCCATCGATTCCGTCCCCTGCCGCCCGCGAGGCTATGCCGGACGGGGGGCCTTGTCAGGGAGAACGGATGCAGATCCCCAGCAATCAGGGTGTCGATCAGGGTGGCGACGACGGGCGCTGGCGCTGCAATGAGCGGTGCGTTGCTCGCCTGGTACGACCGGTCGGCGCGGGTGCTGCCGTGGCGCGTGCCGCCGGGGAGCGGGGTGCGGGCCGATCCTTACGGCGTGTGGCTGTCGGAGGTGATGCTCCAGCAGACGACGGTGGCGGCGGTGGTGCCCTATTTCCTGAAGTTTCTCGGGCGCTGGCCGACGGTCGGCGCCCTCGCCGCGGCGCCGGACGCCGAGGTGATGGGGGCCTGGGCGGGCCTCGGCTACTATGCGCGGGCGCGCAACCTTCTCGCCTGTGCCCGGGCTGTGGCGGCGCGGGGCGGGGTCTTTCCCGACAGCGAGGAGGCGCTGCGGGCGTTGCCCGGGGTCGGGGCCTATACCGCGGCGGCGGTGGCGGCGATCGCCTTCGACCGGCCGGCGGTGGTGGTCGACGGCAACGTCGAGCGCGTGATGGCGCGGCTTCATGCCGTCGAGGCGCCGCTGCCGGGGGCCAAGGCGCGGCTGAAGGCGCTGGCGGCGGCGATGACGCCGGCGGTGCGGGCGGGGGACCATGCGCAGGCGGTGATGGATCTCGGGGCGACGATCTGCACGCCGAAGCGGCCGGCCTGCGGGATTTGTCCGCTGGTGCGCGACTGCCTCGGGCGGCAGGCGGGGATCGCCGAGGAGTTGCCGCGCCGGGCGGAGAAGGCGGTGAAGCCGGTGCGCCACGGCATCGCCTGGCTGGCGCTGCGGCCCGACGGGGCGGTGCTGGTCGAGACGCGGCCGCCGGAAGGGCTGCTCGGCGGGATGCTGGCGCTGCCCTCCGGGCCCTGGGGTGCCGTGCCGGCCGGGGAGCCGCCGGTGGCGGGGGAGTGGCGCGACCTCGGGGTCGAGGTGCGGCATACCTTCACGCACTTCCACCTGCGGCTCCGCCTCCATGGCGCCCGGGTGCGGACGCCGGTGGGACGCGGGGGCGCGACCGGGGACTTCCGGCCCGCGGATGCCGCGGGGCGTGCGATGCCGACGGTGATGCGCAAGGCGCTGACGCTCGGGCTGGCGGCGCTCGGCGCGGGGTGAGGGGGTCGCTGAGGCGGGCTTCGCGGTTCCGTGCAATGGTGACTCTTTTCGGGCGCGGTTCGTGCCTGTACGCTGTATACGGGTCGAACGGGGAGCGAGCAGGGAGGTCGTCGTGGCTGCCGGGATTTCCAAACCTCGCGAGATCGACGCGGAGCCCGAGGGGCGGGTTCTGGCCCGGGCGGGAATCCACGACTTCCAGCAGGACATCGACGCGATCGGGCGCAATGCCGCGGTCCCGACGATGCTCGAGACGGTATGCCTCGCCACCGGGCTGCGCTTCGCGGCGATTGCCCGTGTCACCGAGGCGCGCTGGGTGACCTGCCTGACCGTGGACCGCCTGGCCTTCGGACTGGAACCCGGGGACGAGCTGGTCGTGGAGACGACGCTCTGCCACGAGGTCCGGCAGATGCAGGCCGAGGTCGTCATCGACGACGTGCAGTCGAGCCTCTACTGCAACCATCCCACGCCGCGGCAGTACGGCTTTCGCAGCTATCTCTCCATCCCGATCCGCCGGGCGGACGGGAGCTTTTTCGGCACGCTCTGCGCGCTCGATCCCGAGCCGAACCGGCTCACCGATCCGCGGGTCCTGCAGATGGTCCGCCTGTTCGCCAAGCTGGTCGGCGACGCGATCGACGCCGAGGAACGCCTGAACGAGACCCGGAGCGACCTTCAGCGCGAGCGGCGTCTCGCCGATGTGCAGGAGGAGTTCATGGCGATCCTCGCCCACGACCTCCGCAATCCGGTGAGCGCCCTGAGTGCCGGCCTCGCGCTGCTCGGGCGGGGACCGCTCGACGATCGGGCGCGGGGGATCGTCGCGCTGATGGGCGGCTCGGTGCGGCGGATGCGCGGGCTGATCGACAACCTGATGGATCACGCGCGCAATCGCCTCGGCGGCGGCATCGTCGTCGAGCGCGTTGCCGAAAGCGGTCTCGAGGAGGCGCTGGCCCAGATCATCGGCGAATATCGGACGGTCTCGCCGGATCAGGAGATCACCGCGACCTTCGCGCTGCCCCAGCCGATCAGCTGCGATCGGGCGCGGATTGCCCAGCTGCTCGCCAACCTGCTCGGGAACGCCGTCGTGCACGGCGCGTCCGGGCGGCCGATCGCCGTCGAGGCGCGGGTGGCGGGTGGGACCTTCGAGCTGACGGTCGCCAACGAGGGCGAGCCGATCCCGGCGGACCGGCTGGCGTCGCTGTTCGAGCCGTTCAGCAAGGGCGGTGGCCAGACGGGCCGCGAAGGGCTCGGCCTCGGGCTCTACATCGCCGCGGAGATCGCCCGGGCCCATGGCGGCGGCATCGAGGTGCGGTCCGACGCGGCGGGGACGGTCTTCGCGTTCCGGATGCCGGTCTGAGGGAGCCTGCGAAGCGCCTGCGATGCGCTCGCAGGCAGGGCCGTCGCACGCCTGTCGCACGCGTGCGACTCCGGTCAAGCCGTTGATATCAAATCATATTTCTCGGCGGGTTAGACGACTTGTTCATACCCGTTAACGTGCGACGGGACAGGGCGTTGGTCATGCTCGGCGCTGCGCCGGCTCGCTCTCTTCGAAGAGCAGGGATCGAGGGTTGAGGGTCTTCAGGGCCAGCTTGGCATTGAGGGTTCGCGCGCCTCTGCCCCCGAGGAACCATTTATTGCAAGAAAGCCGCTTCTGGCCACGGAAGGGCGTTGGTCCGTTGGTTCCTGAAGCCGTGGGGGAGGGCTAGTCCCGCATTTCGGCGCGGATTTGCTCGCGGAGGAAGTCGATGGGGACGCTGATGCCGTCGCGCTTCACGTGCCAGTAGGTCCAGCCGTTGCACGAGGGGGCGCCCTCGAGCGCGGCGCCGACCTGGTGGATCGAGCCGCGGACCTCGGCGGCGACGAGGGTGCCGTCGGCGCGGATGCGGGCGGCGTGGCGGCCGTTCAGCGAGACCAGCGTCTCGCCGGCGGCGAGGAGGCCGCGTTCGACGAGCTGGCCGAAGGCGACGCGGGGTTCGGCGCGCTTGGCGGTGGTGACGGCGGCGGCTTCGCTGTCGAGGGGGCGGACGGCGGCGAGGCGGGCCTCGGCGGCGGCGCGGTAGGCGGGCTCGCGCTCGATGCCGATCCAGTGGCGGCGCAGGCGCTTGGCCACCGCGCCGGTGGTGCCGGTGCCGAAGAAGGGGTCGAGGACGACGTCGCCGGGCCGCGTCGAGGCGACGAGGACGCGGTGGAGCAGGGCTTCGGGCTTCTGGGTCGGGTGGGCCTTCTCGCCTTCGGGGGTGCGGAGGCGTTCGGAGCCGGTGCAGAGCGGGATCACCCAGTCGGAGCGCATCTGCACGCCCTCGTTGAGCGCCTTCATCGCCTCGTAGTTGAAGGTGTAGCGCGACTGCTCCGACCGCCCGGCCCAGATCAGGGTCTCGTGGGCGTTGGTCAGGCGCTTGCCGCGGAAGTTCGGCATCGGGTTCGACTTGCGCCAGACGACGTCGTTGAGGATCCAGAAGCCGGCGTCCTGGAGGCAGGTGCCGAGGCGGAAGACGTTGTGGTAGCTGCCGATCACCCAGATCGCCCCGTCGGGCTTGAGCAGCCGGCGGGCGGCGGCGAGCCAGGCGCGGGTGAAGGCGTCGTAGACGGCGAAGGAGGAGAAGCGGTCCCAGTCGTCGTCGACGGCGTCGACGCGGGAGTTGTCGGGACGGTGCAGCTCGCCCTTGAGCTGGAGGTTGTAGGGCGGGTCGGCGAAGATCAGGTCGACCGAGCCTTCGGGCAGGGCGAGCATCGTCTCGATGCAGTCCCCGGCGAGGATCGTGTCGAGGGGCAGCGCACCAGCCGCCGGGATCTTCTGCATTCTCGCCATTCGCACACTCTCCTCGATGTGTGCAGACGATGAGTTAAAAGTGATTCGCGGTCAAAGAAATAATCGAATCAGGCACTTAAGGATTTGGCTTCCCACAATATCTTGTGGACGGGCTGGAACGACCGCCTATGGTGTGGGGTGACGCCGAGGTGCGTCAGGCTGCGGGCGTGCTCTCGGGTGCCGTAGCCCATGTTGGTCTCCCAGCCGTAGCCGGGAAACTGTTGCGCGAGCGCCACCATCATCCGGTCGCGGGTCACCTTGGCGACGATCGAGGCGGCGGCGATCGACGCGGCGAGGCCGTCGCCGCCGACGATCGCGCGGGCGCGGCAGGGCAGGCCGGGCGGGAGCAGGTGGCCGTCGACGAGGGCCAGTGCCGGGCGGCGGGGCAGGGCGGCGACGGCGCGGCGCATGGCGAGGAAGCTCGCCTGAAGGATGTTCATGGTGGTGATCTCGGCGACGGTGGCCTGGCCGATGCCGATGGCGGCGGTGGCGTGGAGCAGGGCGAGGAGCTCCTCGCGGCGGGCGGCGGTGAGGCGCTTGCTGTCGTCGAGGCCCTCCGGGATCGCCAGAGGGTCGAGGATGACCGCGGCGGCGACGACGGGTCCGGCCCAGGGGCCGCGGCCGACCTCGTCGATGCCGCAGACCGGTGCCGGTCCGAGGCCCTCGACGCTGAAGTCGGGTGCGCGACCGCCGTCTTCCGCCATGGGTCGTCCCTCGATTGTGGCTTTCCTGTGCCCCGGGCGGATTGGCGGAAACGCTGACGTCTCACCAGAAGGCCGGAGGCCGACCGGAAAACTTCTGCCATGGGGGCCGGTGATCGGCAACGGCGATCTCGGCCGTTGCAACGGAGGATGGGAAGGGAAAAGACGACTGACGGCGCCCTGACGAGAGGCACTGTCTTACGGTGAGGCAGCAGCGCTTGAGCCGACCTCGGTCACGCGGCGGGGATGGCGGCGGGGCAGAATGCCTATAACATCCCCTGAGCGCTCGACACGCACCGCGCGGGGAGGTTCCGCGCGCCCTCGTGTGCCTTCCGCTGCTGTCTTTCCGCGGCCCTATGGGATGAAACGACGATGAATGCCGCTCCGACCGCTTCGCCCGCGAAAGGCGGCGATCACCCCCGCAAGACGCTGATCCTCTCCCGCTCGCAGGTGGAGGGCCTCGTGACCATGGCCGAGGTCATCGAGGCCGTGGAGGCCGCCCACGCCGACATGTCCCGCGGCACCGCCGTCCAGCCTTCGCCCGGCGCCATGTCGCTGCCCTCCGGCTCCGGGTCCTTCCTGACCATGGCCGCGCTCGCCGATCGGCAGGGCCTCGCCGCGGTCAAGCTTCTCGCCGACATCCCCGACAACGCCGCCCGGCGGCTGCCGACCCAGCGGTCGGTGCTGATGCTCGTGTCGCAGGAGACCGGCTTCTGCGAAGGCATCCTCCACGGCCAGATCCCGACGCGCATCCGTACCGCCGCGGCCAGCGCCGTCGCCACCCGTCACCTCGCACGGCCGGACAGCCGCGTGCTCGGCCTGATCGGCGCGGGCGATCTCGCCGTCGAGCATGTGGCGGCGCTGACGCATGTGCTCCCCTTCGAGCGCGTCGTCTTCTGGACCCGCAACCCCGAGACCGCCGCGCGTTTCGCTACGCGGATCGCAAACGCGCATCCGGGTCTCGAGGTCGCCGCCATGGCCTCGCCCAGCGCGGTGTTCGAGCAGGCGGACGTGGTCTGCACCCTGACCCCGTCGCGCGAGCCGGTCGTCGAGGGCGCCTGGTTCCGGCCGGGCCAGCATGTGAACGCGGTCGGCGCGCCGCCGAGGCCGGACCATCGCGAGATCGATTCCGCCGGCATGGCCCGGGCGCGCGTCTTCCTCGACAGCGCGGCGACGGCGATGCACGAGTTGGGCGACCTGCTCCTCGCGATCGCCGAGGGTGCCATCGCCGCCTCCGACGTCCGGCCCGAGCTTGGCGACGTCATCACCGGCGCCGCGCCCGGCAGGACCTCGCCCGACGAGATCACCCTCTACAACTCGGTCGGCATCGCGATGCAGGACATTGCCATCGGCGGGCTGATCCTCGCCAAGGCGCGCGCGGCGGGTGTTGGCGTCGAGATCGATCTCGCGGGGTAGGCTACGCCGGGCTTCCGGAGTTGACAGCGAAGCAGTCATCCGCTACGGGCAGAGGGCAGCCAAAGCGCGGTTCGTTCCCGGGTTGCAGCTTGTGGGAGACACAGTGCCGATCGGTCTCGATATTCGTCACACCACGACCTATCGCTATCGGGAGACTGTCGCCTTCGCGCAGCACCGCATGATGCTTCGCCCGCGCGAAACGCGCGACCTGCGGCTGATTGACCTGACGATCTCGATAGAGCCGCGGGCGGCCGTCACCTGGGCCCATGACGTCTGGGGAAATGCCGTCGCAACGGCCGCATTCATGGACATGGGCGATCAACTGCGGATCGAGAGCGTTGTGCGGGTCGAACTGGACGCCGTCGAGTGGCCGGTCTTCGACATCGCCGCCTCGGCGATTTCCTATCCCTTCCAGTATTCGCCGGACGACTGGCGGGATCTCGGCGCCCTGACTGTCCCGCAATACCCCGATCCGGACGGACGCCTGCGCGCCTGGACGATGGGCTTCGTGCGCCAGCCGACCACGGACACCCTGTCGATGCTCAAGGATCTCAGCGCCGGCGTGCATGACGCGATCTTCTATCGCAGCCGCGAGGCCGAGGGCACCCAGTCCCCGATCGAGACGCTGGACCTCGGCTCGGGCACCTGTCGGGACTTCGCCATGCTCTTCGCCGACGCCACCCGCGGGCTCGGCTTCGGCACGCGCGTGGTTTCCGGCTATCTGGCGCCGGGCCCCGATGTCGTGGGCTCCGTCGACGCGGGTTCGACGCATGCCTGGGCGGAGGTCTACGTCCCCGGTGCGGGCTGGATCACCTTCGATCCGACCAACCGAAGCGTCGGGGGAATGAACCTGATCCCGGTGGCGGTCGCCCGCGATATCCGCCAGATCGTGCCGGTGACGGGAAGCTTCCTCGGCGCGGGCAACGCGCTTCTCGACATGGAGGTCGAGGTCGTCGTGGCGCCGTCCGGACCTTAGCTTGAACGGGGACGGGCGACGACCCGAGCCCCGGCCGGACGTCACGCCCGCATTCGGAAACGTTCGCAGCCAGAGGAAAATCGGCCGACCCAACGGGAAATCCGGGAAGAGATCAGACGTTCGTTCAATTTCTTGAGAAGGAAGTGGCGACCCCGGGCGGATTCGAACCGCCGACCTACCGCTTAGGAGGCGGTCGCTCTATCCTCTGAGCTACGAGGTCACCCGGCCTCTGTAGCCTCTGGGCGCCGGGTCGATCAAGGCATGGTTGGCGATGCGGCTGCGAAACGGGAGGCGGAACTTGGGTCTGCGCTGCGCTCTGGCGGTCTGCCTCGCCCTGCTCGCGGCTGTGCCGGGGCGGACGGAACCGCTGCCGTCGCCGCTGGCGGATGCGGGGGTCTATCGCGACGCCGGGCTGACGGCCTATGTCGGGCGGGTCGGCGGGCGGCTTCTGGCTGCGGCGGGGATCGCCGGGCAGGGGTGGCGGTTCTCGGTGCTCGATTCGCCCGAGCCCAATGCCTTCGTGCTGCCGGACAGGCAGATCGTCGTCACGCGGGGGATGCTGGCGCTCGCCAACGACGAGGCCGAACTGGCGGCGGTGCTCGGGCACGAGGTCGGCCATGCGGTGTCGGGGGACGACCGGCGCGGCGCATCGTCGACGCGGCGTCGTGCGGCGGAGTTCGAGGCCGACCGGCTGGGCATGTCCTATCTCGCCCGTGCCGGCTACGACGCGACGGCGCAGGCCGATTTCCTGCGGGCCCTGCTCGCGAGCCAGGTGCTGGAGGCAAAGCTCTACGGCGGCGACCCGCGGCGGGCGGGGATCGGCGGGCGCGACCATCCGGCGCTGGCGGACCGGGTGCAGGAGGCGACGCGGTCGGCGGAAGCCTTCGGGCGCGCCGGCAAGCGCGATCGGTCCGCCTACCTCAAGGCGATCGACGGGCTGGTGTGGGGGGACGGGCCGGCGCAGGGGTTCCTGCGCGGGCGCACCTTCGTCCATCCCGACCTCGGCTTCGCCTTCGACGCCCCGGCGGGGTATACGCTGGTCAATGCGCCGGACGTGGTGTCGGCGCAGGGGCCGCGGGACGCGATCCTGGTCGTCGACAGCGTGCCCGATCCGGGAGGCGATCCGGCGGCCTACCTGCTGCGGGCCTGGATGCCGGAGATCGCGGTCGGGGTGCAGGCCGGGTCGCCCGGCGGGGCGCGAAGTCTGAAGCTGAACGGCATGGCGGCGGCGGAGGCGAGTTTGCCTCTCGCCAACGACGGCAGCCACCGGGTCGCCGACCTGACGGTGGTGCGCCACCGCGGGCGGCTCTACCGGCTGACCGGGCTCTACCGGCCGGGGGATGCCGCCGCGGCGGCGACGCTGCGGGCGGCTGCGCAGAGCTTCCGGTCGCTGTCGCGGTCGGAGGCGGCGGCGTTGCCGCCGCTGCGCATCGCTATCCGCCGGATCGAGCCGGGCGAGGACGTGACGGCGATGGCGGCGGGGATGCCGGTCGGGGCCGGGTCGCGGGCGTTGTTCGACGTGATCAACGGGTTGCGGCCGGGGAAGAGCCTGCGGATCGGGGATGCGGTGAAGGTGGTGGAGTGAGGTTCAGCGGGCGATCTCGGAGACGCCGCCGTGGGCCGTGGACCACGCGAGGGGGTCGGTGAGGAAGGATTCGACGGCGGCGAGGGTCGGGCGCGTCGAAGGCCTGGGCGGCGCGGGCTTCGGCGAGGACGTCAGCCCATGTCGCCAGCCAGTGGAGGGTGAGGCCGTGGCGGGCGAGGGTGTCGGTCGCCGAGCTGAAGACGCCGTAGTAGAAGATGACGAAGGTGTGGGCGACTTCGGCGCCGGCGGTGCGGAGCGCGTCGGCGAAGCGGATCTTGGAGCCGCCGTCGGTGGTCAGGTCCTCGACGAGGAGGACGCGGGCGCCTTCGGTCAGCGCACCCTCGATCTGGGCGTCGCGGCCGAAGCCCTTGGGTTTCTTGCGGACGTAGAGCATCGGCAGGGCGAGACGCTCGGCGATCCAGGCGGCGAAGGGGATGCCGGCGGTCTCGCCGCCCGCCACTGCGTCGAACTGGGCGAAGCCGGCGTCGCGGAGGAGTTTCGCGCAGGCGAAGTCCATCAGCGACGAGCGGACGGCGGGGTAGGAGATGAGCTTGCGGCAGTCGATGTAGACCGGAGAGGCGAGGCCGGAGGTGAGCTTGTAGGGCTCGTCGGCGCGGAAGTGGACGGCCTTGATCTCGAGGAGCATGCGGGCGGTGAGGCGGGCCATCTCCGCGTCGGGGGGGAAACCGGTGCCGAACATGGGGTGTCCTTCTTCAGTCGGTGACGTGCCAGTGGAGGGGTGCGCCGGGCTCGAAGACGCGGACGGGGCCGGCGCCGGTCTCGATGCGGGGCGGGACGGCGACGGGCGTGGCGGAGCGGGTCAGGGTGATCGTTTCGGCGTTGGGGGCGAGGCCGTAGAAGGCGGGGCCGTGGAGGGAGACGAAGCCTTCGAGACGGTCGAGGGCGGCGTCTTCCTCGAAGACCTGGGCGAGCCACGGGAGGGCGACGGGGGCGGAGAAGACGCCGGCGGCGCAGCACTCGGCCTCCTTGGCGTGGAGCGGGTGCGGGGCGCTGTCGGTGCCGTTGAAGAAGCGGGGGTCGCCGGAGGTGGCGGCGGCGCGGAGGGCGAGGCGGTGGCGCTCGCGCTTGACGATCGGCAGGCAGTAGAAATGCGGGCGGACGCCGCCGACGAGGAGGGCGTTCCGGTTCAGGATCAGGTGGTGGACGGTGATGGTGCCGGCGAGGTTGGCGGCGGCGCTGCGAACATAATCGACGCCGTCGGCGGTGGTGATGTGCTCCATGACGATGCGGAGCTCGGGCAGGCGGGCGCGGAGGGGGGCGAGGACGCGCTCGATGAAGACGGCCTCGCGGTCGAAGATGTCGATGGCGGGGTCGGTGACTTCGCCGTGGACGCAGAGCGGGAGGCCGATCGCGGCCATGCGCTCGAGGACCGGCATGACGGCGTCCATGTCGCGGACGCCGCTCGCGGAGTTGGTGGTGGCGCCGGCGGGGTAGAGCTTGACCGCGGTGACGAGGCCGGAGGCGGCGGCGGCGGCGACGTCGGCGGGGTCGGTGGTCTCGGTGAGGTAGAGGGTCATCAGCGGCTGGAAGGACTGGCCGGCGGGGAGGGCCGCGAGGATGCGGTCGCGGTAGGCGGTGGCGTCGGCGGCGGTGACGACGGGGGGCACGAGGTTCGGCATGACGATGGCGCGGGCGAAGTCGCGCGAGGCGGGCAGGACGCCGGCGAGCATCGCGCCGTCGCGGAGGTGGAGGTGCCAGTCGTCGGGGCGGCGGAGGGTGAGGGTCTGGGGCATCGGGCGGGCCTTCGGGGTCAGGCCCGAATAGACCGCCCGGCGGCCGGAAGGCAAGGGCGGCGCCAGGGGCGTGCCGGCTGATATGATACCGGTGCAGGTTGATCTCTTAGCTCCCCGCGCCCGGCGCGATGCGCGGCTGCGGCGTTCACTTCGCGGATTTGGGGTACACAAATCCGCGCGCGCCTGCCTGCCCCCGGCAGGCGCGACAACGCGCCCGCCAGGCAGGCGCGCGCGGATTGCAACCCGACGGCTTTGCCCGACACCCCTCGGCCTCCGCGCTCGCGCGCTCCAGCCGACGAACCTGCGCGAGGCAGTGCCTCGCCAAGGGCAGGTTCGCGTCCGGGCACCCGCGAGCGATCCAACCGGAAACCGCCTGAGTCCGCCGTTACCCATCCGGCGCTATTTCGTTGCGTACCATCCGTGGATCAGGAACGCCTGGAAGAAGCGAACCGGGCGCTCGAACCCGGTTTCCCTCCACAGGGCCTCGGTCGCGGCCGGCGACAACACGCAAAGGGTCTCCCGGAGTGTTTTCGGGAGCGACCGCAGCGAGTCCGGCGTCGCGCCCATCAGCCGCTGGACCCGTTCCCAGTTCGGCAGCATCAGCGGAAACTCGGGGAACTTCGAGATCGAAGGAGATCTCGGCGCTGACGAAAATGCCGCCGGGCTTCAGGCGATCGCGGATGTTCCGGTAGAAGCCGGTCCTGTCGTCGGCACCGACGAAGTGTGCGACCAGCATGGCGAGGACGGCGTCGAAGTTCGCGCCTTCCGGCGCGCGCTCGACGGTTCCGTGGATGAGCTCGCAGCGCTCGATCACGCCCGCTTGGGCGAGCCTTTCGCGGCAGACTGCGAGCATCGCCGCCGAGGGGTCGACGCCGACGAAGGTCCAACCCGGGTATGCCTTCGCCAGCGAGAGGATCTCGGCCCCGGTGCCGACCCCGACGCAGAGGATCCGGGCGTTCGCGGGAGCGCCTTCCAGGACCAGACGGACCAGGAAGTGCAGGTTGTCCGAGATCGCGGCGAGCTGGCCGTTCCTGTCGTCGTAGGTCTCGGCCACCGCGCGGGTGAAGAAATCGGGCGGGGACGGCTTCGGGACATCGTCTGACATCGGTTCGGACTCTGGAGGCAGTTGGCCCGGTGCGACGGCGGCGGCCACCGGCGGAGGCGCGCCGGAGGCTAGCCGCCCGGTGGTCCCTGCGGTTTACGGGCCGTCAGGTCCGTTGGCCGAAGAGGATCTTCTGCGCTTCCTTGTCGGCCTTGAGGTCGCTGCGCTGATCGGCGGCGATGGCCTGGCCTTCGGCGGAGGCGGGGCGGGCGGCGATGCGGTCGAGCCACGCCTTCATGTTGGGGAACTTGGCGATGTCCTGCTGCTGGTTCTCCCAGCCGCGCGCCCACGGCCAGATCGCCATGTCGGCGATCGAGTAGTCGCCGGCGACGAAGTCGCGGCCGGCGAGGCGCTTGTCGAGGACGCCGTAGAGGCGGGCGACCTCGTTGCGGTAGCGGTTCTGGGCGTAGGGGAGGTCGTTGGGCGGGTCCATCGCCGGGGCGTAGTTGAGGAAGTGGTGGGCCTGCCCCGCCATCGGGCCGACGCCGCCGACCTGCCAGAACAGCCACTCCTCGACCTCGACGCGCTCGCGCTCGGTGGTGCCGTAGAACTTGCCGGTCTTGCGGGCGAGGTACTGGAGGATGGCGCCGGACTCGAAGATCGAGATCGGGGCGCCGTCGGGGCCGTCGGGGTCGACGATGGCGGGCATGCGGTTGTTGGGGGAGATGGCGAGGAACTCGGGGGTGAATTGCTCGCCCTTGCCGATGTTGACGAGGTGGAGGGTGTAGGGGAGGGCCATCTCGTGGAGGGCGACGGTGATCTTCTGGCCGTTCGGGGTGGGCCAGTAGTAGAGGTCGATCGGGTTTGTCATCGGTCCTGCTCGCTTGGCGTGATCGCTGCGAAGGTGGCGCGGGCGTGGGCGGGATCAAGGGCGAAGGCGGCGACGTCGGCCCAGACGCGCGGGGCCTGGCGGTCGCGGAAGAGCCAGTGCCAGCCGTCCGGGTAGTCGATGAGGGCGACGAGGCCGGGGATGCGGTGGGCGACGGTGGCGATGGCGGCAGGGCGGAGGACTTCGTCGTGGGCGCCGACGAGGACGAGGGTCGGGGTGTGGACGGCGGGGGCGGCGGCGGCGGCGCGGTCCATCAGGCGGACGAGGCCGTAGAGCTCGCGGCTGGAGGGGTCGGCGAAGTGGCGGGGGTCGGCGGCGACGCGCCGGAGGGTGTCGAGGTTGTCGGTGGGGCGGATGACGACGAGGCCCTCGCCGGTCCAGCGCTTCTCGGGGAGGGCGGTGGCAAAGGCGCGGCCGCCGGCCCGGAGGAAGGGGTTCAGGGCGTCGCCGCCGGCGATGGCGGGGCCGGCGAGGACGAGGCCGTCGGCGTCGAGGCCATCGGCGGCAGCGGCGAGGGCGACGCCGCCGCCCATGGAGTGGCCGACGACGGTGAGGGGGACGCCGGGGGTGCGGGCGCGGACCCAGTGGGAGAGGGCGACGGCGTCGGCGACGAGGGCGTCGCCGCCGGGCCAGCGCTTGCGGCTGGCGTTGGCGCCGAAGCCGCGCTGGTCGGGGGCGTAGACGGTGATGCCGCGGGCGGTCCAGGCGCGGGCGGCGGCGTCGAAGGTGAGGTCGCCGGTGTCGCCGTAGCCGTGGAGGGCGAGGATGACGGCGCGCGGCCGGCCCCTGGCCCGCCATTCGTGGACGACGAGGCCGGGCGCAACGGTGGCGGCGACGGGTTGCGCGGTCGTGGCGGGCGCGGGGCCGCCGGCCGGGGGCAGGCCGCAGGCGGCGAGGGCGAGGAGGGCGAGGGCGGGGGCGGCCCGGCGGAGACGCTGCATGGCGTGAGACTTAGGGCAGGGCGGGCGCGGGCGACAGATGCGTGCGGCGCTTGGCGGCAGGCGGGCGGGGTGGTAGCCCGGTCGGGTACATCGAGCGGAGACGATCTTGGACAGCGACGAAGCGCTGGCGTGGCTCGAGAGCCGGCCTGAAATTACCAGCCTGCGGGCTGCGGTCTGCGACCTCAACGGCATCCTGCGCGGCAAGCGGGTGCCGGTGGCGCAGGCGAAGAAGGTGCTCGAGGGGTCGATGCGGATGCCCTACTCGATCACCTGCCTCGACATCTGGGGCGAGGACGTGAAGGGCAACCCGCTGGTCTTCGAGAAGGGCGACGTCGACGGCATCTGCGAGCCGACGGGGCGGGGGTTCCTGCCGATGAACTGGCTCGGGTCGCCGACGGCGTTGCTGCCGCTGTGGATGCTCGGGGAGGACGGGGGGCCCTATCTCGGCGATCCGCGGCGGGCGCTGGAGGCGGTGTGCGCGCGCTTCGCCGCGAAGGGGCTGACGCCGGTGGTGGCGACGGAGCTCGAGTTCTATCTGGTGGATACCACCGGCGAGGTGCCGACGCCGCCGAAGTCGCCGGTGACCCACAAGTTTCTCGATGGCGACGGGGCGCTCAGCATCGACGACCTCGACCATTTCGAGGCGTTCTTCACCGACGTCTATGCGGCCTGCGACGCGCACGGGGTGCCGGTGGACAGTGCGATCAGCGAGAACGGCGGGGGGCAGTTCGAGATCAACCTGCTGCATGTGCCGGACCCGCTGAAGGCGGCGGACGATGCTCTTGTATTTCAAGCGGTTCGTGAAGGGGATTGCGCGGAAGTACGAGCTGGCGGCGAGCTTCATGGCCAAGCCGTTTCTCGACCGGTCGGGGAACGGGTTTCACGTGCACTTCAGCCTGCTTGACGCGGAGGGGAAGAACGTCTTCGACAACGGCACGGCCGACGGGTCGGAGGTGATGCGGCACGCGGTCGGCGGGGTGCTGTCGATGATGCGGCCGTCGAGCCTGGTGTTTGCGCCGCATCGCAATTCCTACAGGCGGTTGACGCCCAATGCTCACGTGGCGACCGAAGTGACGTGGGGGTACGAGACGCGGGCGGCGGCGGTGCGGATTCCGGGCGGGCCGAATGCGGCGCGGCGGATCGAGCATCGGGTGGCGGGGGCGGATGCCAATCCGTACCTGGTGCTGGCGGCGATCCTCGGGGCGGCGCTCGAGGGGATCGAGAACGCGATCGAGCCGCCGGAGCCGATGGTGGCGCGCAGCGATACGGCGCTGCCGATGGACTGGAAGCAGGCGATCGACGCCTGGGAGCACAGCGAGGCGATCGCGGGGATTTTCGCGCCGATCCTGCGGGAGACGTTTCTGGGGATGAAGAAGCAGGAACTGCAGGTGTTCTCGCAGCAGATCAGCCCGTTCGAGCACGAGACCTACCTGGAGACGGTATGACGGCGGTGGCCGCCTATCCGGGGAGCTACTATGCGGCCTCGGCGAATGCGGCGCCCGAGCGGCCGGCTCTGGTCGGCGAGGTGGTGGCGGACGTCTGTGTCGTTGGCGCTGGGTTCACCGGGCTGTCGGCGGCGCTGGAGCTTGCCGAGCGCGGGCACAAGGTTGTGGTCGTCGAGGCGGCGAAGGTCGGGTGGGGGGCTTCGGGGCGGAATGGCGGGCAGATCGTCAACGGGCTGAATGCGGGGCTCGGGACCATCGAGCGGCGGTACGGGAAGGGGACGGCCGATTTCGTCGCGACGGTGGTGCAGGAGGGCGGGCGGATCATCCGCGAGCGGGTGGCGCGCTACGGGATCGCTTGTGACCTGAAGGACGGGCAGCTGTTCACCGCCTTCACGCCCGGGCAGATGAAGGAGCTGGAGGCGAAGCAGGCGCTGTGGCGGAGCCACGGGCTCGACAATTTCGAGATGCTCGATCGGGCGGCGGTGCGGGGGCATGTCGCGACGGAGGTCTATGCGGGCGGGATGACCGACCGGACGGGCGGGCATTTTCATCCGCTCAATCTGGCGCTCGGGCAGGCGGCGGCGGTGGAGAGCCTCGGTGGGGTGATCTATGAGGCGACGCCGGTGGTGCGGGTCGAGGGGATGGACGGCACGCCGGTTGTGCGGACGGCCGGGGGCGTGGTGCGGGCGGGGGCGGTGGTGCTGGCCGGCAATGCCTATCTCGGGGAAGTGGTACCGGAGATTGCCGACCGGGTGATGCCGTTCTCGACGCAGATCATGGCGACCGAGCCGCTCGGCGAACGGGGGCGGGCGGTCTTTGCCGACGGACGTGTGCGTCGAGGACGTGCGCTATGTGCTCGACTACTATCGCCTGAGCGCGGACGGGCGACTGCTGTGGGGTGGGGGGACGGTCTATGGCGGGACCGATCCGGCGGATATCCGGGCGAAGCTGACGCCGAACCTCGGGCGCGTGTTTCCGCAGCTGAAGGGCGTGCGCATCGACTATGCGTGGTCGGGGAACTGCGCGATCTCGTTCAGCCGGGTGCCGCAGATGGGGCGGATCGGGGCGAACGTCTACTTTGCGCAAGGGTACAGCGGGCATGGGGTGGTCGGGAGCCACCTTTTCGGACGGATACTCGCCGAGGCGGTGCACGGCGACCGCGCAAGGTTTGATGTTTTTGCGGGCGTCCCGTGGATTCCCTTCCCCGGCGGGCGGCGTTTCGCGGTTCCCTATTCCGTCCTCGGCTCGTGGTGGTATGGGTTAAGGGACCGCCTCGGCATCTGAAACGGAATCGGGAAACTGGCTGGATGAAGACTTCTCTGCTCGCCGCTGCTTTCGCTGGATTAATAGTGTTGCCTGCCTTCGCGCAGGACAAGACCGTCCACATCTACAACTGGTCCGACTACATCGCCGAGGACACGATCGCGAAGTTCGAGGCGGCGACCGGGTACAAGGTCGTCTACGACGTCTACGACTCGAACGAGGTGCTGGAGGCGAAGTTGCTCGCCGGCAATTCGGGGTACGACGTGGTTGTGCCGACCTCGCAGTTCCTGCAGCGGCAGATCTCGGCGGGGGTCTATCAGGAGCTCGACAAGTCCAAGCTGCCGAACCTCAAGAACATGGACCCCGACCTGATGAAGTCGGCGGCGGCCTATGATCCCGACAACGCCCATTCCGTCATCTACATGTGGGGCACCACCGGGATCGGCTACAACACCGCGAAGGTGAAGGAGCGGCTGGGCGAGGACGCCGCCGGTGAACAGCTGGGCGCTGCTCTTCGATCCGACCTATGCCGCCAAGCTGGCCGATTGCGGGATCACGCTGCTCAACTCGGCGTCGGACGTGCTGCCGAGCGCGCTCGCCTATCTCGGGCTCGACCCGACGTCGACCAGCACTGACGACATGGAGAAGGCGGCGAAGCTGATCGAGGGGGTGCGGCCGTATATCCGCTACTTCCATTCGTCGCAGTACATCAACGATTTGGCGAACGGTGAGGTCTGCGTGTCGCTCGGCTTCTCCGGCGACGTCTTCATCGCGGCGGCGCGGGCGGAGGAGGCCGGCAACGGCATCGAGATCGCCTACTCCGTGCCCAAGGAAGGCGCGCTGCAGTGGTTCGACACGATGGCGATTCCGGCTGATGCGCCGAACCCCGAGGGGGCTCTGGCGTGGATCAACTTCATCATGGACCCGCAGATCACCGCCGACATCACCAACTACGTCTGGTACGCGAGCGCCAACAAGGAGGCGATGGCGCTGATCGACCCCGAGATCAAGGACGATCCGGCGGTCTTCCCGCCGCCCGAGGTGCTGGCGAAGCTGTTCCCGCAGGTGGTCTACGACCCGCGCACCGAGCGGACGATCACGCGGCTGTGGACGACGGTCCGCACCGGCCAGTGAGCGGCGCGCGCAATTGCGCCCGTGACCCAGGATCGTGAAAGAGGCACCGCGACCATCGGTCGCGGTGCCTCCCTGTTTCGTCTTTCACGTTTCGGCTCGCAGGGCGAGTTAAGCCGAGACTTGGCCGAAGTGCTGTGCTATTGCAGGTTGATTAAAGGTCGCTGCTCTATCAACCACTGGCAGCACTGGGGCTGCGGAGGCATTAGAGCGGCGTCATGGCGAAGGTCGATGCAGGTGCCCGCTCGATCATTCGCGCTTCCTATGCCGTCGCCATCGTTGCCGCCCTCGCCATCGGCGGGCTGGCGGTGTTCTACGGCCGCCAGAGCGTAGAGGTCAGGCGTCAGGAGTTCCGCGCCGACGTTCTGGCGACGCTCGGGATGCTGCGCTCGCAGATCCAGGGTGCGCTCGACGGGAAGATCCAGCTGGTCCAGGGACTTGGCGGGATCGTCGAGTTCGAGCCCGACATGACCCCGGCCGAGTTCGAACGTCTCGCCGAGCGGCTGATGCGCGGGCGGACCGGCATCCGGGCGCTGGCGGCGGCGCCCGACCTCGTCATAACCATGGTCTATCCGCCCGCGGCGGCGGCGATCCTTGGCCGCAGTCCGCTGGGGTCGCCGCGGGCGCGGGCCTCGGCGCTGATGGCGCGGGCGCTGGGGACGACGACGCTGACCGGGCCCATCGATCTGGTCGGCGGCGGGCGCGGCTTCATCGCGCGGACGCCGGTCTTCATCGACGCACCGGGCGAGGGACGGCACTTCTGGGGTCTCGTCAGCATGGCGATGGAGGCGGAGGCGCTCTTCCAGGCCGGCGGGCTGCTCGATCCCAACCTGGCGATCGACGTGGCCGTCGTCGCGCGCGATGGGCCCGAGGCCCGGCCCGAGGTGATCTTCGGCGACGACACCGTGCCCGATCGCGATCCGGTGACCACCGAAGTCGCGCTGCCGATCGGGGAGTGGACGCTCGCGGCGGTGCCGTCCGCGGGCTGGGCGGCGCCTGACCTCGGGATGCAGCGGCTGCTCTTTGCGCTGGCCGGGCTGCTCGTCGTCGTGCCGATCCTTGCGACGGCGCGTTTCGTCGCGTCGCGGCAGGGGCGGCTCGCGGAGATCCGCGACCGCGAGGAGGAGTTGTCGCGGCTGTCGTGGCGGCTCGAGTTCGCGCTGGCGGCGTCCAACATCGGGGTCTGGGACGTCGATCTCGCCACCGACCATCTGCTGTGGGATGCGCGCTCGCGGGCGCTTTTCGACCTTCCCGATCGCGACGGCTACTTCAGCGAGTCCGACTGGCTCGGGGCCATCCATCCCGACGACCGGGCGCGTGCGCTTGCCGAGGCGCGGGAGGCGGCAGCGGGGCGGGGCAAGTTCGTCTCGCGCTACCGGATCGTCCGGCCGAACGGAGAGGTCCGCCACATTCGCGACATGGCCGGCCACTACGTCGACGCCGATGGCGCGCGGCGGCTGGTCGGGCTGATGTGGGACGACACCGTGGAGGTGGCGCGCGAGGAGGAACTCGACCTTCGCCGGCGTGAGGCCGAGGCGGCGACCGACGCCAAGTCGCGCTTCCTCGCGGCGATGAGCCACGAGATCCGCACGCCGATGACCGGGGTGCTCGGCCTGCTCGGGTTGATGCTCAACGAGCCGCTGCCGGCGCGGCAGCGCGAGCGGGCGACGATCGCGCTGGCCTCGGCGGAGAACCTGCTCGAGATCCTCAACGACATCCTCGACTTCTCCAAGCTCGAGGCGGGGCAGATCCGCATCGTCAACGAGAGCTTCGCGCCGCGGCCGCTGGTCGCCGAGATCATCGACCTGATGACCCCGAATGCCGCCAAGAAGGGCCTCGCCCTGACCGCGACGGTCTCGGACGTGGTGCCGGAGCGGGTGGAGGCCGACCCGGTGCGGCTGCGGCAGGTGCTGACCAACCTGATCAGCAACGCCACGAAGTTCACCGACGCGGGCGAGGTCGCGGTGACCGTCGGCTACGACCCCGAGGGTGCCGGCGGGATGCTCGAGGTCGCGGTGGAGGACACCGGCATCGGCATCGCCCCCGAGCAGCAGGAGCGGATCTTCGAGCAGTTCGTCCAGGCCGACACCTCGCTGACCCGGCGGGCGGGGGGAACCGGCCTCGGGCTGGCGATCTGCCGCCAGCTGGTCGAGGGGATGGGCGGGGCGATGACCCTGCGGAGCGTGCCGGGGATGGGGAGCACCTTCCGCTTCGCGGTGCCGGCGCGCGAGGTCGGCGAGGACCGCCGGCCGGCGGTGGTGCCGGAACCCGCGGCCGAGACCGCGGGCGGGCCGATGCGCATCCTGCTCGCCGAGGACAATCCGACCAACCAGTACCTGATCAACGCCTACCTCCGTGCCGCGGGCCATGCGGTCGAGGTGGTATCGAACGGCATCGAGGCGGTGGCGGCGGCGGCGGGCGGCGGCTTCGACGCGATCCTGATGGACGTGCAGATGCCCGAGACCGACGGCCTGGCGGCGACGCGGCAGATCCGGGCGATGGCCGGGCCGGCCGGTCAGGTGCCGATCGTGGCGCTGACCGCCAATGCGATGACCCGCGACCGCGACGCCTGCCTGGAGGCGGGGATGACCGACTACCTCGCGAAGCCGATCGACGTCGCGGCGCTGCACCGGGCGCTGGCGCGGGCCCGGGCCTCCGCCGCCGAGCCCGAGCCGCAACGCTCGGCGGGAGCCGCCTAGGCCGGAGCGGGAGCGGGGCGGGCTTTGGCGGGGAGGGGGCTCGTCCCGTCGGTCGGTCCCCCTATCCGAGCGAGGCACTGGACAGGTTGCCGCGCGGGACCCTAAGCTTCGGATGCCGCAGCGCACACGGCGGGCGCGGCGACCGTCCCACTCTTCGGAGCCCGCATGAACGAGACTGTTCCGGTTGCCACCGCGAAGCCCTGGGCCGCCGGCGCGGAGCCGCCCTTCGTCCGCATCGAGAAGGTCACCAAGAAGTTCGGCGACTTCACCGCGGTCGACGCGGTCAGCCTCGACATCTGGAAGGGCGAGCTTTTCTGCCTGCTCGGCGGGTCCGGGTGCGGGAAGTCGACGCTGCTCCGGATGCTGGCGGGCTTCGAGGCGCCGACCGAGGGGAGGATCTCGATCGACGGGCAGGACATGGCCGGCATCCCGCCCTACGACCGGCCGACCAACATGATGTTCCAGTCCTACGCGCTGTTTCCGCACATGACGGTGGAGAAGAACGTCGCCTACGGGCTGATGCGCGACGGCATGAAGCGCGACGCGGCGCATGACCGCGTCGCCGAGATGCTGAAGATGGTGCAGCTCGGCGGCTTCGCGCACCGCAAGCCCGACCAGCTGTCGGGCGGCCAGCGGCAGCGGGTGGCGCTGGCGCGGAGCCTGATCAAGCGGCCGAAGCTGCTGTTGCTCGACGAGCCGCTCGGGGCGCTCGACAAGAAGCTGCGCGAGGAGACCCAGTTCGAGCTGATCAAGATCCAGGAGGATCTCGGCGTCACCTTCATCGTCGTTACCCACGACCAGGAGGAGGCGATGACGCTGTCGACGCGGATCGGGGTGATGAACGCCGGGCGCATCGTGCAGGTCGGCGAGCCGCCGGAGATCTACGAGTATCCGAGTTCGACCTTCGTCGCCGACTTCATCGGGTCGGTGAACATGTTCGAGGGGCGGGTGACCGAGGACGAGCCCGACTTCATTCGCCTCGCCAGCCCGGAACTCGGCGGGGAGATTTACGTCGGGCACGGGGTCTCGTGCACGCTGAACCAGCTGATGTGGTATGCGGTGCGGCCCGAGAAGCTGCGGCTGACGCGGGCGCGGCCGGAGGGGGTGGCGAACGCCTTTCCGGTCTGGGTCGAGGACGTCGCCTACATGGGCAACCTCTCGGTCTATCGGCTGAAGCTTCCGAGCGGCAAGTACGTCCACGCGACCCGGGCCAATCTCTCGCGCTACGAGGAGGACACCATCACCTGGCACGAGGACGTCTGGGCCTCGTGGGACGACGTCGCCGGCGTGGTGCTGACGCAATGAGCGGGGCGGCGGCCGGCGGGGTGGTCGAGCGGGTGGCGCCGCTGCGCTGGACCGCGGCGCTGCTGCGCCGGCTCGGGCTCGGCGGGCGCGGGCTGGTCGTCGCGGTGCCGCTGGTCTGGCTGGTGATCTTCTTCCTGATCCCCTTTCTCGTCGTCGCCAAGCTCAGCGTCAGCGAGCCGGCGATCGCCATGCCGCCCTACCTGCCGATCTGGGCGTGGAAGGACGGGCAGCTGATCATCACGCTCAGCTTCGGCAACTTCGCCTACCTGTTCGACGACCCGCTCTACATCAACGCCTATCTGTCCTCGCTGAAGATCGCCTTCTTCTCGGCGACGATCGCGCTCTTCGTCGGCTATCCGATGGCCTACTATATCGCCCGGTCGCCGGAGCCGCGGCGGTCGTTGCTGCTGACGCTGGTGATCCTGCCGTTCTGGACGTCTTTCCTGCTGCGGGTCTATGCGTGGCAGGGGTTCCTGCGCTCGAACGGGATCATCAACAATTTCCTCTCCTGGGCGGGGATCATCGACCAACCGCTGGTGATGCTGCAGACGCCCTTCGCGGTTTATGTCGGTATCGTCTATACTTACCTGCCGTTCATGATCCTGCCGCTCTATGCCAACCTGGTGAAGCTCGACGAGAGCCTGCTGGAGGCGAGCGCGGACCTCGGGGGCAAGCCGCTGGCGACCTTCTTTCACGTGACGCTGCCGCTCTCGATGCCGGGCGTCATCGCCGGCTTCATGCTGGTCTTCGTGCCGGCGATCGGCGAGTTCGTCATTCCCGAACTCCTCGGCGGGCCGAACACGCTGATGATCGGGCGGGTGCTGTGGAACGAGTTCTTCTCCAACCGCGACTGGCCGGTGGCGAGCGCGGTGGCGATCGCCATGCTGGTGGCGCTGGTGGTGCCGATCATGATCCTGCGCGGCGCCCAGGCGCGGCAGGAGGAGCGCTGATGGCGACGGCAGCGCTGCGACGGGGGTCCGGCGAAGGGGGGCATCGAGCCCCCCTCCGCCGGGAGGCGGCTCGGGCCGCCTCGGGCGCAGGACGGCCGGCGGGGGTGTCGGTGGCGCGTGCGGGACGCGGCCGTTGCCGCGAAGGGGAGCGCGCAGGTGCGCGCGCTGTTTCCTTGTCTGTTTTCGGCCTGTTGGCCGAAAACGACTGCTCTCCAGGTAAGCTTGTCAGTATGAAATCGCGAGGGCGTCGTGGCGCCCGGTCGGCAGCGGCGGGGGCGGGGTGATGCGGGCTTCGACGATACTGCTTGGCGTCTGCATCGCGGGGTTCGTTTTTCTCTACGCGCCGATCGTGTCGCTGGTCGTGTTCAGTTTCAACGAGAGCAAGCTCGTCACCGTCTGGGGCGGTTTCTCGACGAAATGGTATGTGTCGCTTTTTCAGGACCCGCAGATCCTCGGGGCGGCGTGGATCAGCCTGCAGGTCGCGGTGGTGTCGGCGACGCTGGCGATGATCCTCGGCACGCTTGCCGCCTATGTGCTGACGCGTTTCGGGCGGTTCCGGTCGCGGGCGTTGCTGACCGGCATGTCGACGGCGCCGCTGGTCATGCCCGAGGTGATCACCGGGCTGTCGCTGCTCCTGCTCTTCGTCGCGATGGAGCAGCTGATCGGCTGGCCGGCGGGGCGGGGCAAGACCACGATCATCATCGCCCACGTCACCTTCTGCATGGCTTACGTCACCGTCGTGGTGCAGTCGCGGCTGGCGGGGATGGACGAGAGCCTCGAGGAGGCGGCGTCGGATCTCGGGGCGCGGCCGGTGCGGGTTTTCTTCGATGTCACGCTGCCGGTGATCGCCCCGGCGCTGGTCGCGGGGTGGCTGCTTGCCTTCACGCTGTCGCTCGACGATCTGGTGGTGGCGAGCTTCGTCACCGGGCCCGGGGCTTCGACGCTGCCGATGGTGATCTTCTCCAAGGTGCGGCTCGGGGTCAGTCCCGACATCAATGCGCTGGCGACGATCATCATCGCCATCGTGGCGCTCGGGGTCGGCATCGCCTCGTGGCAGATGCGGCGGGGCATGCGCCGTGACTGACGGCGCCCCGGTTTCACCTTTTTTCGGCCGTTCCTAGGAGACCGTCCCCTATGGCCACCCAGTCGCCCGTTCCGTCAACCGCCAGTTCCGCCGCCGAGTTCATGGACCGGCTGCCCGAAGCCTTCCGCACCTGGCTCGCCGGGCGGCGGGTCGAGGAGGTGGAATGCGTGATCGCCGACATCGCCGGGGTGTCGCGCGGCAAGGCGATGCCCTTCGCCAAGTTCATGCGCGAGGACCGCATGTTCCTGCCGACCTCGATCTATCACCAGACCATCGCCGGCGATTATGTCGACATGGACATCGTCAACCAGTGGACCGAGTCCGACATGGTCCTGAAGCCGGACTACGCCGCGGCGACGGCGAGCCCCTGGGCTTCGGATGCGACCTTGCAGGTCATCCACAACGTCGAGGATTTGTCGGGGCGGCCGATCGAGGTGGCGCCGCGCAACGTGCTGAAGCGGGTGGTGGCGCTTTACGAGAAGGAGGGGTGGCGGCCGGTGGTGGCGCCGGAGATGGAATTCTATCTCATCAAGCCGAACCTCAACCCGAACGAGCCGATCGAGCCGCCGGTGGGGCGGACCGGGCGGCAGATGGTCAGCCGGCAGGCCTATTCGATGAGCGCCGTCGACGAATACGGCAAGGTCATCGACGACATCTACGAGTTCGCCGAGGCCCAGGGCTTCGAGATCGACACCATCATCCAGGAGGGTGGGGCGGGGCAGGTCGAGATCAACTTGCTGCATGGCGATCCGGTGCGGCTGGCGGATCAGGTGTTCTTCTTCAAGCGGACCATTCGCGAGGCGGCGCTCAGGAACAACTGTTTCGCGACCTTCATGGCCAAGCCGATGCAGGAGGAGCCGGGATCGGCGATGCATATCCACCAGTCGGTGGTCGACATGAAGACCGGGCGGAATATCTTTTCGGACGAAAAAGGGGCGCCGACCAAGGCTTTCCACAGTTTTCTTGCGGGGCAGCAGAAGCATATTCCGACCGTGGTCTGCATGCTGGCGCCCTACGTCAACAGCTATCGGCGCTACGTGCCTGGAGGGTCGGCGCCGATCAATCTGGAGTGGGGGCCGGACAACCGCACCACCGGGCTGCGGGTGCCGATCGCGGAGCCGCACTCGCGGCGGATCGAAAACCGGGTGGTCGGGATGGATTGCAATCCCTATCTCGCGCTGGCGGCGTGTCTGGCGTGCGGTTATCTGGGGTTGAAGGGGAAGCTCAAGCCACGGGACGCGGTGGTGGGGGAGGCTTATCACCGGCCGCGGGCGCTGCCGCGGGATCTGCTGGCGGCGCTCGACATGTTCGACGGGTGTCCCGATGTCACCGAGGTGTTGGGGAAGGAATTCTGCCATCTTTACAAGGCGATAAAGCGCGACGAGGTCGAGACCTTCCTGCGGGTGATCAGCCCGTGGGAGCGGGACCACCTGTTGCTCAACGTCTGATCGAGCCCCGGGGATCCTTGCAGGTTGTAGGACCCTGACGGCAGTCGGGGTCGCGTCGCGTCTCACTGGATGGCGAGGCAGTCGCGGAGGCCGTCGGCGATGCCGCGGAGGATGGCGGGGTAGAGGTCGGGGCCGGGCTGGAGTGCGGCGCCGAGGGGGTCGAGGATGCCGGTGCGGGCTTCGGTGCCCTCGGTGACGGTGCCGAGCAGGCGGGGCTCGAACTGCGGTTCGGTGAAGACGCAGGCGACGGCCTGGTCGCGGAGGCGGGCGCGGAGGTCGGCGACGCGGGCGGCGCTGGGTTCGACGCCGTCCTGGAGGACGACGCTACCGGCGGCCGGGATGGCGAAGGCGTCCTCGAAATAGTGGAAGGCGTCGTGGAAGACGAGGTAGCGCGTGCCGCGGAGCGGGGCGACCTCGGTGGCGATGGCGGTGGAGAGGGTGTCGAGGTCGGCGGCGAAGGCCTCGGCGTTGGCGGTGTAGGTGGCGGCGTTGGCGGGGTCGAGGCCGGAGAGGGCGGTGGCGATCGCCCGGGCGGCGGCGACGGCGTTGGCGGGGGCGAGCCAGAGGTGGCCGTCGATGCCGTTGGTGGCGTCGTGGGCGTGGGCGGTTGCGTCGGCGTCCGCGGAGGCCGCTGCGGCGTGGGCTTCGGCCTCGTCGTCGTCGGGCTCGAAGCCGGCGCCGGAGCGGGCGGCGAGGAGGTGGACGCCGGGGACGTCTTCCAGCGTCAGGCGGACGGCGGTGGGGGCGGAGAGGGAGGCGATCGGGTCGGCGAGCCACGGGGTCAGAGCCGGGCCGACCCAGACGACGAGGTCGGCTTCCTGGAGCGCGCGGGCCTCGGACGGGCGAAGCGCGTAGCCGTGGGGCGAGGCGCCGGGCGGGATCACCAGTTCCGGGGTGCCGACGCCGGCCATGACGCGGGCGGCGATCGACTGCACCGGCGCGATGTCGGTGGCGACGCGCGGGGCGGCGGTGGTCGCGGTGGCGGCGATCGCCGCGAGGAGGAGGGCGGCGGCGCCGATTGCCCTGTGCTTCATCCTGGGTCTTCTCCTTCGGGAACCGCCGGCCCTTGTGAGGGGATGGCGGGGTCCCTAGTATCCCGTTTCCTTCCGGCCTGGTTCGTGTTATACAGTAACAATGAAACCGTCAACCGATCCAGACATCGACCGGCACCGGGCGTTCGTGCCCCATGATCACGGCTCGTGCCGCGGGGCGGCGCTGGCTGCGGCGGAGGCGGCGTGCGCGGCGCGGCGGCTGCGGCTGACGCCGGCGCGGGCCTTCGTGCTCGACACGCTGCTCGAGTTGCACCGGGCGATGACCGCCTACGAGCTGCTCGACCGGCTGGGGGCGGCGGGGCTGGGGAGCCAGCCGCCGGTGGTCTACCGCGCCCTCGATTTCCTCGTGGTCAACGGCTTTGTCCATCGCATCGAGCGGCTCGGGGCCTTTGTTGCGTGCACCCATGGCGCCAGTGACCACAGTGCCGGCTTTCTGGTCTGCCGGGCGTGCCGGGCGGTGGCGGAGACCGAGATCCCCGGGCAGGCGCCGGGGCTCGCCGACGAGGCGGCGGCGGCGGGATTTTCCATCGAGCGGACCGTGGTCGAGGCCGAGGGGCTGTGCGCGCGCTGCCGGGCGGAGGAGGCGGAGTGAGCGGGCCGGTGAGCGGGGGCGTGCTGCTGGAGGCGCAGGGGCTCGGGATCACCCTCGGGGGGAACCGCATCCTGACGGACGTCGATCTGGTTCTGCGGCGGGGGGAGATCGTCACTGTCGTCGGGCCGAACGGGTCGGGGAAAAGCACGCTGCTGCGGCTGCTGATCGGGGCGGAGCGGCCGGACAGCGGGCGTATCCTGCGGAGCGCGGGGCTGCGGATCGGGTATGTGCCGCAGAAGCTGGCCGTGGATCGGACATTGCCGCTGACCATCGACGGGTTCCTGCGGCTCGCCGGGGGCGATGGTGCGGCGCGGGCGGCGGCGCTGGAGCATGTCGGGTTGCCGGGGCTCGGCGGGCGGCAGCTGTCGGCGCTGTCGGGGGGGCAGTTCCAGCGGGCTCTGCTGGCGCAGGCGTTGCTCAGGCGGCCGGATTTGCTGGTGCTCGACGAGGCGGCGCAGGGGCTGGACCAGGCGGGGGAGGCGCGGTTCTACCGGCTGGTGGAGCAGCTCCGCGCCGAGCTCGGCTGCGGGGTGCTGATGGTGAGCCATGACCTGCATGTGGTGATGGCGGCGTCGGACCGGGTGATCTGCCTCAACGGGCATGTGTGCTGCGAGGGCACGCCGACGGTGGTGTCGGCGGCGCCGGAGTATCGTGCGCTCTTCGGGGTGGGGACGCAGGGCGCGCTGGCGCTGTACCGGCATGAGCATGACCATGGCTCGCACGAGCACGACCACGGCGATGAGCTCGGGCACGGCGAGCATGGGCACGGCGACCACGGGCACGCGCACGGGCATGCGCATGGCGGGCATGGGTCGGCCGATGGCGCTGCGGCGGTTGTGCGGGGGAGCGGGTCTTGAGCCTGCTGGACGATTTTCTGGTGCGGGCGGTGGTCGCCGGGGTCGGGGTGGCGGTGGCGGCGGGGCCGCTCGGCTGCTTCGTGGTCTGGCGGCGGATGGCCTACTTCGGGGATGCGACCGCCCATGCCTCGCTGCTCGGGGTGACGCTGGCGCTGGCGACCGACTTGCCGGTGACGCTCGGGGTCGCGGTCACGGCGCTCGCCATGGCGCTGGTGGTGTCGGCTGCGGCGGGGCGGAGCTATGCGGTCGATACGCTGCTCGGGGTGGCCTCGCACGGGGCGCTGGCGGTGGGGCTGGTGGCGCTCAGCTTCCTCCATGGGGTGCGGATCGACCTGATGGGGTATCTCTTTGGCGACATCCTTGCGGTGTCGCGCGGCGATCTGGTGGTGATCTGGGCGGGCGCGGCGGCGGTGGTCGCGCTGCTGGTCTGGCGCTGGCGGCCGCTGCTGCTCTCGACGTTGAGCGAGGACCTCGCGGCGGCCTCGGGCGTCGATCCGCGGCGGGAGCGGCTGATCCTGACGCTGGGGCTGGCGCTGCTCGTCGCGGTGGCGCTGAAGGTGGTCGGGGCGCTCTTGATCACCGCGATGCTGATCGTGCCGGCGGCGGCGGCGCGGGCCTTTGCAACCTCGCCGGTGGCGATGGCGGTCGGTGCGGCGGCGGTGGGGGCGCTGGCCGCGGTGGCCGGGCTTGCCGGGTCGCTGCGCTTCGATACGCCGGCCGGGCCGTCGATCGTCGTCGCGGCGGTGGCGCTGCTCGCGGCGGGCAATGCCGTCCGGCCGCTGCTTGCGCGGAGGGCCGGGTGATGGCGGACGTGCTGCTCTTTCATTCGATCTACGGCTGCCGGCCGGCCGAGCAGGCCATCGCCGAGCGGTTGCGCGGGCGCGGGCACCGCGTCGTCGTGCCCGACCTCTACGACGGCCGGACGGTCGCGACGGTCGACGAGGGCTTTGCGCTGCAGGGCGAGATCGGCTGGCCGCGGATCGCCGACCGCGCCGCGGCGGCGGCCGCGGGGATGCCGGCGGCGACCGTGCTCGCCGGCGTGTCGATGGGGGCGAGCGTCGCCGCGGGGCTGTGGGCGGTGCGGCCGGAGACGGCGGGGGTGCTGCTCCTCCACGGCGTCTGCGAATTGCCGGCGGCGCCGCGGGCCGGCGTGCCGATGCAACTCCATCTCGCCGAGCCCGACGACTACGAGGACGAGGGCTTCGTGCAGGACTGGCTCGGGGAGGCGGCGGCGAAGGGGATCGCGGTCGAAGCCTTCCGCTATCCGGGCGCGGGGCACTATTTCCTCGATCCGTCGCTGCCCGACCACGACGCGGCGGCGGCCGCGCTGGCGTGGACGCGGATCGGGCCGTTCGTGGACGGGCTGGGATAGGCGCTGTCAGGCGGCGTCGAGCGCGCCGATCGATCCCGTCGCCGCTACCCCCGAGGCCGACGCCGCGGCTCTGGTGCGTGCCTCTCAGCCGCCGTGGGCTGACAGCCAGGCCGTCATCACGCCGATCTCCTGCTGCTGCGCGGCGACGATCCCCTCGGCGAGCGTGCGGATGTCCGGGTCGCTTCCGTACTCGATCACCACCTGCGCCATGTCGATGGCTCCCTGGTGATGCGCGATCATTCCCCGCACGAAATCGATGTCCGCATCGCCGGTATAAGTGATGTCCATCCCGGCGTGCATCTTCATCGCCGCCGCCTCGTAGGCCGCCGTCGACGGGCTGGCGTCGGGCGCCGCCATCATTCCGCCCATGCCCTCGTCCGTCCCGCCCATCCCCTCGTGGCCGGACGGCATTGTCGACTGGGCGAAGGCCGGGGCGGTGAGGACGCCACCGGCGAGGGCACCGCCGGCAAGCGCCAGCAGCCGCAGCGCCTGCTTGCGGGTCAGGCTTGTCGTCAGGTCGGGTGTCGTCATCGCGGGTCTCCTCTGGCCTTGTCCTGCTAAATCTGGTGCATCGATCACCTGTTGCCAAGCGCGCCGCTCCGGTTCCATACCCTTAGGCAACACCCCAGGGAGGACGAACCCCGTGACCAAAGACCTCGCCAGCCCGCTGCGCTCGCGCGCGTGGTTCGACAACCCCGGCAACCCCGACATGACCGCGCTCTACCTCGAGCGCTACATGAACTTCGGCCTCAGCCGCGAGGAGCTGCAGTCCGGCAAGCCGATCATCGGCATCGCCCAGACCGGTTCCGACCTCTCGCCCTGCAACCGCCACCACATCGAGCTGGCCAAGCGCGTCCGCGACGGCATCCGCGACGCCGGCGGCATCGCGATGGAATTCCCGGTCCACCCGATCCAGGAGACCGGCAAGCGCCCGACCGCCGGCCTCGACCGCAACCTCACCTATCTCGGCCTCGTCGAGGTGCTCTACGGCTACCCGCTCGACGGCGTCGTCCTGACCATCGGCTGCGACAAGACCACCCCGGCGCTGCTCATGGCCGCGGCCACCGTCAACATCCCCGCCATCGCCCTCTCGGTCGGGCCGATGCTCAACGGCTGGTTCCGCGGCAAGCGCGCCGGCTCCGGCACGATCTTCTGGACGGCCCGCGAGATGATGGCCAGGGGCGAACTCGACTACGCCGGCATGATCGACCTCGTCGCCTCTTCGGCGCCCTCGGTCGGCTACTGCAACACCATGGGCACCGCGTCGACGATGAACTCGCTCGCCGAGGCGCTCGGCATGCAGCTCCCCGGTTCCGCCGCCATCCCCGCCCCCTACCGCGACCGCGCCGAGATGGCCTGGCGCACGGGGATGCGCGCCGTGGAAATCGTCCGCGAGGATCTCAAGCCCTCCGACATCATGACCCGCGGCGCCTTCAAGAACGCCATCCGCGTCAACTCGGCGATCGGCGGCTCGACCAACGCCCCGATCCACCTCAACGCCATCGCCCGCCACCTCGGCGTCGAACTCGCCATCGAGGACTGGCAGGAGTGGGGCGAGGAGATCCCGCTCCTCGTCAACCTCCAGCCCGCCGGCGACTACCTCGGCGAGGACTACTACCACGCCGGCGGCGTCCCGGCGGTCTTCGGCCAGCTCATCGAGAAGGATCTGATCGACGAGGAGGCCCGCACCGTCAGCGGCCGCAGCGTCGGCGAGTGCTACCGCGGCGCGGTCATCATGGACGAAAACGTCATCCGCCCGTTCGACCGCCCGCTCAAGGAGCGCGCCGGCTTCAAGGTGCTGACCGGCAACATCTTCCACTCCGCGGTGATGAAGATGAGTGTCGTCAGCGACGAGTTCCGCGACCGCTACCTGTCGAACCCGGCGAGCCCGAACCGCTTCGAGGGCCGCGCCGTGGTCTTCGACGGCCCCGAGGACTACCACCACCGCATCGACGACCCCGCCCTCGCCATCGACGAGACCACCCTGCTCTTCATGCGTGGCGCAGGCCCCAAGGGCTACCCCGGCGCCGCCGAGGTGGTGAACATGCGCGCCCCCGACTACCTGCTGAAGAAGGGCATCACCTCGCTGGTCTGCATCGGTGACGGCCGCCAGTCCGGCACCTCCGGCTCGCCCTCGATCCTCAACGCCAGCCCCGAGGCCGCCTCCAACGGCCCGCTGGCGCTGATCGTGACCGGCGATCGCGTGGTGCTCGACCTCAACGCCGGTCGGCTGGACCTCCTCGTCGACGACGACGAGCTCCAGCGCCGCCGCGACGCTCTCGTCAGCGACGGCGGCTACCACTACCCGGCCAGCCAGACACCCTGGCAGGAAATCCAGCGCAGCCTCGTTGGCGAGCTCGAGACCGGCGCTGTCCTCGAACCGGCGGTCAAATACCAGCGGATCGCCCAGACGCAGGGGATTCCGCGCGATAACCACTGACCGGCGCGACAAAACCGTGGCGGGATTCCCTGAGGGCTACTAGCATCGCTGCTTTCGGACTCGGGGGGGACCAATGGCATTGATCGTGTCGCTGCTTATCGGGATCGTCGCCGGCTCGCGGGCAATGCTCGCCCCGGCGGCGGTGGCCTGGGCCGCCTGGCTTGGATGGATCGATCTTTCGCCGACGTGGGCATCCTTCCTCGGGTCCGGCTGGGCAGTCCTGGTCCTCTCGATCCTCGCCATCGGCGAGCTGATCACCGACCAGCTGCCGACCACGCCGAGCCGCAAGGTGCCGGTCCAGTTCGGCACCCGCCTCGTCACCGGCGGCCTCTCCGGTGCCGCGCTCGGGGCGCTGGCCGCGAGCACCCCCCTCGGGCTGATCGCCGGCGTGGTCGGCGCGGTCGCCGGCATCTACGGCGGCGCCGCGGCACGGTCGAGCCTCGCCGCGTCCTCCGGCTCGGATCGTCCCGCCGCCTTCACCGAGGACGCCGCCGCCATCCTTATCGCCCTGGTCGCCGTCAGCCTCGCATGAGCGCCGAACGCTTCGACGACGTCGTCATCGGCGCCGGCCAGGCCGGCCCGTCGCTCGCGGCCCGCCTTGCCGGAACCGGACGCAAGGTGGCCCTGATCGAGCGGCGGTTTCTCGGCGGCACCTGCATCAACACCGGCTGCCGCCCGACCAAGACCCTGATCGCCAGCGCCAAGGTCGCCGCCATGGCCCGCCGCGCCGCCGAGTACGGCATCGTCACCGGCCCGGTCTCGGCCGACATGAAGGCAGTGCACCACCGTGTCGCCGCGATCGTCGCCGAGGGCAGGCAGGGGCTCGCCGACTGGCTCGCCAGCGTGGACGGCCTCACCCTCATCGAGGGACACGCGCGCCTGACCGGCCCGAAGAGCGTCGCGATCGGCGACCGCCAGCTCGCGGCCGAGCGCATCTTCATCAACGTCGGCGCCCGCGCCGCGCTGCCCGACCTGCCTGGCGTCCGCGACGTGCCGACGATGGACAACGTCGGCATCCTCGCCCTCGACGAGCTGCCCCGCCACCTCGTCGTCGTCGGCGGCGGCTACATCGGCCTCGAGTTCGCCCAGGCCTTCGTCCGCCTCGGCTCCGATGTCACCATCGTCGAGAAAGGCCCGCAGATCATCGGCCGCGAGGACCCGGAGGTTTCCGAGGCCGTGCGCCGCATCCTCGAGGACGAGGGCGTCCGCATCCGCACCCACGCCGAATGCATCCGCTTCGCCCCCCGCGACGGCCGCGTCGCCGTCCACGTCGACTGCGCCGAAGGGGCGCCGGAGGAGTACGGCACCCACGTGCTCCTCGCCATGGGCCGCCGGCCGAACACCGACGACCTCGGCCTCGACGCGGCGGGCGTGAAGACCGACAAGCGCGGCATCATCACCGTCGACGACCGCCTCGCGACCAACGTCCCCGGGATCTGGGCCCTCGGCGAGTGCAACGGCCGCGGCGGCTTCACCCACACCGCCTACAACGACTACGAGATCCTCGCCGCCAACCTCCTCGACGGCGGCGACCGCAAGGTCACCGACCGCATCCCGGCCTACGCCCTCTTCACCGACCCGCCCCTCGGCCGCGTCGGCATGTCCGAGGCCGAGGCCCGCGCCTCCGGCCGCCCCGTCCTCGTCGGCACCCGCCCGATGACCAGGGTCAGCCGCGCCATCGAGAAGGGCGAGACCGCCGGCTTCATCAAGGTGCTCGCCGACGCCGACACCCGCGAGATCCTCGGCGCCGCGATCCTCGGCGTCGAGGGGGACGAGGCGATCCACGCCGTCCTCGACCTCATGTACGCCGGCGCCCCGGTCGAGGCGATCACCCGCGCCGTCCACATCCACCCCACCGTCTCCGAGCTCCTCCCCACCGTCTTTCAGGAGATGGTCCCCCTCGCCGCGCCCGGCGCCAATCCCTAGGCCGATGACCGCGACAAGCGATCGCAGGAGCGCCCCGCACGCCATCGGCTCCCGCGGGCGCTCCCGCCTTGCGCCCTTTTCCGATCCGCGCAACAGAAGGGCCGACAACCGCCCCGAGACGCCATGTACCCGCTCCTCCGCTTCGGCCTCGAACTGGCCCTCGTCCGACGCGCGCCGCGGCTGGCGATCGACGGCGTCCACGTCTCCCGCCACACCTGCCTCCCGTGGGACATCGATCCGTGGGGTGAGCTCAACAATGGCCGGACCCTCACCCTCTACGACCTCGGCCGCGTGCCCCTCGCGATCCGCAGCGGCCTCTACCCGACCGTCCGCGCCAGAGGCTGGGGCCTCGCCGTCGCCGGCTCGTCGATCCGCTACCGCCGCCGCATCCGCGCCTTCGACCGCATCACCATGCGCTCGGCCTGCATCGGCCGCGACGCGCGCTTCCTCTACATCGAGCAGGCGATGTATCGTGGTGACGAGGCCGCCTCCGCCGTGCTGATCCGCAGCGCCGTGACCAGCGACCGCGGCATCGTCCCGACCGACGCGGTCGTTGCCGCCATGGGCCAGCCCGACTGGAACCCGGCGCTGCCGCCGTGGGTCGGGGCATGGATCGAAGGGGAGGCAAGCCGCCCGTGGCCACCGGAAATCTGACGCCCCTCGCCGACGAGACCACCGCCACCCGCCGCGGCGTCTTCGGCTGGATGCTGCTCGACTGGGCCAACCAGCCCTTCGCGACCCTGATCACCACCTTCATCTTCGCTCCCTACTTCGCCGCCACGGTCATCGGCGACCCCGTCCGCGGCCAGGCGCTGTGGGGCACCGCCGCCGCCATCGCCGGGATCACCGTCGCCGTCCTCGCGCCGTTCCTCGGCGCCGTCGCCGACCGCACCGGCGCGGCGAAACGCTGGGTCCTCGCCTTCTCCGTCCCCTATGTGATCGGCTGCCTCGGCTTCTGGCTCGGCACCCCCGGCATGGCCGACCCGACCCTCGTGCTCGTCGCCTTCGTCCTCGCCTTCCTCGGCTCGGAGTTCGGCACCGTCTTCACCAACGGCATGCTCCCCCGCCTCGGGCCGCGCGGCGAGATCGGCCGCATCTCCGGCTCGGGCTGGGCCCTCGGCTACCTCGGCGGCCTCGTGTCGCTGATCGTCGTCCTGCTCCTCTTCGTCCCCACCACCGGCGGCACCACCACCCTCCTCGGCATCCCGCCGATCCTCGGCCTCGACCCCGCCACCGGCGCGCCCGCCCGCGCCACCGGCCCGCTCTCCGCGCTCTGGTACGTGGTCTTCGCGCTGCCCTTCTTCTTCTGGACCCCGGACGAACCCGCCCGCCCCCTCGCCGGCGCCCTTCGCAGCGGCCTTGGCGACCTCGGCGAGACCTTCCGCGTCGCCCGCCGCAACCGCAGCTTCTTCGCCTTCCTCATCGCCTCGATGGTCTACCGCGACGCCCTCGCCGCGCTCTTCACCTTCGGCGGCATCTACGCCGCCGGCGTCCTCGGCTGGGGCATCTTCCAGCTCGGCGTCTTCGGCATCGTCGCCGCCGGCGTCGGCACGGTCGGGGCATGGCTCGGCGGCCGCGCCGACCGCGCCTTCGGCCCGCGTCCGGTCATCGTCGCCTCGGTCTGGCTCCTCGTCGCGATCTGCGTCGTCGTCCTGCTCACCACCCGGAGCAGCGTCCTTGGCTTCGCCGTCGCCGAAGGCTCGAAGCTTCCCGACCAGGTCTTCATGGTCGCCGGCGGCCTGCTCGGCGCCGCCGCCGGTTCCCTGCAGGCCGCCTCGCGCACGCTGCTCGTCCACCAGGCCGAGGGCCGCGTCGCCCCGACCCAGGCCTTCGGCCTCTTCGCCCTCTCCGGCCGCGCCACCGCCTTCATCGGCCCGGCCCTGATCGCCGCCGTCACGGCGCTCACCGGCTCGCAACGCCTTGGCGTGAGCCCGATCATCCTGCTCTTCCTCGCCAGCCTGTGGCTGCTATACTGGGTAAAAATCGACACCGAGCAGCCCGGGATACAGCCATGATCCGTCGCATCCTCGCGACCTGCCTCGCCCTTGCGACGCTGGCCGCGCCTGTCCACGCCCAGACGGCGATGTCGCTCTTCGCCGCCAAGGGTACGCCGTCGCCGCAGCCGACCTACTCGATCGGCGAGCCCTCCCGTGGCTGCCTCGCGGGCGGCGTCCAGTTGCCCGAGTCGGGGCCGACGTGGCAGGCGATGCGCCTCAGCCGTAACCACGAATGGGGCAACCCGACGACGATCGCCTTCATCGAGGACCTGAGCCGCGCCGCAACCCGCGTCGGCTGGAAGGGCCTCTACATCGGCGACATCGGCCAGGCCCGCGGCGGCCCGGCCGGCGGTCACGCCAGCCACCAGACCGGCCTCGACGTCGATATCTGGTACACCCCGCCGCCGCGCCTCGACCTCAGCCGCGCCGACCGCGAGAAGGTCGGCGCGATGATCGTGCGCGCCAACGACCAGCGCAATGTAAACGCCAACTGGACCCCGTCGCACGCGGCGCTGCTGGAGGCTGCCGCCCGCGACCCGCGGGTCGAGCGCATCTTCGTCACCGCCCCGGTCAAGCTCGCCCTCTGCGCCGACGCGGGTCGCGGAGATGCCGCCTGGCTCCGCAAGATCCGGCCGTGGTATGGCCACCACGACCACTTCCATGTCCGCCTGAACTGCCCGAAGGGCGCCAGGGGCTGCGTCGATCCGGCGCCGATCCCGGCGGGTGACGGCTGCAAGGATGCGGTCTGGTGGGTCACCGATGCGCTGCTTCCGCCCGACCCCAACGCGCCGAAGGTGAAGCCGAAGCCGCCGCTGCGCCTCGCCGACCTGCCGGCACAGTGCACCACGGTGTTGCAGGCCCGATGAAGCGTCGCTACGCGGCGCTTTTCGCCGCCCTCCTCCTCGCCGGCCTGCCGGCGGTCGCTGACGCCCCGAAGCTCGTGCTCGACTCCGAGATCGACTGGACCGGGTCGTGGGAGCATTTCGGCGGCTGGTCGGGCCTCGAGGTCAGCCCCGATGGGATGCACTTCGTCACCATTTCAGACCAGGGCAGCTTTGCCGACGGCGACTTCGAGCGGAAGGCCGACGGCTCGCTCACCGGCGCGCGCCTCACCCGCCGCGGGCGCCTGCACGGGGTCGACGGCGGGCGGCTTCGCGAGGGTGAGAGGGACGCCGAGGGCCTCGCCATCGACGACAGGGGCCGCGCTTTCGTCTCGTTCGAGCGCTTCCACCGCGTCCGTCGCTACGACGACCTCGGCGGCGCGGCGGCGCAGGTGCCGAGCCACCCGGACTTCGCCGGCTTTCAGGAGAATTCCGGGCTCGAGACCCTCGCCTTCGACGAGGCCGGCACCCTCTACGCCATCCCCGAGCGCTCGGGCGCCCTCGACCGCCCCTTCCCGGTCTACCGCCTGATGGGCGACCACTGGGACAAGAGCTGGACGATCCGCCGGGACGGCAGCTTCCTGCCCACGGACGCCGACTTCGGGCCGGACGGGCGGTTCTACCTGCTGGAGCGCGACTTCAAGTGGCTGGGCGGCTTCGCGACCCGGGTCCGGCGCTTCGACGTCGGCCCGGATGGCTTCACCGGCGAGGTGACGTTGCTGCGCACCCGCTTCGGGGAGCTCGACAACATGGAGGGCCTTTCGAGCTGGCGTGACGCGCAGGGGCGCATCCGCATCACCCTTCTCTCCGACGACAATTTCTTCCCCCTCCAGAAGACCATGTTCGCCGAGTACGTCCTCGACGACGAGTAGGGCTCGGCGGAGTCGCGCCGACACCCCGTCCCGTCGCAGGGTAACGATTGTGAACGGGAAGTTAGCGCGCAACCGAATACGACATAATATCAAGGCCTTGACCCTCTGCGCACGCGTGCGCAGACCCCTTCCATTCTCCGACGGATTGCCGGTTCGGTGCCGGCCCAGGACCGGAGGAGCGGCAGCGCGACCGGTCAGGGCTGCGGCGGGGCGGCGGCGTAGAGGGGGAGAGCGTCGACGCGGCGGTCGATCTCGGCGACCATCGCGGCATAGGACGGGCTGTCGACGTCGCCGTAGCGGGCGCGGAACTCGGCTTCGCCGAGGTTCTCGGGGAGGTCGGCGAAGGCGGGGAGGATGGCGTCCTCGTCGGCGATGCGGTCGAGCATCGGCTTCCACTGGTCGGGCGGGGCGGCGAGGAAGGTGCGGGCGAAACGGACGCCGGCGGCGTCGGCGACCATGTCGCGGAAGCTGAAGCCCGAGCCGCCGGCGTTGCTGTCGAGAAGCTCCTTGAGCTCGCCCATCCCGAAGGCGGCGCCGCTGGCCGTCGCCGCTTCGAGGCCGGCGGAGATGACGAAATGGCGCTTGAAGTCGTCGCGGGCGCCGAGGGTGGTGCCCTCGCAGCCGTTGGCGCGGCCCTGCATGGTGCGCTTGAGGGTGACGCCGATCTGGTCGCCGAAGTCGGGGTCGCCGCAATAGAGCGCGAGGGCGTAGAAGGCGGCGCGCATCTCCTCGCGCGGGTCGCTGGCGTTGTCGCGCGCGCTGGCGGTCGGCGACGCTGACCGCCTTTTCGAGATAGGGGAGAAGCGAGCCGTCGCGGGGCAGGGTGCGGCGGCGGACGGCGCGGTCGAGATGCCAGAGCTGGACGTAGACCTGCTCGCGGGCGGTGGCGCCGGCGGCGTCGAGGGCGCGGGCACGGAGGCGCTCGAAGAAGGCGTCGCCGCCGACCTTGTCGAAGTCGAAGACGACGGTCGCCTCCGGCGGGTCGAGGCGGACGGCGGCGACGGTGGCGAGTGCCGCGGTGCCGAGGCCGTCGCCGAGCTTGCGATCGAGGGCGGTGCGCAGCGCGGCGCGGGCGAGGGCCGGGGGAATTGGCAGGTGGCCGATGCGGGCCGAGGCGAGGCGCAGGCCGTCGTCGGATGCGGCGACGGCGATGTGGAGGTTGGCCCAGAGGCCGGCGGGCATCAGCGGTGCGGCGACGATGCGGTCAAGGTCGACGGCGAGGTCGAGGGAGACGGCGTTGCCGTCGATGAAGGCACGGCCGAAACTGCCGGGGACGAGGCGCTGGGCGGCGGCGAGGACGGCGTTGACCTCATCCTCGCTGACCGTGAACTGGCCGGCGGCGCCCTGACGGGCGACGAAGCTGCGCAGGGTCTCGGCGACGTCGCGGGTGTGGCTGGCGGCGCGGGCGTCGGGCGGGCCGGGGTTGGCGAAGCGCGGGCGGGTGTCGAGCGCGAGCAGAAGCAGCGCGGCGGCGAGGAGCAGCGGCGAGGCGGCGAGGAGCAGGCCGCGCAGCAGGCGGCGCGGCCAGGGCCGAGGGGGTGGGGAGAGGATCGCGGTCGACATCGCCGGAATCCTTCCACGCTTCGGCATCGCCGCGCAAGGGCGCGACGGCGGTGCGGAACAACTAAAGGGCGAGTTCGTCGGAGATGTGATCCCCGAGCCGCAGGGCGAGCTGGACGATGGTGAAGGTCGGCTTGGGGAAGCCCGGCGTCGGGAAGACGCTGGAGCCGCCGATGTAGAGGTTGGTCATGTCGTGGACCCGGCAGTCGGTGTCGACGACGCCGGTGGCGGGGTCGGTGCTCATCCGCGTCGTGCACATGTGCTGGCGGCCGGCGATCAGGCCGTGTCCGGTGCCGAGATCGGGCAGGCGCGGGTCGTCCTCGAGCAACCAGTCGCGCACTTTCAGCCGGCCGATGCCCTGCTCGGCAACGAGGCCGCCGAAGGCGAGGGTGGCGGTGCGCATGGTCTCGTAGTCGTCGGTGGTGAGCTGCCAGTCGAGCAGGATGCGGCGAAGCCCGAAGGCGTCGGTCGATTGGCAGAGCTGGACGCGGCTGTCGCGGTTGATGCGCTGTTCGAGCGAGATGCCGACGACGGCGGTGGGATGGCTCGCGGGGTCGTTGCGGATGCCGAACTCGTCGAGGCCACCGAAATAGCAGGTGGTCCGTCGGTCGCGCATGCGGTCGAGCATCCGGGCGACGGCGGGCGAGATGCAGGTCGCCGAGGAGGAGATGAGGTTGGCGAAGCTCGCCGGCGGGCGGACGGTGCGCGGCTCGATCGAGAGGGCGCAGCGGGCGAGTTCGGCCTCGGCCGAGAAGGCCGGGGTGGGGGTGAAGTAGAGCTCGTCGTGGCCGATCGCCTCGGTGAGCAGGAGGTTGCCGGTGGCGACCGCCGGCCGGTCGCAGAAATAGCGGCCGACGAGGTCGCGGCCGTTGCCGATGCCCTCGGACGCCTGGCTCCGACAGTTGAGCAGGGTGCGGGCGTTCTCGAGGCCGCCCATGCAGAGTGCGAAGGTGCGGGCAGTGACGGTGAAGGTCGGCTCGAGCCCGCCCCATGCGCGGAAGACGCCGGTGTTGACGGTGCCGAGGTCGTCGGAGAGCCGCAGGTCGACCAGCGTGGCGCGGATGCCGAGGGTGATGCGCGGCGAGGCGATCACCTCGTCGCGGTACTTCTCGCCGAAGCGCGTCGGCGGGCTCATCCGCCAGAGCACGTGGCGGAACTGCTGCGAGGGATGGGCGAGCGTGACGTCGGGCAGGTTCTCGCAACCCTCGAGGTCGAGGATCGAGGCGGCCTCGGGCGCGTGGGGGGCGAGTTCGGCCAGGCCGATCGGCCAGCCGCTCAAGGGCATCCACCGGCGGGCGGAGAAGTCCTCGGCCTCGAAGGCCCTGCACTTGCCCTCCCAGTGGCCGGAGGTGCCGCCGAAGTAGCGCAGGCGGCTTTCCTCGCAGGAGGCTTGCGGCAGGCCGGCGAGTTCCCCGGCGTAGAAAGACTGGGATTCCTCGGTGAAGTCGATGTCGCCCGCTTCCATCAGCGCGACGTCGAGGCCGCGGGCGGCGAGGGTGCGGGCGAGGGTTATGCCGGCTGGGCCGGCCCCGACGACGCAGACGTCGAAAGGCCGGTCGAAGGCCGCGCGCTCTGCCGTGGCGGTGTCAGCGAGCATGGCGGGAAAAGGACGGTCGTGGGCGCAACATAACTACTCCGTACGCAACAGGCAGGCATCGCACGTTCGCGGATTCCTAGCATATGTTGCGGCGCAGCGTATGTGTTAAGCGGCCAGCGTGGTTAATCTCCGGGCCCTGTGGCTTCGGGAGCGCATTGCCGTGACAAAATTGTCCCGGTGATGCCGGGTCGTGCGCCAGACGCTGAAGATCTTGCGCAATTATTCACCATCGGGCGAACACGCGCGAATCGGGCGAGCCTAGACCAGAGTCGCCTCGGTCGACTTACGGGCCTCTTCTTCGCTGACGCCCTCGGCGAGCTCGACGATGGTGAGCCCGCCCTCGACGACGTCGAAGACCCCGAGGTTGGTTATGATCCGGTCGACGACGGCCAGGCCGGTCAGCGGCAGGGAGCAGTCCTTGAGGAGCTTCGACTCGCCGTGCTTGGAGGTGTGGTCCATGACGACCACGACGCGCTTTACGCCGGCGACGAGGTCCATGGCGCCGCCCATGCCCTTGACCAGCTTCTTCGGGATCATCCAGTTGGCGAGGTCGCCCTTCTCGGAGACCTCCATCGCGCCGAGGATCGCCATGTCGATCTTGCCGCCGCGGATCATCCCGAAGCTGTCGGCCGAGGAGAAGTAGGAGGTGCGGTCGAGTTCGGTGATGGTCTGCTTGCCGGCGTTGATCAGGTCGGCGTCGATTGTGGCGTCGGTGGGGAAGGGGCCCATGCCGAGCATGCCGTTCTCGGACTGGAGCGTCACGTCGACGCCGTCGGGGATGTAGTTGGAGACCAGCGTCGGGATGCCGATGCCGAGGTTGACGTACATGCCGTCCTTGAGCTCCTTGGCGGCGCGGGCAGCCATCTGGTTGCGGTCCCAGGGCATGGTCGGTCTCTCCTTAGAGGGGTTCGGTCCGGGCGTGGCCGGGAATGTCGATGGTGACGCTGGTGCCGGCGGCCGAGGTGGTGACGGCGTGCTGGGCCTCCAGTCCGGCGAGGAGGGCGGTGACGATCTTGGCGCCGAGGTTGCCGGCGGTCGGCCAGGCCGAGCCCTCGGGCAGGCCGACGCCGTCGTCGGTGACCTGGACGCGAACGATGCCCCCGCTGAGGCGCTGGACGCGGGTCTCGACGAGGCCGGTCTCGCGGCCCGCGAAGGCGTGGCGGAAGGCGTTGGTCAGGATTTCGGAGACGAGCAGGCCGACGCGGCCGGCGGTGGCGGCGTCGACCATCACCTCCTCGGCGATGACGTTGATGCGGATGCCCTGGCCGCCGTCGAGGTGGCCGACCGCGGCGGCGATGCGACTGATGTAGGCGCCGAGCGGGACTTCGTCGCGGAAGGTCGATGAGACGCCGGACTCGCTCAATTCCTGATAGAGGAGCTGCAGGGCCTCGATGCGGCGGGCGATGACGGTGTAGTCGGTGCCGCCCGAGGCGCGCGACTGCATGCGGATCATGCCGACGATCATCGCGAGGTGGTTCTTGACCCGGTGCTGGACCTCGGCGAGCTGCATCTGCACCGCCTCGAGGCGGCTCTCGGCGATCGCGATGTCGCCGGCGCTCTGGGTGCCGAGGTAGTAGGCGATGCCGCCGCCGTCGGCGCTGTCGTCGTGGAGGGCGGTGATGGTCAGGCGGTTGAGGAAGGGGGTGCCGTCGGCGCGGTGGTTGGTGATCTCGATGGAGATGTCCTCGCCGGCGGCGAGGGCGGCACGGATGCGCGCGATGCTTTCGGGCTCGGTGGCGGGACCCTGGAGGAAGCGGCAGTTGCGGCCGATCACCGACTTCGAGGGTGTAGCCGGTCAGCCGGGCGAAGGCGCCGTTGGCGTAGACGATCGGGTTGTCGTCGAGGTCGGGGTCGGTGAGGACGAGGGCGAGCGGCAGGCCGGAGAGCGCCGCGGTCGGCACCCTGACCGGGAAGGTGCCGCCGGACCCTCCCTCCTCGCCATCCTTCATGACCGAACCCTCCCCGTTGCTCACGTCCGGACCGTCACCGGCGGCGTCCGTTCGGCCGGATCGGCGGTGCCGGGGCCTCTTCCTCCTCGATCTCGTCGTAGAGATCGAAGTCGTCGGGCATCGCCGCGACGGCCGCGGTCATGAACGCGCCGAGGTTGCTCGCGCAGGCGGCGACGTAGCCGGCCAGAGCCTGCGGGTGCTCCCGCGCGTAGCCCTTGCCGAAGATGGCGTCGAGCTTGGCGATGCCGGCATCGATGAAGGCGTCGGTGTAGCCGATGGCGGCCGTGTCGGCGCCTTGGTCCTCGGAGATCATGGCTTCTCCTCTCAGGCGGCGCGGACGGTGCGCTGCTCGATGCGCTTCTCGTGCGGGCCCTGGAGAATGCGGTGCACGAAGATGCCGGGGGTGTGGATGCTGTCGGGTTCGAGGCTGCCGAGGGGGACGATCTCCTCGACCTCGGCGATGCAGATCCGGCCGCAGGTGGCGGCGTTCGGATTGAAGTTCCGGGCGGTCTTGCGATAGACGAGGTTGCCCTGCGCGTCGCCCTTCCAGGCCTTGACGATCGAGAGGTCGGCGACGATGCCGCGCTCGAGGATATAGGTCTGGCCGTCGAACTCCTTGTGCTCCTTGCCCTCGGCAATGACGGTGCCGACGCCGGTCTTGGTGTAGAAGCCCGGGATGCCGGCACCGCCGGCACGCATGCGCTCGGCGAGGGTGCCCTGCGGGTTGAACTCGAGCTCGAGCTCGCCCGAGAGGTACTGGCGCATGAACTCGGCGTTCTCGCCGACGTAGGAGGAGATCATCTTCCTGACCTGGCGGGTCTGCAGGAGCACGCCGAGGCCGAAGTCGTCGACGCCGGCGTTGTTCGAGGCGACGGTCAGCTCCTTCACCCCCGACTCGCGGATGGCGGCGATGAGCAGCTCGGGGATGCCGCAGAGGCCGAACCCGCCCGCCGCGATCGTCATTCCGTCGAAGAGCGCGCCGTCGAGCGCGTCGGCGGCGCTGTCGTAGACCTTCGTTCGCATCCCGGAACCCCCTCTGTCGGCCCGCATTTGCATCCGGGATGGCGGCGGCGATGTCAAGACGGCCGGCGCCTGGGCGCGCCCGGCCGAAGAAGGCGCCGCGTCAGCCGCCCGGTGCCATCGGCGGTTCGCCCGCGGCGCGCGGGCGCCGGTGCACCGGGGTTCACCGTCTCTTCGTCGGCGGCGCGGCGTCCCGGCCGGAGCGCCGGGGATGCTTCGCGGTTTGCGGCTGCCGGCGCCGCCCGCTTTCCGCGGCTTTGGGCGGTCGGCGAATTCCCGGGTTGGCAACGCTGTCCGAGCGCCTAGACTTGCGCGAGGCGGGTCTGGCGGGAAGCGAGGCCCGCATGGGCTTGGCGAAAGGGACGCCGCCGGGGAACGGTGGCGCGGCACATGGGGAGATCGCGGCGATGTTCGAGAGGGTGAAGACGCTGGTGCTCGCGGGGGCGGTGCTGGCCGCCGGCGTCGGTATCGGCGCGGAGGCGCGGGCGCAACAGTTCATCAACGTCCTGACCGGGGGTACCTCGGGGGTCTATTATCCGCTCGGGGTGGCGCTGTCGGAGATCTACGCCGAGGGGATCCCGGGGGCGCGGACCCAGGTGCAGGCGACCAAGGCGTCGGTCGAGAACCTCAATCTCCTCCAGCAGGGCAAGGGCGAGGTCGGCTTCGCGCTCGGCGAACTCGGTCAAGGCGGCGGTCGAGGGCAATACCGAGGCGGGCTTCCCGGGCAAGCTCGACAAGCTGCGCGGGCTGGCGGCGATCTATCCGAACTACATCCAGATCGTCGCGAGCGCCGACTCGGGGATCAAGACCCTCGCCGATCTCAAGGGCAAGACCCTGTCGGTCGGCGCACCGGCCTCGGGCACCGAGCTCAACGCGCGGGCGATCTTCGCGGCGGCGGGAATGACCTACGAGGACCTCGGGCGGGTCGAGTACCTGCCCTTCGCCGAATTGGTCGAGCTGATGAAGAACCGCCAGCTCGACGCGACGCTGCAGTCGGCCGGGCTCGGCGTCGCCTCGATCCGCGACCTCGCGAGCTCGATGGCGATCACCGTCGTCGCGGTGTCGCCGGAGATCGTCGCGACGATCGGCGCACCCTTCCTGTCGGCGACGATCCCGGCCGGGACCTACGACGGTCAGGCCGAGGACGTGTCCACGGCGGCGGTCGGCAACTTCCTCGTCACCAGCGAGGCGGTGCCGGAGGAGACCGTCTACGCGATGACCAAGCTGCTCTTCGACAACCTCGGCAAGCTGACCGCCGCCCATGCCGCGGCCAAGGCGATCGACGCGTCGAAGGCGCTCGACGGGATGCCGCTGCCGCTGCACCCGGGGGCCGAGAAATACTACCGCGAGGTGGGACTGCTGAAGTGAGCGCGGCGGCGCCCCGATGACCGTCGCTGAAGGGGCCCCGGCAGGGGCTCCGGCAGAGGCTCCGGGGGAGGCGGAGGTCGCGGTCGAGGGCCTGCCGCCGGGGTTCGGCGAGGGCCGCGGGGGACAGGTGGCCTTCGCCATCGCCCTCGCCTTCTCGGCCTTCCAGATCTACGTCGCCGCCTTCGGCACGCTGCCGAGCCAGATGGTGCGGGCGATGCACGTCGGCTTCCTGCTGCTGCTCGGCTTCGGGCTGCTCGCGACGCTGCGGGCGCGGACGGGGGCGGGGCGGGCATGGTTCTGGGCGCTCGGCCTCCTCGGCTTCGGGACCGGCGTCTACAACTGGGTGTTCTATGCCGAGATCATCCGGCGGAGCGGTTTCCTGACCACGGCGGACGTCGTCGTCGGGACGGTGCTGATCGTGCTCGTCTTCGAGGCGGCGCGGCGGCTGATGGGGCTGCCGCTGGCGACGATCGCGGCGATCTTTCTCGCCTACTGCTTCGTCGGCAACCACCTGCCGCCGCCGTTCATCCACCGCGGCTACGACTTCGTGCAGATCGTCGAGAATTTCGCCTTCGGGACCGAGGGGATCTACGGGACGCCGATCTACGTCTCGGCCACCTACATCTTCATCTTCGTGCTCTTTGCCTCCTTCCTCGAGAAGGCGGGGATGATCGCGCTCTTCAATGACGTGGCGCTCGGGCTGGTCGGTACGTGGCGGGGCGGGCCGGCGCAGGTCTGCGTGCTGTCGTCGGCGCTGATGGGGACGATCTCGGGGTCGGGGGTCGCCAACGTGGTGGCGTCGGGGCAGTTCACCATTCCGCTGATGAAGCGTTTCGGCTTCCGGGCGGCCTTTGCCGGCGGGGTCGAGGCGACCTCGTCGATGGGCGGGCAGATCATGCCGCCGGTGATGGGGGCGGTCGCCTTCATCATGGCCGAGACGCTGAACGTGCCCTATGCCGCGATCGTCAAGGCGGCGCTGATCCCGGCGGCGCTCTACTTCGGCGCCTGCTTCTGGATGGTCTATCTCGAGTTCCGGGCGCTTCGGGCTCAGCGGCATGAAGCGGTCGGAGTTGCCGAACCCCTGGGAGTCGATCCGCAAGCACTGGCCGCTGGTGCTGCCGCTCGCGATGCTCGTCTACCTGCTCTTCGCCGGCTACACGCCGATCTTTGCCGGGACGATGGGGCTGGCGCTGACCGTGGTCCTGATCCTCGGGATGCCGCTGGCGGCGCGGATCGGGCCGCTGGCCTTCCGGGTGGTGTTCTGGCTGGCGCTCGGCCTCGCGGCGGCGAGCTTCCTGGAATATGGCGTCACCATCCTCGCGCTGGTGATCGCCGGGCTGGTGGTGGTTTGCTTCTTCGTGAAAGGCGGGCGCGACACGCTGCGGATCTGCGTCGATTCGCTGGCCGAGGGGGCGAAGAACGCGCTGCCGGTGGGCATCGCCTGCGCGATCGTCGGCATCGTCATCGGGACGCTGACGCTGACCGGCATCGCCTCGACCTTCATCGGGGCGATCATCGCCATCGGGCAGGACAATCTCTTCCTGTCGCTGGTGCTGACCATGCTGACCTGCCTGGTGCTCGGGATGGGGATTCCGACGATCCCGAACTACATCATCACCTCGTCGCTGGCCGGGCCGGCGTTGCTGGCGCTCGGGGTGCCGCTGATCGTCAGCCACATGTTCGTCTTCTACTTCGGGATCATGGCCGACCTGACCCCGCCGGTGGCGCTCGCCGCCTTTGCCGCGGCGCCGATGGCCAAGGTCTCCGGGATGAAGATCGCGGTGCAGGCGTCGAAGCTGGCGGTGGCAGGGTTCGTGGTGCCGTTCATGGCGGTGTTCTCGCCGTCGCTGATGCTCCAGGACGGCGGGGCGATCGCGGCGGCGGTGGGGTATCCGGTCGAGGTGGTCTACGTCGTCGGCAAGGTCTGCCTCGCGATCGGCCTGTGGGGGGCGGCGATCGTCGGCTTCCTGCGCGGGCAGATGCTGTTGCCGGAGCGGCTGCTCGCGGTGGCGGCGGCGGTGTTCCTGATCGTCGCGCTGCCGTGGACGGACGGCGTCGGCTTCGTGCTCGCGGTGGCGGTGATCGTCGTGCACTGGCGGCGGACGGCGGCGGCGTGAGCCTCTGCGTTGCGGGCGGTGGCGCGGTGCTGCGGCTGGCCGTCGCCGCCTTCACGCTGTCGTGGACGCATTCGGTCGAACGGGTGCGCTGGGAGGAGGACTGGATGGTCGGGCCCGCTGGCCTCGCGCTGGTCGAGGCCCGGGTGCAGGGCTCCGGTGCCGGCATGGAGCCGGGGCCTGACGCGCGGCTGGTCGACGGGTGGTGGCGCTGGCAGCCCGGGCGCCCACCGCAGGCGGACCTCGTGCTGGCAGCTTCGGGTGCGACGGGGGGCGGGTGGTCGCTCTGCGCGGACGGGGCGTGCCGCGAGATCGGGCGGGAGGCGGGGGCGCCGGTGCGGCTTTACGGCTGCGACTAGGCCGGTCCGCAGACCGGGCAGGCGCTGTGGCGGGTGGTGCGGATACGGCGGGTCTCGGTGTGGAGGGCGTCGTAGAGGAGGAGGGTGCTGCGGAGGCCGGTGCCGGCGCCGGTGAGGTGCTTGACCGCTTCGAGGGCGAGCATCGAGCCCATGACGCCGGCGAGGGCGCCGACGATGCCGGCGCGGGCGCAGGAGGGGGTGAACTCGGGGGCGGGCGACTCGGGGAAGATGCAGGCGTAGCAGGGGCCGCCGCCGGCGGGGTGGAAGAGGCCGATCTGGCCTTCCCACGGGCTCATGGCGGCGGTTAGGAGCGGGACGCCGGCGGCGACGCAGGCGGCGTTGACCAGGGCGCGGGTCTCGTAGCTGTCGCTGCCGTCGAGGACGAGGTCGTGGCCGGGGACGAGGGTGGCGGCGGCGGCGGCGTCGAGGCGGAGGGCGTGAGGGTCGACGGTGACGTGGGGATTGAGACGGGCGATGGCGGCGGTGGCGCTGGCGACCTTGGGGCGGCCGACGTCGGGGGTGGCGTGGATGACCTGGCGCTGGAGGTTGGAGAGGCTGACCGTGTCGTCGTCGACGATCGTCAGGTGGCCGACGCCGGCGGCGGCGAGGTAGAGGAGCGCCGGGCTGCCGAGGCCGCCGGCGCCGATGACGAGCAGGCGCGCGGCCTTGAGGCGCTGCTGGCCCGCGCCGCCGATCTCGTGGAGGACGATGTGACGGGCGTAGCGTTCGAGCTCGTCGGGGGCGAGGGTCATGGCGTCGTCGGGCCGGTGCCGGTGGAGCCGAAGCCGGTGGAGCCGAAGCCGCCGGTGCCGCGGGCGGTGTCGGCGAGGGTCTCGCGTTCTTGCCAGGCGATGCGGAGGACGGGGGCGAGGACGAGCTGGGCGATGCGCATGCCGTGGGTGACGGTGAAGGGGTCGGCGCCGAGGTTGGCGAGGATGACGGCGATCTCGCCGCGGTAGTCGCTGTCGATCGTGCCGGGGCTGTTGAGCAGGGTGACGCCGTGGCGGAGGGCGAGGCCGGAGCGCGGGCGGATCTGGATTTCGTGACCGATGGGGATTTCGAGGGCAAGGCCGGTCGCGACGAGGGTGCGGGCGCCCGGTGCCAGCGTCAGGCCGGCGGCGCGTGCCTCGGGCGGGAGGCAGGCGCAGACGTCCATGCCGGCGGCGCCGGCGGTGGCGTAGGCGGGGAGGGGCAGGGCCGGGTCGTGGCCGGGCAGGCGGCGGAGGGCGACTTGGACGGTCACGCGAGGGCCTTGGCGATGCGGTCGGCGAGGGCTTCGGCGGTGGCCTGCTTGGACATGCGCGGCCAGGGCTCGGCGCCAGCGGCGGTGACGAGGACGACGGCGTTCTCGGTGCCGCCCATGATGCCCGTCGCCGGGCTGACGTCGTTGGCGACGATCCAGTCGGCGCCCTTGCGCGCCAGCTTGGCGGTGGCGTTGGCGACGACGGCGTCGGTCTCGGCGGCGAAGCCGACGACGAGGCGGGGGCGGTCGGGGCCGGGCCGGGCGACGGTGCGCAGGATGTCGGGGTTCTCGGCGAGGGTCAGGGCGGGGGGTTTGCCGGTGGCGTCCTTCTTGATCTTCGAGCCGCCGGCGGCGGGGACGTGCCAGTCGGCGACGGCGGCGGCGAAGACGGCGGCGTCGGCGGGGAGGGCGGCCTCGACGGCGGCGAGCATCTCTGCGGCGGTCTCGACCTCGACGACGGTGCAGCCGGTGGGGCGGGGGGCCTCGGCCGGGCCGGTGACGAAGGTGACGCGGGCGCCGCGGGCGGCGAGGGCCGAGGCGATGGCGCTGCCCTGGCGGCCGGACGAGCGGTTGGCGATGTAGCGCACCGGGTCGATCGGCTCGTGGGTCGGGCCGGAGGTGACGAGGACGTGGCGCCCGGCCAGCGGCCTCGCGCGGGGGGCGAAGGCGGCGGCGATGGCGGCGAGGATCTCGGCCGGTTCGGCCATGCGGCCGGGGCCGAACTCGCCGCAGGCCATCTCGCCTGCGTTCGGGCCGACGACGAGGGCGCCGTCGCCGAGCACGGTGGCGAGGTTGCGCTGGGTCGCGGGGTGGTCCCACATGCGGACGTTCATCGCCGGGGCGAGGAGGACGCGCTTGTCGGTGGCGAGAAGGAGCGTGCTCGCGAGGTCGTCGGCGCGGCCGGTGGCGAGCTTGGCCATCAGGTCGGCGGTGGCGGGGGCGACGACGACGAGGTCGGCGCTGCGCGAGAGCTCGATATGGCCCATCTCGGCCTCGGCGGTGAGGTCGAAGAGGGCGGTGTGGACGCGCTCGCCGGCGAGTGCCGAGACGGTCAGCGGCGTGACGAACTCGGCGCCGGCGGCGGTCAGGACCGGCACCACGGCGGCGCCGGCCTTCTTCAGCAGGCGGATGAGCTCGAGGCTCTTGTAGGCGGCGATGCCGCCGCCGATGACGAGGAGTATCCGCCGGCCGCTGAGCATGACGTCCCTCCCCCTGGGGTCCCGCCGCGCTGTCGGCGGCGTGGGGCAATCTAGGGGGGGCGCCCCGGCGAGACAAGCGACGGGGCGGGATGGCGGCGGGATGGCCTCAGCGCTTGCTTCGGGCGACGTGGTCTCCGGCGCCGGTGGAGAGGAGGGCGCTGTCGGCGACGCCGATCAGCGAGACGAGGGCGATGAGGACGAAGGCGAGGCGGAAGGGATCGGCCGGGTCGGCGGCGGGGGCGATGCGCTCGCCGATCCGCCAGGCGATCGCGCCGAGGGCGACGCCGAGACCCATGGCGAGCTGGAAGGCGGTCGAGAAGAGGGTGTTGGCGCTGGTCATGCCGCGCTCGGGGATGTCGGCGAAGGCGATGGAATTGAGCGCGGTGAACTGCATCGAGCGCGCCATGCCGCCGAGAAAGAGGATGAGGCCGATCAGCCAGAGCGGCATCCCGGCGGTGAAGAGCGCGCAGGCGCCGATCAGCGCGGCGTTGAGCAGGCCGTTGCCGATCAGCACCCGGCCGGAAGCCGAAGCGGCGCATGATCGTGGTGGTCATCGGCTTCATCACGAGGTTGCCGGCGAAGACCGCCATCAGCATCATCCCGGCCGAGAAGGCGTCGAAGCCGAAGCCGATCTGGAACATCAGCGGCACGAGGAAGGGGACCGCGCTCACCCCCATGCGGAAGAGCGAGCCGCCCCAGATCGTCACGGCGAAGGTCGGGAGTTTCAGCGCGTCGAGGTCGAACATCGGCCGTGGCGCCCGTCGCAGGTGCCAGCCGGCGGCGAGGAGCAGCGCGACGCCGGCGACGAGCGGGAGGACGGCTTCCTGCCAGGAGGCGCCGGGGCGCGAGAGGGTTTCGGCAACGAGCATCAGGCAGAAGAGCGCGCCGCCGGTGAGGAGGAAGCCCGGCCAGTCGAAGCCCTGGTCGCGGTTGGCCGGGGTGTCGGGGACGATCCGCAGGGCCAGCACGAGGGCGACGGCGCCGAGGGGCAGGTTGAGATAGAAGATCCAGCTCCAGTGGCCGTGGTCGGCGATCAGGCCGCCGAGGGGCGGGCCGAGGACCGGGGCGACGAGCGCAGGCCAGGTCAGCATGGCGATTGCGGCGATCAGCCGCTCCTTCGGCATCTCGCGGAGGACGACGAGGCGGCCGACCGGGACCATCATCGCGCCGCCGATGCCCTGTAGGACGCGCACGGCGACGAAGACCGGCAGGGTCGTCGAAAGCGCGCAGAGCAGCGAGGCGAAGGTGAAGAGGACGATGGCGGCGCAGAACACCCGGCGCGCGCCGAAGCGCTCGGCCGCCCAGCCGCTGATCGGGATGAAGACGCCGAGGGTCAGCATGTAGGCCGAGACCCCGACGTTGAGGTCGACGGGCTGGACGCCGAAGCTGGCGGCCATCGCCGGGACGGCGGGGGTGATCACCGTGGCGTCGAGGTTCTCCATGAAGAAGGTGCCGGCCACGAGCAGGGCGAGCGCCGTGCGGCGGTCGGTGAGGGGCATCGCGGTCGGGGCTCCTGCCTGAGGCGGGCGGTTCGGCCCGTCGCCTGCCCGGATCGCCTGACTAGAGGCCGGCGGGGGCCGGTGCAAGCGTGCGCGACCGGGGGTCAGCCGAGGGCCGGGCCGCCGGCGGCCTCAGCCGGCGCCGGCGGGGTAGAGGGCAGCGGCGGCGTCGCGGAAGGCGCGGCGCGAGTTGGGGCGGGTGTAGAACATGTGGCCACCGGGGTAGGTCGCGGCGGTGACGCGCGCCGCGGCGTCGGGCGGAAGCTGGCGGAGGAGGAGGGTGCTGCCGAAGTAGGGGGTGACGAGGTCGGTGTAGCCGTGGGCGACGAGCACGTGCAGGTCCGGGTCGAGGGCGAGGACGCCGGCGAGGGCGGTCATCGCCTCGGGCTGGCCGCGGCCGCCGCCCCAGTCCCAGGCGCGGCTGACCGGGCCGTTCAGCAGCATGTAGCGGCGGTCGGGGAGCCAGCCGAGGGTGTCGCGGTCATGGGCGAGGATGGCGCTGGTCAGGGGCGCGGTCATCGCGTCGAGGACGGGGTCGTGGCCGCGGGGGTCGCCGTCCGAGGCGACGGTGGCGTCGTAGGGGCTGATGCGTCCACCGGTGCCGCGGCGGGTCTCGCGGGCGAAGTCGCCGACGTCGATGCGGCCGCTCTCGGCGGCGACGGCGGCCGCGTCGAGGCCGGTCAGGGCGGTGACGCGGTCGACGAGGCGGGCGACGGCGGCGGGGTCGGATTCACCGGCGAGGAGATCCGTGACGAAGGGGCCGCTGGCGTAGGCTTCCGCGGCGGCGAGGGCGGCGGGGTCGAGGGCGCCGGCGCGCGCCATCCGCGTCGCGGCGAGCGAGGGCAGGAGCGAAACCATCGGCAGGGGCGAATAGTCGGGCTGCTGCCACCAGCCGAAGTCGAGGACCGGCGAGACGAGAACGAGGCCGGAGAGGGCAACGCCTCGGTCGGTTGCGAGCGCCTCGGCGACGAGGGGGCCGCGGAAGCCGCCGTAGCTTTCGCCGACGAAGTATTTCGGCGAGGCGATGCGGCCGTTGTCGGCCAGCCACTTCAGGATGAAGTCGGCGACGGCGTCGATGTCGCCGTCGACGGAGAGGTAGCGGGCGCGGAGGGCGTCGTCGGGGTCGACGAGGCGGCTGAAGCCGGTGCCGACGGGGTCGATGAAGACGAGGTCGGTGAAGTCGAGCCAGGTGTCGGGGTTGGCGACGAGGGCGGTCGGTTGCGAGGGGGCGATGCGCTCGCCGGCCATCGGCAGGATCCACGGGCCGAGGGCGCCGAGCTGGAGGTAGGCGGAGGCCGCGCCGGGGCCGCCGTTGATCGCGAAGGTCACCGGGCGGCGGGCGGTGTCGGCGCCGTCGCGGACGTAGGCGGTGAAGGCGATGTCGGCCTCGGGCTTGCCGCGGGGATCGGTGAGGGTGACGGCGCCGGCGGTGGCGGTGAAGGCGAGGGTGCGGTCGCCGAGAGCGAGGGCGTGGTGGGTGACGCTGGCGGGCGGCAGCCGCGGGGATTCGGCCGGGGCCGTGTCCTGGGTCGTGGGTTGGGTTTCGGCGGCGGGTTCGGGCGGCGCCGGGGCGGGTTGGGCGTGGAGGGGGAGGGCGAGGAGAAGGGCGAGGGGGGCGGCGAGGATCGGGCGGAAGATGGGCATCGGCGGGCTCCTCGTGGCTTCGGGACGACCTTGGGGGAGGATGGAAGCGAGGGCGAATAACGAATGCGTTGCGCGGAGGGCGACGCGGGAGGCATCGTGGTGCGGGCGAGGCCGGCGGCGTCCGGGGGCGTGCGGGAGGTCTTTCATGTCAGAGCCGTATCGTTTGCCGGAGGTGTTTCGCACCGAGCGGTTCGTGGTCCGCCGGGTGCAGGATGCCGATGCGGAGGCGATCTTCGAGGCTTATGCGACGGATGCGGCGGTTGCGCGCTACATGAGCTGGCGGCCGCATGGCGATCTGGCGGAGACGCGGGCGTACGTCGCGGCGTGCGGGCGGGAGTGGGAGGAGGGGAGCGGCTTTCCGTCGGTCATCCTCGCGGACGGGCGGCTGGTCGGGATGATCCATCCGCGGCTGCTGGAGCGTGGGGTGAGCTACGGGTATGTGGTGCGGGCCGACTTCTGGGGACGGGGCTGTGCGAGCGAGGTGCTGGGCTGGGAAGTGCGGCACGCGCTGGCCCACCCGGCGGTGTTTCGCGCCGAGGCTTTCTGCGACGTGGAAAACCCGGCCTCGGCGCGGGTGATGGAGAAGGCCGGGATGAGCCGGGAGGGCGTGCTTCGCCGCTTCTTCCGTCATCCGAACCTGTCGGACGAGCCGCGGGATTGCCTGATGTATGCTGCGGTCAGGTGACGGGCTTCAGGTGACATCCGCCGCGACGCGGTAGACGGGGTCGTCCCACAGGCGGTCGCCGACGACTTCGGCGAGGATTTCGGCGGCGCGGACGACTTCGGGCTCGGTCAGGTAGAGCGGGGTGAAGCCGAAGCGCATGATGTCGGGGGCGCGGAAGTCGCCGATGACGCCGCGGGCGATGAGGGCCTGCATCGCGGCAAGCCCGTGCTCGAAGCGGAAGGAGACCTGGCTGCCGCGGCGGGCGGGGTCGCGCGGGCTGGCGAGGACGAGGGCGGGGCAGCGGGCCTCGACCTCGGCGATGAAGCGTTCGGAGAGGGTGATCGAGCGGGCGCGCACGTCGGCCATGTCGACGCCGTCCCAGACGTCGAGCGCGGCTTCGAGGGCGGCGCAGGCGAGGATCGGGGGGGTGCCGACGCGCATCCGCTCGATGCCGGGCGCGGGACGGTAGCCGCGGGTCGAAGGCGAAGGGGGCGGCGTGGCCGAACCAGCCGGCGAGGGCGGGTCGGGCAACGTCGGCGTGCTCGGGGGAAACGTAGATGAAGGCGGGGGCGCCGGGGCCGCCGTTGAGGTACTTGTAGGTGCAGCCGACGGCGAAGTCGGCCTTTGCGCCGGTGACGTCGACCGGAATGGCGCCGGCGGAGTGGGCGAGGTCCCAGATGACGAGGGCGCCGGCGGCGTGGGCGCGGGCGATGAGCGCGGCCATGTCGTGGAGGCGGCCGGTGCGGTAGTCGACCTCGGTCAGGAGGACGACGGCGACCTCTTCGGTGATCGCGGCGGCGACGTCCTCGGGGGCGGGGGTGCGGAGTTCGTGGCCGCGGTCGAGGAGGGCGGTCAGGCCCTCTGCCATGTAGAGGTCGGTGGGGAAGTTGCCGTTGTCCGACAGGATGACCTTGCGGTCGGGGCGGAGCGTCAGGGCCGCGGCGAGGGCCTGGAAGACCTTTATCGAGAGGGTGTCGCCGAGGACGACGGTGCCCGCGGGGGCGCCGATCAGGCGTCCGATGCGGTCGCCGAGCTCGCGCGGCTTGCGGGCCCAGCCGCGGGAGTTCCACGCGCGGATAAGCTCGCTGCCCCAGTCCTCGATCATCGTGCGGTTGACCGCCTGCACTGCCGCGATCGGCAACGGGCCGAGGGAGTTGCCGTCGAGATAGATCACGCCCTCGGGGAGGGCGAAGAGGGCGCGGGTGCGGGCGAAGTCGGTGGTCACACGATGCCGCCGCTGCCGCCGGCGACGGCCGGGCGCTCGGCGGAGACTTTGGCGCGGTAGCCGGAGCGGCGGTAGGCGGCGACGGGGTCGATGGCGGCGCCCTTCTCGGCGCGGGCCATGGCGAGGATCGGCTCGACGTCGGTGCGGAAGGCGGTCTTGAGGGTGGTCGTCGCCATCAGGGCGTCGTTGGCGTCCTGGAATCCGGCGAGGGCGGCGCGGTCGACGAGGAGCGCCTGGACGTAGGCGCGCTCGATCTCCATGGCGCTGACCATCAGGCTCTCGATCGGGTCGGTGACGTTATGGCTCTGGTCGATCATGTGGGCGGGGTGGAAGTCGGGCAGGCGGCCCTCGGCGTCGACGAGTTCGTTGAAGACGAGGAACAGGCGGTAGGGGTCGATGCTGCCGGCGTCGAGGTCGTCATCGCCGTATTTGGAGTCGTTGAAATGGAAGCCGCCGAGCTTGCCGAACTGGATGAGGCGGGCGACGATCATCTCGATGTTCACGTTCGGGGCGTGGTGGCCGAGATCGACGAGGCAGGCCGCCTTCGGGCCGAGCTCGGAGGCGATCATGTAGTTGGTGCCCCAGTCCTGCACGACCGTCGAATAGAAGGCGGGCTCGTACATCTTGTGCTCGGAGAAGAGCCGCCAGTCGTCGGGGAGGCCGGCGTAGATCGCCCGCATCGAGTCGAGGTAGCGCTCGAACTGGCGGGTGAAGTGGCTCTGGCCGGGGAAGTTGGAGCCGTCGCCGATCCAGACGGTGAGCGCCTTGGAGCCGATCGCCTCGCCGAGGGCGATGCAGGCGAGGTTGTGCTCGACGGCCTGGGCGCGGACGGCGGCGTCGGTGTGGGAGAGCGAGCCGAACTTGTAGGAGAGGGACTGGTCCGGGGCGTCGGAGAAGGTGTTGGAGTTCATCGCGTCGAAGCCGAGGCCGAGGTCGGCGGCCTTGTCGAGCAGGGCGGCAGGGTCGGCCTTGTCCCACGGGATGTGCAGCGAGACGGTCGGAGTGGCGCCGGTCAGGCGGTGGATGACGGCGCAGTCGTCGAGCTTGTCGAAGATGCCGCGGGGCTCGCCGCCGCCGGGGAAGCGGGCAAACCGCGTGCCGCCGGTGCCGACGCCCCACGACGGGACGGCGACGCCGAAGGCGGCGGCCTTGTCCTTGATGCGGTCGATGTCGACGCCGGAGCGGGCGAGGCGCTCGCCGAGGCTCTCGTAGTCGCGGGCGAGGGCGGCGCGCGCGGCGGACGTTTCCTCGGGTTCCATGCGGGTCATCTGTTCCTCCCCTCGCACGCGTGAAAGCGCGTGTATATTGTTGGTTCTGTTCGTCTATGCGTGGACGGGTCTCACACCAGCACCGGCTCCGCGGTCTGGGCGCCGACACCGAAGACGCGCTTGTAGCGGGCGACCTGGTCCTCGGGGCCGAGGGCCTTGGCCGGGTTGTCGGAGAGCTTCACCGTCGGGCGGCCGTTGGCGGCGACCGCCTTGCAGACGAGGCTGAAGGGGCCGAGGGCGTCGTCCGGCGCAAGGTCGCGGAAGTCGTTGGTGAGGAGCGTGCCCCAGCCGAAGGAGAGCTTAACCCGGCCGTGGAAGCGGGCGTAGAGCGACTTCGATGCGGTCGACGTCGAGGCCGTCGGAGAAGATGACCAGCTTCTCGCGCGGGTCCTGGCCGCGGCTTTCCCACCAGGCGATTGCTGTCTCGGCGCCCTGTTCGGGCTGGCCGGAGTCGATGCGGATGCCGGTCCACGAAGCGAGCCAGTCGGGGGCGCGCTCGAGGAAACCCTTGGTGCCGTAGGTGTCGGGCAGGATGATGCGGAGGTTGCCGTCGTAGTCGTCGTGCCAGTTTTCCAGCACCTTGTAGGGCGCCTGGAGCAGCTCGGCGTCGCCGTTGGCGAGGGCGGCGTAGACCATCGGCAGCTCATGGGCATTGGTGCCGATCGCCTCGAGGTCGCGGCGCATGGCGATCAGACAGTTCGAGGTGCCGAGGAAGCGGTCGCCGAGGCCCTCGATCATCGCCTGCACCGCCCAGTCCTGCCAGAGGAAGGAGTGGCGGCGGCGGGTGCCGAAGTCGGAGATGCGCAGGTCGGGGAGCTTCTGCAGGCGCTCGATCTTTTCCCAGAGCCGGGTCATCGCGCGGGCGTAGAGCACCTGAAGCTCGAACTTCTTCTTCATGCTGTGGAGGACGGCGCGGGAGCGCAGCTCCATCAGCACGGCGAGGGCGGGGATTTCCCACATCATCGCTTCGGGCCACGAGCCTTCGAAGGTCAGGTGGTACTGGTCGCCGATGCGGTCGAGGCGGTACTCGGGCATCTGGAAGGCGTCGAACCACGCCATGAAGTCGGGGCCGAACATCCAGCGCTTGCCGTAGAAGGTGTTGCCGCGCAGCCAGGTCGACTCGCCGCGGTTGAGGGAGAGGCCGCGGATGTGGTCGAGCTGAGCGCGGATGTCCTCCTCGGCGACGAGGCGGGCGAGGGGAACCTGCTTCGAGCGGTTGATCAGGCTGAATTCGACCCGGACGTCGCGATAGCGGCGGAAGACGGTCTGCGCCATCAGGAGCTTGTAGAAGTCGGTGTCGAGCAGCGAGCGGACGATCGGGTCGATCCGCCAGTTGTGGTCGTGGACGCGGGTTGCGATGTCGGTCATGGCGGTCAGGCGATCTCGCTGCTGCGGACGAAGGTGACGCCGGAGCCGCGCATGGCAGCGAGGGCGGCGGCGTGGGAGCCGTCGAGGTCGATCTCGCGGGACGCGTCCTCGATCAGCGTCACGTCGAAGCCGAGGCCGGCGGCGTCGAGGGCGGAATAGGCGACGCAGAAGTCGGTGGCGAGGCCGGCGAGCCAGACGGCGGTGACGCCGCGGTCGCGGAGGTAGCCGGCGAGGCCGGTGGCGGTGGTGCGGTCGTTCTCGAAGAAGGCGGAGTAGCTGTCGACGTGGGGGCGGAAGCCCTTGCGCAGGATGAGGTCGGCGGGGCCGGTGTCGAGGCCGGGGTGAAAGGCGGCTCCGGGGGTGTCCTGGACGCAGTGGTCGGGCCAGAGGACCTGGGTGCCGTAGGGCATCTCGGTGGTGGTGAAGGGCGCGGCGCCGGGGTGGCTGGTCGCGAAGGAGCGGTGGTCGGGCGCGTGCCAGTCCTGGGTGTAGACCCGGACGGGGAAGGCGCGCGCGATGCGGTTGACGATGGGGACGACCGCGTCGCCGTCGCGGACCGCGAGGGCGCCGCCCGGGCAGAAGTCGTTCTGCACGTCCACGACGATCAGGGCGGCGTGGGCAGGCGGGGTCGGCATCGGGGGCTCCGCGCTCCGGGGCGTTCGAAGCGGCAGAGTGGCAGCGGGGGCGGGGATTTACAACCCGGAGCCGGACGCGCGCAGGGGCCCCCTCTGCCGGGGCGGACGGCGGTCAGTCTGTCTTGAAGAGAGTCCAGTAAAAGCTGTCGAGAAGCGGGTATTCGCTCTTGTCGATGAGGCCGTCGCCGTTGGGGTCGCACTTCTGGAAGTGCACCGGCTGGAGGCGCGGGAAGACTCGCAACGCCTCCTCGTAGGTGACGAAGCCGTCGTGGTTCGGGTCGGCACGGCTGAAGGCGACGGTGGCCGAGGCGGTGGCGGCGAAGGCCGGCACCAGCGCGAGGCCGAGGAAGACGGAGCGGAGGGTCATGGGCGGGTTCCGTGGTCGGTCGGTGGTGTGGCTGCCGGGCGGGCCGGCGGGTGGGCGGCGCGGGTTTGGTCGGGGCGCGCGTCGGTGGCCGCGGCGTCGAGGCGGATGACGGCGCGCACCGGCAGGTGGTCGGAGGCGAGGCGCGAGAGCGGGGTCTCGTGGGCGGCGATCGCCTCGATCAGGCCGTGCGGGCGGGTCAGCACCCGGTCGAGGGCGAGCACCGGGAAGAAGGCGGGGAAGCTCGGGACCCCGAGGCCGAGCGGGCCGAAGCTCTTGGAGAAGCCGCGGAGTGCGGAGCGGCGTCGGAGGCGCCACTCGTTGAGGTCGCCCATCAGCACCACCGGCCGCTCGGTCGCGTCGCTCGCCTGTGCGAGCAGGGTCTCGACCTGGAGGACGCGCGAGTGGCGGAGGAGGCCGAGGTGGGCGGCGACGACGCGGACCGGTCCGGCGGCGAGGTCGACGTCGACGACGAGGGCGCCGCGCGGCTCGAGGCCGGGCAGGGTGATCTGGCGGAGGGCGCGCACGGCCCCTTCGCGGACCAGCACGAGATTGCCGTGCCAGCCGTGGCCGCTGTGGCCGTTGCTGACCCGGACCGGTACGAGCCCGGAGGCGCGCTCGATCGCGGCGAGGTCGAGCAGGCCGGCGCGGTCGCCGAAACGCTTGTCGGCCTCCTGGATCGCGATGACGTCGGCGCCGATCTCGCCGATCACCGCCGCGGTGCGGGCCGGGTCGAAGCGGCGGTCGCTGCCGACGCACTTGTGGATGTTGTAGGAGGCGAAAACCGCCCGTTGGCCGCTCCCCTCCGCCGTCCCGTTGGTCCCTGCCGACATCGTCTCTCCGTCCGCCGATCGCGCGCGACCATAGGCGGACGAGCGCCGCGCCGGAAGCCCGTTACGGACGGTTTCACGAAGGGCGGAGCGTGGCCTTGCGGCTGGCGGCGCGGGCGGCCACTCTCCGCGGCCGGTTGGCGTGGAGAGACGGTGGAGTGGAGGACATGGCGGAACTCGACATCGACTTCGTGCGGGCGCAGTTCCCGGCCTTTGCCGAGCCCGGGCTCGCGGGGCAGGCGTTCTTCGAGAATGCCGGCGGTTCCTATGCCTGCGGGCAGGTGATCGACCGCCTGGGCCGCTTCTACCGGAGCCGCAAGGTGCAGCCCTACGCGCCCTATGCGGCGAGCCGGGCAGGCGGGGCGGAGATGGACGAGGCGCGGGCGCGGCTCGCGACGCTGCTCGGGGTCGAGGAGGGCGAGGTGATGTTCGGGCCCTCGACCAGCCAGAACGCCTACGTGCTGGCGCAGGCGTTCCGGGGCCATTTGCGGGCCGGGGACGCAATCGTCGTCACCGATCAGGATCACGAGGCGAATTCCGGGTTCTGGCGGCGCCTTGCGGATGAGGGCTTCGTCATCCGCGAGTGGAAGATGGATGAGGCCGGGCATCTCGATCCTGCCGATCTCGCGCGGCTGCTCGACGGGCAGGTGCGGCTGGTGTGCTTTCCCCATGCGTCGAACGTCGTCGGGGAAATCAATGACGTTGCTGCGATTTCCGCACTGGTTCACGAGGCTGGCGCGGTCGCCTGCGTCGACGGGGTGTCCTATGCGCCCCACGGTTTGCCCGACGTCGGGGCGCTGGGCGCGGACATCTATCTGTTCTCGACCTACAAGACTTACGGGCCGCATCAGGGGGTAATGGTGGTGCGTCGGGCGCTGGCCGAAGCGTTGCCGAACCAGGGACATTTCTTCAATGACGGGGTGCTGTCCAAGCGGCTGACGCCGGCGGGGCCGGACCATGCGCAGGTCGCGGCCTGCGCCGGCATTGCCGACTATGTCGAAGCGCTCCACGATCATCACTTCGACAATGCCCCCAATGCGGCGGCCGCGCGGGCGGCGCGGGTGCACGACCTGCAACGGGTGCACGAGACCGCGCTACTGGCGCCGCTGCTCGGGTTTCTTGCCGAGCGGGGGCTGCGGTTTCTCGGGCCGGCCGACCCGGCGTTGCGGGTGCCGACGGTGGCGGTGGTCTGCGCGCAGCCGGGCGAGGCGGTGGCGACGGCGCTCGCCGATCACGGGATCATGGCGGGGGGCGGGCATTTCTATGCGGTGCGGCCGCTTCGCGCGCTGGGGGTGGACCCGGACCATGGGGTGCTGCGCCTGAGTTTCGTCCACTACACCAGCCGCGACGAGGTGGACCGCGCCATCGCCGCGCTTGACGCGGTGCTTTGAGGCCGTGGCGGCGCCGACGCTGCTCTGGGTCCGCCGCGACCTTCGCCTCGCCGACAATGCGGCGCTGACGGCCGCCGCCACGGCGGGGCCGGTGATCCCGGTCTTCGTGCTCGACCCCGAGACCGAGGCGCTGGGCGCGGCGGCCAAGTGGCGGCTGGGGCTCGGCGTTGCCGCGTTCGGTAACAGCCTGCGTGCGGCGGGCAGCGATCTGGTGCTGCGCCGGGGGCCGGCGGCGGAGGTGCTGGTTGCGCTGGCCCGCGAGACTGGCGCTGCGGCGGTGCGCTGGTCGCGGCTCTACGCGCCGGAGACGGTCGCGCGCGACAAGGCGGTGAAGGTGGCGCTGGAGGCGGCGGGGGTCGGGGCGGAGAGCCATCCCGGGCATCTGATCCACGAGCCCTGGACGGTCGCAACAAAGGCGGGAGAGCCCTACCGGGTGTTCACGCCGTTCTGGAACGCCATCGGGCCGCGGGGCGCCGAGGCGCCGCTGCCGCCGCCGCGGAGGCTCGACGCGCCGGCGGCATGGCCGGCGTCGGAGGCGCTCGACGACTGGCGGCTCGGGCGGGCGATGGATCGCGGCGCGGCGGTGGTCGGCGCTCATGTCCGGGTCGGCGAGGCGGCGGCGCGGGACGCGCTCGACGGCTTCGTCGCCGAGGGGCTTGCGGGGTATGCGCGCGGGCGGGACCGGCCGGACCTTGCCGGGACTTCGGGGTTGTCCGAGAATCTGACCTACGGGGAGATCTCGCCGCGCACGGTCTGGGCGGCGGTGGCGCGCGCCGGGGAGGCGGGGACGTCGGGCGCGGACGCCTTTCTGCGCGAGCTCGGGTGGCGCGAGTTTGCCTGGCACTTGCTCTGGCACGCGCCTGACCTTGCGACGCGCAACTGGCGCCGGGAGTGGGATGCCTTTCCGTGGCAGGGCGACGGCGCCGACGCGGAGCGCTGGCGCCGCGGGCTGACCGGCGAGGCGATGGTCGATGCCGGGATGCGCGAGATGTTCGTGACCGGCCGGATGCACAACCGGGTGCGGATGCTGGTGGCGAGCTACCTCACCAAGCACCTGCTCACCGACTGGCGCGTCGGCCTGCGCTGGTTCGAGGACTGCCTGACTGACTGGGACCCGGCGGCGAATGCGCTGAACTGGCAGTGGGTGGCGGGGTCAGGCCCTGACGCCGCCCCCTATTTCCGCGTGTTCAGCCCGCCGCTGCAGGCCGAGCGCTTCGACCCGGATGGCGTCTACCGTCACCGCTTTGTCGCGGGCTTCGGCGAGGGGATCGCGCCGGAGGCGGCGGCCTTCTTCGACGCGGCGCCGCGCTCGTGGGGTCTGGATGCGGCGGCGCCGTTGCCCGAGCCGGTCGTCACCCATCCCGAAGGGCGCAAGCGGGCGCTTGCGGCTTACGCGGCGTTCGGGAAGGGCAGCTAGCCGGGGGGCCGCCGGAGCGGCTTCGGCTGATCAATGCACGCTGGACATGCCAGTAGCGCAGGCTGTCGCACGCGTGCGACGATGGTCAAGTCATTGTAAAGACTAATAAATTGTATTAACGTCAACCAACTGTTCATTTTGGTTAACCGGGCTTTTTCTGACGCTGAGGTATTCAGCGGGCGACCGTATCAGTCCCCGATCGAGGCGATCAGGCGAGCGGCTTCGTCGGAACAGGGGGTTAGCTTTTCGGGCGGCTCACCGGGGAAGAAGCGGCCGCGGAGGGCGGTGGGCATCGGCGCGGGTTCGAAGAAGCTGACCTTCGGGCCGATGCGCGCGGTCTCGGCGGCCCACGAGCGGACCAGCGCCTCGGCGCCGGCCTTGGTCGCCCCGTAGGCCCCGTAGTAGGGCTGGCCGCCGCGGCTGTCGGTGACGTGGACGAAGTGCCCGGCGGGCGCGGCCTGGAGAAGGGGGGCGAGCATGACGATCAGACGCTCGGTGCCGCGGAGGTTGACCTCGACGCTCTGATCGAAGTCCTTGTCGGCAAGATGCGGTGCCGGGGTCAGCGGCGCGGCGTGGGCGGCGCAGTGGATGGCGAGGTCGAGCCGGCCCCAGCGCTCGTCGATGGCGAGGCAGAGGCGCTGAAGCCCGCCGACGTCGGTGACCGAGAGTGGTACCAGCGTCGGGGTTGGGCCGCCGGCGGCGTCGATCTCGTCGGCGAGATCCTCGAGGCCGCCAACGGTGCGCGCCAGGGCGATCACCCGCGTTCCCGCTGCCCCGAGGGCGCGGGCGGTGGCGTAGCCGAGGCCGCGGCTCGCGCCCGTGACGAGCGCGACGCGGGGGTCCGCGGCGCCCTCGCCGGTCACGCGGCGTCGGCCTTGAGCTTGAAGCCCTGCTCGATCCGGTCGGACGGCCGCACCGGGTAGTCGCCGGAGAAACAGGCGTCGCAGAACTGGGGCTGGACGGCGTTGCGGCCTTCGGGCTCTCCGCAGGCGCGGTAAAGGCCGTCGAGCGAGACGAACTTGAGGCTGTCGACGCCGACGAACTGGCGCATTTCCTCCTCGGTCATCGTCGCGGCGAGGAGCTTGTCGCGGTCCGGCGTGTCGACGCCGTAGAAGCACGGCCACGAGGTCGGCGGCGAGGCGATGCGGAAGTGGACCTCGGCGGCACCGGCGTCCATCACCATCTCGCGGATCTTCTGGCTGGTGGTGCCGCGGACCACCGAGTCGTCGACGAGGATGATGCGCTTGCCCTTGATGATCGCCCGGTTGACGTTGAGCTTGAGCCGCACGCCCATGTTGCGGATCTGCTCGGTCGGCTCGATGAAGGTCCGGCCCATGTACTGGTTGCGGATGATCCCCATCGCGTAGGGGATGCCGCTCTCCTGGCTGTAGCCGATCGCGGCCGGGGTGCCCGAGTCCGGCACCGGGCAGACGAGATCGGCCTCGACCGGGGCCTCGCGGGCAAGCTCGACGCCGATGCGGCGGCGGGTCTCGTAGACGGAGTGGCCGCCGATGACGCTGTCGGGGCGCGAGAAATAGACGTTCTCGAAGATGCAGAAGCGCGGTTTCATCCGGCGGAAGGGATAGAAGCTCTCGATCTCGGCGCCGGTGCAGATCACCATCTCGCCGGGCTCGACCTCGCGGATGAACTTGGCGCCGATGATGTCGAGGGCGCAGGTCTCGGAGGCGAGCACCCAGCCGTCACCAACGCGGCCGAGCATGAGCGGGCGCACGCCGAGCGGGTCGCGGACGCCGATGAGCTTGGAGCGGGTCATCGCGACGATCGAGAAAGCCCCTTCGACGACACGGAGCGCGTCCTTCAGGCGTTCGGGGATGGTCTTCTGCATCGAGCGCGCCATCAGGTGGATGATGCACTCGGTGTCGGAACCGGACTGGAAGATCGAGCCGCGGCTGATCAGCTCCTCGCGGAGCGCGAGGGCGTTGGTGAGGTTGCCGTTGTGGGCGACGGCGCAGCCGCCCATCTGGAACTCGGCGAAGAGCGGCTGGACGTCGCGGAGCTGGGTCGTGCCCTTGGTGCCGGCGGTCGAGTAGCGGACGTGGCCGATGGCGAGGTCGCCGGGCAGGGTCTCCATCAGGCTGGCGCTGGTGAAGTTGTCGCGGACGTAGCCGAAGCGGCGGGCGGCGCAGAAGCCGGCCTCGGTGGTGTAGGAGACGATGCCGGCCGCTTCCTGGCCGCGATGCTGGAGGGCGTGGAGGCCGAGGGCGACGAAGTTGGCCGCGTCGTTGACGCCCATCACCCCGAAGACCCCGCATTCCTCGCGGAGCTTGTCGTCGTCGAAGGGATGCACGGGAAAGGACATGGGGGCCTCGGGGGGATAAGTGCCGCCGGTCATATAGAAGCGGGACCGGGGGTTGTCACCCTAGGCGGCCCTCAACTGTTGCAAGTTTGTGTCAGTCGGTCGTACTGGCCGGCGATCCACTGGGGGGCGTCGGCTGGGAGCATCGCCTGGATGCGCGCCTCGAGGTCGCCGAAGAGCGCGGCGCTGTGGCTGTTGTCGATCTGCGCGACCCCGCCATGGCCGCCGAAGACGGTCTTGTAGACGATGAGACCGATCACGACGAGAAGCACGCCGCGGACGATGCCGAAGACGAAGCCGAGGCCCTGGTCGATCGGGCCGACGGCCGAATTCTGGACGAAGCCGGCGAGGAGCGGGGTGAAGAGCGAGACGATGATCAGCGCGATGGCGAAGGCGACGGCGAAGCCGGCGAGGATCGAGAGTTCGCAGTTGGTGCCGATCAGGTCGCGAAGGAACGGCAATTCGCGGAGGAGCGGTGCTGCCATCGGCGCGAAGGCGAAGCCGGCGAAGGCGGCGGCGATCCAGCCGGCGATCGACAGCGCCTCGCGGACGAGACCGCGGGCGTAGGCGAGGATCGCCGACAGCACGATGACGACGAGCACGAGGCCGTCGACGATGGTGAAGGCTTCCATTAGTCCCCGCGACCCCGGCTCTCGATAGTGCCGAAGCACTTCTCCATGAAAGTCCCGAGATCCGCAACCGTGTGAATTTCAAGACCGTTACGATCCCCGGTGGGTGCGGCCGGGACAAAGGCGGCGCCGAAGCCGAGCTTGGCGGCCTCGCGCAGACGGGCCTCGGCCTGGGGGGCGGCGCGGAGGGCGCCGGAGAGGCTGATCTCGCCGAAGATCACCGCGTCACGGGGCAGGGGGATGTCCTGGCGGGCCGAGACGAGGGCGGCGGCGACGGCGAGGTCGGCGGCGGGCTCGGAGATGCGCAGGCCGCCGGCGACGTTGAGGTAGACATCCGAGGGGCCGAAGCCGATGCCGCAGCGCGAGTCGAGGACGGCGAGGACCATGGCGAGGCGGCCGGAGTCCCAGCCGACGACGGTGCGGCGGGCGTTGCCGGGGGCGGAGGGGGCGACGAGGGCCTGGATCTCGACGAGAATCGGGCGGGTGCCCTCGACACCGGCGAAGACGGCCGAACCGGAGGTGCGGCGGTCGCGCTCGGAGAGGAAGAGGGCGGAGGGGTTGGCGACTTCGGCGAGGCCCCGGCCGGTCATCTCGAAGACGCCGATCTCGTCGGCCGGGCCGAAGCGGTTCTTGACGGCGCGCAGGATGCGGAACTGGTGGCCGCGCTCGCCCTCGAAGTAGAGGACGGTGTCGACCATGTGCTCGACGACCCGGGGGCCGGCGATCTGGCCCTCCTTGGTGACGTGGCCGACGAGGATGACCGCGGTGCCGCGGCGCTTGGCGAAGGTGACGAGTTCGTGGACCGCGGCGCGGACCTGGGCGACCGAGCCGGGGGCCGAATTCGACGTGGTCGACCCAGAGGGTCTGGATCGAGTCGATGACGGCGAGGGCCGGGCGCTCGGCCTCGAGGGTGGTCAGGATGTCGCGAAGGTTCGTTTCGGTGGCGAGCTTCAGCGGGGCCTGTTCGAGTCCGAGGCGGGCGGCGCGGAGGCGGATCTGGGCGGCGGCCTCCTCGCCCGAGATGTAGACGGCGGCGGTGCCGCGGCTGGCGAAGGCGGCGGCGGCCTGGAGGAGGAGGGTCGACTTGCCGATGCCGGGATCGCCGCCGACGAGGATCGCCGAAGCCGGCACGAGGCCGCCGCCGAGCGCGCGGTCGAGCTCGGCGATGCCGGAGAGGGCGCGCGGCGGCTCCGGCTCCGCGGTGGCGAGGTCGCCGAGGACGATGCGGCGGCCGCGCGCCGGTCCGAGGGTGCGGCCGGCGGGGCCTTCGGCGAGGCCCGCTTCCTCGACGACCGAGTTCCACGCGCCGCAGGTGTCGCAGCGGCCGGACCACTTCGAGTGGGTGGCGCCACAGGCGGTGCAGGTGAAGGCGGGGCGGCGGGCGCTCACGGGGCGCCTTTCGGTGACGCGAGGCAGGCGGGACGGCCTTTTCCGGCGTCGGCGACCCGGCGTGTGGCGAGGGCGGGGGTCATCGGACAGACTCGATCGGGCCTTCGGCGCGGCCGTGGATGAATTGCTGGAGGTAAGGGTCGGGCGAGGCGTCCATTTCGTCGATGTGGCCCGTCCAGCGGACGATGCCGCCGTGGAGCATCGCGACGTGGTCGGCGACGGTGCGCACCGTGGTCATGTCGTGGGTGATGGTGACGGCGGTGGCGCCCATCTCCTCGACGAGCTCGCGGATCAGGTCGTTGATGACGTTGGCCATGATCGGGTCGAGGCCGGCGGTCGGCTCGTCGAAGAAGATCGTCGACGGGTCGGTGGCGATGGCGCGGGCGAGGCCGACGCGTTTCTGCATGCCGCCGGAGAGCTCGGCGGGGAAGAGGTCGGCGGTCTCGGGGCCGAGGCCGACGCGGCGGAGCTTGGCGATGGCGAGGTCGCGGGCCTCGCGGCGCGGCATCGGCTTGCGGGCGTGGCGCAGGCGGAAGGCGACGTTCTGCCAGACGGTCAGGCTGTCGAAGAGCGCGCCGCCCTGGAAGAGCATTCCGAAGGCGCGGAGGAAGGCGCGCTTGTCGATGCTGGCGAGGGGCTGGCCGTCGATCAGGACCTGGCCGGAGTCGGCGGTGAGGATGCCGAGGATGCACTTCAGGGTGACGGACTTGCCGGTGCCGGAGCCGCCGATGATGACGAGGCTCTCGCCGGGCATCACCTTGAACGAGACGCCGGCGAGCACCTGCTTGTCGCCGAAGCGCTTGCGGACGTCGCGGAGCTCGATCCGGGGGGTATCGGTCCTGGCTTGAGCCGAGCTTTCCCCGGACGTCGGCGCCATCAAAAGAAGGCCTCGGTCAGCAGGTAGTTGGCAGCGAGGATGAGGATCGAGGCGGAGACGACGGCGTTGGTGGTCGCCTCGCCGACGCCCTGGGCGCCGCGGCCGGAGTTGTAGCCGTTGTAGCAGCCCATCAGTGCGAGGAGGAAGCCGAAGACCGCGGCCTTGGTCAGCGAGGTCGCGACGTCGGCGGGCTCGAGGAAGTCGATGGTGTTCTTGATGTAGGTCGACGGATTGAAGCCGAGGCGGGTGGTGCCGACGAGGTAGCCGCCGAAGATGCCGATGACGTTGGCGACGGCGACGAGGATCGGCATGGCGATCAGGCCGGCGAGGACGCGCGGCAGGACGAGATATTTCATCGGGTCGGTGGAGAGTGTGGTCAGCGCGTCGATCTGCTCGGTGACGCGCATGGTGCCGAGCTCGGCGGCGATCGAGGAGGAGACCCGGCCGGCGACCATCAGGCCGCCGAGGACGGGGCCGAGCTCGCGGACGATGCCGATGGCGACGATCGAGGGAACGACGGTGCTGGCGTTGAAGCGGTCGCCGCCGGACCAGAATCTGCAGGGCGAGGGCGGCGCCGGTGAAGAGGGCGGTCAGCCCGACGACGGGCAGGGAGAAGAAGCCGATACGCAGAAGCTGGCGGCCGAGTTCGCTGGCGTAGAACGGCGGGCGGACGATCTGCGACAGCGCGGTGGCGGCAAAGACCGTCAGGCGGCCGGTCGCGGCGAGGAGCCCGAGGACCGAGCGGCCGATCGAGGCGAGGAAAGCCTGGAGGAGGCGGAGGAGGGTCATGCGGGCTCCGGCGACGGGGCCTCCTTGTAGACGCGTTCGTAGCGGTGGCCAAGGCTGGTCAGCACCTCGTAGCCGATGGTGCCGGCCGCTTCGGCAACGGCATCGACGCCCTGGAAATCGCTGAGGAGGTCGAGGGTTGCCGGCACCTCCTCCAGTCCGGTGACGTCGACGGTGAGCAGGTCCATCGACACGCGGCCGACGACGGGGAGCGCGGTTTCGCCGGCGAAGAGCGCGAGGTGGCCGCGGCCGAGGGCGCGCGCAAGGCCGTCGGCGTAGCCGGCGGAGACGGTGGCGACCCGCGACGGGCGCACCGCGGTCCACGCCGCGCCGTAGCCGACGCTCTCGCCCTCGCCGACCTCGCGGACCTGGATGACCGGCAGCGCGAGGCGGACGACGGGGCGGGCGTCGGCGAAGGGGCGGCCGCCGTAGAGGCCGACGCCGGGGCGGACGAGGTCGAAGTGGTAGCCGGTGCCGAGCAGGACGCCGCCGGTGGCGGCGAGGCTGCGACGGGCACCGGGGAGATGGGCGCTCAGGCTCTCGAAGGCGGCGGCCTGGGCGTGGTTCATCGGGTGGCCGGGGTCGTCGGCGCAGGCGAGGTGGCTGAGGACGAGGACGGGGGCGAGGCGGGCGAGGACGGGCAGGGCGTCGTTGAACTCGGCGGGCTCGAGGCCGAGGCGGTTCATGCCGCTGTCGAGCTGGACCGCGCAGGGGAGGCCGGCGAGGGAAGCTGCGAAATCGGCGATCTGGGACGGGCTGTTGAGGCAGGGGATCAGGCCGTGGGCGCGGACGAGGGCGCGTCCCCGGGCATCAGGCCGGCGAAGACGTGGATGGCGGGGCCGGGGCCGAGGGCCTCGCGGAGCGCGGCGCCCTCTTCGGCGAGGGCGACGAAGAAGCTGCGGGCGCCGGCGGCGGCGAGGGCCGGGCCGACGCGGGCCGCGCCAAGGCCGTAGGCGTCGGCCTTGACCACGGCGCCGGTCTCGACGGCGGGGGCGCTCAGGGCGTCGAGGGCCTGCCAGTTGGCGGCGACGGCGGCGAGGTCGATGGTCAGGCGGGCGCGGGCGATGGCGGGCCTCCTCAAGGGGTCGGCCGCGAGGGGGCCGCATCCGCGGGCGGCGGTCAAGCCCGCCGCGACCTGGCCCAACACTTCGGTGAAGGCGACGGTTCCGTGAAGAGCGAAGCGGGTAGCCACGGCCAGGACGCCGCGGCCGGGCCGGGGGAAGCGCCGACCTCGGGGAGGCGCGCGCAAGAGCGCGCCCCCCGCTCGGCCGCCGCTGGTCGGTCGGCCGCCTTTGCGGCCTCCCTTCGAAGGAAGCCGGCATTCGCCGGCTGAGTTGTTTTTTCTCCCCGCCTGTTGGCGGGGCCCCTCGTCCTGCCCGATAGGCTTCCTGCCAGTATGAAATCCGAAGAGAGGCGGGGCAGCCTCGCGCCTCTATGCTTCGGCGGCACCCCGGCGGAAAAGCGTGTCGCCGAAGAAGAAGAGACGGTGCGGCCCACCGCACCGATGCAGCGCGCCGCGGGCGGGAGCGTGACAGGCGTGCGGGCGGCTTTCGCGGCGCCTCTGGGCGCAGAGCGCGCGCGTGGATCGCCGACGGGGCAGGAATCGGGCGGCCTGCGCTTTCCCCCGCCGGTCGAGCGTGTATGGTCGGCCGCGATTGCGACCAGCGGTGGAGACGGGCATGGCGGACGAGGAGGAGACCGGGCCCGCGTCGGAAGCGCGCTCGGGAGGCGACGGCCGGCCCGCGGCAGGGCGCGAGCCGGCGGAGCCTGAGGCCGTGCTGGAGCCGGAGCACCCGGGCGGGCGGGACGGGGGGCGCGAGGTCGAGCGGGAGGAGCACGGGCTCGACCGCGAGACGGCGGACGCGGTGCTCGACGCGGTCGAGGCCGGCGATCACGACAAGCTTGTCGCGCTGCTCGATGACCTGCACGAGGCGGACATCGCCGACCTGCTCGAGCAGATAAGCCGGCCCGAGCGCACGGCGCTGATGGCGCTGTGGGGGCACCAGCTCGAGGGCGCGGTGCTGTCCGAACTGGAAGAGGGGGTGCGCGACGAGATCGTCGCCGAGCTGCCCGACGACGTGCTCGAAAGGGCGGTGCAGGACCTCGAGACCGACGACGTCGTCTATCTCGCCGAGGACATGGCGGCGCCGCAGCAGGCGCGCATCCTGCGGATGCTCGACGACGTCGACCGGGCGGCGGTCGAGCGATCGTTGCAGTACGGGGACTATTCCGCCGGGCGCCTGATGCAGCGCGAGGTGGTGGTGGCGCCCGAGCACTGGACTGTCGGGGATGCCATCGACTTCCTGCGCGCCGAGGAGTGGCTGCCGGAGAGCTTCTACGACCTGATCATCGTCGATCCGCAGATGCACGCCGTCGGGCTGGTTCCGCTCGGGAAGCTGATGGGGTCGGCGCGGGCGGCGGCGCTGCGCGACCTGATGAACGCCGACTTCATCGGGCTGCGCGTCGACCAGAGCTGGGAGGACGTCGCCTACAACTTCAACAAGTACCACCTGATCTCGGCGCCGGTCTCCGATGCCGACGGACGACTGGCCGGGGTCATCACCATCGACGACGCCATGGAGGTGCTCGAGGAGGAGACCGAGGAGGACATGCGTCTGCTCGCCGGCGTGGGCGACGAGGAGCTGTCGGACGGGGTCTTCGAGATCGTGCGCGGGCGGATCGTCTGGCTGGCGGTCAACCTCTGCACGGCGATCCTCGCCGCGACGGTGATCGCGCAGTTTACCAAGACGATCGAGGCCTTCGTGGCGCTGGCGATCCTGATGCCGATCGTCGCCTCGATGGGCGGCAACGCCGGGACGCAGGCGCTGACGGTCACGGTGCGGGCGATCGCGACGCGGAGCCTCAGTGCGGCGAACCTGCGGCGGTTTATCCTGCGCGAGGGGTTGGTCGGCCTCTGCAACGGCCTCGGGCTGGCGGTGATCATCGGACTGCTCAGCGGGTTCTATTTCCACGACGCGCAGCTCGGGGTGGTGATCGGCGTGGCGATGGTCGGCAACCTCGTCGTCGCGGGCTTTGCCGGGGCCCTGGTGCCGATCGCGCTGGAAAAGCTCGGGGCCGATCCGGCGCTGGCTTCGGGGACCTTCGTGACGACGATGACCGACGTCTTCGGCTTCTTCGCCTTCCTCGGGCTGGCGAGCCTCTGGCTCGTCTGAGAGACCCCGTTTTGACAAGGTCCCCGATGCGCCCCGGAGGCGGTGCGTCGCACGGAGTCGCACGCGTGCGACTCTGACTAAACCACTGATATAAAATCGTATTCCTTGGCCCGTTCATCTCATGGTCATTTAGGTTAACGTGCGACGGCACGGGTTCGGGCGTTTCGGCGGCGGTCTCCCTGACGCCCCGAGCCGTCCCGAAAGCGCTGCGCGAAACCGCGGTCTTCGGGTAGGATGGCGGCAGGCCGCCCGGCAGTGGCGGCGCCGCTCCGGGAGGGCGAGATGATGATCGTGCAGGCAAGTCCGTTTCCGGAAATCGTGATCCCGCGGCAGTCGATCAGCGCCTGTGTCTTCGCCGGTTTCGCCGGGCGCGAGGACGAGCCGGTGCTGATCGACGGGGCCGGCGGGCGGGTGCTGACCGGCCGGGAGCTGGTCGACGCGACGCGGCGGCTGGCCGGCGGGCTGACCGCGCGCGGCTTTGGCGCCGGCCATGTCGTGGCGATCATGGCGCCGAACATGCCGGACTATGCCGTGGTCTTCCACGGGGTCGCCTGGGCGGGGGGGACGATCACCACGGTCAACCCGACCTATACCGCCGAGGAGGTCCGCGGGCAGCTCGCCGGGTCGGCGGCGGAGCTGCTGGTGACGGTGCCGGCGTTTCTCGACATTGCCCGCGCGGCGGTGAAGGGAACGGCGGTGCGCGAAATTGCGGTGATCGGGGGAGCGGACGGGGCGACGGACTTCACCGACCTGTTCGGGGAGGCGATCGGGGAGGTCCCGGTGGATCTCGCCGGGCATACGCTGGTGCTGCCTTATTCGTCGGGGACGACCGGGCTTTCGAAGGGGGTGCGGCTCAGCCACACCAACCTCGTCGCCAACGTCGTCCAGATGGCGGCGGTGGAGCCGGGCCGGCCGGGGGAGCGCACGCTGGCGGTGCTGCCGTTCTTCCACATCTACGGAATGACGGTGCTGATGAGCTATTTCATCGCAGGGGGCGGGGCGCTGGTGACGGTGCCGCGCTTCGACCTGGCCGCGGCGCTCGGCCTGATCGAGGCGCACCGGATGCGGCGGCTGTTCGTGGTGCCGCCGATCGTGCTGGCGCTGGCCAAGCACCCGATGGTCGACGACTACGATCTGTCGTCGTGGAGTCGATCTTCTCCGGGGCGGCGCCGCTCGGGGCGGAGGTGGAGGGCGCCTGTGCGGCCCGGTTCGGCTGCGAGGTGGTGCAGGGTTACGGGATGACGGAGATGAGCCCGGTGTCGCACTTTACCCCGTACGGCCGGGGTCGGCCGGGGTCGGCGGGGATCACGGTGCCGAATACCGAATGCCGGATCGTCGATCCGGAGAGCGGCGCGGACCTGCCGCCGGGCGGGGTCGGCGAGCTCTGGGTGCGCGGGCCGCAGGTGATGCTCGGCTACCTCGACGACGCGGAGGCGACGGCGCGGACGCTGCGCGACGGCTGGGTGACGACCGGCGACCTCGCCCGGATCGAGGAGGGCGGCTATCTCTACATCGTCGACCGGGTGAAGGAGCTGATCAAGGTCAAGGGCTTCCAGGTGCCGCCGGCGGAACTCGAGGCGCTGTTGGTCGGGCATCCCGACGTCGCCGACGCGGCGGTAATCGGGCTGCCGGACGCGGACTGCGGCGAAGTGCCGGTGGCCTTCGTCGTCGCCGCCGCTGGGCGGGTGCCGACGGCGGAGGGGCTGCGCGGGTTCGTGGCCGGGCATGTGGCGACCTACAAGCAGCTGCGCGAGGTGCGCTTCGTCGAGGCGATCCCGAAGTCGGCGTCGGGGAAGATCCTGCGGCGCGTCCTCAAGGCAGCGGCGCTGGCGCCGGCTGGGTAGGCGTGGGGCCGCCGAGGGTTGTATCGCACGTCGCTGGGGCGAGCAGTCCGTCGGGCTTGTGTGCGGCCGGCCGGGGGGAGCGCCGACCTCGGGGAGGCGCGCGCGAAGAGCGCGCCCCCCACTCGGCCGCCGCTTGTCGGTCGGCCGCCTTTGCGGCCTCCCTTCGAAGGAAGCCGGCATTCGCCGGCTGAGTTGTTTTTTCTCCCCGCCTGTTGGCGGGGCCCCGCGTCCTGCCCGATAGGCTTCCTGCCAGTATGAAATCCGAAGAGAGGCGGGGCAGCCGCGCACCTCTCTTCTTCGGCGGCACCCCGGCGGAAAAGCGTGTCGCCGAAGAAGAGAGACGGTGCGGCCTGATGCAGCGGTGAAGCGCGCCGCGGGCGGAGCGGTGCAGGGTGCGGGCGGCTGACGCGGCGCTCTTGGCAACCGGATCAGGGCGCTCCGCGGTCGCGACTCTTCGGTTCCGCGGCTACTCGGGTCGGTTGCCGCGCCAGGCTGCGGCGAGGGTGCCGTCGCCGAGGACGACGCGGGTCGGCAGGCCGCGGAAGACGAGGGCGCCGGGCTCCACGGCAGTCAGCCCTTGGGTTGGCCCATGCGGGCCATTGCCTCCATCATCTGCTCGAAGCCCTTGAGGTTCGGCGTCAACCACTGGCGCATCATCTCCTGGGGATCGCTGGCGCGGAGTGCCGCCGACATGCGGTCCTTCATCTCGCCGAGAAGTTCGTCCTGAATCGGGCGGAGGTCGGGGAGGCCGAGGAAGGCGCGGGCCTCCTCCGGCGTGCACTCGACCTCGACGTTGATCTTCATCGCTTTTCTCCGTGCGGCATCCCTGACCCTGGGCTTCAGCTCTAGCGGAAAGGCGGCCGCGCGGCCAGCGCAGCGACCGGGGTGCCGGTCGCAGCCGATCGACGCGGCCGGGGGGCAACTGGTCCGGAGTCGGCGGGCGATACCTTGCGGCAGGCGCGCAGGGTCACGGCGGGCTGCTTCAGGCGTTGGTCGGGCCGGCGGCGAGTTGGCGGATGTGGGCGAGATCGGCGCGGAAGGCTTCGGTGGCGGTGGCCTTTTCGGCCGGGTCGGGAATGCGCAGCAGGTAGGACGGGTGGATGGTGATGAAGCCGCGGCGGTCGTCGAAGGTCGCCCTGCCGCGGTTGGCGGTGACGGGGAGCGGCTTGCCGGTGAGGGCGAGGACGGCGGTGGCGCCGAGGGCGACGACGAGGCCGGGGGAGACGAGGTCGAGCTCGGTCTTGAGCCACCAGCGGTAGTGTTTCACTTCGCCGGCGGTGGGGCGCTGGTGGAGGCGGCGCTTGCCGCGCTGGACGTACTTGAAGTGCTTGACGGCGTTCGTCACGTAAGTGGTTGATCGGGCTATGCCGGTCTCGGCCAGCATCCGGTCGAGGAGCTGGCCGGCGGGGCCGACGAAGGGGTGGCCTTCGAGGTCTTCCTGGTCGCCGGGCTGCTCGCCGACGAAGGCGATGGCGGCGCCGATCGGGCCTTCGCCGAGGACGGCGCGGGTGCCGCCCTCGACCATCGGCGGAGCGGCGGCGATGAGGCGGTTGAGGTCGGCGAGCGTGCGGGGCGTCTGGTCGGCCATGGCGGCGACGGCCTTGGCGGGGTCGCGGCGTGCGGGCATGGCGGCCTCCCTGTCGATCATTTCCCTGACGCGCGCGGGGGCGGTTCGGATCAGGTCGGGGATGGCGGCGGCCTCGGGCATGTTGCGCCAGTATTTCTTCGGCATGTGGGCGCGGGTGACGGTCATGTTGAGGCGCGCGGGGTTGAAGGTGCTCTCGTAGTAGCCGGTCCAGCCGGCTTCGAAGGGGTCGGTCGCCGGGGCCTCGTCGCGGGTGGCGGGGGGGCCGCGGTGGAGGGTGGCGCGGTCCCAGTGCAGGCGGCCCTCCGGGGTGAGGATCGTCCAGTCGAGGCTGCGGAAGCGGTCGATGAAGAAGGTCGCGGTGGCGTCGAGGATGTGGTGGTCGGGTTCGAACCACGCGACGTAGCGCTCGGTGGCGCCGTCTTCGACGCGGCGGAAGCGGACGAAGGCGTGCATCTTGTGGAGGTCGCGGCGGACGGACTTCGCCATGCGTTCGAGGCGGTGGACGAGGGGATCGGTCGAGACATCAAGGAGTTGGCGCTCGCCGCGGTGGACGCGCCAGACCGCGGTGTAGAGCAGGCCGTAGCGGTCGGGGTCGCGGTGGCAGACGACGAGGCGGATGAGGTCGGTCAGCTTGCGCGGCAGGACGACGGCCGGTTCGGGACCGTCGGGGGTGGCGGCGAAGAGGGTGGGGCCGGTCGACCAGGCGATTTCCTCGGGGCGGGCGCCGGCGGCGACGAGGCGGCGGGTGGCGGCGCGGAAGCCGTCGAGGTCGGCGCCGGGGGTGAGGGCGATGGGGATCATGGGAAGAGGGAGAGTTGCTCGGGGGGGCGGAGGAGGCGGGTGCGGAGGTCGAGGCGGTCGAGGGTGGTGGGGCGGTGGTCTTCGGCGACGAGGAAGGGCAGGGCGCGGCGGAGGGCGGGGGTGAGGCGGGCGAGGTCGGCGAGGCGGAGCGACATGTGGCGGCGGGCGCGAATCAGTTTGTCGATGGCCTTTACGCCGAGGCCGGGGATGCGGAGGAGGAGTTCGCGGGGGGCGCGGTTGACGTCGACGGGGAAAATCTGTCGGTTTTTCAGCGCCCAGGCGAGTTTGGGGTCGGCTTCGAGGTCGAGCATGCCGTTGTCGCCGCCGGCGGCGATCTCGGCGACGGTGAAGCCGTAGAAGCGGATCAGCCAGTCGGCCTGGTAGAGGCGGTTCTCGCGCTGGAGGGGCGGCGCCTTCGGCGGGAGGACGGCGCTCGGCTCGGGGATCGGGCTGTAGGCCGAATAGTAGACGCGCTTGAGCTTGTGCTGGCGGTAGAGGCGGTCGGTGGTGGCGAGGACGGTGGCGTCGGTGGTTTCGTCAGCGCCGACAATGACTTGCGTGCTCTGGCCGGCGGGGGAAAAGCGACGCTTCTCGGCCTTGGCCTCGGTGATTCGCTCGTGCATCTGGCCCATGGCGGCGTCGATCGAGGGGGCGCTCTTTTCCGGGGCGAGGCGGGCGAGGCTGGCGCGGGAGGGGAGCTCGAGGTTGATCGACAGGCGGTCGGCCCAGAGGCCGGCCTGTTCGAGGAGCCACGGGCTGGCCTCGGGGATGGCCTTGAGGTGGATGTAGCCGGCGAAGCCGTGGTCGCGGCGGAGGGTGCGGGCGACGCGGACGAGTTCCTCCATGGTGTGGTCGGGGGACTTGATGACGCCGGAGGAAAGGAAGAGGCCCTCGATGTAGTTTCTCTTGTAGAATTCGACGGTTAGGGTGACGACCTCCTCCACGGTGAAGCGGGCGCGCGGGGTGTTGGAGCTGCGGCGGTTGACGCAGTAGGCGCAGTCGTAGAGGCACCAGTTGGTCAGCAGGATCTTCAGGAGAGAGACGCAGCGGCCGTCGGGCGTGTAGGCGTGGCAGATGCCGGCGCCGGTGGTCGAGCCGAGGCCGGTCTTGCCGCCGGAGCGCTTCGGCGCGCCCGAGGAAGCGCAGGAGGCGTCATATTTTGCGGCGTCGGCGAGGATGCGCAGCTTGGCGGCGAGCTTGGGGTCCATGGCGCATGTTCGCCATATGTTCTTGTCCGATGCAAGCCGGAAGAGAGGTGGAGATTTCGTGAAGGGGCGAAAAGCGGCCCGGTTCGGGCATGCACATCCCATGCACAAACCATGCACATCGCATGCACCAGCGGTTCGGGCGGAGGAGCGTACGGTGGGCCGAAAGAAAAGTGGCGTGCGGGCAAGTCGGGCGTAGAGAGGCTCCCCGGGAAAAGGCCGGGTGCCGGCATTGACGCAAGGGGCGTCAGCCTCAGAACGCCCTCGTTCCGTTTCGACTGTAGCTTCCTCGGTGCCACGACGTGACACCGAGGAAATTCTGCGAGAGACCGCGCAACCGTGCGGGTGTCGGCCCTACAGTTGCGATTCTCCCACTTTGACGGTCAGCTTGTCGAGCGTGCCCGTGAAGGCGAAGGGCAGCTTGTAGTCGTCGGCCACGCCCGTGCGCGTGTCGATTCCGACATCGAAGGATTCGTCGATCGTCATCAGGAACGGGATGGTGTGCGGGATGGTCTGGTCGGCGACGGTCGTGCCGTCGACGCTCAGGACGCCGTGGCCGCCCTTGCCGGCGCCCGGTCCGTCGTAGGTGAAGTCGAAGACCAGCGTGTGCTTGCCGGGGGTCAGCGCCTCCTTGCCTTCCCAGCGGAAGCTTTCGAGCGCCAGGAGGTTGTAGACGAAGACCGGCTTGCCGCCGAGCAGGTAGAAGCCATAGCCGCCGAACCGGCCGCCCAGCGTGTTGAGCATGCCGTCGCCGCCGCCCTCGGGCACCTCGATGTCGGCGGTGATCGTGTAGGACCGGGTCAGCAGGTCCGGCGCGGCCGAGGGCGGCAGGCCGGACATCACCCCGGTATAGCTGAAGGTGTCGCGCCCGGCGGTCGCGCTCGGCCGCGGCGCCAGCAGCCTCGACGCCACCGAGTTGTCGAGCGGCAGCACCTGGTATTTCGCCGCCTCGACCAGGAACAGGTCCTGCAGTTCCTTCAGCTTCTCCGGATGCTCGGCCGCGAGGTCGTCATTTTCCGAGAAGTCCTTGGTCAGGTCGTAGAGCGACCAGGAGTAGCCATCGAGCACGTTGGGCAGCTTGCCCAGCCCCATCAGCCACGGCCCCGCCGTCGGGTTGGTCGCGGCGATCCAGCCGTCGTGATAGAGCGCGCGCTGGCCGAACATCTCGAAATACTGCGTCTCGCGATGCGAGGCGACGTCGGCGTTCTCCTTCGGCAAGGTGTAGGCCATGCTCACGCCTTCGATCGGCTTCTGCGGAATGCCGTTGACCATCTGCGGCGCCTCGATGCCGGTCGCCTCGAGGATCGTCGGCACGATGTCGATCATGTGGTGGAACTGGCTGCGCACCCCGCCCTTGTCGGTGATGTGGCCCGGCCAGGACATCGCCATCCCCTGCCGCGTGCCGCCGAAGTAGGACGCGATCTGCTTGGTCCACTTGAACGGCGTATCGAAGGCCCAGGACCAGGCGACCGACATGTGCGGCTGGGTCGTCGGGTCGCCCCAGACTGGTCGTAGAACTTGAGCTGCTCCTCCACGGGAACGTTGATCCCCTGGATCGCCGCGAGATCGAACGGCGTGCCGATGGTCGACCCCTCGGCGCTGGTGCCGTTGTCACCCTCGATGTAGATGATCAGCGTGTTGTCGAGCTTGCCCTGGCGGCGGACCTCGTCGATCACCCGGCCGATCTCGTTGTCGGTATAGGCGACGTAGCCGGCGAAGACCTCGGCCTGGCGCGCGAACATCTTCTTGCTGTCGGCGTCGAGCGTGTCCCACTTCGGCAGGTCGTCCGGCCACGGCGTCAGCTTGGTGCTCTCCGGGATCACCCCGAGCCGCTTCTGGTTGGCGAAGATCTCGTCGCGCATGGCGTTCCAGCCCATGTCGAACTTGCCCTTGAACTTGGCGCTCCACTCGGGCTTCGGCTGGTGCGGGGCATGGGTGCCGCCCGGGGACGTAGTAGAGGAAGAACGGCTTCTCCGGGCGCTGCGGCGTCGGTCTGGCGCAGGTAGTCGATGGCATCGTCGGCCATGCCGGTGATCATGTTGTAGCCGGGCTCTTCGCGCCACGGGAAGATCTGGGTGTGGTCGCGGAACAGCCACGGCGTCCACTGGTCGGTCTCGCCGCCCATGAAGCCGTAGAAGTAGTCGAAGCCCATGCCGGACGGCCACTGGTCGAAGGGCCCGGCGGCGGAATAGGCGTAGGTCGGGGTGTTGTGGTTCTTGCCGAACCACGAGGTGGCGTAGCCGTGCTCCTTGAGGATCTCGCCGATCGAGGCGCTGTTCGAGCCCGATGACCCCGTCATAGCCGGGAAAGCCGGTCGACTGCTCGGCGATCACCCCGAAGCCTACCGAGTGGTGGTTGCGCCCGGTGATCAGCGCCGCACGCGTCGGCGAGCAGAGTGCGGTCGAGTGGAACTGGGTATAGCGCAGCCCGTCGGCGGCGATCTGGTCGAGCGTCGGCGTCGGGATGACGCCCCCGAAGGTGCCGGATACGCCGTAGCCGGCGTCGTCGGTCATGATCAGGAGCACGTTCGGCGCCCCCTTGGGCGGCACGACTGTCGGCGGCCACCAGGGCGTCGAGCTCGCGGCATCGAGGTTGATGACCCCGCCGAACGGTGGCGCCTCGGCCGGCAGCGACTGGCCGTCGATGGTCGTCGTCGCGTCCGGAGCGCCGGGCGTGCCGGTGGCCTGCTGCTGGGCAAAGGCTGGATAGACAGAACCGCATGTAGCAGTGAGCAAGGCGAGAAAGAGCCGCGTCTTCATAAGTTTCCCCCTGAGCCGTCCGCCGGCTCGGCGTCTGGTGTGCCGGAGACTGCCCATCTTCCCGAGTCGTGACAACCGGGAACGGCGGCGTTTTGACGTCACGCCCCCGACCGTCAGGGGAAGAGCGTGGCCCAGGTTTCGGGGTCGAAGCCTGCCGACGAGGGCGCCGTCGCGGTCGAGGACGGGGCGGCGGATGAGGGAGGGGTGGGCGGTCATCAGGGCGAGGGCCTTCGGCGCGTCGAGGTCGGCCTTGTCGGCGTCGGGGAGGCGCCGGTAGGTCAGGCCGGAGCGGTTCACGAGCGTTTCCCAACCGAGGGCGGCGGCGAAGCGGGCGACGAGGGCGGGGGGTGCGCCGGCGGTCTTGTAGTCGTGGAAGGTGTAGGGGATGCCGCGGGAGTCGAGCCAGGCGCGGGCCTTTCGCATCGTGTCGCAGTTCTTGATGCCGTAGATGGTGACGGTCATTGATCGGCGCCGCGGCGGAAGCAGGTGGCGGCGTGGTCGTCGACGATGCCGACGGCCTGCATCCAGGCGTAGACGATGACCGGGCCGACGAACTTGAAGCCGCGGCGCTTGAGGTCCTTGGAGACGGTCTCGGAGAGGGCGGTTTTCGCGGGGAGGGTGACGCCGTCGCCCTGGAGAACGGCGCCGTCGGTGAAGCCCCAGCAGTAGGCGGAGAAGTCCTCGCCGCGGTCGGCCATGTCGCAGTAGAGGCGGGCGCTGCCGATGGCGGCCTCGATCTTGGCGCGGGAGCGGATGATGCCGGGGTTGTCGAGGAGGCGGGCGATGTCGGTTTCGTCGAAGGCCGCGACGGTGGCGGGGTCGAAGTCGGCGAAGGCGGCGCGGAAGGCGTCGCGCTTGCGCAGGACGGTGATCCAGGCGAGGCCGGCCTGGAAACCGTCGAGGACGAGCTTTTCCCAGAGGGCGCGGGGATCGCGCTCGGGCACGCCCCATTCGGTGTCGTGGTAGGCCTGCATCAGCGGGTCGGATCGGGCCCAGGCGCAGCGGGGCGTCATGCGGCGCTCTCGATCTCGTAGTGGCGCTCGATGTGGCGGGTGGCGAGGCCCCAGGGCGAGGTCGCGGTCCGGCGCTGGTGGGCCTCGAAGGCGGCGCGGTCGCGGAAACGCTCGGTGACGTTGAGGCGGCAGGGGTCGGCGGGGTCGGGGGTCACCGAGAAGGCGAGGCAGCCGGGCTCGGCGCGGGTCAGGCGGATGTGCTCGTCGAGGAGCGGGGAGAGGCGGTCGAGATCCTCCGGGGGGACGTCGATCCAGCCACCGAGACGGACTTCTGTGTTTGGCATGGGCTGTCCCTGTCGGTTCACTTGTCGCGGTAGAGGGCGGCGCGGCCGAGGAGCATCAGGGTGACCGGGGTGGTCACGGTGACGAAGAAGCCGATCAGGAGTTCGTGCACCACCGGGCGGCCCTCGACGGCGGTGGAGACGATCATCGAGGCGATGACGACGCCGGCGGTGCCCCAGCTGGTGCCGAGGGTCGGGGCGTGGAGGCGGGTGTAGAAGCTCGGCAGGCGGACGAGGCCGATGGTGCCGATCAGGGTCAGGCCGGCGCCGAGGACGAGGAAAAGGGCGGCGGGGATGGCGGCCCAGAGCGGGACGGCGTCGAGGTGGGTCATTCGATGACCTCGCCGCGCATGAGGAACTTGGCGAGGGCGAGGGTGGAGACGAAGCCGAGCATGGCGATGACGATGGCCGCCTCGAAGAAGAAGATCGTGCCGGTGCGGATGCCGAGGGTGAGGAAGAGCAGCATGGTGCAGATGTAGAGCGCGTCGAGGCCGAGGACACGGTCCTGGGCGCGGGGGCCGCGGACGAGGCGGACGGTGGCGAGGAGCATGGCGATCGGCGAGGGCGATCTGGGCGAAGCCGATGGCGAGGGTGAGGATGGTGGCGCTCATGGGCGGGGCCTCGGGGATTGGGCTTGGCGGCGGGGCTGGGGCGGGGCCGGGGGGAAAGGGGCGTCGGGGGGGATCGCCGGGGTCAGGCGAACCGGGGTCAGGCGAACCGGGGTCATTCGAAGATCTCCATCAGCAGGCGGGCATAGCGGTCGTTGACGATGGTGCGCCACTCGTCCTCGTCGCGGAGGTCGAAGACGTGGAGGAGGAGGCGGCCGCGGGCGGCGTCGTAGTCCATCCAGGCGGTGCCGGGGGTGCTGGTCAGGATCACCGCGAGGACGGCGAGGGCGGTGGGGTCGCGGAGGGCGAGATCGATCTCGACGAAGCCCTGGCGCTGAGGGCCGCCGACGAGGATCAGGCGGGCGACGGCGACGTTGGAGCGGACGATGTCGACGAGGACGGTCAGGCCGAGGCGCAGGATGGTCAGCGGGCGGCGGACGCGGGGGCGGACCGGGTCGAGGGCGGCCATCGCCTGGCCGGCGACGAGGGCGACGGCGGTGCCGAGGAGGAGGTGGCCGAGCGAGAAGCGGTTGAGCAGGAGCCACATCAGGACGAGGGCGGTGGAGAGCAGCGGGTGGGGGAAGATGCGGGTCACCGGCCGGGCTCCTGGTCGGCGGGCGCCCCGGCGGGGTTCTGGGCTGCGGGATCGGGGAGGATCTCCCGCGGCGCGCCATCCTGCGGCGCGGTGGCTTGCGGAGCGGGTGCGGGCAGGGCGGTCACGGGTGGGGCATCGGGGACGGGGGCGGTGCCGAGGACGCCGTCGATGTAGACGTGGGGGTGGTTGAGCGTGCTGGCGGTGGCTTCCATGTAGCGCATGACCGGGCCGGCCTTGACCGTCATCGCGAGGGTGAGGGCGAGGAGGACGAGGACGGGGGCGAGCTCGATCAGGGGGACGGCGGGCATGTCCTCCTCGGTGACCCAGAAGGTGCGGATGCCCTCGCGGACGAGGGCGATCAGGGCGGCGAGGCCGGAGACGATGACGAGGGCGGTGAAGGTGAGGGACAGGCCCGAGATGCGGCCGGCGATCTCGCCGGCGCCGAGGACGGCGGAGAGCATCGCGAACTTGCCGAGGAAGCCGGCGAAGGGCGGCACCCCGGCGAGGAGCAGCGCGCAGGTCAGGAAGCAGAGGCCGAGCACGGTGGGCGCGCCGGCGACGCCGGGGCCGTCGCTGTCTTCGCGGAAATCGTCCTCGTCGAGGACGGATTCGGCGCCGACGCCGTAGGCTTCGGCGGTGACGGTGAGGATGCCGGCGAGGGCGCCCTGCTCGCGCTCGATGAGCTCGACCATGAGGAAGAGCGCGCTGATCGCCAGCGTCGAGGCGACGAGATAGTAGAGCGCGCCGGCGACCATCGCGGCGCCGCCGCCGGCGCTGGAGATGCCGACGACGGCGAGGAGGGTGCCCGAGGAGACGAGCACGGCGCAGCCGGCGAGGCGGCCGAGGCCCTGGGAGGCGAGGACGCCGAGGGTGCCGAAGACGAGCGTCGCGAGGCCGCCGGCGATGAGCACCTCGGCGCCGAGGCCGGTCAGGCTGGCGGCGCCGGTGCCGAAGGCGAGCGAGGAGACGCGGAGGATCACGTAGAGGCCGACCTTGCTCAGGATGGCGAACATCGCGGCGGCAGGCGGGGCCGCGGCGACGTAGGTGATCGGCAGCCAGAAGCAGAGCGGCCACATCGCCGCCTTGACGAGGAAGGCGACGCCGAGAACGGCGACGCCGGCGGCGAGGAGCGGGCGGTTGTCGATCGGCACGAGCGGCACGCGCTGGGCGAGGTCGGCCATGTTGAGGGTGCCGGTGACGCCGTAGATCAGGCTGACCCCGATCAGGAAGAGCAGCGAGGCGGCGAGGTTGATCGCGATGTAGTGGAGGCCGGCGCGGACGCGGAGCGTGCCCGAGCCGTGGAGGGCGAGGCCGTAGGACGCGGCGAGCAGGACTTCGAAGAAGACGAAGAGGTTGAAGAGGTCGCCGGTCAGGAAGGCGCCGTAGAGGCCCATCAGCAGGAACTGGAAGAGCGCGTGGAAGTGCTGGCCGCGGCGGTCCCAGCGCGCGGTCGAGAAGACGATGCAGGGGAGCGCGAGGACGGCGGTCAGGGCCACCATCAGCGCCGAGAGGCGGTCGAGGACGAGGACGATGGCGAAGGGGGGCGGCCAGTCGCCGAGGAGGTAGAGGCCGATCGCCTCGCCATGGGTCGCCATGTCGAGGAGTTCCCAGGCGACGATGAGCTGCGCCACCGCCGAGACGATGGCGATGAAGCGGCGCTGGCGCTCCTCGTAGAACAGCATCAGCGCGCCCGCGACGAGGGGGATCAGGATCGGGGCGATCAGGATGTGGTCGGGCGTCGCCATCAGGGCTCGCGCTCCGTTCCGTCGACGTGGTCGGTGCCGGTCAGGCCGCGCGAGGCGATCATCACGACGAGAAAGAGCGCGGTGGTGGCGAACCCGATGACGATGGCGGTGAGGACGAGGGCCTGCGGCACCGGATCGGCGTAGAGGCTCGGGTCGACGAGGCCACCCTTGTCGAGGATCGGCGCGGCCGCGATGCGGGGGCGGCCCATCGAGAAGATGAAGAGGTTGACCCCGTAGGAGAGCAGGGCAAGGCCGATGATGACCTGGAAGGTGCGCGGGCGCAGCAGGAGCCAGACGCCCGAGGCGACGAGGATGCCGATGGCGATGGCGAGGACGGCTTCCATCAGGCCTCTCCCTCGGGTTCGGCGGGACGCCGGACGCGGAACGACAGGTGGGCGAGGGCGACGAGGATGAGGACGGTGGCGCCGACGACGAGGAAGTAGACGCCAATGTCGAAGATCAGCGCCGAGGCGGCGGGAACCTTGCCGATCAGGGGGACGTCGACGTAGCGGGCGTGGCTGGTCAGGAAGGGATAGCCGAAGAGCCAGGCGCCCATGCCGGTGGCGGCGGAGACGAGCAGGCCGAGGCCCATCCAGCGGACGGGGAGGATGCGCAGGCGGTCCTCGACCTCGCGGACGTTGGTGCCGAGGTACTGGAGCAGGAAGGCGATGGCGAGGGTGATGCCGGCCGCGAAGCCGCCGCCGGGGAGGTCGTGGCCGCGGAGGAAGAGGTAGGCCGAGAGGGTGATGATCGCCGGGAACATCCAGCGCATGATCACCGAGGGCACGGCGAGGTAGTCGCGGACGGTGTCGCCCTGCGTACGCTCCTCGGCGTCGTCGTCGAGGCGGTCCTGGGCGCGCTGCTGCTCGGGCGCGTCGACGCTCTCCTGCGCCGGGCGGAAGCGGCGGAGGAGGGCGAAGACGGTGAGGGCGACGATGCCGAGGACGGTGATCTCGCCGAAGGTGTCGAAGCCGCGGAAGTCGACGAGGATGACGTTGACGACGTTGGTGCCGCCGCCCTCGACGTAGGCGTTGCGGAGGAACCAGTCGGCGGCGCCGCGGTCGAGCGGCGAGGTCATCACCGCGTAGGCGATGGCGGCGACGCCGATCCCGCAGGCGGCGGCGAGCACGAGATCACGGCCGCGGCGGGCGCGGGCCCGGCGGCGCCGGTCGCCGGGGATCTCGTCGTTGCGCTTCGGGAGCCAGCGGAGGCCGAGGAGGAGAAGGACGGTGGTCACCACCTCGACGAGAAGCTGGGTGACGGCGAGGTCGGGGGCGGAGAGCCAGACGAAGGTGAGGCAGGTGACGATGCCGGTGCCGCCGAGCAGGACGAGGGCGGCGAAGCGGTGGTACTTGGCCTGCCAGGCGGCGCAGACCGCACAGGTGGCGCCGGTCAGCCAGAGCAGGGCGAAGAGCGGGTCGAAGCTCGGCGGCGTGCGCGGCGACAGGCGGTCGGCGCCCCACAGCATCCAGGCGGCGACGAAGAAGGCGAAGAGCACGAGGAGGCGGAGCTGGTTCTGCAGCCGCTCGGTGCCGAGCAGGCGGAAGGCCCGGCGGGCCCAGATCCACGAGACGTTGACGAGCAGGCGCTCGAACATGCGCTGGCCCTTGAGGGCGCGGATGAGCGGCGGGCCCTCGGCGCCGGCGGCGATGCGGCGGGCGAGGACGGCGTAGACGGCGACGCCGCCGACGAGGGCGATGGTGCTCATGATCAGGGGCGTGTTGACGCCGTGCCAGATCGCGAGGCTGAAGTAGGGGAGGTCGCGGCCGAGCACCGCGGTGGCGGCGGTGTGGAGGACGGGGCCGATGGTGAGCGCCGGGATGATCCCGACGAGCAGGCAGATCAGGACGAGGATCTCGACCGGCAGCCGCATGAGGAAGGGCGGCTCGTGCGGGACCTTGGGCAGGTCGGTGGCGACCGGCCCGAAGAAGACGCTGTGGATGAAGCGCAGCGAGTAGGCGACGGTGAAGGCGCTGGCGACGAGGGCGATCCACGGCATCGAGCGGTCGAGGAGCGAGCCGTCGTGGTATTCGGCCGCCTCGGCGAAGAACATTTCCTTGGAGAGAAAGCCGTTGAGGAGGGGGACGCCGGCCATCGCCGCGGAGGCGACGACGGCGAGGGTGGCCGTTATCGGCATCGCATGGCGGAGGCCGCCGAGGCGGCGCATGTCGCGGGTGCCGGTCTCGTGGTCGATGATGCCGGCGGCCATGAACAGCGACCCCTTGAAGATCGCGTGGTTGACGATGTGGAAGATCGCCGCGACGTAGGCGAGCGGCGTGTCGATGCCGATGAGCGCGGTGATGAGGCCGAGGTGGCTGATCGTCGAGTAGGCGAGCAGGCCCTTCAGGTCGTGCTGGAAGAGCGCGAAGAAGGCGCCGAGGAGCAGGGTCGCGAGGCCGGCGGAGGCGACGATGTAGAACCACGCCTCGGTGCCGGAAAGGGCGGGCGAGAGGCGGATGAGGAGGAAGACGCCGGCCTTCACCATCGTGGCCGAGTGGAGGTAGGCGGAGACCGGCGTCGGCGCGGTCATCGCGTTCGGGAGCCAGAAGTGGAAGGGGAACTGCGCCGACTTGGTGAAGGCGCCGAGGAGGACGAGGATCAGGGCCGGGAGGTAGAGCCGGTGCGCGCGGATGGTGTCGCCGGCGGCGAGGACCCGGTCGAGGTCGTAGGAGCCGACGATGCGGCCGATGAGCAGGACGCCGGCGAGCAGGCAGAGGCCGCCGAAGGCGGTGACGATCAGCGCCATGCGGGCGCCGTCGCGGGCGGCGGGATTGTTGTGCCAGAAGGCGATGAGCAGGAAGGAGAAGACGCTGGTCATCTCCCAGAAGACCACGAGCATCATCAGGTTGCCGGAGAGCACGACGCCGCCCATCGCGCCCATGAAGGCGAGGAGCAGGGCGAAGAAGCGCGGGGCCGGATCCTTGGGCGACAGGTAGTAGCAGGCGTAGAGCGCGACGAGCAGGCCGATGCTGTAGATCAGCATCAGGAACATCCAGGCGAAACCGTCCACACGGATGGCGAGCGTGAGGCCGAAGGTCGGCATCCAGGGGATGTCGTGGCGGACGACGCCGCCGTCGGCGATGGCCGGGTAGAGCATCAGGGCGGCGAGGATCCCGGCGACCGCGACGCCCCCGGCCAGCCACGCCTCGGCGTTGCGCCCGGTCGGGAGCAGGGCCGCGGCGACGCTGCCCGCGAAGGGCAGGAGCAGCAGCGCAAGGAGGGCGTTTCCCTGAATCATTCCAGACTTGTCACAAGCCGGGCCGGAATAGGCCAGCCCCTTGTTGCCGCGGCAGGGTCAGCCTTTGGCAGGCGTGGCGGAGGGCATGGCGGGGGCGAGCGCCTTGCGGACTTCCGGGGCGACCCTGGTGCCGAAAAGCTCGATGGCGTGCATCAGCGCCGCGTGGTCGATGACGCCGATCGCCATCTGGATCAGGAAGCGGTCGAAGCCGAAGATCGCGTGGTTGGCGAGGATCTTGTCGGTGACTTCGGCGGGACTGCCGACGAACATGGCGCCGCGGGGGCCGCGGGCGGCGTCGAACTGGGCGCGGCTGGTCGGGGGCCAGCCGCGCTCGCGGCCGATGCGGTTCATCACCTCGGCCTGGGCCGGGTAGAAGATGTCGCCGGCCTGCTGGCTGGTGTCGCCGACGAAGCCGTGGACGTTGATCGACGCGGGCAGGGTCGCGGCGTCGTGGCCGGCCTGGGTGGCGGCGCGGCGGTAGAGGTCGAAGAGCGGGGCGAAGCGGGCCGGCTCGCCGCCGATGATGGCGAGGGCGAGGGGCAGGCCGAGGGCGCCGGCGCGGACGACGGACTGCGGCGTGCCGCCGACGGCGATCCAGATCGGCAAGGGGTCCTGCGTCGGGCGCGGGTAGACGCCGCGGTCGTCGATGGCGGGGGTGAAGCGGCCGCCGGGCCAGGTCAGGCGCTCGGTCCCGGCGAGGGTGATGAGCAGGCGGAGCTTCTCGTCGAAGAGGGCGTCGTAGTCGTCGAGGTCGTAGCCGAAGAGCGGGAAGGATTCGATGAAGGAGCCGCGGCCGACCATGATCTCGGCGCGGCCGGCGGAGAGGGCGTCGAGGGTGGCGAACTGCTGGAAGACGCGGACCGGGTCGTCGGAGGAGAGGACGGTGACGGCGCTGGTCAGGCGGATGTGCTTCGTGACGGTCGCGGCCCCGGCGAGGGCGACGGCGGGGGCGGAGGCCGCGTATTCGGGGCGGTGGTGCTCGCCGAGGCCGAAGACGTCGAGGCCGAGCTGGTCGGCGAGGGTGATCTCCTCGACGAGGTTGCGCAGGCGCTCGGAGGGGCCGATGCGCTGGCCGCCGACCGGGTTGGTGCCGATGTCGGCAAAGGTGTAGAGGCCGAGGTCCATGGGCTTGTCTCCGGGGCGGGGGCGTGGGAGCCGACTAGCCCGCGCGGCGGCGGCGCCGGGGTTGCGGCGGAGGGGCGAGGCCCTCGCGGAGGACGGCGGTCATCGGATGGTCGGGGTGATGCGGGCCGTAGTGGGCGAGGAGGGCGGCGATTTCGGTGGTGCCGCCGCCCTCGGGCAGGCCGAGCGCCCAGTCGAGGAAGATCGTCCGACAGTCCTCCGGGCCGATGTCCATGGCGTAGGCCTCCTCGATCAGACCGCGCGGATCGATCGGGAGAGTGCCTTTCACGCCAGGGACTTCCGCGACGCGGCTAAGCTGGCGTCGAAGCTGCCGACGAGCAGCGCGATGTCCGCGGCGTCGAGGACGTGGGTGAAGCCGAGGGCGCCGAGTTCGGGGAAGCCGTGGCCGGGGAAGGTGACGGTGCCGGCCTCGCGGCCGGCGGCGCGGGCGAGGGTCGCGACCTCGGCGGCGGCGGCGGCGATCCGCGGGTCGGCGCGGGTGGTGCCGAGGCTGGCGGCGAAGTCGGCGGGGCCGAAGAAGAGCTGGGTGACGCCCGGGAGGGCGGCCATCTCGGCGGCGATGGCGAGGCCCTGCGGCGACTCGATCTGGAGGGCGAGGCCGCCGCGGCTGCGCCAGCGGTCGAGGTAGGGCCCGGCGTCGCGGCCCCAGCGCGCGGCGCGGGCGACGGCGACGCCGACGCCGCGGCGGCCCTCGGGGCCGTAGGTGGCGAAGCCGGCGAGGCGGCGGGCGGTGTCGAGGTCGTCGACGCGGGGGACCATCACGGTCGCGGCGCCGGCGTCGAGGGCGCGCTTGATCCATCCTTCGGAGGGATCGGGGACGCGCACCCAGGGGACGGTGTCGGTGGCGGCAAAGGGCATCATCATCCGCAGGGCGGTCTCGATGCCGATGATGCCGTGTTCGAGGTCGATGATGACGAAGTCGAAGCCGGTGTGGGCGGCGATCTCGGCGATCTCGGGGCTGGGAAGCTCGAGCCAGCAGCCGATCCGGGGGACGGTCTTTTCCATGGGAATCCGGTAGTCGGCGGAACCGGGGGCCGTCAAGGGCCCGGGGGCAAAAGCGAGGGTCGGGGGGTTTCGAGCCGGCGGGCGGGCCCACGACCGCGGTCGACGGGTGGATCACGGCGGCGGGACGGGCCCGTCGCCGTGCGGAGCGGATGCTCGCGGTCAGAACTTGTAGGTGATGCCGAGGACCGGGCCCTGGATATCGAGATCGAGCTTCGCCCGGTCGCCCGCCTCGTAGAGGATCGAGAGGTAGCGATAGCCGATGGTGCCGGCCCAGCTGTCGGTGAAGGCGTAGTTCGCCCCGCCGTAGAGTTCCCAGCTGAGGTCGGAGGAGCCGTCGAAGCCGCCGACGTCGGCGAAGCCGGAGACCGTCCAGCGCTCGCTGAGCGGGGTGGCGCCGCGGATGCCGACGATCGGGTCGGCCCAGTTGACGGTGACGTCGCCGTCGGCGGAGCCCAGGAGGGTGGTGTCGATGCCGAAGGTGAGCCGGGTGTTGAAGAAGCGCGCGCCCGCGTAGGCGTCGACGAAGGTGCGGTCGACGTCATAGACGCGGTAGGCGGCGGCGACGGTGTACATGCCGAGCCGGACGCCGGTGTCGGTCTTGACGCGGCCCTGGATCCACTCGCCTTCGTTGGAGAAATCGGCGTAGACGGCGTCGAGGAGCAGACCGAAGCGGTCCTTGCGGATCTCGGCGGCCCCCATGAAGGCCATGTCGAGGCGCGACAGCACGTCGTTCTGGTTGAGGTTGACCAGCGGCTTGCCGTCGCGGCCCTCCTGGGTGCCGTTGACCGCGGGAATCCAGGCGTAGATCGTCGCCTGGCCCGACCAGCCTTCGGCCCAGTTCGGCAGGGTCTCTGCCTGGGCCGGCGCCATGCCGAGGACGGCGAAGGTGGCGAGCGCCGCCAGTCCGAGTGTTCCGTTGCAGGCACGCATCGCTGTAGTCTCCAAATACCCGAGCTTACGGAAACGACCTGCGGCCTGCGGAGTCAATGGCAGGTTCTGTCGCAGCACGGCGAAGTCATACGGTGCGTCTTTCTTGCACGACTTCTTGCACGACTTCCGTTGTGCCGGTCACGCCAGGATGGCGCGGACGATCAGCAGCAGGGTCAGCCCGATATAGCCGAGGCCGAAGAACGACAGGCGGCGCCAGTGCGGATGGGGCAGCGTGGCGCCGTCGTCGACGCGCAACCGGTCGTGGAGCGCGAGCAGGGCGAGGACGACGATGAAGGCGAGGGTGACGAGGTGGATCTGGGTGACCAGCGTCATGTCCTCGCTGTCGCCGAGGGTGCTGTCCGCCGCGCGCATGTTGACGAGCACCGCAAAGAGCACGCCGACGAGGAGGCCGATCTTGCCGCCAAAGGCGCTCTTTTCGTGAGGATCGTAGAAGAACGAGAAGAAGGCGATGAAGGCGGCGGCGAGAACGCCGGAGGTGAGCTTGAGGAAGGGGACGAGGCTGGTGCGGTCGAGGGTGAAGGCGGCCTCGGCCCGGGCGAAGCGGTCGCTGGCGGCGCCGGGCACGCCGTAGGTCGACTCGGCGGCGACGACGCTGGTGGTCAGGGTCAGGTCGGAGACCCGCCAGCCGGTCAGCGCCGCGCGGACGTTGCGCGACAGGAAGGAGCCGGCGGTGTCGGGCTCGAGGAGCAGGTTTTCGGCACCGAAGAAGGATTCGTCGATCGGGATGACGACGGTCTGGGAGTCGAAGGGATAGGCCCCCATCGCCCAGTTGTAGCGGAACAGGCCCTGGACGAACTGGGAGGCGTAGATGCGCCCGTCGTCGAGGGCCGTGGTCTCGAGCGGGGCGCGGGTGAGGGACGCGGCGGTCGGCAGGGTGAGCGTGTCGAGCAGCGGCCGCGGCAGGGAGGCAGGGCAGAGCGTCCAGAGCCAGAGCTCGGCGCTGAAGGTGTCGCGCGCCATGTCGAGGTCGTAGAGCGCCTCGACGCTGACCCCGATGGTGCAGACGGCGGGTGCGGCCGTCTCGGCGGCCGCCGGGCGGGGGGCGAGGGCCGCGAGGAGGAGGCAGCGCCAGCAGGGCGACGTTGGGGCGCGGCCGTCGTTTCCGGCCGGTCCGGTGCGGGGCAGGGCGGTCGACCTGCGTCTGCCGCCGGACGCGGGGCAATCGCAACGGGGTCAAGCGCCTGCTCCGGCGAGGCGGGCGGCTTCCTCGAAGAGGATGGCGTGGCGGGCGGCGAGGCGGTCGGGGTCGCGGTCGTAGCCGCCGCCGAGGACGCCGACGATCGGCAGGCCGCGGGCGCGGGCCCAGTCGAGGACGCGGGCATCGCGGGCGCGGAGGCCGTCGTCGGTGAGGGCGAGGCGGCCGAGGCGGTCGCCGACATGGGGATCGACGCCGGCATTGTAGAAGACGAGGTCGGGGCGGAAGGGCGCGGCGAGGCCGAGGGCGTGGTCGAGGGTCTCGAGATAGGGACGGTCGGCGAGGGCGTCGGGGAGGGGGAAGTCGATGTGGGAGGCGGCCTTGCGCGCCGGGTAGTTGCGCTCGGCGTGGAGCGAGAGGGTGAGGACGTCGCTGCGGCCGGCGAAGATGCGGGCGGTGCCGTCGCCCTGGTGGACGTCGCAGTCGACGACGAGGACGCGGGCGACCCGGCCCTCGTCGAGCAACGCCTGGGCGGCGATGGCGACGTCGTTGAAGACGCAGTAGCCGGCGCCGCCTTCGGGGCCGGCGTGGTGCGAGCCGCCGGCCATGTTGCAGGCGAGGCCGGTGTCGAGCGCGAGGCGGGCGGCGAGCAGCGTGCCGGCGGCGGCGAGGAAGGCGCGGCGGGCGACGGCGGCGGTGTTCGGGAGGCCGATGGTCCGGGCCTCGGCGGGGGTGAGCGCGACGTTGGCGACGCGCTCGACGTAGGCGAGGTCGTGGACGGCGGCGGCGCGGGCGACGCTGACCGGGGCGGGGGCGAGGAAGCCGCCGTCGGGGGGCAGGATGTGGCGGGCGACGAGGGCGGCGCGGAGGTAGCCGTATTTCGACATCGGGAAGGGATGCCCGGGCCGCAGCTGCGCCCGGTAGTCGGGGTGGAAGACGATCGGGAAGGGCATGAGGGCGCGGGGTCCGGGGCGCGAAGTCCGGACGATCCTGCGCCGCGGGCGAGGGACTTGGCAAGCGGGCGTGCGGGGCTGCGGGGGCATGTCACGCCGACATCACGGCGATGCAAATTGCGCCCCCCGCCCATCCGGCCCATAGTGCGCCTCGCCAGCCAGCCGGGGTCAGCCACCGTGATCGTCGAACTCGGGCATCTCGCCCTCATCCTCGCCTTCCTCGTCGCCATCGTGCAGATGGTCGTGCCCATGGTCGGCGCCCACCGCGGCTGGGCCGACTGGATGCGCGTCGCCGTCCCCGCCGCCTCGATCCAGTTCGCCCTCACCGCGACGGCCTTCCTCGCGCTGATGTACGCCTTCGTCACGTCGGACTTCTCCGTCCGCCTCGTCGCCCTCAACTCCCACTCGATGAAGCCGATGCTCTACAAGATCGCCGGCACCTGGGGGAACCACGAGGGCTCGATGATGCTGTGGATGCTGATCCTCACCCTCTTCGGCGCCATGGTCGCCTGGTGGGGGCAGAACCTCCCTCCCGCCCTCAAGGCCCGCGTCCTCGCCGTGCAGGCGACCATCGGCGTCGCCTTCTTCGCCTTCATCCTCTTCACCTCCAACCCCTTCCTCCGCCTCGCCGACGCGCCCATCGACGGCCAGGGCCTCAACCCGCTGCTCCAGGACCCCGGCCTCGCCTTCCACCCGCCCTTCCTCTACCTCGGCTACGTCGGCCTCTCGATGGCCTACTCCTTCGCCATCGCCGCGCTCATCGAAGGCCGCGTCGACGCCGCCTGGGCGCGCTGGGTCCGCCCGTGGACGCTGCTCGCCTGGGTGTTCCTGACCATCGGCATCGCCTTCGGCTCGATCTGGGCCTACTACGAGCTCGGCTGGGGCGGCTGGTGGTTCTGGGACCCGGTCGAGAACGTCAGCTTCATGCCGTGGCTGATCTCCTGCGCCCTCCTTCACTCGGCGATCGTGGTCGAGAAGCGCGACACCCTGAAGAGCTGGACGATCCTCCTCGCCATCCTCGCCTTCTCCTTCAGCCTGATCGGCGCCTTCATCGTCCGCTCGGGGGTCATCACCTCGGTCCATTCCTTCGCCAGCGACCCCGGCCGCGGCGTCTTCCTGCTGATGATCCTCGCCGCCTTCATCGGCGGCTCGCTCACCCTCTACGCCTGGCGCGCGCCCGCCCTGCGCTCGGACGCCGTCTTCGCCACGGTCAGCCGCGAGAGCGGGCTCGTCGTCAACAACCTGCTCCTCGTCGTCGCCACCTTCGTCGTCTTCCTCGGCACGATCTGGCCGCTGATCATCGAGACCCTGACGGGGCGCAAGATCTCCGTCGGCGCCCCGTTCTTCGACCTCGCCTTCACCCCCTTCATGATCGCGATCGCCGTCGTCCTCCCCGTTCTCTCCCGGCTCCCGTGGAAGCGCGGCAGCCTCGGCCAGGCGCTCTGGCAGCTCCGTGGCGCCGCCGCCCTCGCCCTTGGCCTCGGCATCCTCGTCTGGACCGTCCAGACCGGCCGCTCCGCCCTCGCCCCGGTCGCCGCCATGCTCGCCTCCTGGCTGATCCTCGGCGCCTTCTCCGAGTTCGCCGAACGCGTCCGCCTCGGCCGCGCCCCCCTGATCGAGAGCGCCCGCCGCGCCGCCAGGCTCCCCCGTGCCGACTGGGGCAAGGCCCTCGCCCATTCGGGTCTCGGCGTGACGATCTTCGGCGTCGCCGCGATCACCGCCTGGGCCGTCGAGGACATCCGCGTCGCCGAGCCCGGCGAGACCTTCCCGGTCGGCCGCTACGCCCTCCGCCTCGACGCCGTCGCACCGGTCCGCGGCCCGAACTACGACGCCGAGCGCGCCACCGTCACCGTCCTCCGCGACGGTCGCGTCGTCGCGACCCTCCACCCCGAGAAACACATGTACGACGTCCAGCAGACCGCCACGACCGAAGCCGCCATCGACCGCGGCTTCACCCGCGACCTCTACGTCGCGCTCGGCGAGCCGCAGGGCGACGGCTGGGCGATGCGCACCTACATCAAGCCCTTCTCCAACTGGATATGGCTTGGCGCGATGATCATGGCGCTCGGCGGAGGCATCAGCCTCACCGACCGCCGCTACCGCGTCGGCGCCCCCGCCCGCCGCATGCCCCGCGCCGCCCTCCCCGCCGTCCCCGCCGAGTAACGCCGTGACCGACGCGCCCTCTTCCATCTTCGGTCCTCAAATATCCTCGGGGGTGAATTGGCCGCAGGCCAGGAGGGGGCAGAAGGCCCCCTTTCTTGCCGCCATCCTCCTTGCCCTCGCCCTCCTTGGCCCCGCCGCCCACGCCGTCCAGCCTGACGAGATGCTCCCCGACCCGGCCCTCGAAGCCCGCGCCCGCGCCATCACCAGCGAGCTTCGCTGCGTCGTCTGCGTCTCCGAAACCATCGACAACTCCAACGCCGACATTGCCCGCGACCTCCGCGTCCTCGTCCGCGAGCGCCTCGTCGCCGGCGACACCGATGCGGAGGTCCAGGCCTTCGTCGTCGGCCGCTACGGGGAGTTCGTCCTCTTCCGCCCGCCCTTCACCGCCCGCAACGCCGCGCTCTGGCTCGCCGGCCCCGCCCTCCTCCTCGCCGGCGGCGGCATCGCCTTCGCCTTCATCCGCCGCCGCGCCGCCGCCCCCCAGCCCGCGCGCCCGCCGCTGACCGCCGAAGAACAGGCCCGACTCTCCGAGATCGCGCGGTCCTGACACCTTCCGGCCCGCCCGCCGCGCCGCTATGGTCGCCGCCCACGGGGAGGACGGCATGACCGACGACACCATCCGCTACGATCTCGACGCCGCCGTCGCGACCATCACCCTCAACCGCCCCGAGGTGCGCAACGGCCTCAACGCCCCCCTTCGCCGCGCCCTCCGGGCCGCCGTCGAGCGTGCCGCTGCCGAGGCCCGCGTCCTCGTCCTCACCGGCGCCGGCACCTCCTTCTGCTCCGGCCAGGACCTCTCCGAGAACATCACCGCCGATGTCGAGCGCACCCTGCGCGACGAGTACGAGCCGCTGCTCAACGCCCTCTACGACTGCCCCGTCCCCACCATCGCCGCGGTCAACGGCGCCGCCGCCGGGGCCGGGGCCAACCTCGCCCTCGCCTGCGATGTCGTCATTGCCGCCAACTCTGCGGTCTTCTTGCAGGCCTTCGCCCGCATCGGCCTGATCCCCGACGCCGGCGGCACCTACTGGCTCCCCCGCCAGGTCGGCTTTGCCCGTGCCATGGGCGCCGCGCTCTTCGCCGAGCCGGTCTCCGCCCGTGATGCCGCCGCCTGGGGGATGATCTGGCAGGCCGTTCCCGACGCAGACTTCGCCGACACCGTCGCCGCCCGCGCCCGTCAGCTGGCGCAGGGCCCGACCGCCAGCTACCGCCTGATCAAGCAGGCGCTGCGCGCCAGTCTGGCCAACACCCTCCCCGACCAGCTCGCCCTCGAGGCCCGTCTCCAGGCCGAGGCTGCGGCAACGCAGGACTTCCGCGAGGGGGTCGCCGCTTTCCTCGCCAAGCGCCCCGCCCGCTACGAAGGCCGCTGATGCCCACATCCCTCGCCGACCGCGTCACACGCGCCCCGCTCATTCACGACCCGGCGCGCGCCGCCGACGCCGCCGACCGCTTTGCCGCCCAGCCGGAGCCGGTCCGTGCGCTCCTCGAAGGCACCGCGGGCTGCTCGCCCTTTCTCGGCGGCCTCATTCTGCGCGAGGCCGACTGGCTCGAAGCGGCCCTCGGCCAGCCGCCCGAGGAGACCATGGCCGCGATCCTCGCCGCCATGCCCGCGGAACCCGGTGGCGGCGACCGCCCTCGCCGAACTCGCTCCGCATCGCCAAGCGCCGCACCGCGCTCCTCACCGCTCTCGCCGACCTCGGCGGCGCCTGGGACCTCGCCGCCGTCACCCAGGCCCTTACCGCCCTTGCCGATACCGCCACCAGCCTTGGCCTCACCGCCCTCGTGGCCGAAGAGATCGCCCGCGGGAAGCTGCCGGGCGTCACCGAGGCCGACATTCCCGAGGCCGCCGGGCATGTTCGTCCTCGCCATGGGCAAGATGGGCGCGGGCGAGCTCAACTACTCCTCCGACATCGACCTCATCGTCCTCTTCGACGAGAGCCGCCATGACCCGGACGATTACGCCGACCTCCGCCGCGGCTTCGTCCGCGTCACGCAGAAGCTGGTCAAGCTGCTCTCCGAGCCCACCGCCGAGGGCTACGTCTTTCGCACCGACCTCCGCCTGCGCCCCGACCCCTCCGTGACCCCGGTCTGCATCGCCACCGACCCCGCCGAGCATTATTACGAGAGCGTCGGCCGGACCTGGGAGCGCGCCGCCTACATCAAGGCCCGCCCCTGCGCCGGGGCGATCGACGCGGGCTGGGCCTTCCTCGATCGCCTGCGCCCCTTCGTCTGGCGCAAGCACATGGATTTCTGGGCGATCGAGGACGCCCACGACATGCGGCTCCGCATCCGCGCCCACAAGGGGCTCGGCAGTCCGCTCGGGGGGCCGGACGACGTTCCGGGACACGACGTCAAGCTCGGCCGCGGCGGCATCCGCGAGATCGAGTTCTTCACCCAGACCCGCCAGCTCATCACCGGCGGCCGCGATCCCGACCTCCGCCAGCGTGCCACGCTCCCCGCCCTCGCCGCCCTTTCCTCCAAGGGCTGGGTCGACGCCGGCACCGCCGCGGAGCTGGCGGAGGCCTATGTCGCCCACCGCGAGATCGAGCACCGCCTGCAGATGCTCGACGATGCCCAGACCCAGCGCCTGCCCGAGAGCGCGCAAGCCCTCGCCCGCCTCGCCGCCTTCTGCGGCACCGACGTCGCGACCCTGACCGAGACGCTCGCCGCCCGCTTCGCCCGGGTGCAGGCGCTGACCGAGCCCTTCTTCGTCCAGGACCGCAGCCCCTCCGCCGCCCCGCCCGCCGAGGCGATCTTCGCCGACGCGAAAGCCGCCCGCACCCGCATGGCCGCCTGGGAGCGGCTGCCGGCCTTCCGGACCGAGCGCGCCCGCGCCATCTTCCGCCGCCTCGAGCCCGAGCTCCTGCGCCGCATCGCCAAGACCGCGAGCCCCGACGATGCGCTCCTCTCGCTCGACGCCTTTCTCGGGCGCCTGCCGTCCGGCGTGCAGCTCTTCTCGCTGATGGAGGCGAACCCGCCGCTCCTCGACCTGCTCGTCGACATCTGCGGCACCGCGCCGGAACTCGCGCGCTACCTCGGCCGCAATGCCGGCGTCCTCGACGCGGTGATCAGTCAGGATTTCTACCGCCCGCTCGGCACTGCGTCGGAGCTGCGGGCCCACCTCGCGCGCCGCCTCGACGGCATCGACGACTACGAGACCACCCTCGACACCGCGCGCACGTGGATGAAGGAGCGTCACTTCCGCATCGGCGTTCACCTGCTCCGCGGCCTCGCCGAGCCCGAGGCTGCCGCGACCGCCTATTCCGCCGTCGCCGACGTCATCCTGCAGGCGTTGTGGCCGGTGGTCATCGCCGACTTCGCCGAGCGTCACGGGCCGCCGCCCGGCGCCGGCGCGGTCATCGTCGCCCTCGGCAAGCTCGGCAGCCGCGAGATGACCGCGACCTCCGACCTCGACCTCATCGTCGTCTACGATGCCGCCGGCAAGGAGGCCTCCGAGGGCAAGCGCCCGCTCGCGGTCACCGCCTACTACGCCCGCCTGACGCAGGCGCTGATCGCGGCGCTGACCGCGCCGATGGCGGAGGGCATCCTCTACAAGGTCGACATGCGCCTGCGGCCCTCGGGCCAGTCCGGGCCGCTGGCCACCGCGCTCGCCGCCTTCCGACGGTATCAGGCCGAAGAGGCCTGGACCTGGGAGCATCTTGCCCTGACCCGCGCCCGGGTCGTCGCCGGCCCGCCCGCCGTCGCCGGGGGGGTGACCGCCGCCATCGCCGAAGTCCTCGCGCGGCCCCGTGCGGCCGCGTCCGTGCTCACCGACGCCACCGACATGCGGCGGCGCCTCGCCGAGGCTCACGAGGGCGCTGCGGCGAACCCTTGGGAAGCCAAGCTCGGCCCCGGCCGGATGATGGACATCGAGCTTCTCGCCCAGACCGGCGCGCTCCTCGCCGACCTTACCGGCGTGCGCCGCCCCGGCCAGATGCTCGACCGCCTCGGCGTCCTTGGCTGGCTCTCCCGCCCCGACGCGGCGCTGCTGTCGCACGCCCTCGACCGGCTCCACGCCCTCCAGCAGATCGGCCGCCTCGCCAGCGACCACACCATCGATCCCGCCGAGGGCGGCGACGGCCTTGTCCGCCTGCTCCTCCACGCCACCGGGCTGCCCGACCTCGACACCCTGCGCCGCACCCTGACCGAAGACGCCACCCGTGCCGCCGCCATCATCGGCGCCCGGCTGGCCCGGCGATGACGAGCGGCGGGCGCAGCGCGATTGGGGGCTGGCGGATCCCCGAGTCTGGCGGCGATCGCCATCGCGACAGGGTAGCGTGACCTTGCCCGAGCGAAGCGGCTCCGGGGGCGTGGATCAGGTGTCCTGCTCCGCGCTCCCCGTGAAGAAGGCGACGAGGGCGTCCGCCGTCGCGACGGGCGCTTCCTCCGGCAGGTAGTGGCCGGTCGGCAGCGCCCAGCCGCGGACGTCGTCGGCCTTGTCGCGCCAGGTGGCGAGCACGTCGTAGCTGCGGCCGACCACGCCGCGGGCGCCCCAGAGGGCGAGCAGGGGGGCGGTGACGCGGCGGTCGGCGTCGGCGGCGTCGTGGTCGAGGTCGATCGAGGCGGCGGCGCGGTAGTCCTCGCAGGTGGCGGCGATCGTGGCCGGGTCGCAGAAGCAGCGCAGGTACTCGGCAATCGCCTCGGGGGCGAAGAAACCGTCACCGCCCTGGGACCATGCCGAGAGCTTGCTGCGGAGGTAGAAGCCGGGGTCGGCGCCGACCATCCGCTCGGGCAGGGGGGCGGGCTGGATCAGGAAGAACCAGTGATAGTAGGCGGTGGCGAAGGCCTGGTCGGTCGCCCCGTACATCGTCGCGGTCGGGGCGATGTCGAGGACCGCGATGTGAGAGACCGCGGCGGGGTGGTCGAGAGCCATGCGGTGCGCGACCCGGCCGCCGCGGTCGTGACCGGCGACGGCGAAGCGGTCGTGGCCGAGTGCCGCCATCACGGCGACCTGGTCGGCCGCCATCGCGCGCTTGGCGTAGGTCGCGTGGTCGGGGCGCGAGACCGGCTTGGACGAGTCGCCGTAGCCGCGGAGGTCGCTCGCCACGACGCGAAAGCCGGCCGCGACCAGACGCGGGGCGACGGCGTGCCAGCAGGCGTGGGTCTGCGGGTAGCCGTGGAGGAGGAGGACCGCGGGGCCGTCGCCGGCGACGCGGGCGCGGATGCGGACGCCGTCGCCGACGTCGAGGGTCTGGTCGGAGAACCCCTCGAACATCAGGTGTCGGGGTGGGTGGGTTTGCTCCGCGCCTCGTAGGGGCGGGTGACGTCGGTCAGCGAGACGTCGAGGCATTCGACGTCGAGGGCGATCTCGCCGTCGCCGGCGAGGACGAGGCGCACCGTCCCGGTGCCGTCCTCGCCCGGGTCGAAGACGAGGGCGAGGAGTTCGAGGACGAGGTCGCGGTCGCCCGGGTCGACGCCGTTGGACCGGGCGGCGAGGACGCTGTCGATGGCGAGCACGGCCTGCACCCGTTCGAAGGGGCGTCCCTGGCGCTCGGCGGCGGGGGCGTCCTCCCAGCGGAAGCGGTTGACGAGGAGGGCAAAGCGGCGCTGGCGCCGGGTCCAGGCGATCTCGGAGGTCTGCGCCACGGCATCCTGGAGCAGGGCCGAGAGAACGGGGAGATCCTCCGGCGTCTCGGCGCGGAGGCGCAGCGGGCGCTCGGCGCCGTCCTCGAAGCGAGCATCCTCGAAGGGCGTGTCTTCGGGCGGTTTTTCCCGGGAGGGCGTGTCGTCGGTCATGCCGCCTCGTGGATGCGTTCGATCTCGGCGCCGCAGGCCGAGAGCTTCTCCTCGACGCGCTCGTAGCCGCGGTCGAGGTGGTAGACCCGCGCGACGCGGGTCTCGCCCTCGGCGGCGAGGCCGGCGAGGATCAGGCTGACGCTGGCGCGAAGGTCCGTTGCCATCACCGGGGCGCCCTTGAGGCGCTCGACGCCGGTGACGGTGGCGGTGCCGCCGTGGACGTCGATGCGCGCGCCCATGCGGATCAGCTCGGGGGCGTGCATGAAGCGGTTCTCGAAGATGCGCTCCTCGAGGTGGCTGACGCCGTCGGCGAGGGTGAGGAGCGCCATCATCTGGGCCTGGAGGTCGGTCGGGAAGCCGGGGAAGGGCGCGGTGGTCACGTCGACGGCGCCGACGTGGCCGTTGGCGCGGTTGACGCGCAGGCCGGTGTTGGTGTTGGCGACCTCGATGCCGGCTTCCTCGAGCTTGTCGGCGAAGGCGGAGACCAGCTCGCGGTTGCCGCCGAGAAGTTCGACCTCGCCGCCGGTGATGGCGGGGGCGAGCATGTAGGTGCCGAGCTCGATGCGGTCGGCGACGACGGGATGGGTGGCGCCGTGGAGACGGTCGACGCCGCGGATCTCGATGGTGTCGGTGCCTTCGCCCTGAATCTGCGCGCCCATGCGGCGGAGGCACTGGGCGAGGTCGACGATCTCGGGCTCGCGGGCGGCGTTCTTCAGGAGCGTGGTGCCGCGGGCGAGGGTTGCCGCCATCAGCAGGTTCTCGGTGGCGCCGACCGAGACGAAGGGGAACTCGAAGGTGGCGCCCTTGAGGCCGTTCAGCGCCTTGGCGTGGACGTAGCCCTCGCGAAGGTCGAGCTCGGCGCCGAGGGCCTCGAGGCCGTGGAGATGGAGGTCGACGGGCCGGGCGCCGATGGCGCAGCCGCCGGGGAGCGAGACGACGGCGTGGCCGTCGCGGGCGAGCATCGGCCCGAGGACGAGGATCGAGGCGCGCATCTTGCGGACGATCTCGTAGTCGGCGCGGTGGTTGGCGATCGCCTCGGTGCCGATGACGAGGACGCGGCCCTGCTGGAGGCTGGCGACTTCGCAGCCGAGGCTTTCGAGGAGCGCGCTCATCGTGCGGATGTCGGAGAGCCGCGGCGCGTTGGTCAGGGTCAGCGGCTCGTCGGTGAGCAGCGCCGCGGGCATCAGCGTCAGGCAGGCGTTCTTCGCCCCGGAAATCGGAATGGCGCCCTTCAGGCGGCGCCCGCCGCGCACGAGAATGCTGTCCATGTCTTGCCTGTCACCCTTCGTTCTTGTCGTCGTGTCCGGTCGGCCCGTTATTCTGCTCGTCTTTCGCGCCGCCGGTCGTGGTCGTTCGTCTGGTCGTCGGTGTCGCGGGCCCGCCTCTGCGCCTTGCGGCGCGCGAGGTTGGCCCGGAGCGCGTCCGCCAGACGATCGGAGCGCGGGCTGGCCCCGGGGGGCTTGTCCTTGCTCGGTGCGGGTGGCTCGCGCATGGGGCCGTCTCTACCCCAAGGCGGGGCCGCGGTCCACAACGCCGGTCCGTGCGAGGCGATCGGGCGGCCGGCCCGTGCGCCGGGTGTTGCAGAATTGCGCCCCTCGCGGCGGGGCTCGGCCCGCGTCCGGCTCCCGTCGTCGCGGGCGCGTGCGCTACGGGCTTCCGGCTTCGCCCGCAGCGGGGCGCGGCGCATTGAGTGTGCGCGGGGCCGCAAATCCCCGTTGAAGTGCCGCGGCGCCTCCTCTATGCAGCGCTCGTCGCTGCGGTAGCTCAGTGGTAGAGCACTCCCTTGGTAAGGGAGAGGTCGAGAGTTCAATCCTCTCTCGCAGCACCATCTCGCTTCTTGATCCCGAAGTTCCCGCTAAGTATCTGAATGGGAATGAGAAGGCGGGAGTTCCATACACACCGTTTCGCCCGTACCGAAGAGGCTCCGAAAACGCCAGCCGAAGCACTGTCTGACGCATCAGATAGTCATCATTCTTACAAAGAAATTGAGAGTTTGACAGGAACCGGAGGGCGAGTTCAATACAATCCTCCAGCCGCCCCTTCGGCGGCACCGTTTTAGCAACCCGTTCCGACAGAACGATCTTCTGGCGCTCCAGCTTTCCGATCCGTGCCTCATAGACACCGACTACGGACGGGGTGGAGGCATCGACGATCCGATCCAGCAGGCTCTCGATCCGCCGCTCAACATCGCCGAGCTGTTTAACGAATGCGTCCCTGGTGCCCTGAGCAGCCGCCAGGTGCATGTCCCAGGCATCGCGCAGCATGGCCTTGGCGACATCGAACAGGCCGCTCGCTGGCTGCAAGTCCTGCATGATCTCGGCAAAGCTGTCTTCCATCTTCGCGCGCGGTACAGACTTGCTCTTAGCTTCGCAGCCGCGCGTTTCGCAGCGTAATAGACGCGGCAGCGCTGTTCCTGACTCTCCGGGCCGCTGCCTTCGAGCCTCTGCTTGGTTGAGGATACGCGGCAATAATTAACCGCGTGCCGCGCCAGCGTCCTGGTCTGCCTCGCGGAAAGTGGTCCTGCCTGAAGTGGGCTTTCGAGCCTTTGGAGGATGCCAGGAATGCCGCAGAGAGGCATCAGGTCATTGGGCGTCCGGAGGGCTCGGACACCTGGGGAAAGGTCGCCCCGGCGGGCTCCGCCGTCAAGAAGTGGTCTCTCCCATAGCGAACACAGGGTACGCGTCGATTCGGCCCTCACCGTCCTTAAGACGAGCTCCGAAATCCCAAGCGGAAAGCCCGAACATTATCTGCGAGGTCGAATCACGCCTCCACGGCTCGATCGAGAGGGGCCCTTCCGCCTGGGCCCGCCCCCTCGAAGAAGGGGCGATAGGGTTCGCCGTGCTTGATCACCGCGTGTACGGTGCGCGCCATCTTGGCGGCGATGGCGGTGCAGGCCGCCGAGGCGAAGATCGTCATCGAGAGCTGGCGACAGCACTGCAATACACTGCGCCCACACTCGACCCTCGGCTACAAGCCGCCCGCACCAAACGCCGTTCTGTGGCCGGCTGCTTCGCCCTCAACGATAGCCGCCAAGCCCACGATGCATTGGATTTGAACCGGGCCACGAAATGGGGGCAGACCAATCGATCTGCAGGCGCGTATGCGGTGCCGGAAATGTCGCTGGAGTGGCGAGGCTTGGGTGCGCTTTCACTCGGCCGAGTTCTGTCATCCATGTCCACGCCCGCTCACAGGGCGTGTCGGCTTGCCGTTCACCTTCAACCACCGCTCGTTCCGCCGCGCGAAGTGAACGGACGGCCGCGGAGATCAGGCGCCTTGCTGATCTAGGTTAAGACGCCTGGCATTGATCACCCCGGCCGAGTGGGTAAGGTCGCGCTCCATCCGGCCACTGACTTCGGGGTCGGAGCGCTGGCCCTTTTTTCGCTCGGGGAAGGAGCAGCCATGCCGTCCTACACCCGGTCTGTTGACCATTCCGCCATCACTGTTCGCCTCCTTCGGTACATGGACCTTGCGGACGCTGCGCGATGGCTTTCGACCCCTCATCCTGACCTGGATGGCCTGACACCGGAGGAGGCACTTTCGCTCGGCCGCAGAAGCGACGTCGAGCAGATTTGCGCAGCGGCAAGTTTTGGCTTGCCGCTGGCGTTCCAAGACTCTCATTCGCGAGGAGGAGCACCGATGACCACGCGTTCTGCGCTCGAGGATATTCAACGGATCGCCTACGAACTCTGGCAGATCGAGGGCGAACCCGAGGGCCGCGACAAGGAGCACTGGGACCGCGCCACAAGGATTTACGAGGGCAGAAGCGCATCACCCGAGGAAACGGCCACGCAGGGCGGCCCAACGAATCCTGAGGTTATCCCGGCGGCTGGTCCGGAGGGCGACGTCACCGTACCCAGCGAGCGAGCCTGTTGCGGCGGGCGCCGTCAGCGCCGACCCGACGGCCGAAACCCATACCGCAACCTTCTCTCAGAGTGCCAGGCGACCGCACCACAAAGACCGGGAAGCAGTCGTCGGGTTAACAATAACGCAGACGCGATTGAGCGAGCCCGGTGGGCCGACCCTACAGGTCGGCCCACCGGCTTTGGCATGTGTCAGTGGTGATGTTCCGGCAGGGCCTTAGCCTCGTCCTTGGTCATGGCGCTGGTCGCGTGGACGGTGCCGTCCTTGTCGCGCATGAAGTCGAGCGTGTCGACCGGAAGGGAGACGGGCTTGGCGCCGATGCCGAGGAAGCCGCCGACGTCGACGATGACGGCGCTCCCCGGGCCGGAGCCGTGCAGGTGGGAGACCGAACCGACCTTCTCGTCGTCCGGGCCGTAGATGACGGCATCGACCAGATTGGCGGCGGTGAGTTCGCTCGGTGCGAGCGGCTGATGGGCTGAATGGTCCAACTGTTTTCCTCCATGTCAGATGCGGGAGAAACGCCCGGCGGCGGGCCTCCGTTCCCCCGTCCGAGGACTGCGTCGGCGTAATCGGGTGCCGAAGTCGTGCATGCGCCGGGCGTCCGCGGGCCGTCAAGGGCCGGCCCTCCCGAGGCGCCGCGTCAACCGCCCGCACCCATCACCGTTCCGCCCGCGGCGCGCTTCACCGAAGCACCAGGTCTCACCGTCTCTTCCCCGGGGCCACGTTCGGCCTGATGACCGGCGCCAGCCTCGGCCTCGGCGGCGCGGCGATGCAGGACTGCCGGCGCAACCACGCCGAGCCCGGCCTGATCGGAGTGTCGCCAGCCGCCGCCCCCGGCGCGGCAAAAATCACCAGCCTCGGCCGCTGCCTCACGCCTCCGGAATATTCTCCTTCAGGATCAGGTGCAGCCGGGGCGGATGCCCGACATAGGGCAGGCGCCGCGCCGCGTGGGTCAGCAGGTTCAGCGCCTCGCGCGCCTCGATGCGCGGGTTCTGGTCGATCACCCCGTCGAGCGTCCCGTCGAGGAGCAGCGGCTTCGACCCTTCCGTCAGCTCGTGGCCGAGAAACACCACCGCCTTCGCCAGCCCGCGCTCGCGAAGCGCCCGGGCGATCCCGGGATTGCCCGCCCCGATGTTGTAGATGCCCGCAAGGTCCGGGTGCTGCCCGAGCAGCGCCGCCGCCTCCGCGTAGGCGCGCTCGCGATCGTCGAGCACCTCGCGCAGCTCGACGATCGCGAGCGCCGGAAATTCCTCGGCGAGCACGTGGCGAAAGCCCATCTCGCGCTCCTGATGGCCCCGGTAGGAGAGCGACCCCGCGAACAGCGCCACCTTGCCGCCCCGCCCGCCGACCAGCCGCCCGAGCACATAGCCCGCGAGCCGCCCGGCCTGGCGGTTGTCGATGCCGACATAGGCGGTCCGCGGCACGTGGAGCACGTCCGTCGCCAGCGTCACCACCGGCACCCCGTCGCCCGCCAGCGCCCGCATCGCCTCGCGCACCGCCGGATGGTCGAGGGCGATCAGCCCGACCCCGCCGGTCTCGCCGCGAAGCGCGCCGAGCGCCACCGCCAGCGCGTCGGGCTCGAAGCCGCCGACCGTGTGCACCCGGACGTCGAGACCGGCGCGGGCGGCGGCCTGTCCCTCGATCTCGGCGCGGAGCGTGCGGACGAAGCTGTTCAGCCCCTCGGGCAGCACGAAGTCGAGCCGCACAGCGCCGCTCCCCGTCCCGGTCCCGTCGGGCAGGTAGCCGAGGCGGCGCGCCGTCTCGACGACGATCACCCGCGTCCGCTCGCGCACGCCTGCGCGATTGTTGAGGACGCGGTCCACCGTCGCCGCCGACACCCCGGCCTCGCGCGCGACGTCGGTCAGCGTCGAGCGCATGGCGCAGACCGGCGGGGCAGGGACGGGAGCATTCTACGTTGTCCACTCTGAGGCGAAATGATGGGTTATGATTGTTGACGCCATCAGAAAGCCGCGTCAATCTGCATCGTGTCGACTCCGGACAGCGGGGCGGCGAAAAGGGAGGCGTCTCGCGTGGAGGACAGACTGGCCGTCGATCGCTTCGAGCCGGACGCCCCCGTCCGCACCCGGAGCCTGCGGATCGGATGCATCGGGGCCGGGATGATCATGGCCGAGTGCCATCTCGCGGCCTATCGCGAGGCCGGCTTCCCGGTGGTGGCCATTGCCTCGCGCACGCGCGCCAACGCGGCGAAGGTGGCGGAGCGCTGGGGCATCCCCACCGTCCACGACACCCCCGAGGCGCTGCTCGCCGACCCCGCCATCGAGATCGTCGACCTCGCCTTTCCCCCCGACCAGCAGCCCGCCCTGATCCGCGCCGCGCTGAAGCAGCCCCACATCCGCGGCATCCTCGCCCAGAAGCCGCTCGCCCTCTCGCTCGCGGACGCGATCGCCCTCCGCGACGAAGCCGCCGCCGCCGGCAAGGTCCTCTCCGTCAACCAGAACATGCGCTACGACCAGTCGATGCGCGTGCTGAAGCAGACTCCTCGACGCCGGCGAACTCGGCGATGTCGTCTTTGCCCAGATCGACATGCACGCCATCCCCCACTGGCAGACCTTCCTCGCCGGCTACGACCGCCTGACGCTCTCCAACATGAGTGTCCACCACCTCGACGTCCTGCGCTTCCTCCTCGGCGACCCCGACGAGATCACCACGCTCACCCGCACCGATCCGCGCACCACCTTCGACCACACCGACGGCATCACGGTCTCGACGCTGCGCTTCCCCTCGGGCGCGCTCGCCGTCTCGGTCGAGGACGTCTGGTCCGGCCCGCGCGAGGCCGGCTACGCCGACGACCAGCACATCGCCTGGCGCGTCGACGGCACCGCCGGCGTCGCCAAGGGCACCATCGGCTGGCCGACCGGCGCGGCCTCGACGCTCACCTACGCCTCGACCAGAACCACCGGCGGCGCCTGGGTCACCCCGACCTGGGAAACCATGTGGTTCCCCCACGCCTTCGTCGGCGTGATGGAGCAGCTCCAGCACGCCGTCGCCACCGGCACCCCGCCCGCGCTCACCATCGCCGACAATGTCCGCACGATGGCGCTGGTCGAGGCCGGCTACCGCTCGATCGCCGAGGGCCGCACCGTGCGGCTCTCCGAGATCCCGACCGACTGAAACCACAACAAACGACAGGGAGGACGCACGCCATGATGCAAGCCGGTATCTTTACGGGATATTTCCCCTACGGCCTCGACGAGACGGCGCAGAAGATCCGCGGCCTCGGCTTCAACACCGTCCAGCTCGACCTCCACTTCAAGGACGTCGACCTCTCGGCCGGCCAGATCACCGAGGCCAAGGCGAAAAAGGTCCGCGACGCCTTCCGCGACCAGAACCTGCCGATCTGCTGCATCTCCGGCTATACGAACATCATCCACCCGGACAAGGCCGAGCGCGAGGCCCGCGTCGGCTATCTCAAGGAGATCATTCGCAACGCCCGCCACTTCGGCACGCCTTACGTCATCTCCGAGACCGGCACCTACAACACCGAGTCGGACTGGGTGCATCACGAGAAGAACAAGACCGAGGAGGGCTTCGAGGAGTGCCGCAAGGTCGTCGCCGACCTCGCCCAGACCGCCTATGACCATGGCGCGGTCTTCCTGCTCGAGACCTACGTGAACAACGTCGTCGGTTCGGTCGAGGAGACGGTGCGGATGTTCGCCCAGGTCGACCACCCCGGCCTCGGCCTGCTGATGGACCCGACCAACTACTTCGAGACCCACAACATCGACGCGATGGACAAGATCCTGAACCAGGTCTTCGATACCCTCAGCGACAAGATCCGCATCGCCCACGCCAAGGACGTGAAGCGCTCGGGCGACGACAAGTCCGAGAAGCACGCCGACATCGGCGACGACGACGCGCTCGAAAGCCACACCTTCCGCGGCGTCGGCGAGATCGAGCTGCCGGCCCCCGGCCTCGGCGCCCTCAACTACGACCTCTACCTCCAGCGCCTCGCCGAGAAGCACCCGAACGTGCCGATGATCATCGAGCATCTCTCCGAGGACGACGTGCCGCGGGCGAAGAAATTCCTCGATGGCAAACTCCGCGCGAACGGGCTCTGATGGCCGACGCGACGGTCTCGGTTGGACGGATGACGAGCGGGGCGCGGGGCTTCCTGCGCCAGCGCGAGGCGTCCGTCGCGCTTATGATCGTCGCGCTGATCGTCTTCCTGACCTTCGCCAACGAGTTCTTCCTGACGCCCCGCAACCTCCTGAACGTCGGGCGTCAGGCCTCGGTCGTCGCCATCGTCGCGCTCGGGCAGGCGCTGGTCATCATCTCGCGCGGGCTCGACCTTTCGGTCGGGTCGGTGCTCGGGCTTTCCGCGGTCGTCGCCGCCTGGGTGGCGCGGGCGAGCGGGGTGCAGGAGGTCGGCCTCCTTGCCGGGGTCGCGACCGGCGCCTTCGTCGGGGCGATCAACGGCGGGCTGTTCACCCGGCTGAACATCAACCCCTTCATCGCGACGCTCGGGACGCTGTCGATCGCGCGGGGGATTGCGCTGCTCATCACGGGCGGCATCCCGATCTCGCTGAGCGGGGGGCTCGCGGAATTCCTCGGGGCCGGGCGCATCTACACGGTGCCGGTGTCGCTGATCCTGATGATCCTGCTTGCCATCGGCTTCCACGTCTTCGCGTCGCGGACGCGGATCGGGCGCAACATCTATGCCATCGGCGACAGTCCGACGGCGGCGCGGCTGGCCGGCATCGATGTCGAGCGCACGCGGATGTTCGTCTACATCGTCTGCGGCCTGCTCGCGGGACTCGGCGGCATCATCCTCGCCGGCAACCTCGCCAGCGCCAACCCCGACCTCGGGCGCGGCTACGAGCTGGACGTGATCGCGGCGGTGATCCTCGGCGGCACGGCGCTCTCAGGCGGGCGCGGGTCGATCCCCGGGGTCGTCCTCGGGGCGCTGCTGATGGCGCTGCTCGGCAACGCCTTCGTGCTCCTCGGCCTGTCCGCCCACTGGCAGGTAGTGTCGAAGGGCCTCGTCATCATCATCGCGGTCGGCCTCGACGGCATCCGTCGTGGGCGCGAGGACTGACCGTGCAACAGGGAGAGAAAGCCATGACCTTCACGCGCAGGACACTTCTCGCGATCACAGCCGCCAGCGCGCTCGCGGCGGGTCTGCCGGCCTTCGCCGCCGACCTGCCGGAGGGCGGGACGGTCGCGGCGGTGGAGAACACCAAGGGGCCGCTGAAGATCGCCTTCATGGCCTTCCAGAACAATCCTTTCTGGGTGCCGGTGACCGACGGCGCCAAGGCCGCCGCCGCCTATCTCAAGGACCACGACGCGCAGGTCGACTACGTCGATCTCGGGGACACGCTGAACGCCGAAGCGGTGATCTCGGGCATCGAGAGCGCGGTGGCGCAGAAGTACGATGGCATCGTCATCGTTCCGATCTTCGACGGCACCGAGCGGGCGATCAACGAGGCGACGGCGGCTGGCGTGCCGGTGTTCAACATCATCGCCGAGGGGACGGTGCCTTCGGACCGCCTCGCCTTCATCGGGCAGGACGCGAAGGCGGCTGGGGCGCAACTCGGCGAATTCATCGCCAAGAAGCTCGACGGGACGGGCAAGGTCGGGGTGATCACCGGCTATTTCGGCGCGCCGCAGCACAATGACCGCATGACCGGCGCCCTCGACTACCTGAAGGCCAACGCGCCGGGCATCGAGATCGTCGGGCCGTTCGAGAACCAGGACAAGGCCGAGGTCGCCTATTCGCTGGTGCAGGACATGTATACGGCAAACCCGGACCTCAGCCTCGTCTACGTCACGGCGGGTGGTCCGTTCGGCGCGGCGAAAGCGGTCAAGGATCTCGGGCTGACCGGCAAGGTCGGCGTGGTCGGCTTCGACCATACGCCGGACAACATGGAGTACATCAAGTCGGGCGAGATGTGGGCGCTGATCGACCAGGCACCGTTCCAGCAGGCCTTCGATTCGACCGTGATGCTCTACAACACCCTCGTCACCGGCACCCCGCCGGCCGAGAAGGTCATCCGCGTCGAGGGCAACATCATCACGCCCGAGACCGCGACCAACTGAGGACGACCGGGGACATGCAGCCGATCGTCGAAACCCGCGCCATAGCCAAGAGCTTCGGCGACGTACCGGTGCTTCACGGCATCGATCTGCGGATCATGCCCGGCGAGATCATCGGTCTCGTCGGCGAGAACGGCGCGGGCAAATCGACGCTGATGAACATCCTCGCCGGGGCGCTCCGGCCCTCGGCGGGAACGCTCGCCTACGACGGCCGGCCGCTCGTCCTCGAGTCGATCCGCCAGGGCAGGGACCTCGGCATCCGCTTCGTCCACCAGGAGCTGTCCACCGCCGGGGCGCTGAGCGTCGCCGAGAACATCTTCCTCGGCGACTACCGGGCCGGGGCTGGCGGCATGGTCAGCTTCCGCCGCCTGAACGACGCGGCGGCAGCGCTGCTCGCCCGCGTCGGCCTCGCGCACATCGACCCGCGCACGCCGCTCGGGACGCTGAGGAGTGGCGAGCAGCAGCTGGTCGAACTGGCCAAGGCCATCGCCGACCCGCCGCGCGTGCTCATCCTCGACGAGCCGACTTCCTCGCTTACCCCGGCCGAGGGCGAGCGGTTGTTCGCGCTCATCCACGAACTCGCGGGGCAGGGGGTCGGGATCGTCTTCATCACCCACCGCCTCGACGAGGCGCTCGGCCATTGCGACCGCATCGTCGTGCTCCGCGACGGCCGGCTGATCGTCGACCGGCCCGCCACGGCGCTGACCAAGGACGAGATGATCCTCCACATGACCGGCCGGCCGGCGACCTTCGAATGGCGCGACCACGGCCGCGTCTCCGACACCGTGCGACTGCGCGTCGAGGGGCTGGCCGACGCCGACCACCTCGGCGGCATCGACTTCGTAGCGCGGGCGGGCGAGATCGTCGGGCTGTTCGGCCTCGTCGGTGCGGGTCGGACGGAGTTTCTCGAGACCCTCTATGGTTTCCGGCCCGCGCGGGCCGGCCGGGTCAGCGTCGACGGCGTGCCGCTTGCGCTCGGCCACGTCGGCCGTGCCGTGGCCGCCGGCCTCTTCATGCTGCCCGAGGGGCGCAAGAGACGGGGCATCCTCCCGAGCCATTCGATCCGCAGCAACATCAGCGTCAGCGGGCTGGCGGGGCTCAGCCGCGGCGGCTTCGTCGACCGCGCCGCCGAGCGCGTGGCGACCGACCGCCTCGCAGAGTCGCTGCGCATTCGCATGGCCGACATCCGCCAGCCGATCACCGCGCTCTCGGGCGGCAACCAGCAGAAGGCGCTCTTCGCCCGCGCGCTGCTGGCCGAGCCGAAGGTGCTGCTCCTCGACGAGCCGACCCATGGCGTCGACGTCGGCGCCAAGGCCGAGATCTACGAGATTATCCGCGACCTTGCCGCCGGTGGAACCTCGGTCGTCGTCGCCTCGTCGGAGCTGCCGGAAATCCTCGCCATCGCCGACCGCTGCGTCGTCTTCGCCGGCGGGCGGGTGGTCGCCGACCTGGCGCGCGCCGAGATGACCGAGGCCACGATCCTTGCCCGGGCCTTCGCGCTGCCGCCCGCCGGTGAATCGGCCCGCCAAACCAATCGTGCGGAGGTCGTTCATGGTTGAGCTCTACGGCCAGACCCTCACGCGCCGCGCCCTCGCCGAGCGCGGCGGCGCCCTCGCCGCCTTCGCCGGGGTGCGGCTGACCACCCTCGGCGACGGCGTCGAGCGCGGCGTGCGGATGCTCGAATTCCGCACCGGCACCGGCCTGCGCTTCACCCTGCTCGTCGACCGTGCCCTCGACATCGCCGACTGCGACTTCAAGGGCCAGGCGATCGGCTGGCATTCACCCACCGGCTTCCGCCACCCCGGCCTCCACGAATACGAGGGCGAGGGCGGCCTCGGCTTCCTGCGCTCCTTCTCCGGTCTCCTCGCTACCTGCGGCCTCGACCACATCCTCGGCACCGAGGAGGTGCCCGCGGACAGCTACAACTACCCGCGCAAGGCCACCGTCCGCCATTCCCTCCACGGCCGGATCGGCACCATCCCCGCCCGCCTCACCGGCTACGGCGAGCAGTGGGACGGCGACGCCTGCACCCTCTGGGCCGAAGGCATCGTCCAGCAGTCGACGATGTTCGGCGAGGATCTCCACCTCCTCCGCCGCATCGAGGCCGACGTCGGCGGCAACGAGATCCGCATCCGCGACCGGGTGGTGAACCACGGCTTCGCCCGCACGCCGCACATGTTCTTCTACCACGTCAACGTCGGCTTCCCGCTCGTCGACGAAGGGGCCCGCTTCGTCGCCCCGGTCCGCGACGTTCTCTGGGCCTCCCACGCCGACACCTACCGCGATCAGGGCGTCGGCTACCGCACCCTCCCGGCGCCGCGCAACGGCTTCCGCGAGCAGGTCTGGGAGCACGACCTCGCCCCCGACGCCGATGGCCTGACCTCCGCCGCCGTCGTCAACGACCGCCTCGCCCTCGGCTTCGAGGTGGTGTCGCGCAAGGCCGAGCTGCCGTGCTTCTACCAGTGGCAGGACTTCCAGTCCGGCCACTACGCCATGGGAATCGAGCCCTCGACCCACCATGTCCTCGGGGACAAGGCTGCCCGCGAGCGGGGCGAGATGATCTGGCTCGAGCACGGCGAGGGCCGCGACTACGCTGCGACCTTCCGCATCCTCGACGGCGCCCCGGCCATCGCCGCCGCCGAGACGCGGATCGCCGCCGCGGCCGTCCAGCCGGACGAGGACTACCCCGAGCCCTCGGGCCGGTTTCCCGCCCTGCCGGGAGAAAGGAGCGCAAGATGACGATGGAACGCCCGAAGCGCGACTACAGCCTCGTCGGCGAGAGCACCCGCGAGGCGATCGAGACCGGCCTCGCCTCCGCCGAGTGGTACCACACCGACGTGCCGCGCAAGACCATGAAGGAGCTGATGCAGCGCTCCGACCAGCCCGCGATCCGCGACACGGCGATCTGGCTCGGCGTCATCGTCCTCTCCGCCGCCGGGGCGATCTGGACCTGGGGGACGTGGTGGTGCGTGCCGTTCTTCGCGGTCTACGGCGTCCTCTACGCCTCGGCCTCGGACTCGCGCTGGCACGAGTGCGGCCACGGCACCGCCTTCCGCACCCGCTGGATGAACGACGTCGTCTACGAGATCGCCTCGTTCATGCAGATGCGCAACCCGGTGACCTGGCGCTGGAGCCACGCCCGCCACCACACCGACACCATCATCGTCGGCCGCGATGCCGAGATCGCCGTGATGCGCCCGCCCGACCTGCTCAAGGCCGGCCTCGCCTTCACCGGCATCCTCGACTTCCGCTACCTGCTGCCGATCCTGGTCCGCAACGCCCTCGGCACCCTCTCGCCCGACGAGAAGAGCTACATCCCCGAGACCGAATGGCCGAAGGCCGTGGCCGCGGCGCGCTGGCATATGGCGATCTACGCAGCCACGATCGCGCTGGCCCTCGCCACCCGCTCGTGGCTGCCGATCATGCTGGTCGGCACGCCGCGGCTCTACGGGACGTGGCACATGGTCCTGACCGGCCTGCTCCAGCACATCGGCCTCGCCGACAACGTCACCGACCACCGGCTGAACACCCGCACCGTCTACATGAACCCGGTGTCGCGCTTCATCTACTGGAACATGAACTACCACGTCGAACATCACATGTTCCCGATGGTCCCCTACCACGCCCTCCCGCGCCTGCACGACCTCATCAAGCACGACCTGCCCGAGCCCAACCCGTCGATGTGGCACGCCTACCGGGAAGTCTGGCCCGCGGTCCTTCGCCAGCTCCGCTACGAGGACTACTACCTCCTCCGCGAGCTGCCGCCGACCGCGCGGCCCTACCGCGCCGAGTTTCACGACCTGCCGAGCCAGGCGGCCGAATAGCCCTCCGAAAGGGGGCGCGCGTTGACAGCCATAAGGAAGACCATGCCCGACTGGATCGAAGCCTGCGCAGTGGACGACGTCGACGAGGAGGACGTGATCCGCTTCGACCACGGCGACCGCACCTTCGCGATCTACCGCTCGCCCGACGACGAATACTTCGCCACCGACGGCCTCTGCACCCACGAGCACGTCCACCTCGCCGACGGGCTGGTGATGGACGAGATCATCGAGTGCCCGAAGCACAACGGCCGCTTCAACTACAAGACCGGCGCCGCCCGCGGCGCCCCGGTCTGCGTCAACCTCCAGACCTATCCCGTCCGCGTCGAGGACGGGAAGGTCATGATCCAGGTGTGAACCGCATGGCCCGCAAGAGACCGACCGTCGCCGACCTGCGGGCGATGAAGGGCAAGCGCCAGCTTACCATGCTCCGCGTGATGACGCTCGACGAGGCCGAGGCCGCCGAGCGGGCAGGGGTCGACATCGTCTCGGTCCCGCCGACGCTCCTCCTCGACCCGCGCTACCGCGACGCCGCTCCGAGCCTCTTCACCATGCCGGGGGAGAACTTCTACGAGATCGGCACCGCCGACGACTTCATCCGCTGGTCCTTCGCGATGCTCAAGGCCAGCGCCGACGCGGTCTACTGCAGCGCCAGCACGGCCACGATCAAGCGGATGGCCGACGAGGCCGTGCCGGTAATCGGCCACGTCGGCCTGATCCCCTCGCGCCGCACCTGGACCGGCGGCTTCGTCGCCGTCGGCAAGACCGCCGACTCGGCGATGGCGATCATGGAGGCCGTCCGCGCCCTCGAGGCCGCCGGAGCCTTCGGAGCGGAGATCGAGGTGGTGCCGGTCGAGGTCGCCGCAGCGATCTCGGAGCGCACCTCGCTGATTCTGCTGTCGATGGGGGCGGGAACGGGCTGCGACGCGCAATACCTCTTCGCCGAGGACGTGCTCGGCTCCCACGGCGGCCACATGCCGCGCCACTCGAAGGTCTACCGCAACTTCGCCGCCGAGTATGAACGCCTTCAGGCCGAGCGCATCGCCGCCTTCGGCGAGTTCGTCGCCGACGTCGGCAGCGGCGCCTATCCCGAAGAGCGCCACGTCGTACGGATGGACCCCGCCGAGCTCGGGCGCTTCATGGCCCGGCTCGACGGCTAGCGAAGGCGACCGTTCGCCCTCCTGCCTATGTCGTCGCGAAGAAGCGGAGTACGCCGAGCAGGCGCGTCCCGGAAGCATTGTCGGACGGGTGCGCGACGCCGTCCAGCACGGGCACTTCCGGGAAGTCGAACGGGCTCACCCCCTCAAGGCACGCAACGTTGATCCCGAGCATGGTCGGGTCCGAACGGCGGCGGTGGTGGGTGTAGATGCCGCAAGTCCTGCAGAAGTAGTGCTGCGCCGTCCTTGTGTTGAATTGGTACAGGGTGAGGTTGTCCTCACCCTCCACGATCTCGATATCGCCCGTTCGCGCCGAGACGGCGATGGCGCCGCGCATCCGACAGTAGGAGCATGAGCAGCTACGGAGCGTGTCGAACCCGTTCGCGAGGCGGACGCGAAATCGGACCGCTCCACAGTGGCAGGCTCCACCCAGCCACTCTTCCTCGGACATGACGGGCGCCCTACTGCATGAACCAGCCGTGGCTGACGACCAGCGACTGCCCGGTGAAGGCGTTGGTCGTCGCGGCAGCGAAAAACAGCACCGCGTCGGCGACGTCGTCGGTGGTGGTGAACTCGCCGTCGACGGTCTCCTTGAGCATCACCGTCTTGATGACCTGCTCCTCGGTGATGCCGAGCGCCGCCGCCTGCTCGGGGATCTGCTTCTCGACGAGCGGCGTGCGCACGAAGCCCGGGCAGACGACATTGGCGGTGACGTTGTGCTCGGCGCCTTCCTTGGCCAGCACCTTGGCGAGGCCGATCAGGCCGTGCTTGGCGGTGACGTAGGGCGCCTTGAGCTTGGAGGCTTCCTTGGAGTGCACCGAGCCGGTGTAGATCACCCGGCCGTAGTTGGCCTCGTACATGTATTTCAGACAGGCCTTCGTCGTCAGGAACGAGCCGTCGAGGTGGATGGCGAGCAGCTTCTTCCAGTCCGCATAGGGGAAATCGACCAGCGGGTGGACAATCTGGATACCGGCGTTCGAAACCAGGATGTCGATCTTGCCGTACTTCGCCACCACGTCGGCGACGCCCTTGTTCACCGCGTCCTCGTCGGTGACGTTCATCGCCACCGCGAAGGCGTCGCCACCCTTCGCCTTGATCTCCTCCGCGGTCGCCTGGGCGGCGTCGAGGTTCAGGTCGGCGATGACCGGCACCCCGCCCTCGGCGGCCAGGCGCAGCGCGATTTCCTTGCCGATGCCGCTGGCCGAGCCGGTGACGATCGCGATCCTTCCATCGAAGCGGGCCATGGTCTTTCGTCCTTTCGTGCGGTTCAGAAACGGCCCCGGCAGCGGAAATCAGCGTCCGGCGCGGGCCGCAATTGGATGACGGCGCGACCTTGCCGTGGATCGGGGACGAGGGCCAGCCCGTTCGCACCTGCGGGACGACAGGTCGCGGGCGCACGCGCGTTCGAACCCGCAACTCGCGGTCAAATGAAAGCCTTGGCCTTTGCAGATGAAGCTGTCAGGGTTCCACCGCAGCCAGGAAAAGCGCCCCATGCAACTCAGCGAACGGCAGACCGAGATCCTCCACAGAGCCCGCCAGGCGGGCAGGGTCGAGGTCGAGTTACTGGCGAGCGCCTTCGAAGTCACCACCCAGACGATCCGCCGCGACCTGAACGAACTCAGCCAGATCGGCCTCCTCGCCCGCGTCCACGGCGGCGCCGTCGTCTCGAACCGGGTCGCCAACGTCGCCTATGCCGAACGCCGCTCGGTCGCGGCGCCGGAGAAGCAGGCGATCGGCGCGGCGACGGCGGCAATGATTCCGGACGGTTGCTCGGTGATCCTCAACATCGGCACCACCACGGAGGAGGTCGCCCGCGCCCTCGTCGACAAGAACGACCTCGTGGTGATCACCAACAACCTCAACGTCGTCAACATCCTGTCGGGCACCCCGCGCAAGGAGATCATCCTCGCCGGCGGCGTCGTCCGCCAGTCCGACGGCGCCATCGTCGGCGACGAGGCGGTGGAGTTCATCCGCCGCTTCCGGGCCGACTACGCCATCGTCGGCTGTTCGGCGGTCGACGAGGACGGCGCGATCATGGACTTCGACCTTCGCGAGGTCGCGGTCTCGCGTGCCATCGTCGAGAACGCCCGCCGCTCGATCCTCGTCTGCGACCGCCTGAAGTTCGACCGCACCGCCCCGGTGCGCATCTGCTCGGTCGCCGACGTCCATGCCGTCGTCACCGACGCCCCGCCGCCCCCCGCCTTCGCCCGGGCCTGCGCCCGCGCCGGCGTGGCGATCCAGATCGCGATGGGGTTCGAGGCCGCCGCGGAGTGACGGCGGCCTCAGCGCCGCTTCGTCTGCCCGTCGACGATCCGCGGCAGGTTGGTCTCGATCCAGTCGGCGACCCCGCGCACGCGCTCCGTCGTGTCCGCCGGCCTGCCGACGCACGAGGCGCTCTTCGACGACAGCCGCACCCTCGCGCGCCTGATCGGCCGCCCGACGACGCCGATGGCCGAGGCGATCGCCGCCGCCCTCGCGGCCTGACCTCCGGGGCGGACGGCCACCCTGCTTAACCCCGGAGACCCCGATCCTAAGCCAGCGCCGTCGCCAGCCGGTCCAGCGTCGCCTTCTCGGCGGCGCTGACCTTCTCCCCGCCGAAGCCGAGGAAGCCGCCCTCGGTCCCGGCCTCGGCAACGCTCGTCGCGATCGCCGACAGCCAGGCGCGGAAGCCCGGCGCCGCCTCGGGCGCCTTCTCGGCGACGAGCCTGGTCACCGCCGACAGCTCGGCCACCGTCGCATCGACGATCTCCGCCGGCTTCTTGCCCTTGGCCTGCGTCTTCATCGCATCGCGCGCCATGCTGCGCCCCTCGGAGGTCTCGTAGGCCGCCGCCACCTCGGAGACCAGCGCGTCGCCGTCGCCCTTCGCCGAGCGCACCGCGCCAGCCACCGCGAAGCTCTCCTTCAGCGCCCCGAACAACCCGCCGGGATCGGCCGCCGTCACGGCGATCCCCGCGAGCATCGGCGCGCTGACAACCCGTCCCCAATCCGCGCCAAACGTATCCTTAAAGGCCATGATCGTTCCTCCCACATCCGCGACGCCCGAGCGCGGTGCCTTGAACCTTGACGCCGCGTCCCGCCCCGGAGCAAGCCGTTTCACCCCCCGCGTGGACAGCCGTCTCGGTCCCCAACCGCCGACACCTGCCAGCGCAGCAGCGGCGTCCCCGGCCCCAGCCTTACCCGGCCGCCCGCACCAGCGCCTCCGCCACCATCTCACGGCAGCGTTGCGCCACCGGCGACAGCCGCCGCCCGCGCAACGCCAGCAGCGCATAGGGCGCGACCACCAGCCGCTCGCGCAGCGGCAGCGCGACGAAGCCGCTCCCGACCGAGGCGACCAGCTCCGCCACCTCGCGGCTGACCGGCGCCACCGCCTGCGAGGTCGCGAGCATGGCGATCGTCACCAGGAGCGACGAGGCGTTGGTCACCCGCTCCGGCGGTGGCGCTCCGGCCGCGAGCAGCGCCGCCTCGATCGCGACCCGGATGGGCGCCCCCCGCGCCTGCATCACCCAGTCGTGGTCGAGCAGGTCCGTCAGCTCCACCGACGCCCGCCCTGCCAGCGGATGCGTGCGCGCCACGATCACGTCGATGCGCTCCTCGCTCGCCCGCACCGCCTCGAAGTCGGCAGCGTTGGCGTCGGCCGGCAGCCGCGCCAGCACGAAGTCGAGCCGGAGCGCCAGAAGGTCGTGGACCAGCGGCCGGCTCATCGCCACCTCGACGTGGACCTCCGCATCCGGCGCCTCGCGCCGCAACTGCTGCACCACCGGCACCACCGTCCCGATCGCGCCCCCCGTGACCGCGCCGATCCGCACGATCCCGCCGCGCCCGGCGCTGTAGCGCGCGATCTCGGCCGAGGCTTCGCCGATCTCCTCGATGACGTTGCGCGCCCGCCGGACCACCAGCTCGCCGAGCGGCGTCAGCGTCATCCCCCGCGCATGGCGCTCGAAGATCGCCCCGCCGCACATCCGCTCGATCTCCGCCAGCGCCCGCGAGGCCGCCGGCTGGGTCAGCGACACCGACTGCGCCGCCAGCGACAGCTGGCGATGCTCGGCGGTCGCCGCGATCAGGCGAAGCTGCTTCAGGGTCAGGCGTTGGGCGAGGGCGTCGTGCATGGGGCGGATCAGCTTCCGGTCTACTGCATCACTCATACCGCTGCATCACTCATACCGCCTGCCACATACCGCTGACCATAGAATCTATTTGTGCGATATGCCTCTGCCTCGCTAGGGTCGGCGCGCCGGGATCGACCGGCGGACAACGAACGATGCCCGGGAGGAAGACGATGCGCGCTACCGTAAAGGGAGGCGCGGACGCCGCGTGCGATGGCGCCCGCTCGCAGGGGAGCCAGCGGCGATGACCGCCTTCCAGCCCGCCCCCTGGCCCCGCCGCCTGCGCTCGCAGGAGACCTACGAGGGCACCTCCAAGGACAACATCTACCACCGGTCGTGGATGAAGAATCAGGGCTTCCCGGCCGACGTCTTCGACGGCCGCCCGGTCGTCGGCATCTGCAACACCTGGTCGCAGCTGACGCCCTGCAACGCCCATCTCCGCGACCTCGCCGAGCGCGTCCGCCACGGCATCTACGAGGCCGGCGGCCTGCCCGTCGAGTTCCCGGTCTTCTCCCCCGGCGAGAGCTCGCTCCGCCCGACGGCGATGCTCTACCGCAACCTCTGCGCCATGGACGTCGAGGAGGCGCTGCGCGCCAACCCGATCGACGGCGTCGTTCTCCTCGCCGGCTGCGACAAGACCACGCCCGCGCTGCTGATGGGCGCCGCCAGCGTCGACATTCCGGCGATCCTCGTCTCCGGCGGCCCGATGCTCAACGGCTGGTTCCGCGGCGAGCGCGTCGGCTCCGGCACCGCCCTCTGGCAGATGTCCGAGGCGGTGAAAGCCGGCACCATGTCCAAGGCCGACTTCCTCGACGCCGAAGCGGCGATGAGCCGCTCCCCCGGCTCCTGCAACACCATGGGCACCGCCTCGACGATGGCGAGCATGGCCGAGGCGCTCGGCATGGCCCTCTCCGGCAACGCCGCGATCCCGGCCGTCGACAGCCGCCGCCGCGTCATCTCGCAGCTGACCGGCCGGCGCATCGTCCAGATGGTCAAGGACGACCTGAAGCCCTCCGACATCATGACGACGAAGGCGTTCGAGAACGCCATCCGCGTCAACGGCGCCATCGGCGGCTCGACCAACGCCGTCATCCACCTCCTCGCCATCGCCGGCCGCATCGGCCTCGACCTGTCGCTCGACGACTGGGACCGCCTCGGCCGCGACATCCCGACCATCGTCGACCTGATGCCCTCCGGCCGCTTCCTGATGGAGGAGTTCTTCTACGCCGGCGGCCTCCCCGTCGTCATCAAGGCGCTCGGCGAAGGCGGCAAGCTCAACAAGGACGCGCTGACCGTGTCCGGCGGCCCGATCTGGGACGAGGTCAAGGACGTCAACAACTGGAACGCCGAAGTCATCCGGCCCGTCGAAAAGGCCCTGACCGCCTCCGGCGGCATCGCCGTCCTCCGCGGCAACCTCGCCCCTGACGGCGCGGTGCTGAAGCCCTCCGCCGCCTCGGAGCACCTGATGCAGCACCGGGGCAGGGCGGTCGTCTTCGAGGACATCGACGACTACAAGGCGAAGATCAACGACGAGGCCCTCGACATCGACGAGACCTGCGTGATGGTCCTGAAGAACTGCGGGCCGCGCGGCTATCCCGGCATGGCGGAGGTCGGCAACATGGGCCTGCCGCCGAAAGTGCTGCGCAAGGGCATCACCGACATGGTCCGCATCTCCGACGCGCGCATGTCCGGCACCGCCTACGGCACCGTCGTCCTCCACACCTCGCCCGAAGCCGCCCGCGGCGGCCCGCTCGCGGTGGTGAAGGACGGCGACATGATCTCCCTCGACGTCCCCGCCCGCAGCCTCGTCCTCGAGATCTCCGACGCCGAACTCGCCGCCCGCCTCGCGGCGTGGGAGTCCCCGGTCGCACGTCCCGACGGCGGCTGGAACCAGCTCTACTACGACCACGTCAAGGGCGCGGACACCGGGGCGGACATGGACTTCCTCGTCGGCCACCGCGGCAACGCCGTCGGCCGGGAGTCGCATTGATGGCATACCCGGTCGCGGTCGTCGGCGTCGGCAAGATCGCCCGCGACCAGCACCTGCCGGCGATCGCCGCGGACCCCGACTTCACCCTCGTGGCGGGCGTCTCCCGCCACGAGACCATCGACGGCGTTCCCAACTTCAAGGACGTCGCCACCTTCCTCGCCGAAGGCCCCGAAGCCGCCGTCGCCCTCTGCGTCCCGCCCTCGGTGCGCACCGCGATGGCGGTGCAGGCCCTCGAGGCCGGCCGCGACGTCCTCCTCGAAAAGCCCCCCGCCGCCACCCTCGGCGAGGTCGACCGCATGACCGCCGCCGCCCGCGCCAACGGCCGCGTCCTCTTCGCCACCTGGCATTCGCGCTTCGCCCCGGCGGTGCCCGCGGCCAAGGCATGGCTCTCCGGCAAGGCGGTCCGCTCCGCTTCCATCGTCTGGAAGGAAGACGTCCGCCGCTGGCACCCCGGGCAGGCGTGGATCTGGCAGCCCTCCGGCTTCGGGGTCTTCGACCCCGGCATCAACGCCCTGTCGATCCTGACCGAGATCCTCCCCGGCGCCTTCGTCGTCGACGCGGCGACCCTGACCTTCCCCGAGAACTGCGCCACGCCGATCGCGGCGGCCCTGACCATGACCGGCGCCGCCGGCTACCCGGTCGCCGCCGATTTCGACTGGCGCCAGGAAGGCCCGCAGACCTGGGACATCACCGTCGAGACCGACGCCGGCACGCTGGCCCTCAGCCTCGGCGGCGCCGCCCTGACCATCGACGGCACGGAGGTCGAGCGCGCCCCCGAAGCGGAGTACCCCGAGATCTACCGCCGCTTCGCCCGGCTCCTCGCCGCGCGCGAGAGCGACGTCGACGCCGCCCCGCTGCGCATCTGCGCCGACGCCTTCCTCCTCGGCCAGCGGCTCTTCGTCGAGCCGTTCCACGACTGACGCCTACCCCCTGACCGTACAAAGAAAATTCGCGAGGCAGCCATGACGACCCGCCCCTATACCGGCATCTGGCCGGTCGCCCCGACCCCCTTCACCGACGACGGCGCCATCGACGTCGAGGGGATGAAGCGGGTCATCGACTGCATGGTCGACCAGAAGGTCGACGGCATCTGCATCCTCGCCAACTTCTCCGAGCAGTTCCTCCTCTCCGACGAGGAACGCGCCGTCCTGACCCGGACCAGCCTCGAGCACTGCGCCGGACGCGTCCCGATCATCGTCACCGTCTCCCACTTCGCCACCGCCATCGTCGAGGCCCGCGCCCGCGAGGCCGCGGCGATGGGTGCCGCGATGCTGATGATGATGCCGCCCTACCACGGCGCCATCCTCCGCGCCGACGAGGAGGGCATCTTCGAGCACTTCGCGGCCGCCGGAAAGGCCGGCGGCATCCCGATCATGGTGCAGGACGCCCCGATGGCCGGCACCACCCTCTCGGTGCCCTTCCTCGTCCGCATGGCCCGCGAGATCGAAGAGGTGAAGCTCTTCAAGATCGAGACCCCGCTGGCCGCCGCGAAACTCCGCGCCCTGATCGCCGCCGGCGGCGACGCCATCGAGGGCCCCTTCGACGGCGAGGAAGCGATCACCCTCATGGCCGACTTCGACGCCGGCGCCACCGGCTCGATGACCTCGGCGACGCTCCCCGACCTCATCGGCCCGGCGGTCCGCGCCTATCTCGCCGGGGACCGCGCCTCGGCCAAGACGACCTACGAGCGCCTGCTCCCGATCATCAACTTCGAGAACCGCCAGTGCGGCTGGCGCTCGTGCAAGATCGTGATGAAGGAGGGCGGCGTCATCGCCTCCGAGGCCGTCCGCCACCCCACCCGTCCCCTCCACCCGGACACCCGCGCCCAACTCCTCGAACTCGCCCACGAGGTCAATCCGCTCGCCCTGACCTGGGGCCTTTGACCACTTCTCCATTGCGCCAAAGCCTGCAACTAAAGGATGAACTGCTCGCGTCGCGATAGAACGCCGGCGTGATTTCCGCTATGAGTGTCCCCGGACCGCCGCTTCTTTCCCCCCGTTTCGGAAGTATCCAGTCCCACGGCGATCCCGAACAGCAATGCCAACCGCGCGCCCCCCGCACGGCCCAAGGCATCGCGCATGGAGGACGCATCATGAACTTCAACCGCAGACAGATTCTCGGGACGACGACCGCTGCTCTGGCACTCTCCTTCGCCCCCCGCGCCTTCTCGCAGGCGTCCGGGATGAACGGCCCCCTCGACGGGGCGCTCCGCGGCGCCGTCGACCGCGGCGACGTCGCCGGGGTGGTCGGCGCGATCACCGACGCCACCGACACGATCTATTCGGCCGCCTTCGGCGAGCGGAAGCTCGGCAGTGGCGTTGCGATGACCGAAGACACGGTCTGCAACATGGCATCGATGACCAAGGCGATCACCGGCACCTGCGCGATGCAACTGGTGGAGCAGGGCAAGCTCGACCTCGACTCGCCGATTTCGACCTGGATCCCCGACGCCGGCAAACTCCAGGTCCTCGACGGCTGGGACGGCGACAAGCCCAGGCTCCGCGCGCCGGCGACCCCGGTGACCCTGCGCCACCTGATGACGCACAGCTCCGGCATGGCCTACACCCAGTGGGACGCCGATCTCCTCAAGGTCGCGCAGGCCACGCAGGAGGGCGGCGCCTTCCCGGCCCTCGACTATGACAAGCCCGAGACCTGGACCGTCCAGCCGCTGATGTTCGATCCCGGCACGAAATGGGACTACGGCATCTCCATCGACTGGATCGGGCGACTGGTGCAGGAAGTCAGCGGCAAGTCCCTCGGCACCTACATGGCCGACAACGTCTTCGCCCCGCTCGGCATGACCAGCACGAGCTACGGCATGACCGACGACATGCTTGCCCGACAGTCGACGATCCACACGCGCGAGGCGGACGGCAAGATCGGCTTCCTCGACCCGCAGCCGGCGATCAACACCGGCCGCGAGTTCGGCGGCGGCGGCCTCAACGGCACCGCACCCGACTACCAGCGCTTCATCCGGATGATCCTCAACGACGGCAAGGGCAACGGGAACCAGATCCTCAAGCCCGAAACGGTGGCGGAGATGTCGAAGAACCAGATGGGCGACGTGCGCGTGCGCATGCTCCCGACGACCAATCCGGCCCGTTCGCTCGACGCAGAGTTCTTCCCCGGCGTCCCGAAGAGCTGGGGCATGACCTTCATGATCAACGACGAGCGCGCGCCGACGGGTCGTCCGGCGGGCAGCCTCGCCTGGGCCGGCCTCTACAACACGTTCTTCTGGATCGACCCGCAGAACAAGGTCGGCGGCGTGTTCATGAGCCAGCTCCTGCCCTTCGTCGACACCAGGACGATCGAGGCCTTCTACGCCTTCGAGAGCGCCTACTACGCCGCGTCGGCCTAGCCCGCCGGCATCGGTGCCCGGTCGAGGATGTCCGCGTCTATGGTGCGGACATCCCGCCGGCCGCAGAGCGCCATGGTGATGTCCATCTCCCTGGCGATGATCTCCAGCGCCCGCGTCACACCCGCCTTCCCGCCAGCACCGAGGCCGTAGAGGAAGGCGCGGCCGACATAGGTCCCCTTGGCCCCGAGGGCGAGCGCGCGGAGCACGTCCTGCCCGGAGCGGATGCCGCCGTCGAGATGCACCTCGATCCGGTCGCCGACCGCATCGACGATTCCGGGCAGCGCCTGGATCGTCGAGCGCGCCCCGTCGAGCTGCCGCCCGCCATGGTTGGAGACGACGATGGCATCGGCGCCGGTTTTCGCTGCCATTTCGGCGTCTTCAGGATCGAGGATGCCCTTCAGGATCAGCTTTCCGCCCCAGCGTTCCCGGATCCATTCGACGTCGTCCCACGACAGCCGCGGATCGAACTGCTCGTTCGTCCAGGCCGCGAGGGAGGAGAGGTCGCTCACGTCCTTGACGTGCCCGACGATGTTGCCGAAACCCCGCCGCCTGGTGCCGAGCATCTCCATCGCCCAGAGCGGCCGGGCGGCGATCTGGAAGGCGTGCTTCGCCGTCCACTTCGGTGGCGCCGACAGACCGTTGCGCAAGTCGTTGTGGCGCTGGCCGACGAGCTGGAGATCAAGGGTCAGCACCAGCGCCGAGCAGCCGGCCGCCCTGGCCCGCCCGATAAGGCTCTCGCAGAAGCCGCGGTCGCGCATGACATAGAGCTGAAACCAGAACGGCCGCGTCGTCCCCGCCGCCACGTCCTCGATCGAGCAGATCGACATGGTCGACAGCGTGAAAGGCACCCCGAAGGCTTCGGCCGCCTGCGCCGCGAGGATCTCGCCGTCGGCATGCTGCATGCCGGTCAGCCCCGTCGGGGCGAGGGCGACGGGCATCGCCACCGGCAGGCCGATCATCTCGGAGGCCAGCGAGCGGTCGGACATGTCGACGAGCACGCGCTGGCGGAGCCCGACCTTCGCGAAGTCCGCTTCGTTGGCCCGGTAGGTGCCCTCGGTGTAGGAACCGGAGTCGGCATACTCGAAGAACATCTTCGGCACGCGCCGGCGGGCCATCTCCTTGAGGTCGGCGATGGTCAGGGCGTCGGCGAGGGACATGGCGGGGACCGGGGCGAGGGAAGGGTGCCCACCCTTAGCGACCGGCGCCGCGGCCCGTCAATGCAGCCCGTCAATGGAGTTCCCAAGCGCCGCGTCGAGCCGCCCGCACCCTTCACCGTTCCGCCCGCGGCGCGCTTCATCGCTGCCCCAGTCCGCACCGTCTCTTCTTCTTCGGCGACACGCTTTTCCGCCGGGGTGCCGCCAAAGAAAAGAGGTGCCCGGCTGCCCCGCCCTTCTTCGGATTTCATACTGGCAGGAAGCCTATCGGGCAGGACGAGGGGCCCCGCCAACAGGCGGGGAGAAAAAACAACTCAGCCGGCGAATGCCGGCTTCCTTCGAAGGGAGGCCGCAAAGGCGGCCGACCGACCAGCGTCGGCCGAGTGGGGGGCGCGCTCTTCGCGCGCGCCTCCCCGAGGTCGGCGCTTCCCCCCGCCCGGGCGGGGAGAAAGCCAAGAATCCTCGCCGAACATGACCGCGAGTCCACTCCCGCACTCGCCCCTCCGAAACCGTTGCCGAGCGCGCAATGCGCCGATATGGTCGCCGGACACGCCCGGCATAAGACTGGGACGATGCCCGTCGGGCGTCAACGACACACAGGGAGGAAGATGGAATGACCGCAAAGCGGATGCTGCTCGCGCTCGCCTCGGTGGCGGCGATCGTCGTGGGTACCGGTGCCTCGGCGCAGGACGACAAGATCAAGATCGGTTTCCTGCCGGGGGTCGTCGACCCGTTCTACCAGGTGATGGAGCTCGGGGTGAACAAGGCCGCCGCCGACCTCGGCATCGAGGTGGTGACGCAGATCCCGCCGACCTGGGGCGTCGAGGCGCAGACCCCGATCCTCGACGCGCTGATCGCCCGCGGCGACCTCGACTACATCGTCACCGCGCCGGTCGACAAGGACCAGATGGTCGGCCCGCTCCAGGCCGCCGTCGACGCCGGAATCAGGATCATCACCGTCGACACCTTCCTCGGCGACGGCGACTATGCCGGCGGCCCGGTGACCTTCCCGCTCAGCTACATCGGCTCCGACAACGTGGAGGGCGGCCGCATCTCGGCCCGCGGCCTCGCCAAGGCGATCGGCGGCAAGGGCAGCGTCTACATCAACTCGACCAACCCCAACGTCTCGTCCGTCGAAGGCCGCGAGCGGGGATTCGCCGAGGAGATCAAGGCCGACTTCCCCGACATCACCGTCATCGGCCCCGACTACAACCTCGACGATGCCAACAAGGCCAGCCAGCAGACGCAGGCGGTGATCGAGCGCCAGCAGGATCTCGCCGGCGTCTTCGGCACCAACGTCTTCTCGGCTCAGGGTGCCGGCCAGGCGGTGGTCAACGCCGGCCTCGGCGGCCACATCCAGGTCGTCGCCTACGACGCGACCAAGGACGCGATCGAGTCGCTCAACAACGGCGTCGTGACGATGGTGCTGGCCCAGAAGCCCTTCGACATGGGCTACATGGCCGTCCAGTTCGCCGCCGCCGACCACGCGGGCGTCACCAGCCTGCCGAGGCGCGTCGAGACCGGCTTCGCGATCATCGACAAGGACAACATCGCCGACCCCGAGATCGCGAAGTTCATCTACCAGGTCCCCGGCCAGTAGACCCGTCCGCCTTCGCTCCTCCGGCGGCCCCCCGCGGCCGCCGGAGCCGCCGCCCGCGTCCGAGCCAGACAGGACCGCCCCTTGACCCTCCCCGACACCAAGGCCGCCGGCATCCCGCGCCCCGGCCCGGAACAGCTGCTCCTGACGCTGAGCCGCCTGTGGGCGTGGGTCTTCCTCGCCGCGATGATCGTCTTCTTCGTCATCGCCGTGCCGCTCGCCTCCGGTGGCGGCGCGAGTTTCGTCAGCGTCCGCAATTCCCAGAACATCCTCGTCGCGATCACCCCGATCGTGCTCCTCGGCCTCGGCCAGACCTTCGTCATCATCGGCGCCGGCATCGACCTCTCGGTCGGCTGGGTGATGAGCCTCGCCTCGGTGCTCTCCGCGCTCGCCATCCGCACGGCCTTCAACGCCGGCGTTCCGCTCTTCGCCTCGGTCGTCATCGGCTTCCTCGCCGCGGTGGCGGGGGGCTGCGCGGTCGGCTTCTTCAACGGCGTCATCATTGCGAAGCTTCGGGTGCCCGCCTTCATCGTCACCCTCGGCACCTCGTTCATCGTCCGCGGCGTCGCGCTCCTGATGAGCGAGAACACCACGGTGATCGGCCTGCCGCAGGGCGTGCGCGCCTACGGCAACGAGGCGCTGCTCTACTCCATCCGCGGCGAAGGCGGCGGCTTCCACTTCTTCGTGGCACCCGAGGTCTCGGGCGAGCTCCTCCGCCGCATGGACCGCATCCTGCCTTACCCGGTCATCATCACCGCCGTCGTCGTCGCCATCGCCGTCTTCGTGCTGCGCAAGACCCAGTTCGGTCGCCACACCTACGCCATCGGCGGCAACCGGGAGGCGGCGGTGCGCACCGGCATCCCCGTCGACCGCCACGTCATCAAGCTCTACATGCTCTCGGCCTCGACCGCGGCGATCGCGGGCTTCCTCTCGACCCTGCGCTTCACCGCCGGCTCGGCGGTGATCGGCGACCCCTTGCTGCTCTCCTCGATCGCGGCGGTGATCATCGGCGGCGTCAGCCTCTTCGGCGGCGCCGGCAGCGTCATGGGCACGGTGATCGGCTCGCTGATCATCGCCGTCCTCACCACCGGCCTCGTCATGCTGAACGTGCAGGCGTTCTGGCAATTCATCGTCGTCGGCGCCGTCGTCATCATCGCCGTGCTCATCGACCAGTCGCGCGACATGATCGTCGGACGCGCCAGCGGCCGGTCGCGGAGGCGGTCATGACCGAGCCCGTCCTCTCCGTCCGCAACATCACCAAGCACTTCGGCGGCCTGACCGCGGTCAGCGACGTCAGCTTCGACATCCACCCCGGCGAAGTCGTCGCCCTGCTCGGCGACAACGGCGCCGGCAAGTCGACGCTGATCAAGTGCATCTCGGGCGTCCATACCCCCGACGCCGGCGAGATCCGCGTCGACGGCCGGCCGAGCACCTTCGCCACTCCGATCGAGGCCCGCGACGAGGGCATCGAGACGATCTACCAGGACCTCGCCCTCGCCAACAACCTCGACGTCCCGGCCAACATCTTCCTCGGCCGCGAACTCAAGAACCGCCACCTCGGCGGCCTCGTGAAGACCCTCGACGAGGCCCGGATGCTCCACGCCGCCGAGGCGGCCCTCGACGCCCTCGAAATCCACTTCCCCTCCCTGACCCAGCCGATCGAGAGCCTCTCCGGCGGCCAGCGCCAGGCGGTCGCCATCGCCCGCGCCGTCTACTGGGAGGCGAAGCTGATGATCATGGACGAGCCGACCAACAACCTCGGCGTGCCCGAGCAGCAGAAGGTCCTCGACCTGATCCGCCGCCTTCGCGACAAGGGCGTCCCGGTGATCCTGATCACCCACACGCTCCCCGACGTCTTCGCGGTGACCGACCGGCTGATGGTCATGCACCGCGGCCGCAAGGTCACCGAGAAGCGCACCGCCGACACCAGCACCACCGAGCTGGTGCAATACATGGTCGGTGCGCTGGACGACGCGGGCGGGGCGTGAGGCAGGGAACCTTCCGCCGCGGCACTGCGTTTCCTTCGGCTGCGCCGTCGGATTGACGGGGCGCTTCAGGTGAGCGGTGGTATGACGATCGACGTGGAACGCGCGCGGCCCCGAAGCGGGCATGATCGACGAGGGCATGACCGAAGCCGGGCTCATGCACGCCATCCCCGGCGTCGTCTTCGCCGTCGACACCGACGGCGGCCTGACCTTCTGGAACGCCGCCGCCGAGCGCCTGTGGGGCAGGGCGCCCCGGGTCGGCGACACCGACTTCTGCGGCACCTGGCGCTGGCCCGACGGCAGCGCCCTCGAACCTCGAGGACGGCCCGATCGCCGCCTGCCTGCGCGGCACGCCCCCGACCGAGCCGACCGAGGTCGCGTGGATCGGCCCCGACGGCAGCAGCATCTCCCACATGGTCTACCCGCAGGCCCTCCGCGCCGCTGATGGCACGATCACCGGCGCCCTCGGCCTCCTCGTCGACATCTCCGGGCGATCCAGCGCCGAGGTCGACCGCGAGCGCCTCGCCGCGATCGTCTCCTCCTCGCACGACGCGATCATCAGCAAGACGCTCGACGGGGTCGTCACCAGCTGGAACAGCGGCGCCACACGAATTTTCGGCTACACCGCCGAAGAAATGATCGGCCGCCCGATCACCCTCCTCATTCCCGACGACCTGCTCGACGAGGAGGTCGGCATCCTCGCCCGCCTCGCAAAGGGCGAGCGCATCGAGCACTTCGAGACCGTCCGCGTGACCCGGGAAGGCCGGCGCATCGACATCTCGCTGACCGTCAGCCCGCTCCGCGACGGCACCGGCCGCATCGTCGGCGCCTCCAAGGTCGCCCGCGACATCACCGAGCGCAAGCGCGCCGACGAGGTCCAGCGCCTGCTTTTCGACGAGCTCAATCATCGGGTCAAGAACACCCTCGCCACCATCCAGGCGATCGCCAGCCAGTCGCTCCGCCGCTCGCCCGACCCGGCGACCTTCGTCGCGAGCTTCAACGGCCGCGTCCAGGCGCTCGCCCGCGCCCACGACCTGCTGGTCAAGGGTAAGCTCCGCGGCGCCGACGTCCTCGGCCTCGTCCGCGAGCAGGTGCTGCTCGGCTCCGGCGAGACCCGGGTCCGCGTGGCCGGCCCCCATGTCCTCCTCGACCCAGGCGCCTCCGTCCAGCTCGCCCTCGTCCTCCACGAACTCGCCACCAACGCCCACAAGTACGGCGCCCTCTCGGTCGAGGGCGGTCGCCTCGCCATAGAATGGGCCCTCGTCGTCGATGGCACCCGGCGCCTCGCGCTCACCTGGACCGAGACCGGCGTCCAAGGCATCCGCGCGCCGGGCGGGCAGGGCTTCGGCACCACCCTCATCAACCGCTCGCTCGACACCGCCGGCGGCAGCGCGCGCCTCACCTACGGCCCCGACGGCCTCGTCTGTCTCCTCGATCTGCCGCTCCCCGACGACGCGGCGTCGCGCGGTATCGACCGCATCGTCGCCGACAGCGGCCCCGCGCCGCGCTCCGGCGCCGCCGGCGAGGTCCACGGCCGCCGCATCCTCCTCGTCGAGGACGAGCCCCTCGTCGCCATGGACGTCGAGTCCCAGCTCCTCGCCGCCGGTTGCATCGTCGTCGGCCCGGCCCCGACGGTCGAGCGGGCGCGGGCGCTGATCGAGGCAGAGCCCCCCGACGCCGCCCTCCTCGACGCCAACCTCGCCGGCACCTCGGTCGAGACGGTCGCCGACGCGCTCGTCGCCCGCGGCGTCCCCTTTGCCTTCGCCACCGGCTACGGCCGCGAGGCCCTCCCCGAGCGCCACCGCGGCGTCCCCGTCCTCGCCAAACCCTTCGCCCCTGCCCAGCTCCTCGCCGTCGTCGCCGGCCTCCTCGCTCCCAGCGGCGATGACTGACTGGCCCTTCCGAAGTTTTGCCCCGAAGCCGACGAAGGCTCGACGTTCCCCCACCGCGCGCACTATTGGTCGAGCGAAGGGGTGCCAGCCGCGCACCCCACTGACGGAAGGACGACGGCGATGACCCCGGCAGCGATCACCGAGCGCGCGGCGTGAGCGAAACCGGCGATTTCTTCGCCCTTCACCGCCACGGTTTCGTCCGGGTCGCGGCGGCAACGCCGCGCGTCCTCACCGCCGACGTCACCTTCAACCGCGACGCCATCCTCGCCGAGGCCCGCCGCGCCGACGAAGCCGGCGTCGACCTCGTCGTCTTCCCCGAGCTTTCGGTCTCCTCCTACGCCCTCGACGACCTCCACCTGCAGACGGCACTCCTCGACGCCGTCGAGGAGGCCGTCGCCGCCCTCGTCGCCGAAAGCGCCACCCTCGCGCCGGTGCTCCTCGTCGGCGCCCCGGTCCGCCGCGACGGCCGGCTCTACAATGCCGCGCTCGCGATTTCCCGCGGCCAGCTGCTCGGCGTGACGCCGAAGAGCTTCCTCCCCAACTACCGCGAGTACTACGAGAAGCGCTGGTTCGCCCACGGCCGCGGCGCCACCGGCACCATCCGCCTCGCCGGCGCCGAGGTGCCCTTCGGCCCCGACCTCGTCTTCGAGGCCGAGGACCTGCCCGGCTTCGCCTTCCACATGGAGATCTGCGAGGACTTCTGGGCGCCGGTCCCGCCCTCGACCCGCGCCGCGCTCGGCGGCGCCACCATCCTCGCCAACCTCTCCGCCTCGAACATCACCATCGGCAAGTCCGACGAGCGTCACCTGCTCTGCCGCTCGCAATCGGCCCGCGCCGTCGCCGCCTACGTCTACTCCGCCGCCGGTCCCGGCGAGAGCACCACCGACCTCGCCTGGGACGGGCAGGGCGTCGTCTACGAGCTCGGCGACCTCCTCGCCGAGTCCGAGCGTTTCCCGACGCAGCCCGGCCTCTGCATCGCCGACGTCGACACCGGCCGCATCCTCTCCGAGCGCATGCGCACCGGCACCTTCAACGACGGCGCCGAAGCCGCCGCACCCACCCGCCGCATCCGCTTCGCGCATCGCCCGAGCTTCGCCGACCTCGGCCTGATCCGCCCGATCCGCCGCTTCCCCTACGTCCCGAACCGCCTGAGCCACCTCGACCAGGACTGCTACGAGGCGTTCAACATCCAGGTCGAGGGCCTGCGACGCCGCTTCGAGTTCGACCAAGAGCGCCCACATGGTCATCGGCGTCTCCGGCGGCCTCGACTTCGACCCACGCCCTGATCGTCGCCGCCAAGGTCTGCGACCGCCTCGGCCTGCCGCGGACGACGATCCTCGCCTACACCATGCCGGGCTTCGCCACCGGCGCGGACACCAAGGCCAACGCCTGGGCGCTGATGCGCGCCCTCGGCGTCACCGCCGCCGAGATCGACATCCGCCCGACCGCCCGCCAGATGCTCGCCGACATCGGCCATCCCTTCGCCGACGGCGAGCCCGCCTACGACGTGACCTTCGAGAACGTCCAGGCGGGCCTCCGCACCGACTACCTCTTCCGTCTCGCCAACCACAACCGCGGCTTCGTCATCGGCACCGGCGACCTCTCCGAGCTGGCGCTCGGCTGGTGCACCTACGGCGTCGGCGACCAGATGAGCCACTACGCCGTCAACGCCGGCGTCCCCAAGACGCTGATCCAGTACCTGATCCGCTGGTGCATCCGCTCGGGCCAGTTCGATCCCGAGACCGACGCCGTCCTCGACGCGATCCTCGGCACCGAGATCTCCCCGGAACTCGTCCCCGCCGACGCCAGCGGCGCGATCCAGTCGACCGAAGCCAGGATCGGCCCCTACGAGCTCAACGACTTCTTCCTCTACCACACCCTCCGCTACGGCCAGCCCCCGGCCAAGATCGCCTTCCTCGCCTGGCACGCCTGGCACGACGTCACCCACGGCGCCTGGCCCGCCGGCTTCCCCGAGGAGGCCAAGCACGCCTACGACCTCGCCACCATCCGCATGTGGCTCGAACGCTTCCTCTTCCGCTTCTTCGAACTCAGCCAGTTCAAGCGGTCGGCGATCCCCAACGGCCCCAAGGTCTCCTCCGGCGGCGCCCTCTCCCCCCGCGGCGACTGGCGCGCTCCCTCCGACGCCACCGCCAGGGTCTGGATCGACGCCCTCCGCCGAATTTAGCGACGGAACCGCCCCGCCCGCCCGTTCAACCCCTGCGACGACCGGCGCGGCGGGCAAAACCTTCGTGACCGCCCCGTGTCGGCGCTGTTCGGAACGAGAGCGGTGGTTTACCGTTTCCATTCAAGGTACCGACCGGGCCTTCCCGCAAGTCCCTCCGGCGAAAGCGGAAACGCATGAGGATATGGACGCAGGCCCTCGTCTCGCTCGCCGTGATCGCCACGGCGGCCGTCTTCTGGGCACGCTCCTTCCCCGAGGCCGCCGGCATCCTCGAGCGCGCCGGCATCGCCACCGCGTCGGTGGCCCCGGGCGCCGGCACCCCTGACGCACCCGGCGGCCAGCGCATCGCGGGACCGGGCGGCGGCCCCCCGGCCGGCGCCCGCAGCCTCCCCGTCGCCATCGGCGCCCCGGTCACCGAGGCCCGGATCAACGATCAGGTCACCGCCATCGGCGACGGCATCGCCACGCGCTCGGTCACCATCACCCCCTACGTCGCCGGCCGCGTCGCCGCCGTCGACGTCGCCTCGGGCGACTACGTCAAGGCCGGCGCCCCCCTCGTCCGCCTCGACTCCGAGGCCGAGGAGATCGCCCTCGACCGCGCCCGGCTCACCCAGGCCGACGCCGAGTCCGCCCTCACGCGCAGCCGCGAACTCCGCAAGACCGGCGCGATCAACGAGGTCGCCCTCCTCCAGAGCGCCCTCGCCTCCGAGCAGGCCGTCCTCGCCGTCCGCGACGCCGAACTCGCCCTCGAACACCGCGCCCTCCGCGCGCCCTTCGACGGCTGGGTCGGCATCCTCGGCGTCGACGTCGGCGATCAGGTCACCACCGCCACCGAAGTCGCCACCCTCGACGACCGCGCCCACATCCTCGTCGACTTCCGCATCCCCGAGCGCTTCGTCGGCCAGGTCGCCGTCGGCGCCCCGGTCTCCGCCCGCCCGCTGGCCCTCGCCGGCGCCCCCCTGACCGGCACCGTCGTCACCCTCGACAGCCGCGTCAGCCCCGACACCCGCACCCTCCGCGTCCGCGCCAGCCTCGACAACGCCGCCGACACCCTGCGCGCCGGCATGGCCTTCTCGATCACCATGCGCTTCCCCGGCGACACCCTCGCCGCCGTCGATCCGCTCGCCGTCCAGTGGAGCGCCGACGGCGCCTACGTCTGGACCGCCGACGCCGAGGGCAAGGCGGTGAAGGTGCCGGTCCGCATCGTCCAGCGCAACAACGACGCCGTCCTCGTCGACGCCGACCTCGCCCCCGGCACCCGCGTCGTCACCCAAGGTGTCCAGCTCCTCCGCGCCGGCGCCCCCTTCCGCTTCGAGGACGACGACGCGCCTCCCCCCGAAACCCCCGGCCCCGAGGGGCAACCGCCCCGGCAGCGGGGCTGAGCATGGCGTCGCGCGCCGACAGCGGCGGCAAGACCTCGGGCTTCACCGCGCTCTTCGTGCGCCGGCCGATCCTCGCCGTCGTCGTCAACAGCCTCATCGTCATCGCCGGCCTCGCCGCCGTCTTCGGCGTCGAGGTGCGCGAACTCCCCGACGTCGACCGCCCGGTCATCACCGTCACCACCACCTTCGACGGCGCCGCCCCCGAGACCGTCGACCGCGAGGTCACCAGCGTCATCGAGGGCGCCATGGGGCGGATCTCCGGCGTTGCCTCGATCTCCTCGCAATCCAACGTCGGCCGCAGCCGCGTCACCGTCGAGTTCACCGACACCACCGACCTCAACGTCGCCGCCTCCGACGCGCGCGACTCGATCGGCCGCGTGCTGAACCGGCTCCCCGACGACGCCGACGAGCCGCGCATCGTCAAGGCCGACGCCAACTCGGACCCGGTCATGCGCATCGGCGTCACCTCCTCGACGCTCTCGGTCGAGGCGCTGACCGACCTCGTCGAGAACACCGTCGAGGACCGCCTGATCTCCGCCCCCGGCGTCGCCGACGTGAGCCTCTACGGCGGCCGCGAGCGCATCTTCCGCGTCGACGTCGACCAGCTCGCCCTCGCGAGCCGCGGCCTCAACATCGCCGACGTCCGCGCCGCCCTCGGCACCGTCGCCTTCGACAGCCCGGCCGGCTCGCTGACCGCCACCAACCAGACCCTCGTCGTGCGCACCACCGCCACCGTCAACACGCCCGAAGCTTTCGGCGCGCTGCTCCTCGACGAAAACACCCGCCTCTCCGACGTCGCCACCGTCACCCTCGGCCCGAAGTCCGGCACCTCGATCCTGCGCTCCAACGGCGAAAGCGGCCTCGGCATCGGCATCATCCGCCAGGCCCAGAGCAACACCCTCGAGATCTCGCAGAACGTCCGCGCCGTTGTCGACGACCTCCAGAAGACCCTGCCGCCCGGCGTGCGCATCTTCGTCACCGGCGACGACGCCGCCTTCATCCACGGCGCCATCGAGGAGGTGCTGCGCTCGCTCGTCCTCGCCGTCGTCATCGTCGTCGCGGTGATCTGGCTGTTCCTGCGCGACTGGCGCGCGACGCTGATCCCGGCCCTCACCATCCCGGTGGCGCTGATCGGCACCCTCGCGGCGATCTACGTGATGGGCTACTCGGTCAACATCCTCACCCTGCTCGCGCTCGTCCTCGCCACCGGCCTCGTCGTCGACGACGCCATCGTCGTCCTCGAGAACATCGTCCGCCGCCAGGCGCAGGGCCTCGGCCCGCGCGCCGCCGCGGTGCTCGGCACCCAGCAGGTGTTCTTCGCCGTGGTCGCGACCACCACCACCCTCGGCGCCGTCTTCCTGCCGCTCTCCTTCCTCCCCGGCCAGAGCGGCGCGCTCTTCCGCGAGTTCGGCGTGACCCTCGCGCTCTCGGTCGCCCTCTCCGCCTTCGTCGCGCTCTCGCTCTGCCCGATGATGGCCTCGCGGATGCTGAAGGCCGAGGCCGAGGACCCCGACGCCCACGCCCCCGGCCGGCTCGCGCGCCTCTACCACCGCCTGCTCCACGCCGCCCTCGCCGGACCGTGGATCGTCGTCACCCTCGCCCTCGTATTCGGCGTTACCTCGTATCTGATGTTCCTCGCCGTCCCGCGCGAGCTTACGCCGGCCGAGGACCGCGCCACGGTGATGCTGCGCGTCTCCGCCCCCCAGGGTGTCAGCCTCGACTACACCGCAACCAAGATGCGCGAGATCGAGGACCGCACCGCCTACCTCCGCGACAGCGGCGAGGTGGTCGGCACCTTCTCGATTGCCGGGACGGGCGGCGACAATTCCGGCTTCATGATCTTCACCCTCGCGCCATGGGGCGAGCGCGAGCGCGGCCAGCAGGCGATCGTCGACGACATCGCCGGCCAGGCCGCCGCCGTCGTCGGCCTGCGCACCTTCGCCCTCCAGCCGAACTCGCTCGGCATCCGCGGGGCGGGGCAGGGGCTCCAGTTCGCCCTTCTCGGCAACAGCTTCGACGCCCTCGCCCCCGCCGCCGCCACGGTGGTCAAGGCGATGGAGGCCGAGCCGATGTTCCGCCAGGTCCGCGTCTCCTACGAGACGACGCAGCCGCAGCTCTTCATCCAGGTCGACCGCGCCCGCGCCTCCGACCTCGGCATCGACATCGACGGCCTCGGCGAGTCGCTCCAGGCGGTGCTCGACGGCCGCGCGGTCGGCTCGGTCTTCATCGACGATCGCAGCTACGACATCGAGATCACCTCGACGACCAACCCGGTCCGCGACCCGACCGACCTCGAAAGCATCTTCCTGCGCACCCGCTCGGGCGAGATGGTGCCGATGTCGACCGTCGTCACCCTCGAAGAACGCCCGATCGCTCCCGAACTCACCCGCGAGTCGCAGATGCGCGCCATCTCGATCAGCGCCAGCCTCGCCGACGGTACCGGCCTCGCCGATGCCTACGCCACCGCCACCCGCCTCGCCGGGCCGCTTCTCCCGCCCGGCGCCCGGATCGTCCCCCTCGCCGACACCGCGACCCTCGCCGAGACCTCGCAGGGGCTCTTCGTCACCTTCGGCTTCGCGCTCCTCGTCGTGCTTCTCGTCCTCGCCGCCCAGTTCGAGAGCTTCGTCAGCGCGCTGATCGTGATGGCGACGGTCCCCCTCGGCCTCGGCTGCGCCATCGTCGCGATGACCCTCGCCGGGGTCAGCCTCAACGTCTACAGCCAGATCGGGCTCGTGCTGATGGTCGGGATCATCGCCAAGAACGGCATCCTCGTCGTCGAGTTCGCCAACCAGCTGCGCGACCACGGCGCCAGCGTGCGCGAGGCGATCGAGGAGGCCTGCCACATCCGCCTCCGCCCGGTGATGATGACCATGGCGGCGACCATCCTCGCCGGCGTGCCGCTGCTGATCTCCACCGGCGCCGGCGCCGAGGCCCGCGCCGCCCTCGGCTGGGTGATCGTCGGCGGCCTCGGCCTCGCCTGCATCCTCACCCTCTTCGTCACCCCCGTCGCCTACCTGCTCCTTGCCGGCCTCTCCAAGCCCCGCGCCGAGGAGACCCGCCGCCTCGAAGCCGAGCTCGCCAGCGCCAGCGAGGCGACCTGACGCAAAGGACGACCGCCGGTTGTTTCCCACCCCGGCATCGACTATCGGTGGACCGGGGATTGCGGGTGGGGCCGATTGGCAAGGGTTGACGGAGTGTCGGCGGGCGAGGATGGCCCGGGTGCGGACGGGGTCCGGCTTGGCGCGCTCGACGACTACGTCGCCTTCCACCTCCAGCTGGCGCAGTCCGTGTCCTTCCGCTCGTTCAAGCGCTACACCGGCATCAGCCGTCTCCGCGCCGGGTGGTTCACCGTCCTGACGCTCATCGACCGCAATCCCGGCATCACCCCGATCGCCATCAGCCGCGCCAGCGGCCGCGACAAGTCGACGATCACCCCCGTCCTCCAGGACCTCACCCGCGAGGCGCTGATCGTCCGCGAGCGCATCCCCACCGACCGCCGCAGCTTCGGCCTCCGCCTCACCGACGACGGCCGTCGCTCCCTCTCCCACCTCGCCGCCTGCGCGGCCGAGCACGACGCCGCGATCGCCGCGATCATCGGCGACCAGAAAGGCCCCCTCATCGACGCCCTGCGCCGGATCGTCGCCGAGCTGGAATAGGCCGCCGCGGCCCGCAGGAAGACCACCGCAAAGCCGGCCCGAACCCGTGCCCCCGTCGCCCGTTAATGTCTATGAACAGAAGGTTAGCGCGGCGACCAATATGTAGCTATATCAACAGATTGATCGCTTGCGCACGCGTGCGCAGACGCGCCGTGGCACGGTTTCCAGGCGCACCATGGACCCCGTACGGCGCGCCGAAGTCGCCGTCAGGCAGGACAGCTCATCGTCGAAAGATCGCCGAGCCGCGGCTTGAAAAAGGCGACCCGCCGGATGACATGCGGCGTCAGCCCGATGCCGAGCCCGAACAGCGGCTTGTAGGCATAGAACACCTCCGCCGCGATGATCGTCTCCCCGGCGCCGATGTCGAGATCATCGGGCAGCGTCGCCGTCTTGCCCTTGCCCGCACCGATGTGGCTGTCGGCGTCGAGCCCACCCGAGCCGTCGCACTGCCAGTTCACCACCGGCTTCAAGGCAGCATCGACCCCCACGCTCGAAACGATCGCCCGCCCGCTCTCCACGAACTCGAACGGCGCGATCACCTCGTCGATGGCAAGAAAGATGTTGGCAAGCTGCGCGGTCGACAGCGTCTTGTCCCGCGCCGTCAGGTCGGCAAGCAGGAAAGACCCGCTCTGCAGCTTCTGGGTCAGCAGGATCAGCCGGCTGTATTCCACCGTCCCGACGCAAAGGATCGACAGGATCGGCAGCAGCAGCGCAAACTCCGCCGCCGAGAACCCGCGGCTGTCGCGCAGCATCCGCCGCAAGCCTGCCCCAATCCTCCGGCCGACCATCCGCGCCTCCATCAGTACGGCTCGTTCCGCACGGCGATGCTCGACACGTGATGCACGCTGCCGCCGAGAATCTCGCGCATCATCGGCGTCACCAGCCCCCAGTCGTAGCTGAGCCGGTAGACCACGATATCGCTCGGCCCCCCGAGCTCCGCCTTGCCCATGTCGGGATCCCACTGGGCGTTGCCATTGACGTCGGTGAAAGCCTCGCCCGCGTCCCATTTGGCATTGCCGTTGTCGTCGACGAACGGCTCGGGCTTGCCGATATCGGCGAAGCTCGAATAGACCAGCGTCTCCATTTTGATCTGGCTCATGTCGAGCAGGCCGTAGGTCCGCGACTTCACGATCGACAGCACGCGATCCTCGCGCGTCATCCCGCCGCTCCCCCCGGTGATGCCGAAGCGCGACGCCTCGATCACCGCCGCCTCGATGCTCGACCCGATGAACAGCACGACCGCCATCTCGATCAGCCCGACCGTCATCAGCAGCAACAGCGGCAGCACCAGCGCGAACTCGAGCGCCGGCGAGCCGCGGGTGCAGCGGGCGAGCCTGACGGGCAGGGATCCCATACCCATCGCCGCTACTCGAGGATGCGCAGGTTGGCGAGCTGGCCGCCGATCGACTTGAAGACGTTGCCGATCTCGGAATTGTTCTTCGCCCAGTAGTACATCGCCGGCGTCGTCGCGCAGTCCTCGTAGAGCTTCTGGGTGGTGGCGCTCGGCCCTGTCCCGAAGATGATCGTGTAGATCCTGATCTTCTCCGCCTTCATCGCCGTGCAGACTTCGGTCATGCGGGAATTGAGCACCTTGACGCCGTCGGCGGTCGTCGACTTCGCGAGACCGACCGGACCGGGTGCGTTGAGGCGGCCATAGGCGGTGTAGTCCGAGGGCGTGGTGGTGTCGCCCGGACTCGTGACCTTCTTGGTCTTCGAGTCAACGGTATAGGGCAGGTCATAGAAGGTGTTGTCACCGTCCGTCAGGATGACGACGACCTTCTCCATGAACGGCGCCTCGTAGTCGAGCGGCAGCGCCGCGTCGCCCCACAGCCCGCGCCACTTGGGCGAGATCGTCCGCCATCCCCAGGCCAGCCCGAGGTTGCCGGTGGTGCCACCGCGCCGCCACGAACGCATCGCGTCGAGCCCCGCCTGGATCTTCGAGCGCGAGGCGGTCAGCGGGGTGATCGCCGTGCCGCAGCCGAGGTTCGGGCCCTTGCGGGTCTCGTTGCTCGACGTGTAGGCGTCGTCGATCTGCGGCCAGTTATTGTCGATCGCCTTGGGATAGAGAAACGAGCTCAGTGCGTGGGTGGACGGCGTCGAGTTGCCGGTGTCCAGCGGATAGGCCTGCGCCATCACGCAGCCCTTCCAGCCATAACCGGTACCATCCGACTTCGAGCCGAAGACCGACGGGGTTTTCAGCACCTGGTCGTTCTTGTCGAGCCAGTCCGTGTGCGACGTGCCGACGTTCACAGTGGCGACGTAGGGCACGAGACTGACCCAGACGTTGTCGACCTCGGTTTTCGCGCCGAACACGATCTTGATCAGGTCGTCGGCCGCCGCCTTCATGGCGTCGAAGTTCGCCCCGTACATCGAGCCGGTGTTGTCGAGGACCAGCGCCAGCTCCATGCCGGTGGTCTCGCGCTGGATCACGGTCCGCGCCGAGACGACCATGGTATCGTGGCCGAAGATCCGCATGAAGACGGTCGGCGTCGTCGCCTGCGCCGTGAGGGTGACGGTATTGGCGTCGGAGTTGACGGCGAAGTCGAAGTCGGTGACCTCGACCCGCCCGCCGCCCTGGAAGTTCGCGTCGAAATACTGCTGCGCGACCTCCTCGGCGTCGGCATCGAGCGCCATCCGCCCGGCGGCCAACCCGGCGGCGTCGAGCGATTTTCCCATTCGGGTGCGCAGCAGGTAGCCGATCGAGGAGTTGATCGCGAGCCCGACCGCCCCGGTAATCGGGATCAGCGTCACGGCGAGAAACACCGCCGTCACCCCGCGACGGTCGCGAACGATGGCGCCGATCAGGCGCAGGGTGGCTGCCGAAGCGGCTGCAAGGGTCCGCGCGAGCATCTCCGTCTCCTCGCTTGCTGCGGACGGGAGACTGACGCCGATCCGGCGCCGCACCCGGCCGTCGAAGAAGCCGATCATGGGCAGGGCATGGTCAACGCGCGGTTAGCTGCAGGCGATTTCACCGCTTAACCCTGCCGGGAATCTCCGTTGGATTTTCGGCTTTTGCCCCGGTACCTTCGGGTCAGTTCGGAAGGGAGAGGGTTCAGCGATGTCCGCAGACCGACGGAGTCAGGTCAGGGCGCGCGTCCTGCGACGGGCGCGCATCGTCTTCCGTCGCGGCTATTCCACGCTCGATTGCGTGGTACTCGACCTGTCCTCCGGTGGGGCGCGTATCCGGATCGACGCCTGGCTCGGGATGCCCGACCGCTTCGAGCTTCGCCTCGAGAACGGCCCGGTCCGCGAGGCAGTGGTCCGCTACCGCGACCGCGATTCCACTGGCGTCGAGTTCGTGGATAACCTCGCCGCCTGAACCCGACGCAATCAGCCGGCGCGTCCGGGTCCGGCTGGGGATAATCGCGGTCATCGGCCGCCCCTCGCTGAATGGCTCCGGGAACAACCGCCGGGTTACACCACGGCCTGGGCGCCCGACTCCTGCCGAACCCTTCCCGAATCCTGAAAAGTGGCAAGCCATTTTCCAGCCGCTTTTCAGCCGAGTTCCACCCAAAGAAAATTGCGCCCTTTCAGGCTCTTGCCTCATCTCCATCCATGCCCGCGGTTTTCGCGTCAGTTCGCCCTGACCCGCGGCCATGGGTCAGGGACGAAGGCCGTTGCTCTACCCGGTTGAATCCGCCACCGGTCCGAGCAGCCCTTGGGCATCGAGCCCGCGCTCCCGCCAGATCGCCTCGATCCGGGCGCGGGTGGCGGGATCGAAAGTCGCGAGCCGGGCCGCATGGATCGCCAGCATCTCGGCCTCGCCGGCCTCGACGCGGGAGAGCACCCGGTCGATGCCGGCGGCGTCCGTCGAACGCGCAATCGTCGCGGGCGGCGTCAGGCCGGGCGCATAGACCTCGTCCCAGCCGCCGCCATTCAGCGCGGCATAAGCGTGCATCAGCATGAATTCCGATGTGTCGGCGCGAGAGCGGGCGAAGAAAGCCTCGCACGGACCGACCCTTGCCTCGACTTCTTCGAGCGCCGCCCGGAGCAGTGCGCGGCTGATCACCACCGGGGTGACCGTCGGCGGTACGGGCGTGTCGCGCGGCGGCGGCCTCCCGCCGAGCAGGACGAAGGAGCCGGCGATCCATGCGTGGTACTTGTCGTCCGGGCGGACGAGAAAGCTCCGCGGCCGGCCGTCTGCGCTGACGAAGCTGCCGATCCCGACCGGACGGACGAGGTGGTTCTTGGCGTCGAGGATCAGACACGAACGGCGCCTCCCCAAGCCGGGCGGCAGCGAGCTTCAGCGCCTGCTGGACGCTCCACCCGCGGTTCCCCCGCCACCCGGATTTCACGCCCAACGGATAAAGCCGCCGGTGGCGGGTCAACCACAACCGCGCCCGCTGGCGCAGTCCCTTCGGCCCTGCCTCCGGCGGTCGCGTGGCAAAGAGCGCCTCCGCCGTCACCACCGTGAGGCGGTCGGCAAACACCCCGTAGTCCGGTCGAAGCGCCTCCGCACCGGCGGCGACCGCGGCTTCGTGAGCGTCATTGACGATGACGAAGACACGGCCGATTCCGTCCGGGTCGAGAAAGCGGGCAAGGGAGCGAGCCTGCAAGCGCAGCGAGGGCAGTTCCCGGCCGTAGACGACGGTAACGATGTCGAGCCGGCCCGCCGACGCAGTCAAGGCCGGCTCAAGGCAGGGGCTCGCTCGGGTCGAGCCGGAAAATCTTGCCCGGATTCAGCAGGTTGTCCGGATCGAGCGCCCGCTTGATCCGGCGCATCAGATCGACGCCCTCCCCGTGCTCGGCCTCGAGATGCGCGATCTTCCCAAGCCCGACGCCATGCTCGCCGGTGCAGGTCCCACCAACCGCGATCGCCCGCTCGATCATCCGGGCATTCACGGCATGGGCCCGCTCGAACTCCTCGGGCTTCGCCGGATCGAGCAGGAACGTCATGTGAAAGTTGCCATCCCCGACATGTCCGACGATCGGCGCGATCAGCCCGGCCGCGGCGGCATCATCGCGGGCGGCGAGGATCGCCTCGGCGAGATGGGAGATCGGCACGCAGACGTCGGTCGCCTTGGTCTCGGTCCCTGGCCGCAGCGCCTTCGTTGCCCAGAGTACGTCGTGGCGAGCCGCCCACAGGCGGTTGCGATCCTCGGTCCGGCTCGCCCACTGGAAGGCGCCGCCGCCGAAGCCGTCGGCAATCTCGGCGACCATCCGCGCCTGCTCCGCGACCCCGGCGGTGGTGCCGTGGAACTCGAAGAACAACGTTGGCTGCTCAGGGTAGTCGAGCTTCGAGTAGGCGTTGACCGCCGCCATCTGCAGCCCGTCGAGAAGCTCGATCCGCGCCATCGGTATACCCGACTGGATCGTCGCGATCACCGTGTCGACCGCGGCGACCAGTTCGGGGAACGAGCAGACCGCGGCCGACATCGCCTCCGGGATACCGTAGAGCCGGAGCTGGACCTCCGTGATGATCCCGAGCGTCCCCTCCGAACCGACAAAAAGCCGTGTAAGGTCATACCCCGCCGAGGATTTTCGCGCCCGCGTCCCGGTCCGCACGATGCGCCCGTCCGCCGTGACCACGGTCAGCCCGAGCACGTTCTCACGCATGGTTCCGTAGCGCACCGCGTTGGTCCCGCTCGCCCGCGTCGCCGCCATCCCACCGATCGAGGCGTCCGCCCCCGGGTCGATCGGGAAGAACAGTCCGGTGTCGCGCAGGTGGGCATTCAGTGCCTTCCGGGTAACGCCGGCCTGCACGCGCACGTCGAGGTCGGACTCGTTGACCTCGAGAATGCTGTCGAGCCGCGACAGATCGATCGAGATGCCGCCTTCGACCGCAGTGATGTGGCCCTCGAGCGAGGTGCCGGTGCCAAAGGCGATGATCGGGGTCCCATGGTCGGCACAGATCCGCACGATCGCCGCGACTTCCTCGGTCGAGGTGGCGAAGGCGACCCCATCGGGCGGCTGGCCGGCGTGGTAGGTTGTATCCTTGCCATGCTGCTCGCGCACCGCCGCGGCGGTCGAGAAACGGTCTCCGAGCAGGGTCCGCAGGGCCTCGATGGTCGGGGCAGGGTCGGGACGGCGCGAGCGGGGGGTGGCAATCATTGTCATCGGGGAGTCCTCCCGGCGACCGGCGGTTGGCACGCCGCAATTGCGATTGGAGCGGGCGACGGGATTCGAACCCGCGACCCTCAGCTTGGGAAGCTGATGCTCTACCAACTGAGCTACACCCGCGTCAGGGGCATCGGTAGAGCGGTTCGTCGGGGCGGTCAAGGGCTCTCGATTCCGTTCCGGGAGGCGTCCTGACGGACCCCGCCTTCCGTAGGCAATCGCTACCGGATTTTGCCCAGGATGCGCTGTCGGGCGAGCCCGCTATCCTGGTCTGAGACTCCGATGAGGCCGGCGACGAGGCGCATGAAGCCCTGCTCGTCGGCGTTGACGCCGTCGAGCGCGGCAACCTGCCAGAGGCTCTCGATGACACCGATGCGGTCCTCGTAGGGAACCGAGCTCCTTGATCAGCCGCGTGAACTGAACGGTGTCCTGCGCGGCCTTCTCGGCAGCTTCGGCCTCGACCCGGATCGCGCGCGCTTCCTCTGCGGAAACGGCGTAGCGGGTTGCCAGCATCGCGTCGATCCGTGCCTGCTCGGCCCCGGTGTAGCTGCCGTCGGTGCGCGAGATGCGCACCATCAGCGCCGCGAGCGCGAGGCGTGCGTCGTGCTGGTCGAGAAGGTCGTCGCGGTGAGGGCCGGCGAGCCGGCGAATGAGATCGGCGAGCATGGAGCGACTATAGGGCTTCCCGTGGCCTAGACCAGTCGCGACTGCTCGAGCGCGGCGCGAACGAAGTCGGAGAAGAGCGGGTGCGGGGCGAAGGGCTTGGACTTGAGCTCGGGGTGGAACTGGACGCCGATGAACCACGGGTGGCCGGGGATCTCGACGATCTCGGGAAGGCGACCGTCCGGCGACAGGCCGGAGAACCGCAGACCGAACTCCTCGAGCTTGTCGCGGTAGGCGATGTCGACCTCGTAGCGATGGCGGTGACGCTCGGAGATCGTCGTGGTCTCGTAGATGCCTGCAGCCTGGCTGCCGGCGGAGAGGGTGGCGTCGTAGGCGCCGAGGCGCATGGTGCCGCCCTTGTCGTCGGAGACCTCGCGCTTGATCGTGCGGTTGCCCTCCAGCCACTCCTTGAGGTGGTAGATGACGTGGCGTGTAGCGCTGCGCGCCCGCCTCGTGGTCAAATTCCTCGGAGCCGGCATCGGCGAGGCCGAGGAGGTTCCGCGACGCCTCGATCACCGCCATCTGCATCCCGAGGCAGATGCCCAGGTACGGGAGCTGGCGCTCGCGAGCGAATTGTGCCGCGAGGATCTTGCCCTCGGTGCCGCGCTCGCCGAAGCCGCCGGGCACGAGGATGGCGTTGTAGCCGTCGAGAACCGACGCGATGTCGGCGCCGCCCTCGAAGAGCTCCGAATTGATCCACTCGGCCTTGACCCGCACCCGGTTGGCAATGCCGCCGTGGGTGAGGGCTTCGGCGATAGATTTGTAGGCATCCTCGAGCTGGGTGTATTTGCCGACGATCGCGACCTTGACCATGCCGTCGGCATTGTGGATGCGGTCGACGACGTCCTCCCACTTCTTGAGATTTGGCCGGGGCGCCGGCGAGATCGCGAAGGCGTCGAGGACGGCCTGGTCGAGGCCCTCGCGGTGGTAGGCGAGCGGCGCCTCGTAGATCGACTTCAGGTCCTGTGCAGCGATCACCGCCTCGGGGCGGACGTTGCAGAAGAGCGCAAGCTTGTCGCGCTCCTTTGGCGGGATCGGCATTTCGGAGCGGCAAACGAGGACGTCCGGCGCAATGCCGATGGCGCGGAGTTCCTTGACCGAGTGCTGGGTGGGCTTGGTCTTGAGTTCGCCGGAGGCCGCCATGTAGGGCAGGAGCGTCAGGTGGACGTAGATGCAGTTGCGACGCGGGCGTTCCTGGCCGAACTGGCGGATCGCCTCGAAGAACGGCAGGCCCTCGATGTCGCCGACAGTGCCTCCGATCTCGCAGAGCATGAAGTCGACCTCGTCGTCACCGTAACGAAGGAAATCCTTGATCTCGTTGGTGACGTGCGGGATCACCTGGATCGTCCGGCCGAGGTAGTCGCCACGGCGCTCCTTCTCCAGAACGTTGGAGTAGATGCGGCCGGACGAAATCGAGTCGGTACGGCGGGCGGCGACGCCGGTGAAGCGCTCGTAGTGGCCGAGGTCGAGGTCGGTCTCGGCGCCGTCGTCGGTGACGAAGACCTCGCCGTGCTCGAAGGGTGACATCGTGCCGGGATCGACGTTGAGATAGGGGTCAAGCTTGCGCAGGCGGACCGAATAGCCGCGGGCCTGAAGGAGAGCGCCGAGAGCGGCCGAGGCAAGGCCCTTGCCGAGCGACGAAACCACGCCGCCCGTAATGAAAATGTATCGCGCCATTGTAGAACTGCTCCCGCGCCCTGGTCGGTTGTTGGTTCTGCGAGCCAGTGGCTACACGGGATTCAATTTATACGAGAAGCGGGCGACCGCGGCAAGAGCGCGCAACATGCTGTGGATGGTCCGGGCACGGGCAACAATAAATTGCCCGCGAAGGCCGGGGTCCCTAATTGGCCGGCGGGGGCGTCGCCGGGCCTTCAGCGGCGGGCGTCGTGGGAGCCGTATCGGTCGCAGCCGGTGCGGCGGGGGTCGCGGTCGCTCCGGGCGTTGCGGGGGCATCGGGCAGCAGGTCGCCTTCAAGCCCGGGGACCGGGACGACGGGCGACTCGGTGGTTGCCGGGGCTGTGGTGCCGACGCGGTCGACGACCGAGGAGCCGCCGGCGTCGCGCGCGGCCAGGATGGTCAGGCTCAGACTGGTGACGACGAAGGCGCTGCCGAGCGCCCAGGTGACCTTGGAGAGCGCGGTGGCGGCACCGCGGCTCGTCATCAGGCCGCCGCTGCCGCCGCCCATGCCGAGGCCCCCGCCCTCGGAGCGCTGGAGCAGGACCACGAGGATCAGCGAAAGCGCGACGAGAAGGTGGATGGTGAGGATGACGGCTTGCATGGGTGGCCCGGGGCTCGATCGGTTGAGGCGGGTCTCTAGCCGCTGGTGCGGGGGATGTCGAGAGCCCGGGTCGCTCGGGCCATCATCTGCCTCCGGATTGTCCGCGGGCGGCGTCGTGGGCGCGGACGGTCGACTTCTTCGCCTGGGCGCGCCATGTGCGCTCGATGGCGGCTTTCGCCCAACCCGGGTCGAGGTGCTCGGGCCGGGCGAGGATCAGGCCGTGTGGCCGGTGGTGGTCGGTGATGAAGAAGGTCTTCGGGATCGACCTCGATCAGGAAGTCGCGCTCGTCCAGTGCGACCTTGAAGACTGCGGCCTCGTTCCGCGGGCTCCAGTAGAGGATCACCTTGCCGTTCACCTTGAAAGAGACGGCGTCCCACGACGTCGTTTCGATCGTGTCGGGCAGGGCGAGGACCATGGCCCGGAGGTCGTCGAGCGTCACCATGGCCGGAGACTAGGCTGCGGCGGCGGTGCACGAAAGGCGTTTCGGTCGCTTGCCGTCGGCGGCTAAGCTCGGGCTCGCGACAGGATGGAGGAACGCCGTGCCCGGGGCCGATCTGCTCGACGCCAACGACCGTCCGGGGGCCTATCCGCCGAGCTGGTACGCGGCGACGGCGCAGACGCTACCGCCGTTTCCGGCGCTCGACGGGGAGGCCGAGGCCGACGTCTGCGTCGTCGGCGGCGGTTATACCGGGCTTTCGGCGGCGCTGCATCTCGCCGAGGCCGGGTTGGACGTGGTGCTGGTCGAGGCGCAGCGCGTCGGCTGGGGCGCCTCGGGACGCAATGGCGGGCAGGTCGGATCGGGGCAGCGGCGCGACCAGGACTGGCTGGAGGCACACTTCGGCCGGCAGCGCGCGCGAGCGCTCTGGGACATGGCGGAGGAGGCGAAGGCGCTGGTGCGGAGCCTCGTCGCACGCCACGGGATCGACTGCGATCTGCGGGCGGGGATTCTCCACGCGGCGCACCGGGCGTCCTACGTCGCCGAGTACCGTGCGGAGGCGGAGAAACTCGCCCGCGACTACGGCTATGGCGAGATCGAGCCGCTGGACCGCGCCGGGCTGTCGGCGGTGCTGGCCAGCCCGGGCTACCACGGCGGTGCCCTCGACCGCGGCGGGGCGCACCTCCATCCGCTCGACTATGCCCTCGGGCTCGCGCGGGCGGCCGCGGCGGCGGGGGTGCGGATCTTCGAGCGGAGCCGGGCGGCGGCGATCACGGCCGGGGCGCGGCCGGAAGTGCGGACCGCCGGGGGCAGGGTGCGCGCCCGCTACGTGGTGCTCGCGGCCAACGGCTATCTCGGCGGGCTCGCGCCGGCGGTGGCGGCACGGGTGATGCCGATCAATAATTTCATCGTCGCGACCGAGCCGCTCGGGGCGGAGCGTGCGGCGGGGCTGATCCGCAATGGCGCGGCGGTCGCCAATTCGCGGTTCGTGGTGAACTACTTCAGGCTGAGCGCCGATCACCGCCTGCTGTTCGGGGGCGGCGAGAGCTACGGCTGGCGGTTTCCCGCGGACATCGCCGGGCTGGTGCGGCCGCGGATGGTCGCTGTCTTTCCGCAGCTCGCCGACGCGCGGATCGACCACGCCTGGGGCGGGACGCTGGCGATTACCGCCAACCGGATGCCGGCCTTCCAGCGGCTGGCGCCGACGGTGCTGTCGGTGGGCGGCTACTCCGGGCATGGGGTCGCGCTGGCGACGCTGGCGGGCAAGCTGATGGCCGAGGCGGTTGCGGGCACCGCCGGGCGCTTCGACATGCTGGCGGCACTCCCGCAAGCCGACTTCCCCGGTGGCGTGCGGCTGCGCTGGCCGCTGCTTGGTGCTGGCGATGACCTGGTACGCGCTCCGCGACCGGTTGTGACGGTTGCGCCCGCTGGCCGCGGTGTTTATGCCGCGTTTCGGCCCGGCCCGTGGGCAGTCCCTCCCCGGAGACCGTGATGGAGACCTGGGTCGCCCTCGCGATCAGCGCCGCCTTCCTGCAGAACCTGCGCAGCGCCCTCCAGAAGACGCTGACCCCGCGCGTCGGCGTGATGGGTGCCAGCTACGCTCGTTTCGTCTTCGCTGCGCCTTGGGCGGTGCTTCTGGTCGCGGTGCTGGCGATACGCGAGGGAGCCTTGCCAGTGCCGACGGCGGCCTTCGCCGGCTGGGCGCTGTTGGGGGCGATGACCCAGATTTCGGGGACGCTGCTGCTCGTCTACCTGTTCTCGCTGCGCAACTTTGCGGTCGGGAACACCTTCGCCCGCACCGAGACGGTGCAGGCGGCGCTGTTCGGCTTCGTGCTGCTCGGGGACAGGATCGGGCATCTCGCCATCGCTGGCATCCTCGTCGGCCTCGTCGGGCTCGTGCTGCTGTCGGCGACGCGCGGGCTGTCGGGCGGAGCGCTCAACCGGGCTGCGGCGATCGGGCTGGCGAGTGGGGCATCGTTCGCGATCTCGGCTGTCGGCTATCGCGCGGCGTCGCTGTCGCTGGCTGAGACCGAAGGCTTCCTGTTGCGGCCGGCGTTCACGCTGGCCTGCGTGACGCTGACGCAGACAGTACTGATGGGCGTGTGGTTTCGCTTTCGAGCGCCGGGACGGATCGGCGCCGTTGTGGCGGCGTGGCGGGTGGCGGCGCCGGTCGGGCTGTCGGGGATGCTGGCCTCGCTCTGCTGGTTCGCGGCCTTCACCCTTGCCACGGCGGCGCAGGTGAAGGCGGTGGGGCAGGTCGAGCTGTTGTTCAGCTGGCTCACCGCGCGCTTCGCCTTCGGCGAGCAGCCGAGCGTTCGGGAGACGATGGGGATTGCGCTTGTGGCCTCGGGGATCGTGCTGGTGATCCTCGGGTGAGGGTCAGCCGCGGGGGAAGCGCTGGGCGGCCTCCACGACGTTGAGGTCCATGTGGTTGCGCATGAAGCGCTCCGAGGCGGGGCGGTAGGGCTGGTGGTCCCAGGGCGTGTGGGCGCCCTGGCGGAGGGCGTCGTAGACGAGGCGGCGGCGGGCCTGGCTTGCGCGGACCGCGCGGTCGAGGGCGGGGAGGTCCCAGCGGGCGGCGACTTCGGCCGAGAGGCGCGCGAGGGTTGCGGCGTGGGCGGGGTCGGGGGCCAGGTCGGTCGTCTCGTGGGGGTCGGCGGCGAGGTCGTGGAGGGTGGGGGGCTCGCCCTCGGCGACGGTGATCTTCCAGCGGCCGTCGCGGAGAGCGACCATCGGGGCGACGGTGCCTTCGGCGGCGTATTCCATCGCCACCGGGCCGCGGCTGCCGCCGGCTGCGATGGGGAGGAGGCTGGTGCCGTCGGTGGGGGCGCCGTCGAGGGTGCCGCCGGCGAGGTCGACCAGCGTCGGGAGGACGTCGAGGAGGGAGACCGGGGTGTCGATGCGGCCGGGGGCGATGCCGGGGGCGGCGAGGAGCAGGGGGACGCGGGCGGCGCCTTCGCGGAAGCTCATCTTGAACCACAGGCCGCGCTCGCCGAGCATGTCGCCGTGGTCGGAGGTGAAGAGGATCGCGGTGGTCTCGGTCATGCCGCAGGCGTCGAGGACGGCGAGGATCTCGGCGAGTTTTGCGTCGATGTAGGAGACGTTGGCGAAGTAGGCGCGGCGGGAGCGGCGCACGTCGTCGGGGGTGATCTCGGAGGCGGCGGCGTCGCTGGCGTCCATCAGGCGCTGGCTGTGGGCGTCCTGGTCGGCGTAGGGGATGGCGCCGGCTTCGGGGTCGAGCGCCGGGCAGTCGGCGTAGAGGTCCCAGAAGGCCGGGCGGGCGACGTAGGGGTCGTGGGGGTGGGTGAAGCTGACCGTCAGGCACCACGGGCGCGGGTCGTGGCCGCGGGCGAGGTCGCGGAGTTTCGCCGTGGCGCAGTAGGCGACCTCGTCGTCGTATTCGAGCTGGTTGGTGATCTCGGCGGTGCCGGCGCCGGTGACCGAGCCGAGGTTGTGGTACCACCAGTCGATGCGCTCGCCGGGATGCTCGTAGTCGGGGGTCCAGCCGAAGTCGGCGGGGTAGATGTCGGTGGTCAGGCGCTCCTCGAAGCCGTGGAGCTGGTCGGGACCGACGAAGTGCATTTTTCCGCAGAGCGACGTCTGGTAGCCGGCGCGGCGGAGGTGGTGGGCGAAGGTCGGGATCTCGGCGGAGAATTCGGCGGCGTTGTCGTAGACGCCGGTTCGGCTCGGGAGGAGGCCGGCCATGAACGAGGCGCGGGAGGGGGCGCAGAGCGGGCTGGCGCAGTAGGCGGTGGAGAAGCGGGCGGAGCGGGCGGCGAGGGCGCGCAGGGCCGGGACGTGGAGGAAGGGGGCCGGACCGTCGGGAAAGAAGGTGCCGGCGAGCTGGTCGACCATCACGACGAGGATGTTGGGGCGGCTTCCGCCGCCCCGCTGCAGGTCGTCACTCATCAGGGTCAGGTCCGTCCGTTCGGGGGGACTTGGGTCAGGGAGACCGCTGCAAGAGGTCGCCGATGCAACCGGAGGCCGTGCCGTCGCGCGTTTGTCGCACGCGTGCGACTCCGGTCAACATATTGATATTCCATCATATTGTCTTGCGCGTTAACCTCTGGTTCATGTTCTTTAACGTGCGACGGCACGGGTCTTGGGCGGTCTTGCCGAGGTCGCTAGAGGCCGAGCGCGGTCTTTACCGCGGGCAGGGCGGGCTGGCCGGCGAAGGTGGTGACGTTGGCGAGCCAGCCTTCGAGGACGTCCGGATTTTTCTTGATGACTGCCTCGGCGGCGTCGCCCGGCTTCTCGCCGTCGTCGAGGATCAGGCCCATCATCTCGTTCTCCATGTCGACGGTGAAGGTGAGATCCTTGAAAAACTGCGCCGCGTTCGGGCATTGGACCGCCCAGCCGGTGCGCGCCAGCGTCCACACCGTCGCGCCGCCGTAGTCGGGGCCGAAGTAGTCGTCGCCGCCGGAGAGATAGGTAAGCTCGTGGGCGGTGTTCATCGGGTGCGGCGCCCAGGCGAGGAAGACGATGCCCTTGCCGGATTTCTCGGCGCGGGTGACCTGCGCCAGCATCGCCTGCTCGCCCAACTCGACGAGGGACCAGTCCTTCAGGCCGAAGTCACCGGAGTCGATCATCTTCTGGATGTTCTGGTTGGCGGGCGCGCCGGTCTCGATGCCGTAGATCTTGCTATCGAAGTCGTCGGCGTGGGCGGCGAGATCCTTGAAATCGGCAACGCCGAGCTTCGTCGCGGTCGCGGTCGGCACCGCGAGGGTGAACTTGGCGCCCTCCAGGTTCTGGCCGATGACGTCGGCCGCCTTTGTGGCGTCGAGGTCGTCGCGGAAGTGCTGCTGCGCCGGCATCCAGTTGCCGAGGAAGACGTCGATCTCGCCCTTCTTCATCGCCTCGTAGCCGATCGGCACGGAGAGGGTCTTGACGTCCGGCTCGTAGCCGAGGGCGGTGAGCAGCGTGCTGGCGATGGCGTTGGTCGAGGTGATGTCGGTCCAGCCCGGGTCGGAGAGGCGGATGGCCTTGCAGCTGGCGTCGTCGGCCGCAGAGGCCGCGGACGCGCCGAGGATGGTCGCCACGACGAGGGCTGAAGCGATTTTCATGCGGGCTGTCTCCTTCTCGATGGTGGAAGTCGCGCGGGTGGAAGTCGCACGGTGCCTCGGCGACCGGTCCCGCCGCAGCTTAGGAGCGACGGTTCGCAGCGACAAGGCGACGAAATCGCGCCGACGAAATCGCGATTGCAACGCCGGGGGGCGAGCGGCAGTGTCGGGCCCGCGACGAGGAGGGAAACCCGAATGAACTGCGTCTTCATCCAGCTCCGCTGCCGCCCGGGGCGGACCTACGAGGTCGCCGATGCGATCTACGACCGGGAGTTCGCCTCGGAGCTCTATTCGACCAGCGGCGAGTACGACCTGCTGATGAAGGTCTACATCCCCGTCGACGTCGATATCGGCCACTACATCAACGAGAAGATCCTCGACATTCCCCACATCGATCGCAGCCTGACCACGCTGACCTTCAAGGCGTTTTGAAACGGGGGCTGACATGATTGCGGACTGGGACGACGCCTACGCCAACGTGCCCCACATCCCGGGCGGCGAGGGGTATCCGGCGCGCTGGGAGACGCTGGCGGCGCGACTTCCGCGCCGGGATGGGCGACCGGATGCGCGAAGGTATCGCCTACGGGCCGCACCCGCGGCAGGCCTTCGATCTGTTCCTGCCCGAGGGGACGCCGGTGGGGCTGGTCGTCTTTGTCCATGGCGGCTACTGGCGGGCCTTCGATCGCGGGCTGTGGTCGCACCTCGCCGGAGGGCCGCTGGCGCGGGGCTGGGCGGTGGCGATGCCGGGCTACGTGCTGGCGCCCGAGGCGCGAATTTCCGGGATCACCGCGATGGTCGGGAAGGCGATTGCCGCGGCGGCGGCGGTGGTCGAGGGGCCGATCCGGCTGAGCGGGCATTCGGCGGGGGGGCATCTCGCCTGCCGGATGGCGTGCGACAACGGGCCGTTGCCGTTCGACGTGGCGGAGCGGGTCGAGCGGGTGGTGTCGATCAGCGGCGTGCACGACCTGCGGCCGCTGCTGCGCACGGCGCTCAACGACCTGCTGCGGCTCGACGGTGCGGAGGCGGCGGCGGAGAGCCCGGCGCTGCTGGAGCCGTGGGAAGGCGCGCGGGTGCACGCCTGGGTCGGCGATGGCGAGCGGCCGGAGTTCGTGCGGCAGGCGACCCTGCTCTCCAATGTCTGGACCGGGCTCGGCGCCGACATGGCGCAGACGATCGAGCCGCGGCGCCATCATTTCGACGTCATCGAGGGCCTTACTCACCCGGGCTCGGGTCTGGTCGAGGCGCTCGTCGGGGAGAGCTGGCCGTGAATTCTCATGCCCGCGTCGTGGTGATCGGCGGCGGTGTCGTCGGGTGTTCGGTGCTCTATCACCTCGCGCGGGCCGGGTGGACCGACGTGATGCTGATCGAGCGGTCGGAGTTGACCAGCGGTTCGTCGTGGCACGCGGCGGGTGGCTTTCACACGCTGAACGGCGATCCGAACGTCGCGAAGCTGCAGGCGTATACGGTGTCGCTGTACCGCGAACTGGAGGAGCTGTCGGGGCAGTCGTGCGGGTTGCACCTGACCGGCGGCGTGATGATGGCCGGCAATCCCGAGCGGATGGATTACCTGCGCCTCGCCCACGCCAAGGGGCGGTGCCTCGGGATGGATACCGAGATCATCACGCCGTTGGAGGCGGCGGCGATGTTTCCGCTGATGGACCCGTCGCATTTCGTCGGCGCGCTGTGGGACCCGGTGGAGGGGCATCTCGATCCGGCGGGGACGACGCACGCCTATGCCAAGGCGGCGCAGAAGCTCGGGGCGACGATCGTGCTGCGCAACCGGGTGGTCGAGCTGACGCAGGAGCCGGACGGGACCTGGAACGTCGTGACCGAGCATGGGGTCGTGCAGGCGGAGCATGTCGTCAACGCCGGCGGGCTCTGGGCGCGCGAGGTCGGGCGGATGGTCGGGCTCGAGCTGCCGGTGCTGGCGATGGAGCACATGTATCTGCTGACCGAGCCGATGGAGGAGGTCGCCGAATTCAACGCAGCGACCGGGCGGGAGATGGTCGGGGTGCTCGACCTGCCGGGGGAGATCTATACCCGGCAGGAGCGCGGCGGGGTGCTGCTCGGGACCTATGAGAAGGACTGCCGGCCGTGGTCGCCGAAGACGACGCCGTGGGACTTCGGGCACGAGTTGCTGCAGCCGGATCTCGATCGGATCGCACCGTCCCTGGAGGTGGGGTTCCGGCATTTTCCGGCGCTGGAGCGGGTGGGGATCAAGCAGGTGGTGAACGGGCCGTTCACCTTTGCGCCCGACGGCAATCCGCTGGTCGGGCCGGTGCAGGGGCTGACGAATTTCTGGTGCGCCTGTGCGGTGATGGCGGGGTTCAGCCAGGGGGGCGGCGTCGGGCTGGTGCTGGCCAACTGGATGACGACGGGCGATCCGGGGCACGACGTCTTCGGGATGGACGTGGCGCGGTTCGGCGAGTGGGCGAGCCTGCGGTATACCAACGCCAAGGTGCGGGAGAATTACGCGCGGCGGTTCTCGATCCGCTTTCCGAACGAGGAGCTGGAGGCGGCGCGGCCGCAGCAGACGACGCCGCTCTACGACATCATGACGGCCGAGAACCGCGCGGTGATGGGGGTGACCTGGGGCATGGAGGTGCCGCTGTGGTTCGCGCCGGAGGGCGAGCCGGCGGCGGATGTGCTGTCGTTCCATCGCTCGACGGACTTCGCCGCGGTCGGCGAGGAGGTGCGGGCGGTGCGCGGCGGCGTGGGCGTCACCGAGATCGCCAACTTCGCCAAGTTCGCGGTGAAGGGGGAGGGGGCGGAGGCCTGGCTGGACGGGCTGCTCGCCAACGCGCTGCCGCGGACCGGGCGGATCGTGCTGTCGCCGATGCTGAACGACGCGGGCAAGCTGATCGGCGACTTTACCGTGGCGAAGCGCGGGGAGGGGGATTTCCTGGTCTGGGGCTCGTCGGCGGCGCAGATCCATCACCTGCGCTGGTTCGAGCGGCATCTGCCGGAGGGGGCGCCGGTGACGGTGGAGCGCCTCGGGATGCGGCTGATGGGACTGATGCTGGCCGGGCCGCGGTCGCGGGCGGTGCTGGCGGCGCTGACCGACCATGACGTGTCCGGGGCGGCGTTCCGGTTCATGGATCACCGCGCGATGGATGTTGCGGGCGTGCCGGCGATGGTCAACCGGCTGAGCTATACCGGCGATCTCGGGTTCGAGATCTGGGTGGAGCCCTGCTACCTGCGGACGCTCTACCGCGCGGTCAAGGAGGCCGGGGCGGCGGAGGGGATCGTCGACTTCGGGATGCGGGCCCTGCTGTCGATGCGGCTGGAGAAGAACTGGCCGACGTGGTTCGCGGAACTGCGGCCGATCTACGGGGCGGCGGAGGGCGGGATGGAGCGGTTCGTGAAGTTGTCCAAGGACTTCGTCGGCCGGGATGCGGCGGTGCGCGAGGCGGAGGCGGGGCCGCGGCTGCGGCGGGTCAGCCTCGCGATCGAGGCGGAGAACGCCGACGTGATGGGCGACGAGCCGATCTGGGCGCGGACGGCGGTCGACCACGGGGCGGTGGCGCCGGCGCACGGCTACGGCGCGCCGCGCTTCGACGCGGACGGGGCGGTCGTGCCGCAGGCGGACGCGCGCCGGGACGGGGACTGGCGGGTCGTCGGCTGGGTGACGTCGGGAGGGTATGGGCATTCGGTCGCGTTGTCGCTGGCGCAGGGCTACCTGCCGGCGGCGCTGGCGGGGCGGGAGGAGGAGGGGCTGTTCGAGGTCGAGATCCTCGGGGTTCGCCAGCCGGCGCGGGTGCTGGTGGAGGCGCCGTTCGATGCCGAGGGGGCGCGGATGCGGGGCTGAGCCGGAATTTCCCGCCAGCCGGGCGGCATCTCCTGTAGGGTGACGGAAGGCGGCGCGACAAGCCGCCGGACAGGGGGGATGGGATGGACGGTCTGGAGCCTGCGGCGGGTCCGGCGAAGACGCGCGAGCTGATCGACGGATTTCTTGATTCCACGCAGTGGAACGACTTCCGGTTCCGGGACGACGATATCGTCGTGGTCTCGCCCGCCAAGGCCGGCACGACGTGGACCCTGGCGCTTCTGGTCCAGCTTCTGCACGGGGCGCCGGAGGTTGCCCGCGTCGGCAACATCTGCCGGTGGATCGACTTCGGTCTGGGGCAGGAGGGGCGGATGGAGGCGGTGGAGGCGCAGGCGCACCGCCGGGTGATGAAGTCGCACCTTCCGGCCGATGCGCTGGTGATCTCGCCGCGGGCGAAGTACCTCTTTGTCGCGCGCGACGGCCGGGACGTGGCCTGGAGCGAGCACAACCACATGTTCAATACCACCGACGAATTCTTTCAGGACGTCAATGCCGGGCGTCCGAAGGACTTGCCTGCGGTCACGCGTCCGTCGGGGGACGTGCACGAATACTATCGGGACTGGCTTGCGGGCACCGCCGGTATGGGGGATTTCTGGGGTCATGTCCGAAGCTGGTGGGCACTGCGCGACCAGCCGAACGTGTACCTGCTCCACTACCAGAACCTGAAGGACGATCTGGCGGGACGGGCCGCGGATATCGCGACCTATCTCGGCATTGCCGTGGACCCGGAGACGATGGAGCGGGCGGTCAAGCACGCGGGCTTCGCGCATATGAAGGCGCGGGCGGACGAGATGTTTCCCGGCCTTCCGGTGGTGGGCGGCGCGCAGACCTTCATCAACAAGGGCAGCAACGGTCGGTGGCGCGCGGTGCTGAGCGAAGGCGAGGTCGCGGCTTACGAGGCGCGTGCCGTTGCGGAACTCGGCCCCGACTGCGCCGCGTGGCTGGCCACGGGCAAGCTCTGACGGCCCGTGGGCCGAGGGTTCGTTCGGGCCTTGAGGATCAGGCGCCGGGCTGGCCGGCGCGACCTTGCCGACGCCTTCAAATGTCACGGGGTGGTGCTATTGTCGGCCGGATCTGAAAAGTCGGTCTTCGCTAGGGAGGAGAAAACAAATGGAGACGCTGCAAGGGACGCCGTGCTGGTACGAGCTGGCTACGGCGAAGGGGGCACTCGGGGGCGCCGAGGAGTTCTACGGAACCGTCCTCGGGTGGACGGCGTCGGACGCCGGGATGGAGGGCTTTACCTACCATCTCGCGTCCAGCGACGGCGACATGGTCGCCGGGCTGATGGAGATGCCTGACGACGCGGGCGGGATGCCGCCGTTCTGGATGATCTATTTCGCCGTCGAGGATGCCGACAAGGCCGCCGCCGCCATCGAGGCCGCGGGCGGGAAAATCCACCGCGCGCCGGCCGACATTCCCGGTACCGGGCGCTTTGCGGTGGTCGGCGATCCGCAAGGCGCGGGGTTCGGCATTCTCCAGCCGGTGCAGATGGAGAACGGGCCGCCGGCGGGCGGCGCCTTCGACCAGAAGAAGGCCGGGCACGGCAACTGGAACGAGCTGATGACGACCGATCCCGCGGCCGGTTTTGCCTTCTACCACGACCTCTTCGGCTGGGAGAAGTCGCAGACGGTCGATATGGGGGAGATGGGCACCTACCAGGTATTTTCCCACGGCGAGGCCGATATCGGCGGGATGATGGGCCTCGGGATGGCGCCGATGCCGTGCTGGCTGCCCTACTTCGGCATCAACGGCGTCTCGGCCGCCATCGAGCGGATCGAGGCAGCCGGGGGCAAGCTCGCCCATGGCCCGGCGGAGGTGCCGGGCGGTGCCTTCATCGCCGTGGCGCAGGACCCGCAGGGCGCGTGGTTCGCCGTGGTGGGACCGAAGGACCCGAGCTGACGGCGTCAGCTGACGGCCCTGACGGTGGCCGCTGCGGCAGGCGGCGCAGCCCGTCGCAGCGGCGCACGCGGCGTCCCGACGATCGCAGGGACGCTCAGGCCGGCTCGGGGAGGCGGGCGACCTCGACCGTGCGTCCGGTCCGGGTCGCTTCCATCACCGCCTCCATGACGGCGAGGTTGCGCGCGCCCTCGACGGCGCCGACGAAGGTCGCAGCGCCGTCCTCGACGACGGCGCGGAAGTGCTCGATCTGGTTGACGTAGGGGTCCTCGCGGGCGACAGGGTCGCGGGTCATTGCCATCGGGGTCGTCCAGGCCGCTTCGCCGTCGTGGCGCCAGACCTCCATGCGGGGCAGGGTCAGGGCGCCCTCGGTGCCGACGATGCGGTGGGAGTCGACGTCGTGGACGGGGAAGCGCGGCACGTCGCCGGCGGTGAGGTCCCAGCTCCACGGGCCGGCGGCGGCGTCGGAGACGACGAGCGAGGCGAGGGCGCCGTTGTCGAGCTGGAAGATCAGCGCGCCGGTGTCCTCGACGGCCAGTCCGCGCACGGCGTTGGCGGCGAAGGCGGAGAGCGCGACGATCTCGCCGCAGACGAAGCGGATCAGGTCGATCTCGTGGATGAGGTTGATGCGGAAGGTGCCGCCGACGCCGGGGGTACGTCGCCAGTCCGGTCCGAAATAATCCTGCGGTTTCAGCATGAAGGCGCTGGCGCTGATCGCGACGAGCCGACCGATCCCGCCCGAGGCGACGATGTCGCGGGCGCGTTGCAGGAAGGGCTGGTGGCGGCGGTGGTGGCCGACGAGCACGGCGAGGCCGGTCCGCCGCTCGGCTTCGAGCAGGGTCACGGCCTCGGCGACGGTGTTGGCGAGCGGCTTCTCGACGATGACCGGGACGCCCGCGGCGAGGCAGTCGAGGGCGATCGGGACGTGGGTCTCGTTCGGGGTCGCGACGATGGCGCCGTCCGGGCGCTCGGCCGCGAGCAGGGCGGCGTGGTCGCGGTAGTGGCGGGTTCCGAACTGCGCCGCCAGCGTCGCACCGGTTGCGAAGGGGTCGGCGATGCCGGCGAGTTCGAAGCCATCGGTCGCGGTTATCGCCTGGCAATGGGTGAGCCCGATCGCCCCGGCTCCGATCACGGCAAGTCGCATGGTTCCTCCAGTCTTATGGTCGTTCCGATGTCAGGCGCGGGCTCGTCGGCGAGCGCCGCGTCGATCACGGCGCGCGTGGCGTCGAGCGCCATACGCGCGCGCTCGGCCGCGCCGAGGCGCTCGGGCGAGGGCATGGTTCGGGACCTCGACGCTGATCACCGCGTCGCGGGGGATGGCGCGGGCGAGGCCGGCGAGGTCGATGCCGCCCTCGCCCGGCATCAGGCGGGCGCGGCGGGCGATGTCGATCAGGCCGGCATCGCTCGGGTCGTAGGCGGCGGGGCCGTCGCAGAACTGGACGTAGTTGATGCGTTCGCGCGGCAGGGCGGCGATCTCGTCGAGGGTCGTCGCCGAGCGGTCGACGTGGAGGGCGTCGACGAGGATGCCGCCGTTCGCGGCCCCGGCGCCGTCGACGATGCGGCGGGCGCTGGCGAGGTCGGGGACGCGGGTCCACGGCATGAACTCGAGGTCGACGGTCAGGCCGAAGTCGGCGGCGAGGCCGGCGAGGGCGGCGAAGGTCGCGGTGAGGCGGGCCTCCTCGGGGTCGTCGCCGGCGACGAGGACGTTTCGTGCGCCGAGGCGCTGGCCGCGGGAGAAGAAGGGGGCGAAGGCGGTGACGTCGGTCTCGGGCTTGAGGCGGATGATCTCGATGTCGGCGACGGCGATGCCGCTGTCGGCGACCGCCGCGGCGGTCTCGGCGAGGAGGGCGTCGTCGGTCATGATCGGGTAGGGGCCTTCTCCCGCGGCCCCGGCGGGCAGCAGGCGCAGGCCGACGAGGTCGTAGCCGGTGGCGGCGGCGACGCGCACCGCCTCGACCGGGCCGAGCTCGAAGGTGGTGAGGAAGGCGAGGGAGTAGCGGTGCGCCATCTGGGGCCTCATTGGAGCGGCGAGACGGGGAGCGGCAGGGCGATGGTGGGGGTCATCGCCGGGGCGTCTCCTGCTTGGTCATCCCTTGGCGCAGCGCGGCCGGCGCGGCAAGGCCGCCGCGAGGGAAATTGCCCGCGCTTTCGTCGGGCATAGTATAGCGGGCGATGGGGCGGATCGACTCCGCGCCGGGAGCGGAGGAAGGGTGATGGCTTCGAGCGCAGGCAGGCTTGCCGGGATCGACGGGAGCGCGGCCTTCGACGGCGCGGTCCTCGGGTCCGGCGCCGCCGGCAGGGTGGTCGTGGTCCTTGCGGGCTTCGGGTCTGTCGCGGCGCGGCATGCCAGTCGGCGGGCGGCGGCGTGAGGCGGGTTCTCGTCACCGGCGGGAGCGGGTTTCTCGGGGCCTGGGTGGTGCGCGACCTGGTGGCGCGCGGGCATGCGGTGCGGGTGTTCGACCTGCGGCCGAACCCGGCGCAGCTCGACTTCGTGGCGCCGGGGCTCGCGGCGGCGGTCGAGTGCGTTGCCGGGGACATCCGCGACGGGGCGGCGGTTCGCGCCGCGGCGGCCGGCTGCGACCGCGCCGTGCATCTCGCCGGGGTGATGACCATCGACTGCGCCCGCGATCCGGTGCTCGGCGCGATGATCAACCTGATCGGCAGCCTCAACATGTTCGAGGCGGCGATCGCCGAGGGCCTGACCGGGCTCGCCTACGTCTCCTCGGCGGGGGTCTTCGGACCGGGGGACGCCGACCATCCGCGGCCGGCGACGCAGTACGGCGCCTTCAAGCTGGCGGTCGAGGGCAGCGCCCGGGCCTATTTCGCCGACCGGGGTTTTTCGAGCGTCGGGTTCCGGCCGTACATCGTCTACGGGCCGGGGGAGAGCAGCGGCATCGCGGCGGGGCCGAGCATCGCGCTCCGGGCCGCCTTCGAGGGGCGGCCGGCGACGATCCGCTTTTCGGGGCGCGTCGGCTTCGTCCATGTCGAGGAGGTCGCCGCCGCTTTCGTCGCCGCGACCGAGGCGCCGCCGGACGGGGCGGACGCGTGGACGCTGGCCGGGGAGACGGCGGAGATGGGCGATTTCGTTGCCGCCCTCGGCGCCGCGGTGCCAGGGGCGGAGATTGCCATCGAAGGCCCGCCCCTGCGCATTCCGCCTGAGATCGGGGCCGGTCCGCGGCCGGCTTTCCTCGCCGGCGTCGCGCCGATCGGCATCGCCGACGGCATCGCCCGGACGCTTGGGCATTATCGGAGCGGACAGGCAGGCTGATCGAAGGACGTGACCCTCGGCGGCGGCGGCGCGTTAGCGCGCACGGCGCTCGATGAGGCGCGCACCTTCGGTCCCTTGTGGCTGGAGAGGTTGTCCATCACGACGATGTCGCCGGCCGGAGCTCGGGGACGAGGACCCGCGCGACGTAGGCCTCGAACGCCTCGCGGTTGATCGGCCCGGAGAGCACGAAGGGGGCGATCATGCCGCGCAGGGTCAGCGCGGCGACGACGGTGGTGGTCTACCAGTGGCCGTGCGGCACGCCAACCCGCAGGCGCTCGCCGCGCGGGGAGCGGCCGTCGGTGCGGGCGATGTGGTCTTCGCCCAGGTCTCGTCGATGAACACCAGCCGCTCGAGATCGAGATCGGGCTGGCCGTCGAACCAGGCTTCGCGCCGCGTCAGCACGCCGCGCGATCCAGCTCGCTGGCGTGCGCGGTCTTTTATGCGCGGATCCGGTGGCGGGCGAAGAACCGCTGCAGCGTCCCGTAGCCGAGGCATGACCGCGGGCGCGAGCGCCGGCGCAACTCCTCCTGCTTGTTTTAAGGCCTACCTCAGGGAGGACCACTTTCCAGAGAGGGTGGCGGCGCCGCTCAGGACAAAGGGATTTTAAAGCAATGTCTCGCGCTTTCAAAACTTACGACGACGAAGACAGCTGGATCGACGACACCGGCTATCCGCGGCAAGCCCGGCACGAGAGGCGTTCTGACAGCACGGGCTCTCCGCCCACTTCGAAGCGACAGACTGCCGCGGCGACTGGCTCCATTGGCGGAGGAATTGCGAGGCCGGGAACGCGACGCGATCAGGGCCGGCTCCACGCGCGACGATGTTGCGGCGACGACGGTGGCATTTTTGCGAACGATCGTCTCGCGTGACCATTCCCGTCACCGCTGGGCTGGCAGCAAATGCCACGGCTAACAGCACTCCGAGAACGCGATGAACCGTCCCGTCGCCCATGCCTTCGATCCTATAGCGCCGACCCGCCAGAAGGACGGCAAGGCTTTGCCCCAACCGGTCGAGATTGGCGGCACGGGCGGCCGGGTCCTTCGGATCAGCGGCCGGATCGGGCAGGATTATGTGGCTCACGGCGCTCGGCTCACGGACTTCAATGCGCTTCGGCTGGTCCGCGGCGTCGAGCGCCCCCAGTTCGGTCAGTGGGGCGATCAACTCCAGCGCGGCAGGAGTTGCGGGCACCCGGTCGGGATCGGCCGCGCTCACGTCAGGTCGCCATGTCAAGGACGATCCAGCCCTCGATCTGGCCCTTGTGCTTGACCGTCGACTTCGCGCCGACCTAGACATTCGGACCGGTCGTCGGCATCCCGTAAGTCCAGCTCTGGGCCCGCTCTGATCCCTGAGAACTGGGCCGCGCGCTCGGCTACGGATCAGAATTCTGCGTTAGATTGCCAGGTACTCAGATCTAAGCTCCCTACTGTCGATCACGTCCTGCGCAGACCCTTCGAATACGACTTCACCCGTGTCGAGTATCACGGCGCGGTCTGCAAGATTGAGAGCTGCTATTGCGTTCTGTTCGACAATAATCGTCGTAATGCCCTGCTCCTTGATGAGGCTCAGAGTTTTCTCAATTTCGTGAACGATCACCGGGGCGAGGCCTTCGTAGGGTTCGTCGAGCAGAAGCACCTTGATGTCGCGGGCGAGCGCGCGGGCGATGGCCAGCATCTGCTGCTCGCCCCCGGACAGCGTCACGCCTTCCTGCTTGCGCCGTTCGCCCAAGCGCGGGAACAGCTCGTAGAGTCGTTCGAGCGACCAGCCGATCGGCGGGGCTATCTGCGCGAGCCTGAGGTTCTCCTCTACGGTGAGGCCAGCAATGATTCTCCTGTCTTCAGGCACGAGGGCGATCCCCACCGCGGCCGCCTGGTAGGAGACCATCCTGTGCAGCGGCTGGTGATCGAGCCAGATCTCACCACGCACCAGCCGCGGCTTGTCGAGCCTGGCGATGGTGCGCAGGGTCGAGGTCTTGCCGGCGCCGTTCCGGCCGAGCAGTGCCAGAATCTCGCCCTCGTGGACACTCAGGCTGACCCCCTGAACGATATAGCTCTCGCCGTAATAGGCGTGAATGTCGCAGACCGAGAGAAATGCTGCGCTGGCGGGCGCGTGGCTCGCAGTCGCGGAGTCGGGCACGTCCATCCTTTCCTCCCTAGGCCTCGGAAGAACCGAGATAGGCTTCCTGAACCTTCGGATGGCCTTTGATGTTGGCCGGGATGTCTTCGACCAGCGGCGTGCCCTGCGCGAGAACAGTGATGCGCTCGGCCAGGCTGAAGACGACGTGCATGTCGTGTTCGATGATCGCCATCGTGATGGCGCGCTTCGCCTTGATCTCCTTGAGAAGCTCGATCGTGTTGTTGGTATCGGCACGGGCCATGCCGGCCGTGGGTTCATCCAGCAGCAGGAGACGTGGCTCCTGAACCAGGCACATCGCCATTTCGAGGCGCCGCTTGTCGCCGCGCGAGAGGTTTCCCGAGTGCATGTGCCTCTTGTCCTGCATCTTGACATCTTCCAGCATGGCTTCGGCCCTGTCGATGACCTCGGCCTCGTCTCCGACGGTTTCGAAGGCATGCAGCCGGTAGGCCCCGTCCCGTTTGGCGAAGCAGGGAATGAGCACGTTTTCCAGCACGGTGAGATCGCTGAAGATCTCCGGGGTCTGGAAAACCCGGTTGATGCCCATCTGGTTGATCTCGTGCGGCTTGCGACCGAGAACGGACTTGCCGTCGAAGGTGACCGTGCCGCTGTCGGGGACGAGCTTGCCGACCAGCACGTTGAGCAGCGTGGACTTGCCGGCCCCGTTCGGGCCGATGATCGCGTGAACGGTGTTCTCGGCGATCGACAGGTTCACGTCACTGAGGGCCTGCAGTCCGCCGAAGCGCTTGCTGACTCCGATGACCTCGAGGATTGCCATGGCGCGCCCTCTCAGTCCGCCGGTCGCGGAGCGGCGACATCTTTGCCGCGGAGCCTGTTGCGCCCGAAAAGCCGTCCAATCCGCTGGCCGCCCTCGATCAGCCCTCCGGGCAGGAAGATCACAACCGCCATGAACATCAGGCCCAGCGTCAGGCTCCAGCCGTCACCGAAAAACGGCTGAGTAATGCGGACCATCATGTCTTCGAGACCTTGCGGAAGGAAAGAGAACCACTGGTGCAACACGTTGTCGTTGATCTTTGAAAAGATGTTCTCCAAGTACTTGATGAACCCCGCTCCAAGAATTGGGCCCAGCAAAGTCCCGGCGCCGCCGAGGATCGTCATGATCACTACCTCTCCCGAGGCGGTCCACTGCATTCGGTCCGCGCCGGCGAGCGGGTCCATGCAGGCCAGCAGCGCTCCGGCAAGGCCGGCATACATGCCCGAGATGACGAACGCGGCAAGCGTGTAGGGGCGCGTGTTGACGCCGATGTAGTTCAGCCGCTGCTGGTTCGACTTGATCGCGCGCAGCATCAGGCCGAACGGCGAGCGGAACAGGCGGATCGAGAGGTAGAACATCACCAGCATGATTGCCGCGCAGACGTAGTAGCCGGCGTTGATCTGGAACTGCCAGCCGCCGAGATAGAGCGTCTCGGTCGCCCGCATCTCGAGCCCGAAGAGCTCGGGGTTGGGGATTCCGCCCGAGGCGGTCTGGCTGGCGCCGAGGATGCGCGGGTCGGAGAGCGTGAGCTGCAGGCCGGTCTCGCCGTTGGTGAGCGGCGTGAAAACCGAGTAGGCTAGGTTGTAGCTCATCTGCGCGAAGGCCAGCGTCAGGATCGAGAAGTAGATGCCGGACCGACGCAACGAGACGAAGCCGATGGCGAGTGCGAAGAGGCCGGAGACGACGATGGCGAGGAGCATCGCGGGGATGATATTCATGCTGAGGAGCTTCATCATCCAGACCGCCGCATACGAGCCGACGCCGAGGAAGGCCGCGTGGCCGAAGCTGAGATAGCCGGTCAGCCCAAACAGGATGTTGAAGCCGATCGCGAAGATGCCGTAGATCGCGAAGCGCCGCATCAGGTCGGGGTAGCCGGCGTTGAACTGGGCCATCGCCGAGCCGGCCGGCCAGGGGTTGAGCAGGATCGGCGCGACGATGGCGACCGCTGCCACGATGAGGAACAGGGTCAGGTCCCTGCGGTCGAGTCCGAGCATCTAGTCCTCCATCATGCCGCGGCGCCCCATCAGGCCGCGCGGCCGCACCAGAATGATGACGATGGCGACCAGGTAGACGATGATCTGGTCGATGCCGGGGATCAGCGCCTTGATCTCGTTCATCGAGGCGAAGCTCTGCAGGATGCCGAGCAGGAAACCCGAGATCACCGCCCCGGGCAGCGAGCCCATGCCGCCGACCACCACCACAACGAAGGACAGCACCAGGAAATCCATGCCCATGTGATAGTTCGGCGACGAGATCGGCGCGTACATCGTCCCCGCAACACCGGCCACGGCGGCGGCGATGCCGAACATGATGGTAAAGCGGCGGTCGATGTTGATGCCGAGAAGGCCGACGGTCTCGCGGTCGGCCATGCCGGCGCGCACCACCATACCGAAGGTGGTGAACTGCAGGAACGAGAAAACCGCGCCGATCACCAGGAGCGAGAAGGCGAAGTAGATCATCCGCCAGTAAGGATAGATGATGGTGCCGGCGGGAAAGCCCATCAGCGTGCCGAAGTCGAACGAGCCGGTGAACGCACCGGGCGCCGGGGTCGGTATCGGGTTGGCGCCGAAGAAATACTTGACGATCTCCTGCAGCACGATGGCGAGGCCGAAGGTGACGAGGATCTGGTCGGCGTGCGGGCGCTTGTAGAAGAAGCGGATCAGGCCGCGTTCCATCGCGAAGCCGATCCCAACCATCACCGGGATCGTCAGTAGGAGCGCCAGCGGCACCGACCAGTTGGCGATCGCAGCACCCGCGTCGTGGCCCAACCAGGATTCGATGTAAGGCGTCTGCACCTTCAGCGGATTGCCGAGGAAGTCCTTCTGTGTGGCGTCGACGGTGACAAAGCTGAGCGTCAACAGGCGGTTCAGCGTCACCGCGCAGAACGCGCCGATCATGAAGAGTGCGCCATGGGCGAAGTTGACCACGCCGAGGGTGCCGAAGATCAGCGTCAATCCCAGCGCGATCAGCGCGTAGGCCGAGCCCTTGTCGAGGCCGTTCAGTATCTGCAGGATGATCGCGTCCATTTTCCCCGCCCCGGAGAGAGCCCGATGAGGTGCGCCCGGCATACGACCGGCCGCGCCCCCGGGGGACGCGGCCGGCCAAGGTAATCAGGCCCTCAGGCGCCGCTGTTGCACGTGCCGAGGTCGCCGCCGGCAAACATCTCGTTGTCGGGCTCGTACCAGACCTTTGACACCGGCGTGGTCTCGATGATCTCGAGGTTGTCGTACTCGTTCTCGGGCTTCTCCTTGCCCTTCAGCACCAGCACATCCTTGAAGCACTGGTGGTCGGCGGCGCGGTAGAGCGTCTTCCCGTTGCCAAGCCCGTCGAACATGTAGCCCTGGTTGGCCTTCGAATCGATACCCTCGAGGCTTCCGGTGTTCTTCTCGAGCGCTGCGACGACCGAGCAGGGATCGAACGAGCCGCCCCGCTCGACCGCGTCGGCGTAAAGCAGCGTCTGCGCGTAGCAGGTCTGCGCCGCCTGGCTGGGCGGGAAGCCGTACTTGGTGCCGTACGACTTGACGAACGCCTTGGTGCCCTCGTCCTGCAGCGTCCAGGCCCAGTTGGCCGAGCCGAACACGCCCTTGATGTTTTCGCCCGCGCCTTTGGCCATCAGCTCGGAATAGAGCGGCACCACGACCTCGAAGTTCTTGCCGTTGGCCTGCTTGTCTCTCAGCCCGAACTGCACCGCCTGGGTCAGCGAGTTGACCATGTCGCCGCCGTAGTGGTTCAGCACCAGCACGTCGGCGCCCGAGTTCAGCACCGGGGCGATGTAGGATGAGAAATCGCCCGCGCCAAGCGGCGTGCGGACATCCTCGACAAACTGCCAGCCCTCGGCAGTCAGGAACTTCTTCATCGAGTCCGACTGGGTCCAGCCCCAGGTGTAGTCGGCCGTCAGCATGTAGAACTTGCGTTCCTTGCCGTAGGCCTTGGCCAACACCGGCGCCAGCGCCGCGCCCGACATGTAGGCGTCGAAGAAGTGCCTGAACCCGTTCGCCTTCTTGTCCTTGCCGGTGGTGTCGTTCGAGTGCGTCAGGCCGGCCATGAAGATGATGCCGGCCTCCTGGCACAGCGACTGCACCGCCACCGCGACGCCGGACGACGAGCCGCCCGAGATCATCACGACGCCGTCCTTCTGGATCATCGACTGCGCCGAGGCGCGGGCGGCGTCGGTCTTGGTCTGGGTATCGCCGGTAACGAACGCGACCTTCTTGCCCAGGATGCCGTTGCCCTTCAGCGTCTTGGACGAGAAGGTCGGGATCATGCCGCCGTCGCCCTCGCCGTTGAGATGCTCGACGGCGAGCTGGAACGCGCGCAGCTCGTCCGCGCCCTCGTCGGCGTAGGGGCCGGTCTGGGGCACGTTGAACCCAAGGGTGACGCTGTCGCCCTTGGGTTCATTGGTGAACGCCGAGGCGCGCGACGTGAAGATCGTCGGCATCGCCAATCCGACACCGGCAATGGCCCCCGTCCGCATCAATCCCCGGCGGGTAATTCGTGATAGGGTCACATAAACCTCCCAGTTGTTTTTTCGGGCTGCGGCTTTGGCTCTCCAAACCCGGATCGGCCCCTTTGTTAACCAACTGGTTAGGATTGCCGCAAATTCTGACCCATGGCAATGAAGTCCGTGA
>CAWCSN010000012.1:0-137204 GCA_963798235.1 uncultured Alphaproteobacteria bacterium | reverse complement strand
GCGCTACGAGAACTGGAAGCTGGCCTTCGAGGAGCAGCGCGCGACCGGTACGCTGGCGATCTGGGCCGAGCCCTTCACCAAGCTCCGGCTGCCGAAGATGTTCGATCTCCGCTCCGATCCTTACGAGCGCGCCGACATCACCTCGAACACCTACTACGACTGGCTGTTCACCCACGCCTACCTGCTGGTTCCGGCGCAGGCCTACGTCGCGAACTTCCTTTCCACCTTCAAGGACTATCCGCCGGTGCAGAAGGCGGCGAGCTTCTCGCTCGACCAGATCGAGGCGAACCTGATGGATCAGCTCAACAGCGGCGCCGCCCAATAGTCCAATCCACACGCCCGCCGCTTCCGGGCGGGCGTGCGGCCCCCGACGAGCCACCTCTCGATCCGCCCACTCTGGATTCCGGCTTCCCACCGGCTTGGGCGGGTTGATTGACCCGCCCTCGCAGACAATCGTGCACAGGGTGTGCGCATTGCTTATGCATGATTTATCGCAACATCAGCTGCTTGATGGAGTTTTTCGATGACGGCCCGTGACGCGATTTCCGCTCTCCAGGCCGCGATGAACGCCGAGGTCCTCGGCCAGCCCGTCGTCGTCGAGCGCATGATCCTCGGCCTGCTCGCCGACGGCCACCTGCTGATCGAGGGCCTCCCCGGCCTCGCCAAGACCCGGGCCGTCAAGGCGATGGCCCGGCACCTCGAAGGCCGATTTCAGCCGCGTCCAGTTCACCCCGGATCTGCTGCCCTCGGACGTCACCGGTACGGACATCTACTATTCCTAAGCCGGCAGGGCGAGTTCCGCTTCCAGCCCGGCCCGGTCTTCGGCAACATCCTTCTGGCCGACGAGATCAACCGCGCCCCGGCCAAGGTCCAGGCCGCGCTGCTCGAGGCGATGGAGGAGCGGCAGGTGACGGTGGGTACGAGCACCTACCCGCTGCCGGATCTCTTCATCGTCATGGCCACGCAGAACCCGATCGAGCAGGAGGGCACCTATCCCTTGCCCGAGGCCCAGACCGACCGCTTCCTGATGCATGTGCTGCGTCGACTATCCCGCCCCGGACGACGAGCTCGGCGTCCTGCGCCTGCTGCGGGCCGAGGAACAGGCGGCGCTGGCGGCCCAGCCCGCGACTGTCGCCGGCAGCGCCAGCGCCGAAGGAAGCCCGCCACGATCGCCATCGAGCACGTCTTCGCGCGCCCCGGCGCGAGATCGCGGCGCTGCATGTGCGCCCGATGCGATCGAGGACCTTCATCGTCGCACCTCGTGAACGCGACCCGCACGCCGTCGAACTATTCCGAAGACCTCGGCCGGCAGACTCGAGCTCGGCGCCAGCCCGCGGGCGGGGATCGCGCTGACCGCTGCGCCCGCGCGTACGCCTGGCTGCAGGGGTCCGACTTCGTCTCGCCGGGCGACGTGCACGCGATCGCGCCCGACGTGCTGCGCCACCGCATCGCGCTCTCCTACGAGGCGAAGGGCGCGGGACGCGACGCCGACGCGGTGCTCGCGGACCTGCTGAAGCTCGTCGCCCCGGCCTGAGGGCGCGCCGATGCCCGCCCTCGACCCGCGCATCCACATCGACCTCGCCCACGTCGCCGGCCTCGAGCCGCGCGCCCGCGGATTCGACTTCCTGCCGCGCCAGCCGGTCGGCAGCGCGCTGTCGGGACGCCGCGCGAGCCGGCTGCGCGGCCGGGGGATCGAGTTCGAGGAGATCCGCACCTACCTTCCCGGCGACGACGTGCGCGCCATCGACTGGAAGGTGACCGCCCGCACCGGCAGCCCGCATGTTCGCGTGACCCGTGAGGAGCGAGACCGCCCGGCGCTGATCGTCGTCGACCAACGGCAGGCGATGTTCTTCGGGACGGTGCTCAACATGAAGTCGGTCACCGCCGCGGAGATCGCCGCGCTGGCCGCCTGGCGTATCCTCGGGGCCGGCGACCGGGTGGGCGGGCTGGTCCTGTCCGCCGCGGGCGTTGCGGCCGTGCCCGCCGGCCGCAGCCGCGGCGCGGTGCTGCGCCTGCTCGACCTCGTGGCGGACCGCAACGGCGCCCTCTCCGCCGAGGCGCCGGTCTCGGATGAGGCCGCGGGCCGGCTCGACGCCGCGCTGACGCAGGCGGCGCGGATCGTCACCCACGACTGGCTGGTGCTCGTCGTCAGCGATTTCGATGGCGCGGGCGAGGCGACGCTGCGCATCCTCACAGGCATCGCGCGGGGCAACGACGTTGTCCTCGCACTGGTGCACGACCCCTTCGCGCACGAGATTCCCGAACGCGGCCGCATCGTCGTCGGGGACGGCCGGCTTCAGGTGGAGCTCGACCTCGCGGACGCACGGGTGCGGCGCAACCTCGCCGGAGTGGGCGGCGACCGGCTGACGCGGCTCCTCGCCTGGCAGGAGCGGCTCGACGCCGCGATCCTGCCGGTCAGCGCCGGGGAGCCTACTGAGCCGCAGCTCCTGCGCCTGTTCGGCGCCCCCCCGCGTCGGAGGGCGTGATGGAGCCGGAGGACGCCGACAGCCTCATCGGCCTGATCGACCAGCTTCACGACATCGTCGAGCCGCCGGCCGTCTCCATGGCCCCGCAGACCTGGGCCTGGGCGGTCGTCGCGGCATTGCTGATCGTTGCGCTTGCAGCGGGCGGCCGGGCCTGTGTCCGCCACCGCCGCGCCACCGCCTGGCGCCGGGCGGCCCTGGCCGAACTGCGCGCCCTCGCCCCTGCGCTGGAGGCGGGCGAGCCCGGCGCGCTGGCGCAACTCCAGATGCTGCTGCGCCGGGTGGCGCTCGCCACCGCCCCGCGCGCCGAGGTCGCGGGGCTGACCGGCGCCGATTGGGCCGACTACCTTGCAAGGACAGGCGGCGATTTCGGACCGATGGGCGCGACGCTGGCGGATGCCCCATATCGCCCTGTTCGCGTCGATGAGGGTCGCGCCGCGCTCGACGCCGCCCGGGCCTGGATTCGGCGCCGCCATGCTTGACCTTGCGTTCCCCTGGGCGCTCGCGGCGCTGCCGATGCCGCTCCTCGTGCTCTGGCTGGCGCCGGCGCGCCGCGAGGTCGTCCCGGCGCTGCGCATCCCATTCTTCGAAGGTGCGAGCGCCGGGCTCGAACGCGGCGAAGGCGCCGTCGTCCTGCCGCGATCCCTCTGGCAGATGGCCTTCGCCTGGACGCTGTGGGCGCTCGTGTTGCTGACCCTCGCCCGGCCCGAGTGGGTCGGCGCGCCGATCGAGCGGACCGGGGCGGCGCGCGACGTCATGCTCGCCGTCGACATCTCCGGCTCGATGCAGACCCGCGACTTCATCGGGCCGGACGGCGCCCGCGGCGCGCGGCTCGATGGGGTGAAATCGGTGCTCGACGGCTTCATCGCCGATCGCCGCGACGACCGGATCGGGCTGATCGTCTTCGGCAGCGCGCCCTACGTCCTCGTCCCCTTCACCCGCGACGCCGCCGCGGCGCGCAGCCTGCTCGACACGCTGGCGCCGGGCATGGCCGGGCAGAACACCACGCTCGGCGACGCCATCGGCCTCGCCATCCGTTCCTTCGAGGCCTCCGAGGTCGAGGCGCGAATCCTGATCCTGCTCTCCGACGGGACCGACACCGGCAGCCGCATGGCGCCCGGCAAGGCCGCCGCCATCGCCGCGCAGAACGGCGTCGTCATCCACACCATCGCCGTTGGCGACCCCGACGCACAGTCCGACGCCGACCGCGTCGATCTCGTCACGCTCCAGTCGGTGGCGGAGGCGACGGGCGGCGGCTTCCACCGCGCCGAGGACGCGACCGGCCTCGCGGCGATCTACGCCGAGATCGACGCCGCCGGCGCGCGGGAGGGCGCGACCACCTCCTGGCGCCCGCGCACGCCGCTCGCCGCCCTGCCGGCCGCCGCCTTCGTCCTGCTGGTCGCAGCCGCCTGCGCCGGCATGCTCCTCGCCGCGCGCCGGCGCAGGCGGGGCGCGCCGGCATGAGCGCCCTCGCCGCTTTCGCCTTCCTGCGGCCCCTCGTGCTGCTGGCGCTGCTGCCGCTGGCGGGGCTGTGGCTGATGCTGCGCCGGCAGGACGCCGCCGCGCCGGGCCCGGAGCTGCAGATCGCGCCGCACCTGCGCGCGGCGCTCACCATCGGGCGCGAAGGGCGCAGCCGCCTGCGCGGCCCGGACCTGCTGATCGGCGCGGCGGCGCTGATGGCGCTGGCCGCCGCCGGCCCCGCCTGGCGCCCCGCGCCCGCGCCCTTCGTCGCCGAGACCGCGCCCCTCGTCGTCGCCCTCGACCTGTCGCCCAGCATGACCGGCACGGACGTCGCGCCCTCGCGGCTGGAGCGCGGCAAGCAGAAGATCCGCGACCTGATCGCGCTGCGCGCCGGCGGCCACGTCGGGCTCGTCGCCTATGCAGGAACGGCGCATCTCGTCATGCCGCTGACCGAGGATCCAACCGTGCTCCTGCCCTTCCTCGAGGCGCTGGACCCGGGGCTGATGCCGGAAGCCGGGCGCAGCGCCTCGGCGGCGGCGGCGCTGGCCGAGACGCTGCTGGCCGGCGAGGAGACGCCGGGCTCGATCCTCTTCGTCACCGACGGGATCGACCCTGCGGACGTCGCGGCCTTCCCCGAGGGCGGCTCCGCCCGGGTCGCGCTGATCGTGGCCCCCGAGGCCGGGGCCGAGATCGCCGACTGGTCGCGGGGCGCGGATGTCGCCACCGTCGCCGTCTCGATCGACGACGGCGACGTGCGGGCGGTCCAGCGCGCGCTGGCCTCCAGCCTCGCCCGGTCGGCGGCTGCAGAGGGACGCCTTCAGGACGACGGCTGGATGCTGGCGCTGCCGGCCGGCCTCGTCCTGCTCCTCTGGTTCCGGAGGGGAACGACGCTGCGCTGGGCGTTGCTGCTCGCGGCGATGACCCTGTCGCCTACCGGCCCCGTTCGGGCGGACGGGCTGGCCGACATGTTCTGGACTCCGGATCAGCAGGGCCAGCGGCTCTATGCGGCGCATCGCTACGTCGAAGCCGCGGCGGCCTTTGCCGATCCGGAGTGGCGCGCCGCCGCGTTGCTCCGCGCTGGGCAGTACGCCGAGGCTGCGGCGCTGCTCGCACCGATCCAGACCGCCATGGCGCAGTACGACCGGGGCACGGCGCTGGCGCGCGGGCGGGACTATCCCGGCGCGGCCGCCGCCTTCGAGGCCGCGCTGGCGCTCGATCCAGGCGACGCGGCCGCCGCCCACAACCTCGACGTGACCCGCCGCATCATCGCATATCTGACCGAGGCGCGGCAGGACGAGGACGAGGAGGAGGGCACCGAGCCGCCCGACGACACGGTCGTCGATCTGACCGGCGACCAGGGCCGGCCCGCGCGCATCGACGCAGAGTCGCAGCTCTCCGAGGACGCCGCCGAGGACTGGATGCGTGGCGTCGAGACCAAACCCGCGGACTTCCTCAAGTCCCGTTTCGCCGTCGAGGCCGCCCGGTGAGGCGCGCAGTGATACGCGGCCTCGTCCTCGCAGCCCTCATCGCCGCGCCGGCCTTCGCGCAGGATGGCCCGCAGGCCAGCGTGACGCTCTACCCGAGGGGCCGGTGACCGTGGGAACGCCCTTGCGGGTGACGGCGACGCTGCTCGTCCCGACCTTCATGCCCCGGCCGCCGGTCTGGCCCGACCTGCAGATCGCCGACGCGATCACCCGCCTGCCGGACCGCGCCACCCATCCGGTGACGCAGCGCGTCGGCGGGGAGAGCTGGTCCGGCATCGCGCGGACCTGGGAAATCATCCCGCAACGGCCAGCCGACTACGACCTCGGCGCCCCCGAGGCGGTGGTCACCTACGCCGATCCGGAGACGAACGCGCCGGTGGAGGTCCGACTGGCGCTGCCCGACGTCGCCTTCTCGGCGACGGTTCCGGCGGGGGCGGAGGGGATGGACCCCTTCCTCGCCGCGACCAGCCTGACGCTGACCGCGACGCTCGACGGTCTGCCCGAAGCGCCGAAACCCGGCGACGCCTTCACCCTGACGCTGACGACCACCGCCGAAGGGCCGCCCGCCATGCTGCTGCCGGCGCTCGCGGAGCGCCTTCCGACGCCGGACGGCCTGCGCGCCTATCCGCGCCAGCCGGCGCTGGCCGACGGCGCGACGGCGACCCGCACCGAGGCGATCGCCTTTGTGATCGAACGAGCGGGCGATTTCGCCCTGCCGTCCATCAGCCTCGGCTGGTGGAACACCGACGACCAGACCCGCGAGACGGCGACGACCGGGGCCGTGACCATCCATGTCGAGGCGCCGCCCGGCTCGCGTCCCTCCGGAGAAGCGGTCCCGGTCCGGAACCTCGCCCTCATCGCCCTCGCGGTCCTCGCCAGCTTGGCTACGCTGGTCGTCTTCGCGCGCCGCCGCCGAAGGCCGCCGTCCAGCGCCGCGCTGCGCCGCGCCCTCCGCACCGCGGCCCAAAGCGCGCCGCCGGCCGAGATCCGCGCGCGGCTCGGGCGTTGGCGAGCCTCCCTCACGCGCGTGCCGGGTGCGGCGAGCGAGTACGCCTTCGAGCGCGCGCTGCGCGCGATCGAGAGGCCCGTCTACGGGCCGTCGACCGGACCGGAGGCAGAAGCGGAAGCGGCCGCGCGGCGGGCGCTCGTCGCCGAGTTGGACGCGGCGCAATTGAGTTCGAGCCAATCACAGCATCTCTGCCGGGTCTAAATCCTGAATGACGGGCGGCCAAGACGAGGAGCGTTACTTGTCATCGGCATGGGTGCCGGCGGCCGTCCAATGACAGAAGCTTGGCGTCGGTCCGCTTGGGTCAAACTGCAACCGCCGGCCCAAAATACACGCCTTCAGAGATGATATCTCTTTGCATAGAACCTTCGTGGTTTTCGAGCTGATGCTCTATACAGACGCCTCGCCGCATGCTGCCTCTGAAGCAGCCGAATAACAGCATCCCTCTGTAAGGAAGCGCCCATGTTGCCCGTGGTGTCCACTTAACCTTCTTGGCTGACGAATGACATGATGGTTCCAATGGGCCGTCGGCCCATGTTTTGATACCCGAGATGCGGACGCTCGGTGTTGTAGTGGACCAGCCAGGCATCGAGATCGGTCTGCAGCGCTTCGACGGTTTCGTAGAACGTCTCGCTCATCTTCACCCGGAAAAACTCGTCGAGGACCGTGCCGTTGAAGCGCTCGACGAAGCCGTTGGTTCTGGGGGTGCGGACGCTGGTGCGACGGTGCTTGAGGCCATTCAGGTCGAGGTAGAGCTCGTAGGGGTGACGGTCGGTCCCGCAGAACTCCCGGCCGTTGTCGGTCAGGACCGCCGTCACCGGCAGATCGAGGTTGCGGTAGAACGGCAGCACGTCGTTGTGGAGCACCGCCACCGCCGCTTAGGGCTGCTTGGAGACGTGCAGGAAGCCGAAGGTGCCGACCACCGCGTGCAGGTAGACCTTGCCCACGCCCTTCAGGCTGCCCACGAAAAAGGTGTCCGCCGAGAGCGGTTCGCACGGCGCCGAGCTCTCGACATGCCGTTCCCTGAAGCTGGGATTGAGCTTTTCCAGGAAGGAGGCCTGCTCGGAGGTGATCGCGATCGCCTTCCCGGCGTTCGCCGTCTCCAGCCCCAGCCAGCGGTCGACCCGCATCCCCTGCCCGTTGTCGTTGAGGATCTTCTGGATGGTAATCGCCGACACCCGCACCCCCTCCAGCGCCAGCGTCGCCTCATGGCGGTTGCAGCCGTAGGCAGGATGCTCGAGCGCCAGCGCCTTGATCCGCTCCACAACCGGCTCGGGGGTCGTCTGCGGGTGGCTCTTGTGGATCGGCGGCAGGTCCTTCAGGCCTGCGAAGCCCTGCGTCTGGAACCGCCGCTTCCACTCATAGAAGCTCGTCCGGTCCAGCCCGCGCTGCCGACACGCCTCCACCACGTTCCCGAGCTCCTTCGCAAGTTCCAGTACGCTCAGGCGGCCCTGCGCCAGCTTCGTTCTGCGTCCCGTGTCCGCGGCAGCACCGCACCTGATGATCGTCCATGAACCGTTCCTCCTCTCCATGAATAGCACGGATAGAAGGTTAAGTGGACAGGCCACGGGTTGTCCCTCCCCGTTTGATTGTCCGGCCGGACGCACCAAGGCACGCCCCGCCGGTCGCTCATCCGTGATGCCCGACCCCGCGCTCCCGATCAGCCCCTGCGTTGGGGAGTGGGCGCGCTCACCCCACCACGAGGTTGGCGCCGCTGCCGCGGTCAAAGCCGTGGATATGGGCCTGGTTCAGCGCAAACGGCACCGTCTCGTTGACCGCGATCCGCGTCACCGCCGGCACCGTCGCCTTGAGCAGCGTCTCCCCCGCCTTCAGCGTCACGACCAGTTCCACCCCGTGGTTCTCGACGTGATGCACCCGCGCCCCCGCCTCACCCTGCCCGACGACCACGTCCTCCGCCCGGATGCCGAGCGTCATCGGCCCGGCGCGCCCGAGCCGCGCCATCCCGGCGTCGGCCAGCGGCACGCTGAAGCCGTGCGGCACGGTCAACCGCCCGTCCGCGACCTCCGCCGGCATCAGGTTCATCCCCGGCGACCCGACGAACGCCGCCACGAAGACGTCGCGCGGCGCATCGTAGATCTCGGCCGGCGTCCCCGCCTGCACCAGTCGCCCCTTGTTGAGGATGCCAATGCGGTCGCCCATCGACATCGCCTCGACCTGATCGTGGGTCACGAAGAGGAACGTCGCCCCAAGCGACCCCTGCAACCCCTTGAGATCATAGCGCAACGCCTCGCGCAGCTTGGCGTCGAGGTTCGACAGGGGCTCGTCCATCAGGAAGGCCGACGGATCGCGCACGATCGCCCGCCCGATCGACACCCGCTGCATCTCGCCCCCCGACAGGCGGTCGGTCTTGCGGTCGAGCAGATGCCCGATGCGCAGCATCTCCGCCGCCCGCGCGATCCGCCGCTCGATCTCCTCCGCCGGAACATTGCGAATCTTCGCCTTCAGCGGGAAGGCAAGGTTCTGCCGCACCGTATAGCGCGGGTAGAGCGAGTAATACTGGAACACCAGCGCCACGTCGCGCTGCGCCACGCTCCACGCACTCGATCCTCGCCGCCGATGAGGATACGCCCCTCGTCCGGTATCTCGAGCCCGGCGATCAGACGCAGCGTCGTGGTCTTCCCCGCCCCCGTCGGCCCGAGCAGCACGAAGAATTCCCCGTCGGCGATGGTCAGCGTCAGGTCCTCGACTGCCGCCGCCGACCCGAAGCGCCGGGTGACGCCCTCCAGTCCAATTTCCGCCATCAGAGCCTCACCCCGAGCGACAGACCGCTCGCCGCATCGAAGAAATGCACCTGCGCCGCGTCGAGCGCCGCCCATACCGTCTCGCCGCGCCCGCGGACGAAGCCGCGCGGCGTCCGCGCCTTGAGGTAACGGTCGCCGAGCGCCAGATCGACGATGTCGTAGGCGCCGAGCGGCTCGATCTGGTGCGCCGCCATCGGCCGGTAGCCCGGCGCCTCGCCCTGCGCCAGCCGCACCCCCTCGGGCCTTATCCCCATCACCAGCTCCCGCCCCGTCGGCAGCGCCGCCAGCCCTGCGCCGCCGAATCCGGCAGCGCAAAGCTCTCGCCCGCGACCTTGATCGCCGCCGCGCCGCCCTCGACCGAAACCGTGGCCGGCAGCGTATTCATCACCGGCGACCCGACGAACTGCGCCACGAAGAGGTTCGCTGGCCTCAGATACACCTCCGACGGCGGACCGACCTGCTGGAGCACCCCGTCGTTCATCACCGCCACCCGGTCGGCCAGCGCCATCGCCTCGATCTGGTCGTGGGTGACATAGACGCTGGTGGTGCCGTTCTCGATGTGCAGCCGCTTCAGTTCCGCCCGCATGTCCTCGCGCAACTGGGCGTCGAGCGCCCCGATCGGCTCGTCCATCAGCAAGGCCTTCGGCCGCCGCACCAGCGCCCGACCGATCGCCACCCGCTGCATGTCGCCGCCCGAAAGCTGCGACGGCCGCTTGCCGAGCAGCGGCTCGATCTGCAGCGACGCCGCCACCGCCCGGACCTTGCGCTCGATCTCGTCGCGCCCCTCGCCGGTCGCACGCAGCGGGAAGGCGATGTTCTCGAAGGCGGTGAGGTGCGGATAGAGCGCGAACAGCTGGAAGACGAAGGCGATGTCGCGCTCGCCCGGCGTCAGCCCCTGCACCGCCTTGCCGTCGATCAGGATCGCGCCGTCGTCGATCTCCTCGAGCCCGGCAATGGCGCGCAGCGTCGTGGTCTTGCCGCAGCCCGACGGCCCGAGCAGCACGACGAACTCGTTGTCCTTGATGTCGAGGTTCAGCTTGCGGATGACGTGGGCGTCCCCGAAGCGCTTCTCGATATCGGTGAGGGTGATCGTCGCCATCAGTGCCCGCCCGGCTTCGACTTGACGTGGATGAAGACCGAGAAGCCCACCAGCCCGATCAGGATGATCGTCACCCCGTAGCGGTGCAGGAAGAAGCTCCACGGTTGCAGGAGCGCGATGATCCCGAAGATCATCACCCCCTGAAAGAAGGTCTCGAGCCGGCGCGGCCCGACCCTGTCGACGAAGGCCCTCATTTGCGGATCGCCCCGAAGGTCACGCCGCGCAGCAGGTGGTTGCGGAGCGTGAAGGTGAAGATCGCGACCGGGATCAGGAACAGCACGGTGCCGGCGGCGATCGTCGTCCAGTCGATCAGGCCAGAGCCGACCTGCGCCGGGATGAACGGCGGCGCGGTCTGCGCCCGGCGGTTGGTCATGATCAGCGCGAAGGCATATTCGTTCCAGGCGATGATGAAGCAGAAGACCGAAGTCGCCGCGATGCCGGTCACCGCCTCGGGCAGCACGATCTTCCAGAACGCCTGCATCCGCGTGTAGCCGTCGACCAGCGCCGCCTCCTCGTACTCGCGCGGGATCTCGTCCATGAACCCCTTCATCAGCCAGACCGCGAAGGAGAGGTTGAAGGCGGTGTAGAGGATGATCAGCCCGACGTGGGTGTCGGTCATCCCGATCGCCCGGTACATCAGGAACATCGGGATGGCGACGACCACCGGTGGCAGCATCCGCGTCGACAGGATGAAGAACAGCCAGTCGTTCTCCCCCGCCACCTTGAAGCGCGAGAAGCCGTAGGCGGTCAGCGTCCCCATGCCGACCGCCAGCGCCGTGCTGGTGATCGCGATGATCAGGCTGTTGAGAAAGCGGTCGGGATAGGCCGATTGCTGGACCTCGCCCTTGACCCGCAGCACCCGCTCGCCGCCGTCGAAGATCCGCTGCTCCCACCACGGCGCGGCGGCGTACTGCTCCTCGCTCGGCGGCTCGCGAAGCTGCACCCGCTTGGTGAAGAGCTTGACGAAGGCCGTGACCTCCGGCGTGAAGACCACCGTCGGCGGCACCGAGGTCGCGAGGTCGCGCGGCTTGAAGGCCGTCGCGCTGATCCACAGGATCGGCGAGAGGAAGATCAGCGTCGCGACGAAGACCGCGACGATGGCGAGGCGGTTGCGCAGCCGCCGGCCGGGTGAGGAAACCACTGCCATCTCAGCGCTCCTTCACCTTGTTGAGGTATTTCACGTAGATGTTGGTGATCGCCACCACGACGATCAGCACGATGTAGGCCAGCGCGCTCGACCGCCCGGTCTGCCATTCCTGGAAGGCCATCTTGTAGAGCCGGATCGAGATCATCTCGGTCGTCGGCTGGCCCGACATGATGTAGGCGAGGTCGAAGGTCTTGAACGCCTCCATCGTCCGGAAGATGATCGCGATCAGCAGGATCGGCGCGACCAGCGGCAGGGTGATCCGGCTGAACGTGTACCACCCGCTCGCCCGATCGATCGCCGCCGCCTCGTAGAGGTGCTGCGGCACCGCCGACAGCCCGGCGAGCGACAGCAGCATCACGAAGGGCGCCCACATCCAGATGTCGGTGATTGCAACGGCATAGAGCGCCATCTTCGGGTTCGACAGCCACTCGAAGTTGCCGAGGCCGAGCACGTAGTTGAGCGGCCCCCACGACGGGTCGTAGATCAGCTTCCAGAACAGCCCGACCACCGCCATCGACATCATCATCGGCAACAGCAGCAGCGTGGTGACGAAGCCCTTCATGGGGAACTTGCGATTGAGCAGCATCGCCAGCCCGAAGCCGACGACGACCTGTCCGGTCACCGAGACGATGACGTACTTCGCCGTCACGGAGAAGTTGCGCCAGACGTTGGGGTCGGCGAGCAGCTCGCGGTAGTTCCGCAGCCCGACAAACCGCGCCGGCTCGCTCACCGACGCCCGGAAGTCGGTGAACGAGTAGGCGAGCGAGTAGAGCAGCGGAAAGACGTTGAAGATGATGAGGAACGCGATCGTCGGAATGATGAACAGGTTCCGGATCGCGATGTCACTCCATCCCTGGGCCGCCGCCCGGGATTGCGTATCTAGTCTGGCAAGCACGCGGGGGGCCTCCCTGGCCTTCGAACGTCTTTTTGTTGCAGCAGCCGGGCGTGAACGCCCGGCGTCTCCTTCATTCCCGTGCCGGGCGCGAACGCCCGGCGTCTCCTTCATTTCCGGGCCGGGCGCGAGCGCCCGGAGCTCCTTCATTTCCGGGCCGGGCGCGAGCGCCCGGCTCCTTCATTTCCGGGCCGGGCGCGAGCGCCCGGCCCGGGGGCCGCCGGACGTTACATCCGGCCGTATTTCTTGAAGGTCTCCTGCCAGTCCGCGGAAACGCCGTCGAGCGCCTCCTTGGCCGTGCCCTCGCCACCGACCACGTAGGGATAGAGCCGGTCGTTGGCCTGGGTGAGCAGCTCGGCGTATTCCGGCACCGCCCAGAAGTCCTTCACCATGAACATCGACTGGTAGAAAGCCTCGTTGTAGGGCGTGGCCTTGCGGAACTCGTCGGACTCCAGGATCGCCTTGCTGGCGGTATAGCCGCCGAGCTCGGCCCAGCGCTTCTGGGTTTCGTCCTTGATGAACCACTCGAGGAACTTCATCGATTCCTCCTGGTTCTTCGAGTAGCTGATCACCGAGATGCCCTGACCGCCGAGCGCCGCATGCTGCTGGCCATCGGGTCCCTTCGGATTGGCGAAGTAGCCGGTGACATCGGCATGCGGATTGATCGCCGGATTGGCCAGCGCCGGGAAGAAGGCGAAGAAGTTCATGCTCATCGCCGCCAGGCCTTCGGTGATCGCCTGGTTGTCCTCCTGGAAGAAGGTCATCGCCCAGTTCGGCGGGGTGAACTTGTAGAGATCGCGATACATCTCGAGCGATTTCACCGCCGCGTCCGAGTTGACGATCCCGTCGACCTGGTAGGTCGAATAGTCGCCGAGGTCCGCGCCGTAGGAGAAGAGCGTGCTCTCGACGCCCATCATCAGGCCGTCATAGGTGTTCTGGGTGTAGATGGCGATCCCGTAGCGGCCCTCGTCCGGACGATAGAAGAACTCGGCGATGTCGCGCATCTGGGCGTAGGTCTCGGGCACGGCGAGGTCGTAGCCGTACTTGGCCTTGAACGCCTCCATCTCCTTGGGGTCCTCGAACCAGTCCTTGCGATAGGCCCAGCCGTTGGCATCGCCCTCGGCCGGAATCGCCCAGTACTTTCCGTCATACTCGGAGTAGTACTTGACCGTGGCCGGCGCCATCACCTCGCCGACGTTGTGCTCCTTGAAGAAGTCGGTCAGGTCGACGTAGTGCCCGCCCGTCGAGGCCGCCCCGAGCCACTGGCTGTCGCCGACGACCATGTCGTAGCTGTCGCCCTTGGCGTTGAACTCGGTGAAGGCCTTGGTCTGGAAGTCCGGCCAGGGCGTGGTCTCCACCGTGACCGTGACACCGGTCTCCTCGGTATACTCGTTGACGAGCTCCTGCAGGTAGTTGGCCGGGTCCCACTCCGCCCAGAAGATCGTCAGTTCCTGCGCCGAGACCGCATTGGTCCCGAGCACCAGCGCCAGCGCTGCCGCGCCGGCCATCAGTCCAGTCATTCGCTTTCGCGCCATTCCGATTTCCTCCCTGGAGCGGTTTGACTTCCATGCCGCGATTGCGCGGCTTGCCTTGGTGGCCTTGTTCTCGAATTCTAGCGACTTCGCCCGGCCGCCGGCATCTCCCGTTCAGTTTCGGTTAATCGTCGATTCATCGGCCACCGCCGTGCGAACCAGCGCGTGCGCCGCCCAGAGCGCGACCCCCCGCGCCCGCTCGCCGTCCAGCCCCCAGATGTCCTTCAGCACGATGAAGGCTTCCGTCCCGAACAGCAACGACAGCGCCTGCCGCAGCCGGTCGAACTCCGCCGGCCCGACCCGGCCCTTCAGCGGCGCCAGCGCATTCCCGAGCAGATCGCGCCGGTTGCCGCGCAGGATCGGCGCCTCGTCCCCGAGCGTACCCGCCCGCCGCCGGCTCCACTGGTCCATCGCCATCAGCAGCGCCGCGCGCAGCGTCGCCTCGTATTCGTCGATCCGCGGATAGGCGAAGCCGAGCAGCTCCTCGACCCGCGCCTCCGCATCGGCCGACTCCGACCGCCACGCCAGGATCGGCCCGAGCGCCTCGCCGACCGCCGCCTGCACCAGCGCCGCCTGCGTCGGGAAATACCGGTAGGCCGTGGCCCGCGACACCTCCGCCGCCTCGGCGACGTCCGTCACCGAAGGAATCCGCCCCGCCTGCATCAGCGTCATCGCCGTATCGAGCAGCAGCCGTCGCGTCCGGGCCCGTGGACCGGTCGTCGGCGCCTCCAATGGCTCGGCTTGACGAGAGACGTTCATGTCAATACGATACGGGCGTCTCAACACGAAAGCAATCGTGTTCAACGGCCGGGCATACGGTCGAAAAGACAAGAAACGCCGGGTTCGACCCGGCACACGGGGAGGAAGACACCGCCGCACGCACAAGTATTGTGCGTGCGGCGGGCGGGCCATATCATGCCTTTTACATACGTCGTCGGCACAGCAGACACCAAGGGCACCGAGCTCGCGTTTCTCGCAGGTGCAATACGCGCTGCTGGCGGCACGCCGCTGACCGTCGACCTCGGCACCCGCCCCGCAGCCGTCCCCATGGACGTGCCCGCGAAAGAGGTCGCCGACCACCATCCGGACGGCCCCGCCGCCGTCCTCGGCCTCGACGACCGCGGCACCGCCGTCACCGCCATGGCCACCGCCTTCGCCCGTTTTCTCGCCACCCGCGACGACATCGCCGGCATCGTCGGCATCGGCGGCGGTGGCGGCACCGCGATCGCCACCGCCGGGATGCGCGCCCTGCCCTTCGGCATCCCGAAGCTGATGGTCTCCACCCTCGCCTCCGGTGACGTCGCCCCCTACGTCGGCGTCTCCGACATCGCGATGATGCCCGCCGTCGCCGACATCGCCGGCCTGAACCGCATCACCCGCTCCGTCCTCGCGCGTGCAGCACAGGCCATCGTCGGCATGACCCGCGCCGACCCGCAGACCGACTCGCGCCCCGCCCTCGGCCTCACCATGTTCGGCGTGACCACGCCTTGCGTCACCCGACTCACCGAAATCCTCGGCCCCGACTACGACTGCCTCGTCTTCCACGCCACCGGCACCGGCGGCCGCACCCTCGAAACCCTCGCCGACGCCGGTGAACTCGCCGGCGTCATCGACGCCACCACCACCGAGATCGCCGACCACCTCTTCGGCGGCGTCCTCTCCGCCGGCCCCGACCGCCTCGGCGCCATCGCCCGCTCCCGCGTGCCCTACGTCGGCTCCTGCGGCGCCCTCGACATGGTCAACTTCTGGGCTCCCGACACCATCCCCGACCGCTTCAAGGGCCGCACCCTCTACCACCACAATTCCAACGTCACCCTGATGCGCACCACCGCCGGGGAATGCGCCGAGATCGGCGCGTGGATCGCCGACCGGCTCAACGCCTGCGACGGCCCGGTCCGCTTCCTCATCCCCGAGGGCGGCGTCTCCGCCCTCGACACCCCCGGCGGCGCCTTCCACGACCCCGCCGCCGACGCCGCCCTCTTCGACGCCCTCGAATCCGGGCTTCACCAGACCGCCGACCGCCGTCTGTCGCGCCTGCCCCTCCACATCAACGACCCCGCCTTCGCCGACGCCCTCGCCGCGGCATGGCGCGAGATCGCCCCGCCTGTCCCTGCTGAAAGTGCATCATGCCCGCCATCCCCCGCGCCGACATCCTGACCAAGTTCCACGCGATGGTCGCGGCCGGCGCGCCGATCATCGGCGGCGGTGCGGGCACCGGCCTGTCGGCCAAGTGCGAGGAGGCCGGCGGCATCGACCTCATCGTCATCTACAATTCCGGCCGCTACCGCATGGCCGGCCGCGGCTCCTCCGCCGGGCTCCTCGCCTTCGGCAACGCCAACGAGATCGTCAAGGAGATGGCCCACGAGGTTCTCCCCGTGGTCCGCCACACCCCGGTCCTCGCCGGCGTCAACGGCACCGACCCCTTCCTGCTCCTCGACCCCTTCCTCCGCGAACTGAAGTCGCTCGGCTTCTCCGGCGTGCAGAACTTCCCGACCATCGGCCTCTTCGACGGCACCATGCGCACCTCCTTCGAGGAGACCGGCATGGGCTACGGCCTCGAGGTCGACATGATCGCCGCCGCCCACGCCCTCGACCTCCTGACGACGCCCTATGTCTTCACCCCCGACGAGGCCCGCGCCATGACCCGCGCCGGCGCCGACATCATCGTGGCGCACATGGGCGTCACCACCGGCGGCTCGATCGGCGCCACCTCGGCGAAGACGCTCGACACCTGCGTCGCCGAGATCGACGCCATCGCCGAGGCCGCCCGCGCCGAGCGCCCGGACGTCATCGTGATCTGCCACGGCGGCCCGATCGCCGAGCCGGCCGACGCCGCCTACATCCTGAAACACGCCCGCCTCTGCCACGGCTTCTACGGCGCCTCCTCGATGGAGCGCCTGCCGGTCGAGCGCGCCCTCACCGACCAGACCCGCGCCTTCAAGGCCATCGGCCGCCAGGAGTAAGCCCCCATGCCCGGCAAGTTCACCATCCGCTCGGACGTCGCCCCCGAAGTCCTCGACTGGGGCCACCTCCGCTGGCTCTCCAACCCGCCGACGACCGGCGCCGGCCAACTCACCGTGATCGAGACCGCCATCGCCCCCGGCAAGGGCCACAACTTCCACAAGCACCCCGACCAGGAGGAAGTCCTCCTCGTCCTCGCCGGCGACGTCGAGCAGTGGATCGAGGGCGAAAAGCGCATCCTCCACGCCGGCAACTCGGCCTTCGTCCCCGCCGACATGGTGCACGCCTCCTTCAACGCCGGCACCGGCGAAGCCCGCATCGCCGCGATCCTCGGCCCCTGCATCGGCGACATCGGCTACGTCTCGGTCGAGATGGGCGACACCGCGCCGTGGGACACGCTCCGCGCCGGTTAACCAAGATTGCCGCTTCGTAAAAATGGAAATACTATCTGTTCGATATCAAAAAGTTAGGCGGAGTCGCACGCGTGCGACTCCGCTGATCGCACACCCAGCGAGGATGGCATGACCAACACCTACCCGAAACTGCACAATGCCATGTGGCCCGGCATCGTCGGCAAGGGCTCGCCCGAACTCCGAGCCGATCATCCCGCTCGACACCCTGCTCACCCTGACCGCCAACGCCGAGGCCGACGGGGCGAAGTTCGAGGGCGTCGACCTCTTCGTCGTCGCCCCGCACTTCGACATCGACAGCGACCTCGACGCCGTGAAGCGCATGTCCGACCACATCGCCTCCTACGGCCTCGCCGTCGGCTCCTTCGTCGCCCCGATCTGGGCCGGCGCCGGCGGCGGGTCGGCCATGGGCTCGGCCGACGAGCGCAAGCAGTTCCTCTCCCAGGTCCGCAAGGCCAGCGAGATCGGCCGCCAGATGCGCGAGATCGGCATCCGCCCGACCGGCGGCATCCGCATCGACAGCTCCGCCTCCGTCGAGGCCTGGGACGCCGACCCCAAGGCCAACTCCAAACTCATCGCCGAGACCTTCTCGCAAGCCGGCGACATCGCCGCCGACCACGGCGAATTCGTCGTCGCCGAGGGCGAGATCTGCTGGGGCGGCATGCATTCGTGGCGCACCATGCGCGACCTCCTCGAAGCCGTCGGCAAGCCCGGCCTCGTCGGCTACCAGGCCGACATGGCCCACTCGATGCTCTACACCCTCGGCTTCAACGCCGAAGCCGACCGCATCCTCCCCGAGGACTACGACTGGCAGGACAAGTCCGCCCTCGACGCCGCCTACCGCCAGGTCGCCAACGCGCTGCGCCCGTGGACCCTCGACTTCCACGTCGCCCAGAACGACGGCACCGTCTTCGGCTCCGGCGACCACGAGAAGACCGGCCGCCACTGCCGCGTCGACGACCCCAACGGCCGCCTCGATATCGTCAAGCACGCCGGCTACTGGCTCCGCGACGAGAACGGCGCCCTGACCAAGACCATGCGCCACATCTGCTGGGACGCCTGCATGCTCCCCAACGCCGTGATGGAGGACCAGCAGACCTGGAACAACGTCCTCGGCGCCATGGCATCGGTCCGCGAAGCCCACGGCTGGACGGAATGAGCCCCACCCGGCGTCCGCCGGCGCGGAGGGCAGCGGCCCGCCCGGGGGGCCGGAGCGGCCGCGGCGGGCGGCTGCCCGGCGTCGGGCGCCGGGCGGGACAGCGACAATCGCACCTCTGAACCTTCAAAAGACGAGAGCCCCAGAATGCCCCGCGACCTCAACATCGGCATGATCGGCTACGGCTTCATGGGCCGCTGCCATTCCAACGCCTTCCGCACCGCCCCCAACTTCTTCGACCTCCCCCGCCGCCCCGTCCTCAAGGCCGCCTGCGGCCGCGACGCCGCCAAGACCCAGGCCTTCGCCGACCAGTGGGGCTACGAGAGCACCGAGACCGACTGGCGCGCCCTCATCGCCCGCCCCGACATCGACCTCGTCGACATCTGCGTCCCGAACGACCTCCACGCCGAGATCGCCATCGCCGCCGCGCAAGCCGGCAAGGCCGTCATCACCGAGAAACCCCTCGCCCGCACCGCCGCCGAAGGCGAGGGCATGGTCGCCGCCGTCGAAAAGGCCGGCGTCCCCAACCTCGTCTGCTACAACTACCGCCGCATCCCCGCCGTCTCCCTCGTCAAGCAGATCGTCGACTAGCGGCAAACTCGGCCGCATCTACCACTACCGCGCCAAGTTCCTGCAGGACTGGACCATCTCCCCCGACGTCCCCCAGGGCGGCCCCGGCACCTGGCGCCTCGACGTCGCCGCCGCCGGCTCCGGCGTCACCGGCGACCTCCTCGCCCACTGCCTCGACACCGCGATCTGGATCAACGGCTCCATCTCCAGCCTGACCGCGATGACCGAGACCTTCGTCAAGGAACGCACCCACGCCGCCACCGGCAAGGTCCAGCCCGTCGGCATCGACGACGCCGCCGCCGTGATGACCCGCTTCGCCAACGGCTCGCTCGGCACCTTCGAATCGACCCGCTACGCCCGCGGCCACAAGGCCGCCTACACCCTCGAGATCAACGGCGAGCACGGCTCCCTCGCCTGGGACCTTCACGACCTCAACCGCCTCTCGTGGTTCGACCACCGCACCGAGGGCGCGCTGCGCGGCTGGACCTCGATCCTCGTCACCGACGGCGATCACCCCTACCTCGGCAAGTGGTGGGTCCCCGGCCTCATCATCGGTTTCGAGCACTCCTTCGTGCACACCATGGCCGATTTCATCACCGCCATGGACACCGGCACCCCCGCCGGCCCGACCTTCCGCGAAGCCCTCGAGACCAACCGCCTCTGCGACGCGATCATCGCCTCCGGCAAGTCCGGCGCCTGGGTGACGCCCTGACCGCACCCGCCGCCGCTCCGTAAGCTTTTGCGACAGCCGCCGATCGGCTGCCGCTTGGCCAGACCTGCTCAATAATCCAGCGTCGGTGCGATCCTGCGCGCGTTTCCTTCACGAAGCCGCGCGCCGTCGTCGTGTTTCTGAGAGGCAGGCTTACAATAGCCACGGACCAGTCCGATTCCCCTGTCCCCACACGGAGTTGGATCGGTTCAAGGGACCGGGAGCCCGGGTGTCCCCCATAGCCCCGCGATTTCCGGTCCCACCGGCGGCCCGCCGCAACCCGCCGACTGGTACCCACAGCGAATTTCTTGACCACTTTGCTCGGGAAAGGGTAGAGCGGTGCAACGGGTGCCGCCAGGCCGTTGGCGCACCCTCCGGATCAGGGCGGCCGTCGCACCGACGACCGCCGACCAGCGAGGAGAACGCGCATGTTCGTGGCCATGAACCGCTTCCGGGTCGCCCCCGGTTCCGAGGACGCCTTCGAGGACGTCTGGCGCAACCGCAAGAGCCGCCTCTCCGAGATGGCGGGCTTCGTCGACTTCAACCTGCTGCGCGGCCCGAGCCGCGACGACCACACCCTCTACGCCTCGCACACCGTCTGGGCCGATCGCGGCGCCTTCGAGGCCTGGACCCAGTCCGAGCAGTTCCGCGAGGCCCACAAGGGCGCCGGCGCCAACAAGCCGCTCTATCTCGGCCACCCGGAGTTCGAGGGCTTCTCGAGTGTCGAGGGCGTCTGACCTCCTGCCTCCTCCCGCCGCGGCCTCGCTCCTCGCCGGCGGCGCCCTGTTCGCTCGCGCCGGCCCGGTCGCACAAGCCGAGAGCCGCGCCTCGGCGGCCTCGGCCGCACCGGCTTCGAGTCGTCCCTCGCCGCGGCGACCTCATGCCCACTGCGACGAGCCGACGCGAGCCTCGACTCGCCCACCAGCTCGCGCTGATGGAAGCCGCCCGCGCCGAGGCCGGGTCCGGCGTCCTCGTCGTCCTCCACGACCTCAACCTCGCCGCCGCCTTCGCCGACCGCGTCGTCCTGCTCCACGCCGGCAGCGTCGAGGCCGCCGGCCCGCCCGAAGCCGTCTTTGAAACCGCCCGCCTCTCGGCCGTCTACCAGACGCCGCTCGTCGTCGAGCACACCCCGCGCGGCCTCCGCATGATGCTCGAACGCTGGTCGCGGACGTGACGCGGCGCGGCGTTTGGTGCATAGGGTGGTGCATGCTTTGTGCATACGTTGTGCATGGGTTGTGCAAACCCGATTTCCGGAGAAATGGCCCATGTCCCGCCTGACCGAAGAGGCCCGCGGCGTCTACGTCATCGCCGTCACACCCTTCGCCGACGACGGCGCCCTGGACCTCGCCAGCATCGACCGCATGGTCGATTTCTACGAGGAAAAAGGCGCCACAGGCCTCACCATCCTCGGCCAGCTCGGCGAGGCCGCGAAGCTGACAGCCGAGGAATCCCGCATTGTCACCCAAAGGGTTATCGCCCGTCTCTCAGGTCGCCTGCCCGTCGTCGTCGGCGTCACCGCCCCCGGCCTCGCCCCGATGCGCGAACTCGCCGACGGCGTCATGGACCTCGGCGCTGCCGGCGTCATGGTCGCCCCGCCCTGGACCCTGCGCACCGACGACCAGATCTTCGCCTACTACGCCGGCGTCGGCGAAGCTCTCGGGCAAACGCCCTTCGTCCTTCAGGACTATCCCCTGACCACCAACGTAACCATCGCGCCGACCGTAATAAAGCGCATCGTGCGAGAAGTACCGACCTGCGTGATGCTCAAGCACGAGGACTGGCCGGGACTTGCAAAGATCGCCACCCTCCGCGACTTCATGGCAAGCGGAGACATGCGCCGCATCTCGATACTCTGCGGCAACGGCGGCCTCTTTCTCCCCGAAGAAATGGCCCGCGGCGCCGACGGCGCAATGACCGGCTTCTGCTACCCCGAAATGATGGTCTCCGTCGTAGCCGCCTCCAACGCCGGCGACCTCGACCGCGCCCAAGACCTCTTCGACGCCTACCTCCCCCTCGCCCGCTACGAGCAACAACAGGGCATCGGCCTCGCCAGCCGCAAATACGTCCTCGCCAAACGCGGCGTCATCGCCACCGCCAAACTCCGCACCCCCGCCCCTCGCCTCTCCCCCGCCGACATCGCCGACGTCGAGCGCCTCCTCGCCCGCCAGACCAGGCGCTTGGCCGAACTCGGCGCCTGACGCCGAGTCGGCCGATAAAACCGCGTTAAATCAATGACCCTACGGCGGCCGCCTCAGGCCCCCGCTCCCACCCGAACACGCTCCTCCCACCCCACTCGTGCGACCGCGCCCGCTCCTCGGCGACGTGCGTCCCAAGGTCCGGCCCCGTCGCCGTCCTCTCCAGCCGCCGCGCCTGCGCGTCGAGCCGCCGGATGGCATCCAGCCGCTCGCCCTCCCCGAGCCGCGCCCGCGAGACCGCCGCCTTCAGCGTCGCGATCGTCCGGTCATAGACCACCGTCGGAACCGCAAACGGCGCCCGGTCCTTGCCGCCATGGGCGAGCGCGAAGCGCGCCGGGTCCGCGAACCGGCACGGCGCCCCGTGCACCACCTCCGCCACCATCGCCAGCGCCCGCACCGTCCGTGCCCCGACTCCCGGAACCAGCAGCAGTTCGGCGAAATCCCCCGGCCCGCTGTCCGCCGCCGCCGCCAGCGCCCCATGCAGCCGCCGGATCATCACGTCCTTCGGCCGCACGTCATGGTGTGCGGGCATCACCAGATGCGGCAGCAGCGGCGCCTCCGGCGGCGGCGCCGGCCGGCGCTCGAGAACCGCGACCTCCGCCGCGATCCGGTCCGGCCCGAGGTCGCTCAGCAGGGCCACCTGCGCCGACCGCGACGCCGCCGCCCGGCGGTCGGTGAGGTTGACGATCTCCCCCCGCCCCGGCCCCTCGATCGCGGCGTGGGGCGTCTCGACGAAACTGGTCAGCCCCTCCGAGAGCCAGTGGTAGCGGCGCGCATAGCGGCTTTCGCCGTTCATCCCTTGCTGGACAACCACCCACTTGCCGTCGTCGGCGAGGATGAAGCCGTGGAGGTAGAGGTCAAAGCCGTCCTGCACCGCCGCGCTGTCGACCTTGGCGACGAGCCGGCTCGCCCGCGCCAGCGCCGCGCCATCGAGCCCGGTGCGCTCCCCCGCCGCCATGAGCTGCGCCGGCGTAAGCCGCGACTGCCGTCCGCGCCCGCCGCAGACCCGGAGGCCCAGTTCGGCCTCGCGCGGCGCCAGCCCGCGGCGCAAGGCGGCGAGGACGCTGGTGGTGATCCCGGACGAGTGCCAGTCCATCCCCATCACCGCGCCGAAGGACTGGAACCAGAAGGGGTGCGCGAGCCGCCGCAGGAAGTCGTCGCGCCCGTAGTCGAGGATGATCGCCTCGGCGATTACCGCCCCGAGCCGCGCCATCCGCTCGGCGAGCCACGCCGGCACCCGCCCGCCGTGCAATGGCAGATCAGCCGTCCCGGCCCTCTGTGCCATCCCCGTCTCCCGTGAACCAAACGGGAACAGAGTAGCGCCTCTTGCCCACCGGCGCCAGCCTGTTCAGGCGCGGGTGTCGCGCGTCACCTGCGGCGGGCTGACCTCGACCCGAGCGCCGGAGGCGGCATAGGTCTGGAGCTGGTCGCGCGTCGCGAGGATGCGCTCGACCTGCGCCGCGCCCGCCTTCACACCAGCGAGGCTGGCGAGCAGCAGGCGTCCGTTGCGTTCGGCGCGCGCCTTCAGCGCGACGATGAAGGCTTCGGGCAGCTCGGTCTCGGTCTCCAGGATCTCGGTCAGCGCCGCCTCGCGCCGTTCGACCAGCGCCTTCAGCCCGGCGAGCGGCCCATTGAGGATCAGCTTGCGCTCGAGGTCGAGCAGCCGGAGCACGCGGGCATAGCGCGCCGAGGCGAGAATGTGGGCGATCATGTGTCGCTCGTCCCTTGCTTGAGGATGTCGAAGACCCGCTCGGCGAGGCCGATGCCGCCGCGCTCGGAGAGCAGGCGGGCATATTGCTCGGTCAGCATGCTGGAGAAGGCTTGCTCCCCCGCCCCGCCACCGAAGCCCGCCGGCATGGAGTTGAGGCCGGTGTACTGCAGCATCTCCGCGAGGAAGTTCGCCTCGAACGACTCGGCCGCCTTGTGGAGGTCGGCATCGTTGCGCGCCGCCCCGGTGGCACGGGGCAGGACGAGCGGGATCGGGGACAGGTCCATCGGCGGCTTCTCCGCGGTTCGGGTCTCACCCCCAAGTCATGCCGCGTGCCGGTAAACAAATGGTAAGGCTTTGCCGGGAAGTATGCGGCAACCCTTACCCCGAGGTGGAGCCCGATGATCGTCCCGGACCCGGTCCCGGCCACCAACCCGCCCCGCGCCAGAGCCCGCGCCGAACCGGCGGAGGCCACGGAGCCGGACGCCGTTGCCGCAGCCTTCGATCTCGGCGCCGGGGCGGAGGAAAGCGAGGCGACACCCCAGCCCGACCTCACCGACGCCGCAGCGCTCCTCGCCATCCCGGCCACGACCCCTCCGCCCCCCGCCGCCCCGGCCGCCGCCGCTCCGTTCGCGATCAAGCTCCGCGCCCCGGCCACCGCTCGCCGCTGCCGCCGACCCAACCACGGGCGTGGCAGCAGGGGCCGATGGCGCGAGCCAGCCCACCCCACGCGGCACCATTCAGATGCAAGCCGCCGCTGCGCCAGATCCCGCCGCGATCCCGCCCCGGTGAAGACCGAAGACCTGCCCACGGCCCCGGCCGTCACGCCAGTCCTGACGAAGCCTTCAACATCCGCCTCACCCACACTGCCCGCCCCCTCCGAGGCTGGAAGCCTCGATCCCGAGACGGCAGCCCTCACCCCGGCCCCCAACACCCCCGATCCGCACGTCTCCCGCTCCGCCGCAACACTTGCGACGGGCGGGCTTCGCCTGACACGGACGGAAGTCCACCCCGGACTGGCACTCGATCAGGCAACCGGACCAAGTGCCGTGGCCGCACCGGACCCAGTCGCCCCGCACCGCTCGCCGGAAGCCGTCCGCCCCACGGCCGAGCCCCAGGCCGTCGCCAGCCAGATCGCCCTCGCCGTGGCGAAGTCGGACGAGTTCCCGCGTCGAGATCCGCCTCGACCCGCCGGAGCTCGGCCGTGTCCACATTCACCTCACCACCACCGACGGCGGCGTCCAGGCCGTCGTCGTCGCCCAGCGGCCCGAGACTCACGAGTTCCTCCGCCGCCACGCCGACGTCCTCGCCCAGGAGCTCTCCGCCGCCGGCTACGGCGACGTCAGCCTCGATTTCGCCACCGGCGGCGAGGCGGCCACCCGCGACGATCGCCCGCCGCCCGACTGGTACGCGGCCGACTGGCAGGCTTCGCCGGAACCGTCCGCAGCCCGTGCGCCGTCGCGTCAGGGCGCGCGCGACGCCCTCGACATTCGCCTCTGAGCGGCAGGAGACCCCGGATGACGATCAGCCCCACCACAACGAGCACCGCCGCGAGCGCCGCAACGGCGAGCACCGCCAGCACCAAGTCCGAGGACGCCACCGATGGAAGCGGCATCGCAGCGGACTTCGAGACCTTCCTCACCCTCCTCACCACCCAGATGCGCAACCAGGACCCGCTGAAGCCGATGGAATCGACCGAGTTCATCGCCCAGCTCGCGGCCTTCTCCGGCGTCGAGCAGCAGGTGCGCGCCAACGACCGCCTCGACGGCATCCTCTCGGCGCTCGGCGGGGAGACCTCGGCCAGTCTCGCCGCATGGATCGGCCGCGAGGTGCGCGCCCCCGCCAAGTCCGCCTTCGACGGCGATCCGGTGGATGTCGGCTTCACGCCGGTCGATGGCGCCGACAAGGCCGTGCTCGTCGTCAAGAACGACTTCGGCAGCGTCGTCGCGCGGCGCTCCCTTGAAAGCGGTACCACCACCGCGAAATGGGACGGCACCGACGACGTCGGCAATGCGCTCCCCAACGGCACCTACGGCTTCACCGTCGAGAGCTATAAGGGCAGCGACCTCGTCGGCACCCAGACCGGCTCGGTCTACACCACGGTCACCGAAGTCCGCCTCGTCGACGGCACCCCGACGCTCGTCGTCGGCGATGGCCAGCAGGTCGCCCTCGACGACGTCACCGGCCTGCGCTGACCGGCCTCGCGTCGCGCTCAATCCGGATCGAGCACCGCCCGCGCCCGGTTCAGCAGCGAGGCCAGCGGATTCGAGCCCCCGAGATCGGGATGGACGCGGCGGATCAGCCGGCGATAGGCGTCGCGCACCTCGGCCCTGCTCGCACCGGGCGCCAGGCCAAGCACTTCCAGCGCCTCCGCCTGGCTCATCGGCCCGCCCGACGCCGCCCCGCCGCCGTCATCGGGATCCTCACGCGGGATCCCGCGGCGTTCGAGATAGGCGAGGAGCAGCGCGAGGCTCTCCTCGTCCCCGTCTTGCTCGTACCCCCGCGCCAGCTGGCGCAGGTCCGCCGGCGAAAGCGCCGACAGCCGGACCCCCGCAAAGCGACCGGCGAGGACCGTCCCGTCGATCTCGCCGCTGGCGCGGTCGAGGGTCATCCGCAGCCCGGCGCTCGCCACCTCCGACTGACCGGAAGCCCGGTCAGCGGGGATCGGCGCTGCCTTGCGCCAGAGGCCGAAGGCGAAGAGGCCGAGCGGCACGGCCAGCGCGAAAAGCCGCAGGACCGCGAGCACCGCGGCCGCCGCGAACAGCAGGCCGGCGAACCGCTGGTCGCGCGACAGCCGCGGCACGAGGATCGCCACCGCCCCGGCGGCGAGCAACACCAGCCCCAGCCAGAGCGCCGCGGTCACCGGCCGAGGTCGGCCAGCAGACGCTTCGCCGCGCCGGTCCCGGCCGCCTCCAGCGCCTTGCGCCCGCCGGCGGCATAGACCCCGACCGCCGCCAGCAGCGCCGCAAGCTCCCGCGCCGAGCCGGCGTCGAAGGGCAGGTAGACCCCGCCGGTCAGCCGGGCGATCTCGCGAAAGACGGCGCCGGCCTTGGCATCGGTGCCCTCGTGAAAGACGAAGGCGCGCGTGCCGCGCAACGCCAGCGCGCCGGCCTTGGCCGAAAGGAGATCGGCATCCTCCTCGACCGCGTCGCCGACGAAGACGAGCACCGGCAGCGGCCGCTCGGCGGCCACCTTGGCGGCGTGGTCGAGCACCCGCCCGATCTGGGTCAGCCCGCCGCGGCAGGCGATGCCGGTCATCAGCCGGGTCAGGCCCGCGGCGTCGGACACCCACCGCGACGCCTGTGCCTCGCCCATGCCGCGGTAATAGACGAGCTGCACCTCGAGCCCGCCCGCCCGGGCCGCCGCCTCGAACATCGCGCCCTGCAGGCGGCAGGCGAGAATCCCACATCGGCTGCCGGCTCATCGTCGCGTCGAGCGCGAAGAGCAGCCTCCCCCGCCCCTCGCCGCCCGGCGCCGCGCGCACGTCGTCGAGGAAGGCCGAAACCGCCTTCCCGACGCCCCCAGGGGCGACGACCTCACCCGCAGCCCGCTTCCCGACCGTTTCGCCAGTCTTGCCCATGCTTCGAATCTGGCCACCGGCCGCCACAATGCAAGCCCTCCGTTGCGACGCTCGGAGCGGCGGGAACCGACCGCCGGCGCGCGCGGCTGGGCGCCCTGCGCCGGATGCGGCGCCGCTTGCTGCACCGCCCCGTCCGTCTTACATGGCTTTCGCCACCGTCCGGCCTTGCAGGTGCGGTGAGGACGGCGGAGATGGCGGAAAGCGGGATGGGTATCCGGCGGAAGGGTGTCGGGTAGATGACGGACAACGGACCACGATCTGATCTTTCGAGCCCATGGCGCCTCTCCGTGGCACCGATGATGGACTGGACGGATCGTCATTGCCGCTTCTTCCACCGCCAGCTGACGCGCCGGACGCTGCTCTATACCGAGATGGTGACGACCGGGGCCGTGCTCCATGGTGACCGGGAGCGACTGCTCGGCTTCCGGGCCGAGGAGCACCCGCTGGCGCTGCAGCTCGGCGGCTCCGATCCCCGCGATCTCGCCGCGGCGACGGCGATCGGCCGCGCCGCGGGGTTCGACGAGATCAACCTCAACGTCGGCTGCCCCTCCGACCGGGTCCAGTCGGGCTGCTTCGGGGCGGCGCTCATGCGCACGCCGGGGCTGGTCGCCGACTGCGTCGGCGCGATGATCGAAGCCGCCGGCCCGGTGCCGGTGACGGTCAAATGCCGGATCGGCGTCGACGAGCAGGAGCCGGAGGCCGTCCTCCCGGCCTTCCTCGCCCTGATGGCCGAGGCCGGGGTCGGCCGCGTCGCCGTCCACGCGCGCAAGGCGTGGTTGCAGGGGCTCAGCCCGAAGGAGAACCGCGAGATCCCGCCGCTCGACCACGACCTCGTCGTCCGGATGAAGGCGGCGTTCCCCGGCCTCGCCATCGTCGTCAACGGCGGCATCGAAAGCCTTGGAATGGCCGAGGACTTCCTCGCCCGCGGCCTCGACGGCGTGATGATCGGCCGGGCCGCCTACCACACGCCCGCCCTGCTCGGCGAGGCCGACCGGCGGATCTTCGGCGCGGCCGGGCCAGACCGGACTCCGGAGGCGGCGGTGCGGGCGATGCTGCCCTACATCGAGGCCGAACGAAGCGCCGGCACCGGCCTGAACCAGATCACCCGCCACATGCTCGGCGCCTTCGCCGGGCGCCCCGGTGCGCGCGGCTGGCGGCGCGTGCTCTCGGAAGGCGCCCACCTGCCCGGCGCGGGGCCGGAGCTCGTCGAGACCGCGCTCGCCCGCCTTATGCCCGTCCCCGACACGGCCGGCCACCTCGCCACGGCCAGCGCTCCCGCCTGACGCAAAAGCCTTTGTATCCGGCCGGTCGGCGGGCTAGGGACGAAGGACCGAAATCCCCCCGGACCCCGCCCATGCCCCTGCCGTCTCTCGCCGACCTGCTGCCCCTCATCGCCCTGCTCTTCGCGATCGGCGCCCTCGCCGGGGTGATCGCCGGGCTGCTCGGGGTCGGCGGCGGCATCGTGCTGGTGCCGGCCTTCCTCTACACGTTCACCGCCCTCGGCTACACCGGCCCGCACATCATGCAGGTCTGCCTCGCGACCTCGCTCGCGACCATCGTCTTCACCTCCTTCCGCTCGCTGCGCGGCCACATGGCCAAGGGTGCGGCCGACATGGACATCCTGCGCGGCTGGGCGCCCGGGATCGCCGTCGGCGCCATCCTCGGCGTCCTCGTCGCCGGCAGCATGAAGACCGAGGCGCTGATGCTGATCTTCGGCGTGCTCGGCACGGGCGTCGGCCTCTACCTCGCCTTCGGGCACGATGACTGGCGGCTCGGCCACCAGATGCCGAAGGGCATCGGCCGCGCCATCACCAGCAGCGTCATCGGCTTTCTTTCGGTGCTGATGGGCATCGGCGGCGGCAGCTTCGGCGTGCCGCTGATGCGGCTCTACGGCGTGCCGATCCACCGCGCCGTCGGCACCGCCTCGGGCTTCGGGCTGGTGATCGCGGCGCCATCGGTACTCGGCTTCCTGATGCAGGGCTGGGGCTCGCCCGATCGCCCGCCCTTCACCATCGGGCTGGTCAACATACCCGCCTTCCTGATCGTCATCGGCGTAACCATGGTGACGACGACCTGGGGTGTGCGTCTCGCCCACGCGATGAACCCGAAGCCGCTCAAGCGCATCTTCGCGGGCTTCATCATCATCGTCGCCCTCAACATGCTGCGCAAGGCGCTGCTCGGCTGACCTCAGCCCTCGTCGCGCTCCGCGTGCCGCCCCGCCCGCCCGCCGCGCCGGGCGCCCCGGACGCGGGGCGCGCGGGCGGGCAGCTCAGCCATCAGCACCCGCCGCGCCTCGGCGGTCAGCGAGGTCCACGCGGCGATCTCCGCGCCGGTGCGGTAGCAGCCGATGCAGAGCCCGGACTGAGGGTGAAGCACGCAGACCTTGATGCAGGGGCTCTCCACCGGCTCCCGGCGCCAGACCTCGTCGCTCACGATCCGCTCCGGGCGAGATGGCCAAGCCGGTCGAGAAAACCCTGGAGGATATAGCCCGCGGCGACCTGATCGATCACCTCGGCCCGGCGCCGCCGCGAGGTATCGGCCTCGAGCAGCGCGCGCTCGGCGGCGACGGTCGAGAGCCGCTCGTCCCAGAGCGCGATCGGCAGGTCGATAAGGCCGCCGAGATTGCGGGCGAAGGCGCGGGTCGACTGGGCCCGCGGGCCCTCGCTGCCGTCCATGTTGCGCGGCAGGCCGAGGACGAAGCCACCGGCCGACCTTCCCTTGGCCAGCGCCAGCAGACGCGCGGCGTCGATGCCGAAGCGGGCGCGGCGGATGGTTTCGAGCGGCGAGGCGACGCTGCGCAACGTGTCGGAGACCGCGACGCCGATGGTCTTGGTTCCGAAGTCGAGCCCGATCAGCGGCCGGCCGGGCGTGAGCAGGGCGGCAAAGGCGACGGCGTCCTCGAGCACCGGCGCGGTCATTGGCCTAGTCCCGCCTCCGACGCGGCCTGATCGAAGAGAGCGAGCGCCGGGGCGTCGCCGCCATGCTTGGCGCGGGCCTCGGCGAGGACTTTCGCCGCATCGTCGCGACGCCCGAGGACGCCGAGCGAGCGGATCAGCCGCGCCCAGTCCTCGGGCGGCCCGCCCTCGGTGGCGAGCCGGTCGGACAGCTGATCGACCATGCCCTCGACCATCCCCTGCCGCGCCTCGGGCGTCATCGCCCCGGCCGCCTCGACGTCGGCCGCAGACGGGCCGGGGGAGGTCGGCCCTTGTGCGTCGGGCGGAGGGGGCAGGCCGGCGGCGCTGGCGACCTTGCCGATCTCGGCGCGGATGGCGGCGATCCACGGCGCGTCGGGCGGGCCTTCCGCGAGCAGCGTCGTCCACAGGCGGTAGGCGAGGTCGGGCCGGCCGCCCTGGATCAGGGTAATCCCGGAATAGTAGCGGCCGACCGGGTTGGCCGGATCGAGCGCCAGCCCACGGCTCAGCGCCGCCTCGGACTCCGGCGAGACGTAGCCGCCGGCGGCGAGGATGCCGAGTTCGGCGAGATCGACGTAGTCCTGCCCCGTCGCCTTCGCCCCGAGAAGCGCGACGGCCTTCTCTTCCGCGGCCCGCGCCTCCGGCCAGCGCCCGAGTGCGGCAAGGCTGCGCGAGAGCAGGCGCTGGCCGTCGAGATCGTCGGGCCGCGCGGCGACGACCGCCTGGAGCTTGTCGACGAGCGCCACGTCCTCGTCGCCCGCGGCCACCGGAGGAGTGAGGCCGCGGCCGGCGACCATCGCTTCGACCTCGGCCTGCTTCGGCCGCTTGCCGCGCTCCACCGCCTCGCGGGCGAGCCGAGCCCCGAGCGGATCGTCGGGGAGGCCGGGCGCGCCGAGGCTGGTGTAGAGCCCGGCCGCGGCAACGAGCAGCACCGCCACGGCGAGCGGCGCGGCGCGGCGCGACAGCGAGCGCGGCGCCGCTCCTGTCCCGGCGGCGGAGGCCACGTCGACCGAAGCCGCATCGTCGGCAGCGATGAGCCGGCGCGATACCTCGATCCGCGTCGCCTCTGCCTCGGCATCGCTGAGCACGCCGCGGGCGCGGTCCGCCTCGATTTCGCGGAGTTGGTCGCGGAAGACCTGCACGTCGTACTGCGCTCGCGCGCCGGCGCGCGCGCCACTGCGAAGCAGGGGGGCGAAGACCACACCGAGACTGCCGAGCGCGACAGCCGCCGCGATCACCCAGAAGAGCCATTCCGCCATCGAAGCCTCACGCCGTCCGCGGCGGACCCTAGCCGCTCGCCCGGGGAGGCACAACGCCGGGCGGTCGCCCCGGCGCCCCCCGCGCGCGACCGTGAAGGAAGCAACGGGAAGGGAGGCCGCTCAGGCCGCCGGACGGCCGGTCATCACCGCGGTCGCCCACGGCACCGCCTCGCGGAGAAGCGCCGAGTTCGCCGCCTCGAAGGCCGAGACGATCGCCAGCGCATTTGTGTCTGACGCCTCTGCGCTTCGGCTGAAGCGGCGGCTGGCGACCAGCCGCCCGTCGGCGTCGCGCACGACGGAAAGGGTCAGCGACACCACCACCCGCGCCGGCGCCCCGGTCCCCGGCGGCAGAAGCTGTGCCTCGAAGGTGTCGATGTCGGTCATCAGCGTGAAGTCGGGCAGCGGCCCGATCGACGCGGTGGTGACGAAGGCGAAGCGGCCGGTATTCGTCAGCGACCGGGCCAGGATGTTGCGGACATGCTGCGGGGCCGGCTCGACCCAGCGCCCGTCCCCGACCAGCGTCACCTGCAGCGCGTTCGGCTTCATCACGATGCGGTCGCTCGCCGCCGCGGCCGGCGCCGTCGGGTCGGCGACGAACACCATTCGCGAGCCGCTCGACGCCGCCACCCTGCGCCGGCAGCGGGCTCAACTCGTAAGTGTCGAGCGCCCGCGCCGAGTCGTTGAGCGAGGAGACCGTCGCGCAGCCGCCGCTCCCGACCGCGACGGCGAGGAGCAAAACTAGGCCCGGAAGGCGGAGGCCGGGACGGCGCATCTCGGGCATCGACTATCTCCTGAAGGCTGGCGGCTGGCCGCCCAGCAAGAAGCGGGCCGGATCGCGCTCGATCTGCGCCGAGATCCGGTCGAGGCGGGCGATCAGCGCCTGCGCCTCCTGGGTGAAGCGGACGAACTGCGGCAGGCCCTGGGCGGTGAACTGGTTGAGCGGGCCGGCGCTCTGGCTCACCACCGAGTTCGATGCGCTCGACCGCCGCCGTCGCTGTGGCGAGCGTGGTCCTGAGCTCGCCGGTGATCGCCGGAAGGTCGTCCGACACTTGCTCGAGCGCCGCCGAAACCCGCTGCGCCGACACCCGCAGGTCCGCGGTCGTCGGCGCCACGTCCTCATTGATGATCCGCTCGGCCCCGGTGAAGACGCCCTGCGCGGCGTCGAGGGTACGCTCGGCCGAGTCGATGGCCGGCCCGAGCCGGTCGATCGCGGCACTCGCGTTCTGGAAGGTCGTCGTTGCCGCATCGAGCGTCGTCGCCGCCTCGGCCGCGACTGGGGCGAGGTCGCCGGTGAAGGTTGTCACGTCGGTCGAGACCTGGGCGACGGTGGTGTTGACCGTGGTCAACGCCTGGCGCACCTCGGTCATGATCTGCGGCAGGTCGTCGGCCGCGACCTTCTCGATCGCCGAGGCCGAGACCTGGATCGAGGCCAACGTCGTCCGCGCCTCCGACACGAGGGCGGTGCCGTCGCCATCGACCAGCGTGTCGAAGCTCGTCGCCGCCGAGTTCGACCGAGGCGAGCGCCGTGGTCGCCCCGCCGATCGCCGTGTCTAGGTTGGCGAGGGTGGTCTGCATCTCGGTCAGCCGCGCCGTCGCCTCCGTTGCGGTGCCACCATAGGCGGCAAGCACCGTCGTCACCTGCGCGCCCAGCGTGCCGATCAGCGTATGGAGCGCATCCACCGAGTCCTTGATCTGGCCGACCGCAACGGTCCCGTCGTTGCGGATGAGGTCGCCCGCCGCAGTGGCGGCCCCGTCGATGGTCTTGAGGGTGACGTCGGCGGTGCCAAGCGTCGTTCCCGCCTGGTCGAAGGCACCGGACACGGAAACCAGCGTCGTCTCGGCCTTGGCAAGCGCATTGGTCAAAGCCAGGGCGAGCGGCTGGAGCTTGTCGGTGAAGTCGGAGATCTGGTCCGTCGCGGACGCAACCGACCGCGAGATCGACGAGAAGTCGGTCAGCGCAGCGTCGAACGCCCCGGACGCCTGATCGACGTTGGCGAGAATCGATGCGACCTTGGACTGGTTTTCCCTGCCGATGATGACCTGGAATTCCTTCACCAGCTTTATCGACTCGGCGAGGAGGTCGGGGGCGTCCGCGGCCAGCGACTGCACCACCGAGCGCTCCCCCTCGATCACCGGCACGTCATCGGTCGACGTGCGCAGCAGCGGCTTGTCGGGATCGCCGGCATTGATCGCCACGACCGAGGTGCCCGTGACGCCCTGCGACTGGAGCTGGGCCGTGGCGCCCTGGTGGATCGGCGTTCCCGCGGCGACCTGCACGCGAACGCTCACCGCGCCGCTCTGGTTCTCGGCGAGGTCGAGCGACACCACCTGCCCGACGGAAAGACCGCTGAACCGCACGTCGGAGGCCCGGCTCAGGCCGGAGACGTTGTCGAACATCACATCGTAATAGGCGTACTGCCGGTCGATCTGGAACTTCGCCAGCCAGACGAAGAAGCCAAGGGCGATGACGATCCCGAGAATCGCCGAGGCGCCGATCAGCACGTAGTTCGCGCGGGTCTCCATATCCTCGGTCTCCTCAGCCCGACGCCAGGGCGGCGCGGGCGCGCGGACCGTGGAAATACTCGTGAACCCACGGATGGTCCACCTTCAGCATGTCGGCCATCGTCCCGGTGACGAGCACCTTCTTCTCCGCCAGCACCGCGATCCGGTCGCAGGTCGCGTGCAGCGTGTCGAGGTCGTGGGTGACCATGAACACCGTCAGCCCGAGCGATTCCTTGAGCTGGTTGATCAGGTCGTCGAAGGCGTCGGCGCCGATCGGGTCGAGGCCCGCCGTCGGCTCGTCGAGAAAGACGATGTCCGGGTCGAGCGACAGCGCCCGTGCCAGCCCGGCACGCTTCTGCATGCCGCCCGAGAGCTCGGAGGGAAACTTGTCGCAGGCGACCGGCGGCAGGCCGACCATCGACACCTTGAGCCGGGCCAGCGCCGCGCGGAGGTCGGCGGGGATATGGAGCAGCTCGCGCATCGGCGCCTCGACGTTCTGCTGCACGGTCAGCGCCGAGAACAGCGCACCCTGCTGGAAGAGCACGCCCCAGCGCCTGCTGACCTCGGCGAGTTCTTCCTCGGAGCAATCCAGAACATCGACGTCGAACACCCGGATCGAGCCCGCGGCGGGCCGGTTCAGCCCGACGATGGAGCGCAGCAGCACGGACTTGCCGGTGCCCGAGCCGCCGACGACGCCAAGAACCTCGCCGCGATAGACGTCGAGGTCGAGACCGTCGTGGACCACCTGGCTGCCGAAGCGGTTGACGAGCCCGCGCACCTTGATGATCGCCTCGCCGCCTGCGGGCGGCTTCCCAACCGGTGCAACGCCAGTCGTCTCGGTGGCCTCGGAAACGCTTCCCTCCGCCATCAGATGTTCACCGTAGCGAAGAAGATCGCGAAGATCGCATCGAGGACGATGACGAGGAAGATCGAGAGCACGACCGAGGCCGAGGTCAGGCGGCCGAGGCTCTCGGCGTTCCCCTCGACCTTCAATCCGTGGTGGCAGCCGATGAGGCCGATCACCAGCGCGAAGAACGGCGCCTTGATCAGCCCGACCAGGAAGTTCCACACCCCGATCTGGTCGGAGAGCCGCACGGCAAACATCTCCGGCGAGACCCCGAGCTCTGCCCAGGCCATCGTTGCGCCGCCGAGCAGGCCCGCGAGGGCCGCGACGACTCCGAGCAGGGGCAGGGTGATGAGCAGGGCGAGCACCCGCGGCAGCACGAGGATTTGGATCGGATCGAGCCCGAGGGTCCGCATCGCGTCGATCTCCTCGCGCATCTTCATCGAGCCGATCGAGGCGGTGAAGGCCGAGGACGAGCGGCCGGCGACGATGATCGCGGTCAGCAGGATGCCAAGCTCGCGCAGCACCGAGATGGCAATGAGGTCGACGACGAAGATCTCCGCGCCGAACTGGCGGAGCTGCACCGCGCCCATGTAGGCCAGCACGATGCCGATCAGGAAGGACATCAGCGCGGCGATCGGCAGGGCGTTGAGTCCCGCCTCCTGCATGTGGAAGACGAGGGAGGTGATGCGCATGCGGCTCGGATGGATGAGGTTGCCCGCGAGCCGCGCCAGCACCGACCCGAACAGCGAGACGATCTCGATCGTCTCCTCCCAGCCGCCGGCGACGCTTTCGCCGAATTGGCCGAGCCAGAGCACGATCGCGGATTGCGCCGGCGCCGGCTTGTCGTCCTTCGGCAGGGACTTCTCGACGGTGTCGAGCAGCGCCGCCCGCGCCGGGGGCAGCCCCTCGACAACGACATCGACGCTCTCCGCAGCCAGTCTCTGGCGCAGCGCAGCGATTGCCCAGGCGCCAGCGGTGTCGAAGTCGGCGATCCCGGCGCCGTCGACGACGATCGGGCCCGGTCCGGTAACCGCATCGAGTGCGCTGGTGATGCCGGCTATGCCGCCGATACGGAGGTCGCCGGACAGCGTCACGCGCGCGCCCTGCCCGCTCCGGTCGATCGCCATCGCCGCCGCCGTCGTCAATCCGCCGTCCCCGCTAGCGCCCCGTGCGCGCCTCGTCCGCAGACGTTGCACGCCGACCGCCGCACGGCAAGCGCCGAACGGCGAAGGGGCGGCACGCGACAGCCACGCGTCTCGCCGTTTTAAAACGGAAGGCGTTCCGTCGACGCGATCCCCCTCGCGCCGACGGACTCGAGGCCATTGGCAGCGCACGTCCACCCCACACCGGAGTGCTTGCGCCTCCGCCCTCTGGACGGCGCTGCCAACAGCTCAGGCCAGGGGAGACGAGCCGCAAGCGGCCCTCCCTCGCCCGTTCCTGCGCGGCGTGACCAGCCGCGCGTCCCATGACCTGCCTGAAGGCGGGGCATGGGAAGTGCCGGCGCCCCCCAGCGCCGGCCCGCCATCCCGGCCGTCAGCCGGTGGCGGCACCTGCTTCCCGGCCCGACTTGTCGGGCGCGGCCAGTGAACGAACCAGGGCGATCAGGGATCGCCGCGTGGAGTTGTCGTTGATCGACAGGAAGGCATCCTCGAGGTCGCGCAGCTCGCTGCCCTGAGGCGCCGGCTTGCGGTGCTCGGCGAGCCGGTCCGGCCGCTCTGAGATGTCTTCGAAGAAATACTGGATCGGAACGTCGAGCAGCGCAGCGAGGATGTAGAGCCGCCCCGCTCCGATGCGGTTGGCCCCCTTCTCGTACTTCTGCACCTGGCTGAAGGTCAGCCCGAGCTGACGCCCGAGACGCCCCTGGCTGAGACCGAGCTTCTCGCGGAGCGCGCGCATGCGCTGCCCGACGTACGTGTCGATCTCGCTGGAATTCATCTGCATCTTTATTCGCCTGCTCCTGTCATTCCTCCGCCGGCGCGCAAAGCCGGTCTCCACCGTGCGCCTGCTGGCCGATGCGGAAGTATACTTGCCTCTGTAGGGTTATCTGGCCGGCCGACCCCCTTGGGGGATCCCGGCCGCCGGTTTCGATCTTTTACAATGGACCCGGTCGTGCGAAGCCACACCGCCGCGCCCTTGATGGCACCTCGGGCCTGAACCAGCCCACTCCGATTCCGAATTCCGGCTTTTTTACGCGCATTCTGTATCTCGCTCCCGGCACAACCTTTACGCATTTTCCGCCCCTTACCGAAGCTGTACAATTGTATAGGCCCGGACAGGCCGACGCATAAAAAACGATTTCAGGTGGGCGTTTTCCGCCGAATTTCCACCGGAATCACCATTGCCACGCCGTCGCCGAACGATCACTCCGCCGCGATCAGCTGGGCCGGAGCTGCCGTCGGCATGTGCAGAACGGCATATTGCCTGCCGTCGTCGCTGACATAGGGCTTTCCGAGGCGGCTGGCGGCGAAGCCGAGCTGGCGCAGCGCCCGGACCAGTGGCGGACGCGTCAGCCCGACGAGTTCGAGCCCGCCGTGGCGGTTGGTGATCTCGGCGAGGCCGGTGAAGATCAGCGCGAGACACTCCGACCGTTCGGCCTGTTTCGTCAGATCGTCGGAGATCACCAGCCGGCTGCCTTCCCAGACATCGTCGGTCGCGATGTCATAGGGCATGACCTCCGCCGGAATCTGCTCGAGACTTCCGCGAAGCGCGTCGCGCAGCATGTAGGTATGCTGGCCCCAAGTCGCCGACGTCGACATCGCCCGCGCGCCGCCGACAACGGCGCCATTGTGCATGACGAGGCAATAGTGGGCGCAGGGATTGTCGTACTGGTCCATCTCGACGTCGTCGTTATGGGGAATGTCCCATCCGAGATCGTCGACGAAGAAGCCCTTCCTCAACCGCAGGTAATCGTAAAACGCCAAACCATGGCGATGCTGACCAAAGAAATCGAAGGTAACGTAGTGCATGACTTACTCTCCAAGGTGGAGAGCGTAGCTAAGCCGGGAACCCCCGCTTTGTTAATGGCTGTTTCAATGAGTTCAACGTCGCACAGCCGGGCCGGGACGGGACGGCAGCCAGGTGCGACTTAGATCATGCCAAACATTGTCGCCATAGCCGCAGCCTGCGGTCCAGTCTTGGCATTGAGCTTGAGACGCGCATTCTTGAGCCGCTGTTTGATCGCGCTCTCCGAGACATTGAGAATCGCGGCAATCTCTTTCATCAGCAAGCCGTTCTTCACCAGCCCAAGCGTTTCGATCTCGGCGTTGGTGAGGTTCGACGGCCGGGCGTGCGCGTGATGGGCCTCGGCGACCCGGTCGGAGAGGCGAAGCAACTCCCGTGGCTCTAACTCGCGATCCGAGCGGCAGAAAATTCCAAACGAACGCTGACTTGGATCGCTGCTATCAGTGCAGCTTACAACGGCTCCGAAGTTCAAACCGTGGTCCTTGGCAAGGTCGAGGACCCCGAGCGAGTCACTCGCAACAAGATCGGCCCACCGGGTCACGCCGGTGTTTTTGTAGGCCCAGGACATCGCGGGATCGTGAACCATCAGACCGCCTGCGGTGTACTCGCGCACCCAGCCCGGCGGGAGATGGTTCAATTCCACCATCGGAAAGGCGAAACCGATTCGGATCGCTACGTAGAAGCCAGCCGGGGCAAGAATGCTCAGTTCGGCCGGATCAACCAGTAACTCATTCATTTTTCAGTCAATTCTCCGATCCGGCAACAACGCGCTTCCGCCAAGCGGCCATCGCGCCTACCCTTGCAGCAGCCGAGGTTAGAGTCCTGCCGGCCGTGCTGCAACCATGTCGCGAACCGCGGGGTCTGATGAGCAACAAAGCGAGCATAGCGGCGCTGCTGCACGATCTGGATCGCCGCAGCCCCTCCGGCTTTGCGATTGCGCTGCACATCACCTTTTCCGCCCCCCGGTACATGTTCCAGACGTATGCGCAGCGTTGGCTCGACCGCTATAACGCGGGTGGACTATTGCTGCGCGACCCCGTCGTGCAGTGGGGCATGCAGAACCTCGGCCGCACCCGCTGGTCCGCCCTCGAACGCCTCGATGAACAGAAGGTATTCGACGAGGCGCGCAATTTCGGCCTGATGAACGGGGCCGCGATATCGGTCTACGCCACCGGCACGCGCAGCATAGGCGGCTTCGCCCGCGCCGATCGCGAGTACGAGGACGGCGAACTCAGCGAAATGGAAACCCTCCTGACGGAACTCCACGAGGAAACCGCCGGCATGGACACGCTGAGCGACGCCGACCGAGAGGCGCTGACCGCCCTCTCCATCCGCCTCACCCACTGACCCCCTCCATCGCCACGTCCGACCCCGTCCCCATTGCGATTCCGACGTCGGCCTCCGCCAGACCGGCGCGTCATTACGCCGTCCCCCGCCATCGCCACCCGTCGCCCCGCACCTGACTCGCACGATCCGCGCCTTGTCCTCGGCAGCACGTCGGCATGACTTCGTCGATCCCGAGCAGCCCCGCCAACGCCTCGCGCCGTCCGCGCGTTGTCGCCCGTCGCCATGACGATGCGCAGCCCGCGGCGTGGAGCGCCGTGATTGCCGCCGCCGTGTCTCCTTGAGCGATCGGCGACGCTGATCATCCCCGCCGGCCGCCCGTCGACGACCACGGCCATCACCGTTTCGCCGGCATCGCGCCGCGCGTCCGCCTCGGGCGGAAAGGCCGGTCCACTCCCAGCTCCACCATCATCCGCGCATTCCCGAGCGCCACCGCCCGGCCCTCGACCGTCCCCCGCACCCCCTGCCCCGTCACCGCCTCGAAGCCGGACACCGCCCCCGGCTCGATCCCGCGCCGACCGCTCCCTGCACGATCGCCTCGCCAGCGGGTGCTCCGACCCGCGCTCCAGCCCCGCCGCCAGCCGCAGCAACGCCCCCTCGTCGAAGCCCGCAGCGGCAGCACCGCCACCAGCGCCGGCTTGCCCATCGTCAGCGTCCCGGTCTTGTCCACACCAGCGTATCCACCGTGCCAGCCGCTCCAGCGCCTCGGCGTCGCGGACCAGCACCCCGACCTGCGCCCCCCGCCCGGTCGCCGTCATGATCGACATCGGCGTCGCCAGCCCGAGGCGCAGGGACAGCCACGATCAGCACCGAAATCGCCGTCGATCAGCGCATAGGCCAGCGCCGGCGCCGGCCCCCAACCGCCCAGCGACGAAGGCGACAACGGCCACCGCGATCACCGCCGGCACGAACCACGCCGCCACCGAGTTGCGACGCGCTGGATCGGCGCCCGCGACCGCTGTGCGCTCGCCACCATGGCGACGATCTGCGCCAGCACGGTATCCGCCCCGACCCGTCCCGCCTCGACGACCAGACTGCCGCGGCCGTTCAGCGTCGCCGCCGGTCACCGCGTCCCCCGGCCGCCTTCTCGACCGGCAGCGCCTCGCCGTGAGCATCAACTCGTCGACAATCGAATGTCCCTCGACCACCGTCCCGTCGACCGGCACCTTCTCTCCCGGCCGAACCCGCAGCCGGTCGCCGACCTTCACCGCCGCAAGCGGTAGCTCCTCCTCGTGCCCGTCCCGCAGACCAGCGCGCGTCTTCAGCGCCAACCCGATCAGGCCCGGATCGCGCGCGCCGGTGCGGTCGCGGGCGGTGAGCTCGAGGATCTGCCCGAGCAGAACCAGCACGACAATCACCGCCGCCGCCTCGAAATAAACCCCGACCTGCCCGCCATGCCCCTGAAAGCCCGGCGGAAACAGCCCCGGCGCGACCACCGCGACAACGCTGAAGCCGTAGGCCGCCGCCACCCCCACCGCGATCAGGCTGAACATGTTGAGCCGCCGTTCCTCCCCCTACGACGACAAGGAGCCTCGCCAGCGGCGACGTGCGTAACCTCGCCCGGTCCCATCTCGACGGCATCGACCGCAAGCGTCGCCGGAACTCGTCGCTTAGGCCGCCACCCTCGCCGGCCTCGCCGGCGGCGCGATCCGCGGGGAAATCGCCCGGGAGTGACGGAACCCCGGCCGGCGCCGGCGGTTCACTTGGTGATATCCTTTCAAAAGGAAGTCGCCATGAACAGCACCCGACAGGACCGCATCCGCGAACGCGCTCTCGCCCTTTGGCACGAGGAGGGCCAACCCGCCGACCGTGCGGAAGAACACTGGCTCCAGGCCGAGCGCGAGATCGGAACAGATGGCGTCGAAGCGGAAACCGAAGCGCCCGCAGCCGGCCCCGACGAAACGGTCGAGACCGTCGATATGGAGAATCCCGACCTCGGCACCCTGATCCAGCCCGACCCCGACGCGGTCGTGCTCAAGGACTGACTGCACCGGCCGCAGCGCCATCTAGGCCGCGGCACTTCGACGCCGTTGTCACCGAGCCCGCCCGCCCCTATCGCTAGGCGACCAAGGGCGGAGGAACAGGCGGCGCATGGCCACAGTCGAGCGGGACCTCCGCACCGGCAAATCGATCTGGCAGTCGCGCCGGCTCCCGCCCCTCAAGCGCGTGACGCTGCGTCGCGCCGAATACACCGACGTTCTCGTCGTCGGCGCCGGCATCTCCGGCGCCCTCATCGCGGAAATGCTGGCGACCGACGGTCACCGCGTCATCGTCGTCGATCGCCGCGGCGCCGCCCTCGGCTCGACGGCAGCCAGCACCGCCCTCATCCAGTACGATATCGACGAGCCCCTGACCGTGCTCGCCAAACGCATCGGAGCCGCCGACGCCGCCCGCGCCTGGCGGCGGTCGTTCCTCGCCACCCGCGGCCTGCTCGCCCGGACCCGGTCGCTCGGCATCGACGCCGAGGCCGAGACCCGGAGCAGCCTCTATCTCGCCGGCGACGTCCTCGATGCCGACGGCCTCCGCGCCGAGGTCGAGGCCCGCCGCGCCATCGGCCTCGAGACCGCCCTCCTCGACCGCGCCGCCCTGCGCCGGGACCACGGCATCGACCGTCCGGCAGCCCTCATCTCCCACGACGGTTTCTCCGCCGATCCGCGCCGCCTCGCCGCCGGCTTCCTCCGCGTCGCCATCGCCCATGGCGCCCGCCTTGCCGCCCCGGTGGAAATCGCCGACATCGAGCACTCCCCCGACCGGGTCGTCGCTCATACCCGCGACGGCGAGATCAATTGCCGCACCATCGTCTTTGCGACCGGCTACGAGTTCCCGGCCTTCGTGCCGCTCCACGGCCACACCCTGCTCTCGACCTACGCCATCGCGACAAAGCCCCAGCCAAGACGGCTGTGGCCGGGCCGGTCGATGATCTGGGAGGCCTCCGACCCCTATCTCTACTGCCGGACCACCCCCGACGGGCGGGTGATCATCGGCGGCGAGGACGAGGATTTCGTCGACGAGAAGAAACGCGACGCACGGCTGGCCGAAAAATCGAAGACCCTAGCGGCGAAGGCTGCCAAGCTCTTCCCGCGGATCGATGCGACGCCCGAGTTTGCCTGGTGCGGCACCTTCGGTGGCAGCGAAACCGGCCTGCCGACCATCGCGCCCATCCCGCGCCATCCGGCGTGCTGGGCCGTGCTCGGCTACGGCGGCAACGGCACCGTCTTCAGCCGCCTCGCCGCCGAGATCATCCGCACCGCCCTCGCAGGCGGCACGGACCCGGATGCCGACCTCTTCGCCTTCAGGCCGCCGCCGCGTTGACCGGCCGGCCCTCGCAGAGCTCGTCGGTGAAGACCTCGAACTTCACCAGCGCCGACGGCCCGAAGCTCGTCGAGATCGCAACGTCGGTGGCATCCCGCCCGGTCGCGATCAGCACCCGCCCGATGCGCGGCTTGTTGTGCCGGGCGTCGAAGGTGTACCAGCGCCCGCCGAGATAGGCCTCGAACCAGCCGCTGAAGTCCATCGGATCGGGCACCGCCGGCACGCCGATGTCGCCGAGATAGCCGGTGCAGTAGCGCGCCGGAATGTTCATGCAGCGGCAGAGCGCGATCGCGAGATGGGCGAAGTCGCGGCAGACCCCGGTCCCCTCGGCCAGCCCGCCCGACGCCGTCCGCGTCGCATCCGCCCGCTGATAGTCGAAGCGAATGTGGTTGTGGACGAAGTCGCAGATCGCCTGAACCCGCCCCCAGCCGTAGGGCGTATTGCCGAAGTTCGCCCAGGCGAACGACCCGAGGCGGTCGGTGTCGCAGTAGCGGCTCTGGAGCAGGTAGAGGATCACATCCTGCGGCAACTCCTCGACCGGGTGCTGAACCGCGCCCCAGTTCACCTCGTCCGGGGCCCCGCTGTCCTCGATATCGAAGCGCGTCGAAATCGTCGTCACCCCCGCTGGCGCCATGATGCGCCGGCAGATGTTGCCGAAGGTGTCGACGTAGCGGTCCGCCTGCACCGGCGGCGAGAAATGCACCGCCTGCTCGGTCAGCAGGTCCTTCTCGCGCGACGGATGGATGTCGACGCAAAGAACCATCGGCGTCGGCTGCATGCACTGGTAGCTGAGGTCATAGCCGGCACGAATTCGCATCTGGTTGGTATCCAATCTTCTCTTGACCCTGTCGTTGGAAGGCAGAACGCCGCTCCCACTGCACGGTTCCCGAGTGCCTAACGGTTTGGCAGCGCCACGACGCCCGGCTCCTCCACCGCCTCCCGCTCGGCCGTCACCTTCACCTCGACGACCATCCCCTCATAGTCGCCGGCCGCGCCGACATAGCTGCCGCTGAGCGGCACAGCCTGGCGCGGATCCCGCGCCACGCCGACGCGGATCAAATCGCGGCTGCCGACGATGCCGTTGGTCGGATCGAATTCCACCCAGCCCGCCCCGGGCAGGTAAACCTGGCACCAGGCATGGGTCGATCCGCCGCCCCGCACCTCCGCCGCATCGCGCGTGGGCACATAGAGATAGCCGGTGACAAAGCGCGCCGCGAGCCCGAGCGACCGCACCGCCTCCATCATCAGGAGCGCGAAGTCCCGGCAGGTCCCGCGGCGAAGCTGCAGCGTCAGCGCCGGCTCCTGCGTTCCCCGCGCCGTCCGCCGGGCATAGGAGAAGCTCTCATGGATGGCGAAGCACAGCGTCATCAGCATCCGCCCGGTGTCGGTCGCGCCCGCGGGCTTCACGAAGCGCCGGGCAAAGCGCGTCACCTCGTCGTGGGGATAGTGCGGCCGGATCGTGCTCTCCAGGTCCGCGGCCTCGTCGGGATCGTAGGCGAAGGGAAAGTGCTGCGCCGCCGCGTCGGTCTCGGGATCGGGCCCCGTGTCCGCGACATGCTCGACGAGAATGCGCGTGTCGAAGCGCAGCCGCCGCGCCTGACCCGCGACCTCGACCCGCGCAACGCAGTTGCCGAAGGCGTCGTGGCTCCAGCGCACCGACGCGCCGCCGGGCTCGACCGCCAGCGTCGCCTCGATCAACCGCTGGTCATAACTGTCGCGCGGGCGGAACATGATCTGATGCACGCCGAAGCCCACCGGGCGGCGATAGTGATAGACCGTGGTGTGCCGAACGCTGAAGACCGTCATCGACTTGCGGGGCTGAAGGGCATCGGCAACTCTCGACACCGCACACGCCGCCGTCAACCGGCGATGCGCGGGCTTGCCCGCAGCATCGCTCTCGGATAGGCGGCAAGCCCCGCCACAGGTCCTCAAAGGGAGGGCAGTGCCTTGGCTTTCCGCCTACTCCGCCTCCGCGCATCCGGCCTGCACTCCTGCCCGGCCTCCTCGCCCTGCTCGTCGCCGGCAGCGCCGCGACGGCCGCCGAACTCGACGGCGGCATGATCCCGACCGATCACATCGCCCTGCCCGATGGCCCGGCCAGCGGCGTCGTCACCCTCTTCTCCGCACCCGAGGGCTGGGGCGCCGACGAGGCCGCCCTCGCCGAGGCGCTGCGCAAGACCGGGATCGCGGTGATCGGCATCGACATGCCGACCTATCTCCCGGCCCTCGCCGCCTCAAAGAACGACTGCGTCTACCTGATCTCCGACATCGAGCAACTCAGCCACCAGATCCAGCGCCAGACCGGCGCCACGGGCTACAATGCCCCGATCCTCGCTGGCGTCGGCGCCTCCGGCGGCCTCGTGCTCGATCTCGTCACCCAGAGCCCCGCCGCCACCGTCGGCGGCACCGTCGTCACCGACCCCGCCATCGCCATCACCCTGCCAAAGCCGCTCTGCACCTCGGCCGAGCATCGGGATGGCCCGGCGGGCAGCGTCTACAGCCTTCCCACCGGCACCACCGCCGACCCGGTGTCGATCGGCCTCTCCTCCGACGTGCCCATCGCGGTCCGCGAACGCGTCACCGCCTTCCACGATGCCGCCACCGCCGGCTCCGTCACCGTCGTCGATCCCGCCGACCCGACGGTCGCCGGGCTCGAGGACCGCATCCGCGCCATGCTGGCCACCACCGGCGCCACAACCACGGCCGGCGGCGCCGGCCTCCCCGTCGTCGAACTCCCGGCGGAGGCCAAGCACGACACCCTCGCCATCGTTCTCTCCGGCGACGGCGGCTGGCGCGACCTCGACAGCACCATCGGCGGCATCCTTCAGTCCGAGGGCGTCCCGACCATCGGCCTCGACTCGCTGCGCTACTTCTGGAGCAAGCGCACCCCCGAGGAGACCGCCCACGACCTCTCCGGCCTCATCGACCGCTACACCGCGAAATGGGGCGTCTCCGACGTGGTCCTCGTCGGCTATTCCTTCGGCGCCGACGTCCTGCCCGCCACCGTCCTCGCCCTCGACCCCGCCGCCCGCGCCCGGGTCCGCGAGGTCAGCCTCCTCGGCCTCTCCCAAGCCGCCGACTGGGAGATCACCGTCTCGGGCTGGCTCGGCTCGTCCAGCGGCGCCGCCACCCCGACCGCCCCCGCCCTCGCCGCGCTGCCCCCCGCCCTCCTCCAGTGCATCTACGGCGGAGCCGAGACCGACAGCCCCTGCCCCGGCCTCGCCGCCACCGGCGCCGAAGTCATCAAGACCAAGGGCGGCCATCATTTCGACGGCAACTACCAGGCTCTCGCCACCGCCATCCTCTCCGGCCTGGACCGCCGCCGCGCCGCGGCAGGCACCGCCTCCCCGTAGCACGCTTCCCCCGGCCGGCCGGGGGAAGCGCCGACCTCGGGGAGGCGCGCGCGAAGAGCGCGCCCCCCACTCGGCCGACGCTGGTCGGTCGGCCGCCTTTGCGGCCTCCCTTCGAAGGAAGCCGGCATTCGCCGGCTGAGTTGTTTTTTCTCCCCGCCTGTTGGCGGGGCCCCGCGTCCTGCCCGATAGGCTTCCTGCCAGTATGAAATCCGAAGAGAGGCGGGGCAGCCGGGCACCCCTCTTCTTCGGCGGCACCCCGGCGGAAAAGCGTGTCGCCGAAGAAGCAGAGACAGCGCGGCCTGATGCAACGGTGAAGCGCGCCGCGGGCGGAGCGGTGCAGGGTGCGGGCGGCTGACGCGGCGCTTTCGGGGGGCGTTGCTGCCGGCCCCGGTCACCGCCATAGTCGCGGGCGACAGGGAAGGGCCGAAATGAACAAGGACAAGATATTCGAGAAGCCCTTCGACGGCGCGATCAGCCGCTACGCCGAGAAGCATGCGCCGAAGGCGATCCGCGAGGCGGTGAAGGATGCCGACAAGCACGACATCCTCGATCCAGACTATCCCTACCGGGAGCGCCTCGACCGCAAGACCTACGAGGACGAATTCGAGCGGTGCCAGCTCGAGCTCGTGAAGGTCCAGAAATGGGTCCGCGAGCAGGGCAAGCGCATCGTCATCGTCTTCGAGGGCCGCGACGCGGCCGGCAAGGGCGGCACCATCCAGGCCTTCACCGAGAACCTCAACCCGCGCTATGCCCGCATCGTCGCGCTGCCCGCCCCCTCCGACGTCGAGCAGGGGCAGTGGTACTTCCAGCGCTACATCTCGCTCCTGCCGACCCGGGGCGAGCTCGTGCTCTTCGACCGCTCGTGGTACAACCGCGCCGTCGTCGAGCACGTCTTTGGCTGGTGCACCCCCGAGGAGCGCGAGCGTTTCTTCGTCCAGGTTCCCGAGTTCGAGCACATGCTGGTCCGCGACGGCATCGTCCTCGTCAAGATCTGGCTCGCCATCGGCCGCGCCGAGCAGCTGCGCCAGTTCATCCAGCGCGAGAGCGACCCCCTGAAGCAGTGGAAGCTCAGCCAGACCGACGTTGACGGCATCGGCCGCTGGGACGACTACAGCACGGCGATCGCCGAGATGTTCACCCGCAGCGACTACCCGGTGGCGCCGTGGACGGTGATCTGGGCTGACGACAAGCGCCGCGCCCGCATCGCCGCGATGCAGGCCGTCGTCGCCCGCCTCGACTATCCCGGCAAGGTCGCGGTGGCACCCGACCCGCTGATCTGCGGTAGCCCGCAGGCCCTCATCGACCGCTCGTAGGATCTTGCGCGGGGCCACCACCGCCCCCATTTCCTCACGCGTGACAAGCGAGGAGTGCAATGCACGCGTCCAGTCTTTCCGGCCAGATGTCCGGCCTGCCCGATCCCGACCTCGACCCCCAGTTCTACGAGGGCGTCCCGATGCGCCGTCTCGCGGCCTGGCTCGTCGACCTCGTCGTCGTGCTCATCGTCGGCGTGCCGCTCGCGCTGCTCTTCGGCCTGATGACGCTCGGCTTCGGCCTGGCCCTTTTCCCCGCGATCGTCGGCGGCACCGGCTTCGTCTACCGCGTGCTCACCCTCGCCTCGGGCTCGGCCACCTGGGGGATGCGCTTCACCGGGCTCGAGTTCCGTCGCCATGACGGCACCCGCCTCGACCTGCTGTTCGCGCTGCTCCATACCGCCATCACCGCGGTCTGCTTCGGCGTCGTCGTTCTCCAGATGATCAGCTGCGGTACTGTCCTCTGGACGCGCTACCGCCAGAGTCTCGCCGACATCATCCTCGGCACCACGGCCATTAACCGGCCCGCCGACTAGGCTCCCCCGGCGGCGTTCATGCCGCCGGAGAATCCTGTTGCCGGCCACTGACAGCTGTTGATACCCTCGCCGCTCAGGGAGGAAAGAAAGCACCCCGGGGCCGTAAATGCGCCACAGTCTGCCGCAGTCGCACCAGTTCTATGTCACGGCCCCGCAGCCTTGCCCCTATCTGGCGGGCAAGGTCGAGCGCAAGCTGTTCACCGCCCTCCAGGGCGACGGTGCCTGCCACCTCAACGACGTGCTCTCCCATCAGGGCTTCCGCCGCTCGCAGAACGTGCTCTACCGCCCGTCCTGCGCCGGCTGCTCGGCCTGCCTCTCGGCCCGCATCGTCGTCGCCGACCACGTCGCCACCCGCGGCCAGCGCCGCGTCCTCCGCCGCAACGCCGGCCTCGAACGGATCACCCGCAGCCCGTGGGCGACCGAGGCGCAATACGCCCTCTTCCGCCGCTACCTCGACGCCCGCCACGCCACCGGCGGCATGGCCGACATGGACATGAGCGAGTTCGCGGCGATGATCGAGGAGTCGCCCGTGCGCAGCCGGGTGATCGAGTACTACCGCACCAGCCCGACCGGCCGCCAGCTCGCCGCCGTCTGCCTGACCGACTTTCTCTCCGACGGCGTCTCGATGGTCTATTCCTTCTTCGACCCCGACCTCCACGACGCCAGCCTCGGCAGCTACATCATCCTCGACCACGTCGCCCTCGCCGCCGAGGCGAAGCTGCCTTACGTCTACCTCGGCTACTGGGTGCCCGGCAGCGCCAAGATGGACTACAAGGCCCGCTTCCAGCCGCTGGAAATCTTCGCCGACGGCCGCTGGACCCTGCTCACCGAGATCGACGCCACCGCCCTCGCCCGCCGCCGCGGCGACCGCACCGCGATCAGCGAGCAGGTCGCCGCCATCGAGCTTCCCTCGACCCGCTGACTCCCGCCCTCCGGCCGGCGTCTCAGCCCAGTGCCGCGTCGCAGCGCGCACAGACCTGCGGATGGCGGTGCGTGCCGACGTCGGGCAGGATTTTCCAGCAGCGGGCGCATTTCGCCCCCTCCGCCAGCCGCGGCACCACCGCGACCCCGGGGGCATCCTCGAGCCCGAAGGCCCCCGCCGGCGCGCTCCCGGCAACGAGCGCCAGCCCGGAGGTGATGCACACGTCCTCGAACGCCACCGACTCCAGCGCCGCCCGCAGCCCCTCGTCCGCGACGAAGACCTCCGGCGCCGCCTCGAGACTGGCGCCGATCCGCTTCTCCCGCCGCTCCACCTCCAGCGCACCGGTGACGACCCGCCGCGCCCGGCGGATCTGCTCCCACTTCGCCGCCAGCTCCGCGTCGAGCCAGGCGACCGGGGTCTCCGGCATGTCGACGAGATGCACCGAGGCTTCCTCGCCCGGGAACCGCGACAACCAGACCTCGTCCATCGTGAACGGCAGCATCGGCGCCAGCCAGGTCACCAGCCGGTGGAACAGCGCGTCGAGCACGGTCCGCGCCGCCCGCCGCCGCTCGCTCCCCGGCGCATCGCAGTAGAGCACGTCCTTGCGCACGTCGAAGTAGAAGGCCGACAGGTCGACGGTGGCGAACTGGAACAGCGCCTGGAACACCCGCTGGAAGTCGAAGGCCGCATAGCCCTCGCGCACCACCCGGTCGAGTTCCGCCAGCCGGTGCAGCACCCAGCGCTCCAGCTCCGGCATCGCCGCCGGCTCGACCCGCTCGGCGGCATCGAAGCCATCCAGCGCCCCGATCAGGAACCGCAGCGTGTTGCGCAGCCGGCGATACCCGTCCGCAGTCCCCTTCAGGATCTCCGGCCCGATCCGCTGGTCGGCCGAGTAATCGGACTGCGCCACCCACAGCCGCAGGATATCCGCCCCGTACTGGCGGATCACGTCCTGGGGCGCCGTGGTATTCCCGAGCGACTTCGACATCTTCATGCCGTTCTCGTCGAGGGTGAAGCCATGCGTCACCACCGCATCGTAAGGCGCCCGCCCGCGCGTCCCGCAGGCCTGCAGCATCGAGGAATGGAACCACCCGCGATGCTGGTCGGTCCCCTCCAGATACACGCTCGCCGGCCAGATCCCGTCCGGCCGGTCGCGCAGCACGAAGGCATGGGTCGACCCTGAATCGAACCACACGTCGAGAATGTCGGTGACCTTCTCCCAGTCCTCGTGCGGATAATCCTTCCCGAGGAAGCGCGCTTTCGCCCCCTCCTCGAACCAGGCATCGGCGCCGTCATGCTCGAAGGCATCGCGAACCCGGGCGTTGACCGCCGGATCGCGCAGGATCTCGACGGTGCCGTCCGGCTGGCGCTTGACGAAGCAGGTCAGGGGCACACCCCACGCCCGCTGCCGCGACAGCACCCAGTCCGGCCGCGCCTCGATCATCGAGTAAAGCCGGTTCCGGCCGGTGACCGGCGTCCACTGCACCAGCCGGTCGATCGACGTCAGCGCCCGCTCGCGGATGGTCGTGCCGTAGGTGTCCATGCCGTCGTCGAGCGGCCGGTCGATGGCGACGAACCACTGCGGCGTGTTGCGATAGATGACCGGCGCCTTCGACCGCCACGAGTGCGGATAGCTGTGCGTCATCCGCCCGCGGGCGAGCAGGCTGCCGGTCTCGATCAGCTTCTCGATGACGGCGCGGTTGGCCTTGCCTTCCTTCCCCTTGCCATCAAAGACCTGCAAGCCCTTGAAGAACGGCACAGGCTCGGCAAAGGACGAGTCCTCGAGGATGTTGTGGGTCATCCGGTCGACCAGCCCGTTCTTCACGAACAGCTCGTAGTCGTCGAGGCCGTGCGACGGCGCCATGTGGACGAACCCGGTCCCGGCATCGTCGGTGACGAAGTCGCCGGGCGAGGACCGGAACCTCGATAGTCCCAAAAGGGATCGAGCTTTCGCGAAGGGATGGGCGCATGAACAGTGCCAAGCTCAGTACCCGGCTGACACATCACGCAGACGCCGGTACATCAGGCTCGAGCCGTGCTTGCTTCATACCGTCTCGGCTAGTGCGTCGGCAGAGGACAGTAGCTCGCCCGGCCTTCGCCCAACATTGTCGGGAGCGTCTCGTCACCTCGTACAGTCCGTAGGCGACGCGCGGGTTGAATGCGATCCCGCGGTTGGACGGGATCGTCCAAGGCGTCGTGGTCCAGATCACGAACTGAGTGCATTCCGAAGAGTTCCGTCGGACCAGACTATCGCTTCGCAGAGCTCGGCCGATTATGCTCGCGACCGGGAAACTTCACCCAGATCGTCGGGCTCTGGTGATCGTGATACTCGACCTCCGCCTCGGCGAGCGCCGTCTTCTCCACCGGCGACCACATCACCGGCTTCGACCCGAGATAGAGCGAGCCGTTCATCACGAACTTCATGAAATCGTCGGCGATCACCGCCTCGGCGTGGAAGTCCATGGTGCGATAGGGATTGTCCCAGTCGCCCGTGACGCCGAGCCGCTTGAACTCCTCGCGCTGCACCCCCACCCAATGCTCGGCGAACTGGCGGCACTCGGCGCGGAGCTCGTTGACCGGCACCTCGTCCTTGTTCTTGCCCTTCGCCCGGTACTGCTCCTCGATCTTCCACTCGATCGGCAGGCCGTGGCAGTCCCAGCCCGGCACATAGCGGCTGTCGCGCCCCATCATCTGCTGCGAGCGGACGATGAAGTCCTTCAGCACCTTGTTCAGCGCGTGGCCGATATGGAGGTTGCCGTTGGCATAGGGCGGCCCGTCGTGAAGCACGAAGGGCACCCGTCCATGGGCATTCTCGCGCAGGCGGTCATAGACCCGCAGCCGCTCCCAGCGCGCCAGCCACTCCGGCTCGCGCTGCGGCAGGCCGGCGCGCATCGGGAAATCGGTCTTCGGAAGGAACAGCGTGTCCTTGTAGTCGATGGACTCGGGCGCGGTCGTGTCGGTGGTCATCGGGGCATCCGTCGGAAGGAGAATCTGGGGAAAGCGCGCACGCGCCGGAACCCGGCGGCCCTGAACCCTCAGAGCGCCGGGACGGTAATTCGCCGAATGCCGAGGCCCCGTACCATCCGCGCCATATAACCCCGCCCCCCGCGACCATCAATCGGCTTTATGGAACTTGGCCAGCGCCGCCGGTGCCCGCGAGATCGCCGCGACGCCGCCCCGGTCGCCGACCCGAACGGCCACACCCCCGAAGTCGTCTGCAAGGGCTGGCCGCTCTGAGCGCTCCGCCTCAGCGCTGGCAGGCCGGGCACCAGAAGCTCGACCGCCCCGACTGCACCACCCGCGCCACCGTCCCGTCCCCGCGCGGACAGGGCTCGCCCTCCCGCCCGTAGACGCGGAACGAATGCTGGAAATACCCGAGCTCCCCGTCCGCCTGCCGATAGTCGCGCAGCGACGAGCCCCCCGCCGCAATCGCCTCGTCGAGCACCGCCCGGATCGCCGCGACCAGCGTCTCGACCTCCGCCGCCGTCACCGCCCCCGCCTCGCGCAACGGCGAGATCCGCGCCCGCCACAGCGCCTCGCAGACGTAGATGTTCCCGAGCCCCGCGACGACGCGCTGGTCGAGCAGCATCGCCTTCACCGGCGCGAACCGCCCCGCCATCCGCGCCCCGAGCACCGCCGCCGAGAACCCGTTGCCGAGCGGTTCCGGCCCAAGTCCCGCCAGCAGCGGATGCGCATCCAGCCCCTCGCTCGCCACCAGATCGATCAGGCCGAACCGGCGCGCGTCGTTGAAGGTCAGCCGCGCCCCGTCGTCGAGATCCAGCACCACATGGTCATGCTTCTCCGGCGCCGGATGCGGATGGTGAAACGCGCCGACCAGGGCCCCGGACACCAGCATCCGCCCCGACATGCCGAGATGCACGATCAGCGTCTCCCCGCTGTCGAGGTCGGCGAGCAGATACTTCGACCGCCGCCGCAACGCGACCACCCGCACCCCGGTCAGGCGCCCGGCCAGCCCCGGCGGAAACGGCCGCCGCAGGTCCGGCCGGCGCACGTCGGCGCGAACGATGCGATGGCCGGTCAGGACCGGCTCCAGCCCGCGTCGGACGGTCTCGACCTCGGGGAGTTCGGGCAAGGGCGGCCTCCGGACTTGGCGCAGTCGCAGCGGGTCACACTGCGGACAGCGCGGGCGCGGGCGGTTGCGGCGGCCCGGCCCTGCCTTATAAGGAGGCGCGGAACCGACCGAAAGCCCGAGCCCGATGTCCGATCCCGATCGCGATCCCGACCAGCGCACCACCCACTTCGGCTTCGAGACCGTCCCGGAGGCCGAGAAGGCCGCCCGCGTCCACGGCGTCTTCTCCTCCGTCGCCGCGCGCTACGACCTGATGAACGACGCCATGAGCCTCGGCGTCCACCGCCTGTGGAAGGACGCCGCCATGGACTGGCTGGCGCCGCGCCCGGGCACCCGCCTCCTCGACGTCGCCGGCGGCACCGGCGACATCGCCTTCCGCTACCTCGGCCGCGTCAAGGGCGACGGTCACGCCACCGTCCTCGACATGACCGAGGACATGCTGACCGAGGGCCGCCGCCGCGCCGAGGCGACCACCTTCGCCGACCGCCTCGACTGGGTCGTCGGCGACGCCATGGCGCTGCCCTTCCCGGCCGCGACCTTCGACGCCTACACGATCTCCTTCGGCATCCGGAACGTCACCCGCGTCGAGGACGCCCTCGCCGAAGCCTTCCGCGTCCTCAAGCCCGGCGGCCGCCTCCTCGTCCTCGAATTCAGCCGCGTCCCCGAAGCCTCCCTCCGCTGGCTCTACGACCGCTATTCCTTCAACGTCATCCCGCCGCTCGGCCAGGCCCTCGCCGGCGACCGCGCCTCCTACCAGTACCTCGTCGAATCGATCCGCCGCTTCCCCGACCAGGAAACCTTCGCGGCGATGATCCGCACCGCCGGCTTCGAGCAGGTCCGCTACCGCAACCTCTCGATGGGGATCGCCGCCCTGCACTCGGGCTGGAAGCTCTGACCCCATGCGCGGCCCGCACAACATCTGGCGTCTGATCCGCACCGGCGCGACCTTCGAGCGCACCGGCGCCATGTCGGTCGCCCTCGAGGCCCTCGACGCCCCCCGGTCGCTCCGCGTCGCCGCGCGCGTCCTCGGCTGGCCCTTCCAGTGGCTCGGCCTCGAAGGCGACCCGACGCAGCCCCCGGTCCTCCGCGCCATCTCCGCCCTCGGCCCCGCCTACATCAAGTTCGGCCAGCTCCTCTCCACCCGCCCCGACGTCGTCGGCCCCGAACTCGCCACCGAGCTCAGCGTCCTCCAGGACGAACTCCCCCCCTTCCCGATGGAGGCCGCGCGCGAGACCATCGAGTACGAACTCGGCCAGCCCGTCGACGCCGTCTTCTCCACCTTCGGTCCGCCGATCGCCGCCGCCTCCCTCGCCCAGGTCCACCGCGCCACCCTGCGCGAGACCGGCCAGGTCGTCGCCGTCAAGGTCCTCCGCCCCGGCATCGAGCGCGCCTTCCTCCGCGACGTCGACGCCTTCCACCTCGCCGCGACGCTGGTCGAGATCCTCGCCCCCTTCGCCCGGCGCCTGCGCCCGCGCGCCGTCATCAACCACTTCGAGGGCGTCGTGCAGGGCGAGCTCGACCTCCGCATGGAGGCCGCCGCCGCCGCCGAATACGCCGCCAACAGCGAGCGCGACCTCGGCTTCCGCGTCCCCCGGGTGATCTGGGGCGCCTCGGCCCGGCGGGTGATGACGCTGGAATGGGTCGCGGGCATCCGCCTCGGCGACGTTGAGGCCCTGCGCGCCGCCGACACCGACCTCGTCGGCCTGTCGGAGCGGGTGATCCAGACCTTCCTCACCCACGCCCTGCGCGACGGCTACTTCCACGCCGACATGCACCAGGGCAACCTCCGCCTCGGCCCCGACGGCGCCCTCGTCGCCCTCGACTTCGGCATCATGGGCCGCATCGACGCCTACACCCGCCGCGTCTACGCCGAGATCCTCTTCGGCTTCCTCCGCCGCGACTACCACCGCGTCGCCGAGGTCCACTTCGAGGCCGGCTACGTCCCCCGCGACCGCGAGACCGACGCCTTCGCCCAGGCCCTGCGCTCGGTCGGCGAACCGATCTTCGGTCAGGACGCCACCCGCATCTCGATGGCCCGCCTCCTCGCCCACCTCTTCGAGGTGACCGAGCGCTTCGGCATGGAGACCCGCACCGAGCTCATCCTGCTCCAGCGCACCATGGTCGTCGTCGAGGGCGTCGCCCGCAGCCTCAACCCGCAGATGAACATGTGGGAGACCGCCCGCCCCGTGGTGACCGACTACATCCGCACCAACCTCGGCCCCGCCGCGGTGGCAAAGGAACTCGCCGCCACCGTCCGCATCCTCGCCCGCCTCGGCCCGCGCCTCCCCCAGATGGCCGAAGCCGCCCTGATCCGCGCCAGCGGCCCCCTCCCCGAACTCCCCGTCCGCCGCCTCCCCGGCTGGGTCTGGGGCGTCGGCGGCGCCCTCGTCGGTGCGGCGCTGGTGGCTTTGGGGAGCCTGCTTTAGCGCGGCGCCGGACCGATCCGACCGCATGTCGGCTCTCGGCCCAAAGCCGCCGCTCACCGGTCTTCAATTCGCTACTGTGCGATTCTTGTTCGCCGGACATTGAGCAGCAGCCCGCCCCCCTGTGCCGGGAAGTTGGCCAATCCGCCGGCCCTCCCACGACCCGCCGCCAAGCGGTCCCGCCAACTTCGGCCCCTGGCCCCGAGTGAATGCCGATCGAACGCCGAAACCGGCCGAGCGAGAGCCGTGAGCACGCAAATCCCGCTCGGTTCACCCCTTCGACAGGCGTAACTTTCTGACGTCGAAACTCTTCGGGGGACGGGACGATGACGACGACGGCGACGCCTTCGGACAGGATGGTCTATCTCGGCGCCGCGCGCGTCGATCTCGACGCGGAGCGGATCTTCGGGCCGGAAGGGCGGCCGACGACGCTTCGGCCGCAGAGCTTCGCGGTGCTGCGGCTCCTGATCGCCAACATGGGGCGGCTTGTGACCAAGGACGAGCTGCAGAACGCAGTCTGGCCCGGGATCGTGGTGACCGACGACAGCCTGGTGCAGTGCATCGGCGAGATCCGCAAGGCGCTCGGCGACGACGCGCGCAAGCTGGTCGAGACGGTTCCGCGACGCGGCTACCGGCTGGTCCCAGCGCCGAGCGTGGCGCGGTCGGCGCCATGGCGCGAGGGTCGTGCCGCTGCCTTCGGCGCGACCCTCGTCCTCGTGGCGCTCGGGATCGGCGCCTGGCAGACGAGGGGGGCGCAGGAGGGGCCGTCGCACACGCCGGTGGTGGCGGTGTTGCCCTTCGACAGCATGGCCGACGAGGAAGAGGCATACCTCGGACCAGGTGTCGCCGAGGACGTGATCTCGATGCTGGCGCGTAGCCCGGACGTGGGGGTGATCGCGCGAGGCTCGTCCTTCGCCTACGGCGACAAGCCCCGCGACGTGCGCGAGATCGGCGCAGAGCTGGGGGCGGACTACGTGCTCGAAGGCAGCGTCCGGCGCGACGGCGACACCCTGCGTATCATCGCGCAGCTCGAGGACACGGAGACCGGCCAGCACGTCTGGGCTGATCGCTTCGACGGGGTCGGGACAGACCCCTGGGCGCTGTTGGACGAAGTGTCGGGCCGGATCATCTTTTCGCTCGCCGGCGAGAAGGGTGAGATCAAGCGCGCGCAGTTCAGCAAGGCCTGGGGCAAGGACGCAACCTCGCTTGGCGAGTACGACTATTTCCTGCGCGGACTCGACGTCTACATGAACGCAGGCTCCTCGGATGAACTCGCCCGCGCCGGGTCGATCTGGGAGGAGGGTCTCGAGCATTACCCGGACTCCGCGCTGCTCAAGACCAAACTCGCCTGGCGGCACTGGACGGCGGCCTGGCTGTACTGGGACGATCTCGACCACAACTTCGCCGAGGCCGACCGGCTGGTGAGCGAGGCGCTGGCGCAGGACAACCTCTCGCCCGAGGTGCAGCGGTCCGCGCACTGGCTGAACGCCTTCGTTCTGATGCGGCGCGGCGACTACGACGAGGGGGTTGCCGAGGCAGAGCGGACGATCGCCATGACGCCCTACGACGCGCGGGTGCTGAGGCAACTCACCGACGTGTTGATCGCGGACGGGAAATACGACATGGCGCTCGACTGGCTTGCCCGCGCCGAGCCGCGCGAACCAGGGCGGGAGGACGAATACGTGCTGCAGCGGGCGCTGATCTTCCGGCTGATGGGCCGGAATGACGAGGCGGTCGCCGAATACGTCAAGGTGCTGGACCAGGACGTCTATCCGCGACTGTCGCACGCGATCGCGCTGGTCAATCTCGGCCGGATCGAAGAGGCGCAAGAGGTAGTTCGCGGCGCGCTCGCGGAGAACCCGGATTTCACCCAGGCCATGTGGAGGGAGGGCGCGTTCTACAGCAATCCGGCCGTGGCCGGAAGGCGAGGTCGCGGCGCTGGCGAATGCGGGACTGCCAGAGTCGTGACGGCTCAAATGCCGGCCGCCTCTGGCGCGACCGCCACCGATCCGGCGGGAGACCATTCTGTCTGGTGCGTCTCCCGCCACTGCAATTTCGCGGGGCCGCGCAAACCGCAGGTGATGAAGGAGAAGTTGCTAGGCCCGCGCTGAAACGGCACGTTTTGACTTTTCGGAGCGTGTCTCCGCCATGCCTAGGAGGTTAGCCTCCGGCGCACAGCGACGCGTTACGCCTCGGCCGGCCGTCAGCAATCAGGGGACAATAAAAGTAGGAAGGACAGGCGGAGTTTCGACGCCTGTCCTTCCTGGCTGATCTCGGTACAACGCGACTTTGGGGGGGAGTAATCGCTCAACCGAAAGTAGGCGTCAGCCTCGCCAGCTCCGCACCGGACCGCAGTCCATGTGCACGAAGTTCGAACGATTGTAGATGCCGACCCCGCCGCCGTTGCAGGCGAAGGCCGCACCCGAGATCTGCTTGACGTTGCGGCTCTTGAGCCGGACGTCGGCCGCCATCGCCTTGAGGTGGTAGGAGTGGCTGGCGGCGCCCTTGAGCATCCGGTTGGTCCTGGGCGTGCGATAGCCCGAGATCATCAGGTAGGGCTCGCTGGTGTCCATCAGACCGAGCGTCGCCGCGAGGATGTCGACGTTGCGCGGGTCGTACTTCATCACCTGATTCTCGCGCCAGTCGCGCATGAAGTAGCTGATCTCCGAGAAAGACTCGGGAATATAGCGACCGTTGACGAAGTAGACGGCGTCGAGAGACTCGCCGGTCCGCTGGCTATACATGCTGATCCGGCGAACGTCGCCGGCGCCGCGGAGGAATCCCGGGGCCTTGGCATAGACCGGAGCTGCCGCAACTGCACACAGGCCGGCGAATACCCCAAGGACCGTCCGCCTGGACGGCCTGAAGTCGTCGTTATCCATGGTTCACTGCCTCGATATACTGCCTGACGGGCTGCTTGTAGTCCGCGCCCCTTCGATTTTGATGCCACAGACCAACCCACATTCCAAGCCTGTCCTTGTTCCGGCCACCGTGGCGATCGGCGATATTCCGCCGACTTCCCGCGTCGGTTGTGCTCGCCGCCCGTCCGGGCAGCAGGCACCCGGGGCGGCACCTTGCCGCGAGGGGGCTCTCCGGGTACACTTCTCGCAAAACACGAGCAGATAAAACGAGGCAGGCATGCGAACCACTCAGGCGGCACATCTTCTATGCGCGCTCCTCGCGGGCGGCATCGGCGCGGTCGGCGCGCCCGCAATCGGACAGGAAACGGCAGCTCCCGCGGCGATGCAGCCATCGGTAGCGCCCGAAGCTCCCGCCGTCGAGCCGGTGGCTCTCGGTGATGACGCGATCGCGATCCGCGACGGCCTCTCCGCCGCGCTGGCGCCCCTTCCGGCCGGCCAGCGCGACGCCGTCCAGGCCTTCTACCTCGCCCGCGCCTACGCCCCCTTCTGGACCGCGCCCGGCAGCGCCCTCCCGGACGATCTCGTCGATGCCCTCGGCGACGCCGGCGCCCAGGCCCTGCCCGCCGCGCGCTACGACGCCGATGGCCTCGCCGCCGTCTTCGGCCCCGGTTCGACCGCCTCGCCCGCCGAGCGCGAGGCCCGGGCCATGGCCGCCTACCTGCGCTTCGCCACCGACCTCTCCTCGGGCATCATCGAGCCCGCCTCGCTCGACCCCGAGTACATCGCCCGCAAGCCCGAGCGCCCGGCCCCCGGCGCCCTCCTCGCCGCGCTCGACACCGCCCCCCTGCCCGATGTCCTCCTCGGCCTCGAGCCCACCGACCCCGACTACCGCCCGATGGTCGCCGAGCGCCTCCGCCTCGAGGGCCTCGCCCAGACCGAGAGCTGGGGCCCCGAGGTCGCCGACGGCGAAACCCTCCATCCCGGCGAGAGCGACCCGCGCGTTGCCGAACTCCGCGGCCGCCTCGCCCGCCTCGGCTACGTCGCCGCCAGCGGCGAGGCGATCGACGACCACTTCGACGACTCGCTGAAGCAGGGCGTCGAGCGCTTCCAGGCCGACTACGGCCTCGTCGACGACGGCGTCGTCGGCAAGGCGACCCTCGCGGCGATCAACGCCCCGGTCGCCACGCGCCTCGCCCAGCTCACCGTCAACCTCGAGCGGATGCGCTGGATGCCCCGCGACATGGGCGCGCGCTACCTCTACGTGAACATCCCCGACTTCACCGTCCACCTGATCGACGGCGGCCAGCCGGTCTGGGAGTCGCGCGTCGTCGTCGGCAAGACCCACGTCACCGAGACCCCCGAGTTCGACGGCGTCGTCAGCTACCTGGTGATCAACCCGAGCTGGCACATCCCCGACTCGATCGCCATCCGCGACTACCTGCCGAAGCTCCAGCGCAACCCGATGGTGCTGAAGAACGCCGGCATCGACCTGATGACCCGCTCCGGCACCGTCATCAATCCCGAAGCTCGTCGACTTCACCCAGTACACGCCGGAAAACTTCCCCTTCCGCATCAAGCAGCGCCCGAGCGACGACAACGCCCTCGGCCAGGTCAAGTTCATGTTCCCGAACCGCTTCTCGGTCTACATGCACGACACGCCGCACCGCGACCTCTTCGCCCGCGACGTCCGCGCCTTCTCCAACGGCTGCATCCGCCTGCAGAAGCCGCGCGAGCTCGCCGAAGTCCTGCTCACCGGACAGGTCTCCGACCCCGCCGCCTCCTATGACGGCTGGCTCTCGACCGGCAAGGAGCGCCGCGTCGACCTCGCCCGCACCATCCCCGTCCACATCGTCTACCGCACCGCCTGGTTCGACCCGGACGGCACCGCCCGCTACCGCGCCGACGTCTACGGCCGCGACGCCAAGCTCTTCGACGCGCTCGAAGCCGAGGGCGTGACCATGGCCGCCGCCCAGGGCTAGCTCCGGGCGCCGGACGACATGGGGTGGATTGATGGGGAGGTGACGCTTCCGCTATAGGTCGCGCGACCGAAGGCGGAGGCATCCCCATGATCACCATAGCAGACCTCGCCCGCGCCCTCGACGCCGAGGCGCTCGGCGACACGACCCTGACCGTGACCGGCGCCGCCGAGCCCGCCGCCGCCGGTCCCGACGACATCGCCCTCGCCATGGACAAGCGCTTCGCCGCGGATCTCGCCCGCGGCGGCGCCCGCGCCGCGATCCTCTGGCCCGACGCCGACTGGCAGGCCCTCGGCCTCGCCGCCGCCATCCGCGCCCCGCGTCCGCGCTACGTCCTCGCCGGCATCGGCCGCGTCTTCGAGCGCGCCCCCGAGATCGCCCCGGGCATCCACCCCACCGCCGTCATCGACCCGACCGCCGCCATCGGTCCCGGGCGCCGCCATCGCCCCCTTCGTCGTCATCGGCGCCCGGGTCCGCGTCGGCGCCCGCGCCCGCATCGCCAGCCACGTCTCGATCGCCGAGGGCGCCGTCCTCGGCGACGACGCCCTCCTCCTCGAAGGCGTCCGCATCGGCGCCCGTGTCCGTATCGGCGACCGCTTCATCGCCCAGCCCGGCGCCGTCCTCGGCGGCGACGGCTTCTCCTTCGTCACCCCGCGGCCCGGCCTCGTCGAGGAAGCCCGCGCCACCGGCGCCATCTCGGCGCAGGAGCAGCAGGCTTACGTCCGCGTCAACTCGATCGGCTCCGTCGTCATCGGCGACGACGTCGAGGTCGGCGCCAACTCCTGCATCGACCGCGGCACCATCGCGGACTCCACGATCGGCGACGGCACCAAGATCGACAACCTCGTCCAGCTCGGCCACAACGTGAAGGTCGGCACCGGCTGCCTGATCTGCGGCCAGGCCGCAATCGCGGGCTCCGTGGTGCTCGGCGACCGCGTCGTCCTCGGCGGCGCGTCGAAGGTCGCCGACCATGTGACGGTCGGCGCCGACAGCGTCATCACCGGCAATTCCGGCGTCGCCTCGAACGTGCCGCCGGGACGGATCATGATGGGTTATCCGGCGGTCCCGATGGAGATCAACGTCGAGATGTACAAGGCGCTGCGGCGCCTGCCACGCCTGATGGCGCGGCTCGAAGCCGAGCAAAAACCGGTTTCCAATCCGGGTGCGAGCGATTAGACCTGCCGATCAGGTCGATGGACGGAGGCTTCATGCCCGAGGCAGTCAAGGACAGCGTGCGCGACAAGGTGGTCGCTATCCTCGCCGAGCAGGCCCTGCTCGCGCCCTCCGAGGTCCGTCCTGAAGCCACCCTCGCCGACCTCGGCATCGACTCCCTCGGGCTCGTCGAGACCATCTTCGCCATCGAGGAAGCCTTCGACATCCAGGTGCCGTTCAACGCCAACGATCCCGGCGACTCCGACTTCGACATCAGCACCGTCGAGACCATGGTGCAGGCGGTGGAGAGCCTGATCGCGGCCCAGCGCTAGCGTGCGCCGGGTCGTCATCACCGGCCAGGGCTCGTTCAACGCCCTCGGCCGGACCGCCGACGAGACCTTCGCCGCCATGCGCGAGGGACGCTCGGGCATCGGCGACCTCGACTTCCAGGACGTCGACCGCCTGTCGATCCCGATCGGCGGCCAGATCCGCGGCTACCGGCCCGAGGAGCATTTCTCCCGGCAGGAGCTCACCTTCTACGACCCCTTCTGCCAGTTCGCCCTGCTCGCCGCGCGCGAGGCGATGGCCGGGTCCGGCCTCGAGATCGGCGAGGCCCTCTCCGAACGCGCCGGCGTGGTCCTCGGCACCTCCGGCGGCGGCCTCCAGACCCAGGACGAGAACTACCGGCTCGTCTACCAGGAAGGGAAGAACCGCGTTCACCCCTTCGTCGTGCCGCGCCTGATGAACAGCTCCGCCGCGGCCCACGTCTCGATGGCGTGGAACCTCCAGGGCCCGAGCTACACCGTCGCCACCGCCTGCGCCTCCTCCAACCACGCGATGGGTCAGGCGATGAACCTGATCCGCGCCGGCCAGGCCGACGTGGTGCTGACCGGCGGCAGCGAGTCGATGCTCTGCTTCGGCGGCATCAAGGCGTGGGAGGGCCTCCGCGTCATGTCCCGCGACGGCTGCCGGCCGTTCTCGCTCAACCGCAACGGCATGGTCCAGGGCGAGGGCGCCGCGATCTTCGTCTTCGAGGAATACGAGCACGCAAGGCGTCGCGGCGCCACGATCCTCGCCGAGATCACCGGCTTCGCGATGACCTCGGACGCCAGCGACATCGTCACCCCGAACCAGTCCGGCGCCGTCCGCGCCATGCGCGGCGCCCTCCGCGACGCCGGCCTGAACCCCGAGGACATCGGCTACATCAACGCCCACGGCACCGGCACCGCCGTCAACGACCGCACCGAATGCGCCGCCGTCCGCGCCGTCTTCGGCCCCCACGCCGACGCGCTGATGATCTCCTCGACCAAGTCCATGCACGGCCACCTGATCGGCGGGACCGGCGCCGTCGAGCTCCTCGCCTGCCTGATGGCAGTCCGCGACGGCGTCATCGCCCCGACGATCAACTACGACGAACCCGACCCCGACTGCGACCTCGACGTCGTCCCGAACACCGCGCGCGAACGCCCGGTCGCAGCCGCAATGTCCAACGCCTTCGCCTTCGGCGGCATGAACGCCGTGCTGGTGGTCACCCGCGCGCCATAGAAGGCCACCGGACCGCCCCTGCGAGGAAGCGACGGCCAACGCCACACGGGCCTGGGAAGGCAACCGGCTGCGACCGGCGAGAGCTTCACCCGGAGATTGCTGGTCGATGTCGGGCGAAGGGAATATCGGGGTCGCAGGTGCGAGAGCCCCTGAGCGCCAACGGGCGGCGGCCCTTAGAGCGGACACCCGGAACAGGCGCAGGCCCGCCGGGCGAACCGGCGGGCGCAGGTCGGATCAGTTCCGCGGCAGCAGGTCCGGCAGCGGCTTCTTCGCCGGGGCGGGCGCCGGAGCGGCCGGGGCGGCGACGGCACCCGGCGGGTTCGGCGGAACGGCCAGCGCGTTGAAGGCGTCGGTGAAGCCGGTCAGCGACAGGTCCAGCACCACCGGCGTCTGCGGGGCACCGACCGAGACGAGGCTGATCTTGCCGGACTTGCCGCGCTTCATCGCGTCGATCGACGTCTTGGCGAGCCCGAAGCGTGCGAAACAGCCGACCTGGCTGCACCAGGCGAACGGATACTGCCGCGCCTCGCCGCCGTCGAGCTGGAGCACGATGCCGTTGGGGAGCAACGTCCCGAGCGGGGTGACGACCGTGACACCCGCGTCGGCCTCCGCCACCTCCGGCAGCTTCAGCATCGAGACCTCGGCCACCGGGTTCTTCTGCGCGTCGAGGGCGAGCTGGTACATGAAGCACTCGTTGCCGTCGGGCGCGCAGCGGATCTGCCAGTCGCCGAAGGTGTCCTTGACGATCTCCATGACCTCGGGCTGCTGCGGGGTCGCCGGCGTGCCCGCGGCGCCGGGAGCGCCCGGAGCCGTGGACGCCGCAGCCCCCGGCGCGGCATCGGCCGGGGCCGCCGGTGCGGCAGGAGCCGCCGGCGCCGCGGCCGGAGCCGCCGCGTCGGGAGCCGCGGTGGCGGGCGCCTCGGCCGCCGGAGCGGCGGGTGCCTCCTGCGCCACGAGCGGCGTGGCGAACGGGGCGGCGGCCGCGAGCCCGAGGGCGGCGAGCGTCAGGCGAAACTTGATCGGTTGCATCGGCGAAGCGCACCCTTCAGATTGCGTCCGGCGGAAGTGTCACTCCCCGCGCCGCGTGTCAACGGCGGCGTACGGGCGCGCGTCAAAGGATCGCGCCCAAGTGAAAAGGGCACCTCAAAGGCGCCCTTTTCCCCGCTTCTGCGACTTCCCTGCCGGACTAGGCCGAACGATGCGCGGACGCTACGCCGGCTGAGACACCAGGTCAAGCACGTCACGCAAGTACCGCTCACGTCAACGGGATTGGAAACAAACCGGGACCAAAAGATTAACGCCCCCGCCTGACGCCGCCAGAACGGCGCGCCTCGGAGATCGCGTTGCACTCTCGCCACCGCCCGCTAATATCCTGCTCGATTTCCACGGTTTCACCGAGGGTACCATGGCGGATGACGCGATACTGGTCGGCGGCGGCGGCGAGAATTACGCCGAACCCAAGGATCTCCTCCTCCACTACGCCAACCGCCACGGCCTGATCACCGGCGCCACCGGCACCGGCAAGACCGTCACCCTCCAGGTCCTCGCCGAGGGCCTCTCCGCCGCCGGCGTCCCCGTCGTCATCCAGGACGTCAAGGGCGACATCTCCGGCCTCTCCCGCCCCGGCGACCCCAACGGCAAGGCCAACGACGCCCTCGTCAAACGCGCCGCCCAGATCGGCTTCACCCCCTTCGACTACCGCGCCTACCCCGTCGTCTTCTGGGATCTCTTCGGCCAGTCCGGCCACCCCGTCCGCACCACCGTCAGCGAGATGGGCCCGCTCCTCCTCGCCCGCATGATGGAGCTCTCCGACGCCCAGGAAGGCGTCCTCAACATCGCCTTCCGCGTCGCCGACGAACAGGGCCTCGCCCTCCTCGACCTCGCCGACCTCCAGGCGATGCTCACCTCCGTCGCCGACAACGCCAAGGACCTCTCGAAGACCTACGGCAACATCACCACCGCCTCGGTCGGCTCCATCCAGCGCGCCCTCCTCGTCCTCGAGAACCAGGGCGCCGCCAACTTCCTCGGCGAACCCGCCCTCGACCTCCACGACCTCATCGCCACCGACCCGAACGGCATGGGCCGCGTCAACGTCCTCATGTCCGACAAGCTCATGCAGTCGCCGCGCCTCTACGCGATGTTCCTGCTCTGGCTGATGTCCGAGCTCTTCGAGCAGCTCCCCGAGGTCGGCGACCCCGACAAGCCCGTCCTCGTCTTCTTCTTCGACGAGGCCCACCTCCTCTTCAACGACTCGCCGAAAGCCCTCGTCGACAAGGTCGTCCAGGTCGTCCGCCTGATCCGCTCCAAGGGCGTCGGCGTCTACTTCTGCACCCAGAACCCCGACGACGTCCCCGGCGACGTCCTCGCCCAGCTCGGCAACCGCGTCCAGCACGCGCTCCGCGCCTTCACCCCCCGCGACGCCAAGGCCCTGAAACAGGCCGCCGAGACCTTCCGCCCCAACCCCGCCTTCGACACCGAGACCGCGATCCGCGAGGTCGGCACCGGCGAGGCCGTCGTCTCCCTCCTCGAGGCCAAGGGCGTCCCCGCCATGGTCAGCCGCACCCTGATCCGCCCCCCGGAATCGCGCATGGGCCCCGTCACCGAGCCCGAGCGCCGCGAAACCATCGCCGCCTCCCCCGTCGCCGGCAAATACGACACCGCCATCAACCGCGAGTCCGCCCAGGAGACTCCTCGCCAAACGCGCCGGACAGGCCGCCGAACAGGCGAAGATGGCCGAGGACATGCTCAACCAGGCCAAGGCGCAGCGCGACGAGCTGAACAACGCGCGTCGCTACGAGCCCGCGCAGCGCACCCCGTCCCGCACCCGCGCCCAGCCCTCGATCACCACCGACATCACCCGAACCGTCATCAAGCAACTCGGCACCCGCCAGGGCCAGCAGCTCGTCCGCGGCATCCTCGGCAGCCTCTTCAAGGGCAAGTGAAAACCCGGCCAAACCGCCGGCAGCTTGCCCCTACAAGCCCAAAGCCAGAGCCTTTCCCGGCGCCGGGTATCACCCTCGACCGAAGCGGGCCCCGGCCCGCGAGTCAGCGGCCCGACAAGCCGAGGCCCTGCCTCGGCCGGGCCGTTCGCCGGAGCGCGCGAGCGCGGAAGCGAAGGGGCGCCCCGCATCCCCGTCGGCTTCCATCCGGCCGCGGCCGCCCCGGCGGACGCGTATCGCGTCCGCCCCCCGCAGGGGCGGCCGCGGCCGGATTTGTCGACGGCCAAATCCGGCAGAGCGGCACCGTTCCGCGAGACTCACAAGGGGTCGAGAGCTGAGGCGAACCCAATGCCCCCTAGCTCCGTCGCGCTATGATCCCGACCCGTTGTCGGCGCCGGCCGGTGCGTGATCGAGAACGGCGTCGCGCAGGCGCACACGCGCCTCGAGCTGGGCGGCCGTCTCCTTCCGCTCGCTGTAGCGATCGGTCAGGTAGGGAACGTGGTCGCGCGTCAGCAGGGTGAACTTCACCAGCTCCTCCATCACGTCGACGACACGGTCGTAGTAGGACGACGGCCGCATCCGGCCGGCTTCGTCGAACTCCTGGTAGGCCTTGGCGACCGAGGACTGGTTCGGGATCGTCAGCATCCGCATCCAGCGCCCGAGGACCCGCATCTGGTTCACGGCGTTGAAACTCTGCGATCCGCCGGACACCTGCATCACGGCGAGCGTTCGCCCTTGCGTGGGCCGGACGGCGCCGATGGAAAGCGGAATCCAGTCGATCTGGCTTTTCATCACGCCGCTCATCGCGCCATGCCGCTCCGGGCTGGTCCACACCTGCCCCTCGGACCAGAGCGACAGCGCGCGGAGTTCGGCCACCTTCTCGTGGCCGGGATCGGCGCCATCGGGCAGCGGCAGGCCGCGAGGTTCGAAAACCCGGGTCTCGCAGCCGAAGTGGCGCAGCAGGCGTTCCGCCTCCAGGGTCAGGAAGCGGCTGTAGGACCGCTCCCGAAGCGAGCCATAGAGCAGCAGGATGCGCGGCGCATGCATCGCGCGCGGCGCCGGCGGTGGTTCGGCCGAGGGAATGCGGGCCGCTCCCGTCAAATTCGGAAGGTCGGTCACGTCCGGACCTCCCTCGGCGCCATGTCTTTCGGGAACCAGCGACGCCCGAGACGCAGCGCGACGGAGACCAGCAGGACCAGCACCGGCACCTCGACCAGCGGGCCGATGACGGCGGCGAAGGCCGGCTGGGACGCAAGCCCGAACGCGGATATCGCCACCGCGATGGCGAGCTCGAAATTGTTGCCGGCCGCGGTGAAGGCGACCGCCGTGGTCCGGGGATAGTCAGCCGCGACGAGCCTGCCCATCCAGAAGCTGAGCGTGAACTGGATGAGGAAGTAGAGCGCGAGCGGAACGGCGATCCGGGCGGCGTCCCAAGGCAAGCTCACAACCTCCCCACCCTTCAGGCTGAACATGACGACGATGGTGAAGAGCAGCGCGCCGAGCGTCAGCGGCGCGATCCGGGGCAGGAAGCGATCGTCGTACCAGTCCTCGCCCTTTCGGGCGACGAGGACGCGCCGGGTCAGGAAACCCGCGGCGAAGGGAAGCCCGAGGTAGAGCAGGACCGCGTGGGCGATCGTCCAGAACCCCACGTCGACGACGCTGCCCTCGAGGCCGAAGAGCGGCGGCAGAACGGCAAGGAAGAACCAGGCATAGGCAGGGAAGAACAGGATCTGGAAGATCGAGTTGAAGGCGACGAGTCCCGCGACGTACTGCGCGTCGCCCCGGGCGAGCTGGTTCCAGACCAGCACCATGGCGATGCATCGGGCCAGCCCGATCAGGATCAGTCCGGTCATGTACCCGGGTTCGTCACGCAGGAAGATCACCGCGAGAGCGAACATGAGAACGGGACCGATAATCCAGTTCTGGACAAGCGACAGCGCGAGCAGCCGGCGGTCGGCGAACACCCGCGGCAGCTCCTCGTAGCGCACCCTGGCGAGAGGCGGATACATCATCAGGATCAGGCCGATCGCGATCGGGACGTTGGTCGTGCCGAAAGACAAGGCCTCCAGCGCGCCGGGAAGACTCGGGACCAGCGAGCCGAGCGCGATTCCGAGCGCCATCGCCGCGAAGATCCAGAACGTCAGATAGCGATCGAGGAAGGACAGGCGTCGGATGGGAGCGGACATCGCGGCCTCACGTCAAAGGGATGTTGCGCCGGAGACGCCGACCACTGGCTCGCCATCCTCCTTGACGAAGGCACCCTGCTGGGGCGGCAGCAGGTCGAGCACCACTTCCGAGGGGCGGCAGAGCCGAACCCCCTTCGGACTGACGACGATCGGTCGGTTCAACAGGATCGGATGCGCCTCGATCGCATCGAGCAGCTGACCGTCGGTCAAGGTCTCGTCGGCGAGGCCGAGGTCGGCATAGGGGGTGCCCTTCTCGCGCAGGAGCGCCCGCACGGGAACGCCGATGCGCCCGGCCAGCGCGGCGATCATCGTCCGGCTCGGGGGCGTCTTCAGGTACTCGACCACATGGGGCTCGACCCCGGCATTTCGGATCATGGCGAGCGTGTTGCGGGAGGTTCCGCATGCAGGGTTGTGATAGATGACGACGTCCATTTTCGGTCTCACTTGCAGACAAACGGCGCCGCAAGGCCGCCGCAGATTTCGGGGTGACCCTGGCAGCAGTCGCGCGTCAGGAATTCGATCAGGCCGGCGAGGGCGGGAAAGACCGCGGAATAGATGATGAAGCGACCCTTCCGACGCGACGCGACCAGGCCGGCATGCTCGAGATGGCCGAGATGAAAGGAGAGGCGCGAGCTGCTGGTCCCGCCGAGGGCCTCGCCGAGCGCCCCGGCCGCCATGCCGGCCGGTCCGGACTGCACCAGCAGTCGCACGATCCGAAGACGTGTCTCCTGCGACAAGGCCGCGAAGCCGGCGAGAGCGGTGTGTTCGTCCACGGATTTCTGTCTCAATATTTCAAGAATTATTGAGATGTTTAGTCGAGCGAGTGTCCGGGGTCAACAGCCGCTTCTGGCCCGCAAAGGACCGTCCAGAACCCTAGGCGTTAACTCCGTTAACCTTTCGGCCTTCAGACCAAAGTCTGGTGCATGCTTTGTGCATAGGTTGTGCATGCGATGTGCAAGCCCACTTCTGGCCGTAAACCTAGGTTAACTCACCACTTTTCGCCCCGACGAAGGCACTCGGCCGCCCGTCCCGTGCAACACCCCACCTTCCCCTCCCCCGCCCGACGCCCTACGGTCCCGCCGCGAATCGAACCGGAGGAACCCATGGCCGATCCCGAGAACACGCTCGTCATCGAGCTCAAGGATGGCGGCAAGGTCGTCATCGAGATGCTCCCCGACGTCGCCCCCAAGCACGTCGAGCGCATCAAGACCCTCGCCCGCGCCGGCGAGTACGACAACGTCGCCTTCCACCGCGTCATCGACGGCTTCATGGCCCAGACCGGCGACGTCGCCAACGGCGACATGGAGGACAACTTCAACATCCGCCGCGCCGGCACCGGCGGCTCCAAGCACGGGGACCTGCCCGCCGAATTCTCGAAGCTGCCCTTCGACCGCGGCGTCCTCGGCATGGCCCGCTCGCAGAACCCCAACAGCGCAAACTCCCAGTTTTTCATCATGTTGAAGGACGGCCACTTCCTCAACAACCAGTACACCGTCTGGGGCCGCGTCACCGAGGGCATGGCCCACGTCGACGCCATCACCCGCGGCGAGCCGCCCTCCAGCCCGGACCGCATGGTCCGCGTCCGCATCGCGGCCGACGAATGATCCGCCGTCATTTCCTCGCCCTCGCCGCCGCCGCTTCCCTCGCGGCCGGGGCGGGCGGTGCCTTCGCGCAGGACGCGGAGAACGTCCTCGTCATCGACGTCGACGGCGCTCACAAGGGCACCATCGAGATCCAGCTCCTCCCGGACGTCGCCCCCCAGCACGTCGCCCGGATCGAGGCGCTGGCGCGGGCCGGGGCCTATGACGGCGTGGTCTTCCACCGCGTCATCGACGGCTTCATGGCCCAGACCGGCGACGTCGCCTACGGCAAGCACGGCGGCGACCTCGCCCGCGCCGGCACCGGCGGCTCCGACATGCCCGACCTCCCGGCCGAGTTCTCGGACCACCCCTTCGCCAAAGGCACCGTCGGCATGGCCCGCTCGATGGACCCCAACTCGGCCAACAGTCAGTTCTTCATCATGTTCGGCCCGGCCCCGCACCTGAACGGCCAGTACACCGTGGTCGGTGAAGTCATTGCCGGGCAGGACGTCGTCGACGCGATCAAGCGCGGCGAGGGCCAGAGCGGTACGGTGACCGACCCCGACTGGATGGCAAAGGTCCGGATGAAGTCGGACGGCTGAGGCGGCGGCTCTCCCTGACCCTGCCCGGGGGGAGCCTGACCTCTGCATAGGGTCCCCGGCACGCTCTTGAGAGCGTGCCGTCGCACGCGTGCGACTCTGATCAAATACTTGATATTGCAGCATATTATCTGCAGCGCTAACCACCTGTTCATGGACGTTAACGTGCGACCGTCCCCGGTGTGGGCGGTCGTGCGGGGTGTCGTCAAAGCGGACGGCGGTGTCCGGGTGCCTTGGGTGCAGCGCGTCGCTGGCGGAGCGGCGTTGGCAGCGGGCGGTTGAAGCGATGCCGAAGGGGCGCCCCGGTTGTTTCGGGGTGGGAAAAGCCCTAGGTAGCGGGCGACATTTAGGTCCGGAGCCACCATGCCCGTCCAGTCCCTCGCCTGCCTTTCCATTGCCGGTGTCCGTCCATGAGCGACCTCGAGAGCCTGACGGCGCGGCTGCTCGACGCGGCCCTGGCCGCAGGCGCGGAGGCGGCCGATGCGGTCGCCGTGACCGGCGACAGCCTGTCGATCGAGGTGCGCTCCGGCGCGCTCGAACAAGCGGAGCGGGCCGAGGGCATCGACCTCGGGCTGCGCGTCCTGATCGGGCGGCGCCAGGCCTGCGTCTCGTCCAGCGACATCCGGCCCGACACCATCGCCGCGATGGCCGAGCGCGCGGTGGCGATGGCGCGCGAGGCGCCCGAGGACCCCTACTGCGGCCTCGCCGATGCGGCACAGCTGGCGACGGCCTGGGACGTGTCCGCGCTCGACCTGGTCGATCCGACGCCGATGCCGACCGCCGCGGCGCTGCAGGAGGCGGCGCTCGAGGCCGAGGCGGCGGCGCTGTCGGTTCCGGGGGTCAGCAAGATGGACGGGGCCGGTGCCAGCTGGTCGGCGAGCCGCTTCCACCTCGCGGCGACCAACGGATTCAGCGGCGGCTATGGCCACACCGGCCATGGCATCCAGGCGGTGGCGATCTCCGGCGACGGCACCGCGATGGAGCGCGACTACGCCTACGACGGCCGGGTGCACCGCGCCGACCTCGACTCCGCCGCAGCGATCGGCCGCCTGGCCGGAGAGCGCGCCGTCTCGATGCGGGGGGCGAGCAAGCCGCCGACCGGCGCCTGGCCGGTGCTTTTCGACGAGCGCGTCGCCGGCGGGCTGATCGGCCACCTCATCGGCGCGATCAACGGCGTCGCCGTGGCGCGGGGCGCGACCTGGCTCAAGGACGGGCTCGGCGCGCGGGTGCTGCCGGCGGGCATCGACCTGGTCGACGATCCCGCACGGCCCCGGGTCGGCGGCTCGCGACCCTTCGATGCCGAGGGGCTGCCGGTGACGCGCCGGGCGATCGTCGCCGATGGCATCCTGACCGGCTGGGTCCTCGACCTCGCCAGTGGGCGCCAGCTCGGCATGGAGAGCACCGGCAACGCCGGGCGCGGCACCTCGTCGCCGCCGAGCCCCGGCGTGGGCAACCTCGCGCTGACCCAAGGGACGATGAGCCGCGCCGAGCTCCTGGCCGAGATGGGGACCGGGCTGCTGATCACCTCGCTGATCGGGGCGTCGATCAACGCCACCACCGGCGATTATTCTCGCGGCGCCAGCGGCTTCTGGGTCGAGAATGGCGAGATCGTCCGGCCGGTCAACGAGTTCACCATCGCCGGAAACCTGCGGCCGATGCTCGCGTCGATCCGCCCGGCGAACGACGGCCGCCCGTGGACGAGCCGGGTGATCCCGAGTCTGCTGGTCGAGGGGCTGGTCGTTGCCGGAGTCTCGACTCCGCTGCGGACCCCGACCTCGCGCTGTTAGAGGCGGCGGCGCTGGCCGCGGGCGAGATCGCCCTCGGCTACGTCGGCCGCCTCGGGACAGTGCGCGAGAAGCCCGACGGGGCGGGGCCGGTGACCGAAGCCGACCTCGCCGTCGACGCGATGCTGCGCGCAGAGCTGATGGCGGCGCGGCCCGACTACGGCTGGCTCTCCGAGGAGAGCGAGGACGGTCCGGCCCGTCTGACGGCGCGGCGGGTCTTCATCATCGATCCGATCGACGGGACGCGCGCCTTCGTCGCCGGACAGAAGGCGTGGAGCCACGCGCTCGCCATCGCCGAGGAGGGACGTCTCGTTGCCGGGGTGGTCCACCTGCCGATGCTCGGCAAGACCTACGCCGCCGCCCGGGGCCACGGCGCGCGGCGGAACGGCGCGGTGATCTCCGCCTCGACGCGGCCGGCGGTCGAGGGCGCCCGGGTGCTCGCCAACGCCGGGCAGATGGACCCCGGCTTCTGGCCCGGCGGGGTGCCGGCGGTCGAGCGGATGTTCCGCCCGTCGATCGCCTATCGCCTCTGCCTCGTCGCCGACGGCACCGCCGACGCGATGGTGACTTTCCGCGAGACCTGGGAGTGGGATCTCGCCGCCGGGGCGCTGATCGCTGCCGAGGCCGGGGCGGTGATCAGCGACGCGCGCGGCGGGCCGGTCACCTACAACCGCCCCCATCCCGGCGTCGGCGGCGTGCTCGCGGCCGGGCCGGCGGTCCACCGGGCGCTGGTCGACCGGGCGCGGGTCGGCGCGGCTGGCGGCTGAAGCTGGCCATCGGCGGATTCGCCGCGGGCGCCGCAGTGCAACATTGCTTTCGGCCGTGCGGCGGATAATCTCTCGGTAAAGCGCGTGCGCCGGCATTTTCGCGGAGGTTCCATGGCCCAGCTGCTGCATCTCGTCTTCGGCGGCGAGCTCGTCGATCCGACGTCGAGCGAGTTCCGCGACGTTGATGAGATCGACATCGTCGGGGTCTTCCCGAACTACGCCAGCGCCTACATCGCCTGGAAGGCCAAGGCGCAGGCGACGGTGGACAACGCCCACATGCGCTATTTCATCGCCCACCTTCACCGGCTGAGCGACGAGGGTCGGGCCGGCAGCCCGACCGAGAAGCTCGGCTGAGGTCCGCGTGTCCCCCGAGCCCCCCGCTGGCGAGGCTCCCGGTCGTGACGTTGCCGGGCGCGACGCTTCCGGGGGTGGAGCACCCGCTGCGCGTGAGGCGCCGCCGCGCTCCCTCCTGCTCCACTGCTATCTCGCGGCCTCGCGCCGCGGCGGTGGCGTTGCCCGGCGGCTGCTCGACAAGCGCCAGCGCGAGGGCAAGGAGGACCCCGAGCGCCTCGGCGAGCGCATGGGGGAGGCCGGGCGGCCGCGCCCCGAGGGCCAGCTCGTCTGGTTCCACGCCGCCAGCGTCGGCGAGGCGGCCTCGCTGCTCGAACTCTTCCGCCGGCTCCAGCAGGCCCGTCCGACGCTGACCTGCCTCGTCACCACGGTGACGGTGACCTCGGCGCATTTCGTCTCGCAGCGGCTGCCCGAGAACTGCATCCACCAGTTCGTGCCGCTGGACGTGCTGCCCTGGGTGCGGCGCTTCCTCGACCACTGGCGGCCGGACGCGGCGGTCTGGACCGAAAGCGAACTCTGGCCGGGGATGCTCGTCGAGACATGGGAGCGCGGCATCCCGATGCTGCTGATCAACGCGCGGATCTCGGAGCGGAGCTTCCGGCGCTGGCGGTGGATGGGGGGCGTTGCGGCATCGCTGCTCGGGCGCTTCGACCGCATCCTCGCGCAGGACGACATGGCCGCCGAGCACCTCGCCCTGCTCGGGGCGGACCCGGCGCGGATGTCCGTCGAGGGCTCGCTGAAGGAGGGCGCGGCGCCCCTGCCCTACGACGAGCGCGAGCGCCGGCGCATCGCGCAGTCCCTCGCCGGACGGCCGGTGTGGCTGGCGGCCTCGACGCATCCGGGCGAGGAGGAGATCGTGCTGGCGGCGCACGCGCGGGCGCGGCGGGCCTTGCCGATGCTGGCGCTGATCCTCGCGCCGCGGCATCCGAACCGCGGCGACGCGCTGGCGGAGATGCTGCGCGGGCGCGGGCTTTCGGTGGCGCAACGCTCGAAGGGCGAGGAGATCGGGGCGGACGACGACGTCTATCTCGTCGACACGCTCGGCGAGATGGGCCTCTGGTACCGGATCGCGGCGGTGGCCTTCGTCGGCGGTTCGCTGGTCGACATCGGCGGCCACAATCCCTTCGAGCCGGCGCTGCTCGGCTGCGCGATCCTGCACGGGCCGCACGTGCGCAACTTCATCGATGCCTACCGGCGGCTCGCCATCGCCGACGCAGCGGTGCTGGTGCAGAGCGAGGACGACCTTTCCGACGCGCTGGTCACGACGATGGCGCCGGACCGGGCGGCCGCGATGGCCGCGGCGGCCTGGGAGGTGTGCAGCGAAGGCGCGGGCGTGACCGACACGGTGATCGCGGCGATCGAGGCCTGCCTCGACCGCAAGCCCTGATGCAGGCACCGCGCTTCTGGGCGAACCCGCCCGGGCGGCCGGGGCTGCTGGCCCGGCTGCTGGCGCCGCTCGCCGCGCTGTGGACCTGGGCGACGCGGCGGCGGGTGGCGCGCGGTCCGGGGGCGCGGGTCGGCGTGCCGGTGGTCTGCGTCGGCAACCTCACCGCGGGCGGCACCGGCAAGACGCCGACGGTGATCGCGCTGGTGATGCGGCTCGCCGAGCGCGGGATCGCGGCGCATGTGGTGACGCGCGGCCACGGCGGCAGCCTCGCCGGGCCGGTGCGGGTCGTCGAGGGCCGGCACCGCGCCGACGAGGTCGGGGACGAGCCGCTGCTCCTCGCCGCCTTCGCGCCGGTCTGGGTCGGCCGCGACCGGGCGGCGGCGGCGCGGGCGGCCGTGGCGGCGGGAGCGGCGGCGGTGGTGATGGACGACGGGTTCCAGAACCCGGACCTCGCGCAGGATCTCGGGATCGTCGTCGTCGATGCCGGCTACGGCTTCGGCAACGGCCGGGTGATGCCGGCGGGGCCGCTGCGCGAGCCGGTGGCGGACGGGCTGGCGCGGGCCGGCCTCGTGCTGGCCATCGGCGAGCCGGCGGAGCGCGCGCGCTTTCGTGCGGCATGGCCGGCGATCGAGCGGCTGCCGGTGGTCGAGGCGAGCCTCGCGCCGCTGCCGACGGGGATGGACTGGACGCGGCCTCCGCGCCCTCGCCTTCGCGGGGATCGGCCGGCCGGAGAAGTTCTTCGCGACGCTGCGGGCGGTCGGCGCGGACGTCGTCGCGACGCGGAGCTTCGGCGACCACGAGCCCTTCGCGCCCCGGCTGCTCGCCCGGCTCGACGCCGAGGCCCGCTCGCTTGGCGCGCAGCTCGTCACCACCGAGAAGGACGCCGCCCGCCTGCCGGCCGCGTTCCGCCCGCGGGTGCTGGTCCTGCCGGTCCGGCTCGCCTTCGCCGACGCCGCTCCGCTCGACGCGGCTCTTGCCGCCATCGGCCTCGGGAACGCGCCGGGCGGTTGATCTCTGCCGCCGGCCCTGCTCAGGTCGGGCACCGCGGGCGCGGAGCGAGGAGCCGCCGATGGCCGATGGCGCGGGCGAAGGTGCTGCACGACACGGGCAGCGCGGTTCTTCTGGGGAGAGTGAGACCGACGGCGATTTCCTCTGATCTCACGCCCGCCACAGCATCCGCGCCAGCAGCCCGTCGCGGTCCACGAACTGATGCACGAGGGCCGCGCCCGCGTGCAGGGCGAGGACCAGGGCGAGGCCGATGGCGGCCGTGGTGTGGACGAGGTGGAGGCGGGCCTCGAGGGCGTCGCTGCCCGGGACGAAGGGATCGGGCAGCGCCCAGGTGCCGAAGACGAGGTTCTGCATCTGCAGCAGGTCCTGCACCGGCGAGGCCGAGGCGAGGAGCCAGCCGGAGACCGGCATCGCGATCATGAAGACGTAGAGGAGCCCGTGGCTGACCGCCGCCGCCCGCGCCTGCCAGACCGGCATCGGCGGCAAGGGCGGGCGGGCGCGGGCCGCGAGGCGCCAGGCGATGCGGAGGCAGGCGAGGACGAAGACCACCGTCCCCCAGCTCTTGTGGGTCTGGGTCAGGCTGAAGCGCGCGAGAAGGTCCGGGACGAAGCGGGTCATGTAGAGCCCGAAGCCGAGCTGGAACAGGATCACCGCCGCCATCGTCCAGTGCAAGAGCCGGGTGACCCAGCCCCAGCCGCCCGGCCCGTCGGTCGCGCGCATCTACTCGGAGGTCATCAGCAGGCGGATGTGCACCGGCAGCACCGGGGAGACGTCGGGCAAGCCTCCGGTCGAACCGAAGGCGGTGCGGTCGACCGAGCCGGTCAGGTCGAAACCGGCCTCGAAGATCGCGGGATCGTCCTTCGCCGGGCCGTAGGCGAAGACCTTGGCCACGAAGGTCACCGGCTTCGTCACCCCGCGGAGCGTCATGCTGCCGGCGACCTCGGCGGTGCTCTTCGAGGTCTGGGTAAGCTTGCCGAGCCGGAAGGTGATCGTCGGATACGTGCCCGTATCGAGATAGTCCGCGCTGCGCAGCAGCCCGTCGACGATCCCGACGCCGGTGGTGGCGTCGCCGGCGGCGACGTCGATCGTCGCCTTGGTGCGCTCCGGGTGGTCGCGGTCGAAGTCGATCGCGCCGGTCAGCGTCGGGAAGCGCACCTGCACCGTGCTGCCGTGCCAGCCGACGTCGACGGTGACCGTGGTGGCGGGATCGAGCGCCCACGGGGCAGCGAAGCCCGGCAGCGGCAGCAGCACGAGGGCGAGGAGGAGCGGCTTCAGCACGGGGCAGGTCTCCGCGAAAGGGTCGCCCCCATCATAGCGCCAAATCGCGCCGCCGGCGCGCAATCAGGCGTGTGATGGACAAGAGTTAGCGGACGCTTCCGTCGCCCTCGACGAGGTACTTGAAGCTGGTCAACTGCTCGGCGCCGACAGGCCCGCGGGCGTGGAGCTTGCCGGTGGCGATGCCGATCTCGGCGCCCATGCCGAACTCGCCGCCGTCGGCGAACTGGGTCGAGGCGTTGCGCATCAGGATGGCGCTGTCGAGGCGCTGGAAGAAGCGGTCGGCCGTGGCGTCGTCCTCGGTGAGGATGCAGTCGGTGTGATGCGAGCCGTAGCGGCGGATGTGGGCGATCGCGCCGTCGACGCCGTCGACGAGCTTCGCGGCGATGATGCTGTCGAGGAACTCGCGGCCCCAGTCGTCGGCGCTGGCCGGGACGGTGCCGGGGATGTCGAGGAGGTCGGCGTCGACGCGGACCTCGACGCCGGCCTCCACCAGATCCGTGAGGAAGGGGGCGCCCATCGCCTCGTGGAAGGCGCGGTCGATCAGCAGGCACTCGGCGGCGCCGCAGATGCCGGTGCGGCGGGTCTTGGCGTTGAGGATGACGCGGCGGGCCTTCACCATGTCGGCGGCCTTGTCGACGTAGATGTGGACGATGCCTTCGAGGTGGGCGAAGACCGGGACGCGCGCCTCGGCCTGGACGCGGCCGACGAGGCCCTTGCCGCCGCGGGGGACGATGACGTCGATGAAATCGGTCATCGTCAGCATGGCGCCGACAGCGGCGCGGTCGGTGGTGGGGACAAGCTGGATCGCGGCGTCGGGCAGGCCAGCGGCCTTCAGCCCCACGGCGAGGGCAGCATGGATCGCCTGGGACGAGTGGAAGCTTTCGGAGCCGCCGCGGAGAATTGCGGCGTTGCCGGCCTTGAGGCAGAGGGCGCCGGCGTCGGCGGTGACGTTGGGGCGGCTCTCGAAGATGACCCCGACGACGCCGATCGGCGTGCGGACGCGGCGGATGTGGAGGCCGGAGGGGCGGTCCCAATCGGCGAGGACGGTACCGACGGGGTCGGGCTGGTCGGCGATGGAGCGCAGGCCGGCGACCATGGCGGCGACGCGGTCGGCGGTGAGGAGGAGGCGGTCGAGCATGGCCGCGCTCAGGCCCTTGGCGCGGGCGGCGTCCATGTCGCGGGCGTTGGCCTCGAGGATGGCGGCGCTGTCGGCGGCGAGGGCGTCGGCGGCGGCGCGGAGGGCGGCGTCCTTCTGCGCGGACGGAGCATAGGCGAGCTCGGCGGCGGCGGCGCGCGCGGCGCGGCCGATCTCCTGCATCAGGGCGTTCACGTCGACCTTCGCGTCCATCTCTCCCCTCTCCCTCAAAGCGCCATGTCGTCGCGGTGGACGAGCGCGGCGCGGCCGGCGTGGCCGAGCAGGCCGGCGATACGGTCGGACCGGTGGCCCATGATTATCCGCGTCTCGCGTGAATCATAGCCCGCGAGGGCTCTTGCGACCACCGTTCCGTCCACGGTCACGACGTCCACCGGATCGCCGCGCTGGAAGCTGCCCTCCACGGCGGTGACGCCGGCGGGGAGCAGCGACTTGCCGCGGCCGAGGGCGGCGACGGCGCCGGCGTCGACGGTGATGCGGCCGCGGGGCTTCATGCCGAGGATCCAGCGCTTGCGGGCGGCGCGGGGGTCGCCGTCGGGCTCGAACCAGGTGCAGGCGGCACCGGTGGCGAGGGCGGTGAGGGGGCGGTGGACGGCGCCCTCCATGATCGCCATGGCGCAGCCGGCGCGGACGGCGACGCGGGCGGCGAGGATCTTGGTCTTCATCCCGCCCTTGGAGAGGGCGGTGCCGGTGCCGCCGGCCATCGCCTCGATCTCGGGAGTGATCGTCGGGACGACGTCGAGGCGGCGGGCGGTGGGGTCGAGGCGGGGGTTGGCGGTGTAGAGGCCGTCGACGTCGGAGAGAAGGACGAGGACGTCGGCGCCGGCCATGCTCGCCACCTGCGCGGCGAGGCGGTCGTTGTCGCCGTAGCGGATTTCGTCGGTCGCCACCGTGTCGTTCTCGTTGACGATCGGCACGGTGCCGAGGTCGAGGAGGGTGCCGAGGGTGCGGCGGGAGTTGAGGTAGCGGCGGCGGTTCTCGCTGTCCTCGAGCGTCACGAGGACCTGGGCGGTGGTGATCTCGTGGGGGGCGAGGACGGTCTCGTAGGCCTGGGCGAGGCGGATCTGGCCGACGGCGGCGGCGGCCTGGCTCTGGTCGAGCGCGAGTTCGGTGGCGGGGAGGCCGAGGACGCGGCGGCCGAGGGCGATCGAGCCGGAGGAGACGAGGATCACCTGCTGGCCGCGGGCGCGGAAGGCGGCGACGTCGGCGGCGAGGCCTTCGAGCCAGTCGAGCTTGAGGCGGCCGGTGGCGGCGTCGACGAGGAGGGCGGAGCCGATCTTGACGACGATGCGGCGGGCGGCGGCGAGGCGGGCGGCGGAGGTGCCCGCGGCCGCGGTGATGGCTGCCGTCAGGGTCTCCATGCGTCGGGGTCGGGTTCGACCGTCTCCTGGCGGGCTGCGGCGATGGCGGTGCGGAGGGCACGCAGGACCTCGGTGACGCCCAGGCCGGTTGCGCCGGACAGGCGGAGGACGGGCAGGCCGCTGGCGTCTTCGAGGGCGGCGGCGGCGACGGCGGCTTCCTCGGCGTCGAGGGCGTCGACCTTGTTGAGGGCGACGATGCGCGGCTTGTCGGCGAGGCCTCCGCCGTAGGCTTCGAGTTCGCCGAGGATGACGCGGTAGTCGTCGGCGACGGTCTCGGAGGTGCCGTCGACGAGGTGGAGGAGGACGGCGCAGCGTTCGACGTGGCCGAGGAAGGTGTCGCCGAGGCCCTTGCCTTCGCTGGCGCCCTCGATGAGGCCGGGGATGTCGGCCATGACGAACTCGGCCCCGTCGATCCCGACGACGCCGAGGCCGGGGTGGAGGGTGGTGAAGGGGTAGTCGGCGATCTTGGGCCGGGCGTTGGAGGTGGCGGCGAGGAAGGTCGACTTGCCGGCGTTGGGCAGGCCGACGAGGCCGGCGTCGGCGATGAGCTTGAGGCGCAGCCAGAGGGTGCGCTCGACGCCTTCCTGGCCGAGGTTGGCGTTGCGGGGCGACTGGTTGGTCGAGGACTTGAACTGGAGGTTGCCCCAGCCGCCGTTGCCGCCGCGGGCGAGGAGGACGCGCTGGCCGACGGTGGTGAGGTCGGCGACGAGGGTCTCGACCTCGCCGTCCTCGTCGGGATCGCCCTCGAGGATCTCGGTGCCGACGGGGACGCGGAGGACGATGTCGTCCGCCGACTTGCCGGTGCGCTGCTTGCCCATGCCCTGCTGGCCGTTCTTGGCGAAGAAGTGCTGCTGGTAGCGGTAGTCGATCAGGGTGTTGAGGCCCTCGACCGCCTCGGCCCAGACGTCGCCGCCCTTGCCGCCGTCGCCGCCGTCGGGGCCGCCGAACTCGACGAACTTCTCGCGGCGGAAGCTGACGCAGCCGCGGCCGCCGGCGCCGGAGCGGATTTCGATGCGGGCGTGGTCGAGAAACTTCATGTCAGAGAGACCTCTGCGAAAGGCACGAAAGGCGCGAGAGACGTCCCCGCGCGCGGAGTCGCACGCGTGCGACTCTAATCAAACAATTGATATTGCTTATCTATTCCAGGCGCGTTAACCGCATGTTCACGCGGTTAACGTGCGGGAGCTCGGTCGTCTCCTTGACCGAAGCGGAGCTCTGCCCGCAGAGGCGCAGCCCGGAGTTAAAGAGAGAAGGCGGCCGTTGGCATCATTGTCAGAGCACGAGGCGGTAGTTGTGGGTGGGACCATCGTCCCCCGCGCGAGCGCATACGCCTCGCCGTCGTCGACGTAGGCGAAACCGGCGTGCATCAGCACCTTCACCGAGGCTGGGTTGTCCTGAAAGACCCGCGCGGTCAGGTCGTGGAAGCCGGCCGCGCGCGCGAAGCCGACGATGCCCCCGAGCGCTTCGGACGCATAGCCGGTGCCCCAGAAGGCCGGCGCCAGCCAGTAGGCGACGCGGGCCGAGCCGCCCGCTGGTCGGACCCTGCATCGAGGCGGAGCATGATCGTGCCGATCAGGCCGTTCTCGGCCGCGGCGTCGGCGGGGATTCGGTGCCGGTGTCCGCTTCGATCGCCCAGCCGGTCTCGTCGGGCGTGCCGCTGGGCGACGCGCGCGACGAAGGCCGCGGCGAGGCCGGGCGGATAGGGATGGGGCATGCGCTCGGTCATCCAGGCGACGCGGCGGTCGCTGGCCATAGAGCTCGATCAGCCCCGCGTCGGACCGGCGGAAGCGCCGCAGGCGCAGCCGCTCGGTCCTGATGTCGTCCGGCTGGAGGATCGTTTCGGACATGCCCGAAATCCTTGGGGAAAATAGAAAAGGCCGGCGCAGTCGCCGGCCTTCTCGCACGAAAGGGTGCCGGTCGGCGGTGGTTACTCCGCGGCCTCGGCCGCCGGGAGCACGGAGACGAAGGTCCGGCCCTTGATGCCGGTGTGGAAGGTCACCTTGCCCTCGACCACGGCGAAGATCGTGTGGTCGCGGCCGAGACCGACGCCAGCACCCGGCCAATGCTTCGTGCCGCGCTGGCGGACGAGGATGTTGCCGGGGATCACGGCTTCGCCGCCGAACTTCTTCACGCCGAGCCGCCGGCCCTTGCTGTCGCGGCCGTTCCGGGACGAGCCGCCTGCCTTCTTGTGTGCCATCTCAACTGTTCCTTCAGATCGCGGCCGCGGGCTCGCCCGCCCGCTCGGAAGCGGCGGGCGCCGCAGTCTCGGCAGCGGCAGGCGCCGCAGTCTCGGCCTCGGCGCGAGCGGTCTTGGCACCGTCGGCGAGGATGTCGGTGATGCGGACGCGGGTCAGGTACTGGCGATGACCGCGCTTGCGCTGCGACGAGTGCTTGCGCCGCCGCTTCTTGAACGAGATCACCTTCTCGCCGCGGAGCTGCTCGAGCACCTCGGCGGTGACCGTCGCGCCGGCAATGAACGGCGCGCCGACCTGAAGGGCGTCGCCGCCCAGCATCAGGATCTCGGAAAACTCGACGGTCTCCCCGGCCTCGGCCGGCAGCTTTTCCACCGTCAGGATCTGGTTGGCGGCAACCCTGTACTGCTTGCCACCTGTCTTCATCACCGCGAACATTCGCGTCTTCCTTCTTCGTTTCCCCGCGTCCTGCGGCCCCGGCTATGCCGGCGTTCCGCGGGGACGAACCCCGCGCCTGTGGACTGCGCGCTTGCCAATGGCATCGGTCCCGCACGGGGTGCCCCCGACGGGAGCCGCGTATATCGCGAAAGGTCGCGGCGCTGTCAACCCGGCCTAGCGCCGTCCCGGGCCGGGCGGGTCGCCGGCCTCTTCCTGCTCGGGCGCCTGGAGTCCCGGCTGGGTGCCGGGCTCGGGCAGGATGCCGCCCGCATCGCTCGCCGCGTCGACAACCGGAGCTGCCGGGGTCTCGCGGCCGTAGAGGCGGGTGCGGATATTATCGGCCTTGAACCGCTCCATGATCTCGAAGTTGAGGTCGGAGCGGGCCGAGAGGGAGAAGTTGACGTCGCGCAGCCAGCAGCGAAGCTCGAAGTCCATGGTGTCGGCGCCGAGCGCGAGGAAGAGAACGCGCGGCGCCGGGTCCTCGAGGATCAGGGGGTGCTGCTCGGCGATCTCGATGAGGATCGCCTCCACCTTGCGCGGGTCGGCGTCGTAGGTGGTGCTGATCGGCACCTGCAGGCGCCCGGACATGCCGGTGTGGGTGCGGTTCAGGACCGTGCCGGCGATGAGGTCGGAGTTCGGGACGATGACGCTCGCCCGGTCGAAGGTGGTAATCTCGGTCGAGCGAACGCTGATCCCCTTCACGTAGCCGGAGAAGGCGCCGACCTCGATCCAGTCGCCCTCCTTCACCGGGCGCTCGACGAGCAGGATGATTCCCGAGACGAAGTTCGAGACGATGTTCTGCAACCCGAAGCCGATGCCGACCGAGAGGGCGCCGGCCACGATGGCCAGGCTCGAGAGGTTGAGACCCGCGGCCGAGACGGCGGCGAGCCCCGCGACCGCGAAGCCGAGGTAGCCGACGCCGGCAAGGACGGCATTCTTGCCGCCGGCGTCGAGGCGCGTGCGCGGCAGCACCGTTCCGCGCAGGATCGTCTGGATGAGGCGCGTCAGGCCGAAGCCGAGGGCGAAGACGGCGGTGAAGGTGATGATGACGCTCGCCGACAGGCGGACCCCGCCGAGGGTCACGCCGTCGCGCATCGTCGTCCAGAAGTCGGCGATCTCGCTCGGCCGCGCGCCCCAGATCAGCGCAAAGACCGGGAGGGAGGCGAGAGCGACGATGGCGCCGACGCCGATCGGGGTCAGGCTGTCGTCGTCGTCGTCGTCTGGACGGTTGGGGCGGTCGGGGCGGTCGGGCTCGAGAGGAGGCCCTGCGCTGTCTTGTTGAGCAGGTCGAAGATGGTGTGGATGGCACCGAAGAGGCCAAGGGTCAGCGCCGTCCGGATGACGAGGAAGGCCGCGGCCGGCAGGAAGCCGAGCATCGCGAGGATCGGGCCGACGATGGCCACGGCCCGCACCACGCGGACCCCGAGGAAGACCATGCGGAGCGCGATCGTCACGAGTTGGGCGACGTCGCGACCCTGGGTGGCCACCACCTGGAGCCGGATCCGCTCGGCGAACCATGCGATCCGCCAGAGGACGAGCGAGCCGAGGAGGACCGGGATGACCTGGAGCGTGCCCTGCGTCGTCGTCGAGAGGTTCCAGCGCAGCGACAGCCCTGCGAAATAGTACGAGAGCGAGACCGCAATGCCGAGCGCGAAGATCAGCCGCTTGCCCTTCCGCGCCGATTGCGGGTCGAACGGGACGAGGCCGAGGACACGCCTGCCGGGCGTGAGCAGGCTGCCGGCGAGCCAGCTCGATCCGATCAGAATGAGAATGAAGGGAGGGATTGCGAAGAAGCTGTTCTCGTCCGGGCGAACGAGGAGTCCGGATGGATCGAAGGCCGCGAAGAAGAGGCCGGCGCCGACGGCCGGCACGACCAGCCGCGCGAGGTTGCGGAGGGTGACCAGCCAGGCGATCGACTTGCGGCTGGTCGCCAACACCAGCCGGCGCTCGACCCATTGGATGAGCCTGATGCGGACGAAGAAGGATATGGCGAGACCGGCGATGACAAGGCCGAGCCGGAGGGGAAGCTGGCTTGAACGGGGCTGACCGTCCGGCGCATCCATGTCGCGCTCGAAGGTGACGGCGTATCGTTGGGCGCTCGCCACGATGTCGCCGAACGCCGTGCTCCAGGTCGAGGGCAGCAGCGGGCTCGGCGCGCGTGACATGAGCTCGGCAGAAAAGCGTGCGCGGACAATGCGGTCGATCGAGCTGATGAGGCCGTCGACGCGCTTGAAGGCCTCCTGCGCGGTAAGGACGGGCGCCTGGGCAGCGGCGATCTGTTGGGTGAGATCCCTGCGGAGCTTGGCGACCTCCGGTGCTTCGTCCGCGCCGGCAGCCGGCGGCGGGCCGAGTGTCTGAAGCCGCTGGTTCAGTTCGTCGACGACCGGCTTGTTGCGCTGCTCGACCGCGACGATCTCGCTGCGCTGGACGACGAGGCGCTCGCGCAGGGCCTCGAGATCGTCGGTCGGGGTGCTCTCCTCGGCAACCTGCGTCTCGGCAAAGGTCGCGACTTCGTCCCAGCGCTTGAAAGCCTCGGCGTCGCTCCCCTGGGCGCGGACCGCGCCGGCGGCCAGCAGCAGTGCCAGCGCGCAGCAGAGCGCGAGGACGAGGCCGCGCAGCGTGGCGGCAGGCTTAGTGCGCGCGCGCATCGGGGATGTCGCCCCGCGACCGGTCGAGCCAGTCGGGGACCGGCAAGCCCTTGGAGCGCAGGAAGGCGGGGTTGAAGAGCTTGGACTGGTAGCGGCTGCCGGAGTCGCAGAGGATGGTGACGATGCGGTGGCCGGGGCCGAGGTCGCGGGCCATGCGCACCGCGCCGGCGACGTTGATGCCGCTCGACGCCCCGAGGCAGAGCCCCTCGTCGCGGAGCAGGTCGAAGACCTGGCCCACCGCCTCGGCATCGGGGATGCGGTAGGGCATGTCGACGGTCAGGCCCTCGAGGTTGGCGGTGATCCGCCCCTGTCCGATGCCTTCGGTGATCGACGAGCCCTCCGACACCAGCTTGCCGGTGGTGTAGAAGCTGTAGAGCGCCGCGCCCTCGGGGTCGGCGAGGCCGATGCGCACCGCGGGGTCGAAGCCGCGAAGGCCCGCGGCGACGCCGGCGAGCGTGCCGCCCGAGCCGACGGCACAGATGAAGCCGTCGATGCGGCCGCCGGTCTGCTCCCAGATCTCGGGGGCGGTGCCGTCGATATGCGCCTGCCGGTTCGCGACGTTGTCGAACTGGTTCGCCCAGACGGCGCCATTCGGGTCCTGCGCCGCGAGCTTCTCGGCGAGGCGGCCGGAATAGCGGACGTAGTTGTTCTGGTCGCGGTAGGGCACCGCCGGCACCTCGACGAGCTCGGCGCCCGCGAGGCGGATCATGTCCTTCTTTTCCTGGCTCTGCGTGTCCGGGATGACGATCACCGTGCGAAAGCCGAGCGCCGCCCCCATCAGCGCGAGCCCGATGCCGGTATTCCCGGCGGTCCCCTCGACGATGGTCCCGCCCGGGCGCAGCGTGCCGCGGGCGACGGCGTCGCGGATGATCCACAAGGCGGCGCGGTCCTTGACCGACTGGCCGGGGTTCATGAACTCGGCCTTGCCCCAGATCTCGCAGCCGGTCGCCTCGGAGGCGGCTCTCAACCGGATCAGCGGCGTGTTCCCCACCGCCGCGGGCAGGTCCTCTGCAACGATCATCGCATCCTCCGCGTCGGGCGTTTCGACGACTTAGCGGCTTCGCGGCCAGCCATCAAGGCACCGGCGGCCACACGATGCCGGCATGGGCGGCGGCTCACGACCATGCGGCGCGCAGCCGCTCGGCGTTGCGGTCGAGCCAGAAGAGCGTGAGGAGCAGGGGCGCGTTGTTGACCTCGCCCGCCGCCGCCGCCGCAAGGGCATCGGCCAGCGGCACGACGATGGTGCGGATATCCTCGTCTTCCTCGGCCAGCCCGTGCACGCCGCCGGCCTGCGACAGGTCCGCCTCGGCGACGAAGCCGGTGATGTATTCGGACATGATCCCCGGCGAGGGATAGAAGCCCGCGATCCGCTCCATGCGGCCGAGCGCGAGGTCGGCCTCCTCGCGGGCCTCGCGGCGGGCGGTCTCCTCCAGCGGCTCCGCCCGGTCGCAGCGGCCGGCGATCGGCTCGAGGCTCCACGGCCGCGGGTCGCGGCGGACATAGGGACCGGCGCGGAACTGCTCGATGATCAGCACCTCGCCGGTGCGCGGGTCGAAGGGCAGCACCGTCACCGCGTCGCCGCTGGTGAAGACCGCGCGGGCGACGGTCTTCGACATCGTGCCGTCGAAGCGGCGGTGGCGGAGACGGTGCTCCTCGACGCCGAAGTAGTTGGCATAGGCGAAGTCGCCGGCGACCGGCTCGATGTCCCCCGGGGCGCGCGGCGTGCCGAGAAGGACCGGCGCGTCCGCCTGCGGCGCCCGGGCCCGGCCGAGGGCGCGAACGCCGATGCCGTGGAGGAGCGCCGGCATCGCCCCGGCCGGCCGGCGCCCGTACTGGCCCATGATCTCGAACAGGGCCTCGATCAGCCGGGCGCGATCCTCCCCGGTCGGCGCCCCCTGCCCCTCCGGCACCGCGCCGCGAAAGACGAAGGCCTCGGCCGCCACCGGCCCGTCGCCCGTCATCACCGTCACCGCCACCGGCACGGCGCCGAAGGTCGCGAGCGCGAAGTCGAGCCGCGCCTGCAGCGGGCCGGCGGCCTCGACCAGCACGCCCTCCGTCGCAGCGCCCGGCGCCTCGGCCAGCGCCACCGCCACGCCGGCCGTGTCGCGCCGCACGGCGAAGTCCGCCAGGGTCGCCGGCGCGGTCGCGGGCAGGCCGGGCCCGCCGAGGATGGCAGTGAGGGTATCGTCGGCGTCGAAGGGCGGTGGCAGGAAGAGGACGCGAGAGGGGCTCAAGGGCGGAAACTCCGTAAACGATGCTTGACCGCGACCCCCATCGTGACGACCTCTCGCCCGGACGGTGATCCGATCTCCACTCCGTGACGTAGCACCGAGATCAGCACGATGACAGGCGAGCGATGAAGCACGGCCCCCATGCCCCGACCGAACTGATCGCGGAATTTGCCGCGGGCGTCCTGTCGCCGGGAATGACCCTCCTCGTCTCCAGCCATCTCGCCTACTGCCCCTGCTGCCGCGAGAAGGCCGCGGCCCTGGAAGCGATCGGCGGGGCGCTGCTCTCCGCCGCCGAGGGGATCGCCCCCTCGCCGCGCTGCCTCGCGCGTGCCCTCGCCCGCATCGAGCGCCCCGCCGCCTGCGACCGCGCCGCCACGACGGGCGGGGAGTTGCCGCCGCTTCTCCGCCTGCAGATCGACCGCCCGGTCTGCGACCTGCGCTGGCGCCCGCTGCTCCCCGGCCTCGCCGAGTTCCGCCTCGACGGCTTCGCCCGCGAGGCGGTCGGCCTGATGCAGGCCCAGCCCGGCACGCCGATGCGCGCGCCCGGCCACTGCGGCCGCGAGGCCCGCCTCGTCCTCGCCGGCAACGCCCGCGAGGGCGACCGGACCTACGTCCGCGGCGACCTCGTCCTGCCGGTCGCCGACCGCGCCCGCTGCCCCGAAGCCGTCGGCGACGAAGGCTGCCTCTGCCTCGTCGTCCAGCCCGAGGCAACGGCGGCGGCCCCGCCGCTGCACTGATCGCTGCACTGATCCGCCGCCTTGCGCCGACCGGCGCGATCCCGCAGATTGGCGGGAACCCGGCCAGCCCCCCGGAGGAGACCATGCCCGACCCCCGCCTCATCGTCGGCCTCGACGTGCCCGACGTCGACACGGCGCGCGCCCTCGTCGATCGCCTCGGCGACACGGTCGGCTTCTACAAGGTCGGGCTCGGCCTCGCCCCGGTCGGCGGCTTCGCTTTCGCGCGGGAGCTCCGGCAGGCGGGCAAGCAGGTCTTCCTCGACCTCAAGCTCTTCGACATCGGCGCGACCGTGGCGGCGGCGGTCCGCGCCCTGGCGCCGGTCGCGCCCGACTTCCTGACCGTGCACGGCGACCCGCACGTGGTCCGCGCGGCGGTCGCCGCCCGCGGCGAGGCGCCGACCCGGATCCTTGCGGTGACCGTGCTGACCTCCCTCGACCGCAGCGACCTCGACGAGGGGCTGACCGTCCCCGGGGCGGTCCCGGATCTGGTGATCGAGCGCGCCCGCCGCGCCTTCGCCGCCGGGGCCGACGGGGTGATCGCCTCTCCCGAACGAGGCCGCCCGCCTGCGCGCCCTGCCCGAGGCCGCGGGCCGGCTGATCGTCACCCCCGGCATCCGCCCGGCCGGCAGCGCCGCCGGCGACCAGAAGCGCATCGCCACCCCCGCCGCCGCCCTTGCGGCCGGGGCCGACCATCTCGTCGTCGGCCGGCCGGTGTGGACGGCCGACGACCCGCGCGCCGCTGCCGCCGCGATCCTTGCCGAGATCGCCGGCGTTGCGGCGTGGGCGGAGCCGGTCTGAGAGGCCGCTGCAGAGGGTCCGGATGCGCCCGGGATCCGGGCTTGCGCACGCGTGCGCAGACGGTCAATTCTCTGATATCACAGCATATTCTGGTTTTCGTTTACCGTGCGTTCATGCTCGTTAACGGGCGACGGCTTGGGCGGTATTGCGGCGGTCTTTGCTACCAGCCGTCGAAGGAGACGGCGTTCTCGATGCGCTCGACGGTGCCCGAGCGGTCGACCAGCACGAGGTCGAAGCGGCAGGCGCGCGTCCCGTCGGTCTGCTCGGCGAGGTAGCGCGAGGCGGCCGCGCCGATCCGCGCCCACTGCCGTGGCGACACGGCCTCGTGGTCGTGGCGGCGACGGGCCTTTACCTCGGCGAAGACGATCTCGGAAGGGAAATCGACGACGAGGTCGAGCTCGCCCTCCGGGCAGCGCCAGCGCGAGGCGGCCGCCCGGCCACCCTCGGACTGGTAGAGCCGGAGCGCCGACTCCTCGCCGGCGATGCCGGTGAAATGCGATTGGGCGTGGGTCATTTGCTCAGGCTACAAGTTTGCCGCCGACGGTCCACCGCGCCGGCTTGAAAAGGTTAACGCCGCTCTGCCAACGCCAGCGCCCTGGCGTAGACCTGCCGCCGGGGCAGCCCGAGCGACGCCGCGACCTCCGCCGCCGCGTCCTTGACCGAGGCCCCCTCCATCGCCCGCTGCAGCGCCGCGTCGAGCGTCGCTTCGGCCGGCACCTCCTCCCCGGGCGGGCCGATGACCACGACGATCTCGCCCTTCGGATCGGGCGCCTCGGCCTGCGCCGCCGCCAGATCGCCGAGCGTGCCGCGGCGCGCCTCCTCGAAGCGCTTGGTGAGTTCCCGGCAGACCGCGGCCGGCCGCTCGGCGCCGAGCAGCGCCGCCATATCGGCGAGGCTCTCCGCCAGCCGCCGCGGCGACTCGTAGAAGACCAGCGTCGCCGGCACCGACGCGAGCTCGAGCAGCACCCGCCGCCGCCCCGACCCGCGCGGTGGCAGGAATCCCGCGAAGAGGAAGCGGTCGGTCGGCAGCGCCGCCACCGCGAGGGCGGCGAGGAGCGCCGACGCTCCGGGGACCGCCATCACCGCGTGGCCCGCTGCCGCCGCCTCGACCGCCAGCCGGTAGCCGGGGTCGGCGACGAGCGGCGTTCCGGCGTCGGAGACCAGCGCCACCGAGCGGCCCTCGGCCATCGCGGCGAGCAGGCGGGGCCGCTGCGCCGCGCCGTTGTGGTCGTGGTAGGGCAGGATCGGCCCGGTCCGGCGCACCCCGTGGATGTCGAGGAGCTTGCGCGTCTGCCGGGTGTCCTCGGCGGCGAGGATGTCGGCCGTCGCCAGCACGTCGAGCGCCCGCAACGTGATGTCGCGGGCGTTGCCGATCGGCGTCGACACGAGATGGAGCCCCGGACCGAGGCGCCGCCCGCCAGTGCCGGGCTCATGGGCTGGGCCCATATCGGACGTCGGGCTCGGGACCGGCGGCGCCGCGTCCTCGGACGGCTCGGCCACCTTCGGCTTTCCTTCCATTCGAAGTTTACTTCCGGCCACCCTGACCGTAGGTTCCAACGGCTCCCGCGGGCCGAAATCCGCCTCACGTTCTCGCCGAGGACCGATGCTGTCAACTCGATTTCCCGCCATCCGCTTTCCCGCCCTCCGGTTTCCGGCCGTGGCCCGGCTCCGCACCGCGGCGCTGATCCTCGCCACCGCGACGCTCGCGGCCTGCGCCGCGCCGGGTGCGCGTGTCGCCGGCAACGACGGGATCACCGTCGATCCCAGCCAGCCGGTCAAGGTGGCGCTGCTCCTGCCCTACGGCACCGGGGACCCCGGCCGCGAGCAGATCGCGCGCAGCCTCGAGAACGCGGCCCGGCTCGCCCAGGCCGACCTGCGCGACGCCACGCTCGAGCTCACCGTATACCCGACTTCGGGCAGCACGGCCGGCGGATCCGCGGCCGCCGCCCAAGCGGTCGCCGCGGGCGCGAAGATCATCGTCGGCCCGCTTTTCAGCACCGAGACCGCCGGCGCCGAGGGGCCGGCGTCCGCCGCCGGGCTGACCCTGCTCAGCCTGAGCAACAATCCCTCGGTCGCCGGCGGCAACGTCTATGTCCTCGGCACGACCTTCCGCAACACCGCCGACCGCCTCGTTTCCTACGGCCAGTCGCGGGGTCTCAACAGCTTCGGCGTCGTCTACCCGGCCGGGCTGGAGGGCGAGACCGCCCGTGACGCGGTGCGCGAGGCGGTGACCGCCCGCGGCGCCACGCTGGTCGCCAGCGAAGGCTACAACCTGTCGGTCGAGGGCATCCAGGCGGCGGCAGGACCGGTCGCGGCCGCGATGACCAACGCCGGCGCCAACGCCGTCATCCTCACCGACGGACCGACCGGCGGGCTCTCCTTCATCTCGGAGGCGCTGCGCGGCAACGGCGTCACCCAGGCCCAGTTCCTCGGCATGCAGCGCTGGGACACCTCGGCCGAGGCCCTCGCGGTGCCGAGCCTCCAGGGCGGCGTCTTCGCGGCGCCGGACCCGGCGACGCTCGGCGCCTTCCGCGGCCGCTACCAGACCGCCTATGGCGAGCCCCCGCACGAACTGGCCGGCCTCGCCTTCGACGCCGTCGCCGCCATCGGCGCCCTCGTCGCCGAGGCCCGGGCCCAGGGCGGAAGCCCGTTCTCGACGGCCCGCCTTACCCAAGCGTCGGGCTTCGCCGGGGCCAACGGTCCGTTCCGCCTGACCCCGAGCGGTGTGGCGCAGCGCAACCTTGCGATCCTCGTCGTGCAGAACGGTCAGGCGGTCGTGGCGGAAAGGGCAGCACGCTCGTTTGAAAACGTTGGTTTCTGACCTCGGCGGGCTACCCCGCCAGGCGCCACTCTGGCGGGGGCTGATCGAGCCCCCCGACAGCATCCTCGACATGCCCACCGTGCAGGCGGCCGTCGACGCGGCGGCAGCCGCGGCGCCGCAGCGTTCGGGCGTCCGCGCCGCCGTCGTCCCGGTGATGCGCGCCGCCCATGCCGAGGGCCGCGCCGCCATCGCCGCCGCCATCGCCGCCGCCCCGCGCGAGGCGCACCGGGCGATCCACGACTACGCCTGGCTCGCCGACCGCATCGTCACCCTGGCCCTTCACGTCGCCCACCGCTGGCTCCACCCGCTGCCCAACCCGACCGCCTCCGAGCGGGTCTCCGCGATCGCGGTCGGCGGCTTCGGACGCGCCGAGATGGCGCCCTTCTCCGATGTCGACCTGCTGTTCGTCACCCCCTACAAGCAGACCCCGTGGGGCGAGAGCCTGATCGAGAGCGCGCTCTACTGCCTGTGGGACATGCGCCTCAAGGTCGGCCACTCGGTCCGCACCATCGACGACTGCCTGCGCTACGCCCGCAGCGACATCACCGTGCGCACCAGCCTGCTCGAGCACCGCTTCCTGTGGGGCGACGAGGCCCTCGCCATCCGGCTCCGCGACCGGCTGTGGGAATACTTCGGCACCACCGGCTCCGAGTTCATCGAGCTGAAGCTCGCGGAGCGCGCCCAGCGTCACGCCCGCCAGGGCAGCACGCGCTACCTGCTCGAACCCAACGTCAAGGAGGGCAAGGGCGGCCTGCGCGACCTGCAGACGCTCTACTGGATCGCGAAATACCTCAACCGCACGATGACCACCGACGATCTCGTCGAGGTCGGGGTCTTCACCGCCGACGAATACGGCGTCTTCACCGAGGCCGAAGCCTTCCTGTGGACGACGCGCGTCCAGCTCCACCTGCTCAACGGCCGCGCCAGCGAGCAGCTCACCTTCGACACCCAGGTCGAGCTCGCCGCCACCCTCGGCTACGAATCGACCGTCGGCCAGCGGTCGGTCGAGCGGTTCATGCAGGACTACTTTCGCCACGCCAAGCAAGTCGGCGACCTGACCCGCATCTTCCTCTCCGGCCTCGAGGCGCGCCACGCCAAGTCGAAGCCCAACATCGGGCGGCGCCTGCGCTCGGCCTTCGCCTTCGGCAAGGGCGCCACCGGCGGCCCCTTCCGGCTCAAGAACGGCCGCCTCGATTTCGCCGACGAGGCGGCCTTCGAGAAGGAGCCGATCAACATCCTCCGCCTCTTCGACGAGGGGCTGGCCACCGGCATTCCGATCCACCCCGACACGCTCCGCCGCGTCGCCTCCAGCCTCGGGCTGATCGACGACGCGCTCCGCAACGACCCCGAGGCGAACCGGATCTTCCTCAACCTCCTGCTCGGGCACAACAACCCCGACCGGGCGCTGCGGCTGATGAACGAGGTCGGCGTCCTCGGCGCCTTCATTCCCGACTTCGGGCGCATCGTCGCGATGATGCAGTTCAACATGTACCACCACTACACGGTGGACGAGCACATCATCCGCACGATCTCGACCCTCTCGCAGATCGAGCGCCGCGAGCTGCTCGACGACCTGCCGATCTCGTCCGAGATCCTCGGCCGCGGCGTCAACCGGCGGGTGCTCTACGTCGCCCTTCTCCTCCACGATATCGGCAAGGGTTCGGGCCGCGATCACTCGACCGTCGGCGCCGAGACCGCCCGCGACCTCGGCCCCCGCCTCGGGCTCGACGAGGAGGAAACCGAACTCGTCGCCTGGCTGGTCCAGCACCACCTGCTCATGTCGGACGTCGCCCAGAAGCGCGACCTGACCGACCCGCGCACCGCCCGCGACTTCGCCCGCACGGTGAAGAGCCCGACCCGCCTCAAGCTCCTGACCGTGCTGACGGTCTGCGACATCCGCGGCGTGGGGCCGGGCGTCTGGAACAACTGGAAGGCGATGCTGATCCGCGGCCTCTACAATGAGACCCTCGAGGTCCTCACCGGCGGCAGCCAGGCGCAGAGCCGGCCCGAGCGGGCGGCGGCGGCGCGCGAGGCCCTCGCGGCCGAGCTCACCGAGTGGCCCGCCGCCGAGATCGAGGCCGAGGCCGCGCGGCATTATCCGCCCTACTGGATCGGGTTCGACACCCGCACCCACGCGATCTTCGCCGAACTGGTCCGCAAGCTGGGCGACGACGAGACCGAGATGTGGTTCGATCTCGACTTCGAGCGCGACGCCACCCAGGCGTGCTTCGCGATGAACGACCACCCGGGCATCTTCGCCCGCCTCGCCGGCGCGCTCGCCTTCGCCGGCGCCAACGTCGTCGATGCGCGCACCTATACCTCGACCGACGGGATCGCCACCGCCTGCTTCTGGATCCAGGACTCCGAGGGCAAGCCCTACGAGAAGCACCGGCTGATGCGGCTGCGCAACAGCGTCCACCGCATCCTGCGCGGCGAGATCGTCGCGCGCGAGGCGCTGAGGGACAAGGACAAGATCAAGCGGCGCGAGCGCGGCTTCGTCGTCCCGACCCGGATCAGCTTCGACAACACCGGCTCCGACATCTACACGATCATCGAGGTCGAGACCCGCGACCGTCCCGGCCTGCTCTACGACCTCGCGCGGACGCTGACCCAGAACAACATCTCGATCGCCAGCGCGATCATCGCGACCTATGGAAAGCAGGCGGTCGACGTCTTCTACGTCAAGGATCTCTTCGGCCTGAAGCTCCATGCCGAGAGCAAGCGCAACAGCCTCGAGCAGCGCCTGCGCAAGATCATCGAGCAGGGCGCCGGGGCCGACAAGTGAACCGCCCGATCCGGCTGCTGCCCGCCTTTCTCAGCGTCGGCGCGTGGACGCTGGTGTCCCGCGTCCTCGGCCTGTTCCGCGACATCCTGATGGCGGCCTTCCTCGGCACCGGCGCGGTCGCCCAGGCCTTCCTGATCGCCTTCACCCTGCCCAACATGTTCCGCCGCTTCTTCGCCGAGGGCGCCTTCAACCTCGCCTTCGTGCCGCTGTTCGCCAAGAAGGTCGAGGCCGGCGAGGATGCCGAGAGCTTCGCCCGCGATGCGCTCTCCGGCCTCGCCTTCGTGCTGGTCATCCTCGTCATCGTCGGCTGGATCGCGATGCCGGCGCTGGTCTACGCCATGGCGAGCGGCTTCTACGGCGACGAACGCTTCACCCTCTCGATCGAGCACGGCCGCATCGCCTTTCCCTACGTCCTGCTGATCTCCCTCACCGCCCTGCTCTCCGGCGTCCTCAACTCCCTCGGCCGCTTCGCCCTCGCCGCGGCGGCGCCGATCCTGATGAACGTGGTGATGATCGCCTTCCTGGTCTTCGCCTGGTACACCCACCGCAACATCGGCCTCTGGCAGATTCTGGTCGGTCCCCATCGCCGGCGTCGCCCAGCTCGCCCTGATCTGGTGGGGCTGCGCCCGCGCCGGGATGCCGGTCCTGCCGCGCTGGCCCCGCCTCACCCCCGAGATGAAGCGCCTGACGGTCATCATGGTGCCCGCCCTTCTCGCCGGCGGGGTCGTGCAGATCAACCTGATGGTCGGCCGTCAGGTCGGCTCGTTCTTCGACGGCGCCGTCGCCTGGCTCTCCTACGCCGACCGCCTCTACCAGCTGCCCCTCGGCGTCGTCGGCATCGCCATCGGCGTCGTGCTGCTCCCCGACCTCTCCCGCCGTCTGAGGGCCGACGACGGCAGTGGCGGCCGCGACGCGATCAACCGGGCGACGGAGTTCACCCTCGTCCTGACCCTCCCCGCCGCCGTCGCGCTGATGGTGATCCCGCTGCCGATCGTCTCGGTGCTCTTCGAGCGCGGCGCCTTCGACCGCGCCGACAGCTGGCCGACCGCCCTCGCCGTCGCCGTCTACGGCGCCGGCCTCCCGGCCTTCGTCATGCAGAAGGTGCTGTCGCCGCTCTACTACGCGCGCGAGGACACCCGCTCGCCCTTCCGCTACGCCCTCCACGCGATGATCGTGAACGCCGCCATCGCCCTCGGCCTCGCCCCCTTCATCGGCTTCATCGCCGCGGCGCTCGGCACCACCGTCGCCGGCTGGGTGATGATGCTCCAGCTCTGGCTCGGCAGCCGGCGCATGGGCGACGCCGCCGAGCCCGACGCCCGCCTGCGCCGCGCCATGCCCCGCATCCTCCTCGCCAGCGTCGCCATGGGCGTCGTCCTGGTCGTCGCCGCCCACCTGCTCGCCGGCGCACTGGAGGACACCGGGCTGCGCTATCTCGCGCTTCTCATCCTCGTCGGCCTCGGCTTTCTCGCCTACCTCGCCGCCGTCTTCGCCTTCGGCGCCATCCGCCCCGCCGACGTCCGCGCCGCCCTCCGCCGCTCCCCCGCCGCCAGCCTGTAAGGCGCCGGAGGCGGCGTCCTGTGCCCGGTCTCTATTTTGTGCTACGCTTGGCGATCCGCGGCCCGGGGAGGCTCAGATGGCGGGTTTTCCAGCGCAGCGATCCGGGACGCTCTACCTGACCGAAGGGGGGCAAGAGACCGAGATCCTCTACCGGCACGGTCACGACCTGCCGGAATTCGCGATGTACCCGCTGCTCGATCGACCGAAGGCCGTCGATGACCTGCGCGCCATGTGGACCCGCTATTTCGAGGTCGCGGTGGACCATGGCTTCGTGGCGCTGGTCGGGGGCCTCGATTACCGGGCGAGCCCCGATTGGGCCGCCAAGCTCGGATACTCGCTCGACGCCCTCGAAACGATGCAGCGGCGCTCCCTCGACTTCCTGCGCGCGGTGGCCGAGCCCTTCGCCGCGCAACTGACCGGCCTGCTCATCAGCGGCATCGTCGGCCCCCGCGGCGACGCCTATCAGCTCAACCGGACCATCACCGCCGAGGAGGCGGAGGAATACCACGCCGTCCAGATCGCGACGCTCCGCCGGGCGGGCGTCGATCTCGTCAGCGCGATGACCTTCAACGGCGTGCCCGAAGCCATCGGCGTCGCCCGCGCCGCCCATGCCGCCGGCCTGCCGCTCGGCCTTTACCTGACGCTCGACGGCACGACCGGCCGGCTGAAGTCGGGACCGGACCTGCGTTCCGCGATCGAGGCGGTCGACGCCGCCTGCGGGCCGGCACGGCCGGATTTCTACGGCATCAACTGCTCGCATCCGCTGGAATTCGGGCACGCTCTGGAGCCGGGGGCGTGGAGCGACCGCCTGCGGGCAATCCGCCCGAACGCGGCGATGATGGACAAGCAGGCGCTCTGCCAGATCGGACACCTCGTCGACGGCAACCCGGACGAACTCGGTGCGCAACTCGGATCGATCGCAGAACGGTTTCCCGGCATCGACATCTGGGGAGGATGCTGCGGAACATGGGACCGGCACCTCGACCGCATAGCGGCCGAAGTCAGCCGCGTGCGAGCACCCGTCAGAAGTCGAGGCTGATCCGGCGGGTGATGCCGATGCGGGCCGTGTACTGGTCCGGTGAGCCGTCCTGCGTGATCGGCGAATCCGCGGCGTCGTTGACCAGCCGGTCGTAGCCGATCGCCCCCTCGACGCCCCACCGCTCGTTGAAGAGGTAGCGCGCTCCGACCTCGAGGCCGGCAGCGAGCAACCCGCCCGATGCGTCGTATTGGGCGAGCCCCGAAGCGGTCGAACTCCTCCGACGACACCCCGAAGTAGGTCTGCGCGAACTTGTCCGTGCCGAACTCCAGCCGCGGTCCGGCGGTCAGCGTCAGGCCCTCGATCGGATAGGCGATCGCGTCGGCACCAAGCTGGCCGACCCAGGTGTTGTGCCCGATAAAGCCGTAGCGCACGTCAGCAAAGGCCCGCCAGCTGCGCTGCTCGTAGCCAACGCCAAGCCCGGCCTCAAGCGACCACGGAACGTCGTCGAGCCCCGGAATTTGGTCGTCCTTGCGCTCGCCGATGTAGCGGACCGACCCCTGAAGGCCCCAACCGCTGCGGAAGCCGACCGCGCGCGACGAGCCGTACTCGAAGCCGCCGGGAAACTTCACGTAGTCGAAGCGCACCGCGAGGTCGGGCCCGAGCTCGGACTTGGACGAGCCGAAGTAGGACGGGCTCACCTGCACGCCGGCGCGCAGCGTCACCACCACATCCGGGGTCGCCGAATCGAGCGCTCCGCCGGCGGACAGGAAACCGGGTTGGGCGTTGGCCGGCGCCGGGATCGCGACCGAAGGTTCGGCGGGCACCGGCGGCGAGGATGAACTGGTCTGGGCGAGCGCGAGGCCTGCGAAGGAAAATGCGAACCCGGTCGCGAGGATGGCTGTTGCCAGTCGATGGCTTGCACGCGTCATAGGCGACCTCCGCTTCCCATCAAGTCCATCCCTATCATCCAGCGCGCGGTACTCCTCGTTGTGGTCCGCCCTTGGTAAACAATCTGTAGTGCCTGAGCCAGATTCGGCAAGCGATAAGCGCGACGGGATGCGCTTTCAGGTCGCACCTGTGGCGATCACATCGCGTCGGGACAGCGCCTCGGCGAGAAGGCTTCGCACCAGCCCGAGATCGACGTCCCGGGCGACGAAGGCGGCCCCGATGTCGCGCACCAGCACGAAGGCGAGGCGGCCGTCGCGGACCTTCTTGTCCTGGCCCATCAGCGTCACCAGCGCGTCCGCGTCGGGCAGCGCGCCCGCGATGTCGGCGAGGTCGCGCTTCATCCCCATCGCCGCGAGATGCGCCGCCACCCGGCTCGGCGCCTCCTGCGGGCAGAGCCCGAGGCGCGCCGACAGGTCGAAGGCGAGCTGGCAGCCGATCGCCACCGCCTCGCCATGCAGCAGCCGGTCGGAATATCCCGTCGCCGCCTCCAGCGCGTGCCCGAAGGTATGCCCGAGGTTGAGGAGTGCCCGGTCGCCCTGCTCGGTCTCGTCGCGCACGACGATCTCCGCCTTCATCTCGCAGGACCGCCGCACCGCATGGAGCCGCGCCGCGGCGTCCCCCGCCCGCAGTGCCGGGCCGTTCCCCTCGAGCCAGTCGAAGAAGCCGGCATCGCCGAGCAGCCCGTATTTCACCACCTCGCCATAGCCGGCGAGCAGGTCGCGCTCGGGCAGCGTGTCGAGCAGCCCGGTGTCCGCGAGCACCAGCTTCGGCTGATGAAACGCCCCGACGAGGTTCTTGCCTTGCGGAGAATTGATCCCGGTCTTGCCCCCGACCGAGCTGTCGACCTGCGCGAGCAGCGTCGTCGGGATCTGCACGAAGCCGACCCCCCGCCGCAGGATCGCCGCCGCGAAGCCGGCGAGATCGCCGACGACGCCGCCGCCGAAGGCGACCACCATGTCGTCCCGCGCCACCCGCTCGGCGATCAGCCACTCGACGGTGCGCTCCAGCGCCGCCCAGCCCTTGGTCCCCTCCCCCGGCGGCAGCGCCAGAACCGCCGCCTCGATCCCGGCGGCCCCGAGCCCCGCGACCAGCGCCGGCAGGTGCCGCGCCGCGACGCGCTCCTCGGTCACCACCGCGACGCGCTTGCGGCGCAGCAGGGGCGCAATCTCCGCCCCTGCCCCGGCCAGCAGCCCCGGCCCGATGCGGATGTCGTAGGCCCGCGCGCCGAGCGGCACGGAGACGGTCGCGGCGTTCATCGCAGGCCCTCCAGCGTCGCGGGCCGGTCGGGGCGGCCGCTGTCGTGGCCGCGCACCCCCGAGACGATCGCCCGCGCCATCGTCTCGTGGCTGATCCCGCGGCGGCTGTCGACGATGACGTCCGCGAGCGCATAGATCGGTGCGCGCCGCTGGTGGAGGTCGGTCAGCGTCCCCTTCGGATCGGCGGTCTGCAGCAGCGGCCGCCCGGGCCGGTCGCGCACCCGGTCCCACAGCGTATCGACGTCGGCGCGCAGCCAGACCGAGGTCCCGTGCGCCGCAATCTCCGCGCGCGTCCGCGGATCGAGGAACGCCCCGCCCCCGGTCGCGAGGATCCCCGGCCGCTCGGCCATCAGGCGGGCGATCACCCGCCGCTCGCCGTCGCGGAACGCCGCCTCGCCGAGGCTCGCGAAGATCTCCGGGATCGACATGCCCGCGGCCTCGACGATCCGGCTGTCGGAATCGGTGAACGGCACCCCGAGCAACCCCGCCAGCCGCTTGCCGACGCTGGTCTTGCCGGCGCCCATCAACCCGATGAGCACGATGGTACGCCCGAGGCGCATCCCCTCCACTGCTTGCGGTTGTGGAGTCTCGATCATGACAATTGCCGTCCGGCCGCACCCGAGCTAAGGTCCGCGAGAGGCGATCGCGGCGGTCGGTCCCGTGATTGAACAGTTACGATGCCGCGTCAAGCGGCACGGCAAAGCGAACGGGCAGAGCAGCCAATGCGCGTGGTCTTGAAGATACTCCTTTATCTGGTGCTCGTCGCCGTCGTCGGGCTGGTCGGGCTGGCGATCTTCTCGGACCTGCCTGCCCCGCGGCACACGGTCGAGCTTCCCGTCGAGGCGAAGTGACCGGGCCCTTCCCCCGGATCGCCCGCCTCGGCGCTCCCGCGCTGGCCGCCTCGCTCCTCCTCTCCGCCGCCGCCCTGGCCGCCGAGCCGCGCAGCGCCATTCCATGGCTGTCGCTCAGCATCGAGAACACCCCGCCCCCGAGCCGCGCCCGCTCGACGCTTCCGCCGATCCCCTCCGGCGACACCATCACCGTCCGCCCGCTCCCGGCCCTCAGCCGCGACGGCATCGGCCTGCTCGACCCGGCGGAGACCGGCTTCGCCGCGGCGCTCTGGGGACCCGACGACGCCGCCGCCGTCGAGGCCCTGATCCTCGCCCACCGCGACGCCGGCGTGCCCGCCGCGCGGGCGCTCTTCCACCGCCTGCTCGTCGCCGACAGCCAGCCACCCCGGAATTCGGACTCGGGTTCGGACGCCGGCGCGGCCTCCGAGTCCGCCGTCCTCGTCGCGCGCATCGACCGCCTGCTCGAGGACGGGGCGCTCGAGGATGCCGACGCCCTCATCAACCGCGCCGGCCCCGACACACCCGACCTCTTCCGGCGCTGGTTCGACATCGGCCTCCTCCTCGACCGCGCCGGCCCGCCCTGCCTCGCGCTCCGCCAGAACCCCTCGCTGTCGCCGACCCTGCCGGCGCGGGTCTTCTGCCTCGCCCGCACCGGCGACTGGAACGCCGCCGAGATCACCCTGACCCTCGGCGAGCAGGTCGGCTCGATCGCCGGCGACCAGCAGGCGCTCCTCGCCCGCTTCCTCGATCCCGTCATCTTCGAGGGCGACCCCGAGCCGCCGATCCCGGAGCCGCTGACCCCGCTCGACTTCCTGATGCGCGAGGCCGTCGGCCTCGACCGCCCGCCCGGCCAGTTGCCCCTTGCCTTCCTCCACGCCGACCTCGACGAGCACGTGCCGATGCGCGCCCGCGTCGACGCCGCCGAGCGCCTGACCCTCGCCGACGCCATCGAGCCCGCCGTCCTCTTCGCCGCCTACCGCTCCGGCGTCCCCGCGGCCTCCGGCGGCGTCTGGGACCGCGCCGCCGCCGTGCAGGCCCTCGACGCCGCCCTCGCCGGGCCGGGTGATCCCTCCGCCGCCCTTGTCGCCGCCGACGCCGCCCTCGCCTCCCGCGGTCTTCGCGTCGCGCTGGCCGAGACCTACGGCCCGGCGCTCGCCGCCCTCGACCCCGCCTTGCTCGCACCGGAAGCCCGCGCTCCCCTCGTCGCGCTCCTGCTCCTCGCCGGCGACACCCCCGCCGCCGCCCGCGCCGCCGGCCCGAGCCCCGACGCCCGCACCGCCGCGCTCCTCGCCCTCGCCGACGGGGCGCCGCCCCCCGCGGCCGACATCGGTGGCGACCCCGGCGACACCCGCCTCGCCGCCGCCGTCGACGGGCTCACCGCCACCGACCCGGCCGACGAGCGCGAGCGCGGGCTCGCCGAGGCGGTCGCCGCCGGCAAGCAGGGCCGGGCCATCGTCGCCGCCCTCGACCTCCTCGCCCCGGGCGGCTCGATCGACCCGCCGTCGCTGCGCGCCGCCCTCCTCACCCTCCGCCTCGCCGGCCAGACCGAGGCCGCGCGAAGGATCGCCCTCCAGACGCTGCTCGCCGGAACGACCGGATGAGCGCGCGCCAGAGGACTGCGCTCCGATGACTGCGTTCCCATGACTGCGCCCGCATGACCGCCCCCGCCCGCACCTGGCTGCCGCGCTACCTCGAGGCGATCCAGGCCGAGCGCGACGCCGCCCGCAACACGCTGCTTTCCTATGCCCGCGACCTCACCGACTTCGCCGACTTCCTCGCGCGGCGCGACCTCGACTACACCACCGCGGCCCGCGCCGACATCGAGGGCTACCTGATCGAGCAGGACGCCCGCGGCATGGCCCAGGCGACCCGGGCGCGGCGGCTCTCGGCGATCCGCCAGCTCTACCGCTTCGCCTTTCTCGAAGGTTGGCGCAGCGACGACCCCGGCGCGCTCATCAAGGGCCCGAAGCGCCACCGCACCCTGCCCCACGCCCTCAGCGAGCCCGAGGTCGACCGCCTGCTCGCCGCCGCCGCCACCCGCGGCGCCACCGACACCGACCGGCTGCGCGAGACCTGCCTGATGCAGCTCCTCTACGCCACGGGCCTGCGCGTCAGCGAACTGGTCTCGCTCCCCGCCGCCGCCGCCCGCGGCGACCCGCGGATGATCCTCGTCCGCGGCAAGGGCGGCCGCGAGCGCATGGTCCCGCTCTCCGTCCCGGCGCGCGAGACCCTCGCCGCCTGGCTCGCCCATCTCGACACAGCCGAACCCGCCCGCCAGAACGGCCACGCCCGCCCGCGCTCGCCCTTTCTCTTCCCGGCGCGCGGCAAGCGCGGGCACATGAGCCGCGAGCGCTTCTTCCTCCTCGTCAAGGATCTCGCCCGCCACGCCGGCCTCGACGCCACCGCGATCTCGCCGCACACCCTGCGCCACGCCTTCGCCACCCACCTCCTCGCCCACGGCGCCGACCTCCGCGTCATCCAGACGCTGCTCGGCCACGCCAGCATCGCCACCACCGAGATCTATACCCACGTCCTCGAAACCCGCCTCAAGGAGCTGGTGCTGGAGAAGCACCCGCTCGCCACCCCGGCCACGACGCTTGATGCCGACGCATCCTGACGGGTAACGTCGGGCGAACGGCCACGGAAGAGGACCACCATGCCTGCGTCGACCGCGGCCGCGCCCGCCCTCGCCCTCTGGGCCGCCGGGGCCGCCGTCCTCGTCCTGCTCGCCCTCGCGGGCTGGCTCGTCGCGATCGAAGCCGCCTTCGGCGCCACGAGCCGGTCGCGCCTCCACATCCTCGGCGAGCGCGGCGACGCCGCCGCCGAGCGCGCCTACCGCCTCATGGAGCACCGCGATCGCCTCGCCGCGGCCCTCCTCCTCGCCGGAACCCTTGCCGCCGCAACCGCCGTCGCCCTCGCCACCTGGCTCGCCACGGCCGTCCTCGGCGTCGCGGGCATCGTTGTCGCCGCGCTGGCAACTGCCCTCGCGCTCTTTCTCGTCATCCTCCTGCCCCGCGCCGCCGCCGCCAACGCCGAGGCCCGCGCCGCGCGCTGGTCGGCCCCCGCCGGCTTCGCCCTGACCCTGTTCGGACCCCCGGCCACCCTCGGCGTCACGCTCGCCGCCCGCCTCGCTCCCGGCCGCGCCCCTTCCGCCGAGGATGGTCCCTCCGCCCCGAACGGCCATCCCGAGCCGACCGCCGCCGACGAGGACCGCGACCGCCGCCTCGAGGGCCTCGCCCTCGACGAGCGCCAGGTCGAGGAGGTGATGATGCACCGCCGCGACATCGAGATGATCGACGCCGACTCGGCGCCTGAGGAAATCCTCGCCCAGGCGATCAGCTCGCCCCACACCCGCCTGCCGGTCTTCCGCGGCGAGCCCGAGAACATCGTCGGCGTCCTCCACGCCAAGGATCTGTCCCGTGCCGTCCACGCCTTCGTCCTCGAGCACGGCGGTCGCTCCGGCGCCCTCGAAGGCTTCGACGTGATGGACGTGGCGATGCCGCCCTATTTCGTCCCCGAGTCGACCACCCTCGGCGAGCAGCTCCGCGCCTTCCTCCGCCGCCGTGGCCACTTCGCCCTCGTCGTCGACGAGTACGGCGCCCTGCAGGGGCTGGTGACGCTGGAGGACATCATCGAGGAGATCGTCGGCGACATCACCGACGAGCACGACGTCGAGACCCCCGCCGGCATCGACCGCCAACCCGACGGCTCGGTCGAGGTCGACGGCAGCGTCCCGATCCGCGACCTCAACCGCGCCTGTGACTGGAACCTGCCCGACGAGGAGGCCAACACCATCGCCGGCCTCGTCATCCACGAGGCCCAGGCGATCCCCACGCCCGGCCAGTCCTTCAGCTTCCACGGCTTCCGCTTCGAGGTCCTCGACCGCGAGCACAACCGCCTGACCCGCCTCCGCGTCAGCCCGCTGGCCTGAGGCGCGGCCCGCGATCCGCACCTCAGCCGGACGATCCAGCGGAGCGTCGAATGACGGACCAACCGTTCGCGCTAACCCTTCGGAGACAAACTCCTTCGCGGCAAGCCTCGCCGCCCTTACGCTCTCGTGTGGGGCTCTGCTCGGTTAACCAGTTAACGCTGCTGGCGCTGCAGCCGCAGCCTCGGCGCCCGCCCGAGGCACCGAAGCCTCAGTCGAGCAGGTCGCCCTGCCCGGCCATCACCGAGTCGTCCTCGGTCTCGTCCGTCGTCGGCGCCGGCGCCGCGCCCGGCCGGTTGTCGAGCAACCCGGCCGCCCGCAGTTCGGCGAGCCCCGGCAGGTCGCGCTCGGTCTCGAGCCCGAAATGGTCGAGAAAGCCCGGCGTCACCACGAAGGTCATCGGCCGCCCCGGCGTCATCCGCCGCCGCCCGAACTTCACCCAGCCGAGTTCCACCAGATGGTCCAACGTCCCGCCCGACACCGACACGCCGCGAATTTCCTCGATTTCGGCGCGGGTTACCGGCTGATGATAAGCCACGATCGCCAGCGTCTCGATCGCCGCGCGGCTGAGCTTGCGGGTCTCGACGACCTCGCGGCTCATCAGGAACCCGAGGTCCGCCGCCGTGCGGAACGCCCAGGCATCCCCGACGCGCGCCAGCTGCACCCCCCGCCCATCGTAGCGGCGGCAGAGGCCGGCCAGTGCCTCGCCGATGTCGCAGCCCTGCGGCAGCCGCTCGGCCAGCTCGCGCCCGGTCAGCGGCGCACGGCTGGCGAAGAGCACCGCCTCGACCATCCGCTCCTGTTCCGGCAGGGCAGGCACTGAAAACTCGAACGAAAAGTCCCGAACCGTCTCGTTCATCCCGCCTCCTCCTCCCTCATCCGCAGGAAGATCGGCGCAAAGGCCCGCTCCTGCCGCACTTCCAGCCGCCCCGCCTTCACCAGCTCCAGCGCCGCCGCAAAGCTCGCCGCCGTCGCCGAGCGCCGCCGTACCGGCTCGCCGCGCCACGCATCGGGCAGCCACGCCGACAGCTGCACCCAGTCGATCGCGGTCCCGAGCAGGCCCCGCATCCGCTCCAGCGCCTGTTCCATCGTGTAGACCGGCCCCCGCGCCAGATGCAGCGGCGTGAACTCGTCCTTCGTCTTGATCCGCGCATAGGCCCGCATCAGGTCGAGCAGCGACGCGGTGTGCACGACGCGCACCTCCCGCGTCACCCCCTCGGCCGCGCCCCGGGCAAAGACGTCGCGCCCGAGCTGGTCGCGCGCCATCAGCCGCGCCGCCGCATCGCGCATCGCCTCGAGCCGTTCGAGCTGGAAGGCGAGCCGGGCCGCCAGTTCCTCGCCCGAGGGCCCCTCCTCGGTCGGGTCGGGCGGCAGGAGCAGCCGCGACTTCAGGAAGGCGAGCCACGCCGCCATCACCAGATAGTCGGCAGCGAGTTCGATCCGAAGCCGCTTCGCCGCCTCGACGAAGCCGAGATACTGCTCCGCCAGCCGCAGGATCGACACCCGCCGGAGATCGACCTTCTGCGTCCGCGCCAGGGTCAGCAGCAGGTCCAGCGGCCCCTCGAAGCCATCGACGTCGACCACCAGCGCCTCCGCCGCGAGGCGGGCCTCGGTCGTCTGCGGATCGAAGAAGTCGTCAGGCATTGGCCACCGCCGTCACCGCGGCAAACTCCGCATCGGCCGCGCCGACGTCCCACGCGGCCGGGGCGATCCGCCGGGCCAGCGCCGCCTCGGCCCGCTCCGCACCCCGCCCGTCGAGCAGCGGCGTCGCCTCGGCCACCGCCGCCATCTCGGCCGGGTCGCCGTTGCAGTGCAGGACCACGTCGCAGCCCGCGGCCAGCGCCCGCTCGGCCCGCTCGCCGAAGCCGCCCGTGAGCGCCTTCATCGACAGGTCGTCGGTCATCAGCAGCCCGTCGAAGCCGATCTCCTCGCGGATCAGCCGCACCATCCGCGCCGACTGGGTCGCCGGCGCCTCCGGGTCGAGCGCCGCAAAGACCAGATGCGCGGTCATCGCCATCGGCAGATCCGCCAGCGCCCGGAACGGCGCGAAGTCCGCCACCAGATCGACCTCGCTCGCGATCACCCGCGGCAGGTCGTGGTGGCTGTCGATCGTCGCCCGCCCGTGCCCCGGCATGTGCTTGATCACCGGCAGCACCCCGCCCGCGAGCAGGCCGTCCGCGACCGCGCGCCCGATCGCCGCCACCTCGGCCGGATCGTCGCCGTAGCAGCGGTTGCGGATGATCCCGTGGGTCTCGGCCCGCGCCACGTCGAGCACCGGCGCGCAGTCGACGTCGATCCCGATCGCCCGGAGTTCGGACGCGATCAGCCGGTAGCGCAACGCCATCGCCCGCACGCGTCCGGCCCGGTCGCCGAGCCGCCCGCATTCGTCGAGCGCCGGCAGCCACTCGCGCCAGGCCGGCCCGCGCAGCCGCGCCACCCGGCCGCCTTCCTGGTCGATCAGCACCGGTGCGTCGCGCCCGACCGCGTCGCGCAGGTCGGCGGTCAGCCGGGCGATGCCCTCGGGATCGCTGACGTTGCGCCCGAAGAGGATGAACCCCCACGGGTCCGCCGCCGCGAAGAAGCGCCGCTCCTCGTCCGAGAGAGCCGGACCGGCGCAGCCGAAGATGACGGCGCGCGCCGGCATCTACTGCAGCGTCACCGGGATGCAGTCGATGCCCCGCGATCGCAGGGATTCGCACATCTCGCGCGTCTGGTCGGTGTTGGTGAAGCCCGCGACCCGCAGCCGGTAGAAGACCCGCGCGTTCGCCGTCGTCCGCTCGATGTAGAGGCTCTTCGAGGACAGGAGATCGGGGTTGCGCGACACCAGCTGGTCCCAGGCCTGGCGCGTGATCGCCTCGCTGTCGAAGGCACCGAGCTGCACCAGCCGCGTGCCCTTCTGCAACCCGGCCACCTCGTGCCCCTTGGTCGCCGTCTTGGCCACCGGAGCCGGTGCCGGCGTCGCCGCCACCTTGGCCACCGCGGCCTGCGGCGTCGCCGCTGCGACCACCACTGCCGCCGGCGGCTTGGCCCGCGCCACCACGAGGTTCGCCGGACGGTTCATCGGCCGCGGCCCCGCGATCGCCGGGGTCTCGGCATCGGCATCGGTCGCCAGTTCCTCTTCGCCATCGGGCATCGCCGCGCCCCCGGCCTCCGGCCCACCGAGCGCCACCGCGTCCTCGTCGGCCGGCTCGGCGACCGGCATCTGCAACTCGCCCAACTCCGCGACGACCCGCTCGGCCATCGCCGCCGGCGCCGCGACCACCAGTTCGCCCTGCGCCGAGTCCTCGGCCGCCAGCGCCGCCCTCGCCACCGGCGCCTTGCCATCCGCCGCGGTCATGTGCGCCGGCTTGCCCGCGAGCACGCCGTTCACCTCGAGGCCCTGATGCGCCGCCATCAGCCCGCCGGGATCCGCGGGCTCGATCCGCGTCGGCCCCTCCATCGCCCTGATGATCGGCACCTCGGCCGCATCGCGGGTGCCGAGGCGGTAGGACCACAGGCCCAGCGCCGCCACCAGCCCGAGAAACACCGCCGCACCGGCCATCCGTCGCATTCCGCTCGGGATCAGGGCGGCGTCCCCGCCGACCGCAACGGACTCGTAATCATCGCCATAAAGATCGCGCATGGGGTTCTTGCCTGTTCTCACACACCATATCGTGTATGTGCCTCTGCTCCAACCCCTAAGATTGCCAGGCGCGTTGTCCGCGCTCCGCCTTCGGGGCCGCGTAAAGGATAACAGCAAGCCGCGTATTCGCAACTGCGGATTGAGGACCGATTCGCGCCCGATCCGTCAGCAGCGAATCGGCGCCGGCTTCAGCGCATCTCGTCCATCGGCGTCACCCCGAGAATGCCGAGGCCCGAGGCGACGACGATCTGCACCGCCCGCACCAGCGCCAGCCGGGCGCGGGTCAGCTCCGGCGCCTCCTCGCGGATGAAACGCAGGTCGGGATCGAGCTTGCCCTGATGCTGCTGCGCATGGAAATCGGACGCCAGGTCATAGAGATAGAAGGCGATCCTGTGCGGCTCGTGGCTCCCGGCCGCGATCTCGACCTGCCGCGGCCACTCCGCCGCCTTCTGCATCAGCCGCAGCTCGCCCGGCGTCCCCAGCCGCGCCAGGTCGGCCCCCCCGAGCGCCGCGTCGTCGGTGGCGAACCCCGCCTCCGCCGCCCGCGCCAGCACCGAGTGCGCGCGCGCATGGGCATACTGGACGTAGAAGACCGGATTGTCCTTCGACTGCTCCAGCGCCTTGTCGAAGTCGAAGTCGAGCGGCGCGTCGTTCTTGCGCGTCAGCATGACGAAACGCGTCACGTCGCGCCCGACCTGATCCACCACGTCATGCAGGGTCACGAAGGTGCCGGCGCGCTTCGACATCTTGAAGGGCTCGCCGCCCTTGGTGAGCCTGACCAGCTGGCAGAGCTTCGCGTCGAGCGGCACGCGGTTCTTCGACAGGGCCGCCACCGCCGCCTTCATCCGCTTGACGTAGCCGCCATGGTCGGCGCCGAGCACGTCGATCAGCTCGTCGTAGCCGCGCTCGATCTTGTCGTAGTGATAGGCGATGTCCGGGGCGAAATACGTCCAGCTCCCGTCCGACTTCATCACCGGCCGGTCGGTGTCGTCGCCATAGGCCGTCGAGCGGAACAGCGTCTGCTGCCGCGGCTCCCAGTCCTCGGGCAGCTTGCCCTTCGGCGGCTCCAGCGTGCCCTCGTAGAGCAGCCCGTCGGCCTCCAGCACCGCCAGCGCCGCCTCGATCTTCCCGGTGCCGTAGAGCGACTTCTCGCTGAAGAAATGATCCATCTTCACGCCGAGCAGGGCGAGGTCCTCGCGGATCATCCCCATCATCGCCTCGGTGGCAAAGCTCCGCACCGGAGCGAGCCACTCCCCCTCGTCCTTGTCGAGCAGGCTGTCGCCGTACTTCGCCCGCAGCGCCTGCCCGACCGGGATCAGGTAGTCGCCGGGATAGAGCCCCTCGGCGATATCCGCCGGCAGCCCGCAGGCTTCGCGATAGCGCTCATAGGCCGAGCGGGCGAGCACGTCGACCTGGGCGCCACCGTCGTTGATGTAGTATTCCCGCGTGACCGCGTAGCCGGCGAAGTCGAGCAGCCCGGCGAGCGCGTCGCCAAAGACCGCGCCGCGGGTATGGCCGACGTGCATCGGCCCGGTCGGGTTCGCCGACACGAACTCGACGTTGACCTTGCGCCCGCCCCCGAGCGTCGAGCGCCCGAACCCCGTCCCCGCCGCGAGGATCTGCGGCACGATCCCGAACCAGCGGTCCGGCGCGATGCGCATGTTGAGAAAGCCCGGGCCCGCCACCTCCACCGAGACGACGCCCGCCTCGGCGGAGAGAATCCCGGCCAGCGCCTCGGCGATGTCGCGCGGCGCCATCCGCGCCGGGCGCGCCAGCACCATCGCGGCGTTGGTCGCCATGTCGCCATGGGCGGGATCGCGCGGCGGCTCGACCGTCACCCCGGCGAGGTCGAGCCCCTCCGGCAAGCGACCCTCGGCCACCAGCCGTCCGATGGCCGCCAGCACCCGCCCCTTGATCTCCGCAAACAGATCCATCGCCGCATCCCTCCGATCCGGCTGGCGTTAGCACAGGACCGGCGGCGCCTGCCACGGGCAAAACGCGGCCACGACTGCCGGAACGACAGTCCCCAAGGCGCGCCCCCATCTTCGGTCCTCAAATATCCTCGGGGGTGAATTGGCCGAAGGCCAAGAGGGGGCTGAAGGCCCCCTCTCCCCGCCACTTCGGACAAGGCTCGCCCGGCACCGGATCGAGGAACCCGCTGCGGCGGCTCCCTCTTCGCGCTCTACCGCGTGAACGCCTGCACGTTGCCCGCGTCGACGTTGAGGATATTCCCCGTCGACTTCGCCGAAGCGTCCGAGATCAGGAAATACGCCGCCTCGGCGATGTCCTCCGGCAGCACCGACCGCTTGAGCAGCGACCGTTGCCGGTACATCTCCTCCAGCCCTTCCTTGTCGGTCCCGTAGGTCCCCGCGCGCTGGTCGAGCCACTCGCCCTCCCAGATCCGCGAGCCCCGCAGCACCGCGTCCGGGTTGACCACGTTCACCCGGATCCCCTCCGGCGCCCCCTCCAGCGCCAGGCAGCGCGCCAGATGGATCTCCGCCGCCTTCGCCGTGCAGTAGGCCGAGGCGTTCGGCGAGGCCGCCAGCCCGTTCTTCGAGGCGACGAACACCACCGCCCCGCCGATCCCCTGCGCCTTCATCAGCTTGAACCCCTCGCGCGACACCAGGAAATACCCGGTCGACAGGATGTCCATGTTGCGGTTCCACAGCGCCAGCGTCGTCTCCTCGATCGGCGCCGACGAAGCGATCCCGGCGTTCGACACCACGATGTCGCAGCCCCCGAACTCCACCGCCATCGCCGCATAGGCCGCCTCGACCGCCGCCTCCGAGGTCACGTCCATCTGCACGCTGCGCACCACGTCCGCCCCGTGCCGCCCCGCCAGCGCCGCCCGCGTCTCGTCGAGCGCGCCCGCGTCGATGTCGGCGAGCACCACGCAGGCGCCCTCGCGCAGGAAGCGCTCCGCCGTCGCCGCCCCGATCCCGCCCGCGCCGCCGGTGACCACCGCGATCCGCCCGGCGAGGGCTCTTCGGCTTCGGCATCCGCTGGAGCTTCGCCTCCTCGAGCAGCCAGTATTCGATGTCGAAGGCTTCCTGCTCCGGCAGCCCGCGATACTCCGAGATCGCCGAAGCCCCGCGCATCACGTTGATCGCATTGACGTAGAACTCGCCCGAAATCCGCGCCGTCGCCTTGTCCTTGGCGAAGGTGATCATGCCCACGCCCGGCACCAGATAGACCACCGCGTTCGGATCACGCAGGCCTGGGCTGTCCGGCCGCCGGCAGCGCTCGTAGTAGCCGGCGTAGTCCTCCCGGTAGGCCGCCACCGCCTCGCCGAGCCCGGCGATCGTCGCCTCGACATCCGGCGCACCCGGATCGAAGGCCACCACCAGCGGGCGTATCTTCGTGCGCAGGAAATGGTCCGGGCAGCTCGTCCCGAGCGCCGCCAGCGCCTCCATGTCCTTCGAGCCGACGAAGGCCAGCACCGCCGGCTGGTCGTCGAAATGCCCGACCATCCGCACGTCGCCGGAAATCTTGCCGCGGATCGCCGGCATCAGCCGCGCCGCCACCCGCCGCCGCTCCTCGGCCGGCAGGGCCGCGTGCGCCGCGCCGCCGAAGGCCGCCACCCCCTCGGTCCGCGTCCTCCAGCCAGCCGATCGCCCGGTTGATGACGTCGAGCGTCGTCTCGTAGCACGAGCGCGCGTCGTCCCCCCAGGTGAAGAGCCCATGGCTCCCGAGCACGCAGCCCTTCGCCTCCGGGTTCTCGCGCGCGAATTTCTCAAGCCACAGCCCGAGTTCGTAGCCCGGTCGCTTCCACGGCAGCCAGCCGATCTCGTCGCCGAAGACCTCCCGCGTCAACGCCTCGGAGTCCGCCGACGCCGCGATGGCGATGATCGCGTCCGCGTGCATATGATCGACATGGGCGCGCGGCACATAGGCATGGAGCGGGGTGTCGATCGACGCCGCCCGCGGGTTCAGCGCAAAGGTGCAGTGGGGCAGATAGCCCACCATCTCGTCCTCGTGCTCGACACCGCGGTAGAGCCCCTTCAGCGCGTCGAGCTTGCTCATGTAGAGCGTCGAGAAGCCGTCGAGCTTCATCGTGCCGACGTCGCCGCCCGAGCCCTTGACCCAGAGCACCTCGACCGCCTCCCCGGTCAGGGGGTCCTTCTCGATCACCTTCGCCGAGGTATTGCCCCCGCCGTAGTTGGTGATCCGCTTGTCGGCGCCGAGCAGGTTCGAGCGATAGAGCAGCCGCTCGGGCTCGGTCATGCCCGCGGCCCGGGCCTCGTCCCACAGGTTTGCCAGCCGCCCGCCGGTCTCGACATCGAGCATCGCGTCCTCCCTCTCGCGGCACCCGTCCGGGCGCGGCGGGACAGTCGCGCAGCCATGCGCCAAAGTCAATCAACTTCGCTCACCTTCGCGCTTGCGCACTGCACCATTTTGTCACGATGATTGGAGATGATTAGAAGCGGCGCCTTACTCGCGCAGAAGGTCGACGCAATCGCGTTCACCGCGGGGCCATCGCCCGCGTCGCCGTGCTCTGGCGCACCGACGAGCACGCGAGGGATGGCCTGCCGTCGCTCCCGGTCATGCGGCGCCGTTGGGCGCAAATGGCCGACATCATGGCGACGAACTCCGACGGCTCGCCCGCGGTGGCGCCGCCGGAAACGGTCTTCCCCCGGCGCTGAAATCCGTCCCTTTGGGGTTGCGAATCCCCGACCGCCAGCGTATTTCCCCCCGCGACGGACTGGTAGCTCAGTTGGATAGAGTACTTGACTACGAATCAAGGGGCCGAGGGTTCGAATCCTTCCCAGTCCGCCACGAACCCCTTGACCAGATGATATAATTGCAGCGCGCCTGGTCCATTCCATGACCACGATCGCCGCGCATCTCTCAGAATCTCGCCCAGCAGCCGCTTTTTCGGTCCGGGCCGCCCTCGAAATCCGCCCTCGCTCACCAGGCTGACCGCAAAACGCGCAGAGCGTCCTGCGGTTGAGCATCCAAGCGGCAATTGCGTGAAATGCTCCTGCTGCGGGTGCGAAGGGCGTTGACCGAACTACACGCGACGCGTGTTTTGAGGGTGCAGCCCGGCGGGTGCGAGTGTCTTCAGTGTGAGTGTGCCGGGCAAGGAAGAAAGGGACGGCGGGCTTCCCCCAGACAGTTCGCCGTCCCCCAAACTTCCACCGATCCCCCAACTTTGGGCTGCTCCACGCCGACCGCGCAGTCAGGCGGCCGCGTCGTTCCGGCTGCGCAGGTCGCTCGCGCCGGGGCGTCCCTGCACGGCCTCCGAAGGCGTCGCGACGAGGGTCGCCACCCTGCCGTAGAAGTCCCGCGGCTCGCGCCGGTGCGAGACGTTGACGACCGCGCTCGCCGCGAGTTCCCCGCCGAGGATCGACAGCAGGAGCTGCCGGTTGGCCTCGTCCATCGGATCGAGGCCCTCGTCGCAGATCATCCACGCCGGCCGGGAGAGCAGCAGCCGCGCATAGCCGAGCCGCTCCTGCTCGCCGAGGCCGAGATCGCGGTCCCAGCGGGCCACCGTGTCGAGCCCGTCGGCGAGGCTCTCGAGCCCGACCCGCGCCAGCGCCGCGCGGAGGTCGTCGTCGCCGTGGACGGTGCCGTTCGAGGTCAGCGCCGCGCGCAGCGGGCCCGATCGCAGGAACGGCCGCTGGGTCAGGTAGGCGACCGTCTCGTCCGCCGGCACGCTGATCCGGCCCGAGCCCGCGCTCCACAACCCGGCGAGGGCGAGAAAGAAGGTGGTCCGCCCCGAACTCGGCTTGCCGAGGAGCAGGACGCGCTCGCCCGCCGCGACCTCGAGCCGTGGCTGGTCGAGGGCGATGCAGCCGTGGCGGGTCTCGACCTGCACCGCGTCGAGCACGAGGCGCCCCTCCGCCGACACGCTGCGCTCGATCAGGCCGACCGAGGCCTCGACCGCGTCGAGATCGAGCAGCGCCTGGCGGAAGTTCATCACCCGCAGCAGGGCGGCGCGCCAGTCGGCGATCGCGCCGGTGTTGTCGACAAACCAGCGCAGCGATTGCTGCACCTGGTTGAAGGCGCCGACCACCATCATCAGCTCGCCGAACGTCAGCCGCCCCGCGAAGTAGCCGGGGGCCGCGACCACGATCGGAAAGACCAGCGCCACCCAGCCGTAGCCGCCGGTGACCCAGGTCAGCCGCGCCCGGGCGAAGGCGATCTTCCGGAGCAGCCCGACGAGCGTCGCGAGGCTGGCTTCGAGACTGTGCCGGGTGTCGGCCTCGCCGTTGCTGAGCGCGATGCCCTCGGCCCGCTCCGAGCCCTGGACCAGCGCGAAACGGAAGTCGGCCTCGCGCGCGTAGCGGGCGGCGCCGAGGTTGACCAGCGGACGGCCGAGGCGCCACGACACCAGCGAACCCGAGAGCGCATAGATCAGCGCCGCCCACACCATGTAGCCGGGGATGACGAGGTCGTGGCCGGCGACCGGTATCACCACCCCGGCCGAGAGCATCCACAGCACCCCGATGAAGCTGACGAGCAGGATCGAGGACTGCAACAGGCCGATGCCGAGGTCGGTGCTGAGGTCGGTCAGCGACTGGGCGTCGGCCTGGATGCGCTGGTCGGGATTGACGCCGATCTCGCCGGCGCGGCCGATGCGTGCCGCGCGCTTGTGGGTCATCCAGTTGGCGATGAGGTCGGTCGTCGCCAGTTCGCGCAGCTTCACCCGGATCAGCTGGTTCAGCCCGGTCTGGGCGACGTTGAGCACCAGCAGGATGGCGGCGATCACCGCAAAGACACCGAGCTGGCCGAGAAAGCCCTCGAAGTCCCGCCGCTCGATCGCGTCGTAGAAGGGCTGGTTCCACGCGTTGAGCCGCACCTGCATCACCGCGGTGGCGACGATGACGGCGACGATCGCGGCGGCGAGCAGGTAGAGCCGCGTCCGCCCCGGCGTCTGGTGCACCGCGCGCAGGAGCACGCGGACCTGATGGGTCACGCGCTCGTCGTAGGTGACGACCGGGGCCTTGGACATGACGCTCGACCTGCCTTCGCTTGCGTCCCCGACGCTAGCGGCGTCGGAGGCGCTGGGGAACCGCCGGCGGGCAGGGGCGCCGGTCTATCTTGTCGCGGCGCTCACACGCCGGCCGGGGCGCGGACATTCGCCTCGGCGCGGTCGAGCGCCGCGGCGTAGCGCGCCCCGATCGTCAGCAGGCCGGCGGTGGAGTAGTGCAGGCCGTCGTCCTCGGCGTCCGGCTCCCGGCTCGGAACGACGGCGGTGAAGGGAAAGCGCGACGGCGCGCGCTGCACCGCCTCGCGGATGGCGACGCGCTCGGGGTGGCCGTCGACGAAGCCCGGTGGCAGCTCGCCGAAGACGATCGGCAGGTCGGGACCGAGGTCGGCGCGGATCGCCCGGACGAAGCGGTTCAGCGCCCGGTCGAAGGTCGTCGCCAGCATCGCGTTGCTGGCGTCGGTCTCGAAGCCCTGGAAGAGCATCGCGCGCAGGCGCCAGTCCGGGTGCCCGGCAAGAACGCCGCGGGTCAGCGCCACGAGGTTGTCGTAGAGGTCGTCGCCGGGGTTCCAGCGATGGTTCCAGAAGCTGGTCCCCCCGACCGCGCCGGGCACGAAGACGAGCCTGTCGTGCGGGTGGGCCGCGAGGAAGTCGACGGCGAAGCGCTTCGCGATCAGAAAGCCGCCAAAGTCCCCGTCGGCGGAGTGGATCGCCGCGTCCGGCGCGAAGAACTGGCCGTCCTGCGCCGTGAAACGGACGGCCTCGGGCCAGGGGGCGGGGTCTTCGGCGTCGGCGCGGCTGACCATGTTGCTCTGGCCGGCGAGCGGGAAGACCCAGGTCGTCGCAGCGGTCTCGTCCATTCTAGGGCACCACGGTGAAGGGAAGCACGCACGGCGCGTCGCCGAAGCGCTCGATGGCGTCAAGGGCTTCCCCCTCGTGCTGGACGAGGAAGAGCCGGTCGGGGTTCTCGCCGGGATCGCGGTCGGGCCAGACCCGGCGCCCCGCCTCCGCGTCGCGCCCGTATTTCGCCAGCATCGCCGGCGTCACCGTGAAGGTCAGCGTCGCGGCCTCGCCCGGCGCCAGCGTCACCTGCTGGTGGCCGAGGCGTTCGAGCAGGCGCGGGACGCGCTCCTCGCAGACCATGTCCTGATAGTAGAGGTGCACGGTCTCGGTCCCCGGCCGGTCGCCGGTGTTGGTGACCCGAACGCTGGCGGTGAGCGCCGCGTCGGCCGCGGCCGACAGGCTGTCGCGGTCGAGCGCCCGGTCGGAGAGGGCGAAGCTGGTATAGGAATAGCCCTCGCCGAAGGTATAGGCCGCCGGCCAGCGCGCGCCGTGGCCGAGGTAGTAGGCGCACCAGTGGTGGCGCTGGCGCCGCGAGGCGGAGCCGCGCACCACCGGCACCGGCGGCCGGTCGATCCGCGCCTGCCGGCTGTCGAAGCCCGAGGTGATGCCGTCGCCGATCGGCAGCCCGTGCGACAGGCGGCCGGCCGGCTCGCAGGCGCCGGACAGGACGTCGGCGATGGCCTCGCCGGCGAAGGTGCCGAGTTGTCCGGCCCAGACGATCGCGTCGGCCGCCGCCTCGACCTCGTTCGGAATGTGCAGCGCCCGGCCGGCGGTGATGACGACGATCAGCTTCGCCGTGGGGTTGGCCTTGCGCACGCGCTGGACCAGCCGCCGCTGGATCTCGGGCAGCCGCGGCTGGGCGAGCGTCGCCGATTCACCGCTCCACGCGTGCGGTTCCCCGAGAAAGAGCAGCACGTGCGTCGCCCCCGCCGCCGCCTCCGCCGCGGACCGCAGCTCCGCCGGCGTCCCGCGGTCGTAGTCGCAGCCGCGGGCATAGACCGCGTCGGGCCAGCGCGCACGCAGACCGGCCAGCGGCGTCGTCACCCGCTCGAGGTGACGGTTGGCGTGGCTCGAATAGGCGCCGAGCCAGTCCTCGGGGTCCTGGTCGGCGAGCGGCCCGAGGACGCAGAGCCGGGCATCCTCCGCGATCGGCAGGATCGCCGGGTCCGGCCGGGTCGGCCGCAGCACCACAACGGACGCCCGGGCGAGGTCGCGGTAGGCGTCGGTCGGCCCGTCGAGCAGCCGACGCTCGCGATCGGGGTCGGTCCCCGCCGTCGGATCGTCGAGGACACCGACGGTTTCCTTGAGGTGCAGCATCTCGGCGGCACGGACCCGAACCGCCTCCTCACTCAGACGCCCCTCCTCCACCAGTTCCGGCAGGAAGCGCAGGTAGAGCAGCGAGCAGAGGTCGATGTGGACGCCGCCCTCCACGAAGGCCCGCAGCGCCGCCTCCTTCGGACTGCCGGCGTAGCCGAAGCCGCCGTAAAGCTCGTAGAGCGCGTCATAGTCCGACTCGATGATCGCACCGGGACCAGCGTTCGCCCGGGTCAGGTCGCGGAGGAAGGGGTCGGCATGGGCCGGCACCCCATTGAGCGCCACGAAGCTCATCATCACCCCATGCGCCCCGGCCTCGAAACCGCCGGTGTAGCGCGGCAGCACCGTCTCGAGGAACTCGGTCCGCTCGATCGGCAGCGCGGTATAGTCGGGGCCGGCGGTATACTGGTACGGCCCGAGGTGCTTGAGGATCACCGCGATCCGGCCCGAAGCCATCAGGCCCTCGGTGCTGGCGCGGGTGACCTCGCTCATGAACACCGGGCAGGAGATCAGTCCGCCCTCCTGCGTGCGCCCCTGGTTCTGGGCGAAGGCATAGTCGCAGGTGAGCCGGATCAGCGACACCCCGGCGATCTGCGCGTCGGCCGCCGCCTGCTCGTGAGCGCGCCGGACCAGCCCCATGTCGAAGCAGTAGAGCGGAAAAGGTGCGACAAGGTAAAAGCCCCGCCGCCCGTCGTCCTTGACGAGAAGCGGCGGATGGCCGTTCGCGACGGCGATCTCCTGCAACTCGCGCAGGCGGTCGCCGACCAGCCCGGTCCCGCCGATCTCGCCCCGCGCAACGGCCAGGGCGATGTCCTCGCCGGCGAGTTGCTGGTAACGCCCCGGGTCGATCGACGTCAGCTGGCCGGCCAGCTGGCGCAGGGTCATCGCGCCGGCGAGCGCCCAGGCGCGCTCGCTGACGTGTTCGGGCTTCTCGAAGTGTGTTCGCAGGGCCATGCAAGCTGTCCAAGTGGGTCTGTGAATACGACGTTAGGTTAAGAGATGCCGATTTTACGTTTACCATTCGTTAGCATCACAAGATGCTGATTCATGTTCAGTATCTTGAGATGCAGGTCCGGGTGTCCCGGACGGGTGCGGAGCCGCGACGATGGCAGGATCGGCGACTGACGGGAAGGCCGGGGCGACGAAATCGCCCGACCGAAAGCGCGCGCTGTGAAGCGCTGCACGAGCTTCTGGGGGCTGGTCTCGGCCTACTGGCTTTCGGAGCGCTGGCGCGAAGCCTGGGCGCTCAGCGTGATCGTGCTCGCGATCACCGCGCTGATCAGCAAGGCGGCGGTGTGGACGGCCACGGCCAGCGCCGACTTCATCGCCTCGCTCGCCGAGTTCCACCGCAGCGACGCCGCCGACCCCGCCCGGGTCATCCTGCTCTCCGCCCTCGCCTACTTCGGCATCTCGCTCTCCCGCTCGGCCAGCCTCGCCGTCCGCCACCTCGTCTCGACGACGCTGCACCGCCGGGCGCGCCTCTGGCTCGTCGGACGGTTCGACGCGGAGATCCTCTCGGACCAGCGCATCGCCCTCGACCTGATGAGCGACCGCGGCGGCAACGGCGGCGGCACGGACGGCGAGGGGCGGCTGCCGGATTCGATCGACCAGCGGCTCGACACCTGCACCGACCACCTCTACGGCGGCCTGATCGGCCTCGTCATGGGCTTCTTCCAGTCCGTCGCGGCGATGTGCTTCATCTCGGCGGCGCTGATCGCCCGCAGCCAGCCCATCGCCCTGCTCGACCAGGCCGGCGCGGCGGCCAACCGGATGCTCGCGACCGCCCTCGGCCCGGAGATCGCCGGCCGGATCGACCTCGTGCCCGGCGAGGCCGGAACCGCGATCCTCGCCTTCGCGCTGGTCGCCGTCTACGTCCCCGCCGTGACCGTCCTCGCCTGGGGCGTCGGCCGCATCGTCCAGAAGCGCACCCTCGACCGCCAGCGCAGCGACGGCGCATGGCGCGGCGAGCTTGCCTCGATGCTCGGCCGTGTCGGCCTCGTCGCCGCGTCGCGCGGTCAGGTCGCCCAGCGCGTCACCAACACCCGGCTCTATGCCGCCATCGACCACGCCTGGCGCCGGCAGAACGTCTGGGTCGCGACGATGCTGATGCTGACCGAGGCGTCGGCCTTCCTGTCGCAGCGCCTCCTCGCCTACCTGCCCGCCCTGCCCGCCTTCATGTCGGGCGCCATCACCTTCCGCGTCTACGCCGCCAGCTCGGAGCTGACCGCAGAGCTGATCGGCGGCGCCTCGTGGTTCACCACCGTCATGCCCGAGATCGCCGTCCTTCGCGCCAACGCCACCCGCCTGACCGCGCTCGCCGCCGCCATCGAGCGGGTCCGCGACCGCGACCGCTTCTACGGCGAGACCGGGCGCAGCGACTTCGAGCGGCTCGAGATCATCGACGGCCCGATCCTGGCGGTCGAGGGGCTGGAGCTCTGCCATCGCGGCCACGACGCCCTGCCCTTCGTCACCGTCCCCCGCCTCGTTCTCCGCCGCGGCGACCGCCTCCACGTCAGCGGTCCGAGCGGCTCGGGCAAGAGCTCGCTGCTCAAGGCCGTCGCCGGCCTCTGGCCCTACGGCGGCGGCTCCATCGCGCTCGGCGCCGGCGCCCGCCTGTTCCTCGCCGCACAGGAGGCCGACCTCCCCGAGCGCCTGACCCTGCGCGAACTCACCACCTACCCGCGCCGCTCCGGCGAATTCCACCCGCTCGCCGTCGCCGAGGTGCTGTCCCGCGCCGGCCTCGGCACCTTCCTCCGCGCGCTCGACGCCGAACTCCATCAGGGCCGTCCGTGGCGCGAAGTGCTCTCGGGCGGGCAGAAGCAGCGGCTCGTCCTCGCCCGCATGCTGCTGCAGGAGCCCGACGTCGTGCTGCTCGACGAGGCGACCTCGGCCCTCGACCCCGCCGGTGCGGCGGAATTCCACGAGGCGCTGTCCGAGCGCCTGCCCACGGCCGTCGTGCTCTCGGTGCTGCACTCCGACGTCCTCCCGGCCGACAACCTCGGCCGCCCCTTCTACAACCGCACCCTCGAGATCGGGCGCTCCATCGGGCTGGTCCGCGGCTTCGGCGAGTCGGCCCCGCTGCCGGAACTGGTGATCGATCCCCTGCGCGGCGCGCGGCTGCAGTAGCGGCCGCGGCGCCGCTGCCAGTGGCATCGCCCGGACGAACGAGTCAGGGTGCGGCAAACACCCCCGGGGGGAGAGACGAGGGCAATGAACACTAAACCCCGCGCCGTTGCAGAGACGCCGCTCGACGACGAGGCGCTCCTCGACCTCGTGCAGCGCCAGACGCTGCGCTACTTCTGGGACTTCGCCCATCCGGCCTGCGGCCTCGCGCGGGAGCGGAGCAACGTCACGCCGCGCTACGGGCACGAGGCGGTGACCACCGGCGGCACCGGCTTCGGAGTGATGGCGATCATCGCCGGCGTGTCGCGCGGCTGGATCGACCGCACCGCCGCGGTCGAGCGGCTGTGGACGATGGTGCGCTTCCTGCTCAAGGCCGACAGCTACCACGGCATCTGGCCGCATTTCCTCCACGGCGACACCGGGCGCACGATCCCCTTCAGCCGCAAGGACGACGGCAGCGACGTGGTCGAGACCTCCTTCCTGATCGCGGGCCTGCTCTGCGTCCGCCAGTATTTCGACGCGCCCGACGAGGCCGAGGGGCGCCTGCGCGCCGCGATCGACTGGCTCTGGCGGGAAGCCGAGTGGGACTGGCACACCCGCGACGGCCGCAACGTGCTCTATTGGCACTGGAGCCCGAACAACGGCTGGAGCATGAACCACGAGATCCGCGGCTGGAACGAGTGCCTGATCACCTACGTCCTCGCCGCCGCATCGCCGCGCTACGCGATCTCGCCCGACGTCTACCACCGCGGCTGGGCCGATGGCCGCGACTTCCTCAACGCGCGGACCTACGAGGGCACGACGCTGCCCCTCGGCCCCGACTATGGCGGCCCCCTGTTCCTCGCCCACTATTCCTTCCTCGGCATCGACCCCCGCGGGCTCCGCGACCGCTACGCCGACTACGGGGAGCAGTGCATCGCCCATGCCCGGATCAACCACGCCTATTGCGTCCGCAACCCGAAGGGCTTCGCCGGCTACGGCGCCGACTGCTGGGGCCTGAGCGCCAGCGACAGCGTCCACGGCTACGACGCCCACTCGCCGACGAACGACCTCGGCGTCATCACCCCGACTGCCGCCCTCGCCTCCCTCCCCTACACGCCCGACGAGTCGATGCGGGCCCTCCGCCACTTCTACCACCGCCTCGGCGACCGGATCTGGGGCGACTACGGCTTCATCGACGCCTTCAGCGAGAGCGCCGGGTGGTACGCCAACTCCCACCTCGCCATCGACCAGGGGCCCATCGTGGTGATGATCGAGAACGCCCGCAGCGGCCTGCTGTGGAAGCTGCTGATGAGCTGCCCCGAGATCAGCGTTGGCCTGACCCGACTGGGCTTCGAGAGCCCGCATCTCGTCCCGAATCCCGGCAGCGCCCTGACCAGCTGACGCCGCGCCGGCCTCAGCCCTGCGGCAAGTCCCACCGCTCGGCACGCCCGTCGATCACCCGCTCCACCGTGACCGGCCCGAACCCCTGCGGCAGCACCGGCGCGACGACGCGCTCCCCGAAGCGCCGGCGGAGCCCGAGGGCGTGGCAGAGCAGCAGGTTGGTGTAGAGCCCCGGCCCGCTCGAATAGATCCGCCAGCCGCCATCGGCGGCGACGGTCCCCTCCCGCACCCGCGCCCACTCGGCGCTGGCGCGATAGCGGTCGGGAAAGGCCGCATCGCTGCTGCTGAAATAGGCGTTGCGCTGGCGCGGACTGGCGTTGGCGACATGCCCCGCGACCGTGACCGGATTGACGACGGCCAGCGCCTCCCAGAGCGCATCGGCCTCGCCGAGCGCCGCCAGCGCCTCGCCGTAGCGGAGATGCGCGTGCACGTACATGAGCCCGATCTCGCGCCCGAAGAACGCCGCCGACTCCGCCCGCCGGAAGGTCTGCTCGACCCCGCCATGGTAAGCCACCGGCCGGTCCATCAGCCGCGCGCCATCCGGGCAGAGCAGGTGCGCGCGGATCAGCCCGAGGTGATGCCGCGCCTGCGCCGCGCTGAACAGCCCGCCAATGATGCTGCGCGTCATCGGCAGCAGCGAATACGACAGCCCGGTCCGCGTATCGCCCGGATGCAGGAGCAGTTCCGGCGCGCCCCCCTCCGCGTCGAAGAGCGCATATCCCGCGACGGTGCCGTCGCGAACGAGATGGCGGTTGAAGTCGGCCCGCATTTCCTCCGCGAGCGCCCGCGTCTCCGCCGCCTCCGCGTCCCGGCCGGCGCGGTCGAGGACGCCGCCGTAGCGGTTGAGTTGCTGGAACAGCAGCGCCACGGTCCAGCTGCTCACCATCCAGTCGCGCATGTGCGGATCGACCGGCTGCAGCGAGTTCGTTCCAGTCCCCCTCGCCGTAGCGGATCAGGGTGGTGCCGGGAATGAAGCGCGCCCGCACCGTAGCGAGGAGCTTCGCGACGTGCGCCGACACCGGATCGCGCCGCGCCGTGGCGGCCAGGTCGTCACCACGCCAGCCGACCGGCTCATCGAGGACCGTGCAGTCGCCGGTCGCCTCGACGTAGTCGCAGAGCGCCTTGAGCGGCCAGACGATGACGTCGCCATGGCTGTGGCGGTCCCGGATCTGGCCATAGGGCTCGACCATGAACCACTGCGGCCAGTCGCCGCCGGTCTCCTGCTGCTGGGCAAAGACGGTCAGCAGGATGTCCCGCACCGTCGCGTCATGCTCGAAGGCGAGCAGGAGTTCGACCGGACCCTGACAGACGTCGCGCGTGCCCCACGCCGCCCCGCCGGACTGTTCGAGGCCGTGCGGCACGGTCAGATGGACCATGGCATTCTGCGCGAGCCACGGCAGAGCCGTGTCGAGCCCGGCCACGCCCTCTCCCTTCAGCCGCATCGACCGGGTGACATGCTCCCAGTAGCGCGCCGCAGGGCCGAGCAGCGCCGCGTCCTCCACGCCCGCCGCGTAGCGCGCGGCCAGCCGCTCCGCCTCCGCCGGATCGGCAAGGGCGCCGACCACGGCGAAATCGAGGGCGGTCGTCGGGTGCGAGCGCAGCGCGATGAAGCCACCGCCCCGGGCCTCGCCATCGGCGTAGAGCAACTCGTCGCCGCCGACCGCCTCGATCGCGTCGGGCCGGGCGGTGACGAGATGATAGACCGCCTCGGGATAGTTCTTCCCCCAGAGCGAGCCCGGATCGGGCCGAAAATCGATCCGCCGCCGCGCCGCGTCGATCGCGACGCGCCCGGCATGGTCGAGCTCCCGCTCGCCGAGCACGAGGCGCCCGAAGACGAGAAAGCGGCACGGCGCGCCCTCGACGGCAACGCGCCACAGCAGCGCCGGGTCGTCCCCGGAGGCAAGCGCCGAGACGGTAACGGTGCGGCCGTCGAGCCGGTAGACCCAGCGGCAATCGCTCAGCCCCATCTCGAAGAGCGACGGTTCGCCAAGCAGGCCCCACCCCCCGCCGTCGCTCTCGATCAGGATGCGCAACCCGCCCGAGCGGGTGATGTCGTAGGGGTCGCGCGACGCCGAGAACAGCCGGTGGAACGACGTGTTGCCGATGGTGAGCAGCGACCCGAAGACCCCGTGCATCCACGCGGTCGCGCACATCGTCGTCTCGTCGAGCAGCATCCCCTGCCCGGTGCGGAGAATGGCGCCATGACGCCGGGCAAGGCTCCGCTCCTTCTCACGCAGCACGACGTGGCGGTTGAGGGCACCCTCCGGCACGAAGAACGAGACGAGCCGTCCCTCCACCCGCTCCTCCTCGATGCGCTCGGGATAGCGGGCGGCCAGCGCCGCGGCATCGTAAGGGAGGCCCGCGACCGGAGCGGCCTCCTGCAACAGGCTGCGCGCCGTCGCGAGAGGCTCCACCGCCCGTGGCGCGAAAACGGCCTCGCGGACCGCATCGACGCGCGCAAGATCGGCATCGCCCGACGCCTCCGGGTGATCGGGCTCGTAGACGGCAAAGAACGTCCACGTCGCCGCCTCCCCGGGGGCGAGCGTCGCGACAGGCGTGCGGATCGTCGGACAGGCGACCTCGTGCTGAAGACGCTCGTCCGGCAGGTCGGCCCCGGGGTCGATGCGTCCGTCGTCCCGCCACGACGGGCCGAGAACCTGCAGCGCGTCCGTGGCAAAGCCGCCCACCCCCTCCAGGCACCCATGGGCGACCCAGGGGAAGGCCCCGCCCTGCACCAGGTTCTGGCGGCTCATCACCACCGCCCCGCAGAGCGGATGCGCGGCGACATGGTGGTCGATGTACTGCGAGACATAAGCCTCGTTGCTCATGACGAAGCCCCGCCCGCCGAGGCCGACATCCTGCACCAGCGTGGCGTCACAGGTCAGCGGCACGACCCCCGCGTTGGAAACCTCCACCCGCCAGAACCACGCCGCCCGCTCCGGATGCAGCCACAGCGTGACGGCGTGGCGAAGCCCGCCGCCCTCGCCTTCCCAGACGAAACGGTCCTCCGCCACCGCAAGGCTGGTCCGCGCGCCCGGCCCGACCGCCTCGACGACGGCCTCGACCACGGCGGGCGCCGCCCCCCCGACCCGCAGGAACAACCGGCCGATGCCGCCGTCCAGCGGCGACCCCTGGATCTGGTTGACGAGCGTCCGCCCGCGCGCGTGCCCGTGCTCGATGGCGAAGAGGCAGCCGTTCGGCAGCACCGCGATCTCGAGGCCGGAGCCGTTGGCGATGCGGCGAAGGCCGAGGTCGGCCTCCCGGGGGGTCTCGAAGGTGCGAAGGGTCATGGTCGTCTCTCGTGTCGAGGAGGCGGGCGCCGCCGTCTAGCCCCGCGTCCGGGTCTTCAGCCAGCGGTCGAAGGCCACCGCGAGGATCAGGATCAGGCCGATGACGATCTGCTGCGTGTAGGACGAGACGTTGTTGAGCACGAGCCCGTTGACCAGCACCCCGATCAGCGCCGCGCCGATCACCGTTCCGCCGACGCTGCCGACCCCGCCGAAGAGGCTGGTCCCGCCGATGACGACCGCCGAGATCACCGTCAGCTCGTAGCCGATCCCTGCCACCGCCTCCGACGAGTTCAACCGCGCCGAAAGCACGAAGGAGGCGAGACCGCAGAAGAAGCCGACGATCACATAGACCGACACCAGAATGCGGTCGACGCGCAGCCCCGAGAGCCGCGCCGCCTCGGCATTGCCGCCGACGGCATAGACCGACCGCCCGTAGCGGGTATAGCGCAGGACGAGGTGGCAGAGGATCGCCGCGGCGATGAAGATGATCACCGGCACCGGCACCGGCCCGATCAGCCCCGTCCCGAACCAGCGCATCTCCGGGGTAAAGCCCGAGATCGGCCCGCCGTTGGAGATCGTCAGCGTCAGCCCGCGGAAGATCGTCAGCCCGCCGAGCGTGACGACGAAGGGCGGCACCTTCAGCCGGGTGATGGTGAACCCCTGGATGAACCCCGCCAGACAGCCGGTCGCGATCGCGGCGGCGAGCGCCGCCAGCCAGCCGTAGCCGACTTCGCTCGACGTCCCGAGCGACAGCGTGTTGGCGGTGCCGCCCTTGGCAACGACGGCGGCGATCATCCCGCAGAGCGCGAGGAGCGAGCCGACCGAGAGGTCGATGCCGGCGGTCAGGATGACGAAGGTCATGCCGAGCGCGATCAGCCCGGTGATCGAGATCTGGCGCAGCACGTTGAAGAGGTTGATCGGGTTGAGGAAGTTCGGATTCATGATCGTGAAGACGATCATCAGCACCAGCAGGAACAGCAGCGGTCCGAAGCGCTTCAGGATACCGAAGACGTTCGGCCCGCTGCGGGCCTCGTCGGGGGCGCCCGGCGTCGTGGTCGTCATGCGGGGATCTCCTGCGGCTGATCGAGCGCCATCAGCGCCATCAGCCTCTCTTCGGTTGCGGCGTCCGCCGGCATCTCGCCGGTGATCCGGCCCTGGCGCATGGTGACGATGCGGTCGCTGACCGCGAGGATCTCGGGCAATTCCGACGAGATCACCATGACGGCGATGCCGCGGGAGGCGAGTTCGACGAGGATCTGGTGGACCTCGGCCTTCGCCCCGACGTCGACGCCGCGGGTCGGCTCGTCGACGATCAGCACCTTCGGGTCACGGGCCAGCCAGCGGGCGAGGATCACCTTCTGCTGGTTGCCGCCCGACAGCCCGTCGATGCGCTGGTCGGGCGAGGCCATGCGGATCGACAGCGCCTTGCGATAGCCGTCGAGCTCGCGCCGCTCCCGTCCCTCGTTCATCACCCCGAACGGCCCGGTGTAGCGCCCGAGCGCCGCCACCGAGAAGTTGGCGAGGATGCCGAGCGCCGCGAAGATCGCCTGATGCTTGCGGTCCTCGGGCACCAGCCCGATCCCCCGGTCGATCGCCTCCGCCGGCGAGGCCGGCGCAAAGGGCGCATCGTCCAGCGTCATCACCCCGGACGGCGACCGGATCGGCGCCGAAGATCGCCCGCGCCAGCTCCGTCCGCCCCGAGCCGACCAGTCCGGCGACACCGAGGATCTCCCCGGCGCGAAGATCGAGGTCGATGCCGCCGAGGGTGATCGCGTTCGGCGCCTCGGGATTGCGCGGCGTCGTCAGGCCGCGCACCGTCAGCCGGGCCACGCCCGGCGTGTGGCGCTCCTGCGGCCGGGCGTAGAGCTCCGAGGCGGCGCGTCCGACCATGCGCTCGATGATCGCCGGGATCGGGATCGGCCCGCCCGCCCGCGTCATGTGCCCGGCCAGCCGCCCGTCGCGGAGCACCGTCACCCGGTCGCAGATCTGGCTCGCCTCCTCGAGGCGGTGGGTGACGAACATGATCGCGACGCCCTCGCCGCGAAGCCGGTCCATGATGCCGAGCAGGCGCGCGACCTCGGACTCGGTCAGCGCCGAGGTCGGTTCGTCCATGATGATCAGCCGCGACGACAGCGACAGCGCCCGCGCGATCTCCACGAGCTGCTGCTCTGCCACCGACAACGCCGACACCGGCGTCTCCGGGTCGACGACGAGGCCGACGCGCGCGACGATGGCGCGCGCCTCCTCGCGCATCCGCCGCCAGTCGACGAGGCGCAGGCGGTTGAGCGGCGCCCGGCCGACGAAGATGTTCTCGGCGACGCTGAGCGTCGGGATCAGCGACAGTTCCTGATAGATCGTGACGATGCCCTTGGCCTTCGCCTCCAGCGGGTCGGCCGGCGCATAGGGCGCCCCGTCGAAGACGATGCGTCCCGACGACGGCGGCTGGGCGCCCGACAGGATCTTGAGCAGCGTCGACTTGCCCGCCCCGTTCTCGCCGAGCAGGCCGAGCACCTCGCCGGCGCGCACGTCGAGCGAGACGCCGTCGAGAGCGACGACGCCGACGAAGCGCTTGCCGAGGTCGTCGACCTCAAGCAGCGGCCGCGAGGCCGCCGTTGCTGGGCTGGCTGCCGTCACCGGATCCTCCCGGAGAAAAATGGGCCGCCCGGCCCTTCCGGGACCGGGCGGCGAAGGGAACGGATCAGTTCGTCTCGGAGATGCGCTCGGCCTTGTCGAGATTGTCCTTGCCGATGACGATCGGGGTCAGGAGAACCAGCTTCTCCGCCGGGTCCTTGCCGTCGCGGGCCTTGGCGACGGCGATCTTGACCGCGGTGCGGGACTGCTCGCCGGGGAACTGCTCGACGGTGCCGGCGAGGATGCCGTCGCGGACCGCGACGAGGGCCTCGGGGAGCGCGTCGAAGCCGTAGATCGCGACGCCGGTCATGCCGGCGGAAGCGACGGCCTCGGCGGCACCGAGCGCCATGTCGTCGTTGGCGCAGACGATGACGTCGGGCTTGCCGTTGGCGGTCAGGCCGGCCTCGGTGACGGAGAGCGCCTCGGCGCGGGCGAAGTTCGCGGTCTGCTCGAAGACGATCTGGTACTTGTCCTTGACCCCGTCGAGGACGTTGTGGACGCCCTTGTTGCGGTCGATGGCGGGACCGGCGCCGGGCTGGCCCTGCAGGTGGAAGATCTTCGCGCCGTCGGGGAAGGCCGCGATGATCGCGTTGGCCTGAGCTTCGCCGCCCTTCGTATTGTCGGCGCCGACATGGGCGAGGATGCCTTCGACGCCGTCGACGCGGCGGTCGATGGTCACGACGGGTACGCCGGCCGCGACGGCCTGCTCGATGGCCGGGGCCAGCGCATTGACGTCGAGCGGCGAGATGACGATCGCCTTCACGCCCTGCACCAGCGCCGCCTCGATGTCACCGGTCTGCTTCGGCGCCGAATTCTGGCCGTCGCTCTCGATCAGGCCGACCTTCTCCGTCTCTGCCTCGACCTTGATCTGGTTGAGCATGTGGACAAAGAACGGAAAGCTCAGGCTCGGCACCGAGCCGAGGATGGTGATCTCGTCGGCCGCGAAGGCGGCAGGTGCGCCGATCGCCAGCGCGCCGACGGCGGCCGTCGTCTTCAGAAAACTGCGTCTGTCCATTTTTCCCTCCCTGGAGTCCGCCGGCCCCGTTTTTCGGTGTGCTTCGCCGGCGCCGGGCAACGCTATCGCAGTCGCCGGGCGCCACGCAACACGCCTCACACGGTTTGGTGGCGCCCCATCCCTCTCATCGACATTTCCGCGCCGCGACCGAAATCGCCGCGGTCTTCACCCTTGGCTTAGCCCCTTGCGGACCCTAGAACACAGGGCCGCAAGCCGGAACTCGGAGGGAGACGCAATGTCGCTGCATCGGAATCTCATCGACGGGGAATGGGTCGCGGGCGAGGCGGTGCCGAACGTCAACCCGGCCAACCTCGACGAGGTGGTCGGCGAATACGCCCGCGCCACCGCCGACGACGCCGCCGACGCCATTGCCGCGGCCAAGGCCGCCTTCCCCGCGTGGAGCCGCTCCGGCCCGCTCGAACGCCACGGCGTCCTCTCCAAGGCCGCCGCCGAAATCCTCGCCCGCAAGGAGGAGATCGGCACCCTCCTCAGCCGCGAGGAGGGCAAGACCCTCGCCGAAGGCATCGGCGAGACCGTCCGCGCCGCCCAGATCTTCGACTTCTTTGCCGGCGAATGCCTGCGCCTCTCCGGCGAAATCCTGCCCTCCGTCCGCCCCGGCGTCGGCGTCGAGATCACCCGCGAGGCCGTCGGCCCCGTCGGCCTGATCACCCCCTGGAACTTCCCGATCGCGATCCCGACGTGGAAGATCGCCCCCGCCCTCGCCTGGGGCAACACCGTCGTCATCAAGCCCGCCGACCTCGTGCCGGGCTGCACCTGGGCGATCGTCGACATCCTCCACCGCGCCGGCCTGCCCAAGGGCGTCCTCAACCTCGTCATGGGCAAGGGCTCCGTCGTCGGCCAGGCCATCCTCGACAGCCCGGACATCCGCGCGGTCAGCTTCACCGGCTCGGTCGGCACCGGCCGCCGGGTGGCCGAGGCGTCGATCAAGGTGATGCGCAAGTTCCAGCTCGAGATGGGCGGCAAGAACCCGATGGTCGTCCTCGACGACGCCGACCTCGACGTCGCGGTCGAAGCCTGCCTCAACGGCGCCTTCTACTCGACCGGCCAGCGCTGCACCGCCTCCTCCCGCCTGATCGTGACCGAGGGCATCCACGACCGCTTCGTCAAGCGGCTCAGCGAGCGCATGGAAGCCCTCGTCGTCGGCGACCCCCTCGACAAGGCCACCCAGATCGGCCCGGTCGTCGACCAGGGCCAGCTCGACCAGGACGAGAGCTACATCAAGATCGGCCAGGACGAGGGCGCCGAACTCGTCGGCGGCGCCCGGATCAAGCGCGGCACCGAGGGCTTCTTCCTCCAGCCGGCGCTCTTCGTCGGCGCGACCAACGCCATGCGCATCAGCCGCGAGGAAATCTTCGGCCCGGTCGCCGGCGTGATCCGCGTCAAGGACTACGACGAGGCGCTCGCCGTCGCCAACGACACCGAGTTCGGCCTCTCCGCCGGCATCTGCACGACGTCGCTCAAGTACGCGACCCACTTCAAGCGCAACAGCGAGGCGGGCATGGTCATGGTCAACCTCGCCACCGCCGGCGTCGACTTCCACGTCCCCTTCGGCGGCAGCAAGGGCTCGAGCTTCGGGTCGCGCGAACAGGGCCGCTACGCGCAGGAGTTCTACACGACCGTCAAGACCGCCTACACCGCCGCCGGCTGACCTTGCCCCGTACCCTCGACTGGCGGGCACTCGCCCTCGGCTTCGCCTTCGCGACGATCTGGAGCTCTGCCTTCACCTCGTCGCGGATCGTGGTCGAATACTGGCCACCCTTCCTGGTGCTGTCGGTACGCTTCGTGCTGTCGGGGCTGCTCGCCCTCGGCATCGGCTTCGCCGCCGGCCAGCGCATCGCCCTCACCCGCGCCGAGTGGCGGGCGGTCGTCGTCTTCGGCGTCTGCCAGAACGCCCTCTACCTCGGCCTCTTCCACTTCGCCATGCAGACCGTCGAAGCCGGTCTCGCCGCGATCATCGCCAGCGCCATGCCGCTCTGCGTCGCCGCCTTCGGCCGGGTCTTTCTCGGCCAGCGCCTCGCGCCGTTGGCGGTCGCCGGCCTCGCCATCGGCTTCGCCGGCGTCCTCGTCATCATGACCGGGCGCCTCGGCCACGGCCTCGACTGGGGCGGCATCGCCGCCTGCATGATCGGCGTCGCCGCCCTCGCCATCGCGACCCTGACGCTGCGCAACGCCACCGCCAGCGGCAATCTCTGGATCGTCGTCGGCCTCCAGATGCTGGTCGGCGCCGCCGCGCTCTTCCCGGCCAGCCTGCTCCTCGAGACCTGGACGGTCTCGACCACGCCGCGTTTCCTCGTGGCGCTCGCCTATTCGTCGATCGTCTCTGGGGTGATCGGGACGATGATCTGGTTCATCCTGGTGCGCCGCATCGGCGCCACCCGCGCCGCGACCTTCCACTTCCTCAACCCGTTCCTCGGCGTCCTGATCGCGGCCTACGTGCTCGGCGAGCACGTCACCCACCGCGACCTCCTCGGCGTCGCGATCATCATGGCCGGCATCCTCGCCGTGCAAATCGCCAAGGCCGAGCCCAACGCCCCCGGCGCCGGCCTGGCAGTGCCGGAGCCGGAGCGCCCGCGCTAGTCCTACCCCTGACGCCCCGCGAACCGCGCCGCCAGCTCCGCCGCGCGCGTATCGTCGATCTTGGCGAACAACACCGGCGGCACGGTGAACCCCTGCCCCGCCGGCAGCGCGGCCAGCGCCTCGGCCACGTCGCCCGGCCAGTCGCCGCCGTCGAGGCCAAGCGCCGCCAGCATGGCGTCCGAGGCGTCCGGCAGGAACGGCCGGCTCAGGACCGCATAGAGCCGGATCAGGTTGAAGCTGAACCGCGTGATCGCCGCCGCCCGCTCCGGGTCGGTCTTGATCGCCGTCCACGGCGCCGCCGCCTGGAGATATTCGTTGCCCGCCGCCCAGATCGCCCGCAGCTCCTGCGCCGCCTTGCGCAGCTCCATCGCGTCCATGAAGCCCTCGTAGGCGACGACCCGCGCCGTCAGATCGGCGATCACCGCCTTCTCCGGCGGCCCGTAGTCCCCGCCCCCGGGCACCGTCGCCCCGAACCGGGCCGCCGCGAACTTGGTGACGCGGCTGACGAAATTGCCGAGCACGTCGGCGAGGTCCTTGTTGACCTGCGCCTGGAAGCTCTCCCAGGTGAAGTTGGCGTCCGACCCCTCGGGCACGTTCGCCATCAGCCACCACCGCCAGTAATCCGACGGCAGGATCTCCAGGGCCTGATCCATGAAGATCCCGCGCCCCTCCGAGGTCGAGAACTTTCCCCCCTCGTAATTCAGGTAGTTGAAGCTCTTGATATAGTCGACGAGCTTCCACGGCTCCTCCGACCCGAGGATCGTCGCCGGGAATGACAGCGTATGGAAAGGCACGTTGTCCTTGCCCATGAACTGCACGTAGGTCACGTCCGCGGCGCCCGCGTCGGTTCGCCACCAGCGCTCCCAGCCGCCGGCGCCACCGGCGTCCGCCCACTCCGCCGTCGCGCCGATATACTCGATCGGCGCGTCGAACCACACGTAGAAGACCTTGCCCTCCATCCCCGGCCACGGCGCATCGCCGCGGCGCACCGGGATCCCCCAGTCGAGGTCGCGGGTGATCGAGCGGTCCTGCAAGCCCTCGCCATCGTCGAGCCACTTCCGCGCGATCGAGGTCGACAGCACCGGCCAGTCGGCCTTGGTGTCGATCCACGCCCGCAGCCGGTCGCGCATCTGGCTCTGCCCGAGATAGAGGTGCTTGGTCTCGCGCACCTCGAGATCCGTCGAGCCTGAGATCGCCGAGCGCGGCTCGATCAGGTCGGTGGGATCGAGCTGCTTGGTACAGTTCTCGCACTGGTCCCCCCGCGCCCGCGTGTAACCGCAGTTGGGACAGGTGCCCTCGATGTAGCGGTCGGGCAGGAAGCGCCCGTCGGCCGGCGAATAGACCTGCTTTTCCATCACCTCGGAGATCAGCCCGGCATCGGCCAGCTGCCCGGCGAAATGCTGGGTCAGCCGGTGGTTCTGCGGGCTCGACGACCGCCCGTAGTGGTCGAACGACAGGCGGAACCCGTCGGCCAGCGCCTTCTGCACGCCCCACAACCGGGCGCAGAAGTCGGCGACGCTCTCACCGGACTTGGCCGCTGCGAGTTCCGCCGGCGTGCCGTGCTCGTCGGTAGCGCAGATGAACAGCACCTCGTGTCCCCGCGCGCGCGCGTAGCGCGCATAGACATCGGCCGGCAGCTGACTGCCGACGAGATTGCCGAGATGCTTGATCCCGTTGATGTAGGGGAGCGCGGAGGTGATCAGGATGCGGGCCATGGAGTCCTCGGGAGTGCGCCCGAGGAGATAGGAGATTTCCCGGCCCGGCACAACGCGGCGCAGACCCCCGGCCGAAGCCGGGGGTCACGCGATCACAACACGTTTGTCAGGTACAGAATGATGATGATGGGGATCGGAATACCGATCATCCACGCCAGAATGCCCTTCATGCGTCCCTCCGCTGTGCTTCCGAGACCAAACGCCGAAGCGGCCAAGGCGGTTCCCGAAACGGCCGCCGGAGAAGCGTGCCTCAGCCGAGCGGCACCCCACGCCGGCCGGCGAGGTCGGTGACGAACTGCCACGCCACGCGCCCCGAGCGCCCGCCGCGGGTCTGCGACCACTCGATCGCCTCCGCCCACAGCTCCGCGTCCGAGATGCCGATGCCGAAGGCGTCGCAGTAGCCCCGGATCATCCCGAGGAAGTCGTCCTGCGAACAGGCGTGGAAGCCGAGCCACAACCCGAAGCGGTCGGACAGCGACACCTTCTCCTCCACCGCCTCGCCCGGGTTGACCCCGGTCTGCCGCTCGTTCTCGATCATGTCCCGTGGCATCAGGTGCCGCCGGTTGGAGGTCGCATAGAGCACGACATTCTCCGGCCGACCCTCGATCCCGCCGTCAAGGACCGCCTTCAGGCTCTTGTAATGACTATCGTCCTTGTCGAACGACAGATCGTCGCAGAACAGGATCGCCCGCACGTCCGCCCCGCGCAGGATCGCGAGCAGCCGCCCGATCGTCGGCAGGTCCTCGCGGTGCAGCTCGATGAGCTTCAGCCCCGCCACCTCGGCCGCCGCCTCGGCATGGGCGGCCTTGACGAGGCTCGACTTCCCCATCCCCCGCGCGCCCCACAGCAGTACGTTGTTCGCCGGATACCCCTTCGCGAACTGGCGGGTATTGGCGAGCAGCACGTCCCGCGCCCGTTCGATGCCGACGAGCAACCCGATCGGCACCCGCGACACCTTCGTAACCGGCACCAGCCGGTCCGGCGCCACCTGCCAGACGAAGGCATCGGCGGCCGCGAGGTCGGGCTCGGGCTGCGGCGGCGGGCTCAGGCGTTCGAGGGCGTCCGCGATGCGCGCCAAAGCGCGCTCGTCGGTCACGGCTTGTCCTCGGCCGCCTCGTCCCACAGGCCCTCGGCCTTGAGTTCGGCCTCACGACGGCGCTCGACACCGCGGATGAGGATGATCGAGATCTCGTAGAGCGGATAGATCGCCACGAAGAGCGTCAGCTGCGACATGACGTCGGGCGGAGTCGCGACGGCGGAGATGAAGAGCAGCGCAATCACGGCGTAACGCCGGTATCCCGCCAGCTGGCCGGAGGTCACGATGCCGGCCTTGCCCATCAGGGTCAGCAGCACGGGCATCTGGAAGCACAGGCCGAAGGCGATGATGAATTTCATCGTCAGCCCGAGATACTCGTTGATCGTGCCGAGGAACTGGATCCGCACCTGGTCGTCGCCCGCGGTCGCCTGCTGCGCGCCAGTGACGAGCTCCGCCGACCCGAACTGCTGGAAGCTCAGGAAGAAATCATAGGCGATCGGCATCACCACGTAGAAGGCAAAGGCCCCGCCGATCGCGAAAAGCACCGGCGACGCGATCAGGAACGGCAGGAGCGCGTTCTTTTCCTTCCGGTAGAGCCCGGGCGCCACGAACCGCCAAAGCTGGTAGGCGATGATCGGGAAGGCGAGGATGAAGCCGCCGAAGACCGAGATCTTCACCCGGACCATGAAGCCCTGCTGAAGACCCGTATAGATCAGCTCGGGCTGCTGGCCATGCTCGACCAGCAGGCGGGCGATCGGCGCGGCGAGAAAGTTGAAGATCGGCCCGGCGACCGTGAAGGCGAGGAGCATCGCGATGCAGAAGGCGATCAGCGCGTTGATCAGCCGGTTGCGAAGCTCAACCAGATGCTCGATCAGCGGCGCCGTCGAGTCGTCGATGTCCTTTGCGGCGTCCTTCATCCGCCGGCGAGCCCGCTCTTGTCCGCGACCGCCGTCTCGGCCGTGCCCATCCCGCCCCCGACCGTCACGAAGCCCGACGCCGCCGGCTCGGGTTCCGCCGCAACCGCAGGCGCATCGACTGCACCGGCCGACACGGGAACCATCCCCGCCGCAGGCTCCGGCGCCGCCTTGTCGTCATCCTTGCCAATGACCGCCCCGGCCGCCTCCTTGGCGACGGTCTGCATCGGCCGCGCCGCGAACTTGCGGGCCGAACTCGTCGCGGCGTCGAGGCTCTGGTCGATCGAGCGCAGGCTCTTCTGCACGTCGCTCATGCCCGCCTCGTTCGCGGCCTGCTCGAGCGAGCGCTGGAAATCGCGCGCCATGGCGCGCGCCTTGCCCGTGAACTGGCCTACGGTCCGGAACAGCGCCGGAAGGTCCTTCGGACCGACAACGATCAGCGCGACGACACCGATCAGGAAAAGCTCGCCCCAGCCGATGTCAAGCATGACGGATCAGACTTTGTCCTTCTCGGGGGTGATGTCCCGAGCGCTTTCGGCAGTGGCGTTCTCGATCTCCGCCTTGCCCTCGTTCAGCCCGCGCTTGAAGCTGGTGATGCCCTTGCCGACCTCACCCATCAGCCCCGCGACCTTGCCGCGACCGAAGAGGACGAGGACGACGACGGCGATCAGCAGCAGGCCGGCCGGTCCAATATTGTTGAACATGTCAAGTCTCCCTAGGGACCGCGCGGCGGGGCCGCCGATCCTCGCCACCTAATATGGTGTCCCGGTGACGCAGGCAAACCCCAAACGCGCCGCACGCGGGGATTTGTCCTGCCCGCCGGCACCCCGCCGCCGACCTCGCCCGCCGCTCGCCCCCCGCGGCGAGAATCACGCCGCCGGCACCATCCCGACGAGCGCCCGCGCCGCCGGTCCCTCGGGCCGGTCCGGGTGTCGCACCAGCCGGAACGGCCGCGACGGCAGCGGCAGCCCGATCACCGCGAGGCTCCCCGACGCGAGGAACGGCTGCGCCACCGCCCGCGAGATCGCCGTCGCCGCCCCGCCGGCGCGCACCGCCGCCAGCACCGAGGCGTTCGACGGCAGCACCAGCGCCACCTGCAGCGCCGCCGGATCGGCGCCGGCCGCGGCCAGCGCCGCCTCGAACTCCGACCGCGTTCCCGACCCGACCTCGCGCAGCACCCAGGTCAGCCGCGCCACCGCCTCCGCCGCCGTCACTGCCCGCCCGTCGGCGAGCGGATGGTCGGGCCCGGCGACCACGACCATCGCGTCCCGCGCCACGGTGCGCGCCTGCAACCCCTCGTGCGCCACCCGTCCCTCGACGAAGCCGATTTCCGCCCGCCCGTCGAGCACCGCCTCCGCGACCCCTTGGGTGTTCGCCGGCGTCAGCCGCAGCTCGATCCCGGGATGCAGCGTGCGAAACCGCATCAGCCGCGGCGGCAGCCAGGTGTCGGTCACCGTCTGGCTCGCCCAGATCGACAGCGTGCCCCGCGTCAGCGCCCCGAGCTCGCTGAGCCGCAGCTCCGCCGCCCGCGCCCGGTCGAGGATCGCCCGCGCATCGCCGAGAAACGCGGCCCCGGCCGGCGCCAGCTCGATCCCCCGCCCGACCCGGTTGAAGAGCTTGACGCCATACCCCGCCTCCAGCGTCCGGATCGCAGCGCTCACTGCCGACGGTGTCAGCCCGACCGCCCGCGCCGCCTCGGTCAAATGACCGCGCTCGGCGACGGCAACGAAAAGGCGCAGCTGCTCGAATGTCACGTTCGTTCGATTCCATCGAATGATCTGTCCATGATTATGCGATGGATTGTGAAGGTCCGAAAGCCCACCTTTGTCCTGCCAGCCAGGAGAACCTCGCCCCGTGCCCGCCGTGCCGACCTTCCCAGCCCTCAAGGCCCTCGCCCCCGGCGTCGCCCTCGCCGCGACGGTCGCCGCCGCCGCGGCGCTGCTCGCCGGCGCCGAGGCCCGCTGGCTCGGCGCCGTCTGGCTCGAACCGCTGGTCCTCGCCATCCTCGCCGGCTCCGCCTTCCGCTCGCTCGCCGGCCTCACCCCGGCCTTCGACCCCGGCGTGCGCTTCGCCGCCAAGACCCTGCTTGAAGTCGCCATCGTCCTCCTCGGCGCCTCGATGAGCCTTTCGCAGGTCGCAGCACTCGGCCTGCCGGTCGCCGCCGGCATCGCCGCCGTCGTCATGCTGGCGATCCCGCTCGGCTACCTGATCGGCCGCGCCCTCGGCCTGCCGCGCAAGCTCGCGGCCCTCGTCGCCTGCGGCAACTCGATCTGCGGCAACTCGGCGATCGTCGCCGCCGCGCCGGTCATCGACGCCGAAGCCGACGACGTCGCCGCCTCGATCGCCTTCACCGCCGCCCTCGGCATCCTCGTCGTCGTCTTCCTGCCGATGATCGGCGCCGCCCTCGGCATGAGCGCCGAGCGCTACGGCATCCTCGCGGGCATGACGGTCTACGCCGTGCCGCAGGTCCTCGCCGCCACCGCGCCCTTCGGCCTCGCCAGCGTCCAGACCGGAACGATCGTCAAGCTCGTGCGCGTGCTGATGCTCGGGCCCGTCGTCCTGACCCTCGGCCTGCTCCACGGCCGCGCCTCCGACGGCAAGGCCGGGCGCGCCCGCCCCGACTTCGCCCGGCTCGTGCCGTGGTTCATCCTCGGCTTCCTCGCCGCGATGAGCCTGCGCAGCCTCGACCTCATCCCGCCGGCCGGCCTCGCCGCCGCCCATGCCGGCGCCGGCCTCTTCACCCTGCTCGCCATGGCCGCCCTCGGCCTGATGGTCGACGTCCGCAGCGTCTTCCGCTCCGGCGGCCGCGTCCTCGCCGCCGGCCTCCTCTCCCTCACCGCCATCGCCCTCCTCGGCGCCGGCCTCGCCGTGCTGGCAGTGTGAAGGACGGGCCGCCCCGACCGCCAGGGTCGGGGAGGACGCCCCCTCAGAACGTGCTGTTGAACGCCCCGCCGTCCGCCAGCACGTTCTGGCCGACGATGAACCCGGCGAGGTCCGAGCACAGGAAGGCGCAGGTCGCCCCGAACTCCTCCGGCGTTCCGTAGCGCCGTGCCGGGATCGTCGCCGCGCGCTCCGCCCTTGCCGTCGCCCGGTCGATGCCCTTCGCCTTCATCACCCCGGCGTCGAGCGCCTCGGCGCGGTCGGTATCGTGGATGCCCGGCAGCAGGTTGTTGATCGTCACCCCGTCCGGCGCCACCTGCCGGCTCGTCCCGGCGACGAAGCCGGTCAGGCCGGTCCGCGCGGTATTCGACAGCCCGAGGGCCGGGATCGGCGATTTCACCGCCCCGGAGGTGATGTTGACGATCCGCCCCCAGCGACGCGCGATCATCGCCGGCAGCACCGCCTGCATCAGGAAGATCGGCGCCAGCATGTTCGACTCGATCGCCTTGAGGAAATCCGCCCGCTGCCAGTCCGACCATACGCCCGGCGGCGGCCCGCCAGCGTTGTTCACGAGGATGTCGGGATCGGGCAGCGCCGCGAGCACCGCCGCCCTGCCCTCCTCGGAGGTTATGTCTCCCGCAACCGCCGTCACCGCGACCCCGTACTTCTCCCGGATCGCCGCCGCCGTCGCCTCGAGCGCCTCGACGCCCCGGGCGTTCAGCACGAGGTCGACGCCCTCCGCCGCCAGCGCCTCGGCGCAGCCACGCCCGAGTCCCTTCGACGCCGCGCAGACGATCGCGCGCTTCCCCCTGATCCCGAGATCCATTGGCCTTCTCCTCCCCAGAGCGACGGCGAGCATAGGCGAGCCCCACGGCCGGGATCAATCC
>CAWCSN010000011.1:0-32597 GCA_963798235.1 uncultured Alphaproteobacteria bacterium | reverse complement strand
CGCGGAGCGGGTCGGGGTCTAAGGCCTGTGCTCATAAATCGGCGGATCAACCGCCTAGAACGCTACGTCGGCTCTCGGACCCGAAGCGGTCATTGACCGAGAGGGGGATCGCTGCGGCGCACCATTGCTCAAATCGTCGAGCAAGTAGGAGGACCGCTCGCGCCTACCCTCCGTCGAGGTACCGCTGCACCGTCGCGCCGACCTCGCGCACGAGCCGCTCGACCGGCATCGCCACAACCGGCGGCAGCTCGAAGACGTAGCGGCAGAACGCGAGCCCGAGGAGCTGGCTGCTGATCAGCCCGGCCCGCCACGGATCGCCACCCCCGCGCCCGAGCGCCGGTAGCACCTGTTGCGTGAAGACGTTCCGTAGCTTCTCCGCGGCGGCCGGGTTCGACGCCGCCGAGCGCAGCAGGATAATCATCCCAGGATTGCCGCCCTCTCCCTCCCAGATCGAGAGGAAGTGCCGCACGATCGCCTCCCCGCGCAAGCCTGCTGCCGAAGCGAGGTCCGGCATGTGCAGCTCGATGTCGACCGCCCGCGCGAAGAGCGCTTCCTTGCTGCCGAAGTAGCGGATGACCAGCGCCGGATCGATCGCTGCCTTGGCGGCGATGACGCGCACGGTCGCCCGCTCGTAGCCCTCGGTCGCGAAGAGCTCTCGCGCCGCCTCGAGGATCGCTGCCCGAGTTCGATTTGATTTACTGGGATTTCCCGCCGCGTCATCCATCGGGCAACGTTTATCAACGACCGTTGACAAACGCAATCCGTCCACGTAAAGAAGTCAACATACGTTGACATAGGAGCCGCCGCCATGCTTCCCGACTTAACCGACGTCCTGATCGTTGGCGCCGGTCCCACCGGCCTTGCCCTCTCGGTCGCCCTGCGCCAGGCGGGCATCGGCCACCTGCTGATCGACCGGCTGGCCGAAGGGCAGAACACCTCGCGCGCCGCGGTGATCCACGCCCATACGCTCGAAGTGCTCGAACCCCTCGGTGTCGTTGGCGAGCTGATCGGCCGCGGCCTCAAGATCGAACGCTTCGCGGTCCGCGAGCGCGACAGGGCGCTGCTGCAGCTTCACTTCGGCAATCTGCCGTCAGCATACGAGTTCATGCTGATGCTGCCCCAGGACGTCACCGAGCGCGTGCTCGCTGACCGGCTCACGGCGTTCGGCGGTGCCATCCACCGTGGTGTCACCGCCACGGCCGTCGCTCAGGACGCCGCCGGCGCCCGCGTTACTGTCCGATCGGCCGCCGGCGAGCAGGTTATCTCCGCCCGTTACGTCGTCGCTGGCGACGGCATGCGCAGCCTGGTGCGCGAGGCCGCCGGCATCAACTTCGATGGCGACGAGAACGCGGAATCCTTCGTCCTCGCCGACGTCCGGATGCGTTGGCCGCTCGGTCGCGAGGAAGTCTCGCTGCTGTTCTCCAAGGAGGGAATGGTCGTGGTGGCGCCCCTACCCGACGGAAGCTTCCGCATCGTCGCGACGATGGAGAACGCGCCGGAAGCACCCGACGCCGCCGACGTCTCGGCCCTCCTCGACTCGCGCGGGCCCTCGGGCGGGAAGACGGCGGTCGAGGCGGTGCTCTGGAGCTCGCGCTTCCGCATCCAGCACCGCGTCGCCACCAGCTACCGCGCGGGCCGGCTGTTCCTGATGGGCGACGCTGCCCACGTGCACAGCCCCGCCGGCGGCCAGGGCATGAACACCGGTCTCGTCGACGCGATAACCCTCGGCGGCATCCTCGCCGACGTGGTCAGCGGCCGCCGGTCGGAAGCGTGGCTCGACCGCTACGGCGCACTGCGACGCCCCGCGGCCGAGCGGGTCCTGGCCCTCGCAGGGCGGCTCACGACTATGGCCGTCACCCACTCGGCTACGCAGCGCGCCTTGCGCAACGCGGCGCTCTCGTTCGTTGATGCGCTGCCGCTTGTGAAGAACCGACTGGCGATGAATTTCTCAGGCCTCGCCCGCCGGGATCTCGCAGCGTGACGGGTTCTCATCAGGCCCCCGAGGCGCCCTGACCGGGAAGACGAGGCTCCTGCAGCCTCGCACGCTTCGCCTTCCACTGAGAGAAGACGATCGCCCCACGTGCCGTCAGCCCACAGAAGAGGTAATAGGCCGAAAACGGATTGGCTTGGCCAGGGCCAGTTCGGCAGATCGTGCCCGTGCGCAGCCCATTGCAAGGGAAGAGATCGGCTCACAACGGCTTCCGCGCGCTTCAAGGCTCCAATGTCAGAGTATGTGCTGTCAGCATAGCCGACGCTGCCTGCGTCGTTGTGGGTACACGCCCTAGGGTCCATCGCCAGAGCCGCGGGAGAAGCCGGGCCGTCTCGGGTCGACGGGTTCCCAGGACAGGCGGTGGGAGAGCCAGATTTCGGTGGTCGGCGGCAGGCCCTCGGGATCGTCGAGGCTCGCGAGGGTGACGTCGATCGAATCGGGCGACGATTGGAACGTGAGGCTGGTGCCGCAGGTCGGGCAGTGGCTGCGGAGGACGCCGGGCGAGGAGACGTGGGTCGCGGGGGCGCCGGCGGTCCATACGAAGCGATCGGTGCCGACGGTCGCCCAGGCGACGCTCTGGGCGCCGGCGGCGCGGCGACAGGTGACGCAGTGGCAGATCGAGGCGGCGACGCCGCCTGTCGGGTCGAGGCGGTAGCGGAGCGCGCCGCACAGGCAGCCGCCTTCCAGGGTCTCGGGCATGTCGGCTACCTCCGGTTTCGAATGGGTTCGGCAGACAATGCGTTGGTATGAGGGCGGTTGCGCCGCGCTTGACAGGCTCCCCACGGCGCAGGACACTTTGTCGCATCCTGACCCAGGGGGAATGAATGATCGTCCGCAACATCATCGATACCAAGTCGCTGCGACAGATCATCACCATCAAGCCGACAGATCTCGTTCGCGCCGCGACAGAGATTCTCGCCAAGAACCGGATCGGCGCGGTGATCGTCAGCAACGACGGCGCGTCCGTCGACGGGATTCTGTCCGAGCGCGACGTCGTACGGGCGCTCGGCACCAAGGGCATCTCGATCCTCGACCTCCGGGCGGCGGACCTGATGACCGCGACGGTCATCGCCTGCCATCCCGAGGACACCGCCATCTCGGTGATGGAGCGGATGACCGACGGGCGCTTCCGCCACATGCCGGTGGTCGAGGGTGGCCGGATGATCGGCGTCATCTCGATCGGCGACGTGGTCAAGGCGCGGATCGCCGAGATCCAGCACGAGAACACGGCACTGACCGACATGATCTCGAACAGCTGGTAGGTCTCGAAAAGCGGGCGTGCACCGGCGGCGGGCCGGCGGTGCCGCCCGGCGACGTGGGCGGCCGAGAAGCGCGCGGTACGGCTCCTGCCACTCTGCGAAACCTCTGCAGAACCGCCCGAGGTCCATATCGTCGCACGTTAACGAACATGAATATGCGGTAAACGTGCCAGAATATATTGCGTAATTTCAACAGCTTGATGGGAGTCGCACGCGTGCGACTCCGTGCGACGGCGCCGCCACCGGGGGCACCAGCGACCAGTTGCAGGGCGAAGCCCGGTGCGCCGACAGGGAATCTCCGCGGGCGGAGCGGCAGTCTATACCAGTGTCCGAGGCAGCACCTTCCCGAACCGGAGGCGTTCGCCTGCCCTTGACCGCGGGTGGGCAATATAGTTGCTTTCGCGGCAGGGGTGGCACCGGGAGGTCGGGATGCGGGTCGGACTCTATCCGGGCACCTTCGATCCGGTCACGCTCGGGCATATCGACATCATCCGCCGCGCCTGCCGGCTGGTCGATCGCCTCGTGATCGGCATTGCCGTCAACCGCGACAAGGCCCCCCTGTTCACGCTCGAGGAGCGGGTGGCGATGATCGAGGCCGAGTGCGGACCGATCGCCAGGGCCGCTGGAGTTGAAATGGTCGCCCATCCCTTCGAGAACCTGCTGATCAACTGCGCGCAGGAGGTGAAGGCGAACTTCATCCTGCGCGGGCTGCGCGCCGTCTCGGACTTCGAGTACGAGTTCCAGATGGTCGGGATGAACCGGGCGATGAATGACGAGATCGAGACGGTCTTCCTGATGGCCGACGCCCACTACCAGGCGATCGCCTCGCGGCTGGTCAAGGAGATCGCGCGGCTGGGCGGCGACGTGCGCGGCTTCGTGCCGCCGCGGGTGGCCGCGGCGCTGGCCGAGCGGCTGGTGCCGGCAACGACCTGACGGTCGGCGGCGCGATCCGAAGGAACCAACCGGGGGGGCTGGCGGTTCTTTGCCACGACGGTCCCGCGTGCGTTTACGCGGCGGGCCGGATTGGCAGTGAAGGAACAAGCCCAATGAACAGCATTATCTACCTGGTTGGCCTCGTGGTCATCGTGCTCGCAGTCCTGTCCCTCATCGGCCTGAATTGAGCATCCCCATGGCTCAGGAAAGCATGATCCGTCCGGCCGGGCCGGCAACATCTCCCGCGGACGGGGCTTCGTATATCGACTGGTCGTCGATCATTGCAGGGGCAGTGCTCGCCACAGCGATCTCCCTTGTGCTCTTCGCCTTCGGCGGCGCTCTCGGGCTTGGCATGGTCTCGCCGGAGCACGGCTCGGCTCCCGGCCGCTGGCTCGCCATCGCGGCGGGCCTGTGGTTCGTCTGGGTGGTTATCTCGGCCAACATGGCCGGCGGCTACCTTGCCGGGCGGATGCGGCGGCGGACAGGCGACGCGACACCGGACGAGTTGGACACCCGCGACGGCGCCAATGGTCTCACCGTCTGGGCCGTCGCGACCCTGATCGGCGCGATGCTGGCCACGAGTGGGGTCTCGACGATCACCCGCGGCGCTAGTGCGGCTGCCGGAGCGGTGGTGCAGGCGGCAGGCTCGGCCGCGGGTGGCGCGGCTGGGGGGCTCGGCAGCCAGGTCGATTATTTTGCCGGGCTGATGCAGCGCGGCGACGGCAATGGCGTCGGTGATCCGGCGGTGCGCTCGGAGATCGGGACGATCCTCGCGCGCAGCGTCGGCGAGGGCGAGGTCAGTTCGGCCGACCGCGACTACATGGTGAACATCGTCGCCCGCGAGACTGGCGCCTCGCCGGAGGAGGTTGGTCAGAAGGTCGATGCGGCGCTCCAGCAGTTCCAGGAGGCCAAGCAGGCCGCGGTTGATGCTGCCGAGGCGGCCCGGCTTGCCGGGATCATCGCGGGCTTCGTGGTGGCGGCGACGCTCTTCGCCGGTGCAGGGGCTGCCTATACAGCGGCGGTCTTCGGTGGCAACCACCGGGACGAGAATATCGCCTTCCGCACCTTCCGCTAAGCGCGACAGATTGCAATCGACGCGGCGCCCCGGTAAGGGCGCCGCGTCTTTTTTTGTCTGACTTCGGGATCTGCCGTCCGGCGCCGATGCCTTCGTCCCTGAATTGGCCGCGCAGGAAATCACGCGAAAACTGCGAGCATGGATGGAGATGAGGCAAGAGCCTGAAAGGGTGCAATTTTCTTTGGGTGGAAGTCGGCTGGAAAGCGGCTGGAAAATGGCTTGCCACTTTTCAGGTTTCGAGAAGGCGTTCGGCACGAGTCGGGCGCCCAGGCCGTTGGTATCACTTCGTCGAAGTCGTGGGGTTGGGGCGTTGCACGGGGCCGGCGAGGGTATGCTGGTCGAGAAGGTAGCGGTCGAAGAGCGGCAGGCTGGCGCCGCCGAGTGCGCGGGCGATCGGGCCGATGCTCCCGGCGCGGAGCAGCGGCGGCTCGATGCCGGAGAGGTCGAGGCGGCGCAGCTCCTCCGCGACGGCAGCAAGAATGCGGGCACGGACGCGCTCGGGCACGGCGCCGTCGATGATCGCGGCCTCGAAGTCGATGATTGCCGCGGCTGCGGCGACGGCGTGGGCGATGCCGCGGGCGGCTGAGGCGATCCAGGCGTCGAGATGTACGCCGAACGTGTCCCAGTCGGCGTCGGGGTCGTAGAGCGCCTCGACCGGCCAGCCTGCGGCGCGGAGCCGGCGCTCGAGAAGGACCACCGAGGCGCGGTCGATGAGCTGGACGGTCCCGCCCTGGTCGTCGGGCACCGGCATCGAGCCGAGGGCAGCAGCATTGCCGGTGCGACCGGCATAGAGCCCGCCGTTGAGCACCAGACCCCCGCCGACGAAGGCGCCGATGTAGAAATAGATGAAGTCGGCGAGGCCGGCGTAGTCGCCGAAGGCAAGCTCGGCCCCGCAGGCGGCGGTGGCGTCGTTCTGCAAGTAGACCGGAAACGGCAGGCGATCGGCGAGCAGGGCGCGGATGTCCGAGTCGCGCCAGGCGATCATCTCGGGCGCAGGGGCGCCGATCTCCTCGGCCCAGCTCCACAGCTCGAAGGGCATGGCGAGTCCGACGCCGGCGATGCGGCCGGCGCGCTCGCCGAGCAGGGCCTCGCAGATCGCGACCTCGGCGCCGATGACGCGGACAGTCTCCTCGACGGTCGGGTAAGGGTAGCCATGGCTGGCCCGGTGGCGGACGCTGCCGACGAAATCGACGAGCACCACCTCGAAGCTGCGCCGTCCGACCTTGGCTCCGATGAAGAAGGCCCCCTCGGGGTCCAGCGACATCGGGACCAGCGGCTGCCCGACCCGGCCGCGCTGTGGCGCCTCACGACGGAGGAGCCGGTCGGCCTCGAGGTGGCGCATGATCACCGAGACGGTCTGAACCGAGAGGCCGGTCATCCGCGCGATCTCGGACTTCGCCAGCGCACCGTGGCGGCGGACGAGGCTGAGGACGAGGCGCTCGTTCTGAGCACGCATCCCCGCCTGGTTGGTGCCGCGCTGGAGCGAAGGCGCGACTTCGTCGCGCGTTCCGTGATCGCTTTCCGACCGCATTCTCGACCTTGTGCGTGTGTTTCCCCAAGAGTCAGATTAGCTGCCAATAATAAATCAGAGTGATTTAATTATTGACAGAGGTGAAGGAATCGGAAAGGATGCTGTCAACCGGCGGCTCGAAGCCTCGGCCATAAACTTGTTTGGGAGGACTACCGGAATGACTTCAGGAACGCTCAAGGGCGGGCTGCTCGCTGCCGTAGCTATCGCGGCGCTGACCGCGGCCCCGACCTTCGCCCAGGACATCAGCGCCTGCCTGATCACCAAGACTGACACCAACCCCTTCTTCGTCAAGATGAAGGAAGGCGCCGAGGCCAAGGCCAAGGAACTCGGGATCACCCTCAAGGCCTACGCCGGCAGGGTCGATGGCGACACAGAGAGCCAGGTCCAGGCGGTCGAGACCTGCATCGCCGACGGCGCCAAGGGCATCCTGATAGCCGCCTCCGACACCTCGGGGATCGTGCCGACGATCAAGCAGGCCCGCGACGCCGGCCTGCTCGTCATTGCCCTCGACACGCCGCTGACGCCGATCGACGCGGCCGACGCGACCTTCGCCACCGATAACTTCAAGGCCGGCGAACTGATCGGCCAGTGGGCTGCGGCGACGATGGGTGATGACGCCAAGGACGCGCGCATCGCCTTCCTCGACCTCAACCCGTCGCAGCCGTCGGTCGACGTCCTCCGCGACCAGGGCTTCATGACCGGGTTCGGCATCGACACGAAGGACGTGAACGTCATCGGCGACGAGGACGATCCGCGGATCGTTGGCCACGACGTCACCAACGGCAACGAGGAGGGCGGTCGTACCGCCATGGAGAACCTCCTCCAGAAGGACCCGACGATCAACGTCGTCCACACCATCAACGAGCCGGCCGCCGCCGGCGCTTATGAGGCGTTGAAGGCGGTGGGCCGCGAGAGTGACGTGCTGATTGTGTCCGTCGACGGCGGCTGCCCGGGCGTCAAGAACGTCTCGGAAGGCGTGATCGGCGCGACCTCGCAGCAGTACCCGCTGCTGATGGCCTCCAAGGGCATCGAGGCGATCGCCCAGTTCGCCAAGGACGGTACCCTGCCCGCGCCGACCGAGGGGAAGGACTTCACCGACACCGGCGTCACCCTGATCACCGACAAGCCAGTGGACGGCGTCGAGTCGATCGACACCAAGGACGGTCTGGACAAGTGCTGGGGCTGATCCGCATCCTGCGGACGGCATAGAGGCCCGGGTCGGGCGGCGCGAGGCCGCCCGACCCCCAAGAAGCCCGGAGCCTGGAGGAGACGACAATGGCGGACACGAAGTCCGGAATGCAGGAGTTCGAGAAGGCCATCGCCGGCACCGGTGACGTTGCCTCCTTCGAGCGACACCACCACAGACCGTTCCTCGAGCGGATACAGCACGCCCTGCACTCGAACCCGGCCCTGGTGCCGCTCATCGTGCTCGTGCTCTCGATCGCGCTCTTCGCCATCTTCGTCGGCGGGCGGTTCTTCTCGGCCTTCTCGCTGACGTTGATCCTTCAGCAGGTGGCGATCACCGGCATCGTCGGCGCGGCGCAGACGCTGGTGGTTCTGACCGCCGGCATCGACCTCTCGGTCGGCGCGATCATGGTGCTCTCCTCGGTGGTGATGGGACAGTTTACCTTCCGCTACGGCATCCCGGTGCCGATCTCGGTCCTCTGCGGCTTCGCGGTCGGCGCGATCGTCGGCTTCATCAACGGCTTCCTCGTCGCGCGGGTGAAGCTGCCGCCGTTCATCGTCACGCTCGGCATGTGGCAGATCGTCCTCGCCGGTAACTTTCTCTTCTCGAAGAACGAGACGATCCGGTCGCAGGACATCGAGACCAGCGCACCGCTGCTCCAGTTCTTCGGACAGCAGATCAAATTCGGCGGCGCCGTTCTCACCTACGGTGTCATCGTCATGGTGGTGCTCGTCATCGTACTCAACTATGTCCTGACCCACACTGCCTGGGGGCGCCACGTCTACGCGATCGGTGACGATCCCGACTCGGCCCAGCTCGCCGGCGTTCAGGTGCAGAAGACGCTGATCTCGGTCTACGTTCTCGGCGGCCTGATCTGCGCGCTTGCCGGCTGGGTGCTGATCGGGCGCATCGGCTCGGTCTCGCCGACCGCGGGGCAGTTCGCCAATATCGAGAGCATCACCGCGGTTGTGATCGGCGGCATCTCGCTCTTCGGCGGACGCGGGTCGATCCTGGGGATGCTGTTCGGCGCACTCATCGTCGGCGTGTTCGGCCTGGGGCTGCGGCTGATCGGGACCGATCCGCAGTGGACCTATCTCCTCATCGGCGTGCTGATCATCGCAGCGGTCGCCATCGACCAGTGGATCCGGAAGGTAGCGGGGTAATCGAAATGGCCGAACCCATCCTCACCGCACGCGGGCTCGTCAAGCGCTACGGGCGCGTGACCGCCCTCGACAACGCCGACTTCGACCTGATGCCCGGCGAGATCCTCGCGGTCATCGGCGACAACGGCGCCGGCAAATCGAGCCTGATCAAGGCCATCTCGGGGGCGGTCACCGCCGACGAGGGCGAGATCCGGCTCGAGGGCAAGCCGATCGCCTTTACCTCGCCGATGGAAGCGCGGGAATCCGGGATCGAGTGCGTCTACCAGAACCTGGCCCTCTCCCCGGCGCTCTCGATCGCCGACAACATGTTCATGGGCCGCGAGCTGCGCGTTCCCGGCTTCATGGGCAAGTATCTCCGCAAGCTCGACAAGGGGGCGATGGAGAAGTTCGCCCGCGCCAAGCTCAGCGAACTCGGCCTCCTGACCATCCAGAACATCCACCAGGCGGTGGAGACGCTGTCCGGTGGCCAGCGGCAGGGCGTGGCGGTGGCGCGGGCGGCGGCCTTCGGCTCGAAGGTCATCATCCTCGACGAGCCGACGGCGGCGCTGGGCGTGAAGGAGAGCCGCAAGGTGCTCGACCTGATCCAGGACGTGCGCTCGCGGGGCATCCCGATCGTGCTGATCAGCCACAACATGCCGCACGTCTTCGAGGTGTCGGACCGCATCCATGTCCACCGGCTCGGGCGGCGGCTCTGCGTCGTCAATCCGAAGGATTACACGATGTCGGACGCGGTCGCCTTCATGACCGGGGCGAAGGAACCGCCGCGCGAGGCCGTCGCCGCGTGACCGAGGTCGAGGCACTCGCCGCCGACCTCCTCGACCGTGCCCAAGGGCGCGGTCGCTTCGTCTTCGCCATCGCCGGGCCGCCCGCCGCGGGTAAATCGACGCTCGCCGAGGGACTGCTGGCCGCGCTGGAGGCGCAGGCGCCCGGTCTGGCGGCGCTGGTGCCGATGGACGGCTACCATCTCGACAACGCCGTCCTCGTCGCGCGTGGCCTGCTCGCGCGCAAGGGCGCGCCGATGACCTTCGACGTCGGCGGCCTGCGCCGCGACCTCGCGCGAATCCGGGCCGGCGGGGAGGACGTGCTGGTTCCGGTCTTCGACCGGCGACTCGACCTGGCCCGGGCCGGTGCGCGCGTCGTCGGGGCGGCCCAGCCGATCGTTCTCGTCGAGGGCAACTATCTCCTGCTTGACCGTGCGCCCTGGGACGCACTGGCTGAATTCTTCGACCATACACTCCTGATACGAGTACCGGAGGCCGAGCTGCGCCGCCGTCTGATTGCACGCTGGCACGAATACGAAGTCTCGGACGAGGCCGCGATTGCCCGTGCCGAAGGCAATGATCTTCCGAATGCGCTGACGGTGGCGCGGGATTCGCGCGAGCCAGACGTGGTTTGGGAAGATGGTCGTCTGATATCCCATAGGTAGAGCGCCCTAGCTGTCCTGTCGGGCTGCGAGCGAAGCGAGCTGAGGTATGTTGCCGAATTTTTTTCTGGCCTGTGACGAATCGGCAACAAGCGCTTGGGCGGGTGCCGCCATGCCTTAGTCAATCGGGTGAACCCTAACGCGATGCGATCGGCGGATTTCCGCGCGCTGTCAGGCTTCTACGGAAGGAAACGACGAGGCGGGACCGGACTGGTCGGGCCAAGACGAGGCCCGATGCCGAAAACGCCAGAAAGTTCATCACGCAACCGAGCGCGCGCGGCGAGATTCCAATTGATTCGGCAACGTCACTTCTGGGATAACCCTGAATGCACTGAAGGGTGGAACGCCGCGCGAGGGTGGGTTCCACGAGTATCGAGTGGTTGCGTTTAAGGTCTGTCTGTTGGTGTGATCGCGTGCAAAGTCGGTTTCGCCCGGTGCAGGTTTGCCGGCTGCCCGTCGCGGTTTTCAATCAGTGAGCGGGTGTTCGCTTTAACGAACACCCGCTACTGGCGGAGGCCTAGACGACTTCGTTTGAGGGGTGGGGTGTGTCGTCAGGGCCCCGTGATCTGGTTCAAGGGGATCACGGGGCCATTAACCCCAAAGGCTCGTATGGCCGCAACCCAGATCATTAAGACTTTCTCGAACGGGATGCGGCTTGGTGCTCTTCAACCGGTTCGGTCGGGATAGACCCAGCAATGGAATCCTAATTAATGTCAATGACTTGCCGCGCCATCCAGAGGCATGCGGCAATCGGCGGAAATCCGCTTAGAGGATTGGGATTGCCCGTTTTCCGAGCATCGGAAACCGCTTCGGATTTCAAACGGTCCCTTGTCCTCTAAGGCGAGTTGGTTCACGAGAATGAGCGTGATTCGGATTCACCCGATCTTCCCGGTGATGTAATCCTCGGTCTGCTTCTCACGAGGGTTCGAGAAGATGTCGGCGGTCGCTCCCTGCTCGATCAGCCGCCCGAGGTGGAAGAAGGCGGTTCGCTGGCTGACCCTTGCCGCCTGTTGCATCGAGTGGGTGACGATGACGATCGTGTAGGCCGCGCGAAGCTCGTCGATGAGCGCCTCGATCACCGCCGTCGCGATGGGGTCGAGGGCGGAGGCGGGCTCGTCCATCAACAGCACCTCAGGGCGGGTGGCGATCGCCCGCGCGATGCAGAGGCGCTGCTGCTGGCCGCCGGAGAGGCTGGTGCCGGGTTCGCGCAGGCGGTCCTTGACCTCGTTCCACAGGCCGGCGCGCTGGAGGGAGGTCTCGACCAGCGCCTCGAGCTCGGCGCGGCTCCGGGTCAGGCCGTGGATGCGCGGGCCGTAGGCGACGTTCTCGAAGATCGACTTCGGGAAGGGGTTGGGTTTCTGGAAAACCATGCCGACGCGGGCGCGGAGTTCGACGACATCGACGTCGGGCGCGTAGACGTCGTCGCCGTCGACGAGGACCGAGCCGGTGACGCGGCAGATCGGGATGGTGTCGTTCATCCGGTTGATGCAGCGCAGGAAGGTCGACTTGCCGCAGCCGGACGGCCCGATCAGCGCCGTCACCCGGTTGGCGGGGATGTCGAGGTTGACGCCGAAGAGCGCCTGCTTGGTGCCGTAGAAGACCGCCACGTCGCGGGCGGAGACCTTGGCCGCGTCCGGCTCGTTCGTCGGGGGCATCGCGGGGGTCTCCTACCAGGTCCGCTCGAGCCTGTGGCGAAGCCATACCGCCAGGCCGTTCATCACGACGAGAAAGCCGAGCAGCACGAGGATCGCCGCCGATGTCCGCGACACGAACCCGCGCTCGGGGCTGTCGGCCCAGATGAAGATCTGCGTCGGCAGCGCCGTCGAGGCGTCGAGGACCCCACCGGGATGGCTCGGGATGAAGGCGTTCATGCCGATGAGGAGCAGGGGCGCGGTCTCGCCGAGGGCGTGGGCGAGCCCGATGATCGTTCCTGTGAGGATGCCGGGCATCGCCAGCGGCAGGACGTGGTGGAGCACGACCTGGTGCTTTGAGGCACCGACACCGTAGCCGGCCTCGCGGATCGACGGCGGCACCGCCTTGAGGGCGTTGCGGGTGACGATGATGATCGTCGGCAGGGTCATCAGCGACAGAACCATGCCGCCGACCAGCGGCGCCGAGCGCGGGAGACCGAATGTCTGGATGAAGACCGCGAGCCCGAGCAGGCCGAAGACGATCGAGGGCACCGCCGCGAGGTTGTTGATGTTGACCTCGACGAAGTCGGTCAGGCGGTTCTTCGGGGCGAATTCCTCGAGCCAGATCGCCGCGGCGATGCCCATCGGGAAGCTCAGGAGGAAGCAGACCAGCATCAGGTAGAAGGAGCCGGATATGGCCCCGGCGAGGCCGGCGAGCTCGGGGAAGCGGCTGTCGGGGTCGAGGAAGAGGCCGGTGTTGAAGGGCCGCGAAACCCGTCCCGCAGCGACAAGGGCGTCGAAGGCGGCGATCTGGGCGTTGGTGACGCGGCGGAAGTCGGGCGGCGTCGCGCGGTCGATGTGACCCTTGTGGAGCTGGTCGAGGGGATCGGCGGCGGGTACCGCGAGGGTGAGGGTGTGGCCGATGACGGCGGGGTCGGCGACGATTGCGTCACGGACGAGAAAGGCGGTGTTGCGTGTCAGGATCGACTGGAGGAGCCGCATTTCCTCGGGGGTGGCCTCTCCGCTCGGGGCCAGAAGGGCGATGCCCTCCCGCGTCACGGCGCGGAAGTCGCCGCGGGCCGGATCGGCGGGGTCGACGAGGACCGGCGAGACCGGGAAGTCGACGCGGACGCGGGTCTGGGTGAAGGCGCTGTAGCCGCTGACGACGAGCGAGATGACGAGGATGGCGAGGAGGCCGAGGGCCAGCGCGATAGCGGCGATACCGAAGGCGCGCAGGCGGCGGTCGGCGCGGTGGCGGCGCCGGCGAAGGGCGGCGGGGGCAGGTACGGTCATTCGTACTGCTCCCGGTAGCGGCGGACGATCGCCAGCGCGACGACGTTGAGGGCGAGGGTCGCGGCGAAGAGGACGAGGCCGAGGGCGAAGGCGGCGAGAGTCTTGGGGCTGTCGAATTCGGTGTCGCCGACGAGGAGGGTGACGATCTGCACCGTCACCGTGGTTACCGAATTCGAGCGGGTTGATCGTCATCGTCGCGATCAGGCCGGCAGCCATCACGACGATCATCGTCTCGCCGATGGCGCGCGAGAAGCCGAGGAGGACACCGCCCATGATCCCCGGCAGCGCAGCCGGCAGGAGGACGCGCGTCATGGTCTCGGCGGCGGTCGCGCCCATGGCGAGCGAGGCGTCGCGAAGCGTGCGCGGCACCGCGCGGATCGCGTCATCGGAGAGCGAGGAGATGAAGGGGATGATCATCACCCCCATTACCGCGCCGGCGGTCAGCGCGGCGTTTGGCGAGACGCCGATGCCGACCAGCCCGCCGGCCTGGCGCAAGGCCGGGGCGACGACGAGGACGGCGAAGAAGCCGTAGACGACGGTCGGCACGCCGGCGAGGATCTCGAGCAGTGGCTTGACGACATTGCGGACTGGCCTGGAGGCATACTCGACAAGGTAGATCGCGGTGAGCAGGCCGATCGGCACGGCGACGATCATGGCGATGGTGGCGATGAGCAGCGTGCCGAGGAAGATCGGGACAGCGCCGAAGGCACCGGAGCCGGCGACCTGGTCGGGGCGGATGGCGATCTGCGGCTCCCACTTCAGGCCGAAGAGGAACTCCTGCGGGGGGACGAGACGGAAGAAGGCCGAGGACTCGTAGAGCAGTGAGGCGACGATGCCCGCGGTGGTGACGATCGCGACGAGCGAGCAGACGATCATGAAGCCCGAGAGCGCGCGCTCGACGCCGGTTCGGGCCCGGAAGCGCGGGGCGAGGCGCGCGTGGGCGAAGAACAGGCAGAGCAGCATCACCGCGACCGCCGCGACGAAGAGGGCGACGTGGGCGAGGTGGGTCCAGCGCGTCAGGCGGGCGGCGGCTGCGGCGACCGCGGGGGAGGGCTCGCGGAAGATCAGGCCGGCGGCGACGTTGTGGATCTCGGCGAGGAGCAGGTCGAGCCTCGGAGGGTGAGGTGCCGGCGGTCAGGTCGGGGGGCAGGCTGCGGACGAGCAGCGCGTCGATGGCGCTGCCCTGGAGCAACGTCCAAAGCAGCACCAATGCCAGCGCCGGGACGCCGACCGTGATCGCGACGAAGGCGCCGTGGTAGCTCGGCAGCGAGTGCAGGGCGGCACCGCGGTCGCGGAAGCCCCGGGCGGTGCGGGCGCCGACGAGGTAGGCAGCACCGGCCGAGAGGGCGAGGACGAGGAGCAGGTATCCGGTCACGCAGGCTTTCTCCGTCGGCTCACTCGGGGCGGCTCAGCGGCTCACTCGGGACGGCTCATCGCCACGCCGGCGGCGACGTCGGCGCGGACCTTGTCGCGCTCGGCCGGGGCGAGCGCGATCAGGCCGCGCTCGGGCAGGTAGCCGTCGGGGCCGAGGGCCTCCTCGGAGACGTACTCGGCCAGGAAGTCGTCGAGGCCGGGGATGACGCCGCGATGGGCATTCTTGACGTAGAGAAACAACGGCCGCGACACCGCGTAGGCGCCGGAGGCGATGGTGGCGGGGTCGGGCAGGACGCCGTCGACCGCCGCCGCTTTCAGCCGGTCGCCGTTCTCGTAGAGGAAGGAATATCCGAAGATCCCGAGGGCGGAGGGGTCGGCGAGCAGGCGCTGGACGATGATGTTGTCGTTCTCGCCGGCCTCGATGAACGGTCCGTCCTGGCGCATCCGCGAGCAGACCGCCTCGTGGCGGGGCTCGGGCAGGGCGGCAATCGCCGGGAAGGCGGCGCAGCCCTCGTGCATGACCAGTTCGACGAAGGCGTCGCGGGTGCCCGAGGTCGGCGGCGGGCCGAAGACGGTGATCGGGATGTCGGGCAGGGCCGGATTGACCGCGTTCCAGCGGGTGAAGGGATTGGCGACGACGGCGCCATCGACCTCCACCTCGGCGGCGAGGGCGCGGAAGAGGTCGGCCTTGGTCAGGTCCATGTCGGGGGCGCTGCGGGCATGGGCGATCGAGAGGCCGTCGTAGCCGAGCAGGATCTCGGTGACCGACCCGACGCCGTGGGCGATGCAGTCGTCGTACTCGGAGGGCTTCATTGCCCGGGAGGCGCCGGTGACGTCGGGGAAGCGCGTGCCGATGCCGCCGCAGAAGATTTTCATCCCGCCGCCGGTGCCGGTCGCCTCCACCACCGGGGCGCGGTTGCCGGTGAGGCCGGCGAACTGCTCGGCGACCGCCTGGGTATAGGGAAAGACCGTGGAGGAGCCGACGACGCGGATCTGGCTCCGCGCCTGGGCGTGGATCGGCCCGCCGGCGAGCGGCGGTCGCGGCGAGCGCGGCCATGGCGAGGAGGGCGGAGTCCATCGTTCGTCCTTCCGCGGCGGGGCCGCTCGTGCCGGCCCTGTCGCCGCGCGCGGCGCCGCGACAGTCGGCGAAGGTTTCGTGACACACCAGCCGCCGGATCACAAAGGCGGAATCGTCGGCCTCGAGGGAAGGCGGGCGGGGTGTTTCGTCGTCGATCCGCGGCGGGAATTGCCCGGGTTCGGGACTTTGGCGAGGGTCCATTTCCGAGGGTGGCGCACGAGCCGCTTGCATCCTGTTCTGCGGTTTGGTATGCAATGGTATGCCAAACGAGACTTGCCGCGCTTGCGAGGGTTCGCGAATCCGGCTTAACCTTGGTAAATTTCCGTGTCCGAAGACCGCGCCTTGGAGGCACCATGACCGTTTTCGTTGGAACCGACACCGCCAAGACCCGCCGCACCCTCGAGGTCGGCGGGCGTAGCTATGCCTACTACTCCATCGATGCTGCCGAGGCGGCCGGTCTCGGTGATTTCAGTCTGTTGCCGGCATCTCTTAAAGTTGTTCTGGAGAACATGCTCCGCTTCGAAGACGATCGTTTCGGTGACGCAGGACGACATCCGGGCCTTCGCCGAGTGGGCGAAGGCCGGCGGGAAGAACCCCCGCGAGATCGCCTATCGGCCGGCGCGAGTCCTGATGCAGGACTTCACCGGCGTGCCAGCGGTGGTCGACCTTGCCGCAATGCGGGACGGGATCAAGGCGCTTGGCGGCGACCCGCAGAAGATCAACCCGCTGAATCCGGTCGATCTCGTCATCGACCATTCGGTGATGATCGACGAGTTTGGCACCCCGCGCGCCTTCCAGCTCAACGTCGATCTCGAGTACCAGCGCAACATCGAACGCTACCAGTTCCTCAAGTGGGGCCAGAACGCCTTCGACAATTTCCGGGTGGTCCCGCCGGGCACCGGCATCTGCCACCAGGTCAACCTCGAGTACCTCGCCCAGACGGTGTGGACCGACAAGGACCTCACCGGCGCGCTCGTCGCCTATCCCGACACCCTGGTCGGCACCGACAGCCACACGACGATGGTCAACGGCATGGCGGTGCTCGGCTGGGGCGTCGGCGGCATCGAGGCCGAGGCGGCGATGCTCGGCCAGCCCGTGTCGATGCTGATCCCCGAGGTGATCGGCTTCAAGATGACCGGCAGGATGGTCGAGGGCACCACGGCCACGGACCTCGTGCTCAAGGTCGTGCAGATGCTGCGCAAGAAGGGCGTGGTCAACAAGTTCGTCGAGTTCTACGGCGAGGGTCTCGACCACCTGCCGCTGGCCGACCGCGCGACGATCGCCAACATGGCCCCGGAATACGGCGCTACCTGCGGCTTCTTCCCGATCGACAACGAGACGCTGCGCTACCTGCGCAACACCGGTCGCGACGAGGACCGCATTGCGCTCGTCGAAGCCTACGCCAAGGCCAACGGCATGTGGCGCGGGCCCGACTACGATCCGATCTACACCGACACCCTGCACCTCGACATGGGCGAGATCGTCCCGGCGATCTCCGGTCCGAAGCGGCCGCAGGACTACACGCCCGCTGAGCCTCGCGGCGGATGCGTTCTACCAGACCGTCGCCGACTACCGCGGCATCGACGTCTCGCACGGCGGCGACGAGATGGCCGCCGAGGGCGGTGCCGACCTCCATCGCCGCCCCGCCGGAGGTGCGAAAGACCGCGAAGGTCGAGGGCGCGGATTACACCATCCGCGACGGCTCGGTGGTGATCGCGGCGATCACCTCCTGCACCAACACCTCGAACCCCTACGTGATGATCGGCGCGGGCCTCGTCGCCCGCAAGGCTCGGGCGCTCGGCCTCAATCGCAAGCCCTGGGTGAAGACCTCGCTCGCTCCCGGCAGCCAGGTCGTCTCGGAGTATCTCGAGGCGGCAGACCTGCAGGAGGACCTCGACGCCCTCGGCTTCAACCTCGCCGGCTATGGCTGCACGACCTGCATCGGCAACTCCGGGCCGCTCGGCGATCCGGCGATCTCCAAGGCGATCGCCGACAACGACCTGGTGGCGACCGCCGTCCTCTCGGGCAACCGCAATTTCGAGGGCCGCATCTCGCCGGACGTTCGGGCGAACTACCTCGCCTCGCCGCCGCTGGTCGTGGCCTACGCCATCGCCGGTGACGTCAACGTCGATCTGACGGTCGATCCGATCGGGGTCGGCAAGGACGGGCAGGACGTCTATCTCAAGGACATCTGGCCGACCAACGAGGAAATCTCGGCCCTCGTCGAGCGTACGGTGACGCGCGAGGCCTTCCTGTCGAAGTACGCTGATGTCTTCAAGGGCGACAGCAAGTGGCAGGCCGTCGAGACCACCGACAGCGAGACCTACAACTGGCCGCCGACCTCGACCTACATCCAGAACCCGCCCTACTTCCAGGGCATGGCGAAGGAGCCGGGGGTCATCTCCGACATATCCGGGGCGCGGGTCCTCGCGCTGCTCGGCGACATGGTGACGACCGACCACATCTCGCCCGCGGGCTCGTTCAAGGCCGGGACCCCGGCGGGCAAGTTCCTGACCGAGCGCCAGATCCCGCCGAAGGATTTCAACTCCTACGGCTCGCGCCGCGGCAACCACGAGATCATGATGCGTGGCACCTTCGCCAACATCCGCATCAAGAACGAGATGCTCGACGGGGTCGAGGGCGGCTACACCCTCGGGCCGGATGCCGAGCAGACCTCGATCTTCGATGCCTCGATGGCCTATCAGGCCGAGGGCGTGCCGCTGGTGATCTTCGGCGGCATCGAGTACGGCGCCGGCTCGTCGCGCGACTGGGCGGCGAAGGGCACGGCGCTGCTCGGGGTCAAGGCGGTGATCGCCGAGAGCTTCGAGCGTATCCATCGCTCGAACCTCGTCGGCATGGGGGTGATTCCGTTCGAGTTCACCGGGGGCGCGACCCGCAAGACGCTCGGGCTGAAGGGCGACGAGGTCATCGCGATCTCCGGGCTTGCCGGCGACCTCAAGCCGCTCTCCATCGTGCCCTGCACGATCACCTACGCAGACGGCACGGTGAAGACCATCGACCTCAAGTGCCGGATCGATACCGCGATCGAGATCGAGTACGTCGAGCACGGTGGCGTGCTTCAGTACGTGCTGCGCAACCTCGCCACCGCGGCCTGACTTCTGAACCGGATTGCGCGGTGCCCCCTGCGGGCGCCGCGCTCTCGAAGGCTTGACTGGTTCCCTGTCGCCGGCCCGTCTAGTGCTGGCGAACCTCGAACCCCGAAAGATCGCATGCGCCCGTTTGCCGTCCTGCTCGCCGCAGCCAGTCTCGGACCCACGCTCGCGTGGGCGCAGGCGGCTCCGGAGGCAACCGCGCCAGCGACGGCATCGCCCGCGGCCAGGGCGTCAGGGGCCGTGCCGGCCCCGGCTGCAATGCCGTCTACGGTGGTGGTCGAGCTTTACACCAGCCAGGGCTGTTCCTCCTGTCCGCCGGCGGATGCGCTCTTCGCCGAGATCGCCAAGCGCGACGACGTGATCGCCCTGGCGCTGCATGTCGACTACTGGGACTACCTCGGCTGGAAGGACGATTTCGCCAGGCCGCGTCATACCGCGCGGCAGAAGGCCTATGCCAAGGCGGCGCGGAGCCGCACGATCTTCACGCCCGAGGTGGTCGTCCAGGGGCAGGATCGGCTCAAGGGCCATGACGCCGCGGCGATCATCAGCGAGATCGCCGCCTACGGGCAGCATCGGCCCGAAGCGACGCTTTCGGTCGCCCGCGAGGACGACCGGGTGCGGATCGATGTGGCACCGATCGGGGGCAGTGCCGGGCCTGCAGACGTGCACGTCGTCCGCTACGCTCCCGAGGAGGAGGTCGAGATCGGGGCGGGCGAGAACGCCGGTCGGACGATGACCTACCGCAACGTCGTCACCGACTGGGAGACCGTCGGCCAGTGGGACGGAAAATCGGCGGCGGACTTCGTCTTCGACGATCCCGATGAAGGCCCCCTCGCCGTGATCATCCAGACCACCCGGATGGGGCCGATCCTCGCCGCCGCCAAGCTGCCCTGAACGCGCGGCCCGGTGGGTCTATACCCCGGAGCCATCCGCAGTCATTCGCGCCGCGAGGTCCGCGTGCCGGTCGAGGAAGGCCCGCTTCGTCTCGAAGGGCGGCCGGAGGCGCAGGGCGAGTGAGCCGACGCCGGCAACCCGGGGCGCTCCGAACAGCCAATTCGCCTCCAACTCGCCGAAGCCCGCGATGCGGACCGCCTCGAGCCAGGCCGAGATCCGGTCGGCGCGCTTGATCTGCGCCTTGACGGCCTTCGGAATCTCGGGCGGCAGGCCGAAGCGGATGTGGACCGCGCGGGCCAGCCGGGTGTCGAGCGCCGCATAGCCGGGGCCGACGGCGGCCTTCACCGGCGAGATCATGTCGCCGATCACGTATTCCGGGGCGTCGTGGAGCAGAGCCGCCAGCCGCCAGCGGGTCTCGCAGCGCGGGACGATCATCGCGAAGATTTCCTCGACGAGAAGCGAGTGCTCGGCGACGGAATAGGCGTGCTCGCCGCGGGTCTGGCCGTTCCAGCGGGCGACGAAGGCGAGGCCGTGGGCGATGTCCTCGATCTCGACGTCGAGGGGGGAGGGGTCGAGCAGGTCGAGCCGCCGCCCCGAGAGCATCCGCTGCCACGCCCTTGCCTCGGCCATCGTCCTTGTCCTCAACCTGCGTTCAGTACCGTGCGGTCGTCCGGGAAGCGGTCGAGGTAGTCGCAGAAGCTGCCCACCGCCAGCGTGTGCCGGACGAGGACGTCCCGGAGATAGCCGCGGTTGCTGTGCGGCGCGAGGCCGTCGCGCGGGATCGGCGGCAGCTCCGGGTAGACGCGGGCGAAGAAGGCCCGGTAGGCCTCCCGGAAGCGTGGCGGCAGCTGGCCGCCGATGTGGCCCCACGGCTTCTTGCCGCCGATGAAGTGGACGAGGTGGGCGCCCTCCATCGCCTCGAAGAGCATCGAGGCGCGGGTGTATTGCCAGTTCCACGCGGGCGAGATCTCGGCCCAGTCGCCGTGCAGGACGGCGTTGAGGAGCTCCTGGTCCAGTCCGACGAGGTCGGCCGGCCGGGCTGCGGCGAGGGCGAGGCAGCGGTCGAGCACCGTCTGGGCGTTGAAGGCCGCGACGTCGATCAGGAGCAGGCCGCTGTTGAAATAGGGTGCCGGCCCGAGCCCGAGGCGGCGGAACTGGAGGGGGCGTCGCAGGGGTGCGCGCCACTGGAGGTTGTCGCGGACGGCGGCGATTGCCCGGGCGCCTATGTCGAACCCGAGGAGCGCCTGCCAGTCGCCGCCCTGCGGGAAGACGTCCGAAGTCGAGGTAGAGCAGCCGGCGGTACTGGCCGGCGAAGGCGGCGGGGAGGGCGAGCCGGAGGTAGACCGCTTCGGTGCGGCGCGCGTCGACGGGCAGGCCGGAGAGGACGCCGCCGGTCTCGATCCGGCAGACGCGGAGCTTGAGCGGGGCGAGGGCGGGCGGCACCGCCAGCGTCTCGCCGAGGGCGCAGAGGCAGATGTCGAAGTCGCGGTCGGGGTGGAGGGCGGCGATGCGCTCGGCCGCGAAGAGGGCGTAGGGGGCATAGCGGCCGTCGCAGGCGAAGACCACCGCCCGGTCGGAGGCGGCCGCGGCCGAAGCATCGAGCGAGATCGCCATTCCGTCCCTCCGCCGCTTCGGGTGGTTGTCGGGAGGCGCCCCCCCTGCTACTGCGGCACCCAACAACAGTTGCGGGAGTGCCACCGATGGGCAAGGACTTCGTCGTCGAAGAGCGGGACTACGTCGTGAGGGATATCGCCCTTGCCGACTACGGCCGCAAGGAACTCGACATCGCCGAGACGGAGATGCCGGGGCTCATGGCGCTGCGCGCCGAGTTCGGCGAGAGCCGGCCCCTGAAGGGCGCCCGCATCGCCGGGTCGCTCCATATGACGATCCAGACTGCGGTGCTGATCGAGACCCTGACCGCCCTCGGCGCCGACGTGCGCTGGGCGTCCTGCAATATCTACTCGACGCAGGATCATGCGGCGGCGGCGATCGCGGCGACGGGCGTGCCGGTGTTCGCGATCAAGGGCGAGACGCTGGAGGACTACTGGACCTACACCGACCGCATCTTCGATTTCGCGGACGGGGCGAACATGATCCTCGACGACGGCGGCGATGCGACGATGTACATCCTGACCGGCGCGCGGGTCGAGGAAGGCGAGACCGACCTCATCGAGAACCCCGACAGCGAGGAGGCGGAGTACTTCTTCGCGCAGATCAAGAAGCGGATGAAGGCCGCGCCCGGCTGGTTCGTGAAGCAGCGCCACGCGATCAAGGGCGTCTCCGAGGAGACGACGACGGGCGTGCACCGGCTGTACCAGCTGATGGAGAAGGGGCGGCTGCCGTTCCCGGCGATCAACGTCAACGACAGCGTGACGAAGTCGAAGTTCGACAACAAGTACGGCTGCAAGGAGTCGCTGGTCGACGGCATCCGTCGCGGCACCGACACGATGATGGCCGGGAAGACCGCGCTCGTGCTCGGCTACGGGGACGTCGGCAAGGGGTCGGCGGCTTCGCTGCGCGGCGCCGGAGCGCGGGTGATGGTGACGGAGGTCGATCCGATCTGCGCGCTTCAGGCGGCGATGGACGGGTTCGAGGTCGTGACGATCGAAGATGTCGTGGCGCGGGCGGACATCTTCATTACCTGCACGGGCAACAAGGACGTCATCACGCTCGACCACATGCGGGCGATGAAGGACATGGCGATCGTCGGCAACATCGGTCACTTCGACAACGAGATTCAGGTCGCCCAGCTGAAGAACCTGAAGTGGACGAACATCAAGGATCAGGTGGACATGATCCACTTCGCCGACGGGACGCGGATGATCCTGCTGTCGCAGGGTCGGCTGCTGAACCTCGGCAACGCCACCGGGCATCCGTCGTTCGTGATGTCGGCGAGCTTCACCAACCAGACGCTGGCGCAGATCGAGCTGTGGACGCGGGGCGATCAGTACGAGAACAAGGTCTATACGCTGCCGAAGCATCTCGACGAGAAGGTGGCGCGGCTGCATCTGGCCAAGATCGGGGTGAAGCTGACCGAGCTGAAGCCCGAGCAGGCGGACTATATCGGTGTGCCGCAGGAAGGGCCGTTCAAGCCGGAGCACTACCGCTACTGAGCGCTTTTGCGTTGCCGGTCATGGCCGGCAACGCACCCTCTGCCAGAGGTCGTCGATGCGCCGGAGGCCGTGCCTTTGCACACCCGTCGCACGCGTGCGACTCTGCCCAAGCTGTTGATAATACATCGTCTTCCCTGGCGCGTTAGCCATAAGTTCGTACTGATTAACGTGCGACGGCGGCCGGCGATCGCAAGTGCCAACGCGGGGCTGCGGCCGGGAGCGGGTCGATCTTCGCCTCAATGGCCGGATCGGCGTTGCGGAGCGTTCCGACGCGGTTCGCATCGTGCCGGGCCCGTGGGGTCTCCGCCCGGTGAATGGGGCGTAAACCATTGATTCACGTTGACTTCTCGGTACTTGCGGTTTGACCCGGAGGGCCGGTTCAGGCATACACATCCCATCGACGGCCGCGGCAGAAACGCCCCCCTCTCAACCGTCGCACTCCACCGAAATCGCACGAGTTTGCACCCGAGAAGGTCAAGTACCTGGAGGGGTCGTGCGGGTCGGCGGGGCCTCAACAACAGCGGTGATGCGGCGCCCCCGACGGAAGTGGGGCCGTCAAAGGCGCCCGCCGCTCGTGAGGTTCCGCGTCCTGGGGTTCCAGCGCCCGCACGTGTGGGTCGGGGGGGCCCTTTGAGGGGAAGGCCCCCCCGATCTCTTTTCCCGTTCAGCCCGTGTAGCCGCCTTCGGCGCAGAGAATGTTCCATTCCGTGTCGCGGACCGGCTGGACCGAGAGGCGGGAGTTTCGGACCAGCACCATCTCGGCGAGGCGGGCGTCGGCCTTGATCGCCTCCAGCGTCACCGGCGTCGCGAAGGGAGCGACGGCGCGGAGGTCGACGCATTTCCAGCGGTCGCTGTCGGCGGTCGAGTCGCGGTGGGCCTCGGCGATCACCTCGACGACGCCGACGATCTCCTTGGCGGCGCCGGAGTGGTAGAAGAAGCCGAGGTCGCCCGGCTTCATCGCCACCATGTTGTTGCGGGCCTGAAAGTTGCGGACCCCGTCCCATTCCTGGCCGGCGGCGCCCCTGGCGACCTGGTCGTCCCAGCTCCAGGTCTCGGGCTCGGACTTGAACAGCCAGTAGGTCATTGCGGCCTCCTCAGAATATCGCCAGCGGGTTGACCGGGGAGCTCGTCGCCCCCGTGAAGCGCCACGGCGCGACCGTGGGCAGGATGGCGTCGATATCGGCGTCGGTCTCGACGCGCAGGAGTGGGTCCTGGGCGATGGCGGCTGTGCCGAGGAGCGTTGCCGCCATGGCCGCGCCGGCTTCGAGAAACTCACGCCGCGCGGTCATCGAGGGCCTCTTCCCTTGTCGTGCCGATCCCGTCTTATTCGGTGGTGAGCGGGCGCGCCAGCAGCGTGTCCATCGCCTCGCCGATCGTCGCGGCGCCTTCGAGCACGTCGGCGACGGCGGCGGCGATCGGGAGCTCGACGCCGTGGCGCGCGCCAAGCTGGCAGGCGGCGCGGGCGGTCGCAACCCCTTCGACGGTTCCGCCGGGCCGGGCCTCGCCGGCGCCGAGGGCGCAGCCGAGGGCGAAGTTGCGTGACTGGGTCGAGCCGCAGGTGAGGGAGAGGTCGCCGAGGCCGGACAGGCCGGCGAGGGTCTCGGGGCGGGCGCCCATCGCCACGGCGAGGCGGGTCATCTCGGCGAAGCCGCGGGTCATCAGGGCGGCGCGGGCCGAGGCGCCGAGGCGGGCGCCGTCGACGATGCCGCAGGCGATGGCGATGACGTTCTTCAGAGCGCCGCCGAGTTCGGCGCCGGTGACGTCGTCGGTCAGGTAGAGGCGGAGGCGCGGGGTGGCGAGGCCCTGCTGGAGCGCGCGGCCGAGGGTCGGGTCGGCGCAGGCGAGGGTGAGGGCGGTCGGCAGGCCGCGGGCGATCTCGCCGGCAAAGCCGGGGCCGGTCAGGGCGGCGAGGGGGTGGCCGGGGAGGAGGGCCGCGGCGATCTCGGTCTGGCGGCGCAGGGTGCGGGCGTCGATGCCCTTGGCGCAGAGGACGAGGGGGACCGGCGGCAGCGCGGCGCCGTGGGCGGCGAGGAAGCCCTCGGTCTGCTGGGCCGGGACGACGAGGAGAAGGACCTCGGTGCCGGCGAGGCTGGCGAGGTCGCTGGTGCAGGTGAGGCCGGCGGGGAGGAGGACTCCGGGCAGGGCGGCCGTGACGCGGTTGGTCTGGGCGGCGTCGAGCCGGGCGGCGTCGCGGCCCCAGAGGTGGACCGCGCGGCCGGCGGTGGCCTCGGCGACGGCGAGGGCGGTGCCGAAGGCGCCGGCGCCGAGAACGCCGATGGGGCCGCCCGTGGGGTGCTCGATGGGGGCGCCGGTCATGCCTTGGCGCCCTTGCGGCCGGTGCCGAGCATCGGCGCGGCGTTGGTGTCGAGCGGCCAGCGCGGGCGGGCCGAGAGGGCGAGGCCGTCGGGTTCGGCGACGGCCATGCGCTCGGCGGCGGCCCAGGCGATCATCGCGCCGTTGTCGGTGCAAAGCGCGAGGGGCGGGGCGAGGAAGCGGGCGCGGGCCTCGTCGGCGACGGCGGCGAGGGCGGTGCGGATGGTGCGGTTGGCGGCGACGCCACCGGCGACGGCGAGGACGGGTGCGGCGCCGGGGTGGCGGTCGGCGAAGGCGCGGAACGCCCGCCGGGTCTTTTCGGCGAGGGTGTCGGCCATCGCGGCCTGGAAGCCGGCGCAGAGGTCGGCGCGGTCGGCACGGGTCAGGCCGCCCCGGGGTGCTGCGGTCAGGTCGCGGGCGCGGCGGACGGCGGTCTTGAGGCCGGAGAAGGAGAGGTCGCAGCCCGGGCGGTCGAGAAGCGGGCGGGGGAAGGCGAAGCGGGTGGCGTCGCCGGCGGCGGCTTCGGCCTCGACGGCGGGGCCGCCGGGTTGCGGGAGGCCGAGGAGCTTCGCGATCTTGTCGAAGGCTTCGCCGGGGGCGTCGTCGATGGTGCCGCCGAGGCGGGCGAAGGTGTCGGGGCCCTCGACGGCGAGGAACTGGCAGTGGCCGCCGGAGACGAGGAGGAGGAGGTAGGGGAAGGGGATGTCCTCGACGAGCCGCGGGGTGAGGGCGTGGCCGGCGAGGTGGTTGACGCCCCAGAGCGGCAGCCCGCGGCCGGCGGCGAGGCCCTTGGCGAACATCACGCCGGCAAGGACGCCGCCGATGAGGCCGGGGCCGGCGGTGACGGCGATGGCGTCGATGTCGGCGAGGGTGAGGCCGGCGCGGTCGAGGGCGGCGGCGGTGACGGTGTCGAGGCGTTCGGCGTGGGCGCGGGCGGCGATCTCGGGGACGACGCCGCCGTAGGGATCGTGGAGCGCGTCCTGGCCGGCGACGACGGAGGCGAGGATCGTGCCGACGGGCGAGCCCGGGCGGGCGCGGACGACCGCGGCGGCGGTGTCGTCGCAGCTGCTCTCGATGCCGAGGATGACGCGGGGCTCGTCCACCAGACCCTCCGGGGCGCGGCACGATTGTGCCGGGCGCCGGCCGCAGGTAACACCGCCTCCGGTCCCGCGCAACGCCGGGGCGGCGGGAAGGCGCGGATGGCGGAACCCGAGACCCTGATCCTGACCCGGCCGCGCCGACAGTCCGAGGACTTCGCGGCGGCGGTGGCGGCGGCCCTGCCCGGGCGGTTCGCGGTGCTGGTCGCGCCGCTCTTCGAGATCGCGCCGGTGGCGGAGGGGCTCGACCTTGGCGGGGCGCAGGGGCTGGTGTTCAGTTCGGCGAACGGGGTGGCGGAATTCGTGGCGCGGAGCGGCGCGCGCGGGCTCCCGGCCTTCTGCGTCGGCGAGATGACCGCGGCGGCCGCGCGGGGGGCGGGGTTCGTGGCGCATTCGGCCGATGGGGACGTGGGCGACCTCGCGCGGCTGGTCGCTGCAGCTTACAGGCCGGGGGCCGGGGACTTCCTGCACGTGCGCGGGCGGCAGGCGGCGGGGGATCTCGTCGGGCTGCTGGCGGCGGCCGGGGTGCCGGCGCGGGCGGCGGAGATCTACGAGCAGGCACCGCTGCGGATCGATGGGGCGGCGGCGGCGTTGTTGGGGGCAGGCGGTGGCGCGGCGGTGACGCTGTTCTCGCCGCGGTCGGCGCGGCTGTTTGCGGCGCAGGCGCGCGACGAGGGCTGGCCGCTCGGGCGGGTGACGGCGGTGTCGCTGAGCGCGGCGGCGGATGCGGGGCTTGGCGGGCTCGGCTTCGGGCGGCGGATCGTGGCGGCGGCGCCGGGGCGGGCGGGGATGCTGTCGGCGCTGGCGGAGGTCTGAGGACCGTGCGACGTTGGCGCCGGCCGCGGGCGGCCGGCGGCCGCTTGTTCCGCCCAAAGGCTTGGCCTAGTATCTTTTGCACTGCAATGGGGCGGCGGGGACGGAGCATGGCGAGAAAGAAATCCGAGACTCACCAAGGTGATGACGCTGCCGGGGCACCGAGCGCGCCCGCGGAGGCGACGCCGCCGGAATCGCCGGTAGCCTCGGAGTCGATCTCTCCCGCCGAGTTCGGCGCCTTCGGCACCGTCCGAGCCCTGGGACCCGGGGATCGTTCCGCCGGAGTCGGCGGCCGATCCGGAGGCGGCCGATCCGGAGGCTGCAGAGCCGTCCTATTCCGTGGCGGAAGTTTCGGGGGAGGCTTCCTCCGAGGCGGGTCGTCTGGACGAGGAGCCGGCGCCCGTAGAGGCGGAGGCGGTGGTCCTGCCGCCTGAATTCGATCCCGAGCCGGAGCCCGAGCCACAGCCCGAGCCCGAGCCGACCTTCGCGACGGTGGCCGAACCGGTCGCGCCGGTGGCCGAGGAGCCTCACGAGGAATTCCACGAGGAGGAGGCCGGCTGGTCCTTCGCCTCGAAGCTGCTCGCGGCGCTGGTGCTGCTGCTTGCGGGCGCGGGGCTCGGAATCTGGGCGGCGCCGAAGATCGCGCCGGCGCTTCCGTCGGGGATGGCACCGGTGGCGCAGTGGCTGACGCCGGGCCAGTCGGCTGCGGAGGCAGAGATCGCGGCGCTCCAGCAGCGGGTGGACAGCGGCTTCGGTGACGTCGAGAGCCGTCTGGCGGCGCAGCCTGCGGCCAGCGACCTCGACGCGCGGATCGCCACGGCGGTCGGGGCGGTGGAGACGAAGCTGACCGCCGATATCGCGGCGGCACGCGAGGCGGCCGGGCAGGTCGACCTGACGGGGGTCAACCAGAAGCTGGCGCAGCTCGATGCGTCGCTGCAGGGCCAGACGACCGAGCTCACCCAGCTCAAGGACCAGATCGCCGGGACGGCCGGACAGCTTTCCGATGATGCCCTGAGCCGCATCGATACTTATGCCGGGCAGGTGCAGGCGCTGCGCGACGAGATGGGGGCGGTGCGCGATTCCATCACCGGCTTCGGTTCGCGCATCGACTTCATCGAAGCCCGGGCCACGCGCGAGGTCGACGCGGCGCAGGCCAAGGTCGCCGAGATCCAGCAGAAGGCGGAGACCGATGTGAACGTTGCCGGCATCGCTGCCGATCTGGCGCGGATCCACTCGGCGATCGAGGGCGGCCAGCCCTTTGCGGAGCCGCTGGCGGGTCTCCCCAGCAATGGCGCCCCACCGGAAGGGCTCGCCTCCGCGGCGGACACCGGCGTGGCGACGCTGACGTCGCTGCGTGAAACCTATCCCGACGCGGCGCATGCGGCCCTGCGGGCGAGCATCATGGCCACGGCCGGTGAAGAGAGTGGCGTGGTGGCGCGGGCGAAAGCCTTCATGGAGGCCCAGGTTTCGAGCCGGTCGCTGACGCCCGAGGACGGGCAGGGGACCGACGCGGTGCTGTCGCGGATGGAGGACAAGCTGCGCCAGGATGATCTCGACGGCGTGCTCGCGGAATCGCAGCAGCTTCCGACCGAGGCGGCGGCCGCGATGAGCGACTGGCTCGCGGCGGTGAAGAAGCGGGCGGCGGCGATCGACGGGCTGGGCACGCTCGATGCCTCGCTCGCCAAGACGAATTGAGGGAGGCGCGGGATGCTCTGGTCGCTCGTAAAGATCGTCGTCTTTCTCGCCGTTGCCGCGGCGCTGGTCTTCGGACTGTCCTGGATCATCGAGACCCCGGGCGAGGTCAAGATCGCCTTCGGCACCCGCGAGTTCTTCGTGTCGCCGATCGGCTTCATGATCGGCATCGTCCTCCTCGTCGTTGCCGGGCTGCTGCTTCTCAAGCTCCTCGGTCTCCTTGTTGCGGTGATGCGCTTCCTGCTCGGGGACGAGACGGCCATCAGCCGCCACTTTTCCCGGGGCCGTGAGCGGCGCGGCTACGACGCGCTGTCCGATGGGCTGCTGGCCCTCGCGGCCGGCGATCCGCGCACGGCGACGAAGAAGGCGCAGCGGGCCGACCGGCTGCTGGCGCGGCGCGACCTGACGGGACTGCTGTCCGCGCAGGCTGCCGAGAATAGCGGCGACCGGGCGCAAGCCTTCGAAGCCTACAAGGCGCTGTTGCCCGACGACCGCACGCGGCCGCTCGGCATCCAGGGGCTGATGCGGCTGAAGCTCGAGGAGGGCGACACCGACGCGGCCATGGCGCTGGCCAAGAAGGCCGTCGCGCTGAAGCCCGACAACGAACTGATGCTGCGCACCCTCTTCGATCTCCAGACCAAGGCCGAGGACTGGTCCGGGGCGCGGGAGACACTGACGGCGTCTGTTCACGCCCGGATGCTGCCGCGGGACGTCGGTGTCCGCCGTGACGCGGTGCTGTCGCTGGCCGATGCCCGGGCGGCGCTCGCCTCGGGGGACACTGCGCGGGGCGGCGAGGCGGCGCTGCAGGCGAACAAGCTGGCGCCGACGCTGGTGCCCGCGGCTACGCTGGCGGCGCGGGTGCAGGCGGAGCGGGGGCAGAAGCGCAAGGCGACCAAGATCCTGACGACCGTCTGGGCGGCGCATCCGAACCCCGAACTCGCGTCGGCCTTTGCGGCGATCGAGCCCGAGGAGACGCCGGCGGCGCGGCGCAAGCGGTTCGCGACGCTGATCGCGGCCAATCCGGGGAGCAGCGAGAGCCGCATGCTCGAGGCCGAGCTTGCCCTTGCCGCCGAGGATTTCCCCGGCGCGCGCAAGGCCCTCGGCGACCTGGCGGTGGCCGAGCCGACGACGCGGAGCCTGGCGCTGATGGCGGCGATCGAGCGCGGGACGGGCGAATCGGAGGAGGTGGTGCGCGGCTGGCTCGCGAAGGCGCTCGGCGCCTCGCGCGGGCCGCAGTGGGTGTGCACGAATTGCAACCACGTCAATGCCACCTGGGCGCCGGTCTGCACCAATTGCGGCGCCTTCGACACGCTCGACTGGAGAACGCCGTCCCATGCGGAGGATTCCCGGCTCTCCGACTCGGCGATGCTGCCGCTGATCATCGGTGCCGGTCCGACGGCCGCGGCCGTCGAGCCGGAGCCCGAGCCGGTGCCGCCGCCGCCGACCCCGCCCCAATCTCCGCCCAAGGGCGAGACGACGCGGGTGGCGTCGCGGGCGGACATCGAGGATGCGGAGCTGGCGAGTGCGGCCGATCAGGCCCGGGTGGCTGGCGGGGGGTGAGGTCGGCCCGCCGCGCCGCGGTTTCTTAACCGGTAGCGGGGCGGCGTTTACCCGATATTATCGTGGCTCTGCGATTGCGGTTCCTGTGGGAGGGGTCCTCGTGACTCCAGGGGAACAGGGATCGAGGGGGCTCATGGGGCTGGCAGCATTGCGGCCGTGGATGCCGGAGGAGCGTCGGCCGGAGCCGCCGCGACTCGATCCGATCACGCTTCTTCCGAATCGCCGGCAGTACGGCGCCGACGCGATGCACTGGGGGCTGGCGAAGGCGACGCTGGTGCTGGTGACGCTCGCCGACGCGCAGGCGTTCAACGAGATCCTGCGGGTGTTCGGTCATGCGCGGTCGGAGGCTTTCCTCCGCGCGGGTGCCGAGCGGCTGCGGGAGATTCTCGGGCCGGGGACGGCGATCTATCACGTCAACCTGCTGAGCTTCGTCTTTCGCCTGCCCGGGCGGACGGAGCCCGATGCGCCGGCGATGATCGACCGGATCATCGCCGGGTTCCGCGAGCCGATCCAGTGCGACGACGTGCCGATCGACACCCGCATCGGCATCGGGCTCAAGGGCCTCGGCATCGTCGGGGGCAGCCCGGCCGAGGACCTGCGGGCGGCGCTGGCGGCGGCACAGGACAGCCGGAGCAAGGCCCGGTACTGGGCGTGGTTCGACCGCAAGAGCGACGACGCGCATCGCCGCGCCTTCAAGCTCCTGTCGGATCTGAAGACGGCGCTGTCGACCGAGGGGCAGCTCGAATTGCATTACCAGCCCAAGGTCGGGCTGGGGTCGGGGGCCTGTGACAGCGCGGAAGCGCTGCTGCGCTGGACGCATCCGCAGTTCGGGCCGGTGTCGCCGGGCGAGTTCGTGGCGCTGGCCGAGACCACGGCGCTGGTGACGCCGATGACGCGCTGGGTGATCGACGCGGCGACGCGGCAGGCGGCGATCTGGAAGCACGAGGGGCTGGATGTCGCGGTGGCGATCAACGTCTCGCCGAAGAACCTCGAGGAACCGGACTTCGTCGAGTACCTGCTGTTCTGCTGCACGATGCGCAAGCTCGACCGCGCGCGGGTCGAACTCGAGGTGACCGAAGGGGTGCAGGCGGCGCGGGGCGGGCTGATCCTCGACCGGCTGGCGGCGTTGCGCAGCCTCGGGTTTTCGATCGCGATCGACGACTTCGGGTCGGGCTATTCGAACATGAGCTACCTGACCCGGCTGTCGGCGCACACGCTGAAGATCGACCAGAGCCTCATCCGCGGCGTGGAGGAGGGGACGCTGGGCGGGCGGCTGGTGTCGAACATCGTGCAGATGGGCCGTGACCTCGGTTACCGGGTCGTCGCCGAGGGGATCGAGACCGACGAGGAGCGCGCCCTGCTCGCCGGCTGGGGGTGCGACTATGGCCAGGGCTGGCACTTCGGCCGGCCGATGCCGGCGAGCGGCTTCGCGGAGTGGCATACCGCCGGCCGGTGACGCGGGTCCGGGTCTGAACTTTCAATGTGGAGCCGGGCGTGGCAGGCTGCGGCGATGCGACCGCTTCGGTATTCGATCAACGTCACGCTCGACGGGTGCTGCGATCATCGCGCGATCGTCCCCGATGAGGCGCTGCATCGGCACGCGGCCGAGAATATCGCACGAGCCGACGCCCTGCTCTTCGGCCGGGTGACCTACGAGATGATGGAGGCGGCGTGGCGGCCGGTCGCGGAGACCGGAAAGCGGCCCGACTGGATGGCCGAGTGGATGAAGCCGTTCGCCGTGACGATCGACGCGGCGAAGAAGTACGTCGTGTCGAACACTCTGAAGCGGGCGGACTGGAACACGGAAATCGTGCGCGGCGATCTGGAGAGTGCGGTCCGGGACCTGAAAAGGCTGCCCGGCGCGGGCCTGTTCACGGGAGGCGTGACGCTTCCGATGGCGCTGGCGGAGATGGGGTTGATCGACGAGTACGAGTTCGTCGTGCATCCGCGGGTGGCCGGTCACGGGCCGACGCTTTTCGCGGGGCTGGCGAAACCCGTCGCCCTGAAACTCGTGAGCCAGCAGGAGCTCGGTTCCGGCGCTGTGGCGATGCAGTACGAGCCCGCGG
>CAWCSN010000010.1:0-167443 GCA_963798235.1 uncultured Alphaproteobacteria bacterium | reverse complement strand
TGCGGCGCGCCATCTGTCTGGTATTGTTGGGGGTTTTTTGGAGAAACGGCCGCTTTGACGCGTTCCGGCCTTGGGGCTTTGGCCTCGTCTTTCTGTCCTTCGTTCACTAACTCGGGTTTCTTTTCACAGTGGTCTTCGCGGTCGGCTCACGAGTGGATCACCCGGCGAGGGGTAGAGCGGGAGCCAAGATGCGGGGAGAGGGATGGGAATGGGTCAGGTTACCGTCGTCGATTTCATGCGGAGGGCCGCCGCGGTCACCTACCGCTGCACGCTGCCCTCGGGCTGCGACAGGGCGATCAGCCTGCGCCTGAGGCCGGAGGCGGGACGCTCGCCGACGCCTGGCTCCGGCTTACCGCGCGCTTTGGGGACGTCGACCCGCGTACGATCGAGATCGAGATCCGCGAGGGGCTGCCGGAGGATCCCGCCGCCCCGGTGGCTGGCGTCGAGCAGAAGCCGGTGTCGGCTTCCTGCGGGTAGGACGGGAGGCGAAGCGAGCCCCGTGGTGGGGAATCGCTTTCCGTTCAAGGGTTAACGGGGAAAAGCGGCATGCACATCGCATGCACAAAGCATGCACAACTCATGCACGTGTTTGCGGTGCATGGGCGAAGGTTAACGCGGGGGCAGGGCCTGAGAGGCCCGGTCCTTTTTCCGGATTGCGACCGGCGGAGGCGTTCCGTTGCCAGCCCGAGCGCTGCTCGTAGGGAGCGCGGAGCGCGCGCGTTTCTGCGCCCTAGCAGGCGGTGGTTACACGAGCCTGCTCGGCGACGTCTCTTCGCCTGTGATGCCCGTTCCTCGACGTTGCCTCGGCTGACTCGCCGCCCTCTGGTGGAACCAGCGGGCGGCGACGGGGAGGGTCAGAGGATGAAGTCGGCTGCGGTGTAGGCCGAGGCTGCGACGGCGCCATCCTCGATGACGACCTGGAACTCGATGGCGGCGTCGCCGTCGATGTTGCCGTTGACGATCGTGTTGCTGCCGGAAGTGGTCAGCCACAGGTGGCCGCTGCCGGTGCCGGTGCCGAACTGGAAGGCCTGGTCGCCGCCGCCGGTGACGGCGTCGATCCCGGCGAGGTCGATCCGGTCGCCGGACGTCGCGCCGGCCCCCTCGAAGGCGATGGCGCCGTCGCCGGCGCGGATCACGTCACGCGATCCCGGCGTGGAGAACGAGAACTTGTCGAAGCTGAAGGTGTCGTCGTTGGCGCCGCCGTATGAGCGTGTCGGCGCCAACGGCGCCGGAGTCGTATCGTTGCCGGCGCCGCCGCGCAGCGCTCGTTGCCGGCATCGCCGAACAGGACATCCGCGCCGGCGAGGCCGTTACAGCACTTGGCCGCGCCGTTGCCGGCGATCCCGTTGGCCAGCTCCGTTGCCCGTTGCCGTTCGTGGCGGCGGCGCCGGACAGGACGCAGATTCTCGACGTTAGCGCCGAGTGTCCAGGTGATCGTGGAACTGACCAGGTCGGTACCGCCGCTGGCGCTCTCGAACACCGTGTCGACGATGCTGTCGACGTGGTAATTGTCGTTGCCGTGCCGCCGGTCATGTCGGGGCCGGTGCCGCCGTCGACCAGCGTGTCGTTGCCGGCGTCGCCGTAGAGCCAGCCATACTCGTACTCGTCCCCGTCGAGGCCGACGATGTAGTCGTTGCCGGCGCCGCCGTGGATTTCGTCGTAGCCGGTGCCGCCATAAATCCTATCGTTACCCCCGCCGCCGTTGATCGTGTCATCGCCGCTGAGCCCGAAAAGCTGGTTGCTGGAGGCGTTGCCGGTGATCAGGTTGTCGAGACCGTTGCCGGTGCCGAAGACGACAAAGGGACCGTCACCGAAAATCTGCCGAGGATCAGGTTCTCGACATTCGCCGCGAGGCCATCGAAGCCCTGGTCGACCAGCTGGTCCTCTTCCTGGATCACGGTGTCGATGCCGCCATTGGCGCTCTCGAGGACCCCGTCAAAAATGCTGCCGACTGATAGTGTCGTTGCCGGAGCCGCCGGTCATCTCGTGGCCGGCGCCGCCGCCGACCAACGTGTCGTTGCCGGCATCGCCGTAGAGCACGCCAGTTTCGTATTCGCTGCCGTTGGGCCGACGATTAGTCGTTTCCGGCGCCGCCGTGGATTTCGTCGTAGCCGGTGCCGCCGTAGAGCGAATTGTTTCCGCCGCCGCCGTCAATCGTGTCATCGCCGCCGTTGCCGCGAATGATATCAGCGGAAACGCCGGGCAAAGATCCCGCCGGGTTTCTGACGACACTGCCTGAAACGAACGTCGGCGTTATGCGCTCGGAAGAAGAATTTCCAGTAAAGCTTGCCATGATCGTATATTATCCCCTAGTCTAATTCAAAAAGCTGACGATGGCGACGCGACTGCTCTCTAAAGTTAAGATACACGATGATTATGAACTGTATAAGTGGTTTTTCGGTGGACGTTTCGGCTTATAGGCATCGACGATGGCGTCGTAGTCGTCGAAGACGCTGATCGCGAGCTAGTTGGCCCGGAGATACTGCCAGACGTTCTCGACCGGATTGAGCTCCGGGCTGTATGGCGGCAGCATGACGAGCGAGATGTTGTCCGGCACGACGAGCGCATGCCCGCCATGCCAGCCGGCGCCGTCGAGGACGAGCACGGCGTGGGCGCCCGGCGCGACGGTGCCGGGCGATCTCGGCGAGGTGGGCGTTCATCGCGCCGGTGTCGGCGAAGGGCATGACCAGGCCCGCGGCGGCGCCGCGCTCCGGGCAGACGGCGCCGAAGATGTAGGCCCACTTGTAGCGGGTGTCGCGCGGCGCCCGGGGCCGCGTGCCGCGCCGCGCCCAGACCCGGGTGAGCGTGCCCTGCTGGCCGACCCGCGCCTCGTCCTGGAACCAGATCTCGAGCGGCTTGCCCGCGCCGCCTCGGGGAGCGCGGCGGCTACCGCCTCGCGGAAGCTTTTTTGAACGCCTCCTGGGCCTCGGGGTCCGTCTTCGGGTGGCGCGGGCGCACCGAGAGCCGCCGGTAGCCGAGCGCCGCCAGGTACTTGCCCACCGTCCGCTCGTGCAGCTCCACCCCGAAGCGCGCCTCGATCCGGGCGCGCAGGTCCTGCCGCCGCCAGCGCACCACCCCGTCCCCCTCGACGGCGCCGGATCGGGCCCGGCCTCCAGCCACGCCACCAGTTCGGCCACCTGCTCGGGGCCGAGCCGGCGGCGGCCGCGACCGCGCCGCGACGGTTCGCCAGCCCCTCGAGCCCCTCCGCGTTGTAGCGGTGCACCCAGTCCCGCAGCGTCTGCCGGTCCATCCCGCAGGTCTCCGCCGCAGTCTTCCGCTCCGACGCCCTCCAGCACCAGCGCGATCGCCAGCATCCGCCGCGCCGCCTGCGCATCCCGGCTCTTCGCCGCGCCGCCCGCAGTTCCGCCGCCGTCAGATCCGTCCGCGTGACCGACACCGCCCACATTTCTGTCTCCCCTGCCCGACGCAGTGAATGACATCGCAGCGCTTGGGCATCCCCCGCGAGAGTCAGCTACCCGCGCCGCGCTCCGGACAAGCGCTTTCTCCCCCGTGAGCTGGGCCCGCTCTAGTCGGCCGACGTCAAAGGTTTGTGATTCACGAACGGATTTAGGAGGCGCGGAGCGACGACGTCTCTGGAGAGAGGCCGCGCGGCGCGCGATCACCCGCGCCGCTGTCGAGCGGCGCAGGCGCCGTGACGATGGGAGTGATGACTGTGCACGCCGGCCGGCGGCTCGATGGAAGAACCGCCGGCGGGACTCAGCGGAAGTCGATCTCGCTGCCCTGCTGGTAGGGGCGCACCAGGTTCGAGAATCGGGTGAATTCGCCCTCGAAGGCGAGGTCGATGGTGCCGATGGGGCCGTGGCGCTGCTTGCCGATGATCAGCTCGGCCTTGCCGTGGAGGGCGCCCATCGCGTCCTTCCACTTGACCATCGCCTCGATGTCGTGGTCGCCGGGCTTCTCGCGCTCCTTGTAGTACTCCTCGCGGAAAACGAACATCACCACGTCGGCGTCCTGCTCGATCGAGCCGGACTCGCGGAGGTCGGAGAGCTGGGGGCGCTTGTCCTCGCGGCTCTCGACGGCGCGGGAGAGCTGGGAGAGGGCGATCACCGGGATGTTGAGTTCCTTGGCGATCGCCTTGAGCCCCTGGGTGATCTCGGAGACCTCCTGCACGCGGCCCTCGGACCGGGAGGAGGCCGGGCGGGCGAGCTGGAGGTAGTCGATGACGAGGGCGTCGAGCCCGTGCTGGCGCTTGAGGCGGCGGGCGCGGGCGGCGATGGTCGAGATCGGCAGGGCGGGGGTGTCGTCGATGAAGAGCGGGCAGGTTTCCAGCGTCTTGGCCGCCTCGATGAAGCGGCGCATCTCCTCCTCGGTCATGTCGCCGTGGCGGATCTGGTGCGAGGGGATGCGCGAGGCTTCGGAAAGGATGCGGGCGGCGAGCTGCTCGGAGGACATCTCGAGGCTGAAGAAGCCGATGACGCCGCCCTCGATCGCGCCTTCGCTGCCGTCGGGCTTGGTGCCCTTCTTGTAGGCCTTGGCGATGTTGAAGGCGATGTTGGTGGCGAGCGAGGTCTTGCCCATCGACGGGCGGCCGGCGAGGATCAGGAGGTCCGAGGGGTGGAGGCCGCCGAGGCGCTTGTCGAGGTCGACGAGGCCGGTGGAGAGGCCGGCGAGGCCGCCCTCGCGGAGGTAGGCGGCGTTGGCCACCTGCACGGCGTCGATGACCGCCGAGCGGAAGGACTGGAAGCCCTTGTCGACCTTGCCCTGCTCGCCGAGCTGGTAGAGCGCCTGTTCCGCCTCGACGATCTGGTCGCGGGGCTCGCTGTCGACTTCCATGCGCGCCGCCTTGCCGGCGATCTCCTGGCCGATGAGGATCAGGTCGCGGCGGATGGCGAGGTCGTAGATCAGCTGGGCGTAGTCGCGGGCGGCGAAGAGCGAGATCGCGGCACCGGCGAGGCGGGCGAGGTAGGCGGGGCCGCCGAGTTCGCGGAGGCCGGTGTCGTCCTCGAAGAACGCCTTGATCGTCACCGGGGTGGCGAGGGCGTTGCGGCGGATGCGCTCGCCGGCGACCTCGAAGATGCGGGCGTGGACCGGGTCGAAGAAGTGCCCCGCCTGGACGATGGCCGCGACGCGGTCGTAGACGTCGTTGTTGACGAGCAGCGCCCCGAGCAGCGCCTGCTCCGCCTCGATGTTGTGGGGCAACGTCCCGGTGTCGGCGTCGAGTGCCGCCGTTGTGCCATCGGCCATGAGTCTCTCCCTGCGGGCTTCTTATAGCGCCACGCTGAGGCGGGCGTCTCGCCTGTCTGACTGTGGATAACAGGGATAACGGGGACACTCGTGGCGAGCGGCCGGCTTGGCGCCGGCGTCGGGCGCGCGCATAGTCGTGGAAAACGGCACGCGCGCCCGGGAGGTTCGCCATGGACGAGAGCTTGCTGCTGAACCCCGGGGGCGACGCGCCGGGCACCACGCTTGACGCCGGGGAGCTCGGGATGCTCGCCCATCTCTACCGCGGCGAGGTCTATCGCTCGACGGTGTGGCGGACCCGGCTCGACCAGACGACGAACTGGGCGGTGGTGACGACCGGCCTCGCCATGTCGCTGACCTTCAGCGGGCCCTACGCCTCGCCGTTGCCGCTGATCCTGGTCGGGATGCTGGTCACGGTCTTCCTGCTGCTCGAGTTGCGGCGCTATCGCTACTTCACCGTCTGGCGGGCGCGCTGCCGGCTGATCGAAACCGAGGTTTACGGGCCGATGCTGCGCGGCGAGGGCATCCGCATGGACGGCAAGTGGAACACCCTGCTCGCCGGGGACTATGCCCGGCCGCGGTTCCACGTCGGCTACTGGCGGGCGATCGGGCGGCGGCTGCGCTCGAACTACGCCTATATCCTCGTGATCCAGGCGATCGCCTACTACGGCAAGCTCGCGATCCATCCGGTGCCGGCGGGCAGCTGGACGACCTTCGTGAGCCGGGCGGCGGTCGGGCCGCTGCCGGGGTGGATCGTGGTGCTCTGCGGCGTCGCCTTCCACGGCTCGTGGGTGGTCGTCGCCTGGCTGACGTGGCGGATGGACAAGCGGCGGCGGTCGGCGGCGCAGCTGATCACGTTGTGAGGGAGGCGGGGTCGCCTGGCGGTCGCCTGCCTGCGGGCGGTTTCATGCGCGTGCAGGGACTTGACCGGGCTGGCGCTGTGCTGGCTGGGGAGCCCCTGACCCAGGCACAGCCGGGCGCGCGGGCAATCCCCCCGTTGAGACGAGCGCGCCCCGCGGCGAGGAGCCGCGGGGCGCGTGTGTGTCTGGACTGCAGCGGCTGCCGGCGGGCCGGCGCCGGGGTCAGCGCGTCGGGAGCGGACCGTCTTCCTCGGCGGCGGAGCCGAGGTCGTCGAAGAGCTCCTGGATGTCGAACTCGTGGGCGGCCTCGGCCTCGGCCTGGAGTTCGCGGATGGTCTTGCCGGAGGCCTGGATCGACGCCTCTTCCTGGCTCCGCGCGACGTTGATCGCGATGGTCGCGTCGACCTCCGGGTGGAGGGTGACGGTCACGTCGTGGACGCCGAGCTCCTTGATCGGCTGGTCGAGCGTGACCTGCCGGCGATCGACCGAGAAACCGCCCTCGGTCGCCGCGTCGGCGATGTCGCGGGTGGTCACCGAGCCGTAGAGCGCGCCGCCGTCGGAGGCGGAGCGAATCACCACGAAGGTCTGGCCTTCGAGCTTGGCGGCGACGGCTTCGGCTTCCGTCTTCAGCTCGAGGTTGCGGACCTCGAGCTGGGCGCGGTCGGTCTCGAACCGCTTGAGGTTGGACTCCGTGGCGCGCAGCGCCTTGCCCTGGGGCAGGAGGAAGTTGCGGGCGTAGCCGTCGCGGACCTGGACGACTTCGCCCATCTGGCCGAGCTTGGCGACGCGCTCGAGAAGAACGACTTGCATGGTGTCAGTCCTCCCTTAGCGGACGGCGTAAGGCAGAAGCGCGAGGAAGCGCGACCGCTTGATGGCCTGGGCGAGCTCGCGCTGCTTCTTCGACGAGACCGCCGTGATGCGCGAGGGGACGATCTTGCCCCGCTCCGAGACGTAGCGCTGGAGCAGCTTGACGTCCTTGTAGTCGATCGTCGGTGCGTTGGCGCCGGAGAACGGGCAGGACTTGCGGCGGCGGAAAAACGGACGCTGTGCCATGACTTATCCCCCTCAGTTCTCGTCTTCGCGACGCGGGCGGCGCGGGCCGCGATCGCGGTCGCCCCGATCACCCCGGTCGCCACGGTCACGGTCGCCGCGATCCCCGCGCTCGTCGCGCTGGTTGCGGGCCTGGAGCACCGCCGACGGGCCGTCCTCGTGCTTCTCGACCTTGATGGTCAGGACGCGCATGACGTCCTCGTGGAGCCGCATCAGGCGCTCCATCTCCTGCACGGCCGGAGCCGGGGCGTCGGAGCGCACGTAGGCATAGTGCCCCTTGCGGTTCTTGTTGATCTTGTAGGCCATCGTCTTCAGGCCCCAGTACTCGAAGGCGACGACGTCACCGCCGTTGTCCTTGAGAACCTGCCCGAAGTGCTCGATGAGCCCCTCGGCCTGCGCGTTGGAAAGATCCTGACGCGCGATGAAGACATGCTCGTAAAGAGCCATCCGTCACCTGTCTTTTGCGGCGCGCTTCAAAACGGGAACCCAAAGTCCCTCCGGTCCCGTACGAGAGGCAGCGCGTGAACATCCGTCGGAGGGATGCGGCCTTTTACGGATCCCGCGGGGGAATGCAAGGGAAAGGCACCGGGAGCCGCCTAGCGGTCGGCGAGTGCAATGCTCGCGGCACGCTCGACACGCGCTGTGGCAGGGGAAAGGCGCGCTTGGCGGGGCGGCTCTGGCGGGGTATCAGCGGCGGATGCCGGGGGTTCTTTCATCGCGCGTGGGCGCCGTCGTTGCGCTGGTCGCCTGGCTGGCGGCGGTGCTGGCTGGTGCGGTTGCGCCTGCAGCGGCGCGTGATCCGTCGTCCGATTCCGGGGCTCGCCGCCTTTCTCGCCGCCGGAGGGTCGCTCGACGACATCTGTGCCGATGGCGGGCACGGCTATGGGCATGGGGCGGGGGAGCGGCATTGCGATGCCTGCCGGCTGCTCGGCCCGGTGTTGCTGCCGGCGCCGCCGCTGGTGCGGGCCGCGTCCTTCGTTGGGGCGGCGCGCGGGGTGGCGGTGGTCGCGGCGGTTCCGGTTGGGGCACCGCCGTCGGCGGGCCAGCCGCGGGCGCCGCCGCGCTTGTCCTGACGACCGACCGATCCGGGACAACTCCTTCGAGGACCAGAAGACATGCGATTTTCCATGACGGCCGTGGCGCTGGCCGCGGCGCTTTTCGGTGGCGCCGCCGGCGCGCACGAGTTCAAGGCCGGGGCGCTGACCATCGGGCACCCCTATGCCATCGAGACCGCGGCGACGGCGAAGTCCGGCGTCGGCTACTTCAGCATCACCAACGCCGGTCCCGAGGCGGATCGGCTGGTGGCGATCAAGGCGGACTTCCCGATGGTCGAGGTGCACTCGACCGAGACCGACGCCGCCGGTGTGACCAAGATGCTGCCCGTCGAGGCCCTCGAGATCCCGCCGGGCGAGACCGTGACGCTGGCGCCGCGCGGGCTCCATGTCATGTTCGTGGGGCTGACGGCGCCGTGGAAGGAGGGCGACCATATCCCGGCGACCCTCGTCTTCGAGAAGGCCGGCGCGGTGCCGGTGGTCTTCAACGTCCAGACGCGCAAGGCGGGAGAAGAGGACGGCATGGGCGGCATGGACCACGGCAAGATGAGCCACTGAGGCAGACGGCGGCCGTCAGGCCGCCGACACCGCCTCGGCCAGGTGGGGCGGCAGGTCGAATTCGGCGAGCGCCCGGGCGCGGGCCTCGGGCGACATCTTCCGCGCCGTCTTCGTGACGATGCGGAGGATCTCCTCGGCAGGGTGCTTGGCGGAGAAGTCGGCGAAGTACCAGCGCAGGAAGACGAAGCAGATCACGTCCTCGAGCGCCTGCATCTCGGGGTTGCGCTTGATCCCCTCCTTGCGGAGCAGCGAGGCGACCCGCGCCCGCTCGTCGTCGCCGTAGCCCGCCGCCGCCATCATCCCGTCGACCCGGGCCGCATGGCGCCTGGCCTGCTCGGTCCGCCATGCCAGATAGCCGGTGCGGCCCTCGGGATAGTCCTCGCGCTTCAGCTTCCAGCGCTCGACGTGCTGGCCACGGGCGGCGATCCTGAGCGCGGACGACGCCTCGGGAACCAGCCGCGCCAGCTCCGCGCTCATCCGCTCGCCGTAGACGAGCGCGACCGGTCGGCCGCCGGCGTCCTTGTTCGGATCGGCGACGTTCGCGTCGTCGATCGCGGCGAGCACCGCCGCCAGCCTGTCGTCCGCCTCGATCATCGGGTTCCTCCGTTGTGCCACTGCCAGAGGCCGACGAGCGTCGCCAGGAAGGCCAGTCCGCAGGCCGCAGTCCGCACATGGTTCCACCGGGTCCACGGCCCGACGTAGTCGCGCCACACCGCGCCGGGATCGCCGATCGTCCGGGGGTCGATCCGGGCGAGGGCGTCGTTCATCGGAACGTTGACCACCACCGTCACCAGAAAGCACCCGGCGAGATAGAGCACCGCCGCGGCGATCATCCAGAGCGCGGTCGGGACGTTTCCGCTCCGCCAGGCCAGCGCCCCCGCCGCCGCCGATGCGATCGGCGAGCCGAAGAAGAGGATCGCGAACCAGCCCGTGACGATCGTCGCGTTCACCGCATTCATCGACACGATCGCCGACACCGGGTCTCCAGCCGTCAATCCCCGCATGACGGTGACCGACCAGGCGTAGAAGAAGCCGAAGACTCCGCCCGCCAGCAGGCTCGCGGCGAAGACAGCGACGATGGCGATCCCCTGCATCCCGCTCACTCCAGTAGCTCGAGGGAGCAATATCGCGCCGCGCACCGCGGCGCGAGACCTTTCCCTCCGGGGCCGCGACGGATAAAGGGAGCGTTCGCTGAAGCCTTGGCCTCCGGAACCGCGCATGCCCATGGAAAAGACCTTCGACCCCACCGCGGTCGAGCCCACGATCAGCGCCGCCTGGGAGGCGGCCGGCGCCTTCCGTGCCGGCGCCAACGCCAAACCGGGTGCGGAGACGTTCTGCACGCTGCTGCCGCCGCCGAACGTCACCGGCAGCCTGCACATGGGCCACGCGTTCAACCACACGCTGATGGACATCCTCGCGCGCTGGCACCGGATGCGGGGATTCGACGTCCTGTGGCAGCCGGGCCTCGACCACGCCGGCATCGCCACCCAGATGGTCGTCGAGCGCGAACTGGCCAAGGCCGGCAATGCCTCGCGCCGCGACATGGGGCGCGAGGACTTCGTCGCGAAGGTCTGGGAGTGGAAGGCGCATTCGGGCGGCACCATCCTCGAACAGTCCCGCCGCCTCGGCGACAGCTTCGACCTGTCGCGCAACGCCTTCACCATGTCGGGAGCGCCGGGGGCGCCGAAGGGCGAGGAGGGCAACTTTCACGACGCCGTCCTCAAGACCTTCGTCGAGTTCTACGAGCGCGGGCTGATCTACCGCGGCAAGCGGCTGGTCAACTGGGACCCGCATTTCGAGACGGCGATCTCCGATCTCGAAGTCGAGCAGGTCGAGGCGAAGGGCCACCTCTGGCGCCTGCGCTATCCGCTGGAGAAGGGCGCGAGCTACCAGCACCCGGTCGCCTTCGACGAGGATGGCAAGCCGACGGCCTACGAGACGCGGGATTATCTCGTCGTCGCGACGACGCGGCCGGAGACGATGCTCGGCGACACCGGCATCGCCGTCCACCCCGACGACGAGCGCTACCGCCATCTCGTCGGCAAGACCGTCCGCCTGCCGCTGGTCGGGCGCTCGATCCCGATCGTCGCCGACGCCTACGCCGATCCGGCGAAGGGCACCGGCGCGGTCAAGATCACCCCGGCCCACGACTTCAACGACTGGGAGGTTGGCAAGCGCGCCAACCTCGCGGCGATCAACATCATGGATACCCGCGGCCGCATCGACCTCTCGGCCGACCCGGCGTTCCGCACCGGCATCGACCCCGACGACGACCTCGCCGGACTCGACAAGCTCGACCGCTACGAGGCCCGCGACGTCATCGTCACGATCGCCGAGGAGCAGGGCTGGCTCGACGGCATCGACGAGGAGATGCACGCCGTCCCGCATGGCGACCGCTCCCGGGTCGCGATCGAGCCCTTCCTAACCGACCAGTGGTACGTCGACGCCAAGCGCCTCGCGATCCCGGCGCTGGCGGCGGTCCGCGACGGCCGCACGCGCATCCTGCCGGAGCAGCACGAGAAGACCTACTTCCACTGGCTCGAGAACATCGAGCCGTGGTGCATCTCGCGCCAGTTGTGGTGGGGGCACCAGATCCCGGTCTGGTACGGCGACTACCTCGACGAGAAGGGCGCTCCGCTGCACAGCGCCAAGGCGGCGCCGCCCGCGGGCGAGCAGGCCGTCCACCAGGAGCACGGCCGCTGGCTGCGCGCCTTCTGCGGCATCGGCGAGGACGCGGTTCGCGAGGAGGCGGAGAACTGGTATCGCTCGCGGGTCGGCAAGCGGGTCATCGTCCGCTTCGAAGGCGAGCCTGCGGACGAGGCCGGCGAGTTCGCCGAGGAGCCGGGGACGATCTTCGTCACCCTGCGCCGGGATGCCGATGTCCTCGACACCTGGTTCTCCTCCGGCATCTGGCCGATCGGCACCCTCGGCTGGCCCGAGGATACGCCGGAGCTCAAGCGCTACTACCCGACCAGCGTCCTCGTCACCGGCTTCGACATCATCTTCTTCTGGGTTGCCCGGATGATGATGATGCAGCTGGAACTGACCGGCGAGGTTCCCTTCAAGGACGTCTACATCCACGCCCTCGTCCGTGACGAGAAGGGCAAGAAGATGTCGAAGTCGCTCGGGAACATCCTCGATCCGATCGAGCTGATCGACCAGTACGGCGCCGACGCCGTCCGCTTCACCCTCGCCGCCCTCGCCGCGCTCGGCCGCGACGTCAAGCTGTCGAAGGACCGCATCGCCGGCTACCGCAACTTCGGCACCAAGCTGTGGAACGCCGCGCGCTTCGCCGAGATGAACGACTGCCGGCCCGATCCCGCCTTCGACCCCACGGCTGTCACCCTCGCCGCAAACCGCTGGATCGTCGGCGAGACCGGCCGCGCCCGCGAGACGCTGGACGCGGCGCTGACCGCCTACCGCTTCAACGACGCGGCCAACGCGCTCCACGCCTTCGTCTGGGGCAAGGTCTGCGACTGGTACGTCGAGCTGGCGAAGCCGCTCCTCGACGACGCCGCCACCGCGCCCGAGACCCGGGCGACGATGGCCTGGGTCCTCGACCAGTGCCTGATCCTGATGCAGCCCTTCATGCCCTTCGTCACCGAGTCCCTCTGGGGCCAGATCGCCGAGCGGCCGAAGCTTCTCTGCCACACCGACTGGCCGTCCTACGGCGCCGAGCTGATCGACCCTGCGACCGACACCGAGATGAACTGGGTCTTCGCGCTCATCGAGGAAATCCGCTCGGTCCGCTCGCAGATGCACGTCCCCGCCGGGGCGCGCGTCAGCCTGATCGCCCTCGATCTCGGCCCGGCCCACGCGGAGGCGCTGACCCGCAATCAGGCGCTCGTCGCCCGCCTCGCCCGCGTCGAGCGGTTCGAGACGGCGGCGGAGGCGCCGAAGGGTGCCGTCACCGTTGCCGTCGACGGCGCGAGCCTGTGCCTGCCCCTCGCCGAGGTCATCGACATCGCCGCCGAGCGCGAACGGCTGAAGAAGGCGCTCGACAAGCTCGCCAAGGAGGCCGGCGGCCTGCGCGGCAAGCTCGGCAACGCCGCCTTCGTGGCCAAGGCCCCGGAAGAGGTCGTCGACGAGCAGCGCGCCCGGCTGGAAGCCACGGAGGAGGAGATCGCCATCCTCCGCGCGGCCGAGGCCCGTCTCGCGGGGCTGTAAGGGGTCGGATCGCGCCATCGCCGGATGAGGATGCTGCCGCCGAAGCGGCGGCCGATCCTGTGTTCGAGAATGCCGCCGCCGATGCGGACGCGGGAGCGGCGGCCGGCGCCGGTGACGGTGAGGTTTTGGCTGGTCATACCACCGGCGCGGGCCTCGCGAGCCCGAGGCGGCTGCGTGTGCGGGTGGCGGCGGCGGTCATCATGCGGTCGGCGATCATCGCAAGCATTGCGATGCAGGCGCCGGCGACGAGACCCTGGCCGACGTTGGCGCGGGTCAGGGCGATGTAGACCTCCTGGCCGAGGTCACGGGTGCCGACGAGGGCGGTGATCACCAGCATCGAGACGGCGAGGAGGATGGTCTGGTTGATGCCGAGGAGGATCTCGGGCGACGCGAGGGGCAGGCGGAGCTTGAGCAGGCGCTGGGTCGGCGTCGTGCCCATGGCGCGGGTCGCCTCGACGAGGGTCGGGTCGATCTCGCGGATGCCGAGGGCGGCGTAGCGGATCGCCGGGGCGAGGGCGTAGAGCACGATGGCGATCAGCGCGGTGAACTCGCCGACACGGAAAAGCATGACGACGGGGATCAGGTAGACGAAGGACGGCAGCGTCTGGAGGGTGTCGATCGCCGGCTGGACGACGGCCCAGGTGCGCGGTGAGAGGCCGGAGGCGATGCCGATGGGCAGGCCGATCAGGGTGGCGATGACGACCGAGGTGCCGACGAGGTAGACCGTCACCATCGCCTGCGGCCAGTAGCCGGTGAAGGCGATGAAGAGGGCGAAGGCGCCGGCGATCGCGCCGCGGCGCGGGCCGCCGATGCGGGTCATCGCGAGGGTGACGAGGAGGGTGCCCCACCACCACGGGATCGCGGTCAGCACCTTGCGGACGGGGACGAGGACGTTGACGAGGACGGCGGTCTTGATCGCTTCGAAGGTGTCGAAGAAGCGGACGTTGATCCACTCGATCAGGCCGGACCAGAAGGCGGAGGTGGAGAGCTCGAGGTGCTCGGGGTAGCGGGCGATGGCGGGGAAGGCGAGCGCGACGGCCCAGAGGGCGAGGGCGGAGGCGGCGGCGGCGAGGAGCAGGCGGGCGTTGCCGCGGGCACGGGTGGCGAAGGCCTGGCTCAGGCGGTCGAGGACGATGGCGAGGAGGACGATGGCGACGCCGGCCTCGAGCCCGGCGCCGATGTCGAGGCGACGGAGTGCCGTCAGCACGTCGTAGCCGAGGCCGCCGGCGCCGATCATCGAGGCGATGATCACCATGTTGAGCGAGAGCATGATCACCTGGTTGACGCCGACCATCAGCGGCGCGCGGGCGGCGGGGAGCATGATCTTCCAGGTGAGCTGGCGCGGGGTGCAGCCGGCCATGCGGCCGAACTCGACGATCTCGGGGGGCACGCCGCGGAGGGCGAGGAGGGTGATCCGCACCATCGGCGGCATGGCGTAGATGACGGTGGCGATGAGGGCCGCGACGGGGTTGAAGCCGAAGAGCACGAGGATGGGGAGAAGGTAGGCGAAGACCGGGACGGTCTGCATGGCGTCGAGCATCGGCGCCATGGCGCGGTCGAGACGCTTGTGGCGGAAGGCGGCGATGCCGAGGAGGAGGCCGAGGGCGGTGCCGAGGGGGACGGCGACGACGATCGAGGCGAGCGTGACCATGGCGCTCTGCCACTGGCCGAAGACGGCGATGGCGAGGAGTGCTGCGCCGGTGAGGAGCGCGAGGCGGCGGCCGCCGGCGTGGAGGGCGGTGAGGGTGGCGGCGATGAGGACGGCGAACCACGGCAGCGGCGGCAGGAGCTGGACGGCGGTGGAGCCTTCGCCGCGGAGGAGGCCGGTGGCGAAGAGGGAGGTCGCGGCGGTCAGGGGAACCGAGAGGGCGGCGGAGATGCCGCGGGTGAGGGTCTGGAAGGAGACCGGGCCGAGGCGGGCGTCGTCGACGAGCCAGTCCATCGCGGCAGAGAGCCAGGCCGCGACGGGGAGATGGAGGGATGGCGGGATCTCTTTCCACAGGCCGGTGAGGGTGCCGCGGGGGAGCTGGGCGAAGACGAGGGTGGCGGCGACGAGGGCGAGCCAGAGGAGGCGGCGGGGCCAGGGGCTGGCGGGGGCCGGGAGGGCGAGGGCGGTCATGGGCGGGCGGCGTCGGAGGCCGCGGCTTGCGCCGCGGGGCGGCCGTTGCCGCCACAAGGAGCGCGCAGGTGCGCGCATTGTTTCTTTTTTGGTTTTCCGCCTGTGGGCGGAAAACGACTGCTCTCCAGGTTAGCAAGCCAGTATGAAATCCGAGGAGCGCAGCTTCGGGGCCGGAGCTCCGGCGGCAGCCGGTTCATGCCCGGCCCTCCAGCAGGACGGCCATGACTTCGGGGCGGCCGACCTGGCCGATCGGGTGGCCGTGCTCGACGACGGCGTGGGGGACGGGGGAGGCTTCGACGGCGCGGGCGAAGTCGGCGACGCGGGCGGTGGCCTCGACGGCGCCGGCGGTGGCGGTGCCGTCGAGCGGGCGCATGATGGCGCGGGCGGAGAGGATGCGGGCGCGGGGGGCGTCGCGGGTGAAGGCGGCGACGTAGCCGTCGGCCGGGGCGAGGATCAGCTCCTCGGCGGTCCCATGCTGCACGATGCGCCCGTCGCGCATGATGGCGATGCGGTCGGCGAGGCGGATGGCCTCGTCGAAATCGTGGGTGATGAAGACGATGGTCTTGTGCAGGGTCGCCTGCAGGCGGAGGAACTCGTTCTGCATCTCGCGGCGGATCAGCGGGTCGAGGGCCGAGAAGGGTTCGTCGAGGAACCAGACCTCGGGGCCGACGGCGAGCGAGCGGGCGATGCCGACGCGTTGCTGCTGGCCGCCGGAGAGTTCGCGCGGGAGGTTGCCCTCGCGGCCTTCGAGGCCGACGAGGGCGATCATCTCGCGGGCGCGCGCCTCGCGCTCGCGGCGGGGGACGCCCTGGACCTCGAGCGGGAAGGCGACGTTGCGCAGCACCGAAAGGTGCGGGAGCAGGGCGAAGTTCTGGAAGACCATGCCCATGCGGTGGCGGCGGATGTCGATCAGCGCGCGGTCGGAGACGCGGCGGAGGTCGGTGCCGTCGAGGTGGATTTCGCCGGCGGTGGGCTCGATCAGGCGGGAGAGGCAGCGGACCAGCGTCGACTTGCCCGAGCCGGAGAGGCCCATGATCACGAAGATCTCGCCGGGCGCCACCGCGAGGGTGGCGTCGATGACCGCCGGGATCAGGCCGGCGGTGGCGAGGTCCGCCGGGGACGGGTCGGGGTTGCGGGCGAGGAAGCCCTCGGCGCCGGGGCCGAAGAGCTTCCAGAGGCCGTTGCAGGCGATGCGCGGGTCGATTCGCCGGTCTACCCCAAGGTCGGCCGCGGTCATCGTGGTCCTCGGGGTTGAGGGCTCGGGGCCAGCAGCCCGGGGATTACTGGCCGATCCAGGGTTTCCAGCGCGCCTCGTTGTCGGTCATCCAGGCGGCGACCACGTCGTCGACCTTCTTGCCGTCGAGGTCGACAGCGGCGATCATCTTGCCCATCTCCTCGTTGTCGAGCGTGAAGGCCTCGATGGCGGTCTTGGCGTGGGGCCACTTCTCGCCGAGGCCGGCCCAGCCGACTTTCCAGATCGGGCCGCGCGGCTTGCCGCAGTCGTGGGTGGCGTCGGGGTTCACGCCCCAGGCCGGGTCCTCGTAGCAGGCGGGCTCGTAGGGCGGGAAGGCGACCCAGTCGCCCGCGTACTTGATCGGCGCCCAGTGCGGCGCGTAGATCCAGAGCAGGATCGGGTCCTTGCGCTGGTAGGCGGACTTGAGTTCGGCGAAGAGCGCGGCGTCGGTGCCGGCGTGGATGACCTGGAAGGGCAGGTCGAGCGCGGCGATGCGCTCCTCGTCGAAGCCGCCCCAGGTGACCGGGCCGCCGAGGTAGCGGCCGTCGGGGAGGGTCTCGGGCGTCGCGAAGGCTTCGGCGCAATCGGGTTCGAGCAGGGCGTGCCAGTCGGGCAGGCCCGGGCAGACCTCCGTCATGTAGGAGGGGTACCACCACTCCTCGATCGCCTGCATCCCGGTCTCGCCGAGGTTGACGACCTTGCCGGTGGCCGTCGCCTCCTCCATCGCCTGGCGGCCGGTGGTGGCCCAGATCTCCATGGCGACGTCGAGGTCGCCGGTCTTGAGGCCGGCGAACTGGGCAAGGTAGTCGGCCGGGACGTATTCGACGTTGAGCCCGGCCTTTTCCAGCACCTCGCCCATGATGTGGGTGGTGATGAGCTGGCCGGTCCAGTCGTTCAACGTCAGGCGGATCGGGTCGGTCGAGTCCTCGGCCCTGGCGCCGAGCGAGGACAGGGCCGTGGTGCAGGCGAGCGCGGTGGTGACGAGAAGAAGGCGTCGGATCATCGTGGAGGCTCCCCTGTCCCTGCGGCGATGGTCGCGATGACGGGTTGGGGCGTCAACAATTTTTCCGCGATCAGAGCCGCCGGAGCACGACGACGCGGCTCGGGGCGGTGCCGGCGCGGCCGGGCATCGAGCTGTAGAACGGGGTCAGGTCGAGGGTGGCCACCCGGCTCTCGTCTTCGAGGGCGGCGATGCGGGCCGCGACCCCGCCTTCCCAGGTCGCTTCCTTGACGGTGAGCACCAGCACGCCGTCCGGGCGGATGACGCGCAGCAGTTCGTCGAGCCCCTCGGCGCCGACGTGGCCGGTGGTGAAGACGCCGGAGCAGACGGCACCGGCGAAGCGGGCGTCCTCGAAGGGCAGGCGCCCGGTCAGGTCGCCTTCGGCGAGGCGGTCGTAGACGCCCTTGGCGGCGGCGACGGCGAGCATTCCGGCCGAGAGGTCGACGCCTTCGATCGGGGCGTAGCCGGCGATCCGCAGCCAGTCGCCGAGCAGGCCGGTGCCGACGCCGGCGTCGAGGACCGGGCCGCCGGCCGGCAGGTGGCGGGCGAGGAGCGCGAGGCAGATCGTGGGGTGGCGGTAGCCGAGGGCGGCCATCTCCGTGTCGTAGGTCTCGGCCCAGGCGTCGTAGGTGCGGGCGACCTCGGTGGGGCTGGTGGCGGCGTAGACGGCGTCGAGGTTGTCGGGATCGCTCACGGGATGGGCCTCACGGGTTGAGGGGCGCACGGTTGACGGTGGTGCGGCGAGCATAGTCATGTCACGGGGCCGAGGGGAAGCGGAGCCGAGGGGAAGCGGAGGCGAGGGATGACGGACGAGGCGCGGGCCGCGATGGCCGGGATTCCGGGGTACGGCCCGGTCGCGGCGGTGGAGCGGCTCGGGGGGCTGACCAACCGGGTCTACCGGGTCGAGGCGGGCGGCGAGACGCTGGTGCTGCGCATTCCGGGCGAGGGGACCGAGGCTTATATCGACCGCGCTGTCGAGGCGGTGAACGCCCGGGCGGCGGCAGCGGCCGGGGTGTCGCCGGAGGTGCTGTTCGTCGATGCCGCGCGCGGGCTGATGCTGACCCGGCACGTTGCGGGGCGGACGATGACGCCGGCGCTGTTTCGGGAGCCCGGTGCGGCGGGGCGGGCGGCGGTGGCGTTCCGGGCGTTGCACGGGAGCGGCGCGGCTTTCGACTTCCGCTTCGATCTTTTCGCGATGGTCGAGGACTATCTTCGCCTGCTCGGCGACCTGAAGGCGACGCTGCCCGAGGGCTACCATGCGGCGGTGGCGGACGCGCGAGCGGTGCAGGCGGCGCTCGATGCCCATCCGGCGGCGCTGGCGCCCTGCCATTGCGATCCGCTTTGCGAGAACTTCCTCGATACCGGGGAGCGGATGTGGATCGTCGACTGGGAATATTCCGGGATGAACGATCCCTTGTGGGATCTCGGCGATCTCTCGGTCGAGGGCGAGTTCGGGCCGGAGCAGGACGAGGCGCTGCTCGCCGCCTATTTCGGCGGGCCGCCGAGCGCCGCCCAGCGGGGCCGGGTCGTGGCCTACAAGGCGATGTGCGACCTGCTGTGGACGCTGTGGGGGCTGATCCAGCATGCCAACGGCAACCCGGCCGAAGACTTCTGGGCCTACGCCATCAACCGCTTCGACCGCTGCCGGCGGCTGATGGCGAGCGCGGATTTCGCCGTTCACCTGAAGGCGGTGGCGGAGGGGTAGGCGCTTTTCTTGTGGCGCGGAGCCCGGAACAGTGCTCCGTCATGGCAAGCCTGAAGGGCGGCCGACAGGGGGAGGGATCGGGGTGGAACTCGGGGGAGACCGCACGAGCGAGGCGGATCGGTTTGCAGCGCTCTACCGGTTCGCGTCGCTGCCGGAGGCGATCCTCGCGGCGGGCCGGGCGTATGGGTCGGCCCGCGTCGCCTTCGAGGACATCGCCGGCGACGCGCTGACCTACGGACAGCTTGCGCTCGCCGGCGCGGCGCTGGAGCGGGCGCTGCGGGCGCGCTTCGCGCCGGGCGAGCGGGTCGGGCTGCTGCTGCCGGCCGCGCCTGCGGCGGTGGCGGTGCTGGTCGGGTTCTGGCGGTCTGGCCGTGTGCCGGCGATGCTCAATCCGACCGTCGGGCTTGGTCCCGTCGTCTCGGCGCTGCGCACCGCCGGGAGCAGCACGGTGCTGACCAGCCGCGCCTTCGTCGAGAAGGGCGGGCTCGGCGACCTCGTCGAGGGGCTGCGGGCGGAGGGGTTCGCCATCCTGTGGACCGAGGACCTGAAGGCCGGGATCGGGCGCCTCGACAAGCTGGTCGCCTTCGTGCGCGCCCGGTTCAGCCCGCGCGACGTCGGGCGGGATACCGAGGCGGCGGTGCTCTTCACCTCGGGCACCGAGGGGGCGCCGAAGGGGGTGGTGCTGACCCACGGCAATCTCCTCGCCAACGTCGCGCAGTTGCAGGCGCGCGCGCCGATCGGGCCGACCGACCGGGCGGTCTCGGCGCTGCCGCTGTTCCACAGCTTCGGGCTGACGGCGGGGATCGTGCTGATGCTCGTCACCGGCATCCGCACCGGGCTGCACCCGTCGCCGCTCCACTACCGCGTCATCCCGGAACTGGTGAAGAAGCTGGAGGCGACGATCCTGATCGGCACCGACACCTTCCTGATCGGCTGGGGCCGGCGGGCGGAGCGCGAGCACTTCGCCTCGCTCCGGGCGGTGGTCGCGGGCGGCGAGCCGGTAAAGGCGACGACGCGGGCGGACTGGCGGGATCGCTTCGGGGCGACGATCCTCGAGGGCTACGGCGCGACCGAGACCGGGCCGGTGATGGCGCTCAACGACCTCGGCGACGAGAGGGACGGCACGGTCGGGCGCCTGCTGCCGGGCATCGAGCACCGGCTGGAGCCGGCCCCCGGGATCGACGGAATGCGGCTGGTGGTGCGCGGGCCGAACGTCATGGCGGGCTACCTCCGCGCCGATGGCGCCGGCCGGATCGAGGCGCCGGTGGACGGCTGGTACGACACCGGCGACATCGTGCGGATCGGCGGAGAGGGGCATGTCGCCATCGTCGGGCGGTCCAAGCGGTTCGCCAAGGTCGGCGGCGAGATGGTCTCGCTGGCCGCGGTCGAGGCGCTTGCCGCGGCGGTCTGGCCGGGGGAACCGCTCGGGGCCGCGGCGCTGCCCGATCCGCGCAAGGGCCAGAAGGTGGTGCTCGCGGTCGCCCATCCCGGCGCGACCCTCGACGACGTCCGCGCCCGGGCGCGGATGGACGGCATCGCCGAGATCCAGCTGCCGTCGGAGCTGCGCATCCTGGCGGAGATCCCGGTGATGGCCTCGGGCAAGACCGACTATCCGCGGCTCCAGTCCTTGCTGGAGGCCGAGGCCGGCTGACGCCTGCGCCGGAGCGGCCATGTCGCGGGCGACATGCGAAATGCCGCGATTTCTATTTGTCCGTCATGGCGCTGATGGTTAAGACTGCCGTCAACTGGCATCGCAGCCAGAACGAGTCCGGCGGGTGATCTTCGACACACCGCGGCGCAGGGGAGGTCTACGTGGACACATCCATGGCTTCGAACGCACGCGACGTGGCATGACCCGGCGCCTTCCCGGTCGCGAACGGGTTCGCACGCCGCCGGCGCCCCTTTTCCACGCTTCCAGAACAGCCTTGACCAGAAAGGACCGCCGCGCATGAAAGTCCGCGCGACCGTACACCGCGACTTCAGCATCGGGCTCATCGACGATCGCCTCTACTCGGCCTTCATCGAGCACATGGGCCGGGCGATCTACACCGGCATCTACGAGCCCGGCCACCCGGAGGCCGACGAGGACGGCTTTCGCAAGGACGTGCTAGAGCTGGTCAAGGCGCTGAAGATCCCGGCGATCCGCTATCCCGGCGGCAACTTCGTCTCCGCCTACAACTGGGAGGACGGCATCGGGCCGAAGGAGGACCGGCCCGTCCGGCTCGACCTCGCCTGGCGGTCGAAGGAGACCAACCAGGTCGGCATCAACGAGTTCGCCCGGTGGGCGAAGAAGGCCGACATCGAGATGATGCTGGCGGTCAACCTCGGCTCGCGCGACCTGAACGCGGCCCGCGCGTTTGCCGAGTACTGCAACCATCCCGGTGGCACGGCGTGGAGCGACCTGCGGCGCAGTCACGGCGTCGAGGAGCCTTACGACGTGCGGATGTGGTGCCTCGGCAACGAGATGGATGGGCCCTGGCAGGTCGGGCACAAGGTCGCGCAGGAATACGGCCGGATCGCCAACGAGACGGCCAAGGCGATGAAGCCGCTGGGCAAGGACGTCGAGCTGATCGTCTGCGGCAGCTCCAACGACGCGATGCCGACCTACCCCGAGTGGGAGCGGGAGGTGCTGGAGGAGTGCTACGAGAACGTCGACTATATCTCGCTGCACAAGTATTTCGGCAATTCCAGCCACAACACCCTCAACTACTTCGGCAAGGTCGAGGAGACCGGGCGTTATATCCAGGCGATCGGCGGGGTCATCGACTTCGTCAAGGCCAAGAAGCGGGCCAAGAACGACGTCTATATCTGCTTCGACGAGTGGAACGTCTGGTATCACAACCGCGAGGAAGACTCGAAGAAGTGGCGGTCCTGGGACTGGCCCGAGGCGCCGCCGCTGCTCGAGGAGAACTACAACCTCGAGGATGCGCTGTTCATCGGCTGCCTGCTCAACGAGTTCATCCGCCGCAGCGACCGGGTGAAGATCGCCTGCGTCGCGCAGCTGGTGAACGTCATCGCCCCGATCCGCGCCGAGAAGGGCGGGCACGCCTGGAAGACGACGATCTACTATCCCTACCAGTACGCCTCGCTCTACGGCCGCGGCACCGCGCTGACCGTCGCGGTGGACGCGCCGACCTATGACTGCGAGGTGGCGAGCGACGTCAGCTACCTCGACGCCACGGCGGTCGACAACGGCGACGGGATGGTGACGGTGTTCCTCGTCAACCGCCATCTCACCGAAGCGATGGACCTCGACATGCCGGTGACCGGCTACGACAAGCTGTCGCTGGCGCAGCACATCGTCATCGGCGGCGACGGCACCGACCTGCGCGCGGCGAACACGCCCGACGATCCCGACCGCATCGCCCCGCGCGACGGCAAGGGGCTGTCGGTCGACGGCGGCAAGGTGGTCGGGTCGCTGCCACCGCTGTCGTATCACGTCGTCCGGCTGAAGGCGGGCTGAGGCGGTGTCCGGGGTCGCGCTCAACAGCGTCGAGAAGTCCTTCGGGACCACGAAGGTGATCTCGGGCGTTTCGATGACGATCGAGCGCGGCGACTTCGCCGTGTTCGTCGGCCCGTCGGGCTGCGGCAAGTCGACGTTGCTGCGCATGATCGCCGGCCTCGAGGAGACCACCGCCGGCCGCATCGAGATCGAGGGGCGCGACGTCACCCGCGTCGAGCCCGCCGATCGCGGCGTCGCCATGGTCTTCCAGTCCTACGCGCTCTATCCGCACCTCAGCGTCGCCGAGAACATGGCCTTCTCGCTCCGCCTCGCGCGGCGGCCCAAGGCCGAGATCAAGGCCAAGGTCGGCGAGGCGGCGCGTATCCTCCAGCTGGAGGATCACCTCGACAAGAAGCCGGCGCAGCTGTCCGGCGGCCAGCGTCAGCGCGTGGCCATCGGGCGGGCGATCGTGCGGGCGCCGAAGGTGTTTCTCTTCGACGAGCCGCTGTCGAACCTCGACGCGGAGTTGCGGGTGCAGATGCGGCTGGAGCTTGCCCGCCTGCACAAGCAGATCGGCGCGACGATGATCTACGTCACCCACGATCAGGTGGAGGCGATGACCCTCGCCGACCGGATCTTCGTGCTGAAGGGCGGGGTGGTGCAGCAGGCGGGGCGGCCGCTGGCGCTCTACGACGACCCGGACAACCGCTTCGTCGCCGGCTTCATCGGCTCGCCGAGCATGAACTTCCTGAGCGGTACCGTCGCCGGCACCACCGCGACCGGCATCGCGGTGCTGCTTGACGGCATCGACGGCCCGCCGATCGACGCCAGCCTCGAAGGTGCGCGCCCGGGCGAGGGCACCCGTGTCACCCTCGGCGTCCGCCCCGAGCACCTCGAACTGGCCGAGGACGGCGTCACCGGCGCCCTGCCGCTCACCGTCGAGATGGCCGAGGATCTCGGCGGCGTCTCCTATCTCCATGCGCGCACCCCGACCGGCACATCGGTCGTGCTCGAGCGCCGCGGCAATCGCGAGAATCTCGACGGGCAGAAGGTCGCCGCCGGCGTCCGCTCCGAGCGGGTGCTGGTCTTCGCCGAAGACGGCCAGCGGATACGCTGAAAAAGAATCAAACTCAGGAGGAACGGCCTTGAAAAGGTTACTGAAAGCGGCACTGGCAGCCACGGCGCTCGCCACCTGCGTGGCGGGCTACGCCCGGGCGGCGGAGGAGGTCGTGTGGTGGGACTTCCTGAGCGGCGGCGACGGCGTGCGGATGAAGGCGCTGATCTCCGACTTCAACAAGGAGCACGAGGGCGCCATCACCATCAACGCCACCACCCTCGAATGGGGCGTGCCCTTCTACACCAAGGTGCGCACCTCGGCGGCCGTGGGGCAGGGGCCGGACGTGATGACCTACCACCTCTCGCGCCTGCCGATCGCGCTCGACGAGGGCGTGCTGTCGCCGATCACCGCCGATGACCTGGCCAACGCCGGCCTCGCGGTCAGCGACTTCTTCCCGGCCGCGATCGAGGCCGCGACCAGCGACGGCCAGCTCTATGCCGTGCCCTTCGACATCCATGCGGTCGTCCTCTACTACAACAAGAAGCTGCTCGAAGGGACGCCCTACCTCGACGCCGACGGCAAGCTGACCGGCCTCAACAACCTCGACGACTTCAACGCGGCGCTGAAGCTGCTCAAGGAAAAGGGCGTCGAGACGCCGCTTTCCTTCGCCACCGGCGACGACGGCGGCACCTGGCGGGTGTTCTACACGCTCTTCAAGCAGCAGGGCGGCACCTTCATCGAGAACGACGAGGTCCTGCCCGGCGACAACGCCGCCAAGGCCGCCAAGGCGATCCAGGTGATGACCGACTGGCGCACCAACGGCTACACGCCGGAGCAGGCGGAATACCCGGCCTCGGTCGCCCTGTTCTCGGCCAACAACGCCGCCTTCATGTGGAACGGCGTCTGGGAGGTTCCGACCTTCAAGGACCTCGAGGCGAAAGGCTCGTTCGGCGAGTGGGGTGCCGTCGAGATCCCGACGCTGCTCGACCAGCCGGCGACCTGGGCCGACAGCCATTCCTTCGCGATCCCGACCGGCAAGGACATGACGCCCGAGAAGCGCAAGGCGGTGATGGAAGTCATCGGCTGGATGGAGAAGCACGCCATCCGCTGGGCCGATGCCGGCCATATCCCGGCCTACATGCCCGTCGCGACCAGCGCCGAGTACAAGGCGATGGAGCCGAACGCGACCTATGCCTCGCTCGCCGAGCACGCCGCCTATGATCCGCGCTCGGAGATCGCCGGCGTCGCCTCGCCGGTCTACGACGCCGCGATCAACATCATCGCGCCGGCGACCCACGGCTTCATGTCGCCCGACGATGCCGTGCAGCAGATGAAGGACGCGCTGCAGCCCCTTCTCAAGAAGTGACGCCTTCCGCCGGCGGCCGCTCCCGGCCGCCGGCACCTCCGATGGAGCGATCCTGCCCATGGCCATGGTCGGCAACCGACGCAAGAACCTGATCGCGGCCTATGTGCTCGTCGCGCCTTTCGTGATCGTCTTCGCGCTGTTCTTCGTCTATCCGGCGATCACGGTGGTGCGGATGAGCTTCACCGACGCCCCGCTGATCGGCGCCGGGAAATGGATCGGGCTCGAAAACTACACGCGCCTGTTCTCGGACAAGCTGTTCTTCACCTCGGTCAAGAACAACGTCTACTTCGTCGTCCTGACCGTGATCCCGACGACGGTGATCGCGCTGCTGATCGCCCTGATGGTCAACCGGCTGAAGGGGCGCCTGCAGGCGCTGGTGCTGATCACCTTCTTCCTGCCCTACATCATGCCGGTCTCGGTCGTCACCGAGATCTGGCTGTGGATGCTCGACTTCCAGTACGGCGTGCTCCAGCCGGTGATCTCGCTCATCGCCGGCAAGCCGGTCGCCGTGTTCAAGAACCCCTACTGGGTGATGCCGATGGTCGCGGTGACGACGATCTGGTGGACGAACGGCTTCAACGTCCTCCTCTTCATCGCCGGCCTCCGCAACATCCCCACCGATCTCTACGAGGCCGCCGCCCTCGACGGCGCCACCCCGCGCCAGCGGTTCTGGCGGGTGACCTGGCCGCTGCTCTGGCCGGTGACGGCGCTGGTGCTGACGCTGCAGCTCATCGTGCAGCTCAAGCTCTTCGACCAGATCTACCTGATGACCCAGGGCGGCCCGTTCAACTCGTCCTACGTGCTGCTGCTGATGATGTACCGCGAGGCCTTCCAGCTCAACAACGGCGGCTACGGCGCCGCCATCGCGGTGGTGCTGGTCGTCGTCATCGCGGTGATCTCGGTGCTCCAGTTCCAGCTGCTCCGGATCAGGGGGCGCAAGTGACCACGACCCGTCGCATCGAGAACTGGATCCTGACCATCGTCACCCTGGTCTGCGCGGTGATCTGGTTCTTCCCGCTCTACTGGGCGATCGTCACCTCGCTCCGCACCGACGAGAGCGTCGTCGCCAACCCCGGCCTGCTGCCCGACCAGTTCGTGCTCTCGGCCTATGTCAGCGCGCTCTTCAACACCAAGCTGATCGGGTGGTACGTCAACTCGATCGGCACCGCGGTCATCACCACCGTGATCGTGATCCTCTGCGGGATGATGTGCGCCTATGCGATATCGCAGCTGCGCTTTCCCGGCCGCGGCCTGCTCTACGGCGCGGTGCTCGGCAGCTACATGATCCCGCTGCCGGCGCTCTACGTCGCGCAGTTCGTGCTGATGAACGACCTCGGCTGGATCAACACCTGGCGTGGGATCATCGCGCCGCAGCTGATCGTTCCGGTGGTCATCATCGTCTACAAGCAGTTCTTCGACGCGGTGCCGAAGGAGATGCGCGAGGCGGTCGTCCTCGACGGCGGCGGCGAGTTCACGCTGCTCTTCAAGGTCTACCTGCCGCTCAACTGGGGGATCACCACGGCGCTGGCGATCATCACCTTCGTCGGGGCGTGGAACGCCTTCTGGTGGCCGTTCCTCGTGGTGACCTCGGAGGACATGATGACGATCCCGGTCGGGATCACGCAGGTCAACGACGTCTTCGGCGTCGCCTACGCCCGGATCATGGCCGTGGCGATCCTCGCGGCCCTGCCGGTGGCGGTCGCCTATCTCGTCTTCCAGCGCAAGGTCACCGAGGCGGTGATGATCTCGTCCGGTGTGAAGGGGTAGGCTTCGTTCCAACGGCCTCGCCGGCTCCGCCGTCACCCGACCCAATTGCCGGTGGCAACGGTGCAATGCCGGATTTTGGCCGTCGACAAAATCCGGCCGCGTCCGCCCCTCCGGGGGGTGGACGCGAAACGCGTCCACCGGGGCGGCCGCACCCGGATGGAACCCGACGCGTGGGTCGCACCCCCCTTCGCTTCCGCGCTCGCGCGCTCCTGCGAACGGCCCGGCCGAAGCAAGGCTTCGGCTTGTCGGGCCGCGCCTCGCGGGCAGAGCCCGCTTCGGTCGGAAGGCAGGTGAGCGGTCATCCGGGAGGACCGTTGATGCAAGCCGGTCAGCCTTGATGAAGCTTGCCGGCCTGGAGGCGGAGGATGCGGTCCATGCGGGCGGCAAGCTCCGGGTTGTGGGTGGCGATCAGCGCGGCGAGGCCGGTGTCGCGGACCAGCGCGAGCAGGTTGTCGAAGACCCGCGAGGAGGTTTCGGGATCGAGGTTGCCGGTCGGCTCGTCGGCGAGGAGCAGCCGCGGGCGGTTGGCGAGGGCGCGGGCGAAGGCGACGCGCTGCTGCTCGCCGCCCGAGAGTTCGGCCGGGCGGTGGTCGAGCCGCGGCCCGAGGCCGACCGACACGAGCAGCTCCGTCGCCCGCGCCGCGGCGGCCGCCCGGCTGGCGCCCGCGGCGCGCTGCGGCATCGCCACGTTCTCGAGGGCGGTGAACTCGGGGAGCAGGTGGTGGAACTGGTAGACGAAGCCGATGGTGTCGCGCCGGGCCGCTTGTGCGCGCGCCGTCGCCGAGGCCGGTCGCCTCCTTGCCCATCAGGCGAACGCTGCCCTTCGACGGCGTGTCGAGAAGGCCGGCGATGTGGAGGAGGGTCGACTTGCCCGCGCCGGAAGGGGCGACGAGGGCGACGACCTCGCCCGCGGCCAGCGACAGGGTAGCACCTTCCAGCACGGTGACGGCGCCGGGGGTGCCGGGGTTGTAGACCTTCTCGACCGCATCGAGCCCGAGCACTTCGTTCCCGAGGACTTCGCTCCCGGGACTGTCGCTGACGGAAGCTTCACTCATAGCGCAGGGCCTCGACCGGGTTCAGGCGCGCGGCGTTGCGGGCGGGAATGAGGGTGATGAGGAAGGAGAGGCCGAGCGCCATGGCCACGACCGCGGCGACGTCGGGCCAGCGCAGATGGGCGGGGATCTCGGTCAGGTAGCGGATCTCGGGGTTCCAGACCGAGCCGCCGGCGAACCATTCGACCACCGCCTGGATGTCCTGGATGAAGTAGGCGAAGGCGCAGCCGAGGATCACCCCGGCGATCGTGCCGACGACGCCGATCAGCGAGCCGCAGAGAAAGAAGATCCGCATGATCGACCCTTGGGTCAGGCCCATGGTGCGCAGGATGCCGATGTCGCGGCCCTTGTTCTTCACCAGCATGACGAGGCCGGAGATGATGTTGAGGGCGGCGATCAGCACGACGAGGCTGAGGATGATGAACATCACCCGCCGCTCGACGTCGAGCGCCGAGAGGAAGGCGCCGGAGGCGTCGCGCCAGGTCCAGATCACGCCCGCGCGGGCCGGCCGCGGCGGTCAGCGGCCCGATGAGGCGCTCGACGCGGTCGGGGTCGGCGGTCATCACCTCGATCTCGTCGGCGGCGTTCTCGCGGTTGAAGAAGGACTGCGCCTCGTCGAAGGGCATGTAGACCCGCGTCCGGTCGATGTCGTAGCGCCCGACGCCGAAGATGTAGACGACCTTGTAGTCACTGATCCGCGGCTGGGTGCCGAAGGGCGTGTCCATGCCCTCCGGCGAGACCAGCGTGACGAAGTCGCCGATGCCGACGCCGAGCTCGCGCGCCACGCCGCTGCCGATGGCGACGCCCTGGTCGAGGTCGGCGAGCGAGCCCGCCGCCGTCTCCGGGTGGACGACGAGGGGGACCGCCTCGAGATCGGAGAGCCGCGAGCCGATGACCTCGACGCCGGAAGCGCGGCCGTTGGCCGAGGCCATCACCTGCCCGCGGATCAGGGGCGCCGTCCGCGTCACGCCCTCGACGCCGGCGAGGCGGTGGGCGAGGTCGTCGTAGTCGGGGATCAGGCGGCTCGGGGTGCCGTCCGCGTCCATCTCGGTGGCATAGTAGACGGTGACGTGGGCGTTGGCGCCGAGGATGCGGTCGGTGAACTCCTCGCGGAAGCCGATCATCACCGCCTGCACGACGATGAGGGTGGCGACGCCGAGCATGACACCGAGCAGGGCATACCAGGCGATGACCGAGATCCCGCCCTCCTTGCGCCGGGCGCGGAGGTAGCGCCAGGCGATCAGCCACTCGAAGGCGGCAAAGGGTCGGGTGGTGGCGGGCACGGGGGCGACCTCGGCGGGAATACGGGCGGCGGACCGTGGTGGCGGGCGCTGGCGAGGTCAAGCCACAATCCCGCGGGGTCTGTCGCGGTGGGGGCGCTTCGGCTAGCCTGACGCGCGAGCGGCGGGAGAGACGGGATGCGGCGGGTCTGCGGGGCGGTCGGCTGGCTCTACCTGATCGCCTGCGGGCTGGCGCTCGGCCTGATCCCGGCCACGGGCGCGGGGCTCTTCGGGATCGAGCCCGATCCGTTCGTGGCGCTCTACGCCGTCGTCCTCGGCGTGCCGTGGAGCTTTCTCTTTCTGCGGCTGGTGTCGGACACGGTCGGCCTCGCCGGCAGCATGGCGCTGATCGCCGTCGGAATGGCGATCAACGTCACGCTGCTGCGGCTTCTCTGCCGGCGCATCGGCCGGGCCGGGCGGTGAGCCTCAGACGCCCGCGTAGATTTCCTTCAGCCGCGCCACCGCCGCTTCGGGCGACATCTCCTCGCTCTCGCCGGTCCGCCGGGACGTCAGTTCGACCTTGCCGGCGGCGAGGCCGCGGGGGCCGACGGTGATCCGCCACGGCAGGCCGATGAGGTCCATCGTCGCGAACTTCGCCCCCGCCCGCTCGTCGCGATCGTCGTAGAGCGGGTCGATGCCGGCGGCGGTGAGGGCGGCGTAGAGGCTCTCGCACGCGCCGTCGGTGGCGGCGTCGCCCTGGCGGAGGTTGACGATGCCGGCGCCGAAGGGGGTGACGCCCTCCGGCCAGATGATGCCCTTGTCGTCGTGGCTGGCCTCGATGATCGCGCCGACGAGGCGCGAGACGCCGATGCCGTGGCTGCCCATCTGCACGGGCACGCGCTCGCCCTGCTCGTTGACGACGACGGCCTTCATCGGCTCGGAATACTTGGTGCCGAAGAAGAAGATCTGGCCGACCTCGATGCCGCGACCCTCGATGCGGCGCTCCTCGGGGATGGTGGCGAACGCTGCCGGGTCGTGGCGCTCGTCGGTGCGGGCGTAGGGGGCGGTCCAGGTGGCGACGATCTCCGAGACCGCGGCGCGGTCGTCGAAGTCGACCGCCCGGTCGCCGAGGGTGAGGTCGGTGACGGCGCGGTCGTAGAAGACCGCGCTCTCGCCGGTGGGGGCGAGGACGAGGAACTCGTGGGTGTTGTCGCCGCCGATCGGGCCGCTGTCCGCCTTCATCGGGATCGCCTTCAGGCCCATGCGCTCGTAGGTGCGGATGTAGCTGACCATGTGGCGGTTGTAGGCGTGCATGGCGTCCTCGACGGTCAGGTCGAAGTTGTAGCCGTCCTTCATCAGGAACTCGCGGCCTCGCATGACGCCGAAGCGCGGGCGGACCTCGTCGCGGAACTTCCACTGGATGTGGTAGAGGGTGAGGGGGAGGTCCTTGTAGGACGACACGGCCGAGCGGAAGATGTCGGTGATCAGTTCCTCGTTGGTCGGCCCGTACAGCATGTCGCGCTGGTGGCGGTCCTTGAGGCGCAGCATCTCGGCGCCGTAGTCGTCGTAGCGGCCGCTCTCGCGCCAGAGGTCGGCGGACTGGAGCGTCGGCATCAGGAGCGGGATGTGCCCGGCGCGCTGCTGTTCCTCGTGGACGATCTGCTCGATGCGGGAGAGCACCTTGAAGCCGAGCGGCAGCCACGAATAGATCCCCGCCGACGCCTGCCGGATCATGCCGGCGCGCAGCATCAGGCGGTGGCTGGCGATCTGCGCCTCGGCCGGAGTTTCGCGGAGGACGGGCAGGAAATACTTGGTCAGACGCATCGCCGGTGACACCTCGGGCTGGGGTTGGCGAGGTGTAGGAGAACCGCCGCGGCTCCGCAATCCTGCAGCGAGAGAGTTGCGCTCAGGTGATTTCTGCATTGCGTTCAGCGCATGAACCTGCTTATGTCCCGTCACCGATTAGGGAGTGCTCCGGAAGCGCGGTCCACTACAAACGAGACCGATGTCGAACCGGCGCCAGTGAAGCGACCGTTGGTGCGAGCCCAAGTCTGGGGGGGAAATAAGAGAGCGGCCTGCGATGCAGGCCGCTTTTAAATTTCTCAGGCCGCCGCCCTCCCGCGCCGTCGCCAACCCCTTTGCCGTCGGCCGGTTTTCCGCTCGCTTGCCTTGGCAGGGCAGCGGGGCGCCTTCCCTTTTGCAGCCGACCGCGACGATCGCCGGACCTTCGTCCGATGCCGTGGCGCCCTACCGCCACTAGATTGCCTGTCGCGGGGCGCCCGAGAGGAGCGATTGATGCGAGTACGGTGGTACGGGCGAACCGCGGTAGCCCTCTGGGCCGGAGCGGCGATCCTGGCGGCCATGCCGTCCGGGATCGCCGGTACTTCCGTCCGGGAGGTGCAACTCTTCGGTGCGGCCTGGGCCGACGACAGTCCGCACGGCGGCTGGGGAGATGCCGGTCACGGGGACCCCGACAAAAGCGCCCAGGGCGAGGGTCGTGGTGACGCGGGACGGGGCATGTCGGGCAAATCCAAGGATGACGGCTCTTCGGGAGGCCGGTCGAAAGGCGGCGGAGGTAACTCCGGCCATGGCAACGGCAAGACCGACAGTGATGGATCCGGCAGCAACGGCGTCGGCAGCGCGGCAGGCGGCAGCAACTCAGACGGCAACACGGCAAACGGCAGTGACGGCGCGACGAGCGGCGGCAGGCCCGGCGCCAAGGGTGCCGGCTCGGGAGCAGCCGCTGCATCGGTCGGCGCGACGGGCGCGGGTCCGTCGGCGCTGCGGGGCAGGGTTCCCGCGCTGGCCGGGGCGGCCAGGCGTCGGGAAACGACGGTGCGGACGGGTCGCGCGCGCAGGCGAGCCGCGGCGGTGATGGTACTGGAAGGAGTGGCGTGGCGGCGCCCGGAAACTTGGCTCCCTCTGGCGTCGCTTCGGCTGGCGCAGGCGATACCGGCGGAAGCGCAGGCCCGGTCCGTGCGGTGCGGGTCGAGCGCGACGGCGCGGAGATGCGGGTCTTCTATTCGAACAAGGTGCGCGAGAGCATCGGCGCAGGCCGATACGTGATGGACGACGCCACCGGCAAGACCGTCATCGACCGGGCGGCGACGCCGGCCGATCTCGACCGCGTCCGCGAGAACGTCCAGCGCTCGGGGCTCGCGGCGACCGCGGGAGCGTCGCTACCGGCGGAGTTGGAGGTCGAGTTGCTCGAGGTCACCGAGGGCGGGCTTTCCGTGCGCTACCGCGAGGGCTGGAGCGAGAGCCTGGCCGAGGGCCGCTATCGGATGGCGGACCCGGACGGAAACACCGTGGTCGAGCGGCCCGCGACCGCGGAGGACAGGAACCGCCTGCAAGGGATCGCCGGCGGTTGAGGGGTGCGGGCTGGCGGTCGCGGTTCCCATCTCCCGCAGCCGCCGGCCTCACGGTTGAGTAACGAGTGTCTTTGCGTACCTGGGGGCGCCACGGCAAGCCGCGGCGCCCCCGCCTTTGTCGGCTCGTTCGCCCGATCCTTGCCCCGATCGCCTCCCGCTCAGCGGTCGCCCCAGGCGTCGCGCGCGATCAGCGCGGCTTCGACGCGGTTGCGGGCGTGGAGCTTCTCGAGGATCGAGGTCATGTAGTGCTTGACCGTCTTCTCCTGCAGCGCCAGTTCGTCGGCGACCTCGCGGTTGCTCAGGCCGCGGGCGACACGGCGGAGGATGTCGGACTCGCGCTTGCTGAGGTCGTCGATCGGGCGGCGGGCCTTGGCCGGGGCCGGGCGCTCGATCTCGTTGAGCAGGCGGGCGGCGAGGGCCGGGGAGACGTGGGCCTCGCCGCGGGCGATGCCGGTCAGCACCTCGGCGAGTTCGGTGGCGGAGACGCCCTTGAGCACGTAGCCGATCGCCCCGGCGCGCAGGGCCGCGACCACGTCCTGATCGTTCTCGGAAACGGTGACCACGGCGATCCGCGGCGGATTGGCCCCGGCGGCGATGCGGCGGGCGGCCTCGATGCCGCTCCCCGGCATCGAGATGTCGAGGAGGACGAGGTCGGGCCGGTGCTCGGCGGCAAGGGCCACGGCCTCGTCGGCGCTGCCGCCGGTGCCGACGACGGTGAAGCGGCCGCTCTCCTCGAGCGAGCGCACCAGGCCCTCGCGAAAGATCGGATGGTCGTCGGCGAGCACCACGCGGATGGTCATTCGGTCTCTCCCTTCGCGAGCGGAAGCCGGAGGACGAGGGTCGTCCCGCGTCCCGGCCGCGTATTGACGTCGAGTTCGCCGCCGATGCTCTCCGCCCGGTCGCGGAGCCCGGCAAGGCCCTCGCCGCCGTCGGCGCGGAGCGCCCGCGCCCCGGGATCGAAGCCGGGGCCGTCGTCGCGCACCCGCGCGGTCACCGTCTCGGGCCCCGCCGTCACTTCGACGGCGACGCGGGCGCCCGGAGCATGGCGAGCGGCGTTCGACAGCCCCTCCTGCAGGAAGCGGTAGAGGCAGATCCGCGCCGAGCCGTCGAGGGGCGGATCGGCCGGGCCGTCGTAGCGCAGGTCGATGCGCGCGTCGGTGCGGCGGCGGTGGCCGTCGACGGCGCGGGCGACGATGTCGTCGACGCGCAGGCGGTCGAGGTCGGGAAGCGACAGGCCGCGCGAGATGGTGCGGATCTCGGCAAGGGCGGTCTGGAGGGCGCCGCGGATCGTCGTCGCCTCGGCCTGACCGGCGGGGGTCGCCGGCACCATGCTGTCGAGGCGCATCGCGGCGAGGGCGACGTACTGGGCCGGGCCGTCGTGGAGGTCGGCGCTGACCCGGCGCAGGCTGCGCTCGGCCTGGGCGGTGGCGCGGGCGGAGGCGCCGATGGCGCGGCGGCGGAGGTCGCCGTTCTGGGCCGCAATCTGCCGGCTCTCGTCGACCTGCTCGCGCAGCATCGCCTCCTGCCGCGCGATGGTGCGGCCGCCGGCGCGGACGATGCCGAGCAGAAGCAGCCCGGAGAGGAAGAAGACGCCGGCGACCAGCAGCCAGCTCATCGTCCGGGCGTTGGCGAGGTCGCGGCGCAGGTCGGTGGCGACCTCGTAGAATTCGGCGACGGCGATGATGCGGCCGGACCAGACCTCGCGGAGCGGGGCGTGGACGTGGAGGAGCGGCGTGTCGGCCGGGGCGCCGGGCAGGGCGTCGCGCTCGGCCGCCGTGGCGAAGCTGCCGCTGACCCGCCCGGACCACGCGGCCTTGAGCTCCTGCGTCGGCTCGAAGCGCTGGCCGACGAGCGAGAAGTCGGTGGCGTAGACGACGCGGCTGCCGGGCTTCCAGATGCGGAAGGAGACGATCCGCTGGCCCATGCCGCTCGTCGCGAAGCTCTCGCGGAGGGCGCGGATCGCGGGCTCCGACAGGGTCTCGTTGGCGGCCAGCTCCTGGCTGATCGGCGCCACGAAGCTGCCGAGGTAGAGGGCGGCGGCGCTGGCGGTGTTGTCGACCACCGACTGCTCGATGCGGGCGGTGGTCCAGGTGCCGATCACCAGCATCGCCCCGAGCATGACCGCGGCGCCCGCCATCAGGAACTGGAGGACGAGAGGCTGGGTCCGAAGGCGCTGGATCAGGGGTTGGGCCATTGCAGGGGAGTTAACGCCGGAGGAGGGGCATGGCGACAGACTTTCGGCCGACGATCTCCGCGGAGCGACGAGCCTTCCTCAAGCGGCCCGTTCGGCGGGAGCGCTGCCGCCGTAGAAGCTCTCGCCCTTCTCCGCCATGCCGCGGAGCAGCGCCGGCGCGGCGAAGCGGTCGCCGTGGGCGGCGGCCAGCCGGTCGGCGATGGCGACCGCCTCGGGCGTGCCGAGGATGTCGAGCCACGAGAAGGGCCCGCCCGACCACGGCATGAAGCCCCAGCCGAGGATGGCGCCGACGTCGCCCTCGCGGATGTCGGTGAGGACGCCGTCCTCGAGGGCACGGACGGCCTCGAGGGTCTGGATCATCGCGAGGCGCTGCTGGACCTCGGTCAGCGACGGCTGGTCGGAACGGACCGGCCACCGTTCGGCGAGACCGGGCCAGAACCCCGCGCGTTTGCCTTTTTCGTCATAGGCATAGAAGCCGGCCTTCGACTTGCGCCCGAGCCGCCCCTCGTCGGCGAGGGCGAAGAGCACACCGTCCGAGGGGCTCTCCGGGTAGGCGTCGCCGAGCGCCGCCTTCGTCGCCTTGGCGATCCGGACGCCGAGGTCGATCGACGTCTCGTCGACCAGCTGGAGCGGCCCGAGCGGGAAGCCGAGCTGCTTGGCGGCGTTCTCGATCAGCGCCGGCTCGATGCCCTCGGCGACCATGCGCACGCCCTCGTTGATGTAGGGGATGATGCAGCGGTTGGCGTAGAAGAAGCGCGCGTCGTTGACGACGATCGGCGTCTTCCTGATCTGGCGGACGAAATCGAGCGCCTTGGCGACGGCGCGGTCGGCGGTCTCCGGGCCGCGGATGATCTCGACCAGCGCCATCTTCTCGACGGGCGAGAAGAAGTGGATGCCGAGGAAGGCGGCCGCATCGCGGCTCGCCTTCGCGAGGCCGGCGACGGGGAGGGTCGAGGTGTTGGTGGCGAAGATCGCCTCCGGCCCGAGCGCGGCTTCGGCCTTCTGCGTGGCCTCGGCCTTGACGGCGGGGTCCTCGAACACCGCCTCGATCACGAGGTCGCAGCCGGCGAGCGCTGCGTAGTCGGGCGTGGCGGTGATGCGGGCGAGGGCGGCGTCGCGCTTCTCGGGGGTGGTCTTGCGCTTCTTCACGCCGTCGTCGAAGTAGGCGCTGGCGTGGGCAAGGCCGCGGTCTGCGGCCTCCTGGTCGCGGTCGAGGAGCACGACCTCGATGCCGGCCTGCGCGGCAACGGTGGCGATGCCGGCGCCCATCATCCCGGCGCCGAGGATGCCGAGTTTCCGCACGCTCTCGTCGGGGAGGGCAGGGCGGACGGCGCCCTTCTCCAGCGCCTGCTTGTTGAGGAAGAGGCTGCGGATCATCGCCGACGACGACGGGTTCATCAGGACCTGCGTGAACCAGCGCGCCTCGATGCGGAGCGCGGTGTCGAAATCGACGAGCGCCCCTTCGTAGATCGCCGACAGCATCGCCTGCGCGGCCGGGTAGGCGCCCTGGGTCTTGCCATGGACCATCGCCGAGGCGCCGACGAAGGTCATGAACCCGGCCGGGTGATAGGGGGCGCCGCCCGGCATCTTGTAGCCCTTGCGGTCCCAGGGCTTGGCGAGGTCCGCCGGGTCGGCGGCCTTGACCCATGCCGTCGCCGCGTCGAGGAGCGCATCGGGGGCGACGACCTCGTCGACGAGGCCGGCGGCCTTGGCGGCGGCGGGGCTGAGCATCTTGCCTTCGAGAAGGAGCGGCGCGGCCGCCATCGGGCCCATCATCCGCGTCAGGCGGGTGGTGCCGCCGGCGCCGGGAAAGATGCCGATCAGGATCTCCGGCAGGCCGATCTTCGCCCGGCTCGTGTCGGCGATGAACCGGCGGTGGCAGGCGAGCGCGATCTCGGTGCCGATGCCGGCGGAGAGGCCGGGGAGGGCGCAGGCGACGGGCTTGCCGCCCTTCAGCGTCTTCGGGTCCATGCCGGCCCGCTCGATCTTCCGGAGCAGGCGGTGCATCGCCATGATCCCGTCGAAGAGCCCGCGGGCGGGTTCGGCCCCGGCGCGCTCCTTCATGGTGGCGAGGAGGCTCAGGTCCATGCCCCCGGCGAAGTCGGGCTTGGCGGAGGTGATGACGATGCCCTTCACCGCAGGGTCGGCGAGGGCGGCGTCCATCGCGGCATCGAGTTCGGCGATACCCTCTTCGGTGAGGACGTTCATCGAGCGGCCGGGCAGATCCCAGCTGATGGTGGCGATGCCGTCGGCGTCCACATCAGTCGCAAATATCGGGCTCATCGTCAGACCTCCTCGATCCGGGCGTCACCCGCAGCGCGCGGCGCGGCGGGGAGTGAAAGTCCATGCAGGGAAGGCTTGCTTCCTGCCAGGGGGCGCGCCGTTCCGGCGTCGCTTCCCGCTCCGGCCCGTCGCCGGCGGACGACGGCTCCGGCCACCGGCATCGGCCCCACGGCTGTCACACGCGCTCGAGAATTGTCGCGGCACCCATGCCGCTGGCGACGCAAAGCGTGGCGAGGGCGGTTTCCTTGTCCGACCGCTCCAGCTCGTCGAGCGCGGTCCCGAGGATCATCGCACCGGTCGCGCCGAGCGGGTGGCCCATGGCGATCGCCCCGCCGTTGACGTTGACCCGGGCCGGGTCGAGGCCGAACGCCTGCAGGAAGCGCAGGACCACGGCGGAGAAAGCCTCGTTCACCTCGAAGAGGTCGATGTCGCGGATGTCCATCCCGGCGAGCGCCAGGATCTTCTCCGTCACCGGCACCGGGCCGGTCAGCATGATCGTCGGGTCGGTGCCGATCTTCGCCGTCGCCTTGATGCGGGCGCGGGGCTTGAGGTCGTGGCGGACGCCGAAGTCGCGGTCGCCGATCAAGAGCGCCGCGGCGCCATCGACGATGCCCGACGAGTTGCCGGCGTGGTGGACGTGGTTCACCCGCTCCATTTCGGGATACTTCAGGATCGCCACCGCGTCGAAGCCGGGCATGGTGCGCCCCATGTCCTCGAACGCGGGCTTGAGCGCGCCGAGCGACTGCATGTCGGTCCCCGGGCGCATGTGCTCGTCGTGGTCGAGGAGGGGCAGGCCGTTGATGTCGGAGACCGGCACCACCGAGCGGGCGAAGCGGCCCTCGGCCCAGGCAGCGGCAGCGCGCTTCTGCGATTCGACGGCGTAGGCGTCGACGTCGTCGCGCGAGAAGCCGAACTTGGTGGCGATGATGTCGGCGCTGATCCCCTGCGGGACGAAGTAGGTCTTGAACGCCAGCGCCGGGTCGACCGCGATGGCGGCGCCGTCCGAACCCATCGGCACCCGGCTCATCATCTCGACGCCGCCCGCGACATAGCCGCCGCCGCTGGCCCGGGCCTGGTTGGCGGCGAGGTTCACCGCCTCCAGCCCGCTCGCGCAGAAGCGGTTCAGCGACAGGCCGGGGACATGCTCGGGCAGGTCGGAGAGCAGCACCGCCGAGCGGGCGAGGCAGCCGCCCTGTTCGGCGACCTGGGTGACGTTGCCCCAGATCACGTCCTCGACGTCGTTCGTCGCGGTGCCGGTACGGGCGCGGAGCGCGTTCAGGGTTTCCGCCGACAGGCGCACGGAGGTCATCTCGTGGAGCGCGCCGTCCGGCCGTCCCTTGCCCCGCGGCGTGCGGATGGCGTCGTAGATGTAGGCGTCGCTCATGCATGCGCTCCGGCCGGGATCGGATGGCCCGGCATCAGGTCGTAGGGGTGCTTCCAGCCGGGGAGGGCGGCGATCTGCTGGCGCCAGCGCTCGATGTTCTGGAAGGTGGTGAGGTCGTGGCCGAACTCGTGATCGAAGTAGAGGTAGCCGACGCAGGAGAGGTCGGCGGTGGTGACGTGGTCGGCGGCGATCCACTTGTTGGAATAGAGGTGACGGTCGAGCACCTTGAGCGCGCTGCCCGAGCGGGCGGTGAGCCAGGCGATCACGCCCTGGTCGGTCTTTTCCTCGGGGACGAACTTCATCAGGAAGCGCAGGCTGGCGATGTAGGACGTGAGCTTGTGGTTGTCCCAGAGCGTCCAGCGCAGGACTTCGAGACGCTCGGCCTCGGACTTCGGGGCGAAGTCGGTGAAGCGCTGGGAGAGGTAGTCGAGGATCACGCCGGACTGGCTGAGCATCAGGCCGTCATGCTCGAGAACGGGGTACTCGCCCATCTCGTTGCGCTCGACGTGCTCGGGGCTGCGGGCGGCGCCGTTGAAGAAGTCGGCCCATTCGGCCTCCCAGTCGGCGTCGTTGAGGGCGAGCATCAGCGCAACCTTGTAGGCGTTGCCGGACTGGGCGAAGCAGTGGAGCTTGTACTCGGACATCAGAATGCCTCCTCGGAAAGGGCCATCACGGGTTCGGCTCCGGACTGGATGCGCGCGAGGTGCAGCGCGGTCGCCGGGAGCAGCCGGGCCATATAGTAACGCCCCGTGGCGACCTTGGCTGCGTGGAAGTCGTCCCCGCCCCCGAGCGCGGCCTTGGCCATCCGCGCCCAGAGGTAGCCGAGACAGACGTGGCCGAAGAGGTGGAGGAAGTCCGTCGAGCCGGCGAGGACGGCGTTCGGCGTGCGCGCGTTCTGCAGGAAGTAGGTCGCCGCCGCCTGCAGGTCCTTCGACGCCGCCTTGAGCGGATCGAGAAAACCGGCCTTCAGCCGCCCGTCGCCTTCGTTCTCCTTGATGAACGCCTTCACCGTCTCGAAGAAGGCCATCACCGGCTTGCCGCCGTCCTGCCCGAGTTTCCGCGCGACGAGATCGAGGGCCTGAATGCCGTTGGCGCCCTCGTAGATCATCGCGATGCGGGCGTCGCGGACGAACTGGCTGGCGCCGGTGTCCTCGATGTAGCCGTGGCCGCCGAAGACCTGCTGGGCCTGCACCGCACCCTCGAAGCCCTTGTCGGTGAGAAAGCCCTTCACCACCGGCGTCAGCAGCGAGACGAGGCCGAGCGCCGCCTTGTCGCCGGCGTTGGCCGCGTCGATCAGCGTCGCCGACCAGAGCAGGAAGGCGCGGCCGCCCTCGACGAAGGCCTTCTGGTCCATCAGCGCCCGGCGCACGTCGGGGTGGACGATCAGCGGATCGGCGGCGGCGTCCGGGTGCTCGGGCGCGGGCACGGCACGACCCTGCAGGCGCTCGCGGGCGTAGGTCGCGGCGGCCTGATAGGCGGCGTCGGCCTGGCCGAGGCCCTGCAGGCCGACGCCGATGCGCGCCTCGTTCATCATGGTGAACATCGCCTGCAGGCCGCGGTGGGCCTCGCCCACCAGAAAGCCCGTCGCCCCGTCGTAGTTCATCACGCAGGTGGCGTTGCCGTGGATGCCCATCTTCTCCTCGAGCTTGCCGACGGAGAGCAGGTTGCGGGCGCCGAGCGAGCCATCGCCATTGACGAGGAACTTCGGCACGATGAAGAGCGAGATGCCCTTCGAGCCGGCCGGCCCGCCGGGGATCTTGGCGAGGACGAGGTGGACGACGTTCTCCGCCATGTCGTGGTCACCGGCGGAGATGAAGATCTTCTGCCCGGTGATGCGGTAGCTGCCATCGTCCTGCGGCTCGGCCTTCGTGCGCAGCAGGCCGAGGTCGGTGCCCGCGTGCGGCTCGGTCAGGTTCATGGTGCCCGTCCATTCGCACGTCACCATCTTCGGCAGGTACGTCGCCTTCTGCTCCTCCGACCCGTGGGCATGGATCGCCGAGTAGGCGCCGTGGGTCAGGCCCTGGTACATGTTGAAGGCCATGTTCGCGGCCGAGGTCATCTGACCGACCGCCGTCGCCAACACATAGGGCATCCCCTGGCCGCCGTAGGCCGGGTCGCAGTCGAGCCCCGTCCAGCCGCCCTCGCGCACGAGGTCGAAGGCCGCGCGGAAGCCGGTCGGCGTGCGGACGACACCGTTCTCGAGCCGGCAGCCCTCGCGGTCGCCGACCGCGTTGAGCGGGGCCATCACGTCGCGGGCGATGCGGCCGGCCTCGTCGAGGATGGCGGCGGTCGAATCCGGATCGAGGTCGGCATAGCCGGGGACGGCGCTCTTCTCGACGGCGAGGACGTCGTGCAGCACGAAGGCCATGTCGCGGAGCGGCGGGGTGTAGGTCGGCATCGGCGTCTCCTATTCGGCGGCGAGGCCGCGGGTCGCAAGCATCTGCTCGGACCACTTCATCTGCTGGCGAAGCTCGGTGATCGCCACGTCGAGCTCGGCCCGCTGCGCTTCCATCGCCTCCAGCCGCTCGAGGGCGAGGGCGAGGGTGCGGGCGATCTGCGTCGTGCCCTGGTCGCCGACGTCATAGAGGTCGAGGAGCTGGCGGATGTCCTCCAGCGCGAAACCGAAGCGTTTGCCCTGCAGGATCAGCTTCAGCCGCGCCCGGCAACGCTTGGTGTAGAGCCGCTTCTGCCCGACGCGGGTGGGGTTCAGGAGCTCCTTCGCCTCGTAGAAGCGGAGGGTGCGCGGGGTGACGCCGAAGGTGGCGCACATCTGGCCGATGGTCTGGATTTCGTCGCTCAAGGTGCTGTCGCGTCCGCTGGCTCTGGGGTCGCCCGGACTGTGCGCGGCGGGGTCCGCGCGCGCAAGGCGAAAAGTTGACGTTCGCGTCAAGGTGACGCGACGTCACCGCCGCGACGCGGCCCCCGGGACGCGGTGGGGAGTGGCGGGTTTCCGTTTGAAACGCTGCGGGGATTGTGACCATCTGCCGCCATGCCCGAGACACCCCACACGCCCGCCCACGCCCAGCGGGACCGCATCGCCCGCCAGTTCATCGAGGCGATCCCCCATGCCCGCGACCTCGGCATGGCCTTCGTCGCGCTCGGCGACGCCTTCGCGGTGATGGCGCTCGACTACGACGCCCGCTTCGTCGGCGACCCCGAGAGCGGCGTCATGCACGGCGGCGTGGTGACGGCCCTCCTCGACACCTGCAGCGGCGCCTGCGTCATGGCCCACCCGGTCGCGCCCGGGGCGACGGCGACGATCGACCTCCGCATCGACTACATGCGCCCCGCGCCACCCGGCCGGCGGCTCTATGCCCGCGCCGAGTGCTACCGGATGACCCGGACCGTCGCCTTCACCCGCGCCGTCGCCTGGACCGAGACCGCCGACGACCCGGTGGCCACGGCCAGCGGCGCCTTCACCGTCGAGCGCCGGTGATGGCCGCGCGCACCCCGCCCGAGCCCGTCCAGATCGTCAAGCAGCGTCGCGACGCCGCCCTCGCCCGCATGGCCGGGGCCTTGCCCTATGCGCGCTACCTCGGCGTCAGCTTCGACCGCCGCGGCGACGAACTGACCGCGGTCCTCGCCTTCTCGGAACGGCTGATCGGCAATCCCACCCTGCCCGCGCTCCACGGCGGCGCCATCGGCGCCTTCCTCGAGATTGCCGCGATCATGGAACTCGCCTGGGGCCGGGTCTGGGAGCAGATGGAGAGTGGCGGCCCGGAGGCGGCAGAGATCGAGGCCGGGAATTTCCCGCCGCTGCCCAAGACCATCGACCTGACCATCGACTACCTGCGCACCGGCCTGCCGCGCGACGCCTACGCCCGCGCCCGCGTCAACCGCTCCGGGCGGCGCTTCGCCTCCGTCCACGTCGAGGCGTGGCAGGACAACCGCGTCCGGCCCTTCGCGCAGGCGACCGGCCACTTCCTGACCGGGCGCGACGACGATGCCTGAGATGACCGTCAACCTCCGCAACGTCCCCGGCACCGAAGCGGCGATGGGGTGGGCCGGCAGCCACACCCTCGTCGTCGACCGCGGCGTCGGCACCGCGGGCGGGATGGGCCTCGGCTTCAATGGCGGCGAGCTTCTCGCTTTTGCCCTCGGCGGCTGCCTCTGCAACGACCTCCGCTACGCCGCCCACGCCGAGGGCGTGGCGCTCGGCGACATCGCGGTCAGCGTCACCGTCCACATCGACGGCGACCCGCCGGTGGTCCGCGAGGCGGTGCTCGCCGTCGCCTGCACCGATGCCGACGGCACCCCGGCCGCGGCGGTCGTCGACCGCGCCCTCGCGGCCTCGATCGTCCTCGCCTCGGTGCGGCAGGGCTTCCCGGTTGCCATCGACCGCCGCTGAGATGCCCGCCATGCAAGCGCCCGCGCTCACCCACCGCAGGGTGCTCGCCATCGCCGTCCCGATCGTCATCTCGAACGCGACGATCCCGATCCTCGGCGCCGTCGACACCGCCGTCGTCGGCCAGCTCGGGCAGGCGGCGCCGATCGGGGCGGTCGGCCTCGGCGCGGTGATCCTCACCACCCTCTACTGGGTCTTCGGCTTCCTGCGCATGGGCACCACCGGCATGGTCGCCCAGGCCCGCGGCGCCGGCGAGACCGCCGAGACCGGCGCGCTCCTCATGCGCGGCCTGATGATCGCCTTCGCCGCCGGTCTCTTCTTCGTCGTCGGACAGGCCGCCGTCTTCTGGGCCGCCTTCCGCCTCGCCCCCGCCTCCGCCGAGGTCGAGGCACTGGCGCGCGCCTACCTCTCGATCCGCATCCTGGGTGCTCCGGCAACGATCGCCATCTACGCCCTCACCGGCTGGCTGATCGCCATGGAGCGCACCCGCGGGGTGCTGGTGCTCCAGCTCGCGATGAACGGCCTCAACGTCGTCCTCAGCGTCACCTTCGTCCTCCACCTCGGCCTGGGCATACGCGGGGTCGCCGCGGCGACGCTGATCGCCGAGTGGACCGGCCTCGCCCTCGGCCTCTGGCTCTGCCGCAGCGCCTTCGCCGGCAACCAGTGGCGCGACTGGGCGCGGGTCTTCGATCCGGTCCGCCTCAAGCGCATGGCGGCGGTCAACGGCGACATCCTCATCCGCTCGGTGGTGCTCCAGTCGAGCTTCACCGCCTTCATGTTCTTCGGCGCCGGCCTCGGCGACGTGACCCTCGCCGCCAATCAGGTCCTGCTTCAATTCCTGTCGATAACCGCCTACGCCCTCGACGGTTTCGCCTTCGCCGCCGAGGCGCTGGTCGGCCAGACCCTCGGCGTCCGCGATCGGGCGGGCCTCCGTCGCGCGGCGATCATGACCTCGGAGTGGGGCGCCGGCGCGTCGCTCGTGCTCGCGGCGGTCTTCCTCTTCGCCGGGCCGATGCTCGTCGACCTCATGGCCACCGCCCCCGACGTGCGCGCCGAGGCCCGCGACTACCTGCCATGGATCGCCGCGGCACCGGTGATCGGCATCGCCGCCTGGATGCTCGACGGCATCTTCATCGGCGCCACCGAGACCCGCGCGATGCGCAACGCAGCACTCCTCTCGGTCTCGATCTACGCAGCCGCGATCGCCATCCTGCTGCCCGCCTTCGGCAACCACGGCCTGTGGGCGGCGCTGATGGTGCTCAACGCCACCCGCGGCGTGACCCTGGGCGCGCGCTACCCGGCGCTCGAGGCGCGGGCGGGCGGCGCTCCGGCAAGCGCCTGATCCGCGCGCCCGGCATCCCGGCCGAAAGAAACGCCGGCGTCAGCCTCCGGTCGTTACTCAGCGACGACCATTCGTTCGATCATCCGCCAAGCCTGCCGGAGAGCGAGCCTCCATTGTCAGAAGCCAGCGTCGGGCGCCCGCTCCCGCCGGGGAGCCGCATGAAGAAGCTCGTGACCTCCTCAGGCGTGGCGCGCTCCACGGCGCCGTCGGCAATGTCGCTTTGCGACCAGATCCACGACACCGCGGGATCATGGAGCATCGCCCACTCACCGAAGACCCTGCCCGAGACGGGTTTGGCCACGTGAACCTTCACTTCAAGGTGGCGGTCATCCCGTTCGATACGTTCGAGGAGGCTCTTGACCTGCTTTTCCGGGCCTTCAAGCCACTGAAGGTAGATGTCGGCTCGGCAGATCAGCGCGCCTGTTATGCCGTCACGGGTATTCGCGCGCCGTGCGTCCATCAGAATGCCGCCCAGAATCGCCTCATCGAAGCCGAACGGCCGAGACGAATAGATGGCCCGGAACAAATCCATGGATCGTTCTCTCATGGCTGGGGAAATATCGACCAACGCTTCCTCTCGGGACGCTACTCATCGGGGTCGCGCGGTCGAGGCGACTTCGATCCGAAGCCTAGCACGGGCAGGTTTTGACTTAAAGCTTGCAAGCGTCCCTTACGCCACAAGGCCCTCGACATGTCCGGCACGATGGGTCGGGCCGGACGTCCGGCCAGACTAACGCGCGGTTAACGCGCCACGGGATATGTCGCGATATCAGAGGCTTAGCCGGAGTCGCACGCGTGCGACGGCAGGTCAATCCGCGCGCATCGAGCCGCTTCGCCGGGGCAGGCGGGTCAGTGACCGCCCGCGTGGCTCCCCCACGGACCGTGCTGCCCCGAGCCGCTGCGATCCGTCCGCTCGAACCCGTGCGCGCCGAAGAAGTCGCGCTGGGCCTGCAGCAGGTTCGCGGTGCCCCGCGCCTGATGCATCATGTCGAAATAGCCGAGCGCCGCGGCGAGGGCAGGGGTCGGGATCGCGGCCAGCGCCCCCTCGGCGACCACCGAGCGCAGGCTGCCGTGGGTCGCCCGCAGCCGCTCGGCGAAGGACGGCGCGAACATGAGGTTGCTCGTCGCGTCACCCGACAGCGCCTGCGCCATGTCGTCGAGCATCGCCGAGCGAATGATGCACCCCTCCCGCCACACCTTCGCCACCTCCGCGAGCGGCAGGGTCCAGCCGTATTCCTTCGACGCGGTGGCGAGCAGCCCGAAGCCCTGCGCGTAGCAGGCGATCTTGCCCGCAAGCAGCGCCTCCTCGAGCAGCGAATCCTCCTCCGCCCCGCCGCGCACCCGCGTCGGCGCGATCGGGAAGATCCGCGCGCCCTCCTGGCGCTCGTCGAGCCGCGACGACAGGTTGCGCGCCGCGACCGCCGCCTCGATCGCGGTGGCCGGAGCGCCGAGCATCTGCGCCTCGATCACCGTCCAGCGCCCGGTCCCCTTCTGCCCGGCCTTGTCGAGGATGACGTCCACCATCGGCTTGCCGGTCTCGGGGTCCTTCGCACGGCAGACGATGCCGGTAATCTCGACCAGATAGGACTTGAGCGGCCCTGCGTTCCACCGCTCGAAGATCGCCGCAATCGCATCGGCCTTCAGCCCGAGGCCGTCGCGCATGATGCCGTAGATCTCGGCGATCATCTCCATGTCCGCGTATTCGATGCCGTTGTGGACCGACTTGACGAAATGCCCGGCCCCGTCCGTCCCCATCCAGGTCGCGCACGGCGTCCCGTCGAACTTCGCCGCGATCGCCTCGAGGATCGGCGCCACCCGGTCCCACGCCGCCTTCGGGCCCCCGCCCATGATCGACGGCCCGTGCCGCGCCCCTTCCTCGCCGCCGGAGACCCCGATGCCGAGGAAGGGCACGCCGGCCTTCTCCGCCTCTGCGGAGCGCCGCCGGGTATCGTGGAAATTGGCGTTGCCCGCGTCGATGATCATGTCGTCGGCGTCGAGCAGCGGGCGCAGCGCCGCGATCATCTGGTCGACCGGATCGCCGGCCGGGACCATCAGGATGATCGCCCGCGGCGCCTTGATCGCCCCGACCAGCGCCTCGAGGGTGTCGGTCGCGGTGATCCGCGCCGCGAGGTCGCCGGCCTCGGCGACGAAGCGCTGGGCGACGCCGGCGGTGCGGTTGTAGACCGCGATCGGAAAGCCCTTCTCGGCGATGTTGAGCGACAGCGCCGCGCCCATGGTCCCGAGCCCGACCAGTCCGATGTCCGCTGCCATGATGCCCCCCTGTTCGCCGGCGCGCGGACTATGGCCGCGGCGATCGTCAAGGGCAAGGCGCGGGACCTTCGCCGAAAGGCTTGAAATCCTCCGGCCGGATCCGCGCTAGTCTGGACCCGCACCACCGGAGGATTCCATGCCGCGCATTCTTGTCCGTAACGCCCGCATCGTCACCATGGACGCCGATCGCCGCGAGATCGACGGCGACGTGCTGGTCGAGGACGGCATCATCGCCGCGGTCGGCGCCCTCGCCGGGACAGAGGCGGCTGACGGGGCCGAGGGTCTCGACGCCACCGGCTGCGTGGTCACGCCCGGCCTCGTCAACACCCACCACCACCTCTACCAGACGCTGACCAAGGCGGTCCCCGCCGGCCAGGACGCCCTCCTCTTCGGCTGGCTCAAGACCCTCTACCCGATCTGGGCCAGCATGGACCCCGAGGACATGTTCGTCTCCGCCCAGGTCGGCCTCGCCGAACTCGCGCTCTCCGGCTGCACGATGAGCGCCGACCACCTCTATCTCTACCCCAACGGCGTCCGCCTCGAAGACACCATCGACGCCGCCCGCACCGTCGGAATCCGCTTCCACCCGACGCGGGGCGCCATGAGCGTCGGCGAAAGCGCCGGCGGCCTCCCCCCCGACAGCCTCGTCGAGGACGAGCGCGCCATCCTCGACGACATGATCCGCGTCGTCGACGCCTTCCACGACCCCGCGCCCTCGGCGATGCTCCGCGTCGGCCTCGCCCCCTGCTCGCCGTTCTCGGTCTCGACCGGTCTGATGAGGGACGCCGCCCTTCTCGCCGTCGACAAGGGGGTGATGCTCCACACCCACCTCGCCGAGAACGAGGAGGACATCGCCTATTCCCTCTCCCAGTTCGGCTGCCGCCCGGGCCAGTACGCCGAGGATCTCGGCTGGACCGGCGACCACGTCTGGCACGCCCATTGCGTGAAGCTCGACACGTCCGAGATCGACCTCTTCGCCCGCTCCGGCACCGGCGTCGCCCACTGCCCCTGCTCCAACTGCCGCCTCGGCTCCGGCATCGCCCCGGTCCGCCAGATGCGCGACGCCGGCGTCAAGGTCGGCCTCGGCGTCGACGGCTCGGCCTCCAACGACGGGGCCCACATGCTCTCCGAAGCCCGCCAGGCGCTCCTCCTCCAGCGCGTGAAGAACGGCGCCGACGCGATGAGCGCCCGCGAGGCCCTCGAGATCGCCACCCTCGGCGGCGCCCGCGTCCTCGGCCGCGGCGCCGAGCTCGGCTCGATCGAGCCCGGCAAGCGCGCCGACCTCGCGATCTGGGACGTCTCCGGTCTCGAAGCCGCCGGCGCCTGGGACCCCGTCGCCGCCCTCCTCCTGTGCGGGCCCTTCCGCGTCCGCGATCTGCTGGTCGAGGGCCGGCGCGTGGTCTCGAACGGCACTCTCGCCGGCCTCGACCTCCCCGCGACCCTCACCCACGCCGCCCGGCGGGTATCCCGGCTCGCGGGCTGACGCGCCGTTAACCCGTCCCTAACGCCGCGCTTCGATCTCCGCCGACTTCCGCTAGCATCGGAGGCACGGTGGGGGGAGGGAAAATGGCTAACGGGATCAAGCGCATCCGCGCGGCGAAGATGGCCGCGCAGGACGGGCGGTGCTGGTACTGCGACCGGCCGATGTGGTCGGAAAGCCCGGACATGTTCAGGGCGACCTTCCGCCTCTCCGCTCGGGCCGCGCACCTCTTCCGTTGCACCGCCGAGCATCTGAAGCCGCGGTCCGCCGCCGGCGACGACTCAGCGGCGAACCTCGTCGCGGCCTGCTGGTTCTGCAACGTCACCCGCCACCGCCGGAAGCGCCCCCTCGACCCCGAGGCCTATCGCTCGATGGTGCGGAGGCGTCTGGCCGCCGGACGCTGGAGCCAGTTGCCGCCGGCCAGGCAGTCGCTCGGATTATCAGCCCCGGTTTGAAAGACCTCTCCGCAACAGCCCGCTTTACCCTGCCCGGCGATGTGGCAGAGTGGCCGTGTTGGGCGCCGCAAGAGCGCCCCACGGGGAGATGACCTTGGCGGTTTCGATTGCCAGGAACGGCGGCGACTGCACGACAAGTGCGCAATCGCGGCCCAATGTCTGAATGCTGTGCGGTCCGCAACGATGATCCTTGTTGCGACTGGCCGCCGAAACGGCATCAAATGACAATCGACAGCTTGCAAGGCAGGCAGGGCCCGGGTGCACCCCGGTCCGTGCGCCGCCGGGGAGACTTGCGTGACTGCAATCCGTGACGAGATCCGCTTTCTGCTCAACGACCGCGAGGAGCGGCTGAAGGACGTTCGTTCGTCCGACACCCTCCTCGACCACCTGCGCCTCATCCGGCGCCTGCGCGGCACCAAGGAGGGCTGCGCCGAGGGCGACTGCGGCGCCTGCACCGTCCTCGTCGGCCGCCGCACCGGTGCCGACGGCCTCGTCTACGAGCCGGTCAACGCCTGCATCCGCCTGATGGGCTCGCTCGACCTCACCCACGTCGTCACCATCGAGCACGTCGCCCGCGACGGCATCCTTCACCCGATCCAGGCGGCGATGGTCGACCTCCACGGCTCCCAGTGCGGTTTCTGCACCCCCGGCTTCGTCATGTCGCTCTATGCCCTGTGGATGCGCAATCCGTCCCCGTCGGAGGGCGCCGTCGAGGAGGCCCTGCAAGGCAACCTCTGCCGCTGCACCGGCTACCGCCCGATCATCGACGCCGCGAAGGCCGTCTCCGCCTCGCCCGCCGCCGACCCGCTCCTCACCGAGCGCACCCGCATCCGCGCCGCCCTCGACGCCCTCGACGACGGCGCCCGCGTCGACATCCGAACCACCACCGAGACCGGCGAAGACCGCGTCATCGTCCCGCCCACCGCCGACGATCTCGCCGCGGTGCTCACCGAGACGCCGAAAGCCACCATCGTCGCCGGCTCGACCGACGTCGGCCTGTGGATCACCAAGTTCATGCGCAACATCTCCCCCGCCGTCTTCACCGCCCACCTCGCCGACCTCCAGGCCGTCACCGTCACGGCGCAAGGCGTCCGCATCGGCGCCGGCGTCAGCTACGACACCTTCCAGTCCACCCTCGACGCCGAATTCCCCCACCTCTCGACCTACTGGCGCCGCATCGGCGGCTGGCAGGTCCGCGCCATGGGCACCGTCGGCGGCAACGTCGCCAACGGCTCCCCGATCGGCGACACCCCGCCCGCCCTCATCGCCCTCGGCGCCACCGTCACCCTCCGCAGGGGCGCCGACCGCCGCACCGTCCCGCTCGAGGACTTCTTCGTCGCCTACGGCAAGCAGGACCGCCAACCCGGCGACTTCGTGGAGGAAATCTTCGTCCCGAAGCCTCCCGCCGGCAGCCTCGACGCCGCCTACAAGGTCACCAAGCGCCGCGACGAGGACATCTCCGCCGTCGCCGCCGGCTTCCACGTCGAGGTCGAGAACGGCACCGTCACCACCGCCCGCCTCGCCTACGGCGGCATGGCCGCGACCCCGAAGCGCGCCGCCGCCGTCGAGGCCGCCCTCGTCGGCCAGCCGTGGACCCTCGCCACCGTCGCCCGCGCCGAGCAGAAGTTCGCCGAGGATTTCCAGCCGCTCACCGACTGGCGCGCCTCCGCCGACTACCGCCTCACCGTCGCGCGCAACCTCCTCCGCCGCTTCTACCTCGACACCGCCGGCGAAGCCGTTCTCCTCCAGCGCGAGGTAGCCCTCTGATGGACACGAAACTCGCCCCCCAGCCGAACAGCGGCCCGATCCGCGGCGGCGTCCACGTCGACCAGCGCCACGACAGCGCCCACAAGCACGTCACCGGCCTCGCCGAATACACCGACGACATCGCCGAGCCCGTCGGCACCCTCCACGCCTACCTCGGCCTCGCCGACAAGGCCCACGCCGAGATCGTCTCGATCGACCTCGACGCCGTGCGCGCGGCGCCGGGCGTGGTCGGCGTGCTGACCAAGGAGGACATCCCCGGCTCCAACGACATCAGCCCGGTCGGCAAGCACGACGACCCGATCTTCGCCACCGGCAAGGTCGAGTTCCACGGCCAGCCGCTCTTCGCCGTCGTCGCCGAAACCCGCGACGCCGCCCGCCGCGCCACGAAGCTCGCCAAGGTCGAATACCGCCCGCTCCCCCACGTCACCGACGTCGCGGCCGCCGTCGCCGCCAACTACCCCTACGTCACCGAACCGCTCAAGCTCGAACGCGGCGACGTCGCCACCGCCATGGCCACCGCCCCGAACCGCCTCAAGGGCACCCAGCGCGTCGGCGGCCAGGACCACTTCTACCTCGAAAGCCACATCGCCTTCGCCATCCCCGGCGAGGACGACGACGTCACCGTCTATTCCTCCACCCAGCACCCCTCCGAGGTGCAGCACATGGTCGCCCACGTCCTCGGCGTCCCCTCCAACGCCGTGACGATCATCGTCCGGCGCATGGGCGGCGGCTTCGGCGGCAAGGAGACCCAGCCCAACCTCTTCGCCTCCATCGCCGCCGTCGCCGCCAAGAAATGGAACCGCGCGGTGAAAATCCGCCCCGACCGCGACGACGACATGGTCGCCACCGGCAAGCGCCACGACTTCCTCAACGACTACGAGGTCGGCTTCGACAACGACGGCCGCATCCTCGCCGTGGACGGCACCTTCGCCGCCCGCTGCGGCTTCTCCGCCGACCTCTCCGGCCCGGTCACCGACCGCGCCCTCTTCCACGCCGACAACGCCTACTACTATCCGGCGGTAAGGCTTGTCTCCAAGCCGATGAAAACCAACACGGTTTCGAACACCGCCTTCCGCGGCTTCGGCGGCCCGCAGGGCCTGATCACCGCCGAGCGCATGATCGAGGAGATCGCCTACGCCCTCGGCCGCGACCCGCTCGAAATCCGCCGCGCCAACTTCTACGGCGACACCGACCGCAACGTCACGCCCTACCACCAGACCGTCACCGACAACATCATCGGCCGCATCGTCGACGAGCTCGAGGCGTCCTCCGACTACCAGTCCCGCCGCGCCGCCATCCTCGCCCACAACGCCACCAACCCGGTGATCCGCAAGGGCATCGCCCTCACCCCGGTCAAGTTCGGGATCAGCTTCACCGCCACCTGGTACAACCAGGCCGGCGCGCTGGTGCACGTCTACAACGACGGCTCGGTCCACCTGAACCACGGCGGCACCGAGATGGGGCAGGGGCTCAACACCAAGGTCGGGCAGGTCGTCGCCGACGTCTTCCAGATCGACCTCGACCGCGTGAAGATCACCGCCACCACCACCGCCAAGGTGCCGAACACCTCCGCCACCGCCGCCTCCTCCGGCTCCGACCTCAACGGCATGGCCGCCCAGAACGCCGCCCAGCAGATCAAGGACCGCCTGATCGACTTCGCCGCCGAGAAATACTCGGTGGACCGCGAGCAGGTCGTCTTCGAACCCAACTGCATCCTGATCGGAAATCGTCGCATCGCCTTCGACGACTTCATCAAGGAAGCCTACATGAACCGCGTCCACCTCTCGGCCGCGGGCTTCTACAAGACGCCGGAAATCCACTGGGACCGCGCCGCCGGCAAGGGCCGCCCCTTCTACTACTTCGCCTACGGCGCCGCCGTCTCCGAAGTCTCCGTCGACAGCCTCACCGGCGAGTACCACGTCGACCGCGTCGACATCCTCCACGACGTCGGCCGCTCGCTGAACCCCGCCATCGACATCGGCCAGATCGAGGGCGCCTTCATCCAGGGCATGGGCTGGCTCACCACCGAGGAACTGTGGTGGGACAAGGAGGGCCGCCTGCGCACCCACGCCCCCTCGACCTACAAGATCCCCCTCGCCTCCGACCGCCCGCCGGTCTTCAACGTCGCCCTCGCCAAGTGGTCCGAGAACCGCGAGCCGACCATCCGCCGCTCCAAGGCCGTCGGCGAGCCGCCCTTCATGCTCGGCGTCTCCGTCCTCGAAGCCCTGTCGATGGCCGTCGCCTCCGTCGCCGACTACAAGACCTGCCCGTGCCTCGAAGCGCCGGCGACGCCCGAACGCGTGCTGATGGCAATGTCCCGCCTCCAGTCGCCAGCGCCGGTGGCCGACGCATGACGGTCCGCCCCGAACTCCTCGACCGCTTCCGCGGCGACCAGGCGACGGCGGCCCTCGTCACCGTCGAGACCGCCCGTGGCTCGACCCCGCGCGACGCCGGCACCTGGATGGTCGTCGGGCCGCAGGCGACGCTCGGCACCATCGGCGGCGGCCAGCTCGAATACATGGTCATCGACGCCGCCCGTGCCATGCTCGCCCGCGGCGCCGACCACCAGACCCTCGACATCCCCCTCGGCCCCGAGATCGGCCAATGCTGCGGCGGCCGCACGCGGCTCTCCGCCGTCCGCCTCGACGGCCCCGGCTGGGACGCGCTTCGCGCGCGCGCGGTCGAGGAACGCATGGCGCTTCCCGAGGTGCTGATCTTCGGCGCCGGCCACGTTGGCCGCGCCCTCGGCGCCACGCTGGCGCTCCTCCCGGTCCGCCCGGTTCTCGTCGACCAGCGCATGGAGGAACTCCACCTTGCCGCGCCGGGCCTCGACATGCTCCTGACGCCACTCCCCGAGGAGACCGTCCGCAGCGCCGCCCCCGGCACCGCCTACGTCATCATGACCCACGACCACGCCCTCGACTTCCTCGTCGCCCGCGAAGCCCTCGCCCGCGGCGACGCCGCCTATGTCGGCATGATCGGCTCGCGCACCAAGCGCGTCTCCTTCGAGCGCTGGCTCGCGGAAACCGAAGCCGAGGACGGCGCCAGGACGTCCACGACAGCCCTCGTCAGCCCGATCGGTGCCGCCGGTCGGCCCGACAAGCGTCCCGAGGTCATCGCCGCCTTCGTGGCGGCGGAGATCATGCAACACCTCATCGGCTGGCGGGCGCGACAGAGCGCGCCGGCCAGCAGCCAGAAGGCCTGAAGGCCCGCACCCAGCCCCCCGGCAACCCGCGTCAAAAAGCGGGCCCGCACCCGACAGTGAGATCAAAATGCTCGAAACCCTGTTCAAGCTCTCCGAACACAAGACAAACGTCCGGACCGAGGTCATCGCCGGCCTCACCACCTTCCTGACGATGGCCTACATCATCTTCGTCAACCCGCAGATCCTCTCGACCACCGGCATGGACCAGTCGGCGGTCTTCGTCGCCACCTGCCTCGCGGCGGCGCTCGGCTGCTTCATCATGGGCTTCTACGCCAACTGGCCGATCGCCATGGCGCCGGGCATGGGCCTCAACGCCTTCTTCGCCTTCAGCGTCGTCGGCGCCATGGGCTACACGTGGCAGCAGGCGCTCGGTGCGGTCTTCATCTCCGGCTGCATCTTCCTGCTCCTCACCGTCACCGGCGTCCGCCGCTGGCTGGTCGAGGGCATCCCCCATTCGATGCGCTCCGCCGTCGCCGCCGGTATCGGCATGTTCCTCGGCATCATCGCGCTCAAGAACGCCGGCATCGTCGTCACCGAACGAGGCGACCTCGATCGGCGCTCGGCAACATGATGGCGCCCGGGCCGCTCCTCTGCATGCTCGGCTTCTTCATCATCTGCGCGCTCGACGCGCTCAAGGTGAAGGGCGCGATCCTGCTCGGCATCCTCGCCGTCACCGTCATCTCGATCCTGCTCGGCACCAGCCAGTTCGGCGGCATCATGGCCGCCGCCGCCCTCGATCGCGCCGACCTTCCTCCAGCTCGATCTCTTCGGCGCCGCTCGGCACCGGCATCTTCCACGTCATCCTCGTCTTCGTCCTCGTCGAGGTCTTCGACGCCACCGGCACCCTGATCGGCGTCGCCAAGCGCGCCGGCCTGCTCACCGAAGGCCCCGGCCACACCAACCCCCAGCTCGGCAAGGCCCTCCTCGCCGACTCCTCCGCCATCCTCGCCGGCTCCCTGCTCGGCACCTCCTCGACCACCGCCTACGTCGAGAGCGCCTCCGGCGTCCACGCCGGCGGCCGCACCGGCCTCACCGCCGTCGTCGTCGGCGTCCTCTTCCTCCTCGCCCTCTTCTTCTCTCCCCTCGCCGGCTCGATCCCCGCCTTCGCCACCGCGCCGGCCCTGCTCTTCGTCGCCTGCCTGATGATGCGCGAGCTCACCGACGTGAACTGGGACGACCTCACCGAAGCCGCGCCCGCCGCGCTGACGGCGATCATGATGCCCTTCACCTACTCGATCGCCAACGGCCTCGCCTTCGGCTTCATCAGCTACGCGATCATCAAGGCCGCCACCGGCCGCGCCCGCGAAGTCCACCCCGCCACCTGGATCGTCGCGGCCCTCTTCATGTCCGCTTCGCCTTCTTCGCCGAATGATCATCGAGATCGCGACCGTCCCGGCGGTCCCGCACCCCGCATCCGGCGGCCGCGCAAGCGGCCGCCCGTCGGGCCGCAGGCACACCTTCAGCGTGACCGGGCGGGCGGCCGCTGCCCGGCGCCGGGCGCCGGTCCGGACCGCGTCCCCGACGCGCTTCAGGGACAAACCCGATGAGCGAACCCTTCCGCCTCGAACTCATCGACGTCACCAAGTCCTTCCCCGGCGTCCTCGCCAACGACAAGGTCAGCTTCCACGTCCGCCCCGGCGAAATCCACGCCCTCCTCGGCGAGAACGGCGCCGGCAAGTCCACCCTCGTCAAGATGATCTACGGCGTGCAGCAGCCCGACTCGGGCGACATCCTCATCAACGGCCACTCCGTCGAGATCCCCAATCCCCGTGCCGCCCGCGGCATGGGGATCGGCATGGTCTTCCAGCACTTCTCCCTTTTCGAGGCCCTCACCGTCCTCGAGAACATCGCCCTCGGCCTCGACGAACGCCTCTCCAAGGCCGAGCTCGAAAAGCGCATCCGCGCCGTCCTCACGAGGTACGGCCTCACCCTCGACCCCCACCGCACCGTCTCGACCCTCTCCGTCGGCGAGCGCCAGCGCATCGAGATCGTCCGCGCCCTCCTCCTCAACCCCAAGCTCCTGATCATGGACGAGCCCACCTCCGTCCTCACCCCGCAGGAGGTCTCCCAGCTCTTCGAAACCCTGCGCAGCCTCGCGCAGGGCGGCTGCTCGATCCTCTACATCAGCCACAAGCTCCACGAGATCAAAGCCCTCTGCGACGGCGCCACCATCCTCCGCGGCGGCCGCGTCGTCGGCGACTGCATCCCCGCCCAGGAAAGCTCGCGCTCGATGGCCGAGATGATGATCGGCGGCAGCCTCAAGGACATCAAGAAGGTCGAGGGCAGGGCCCTCGGCGCCGACCGCTTCGTCGCCGACCAACCTCTCCCTTGCCGGCACCGGCGACTTCGACGTCACCCTCAAGGCCGTCGACCTTCACCGTCCAGGCCGGCGAAATCCTCGGCATCGCCGGCGTCGCCGGCAACGGCCAGAACGAACTCCTCCTCGCCCTCTCCGGCGAGACGCCCGTCGCCAACGCCGCCGCCATCACCCTCGACGGCGCGCCGATCGGCACCCTCGGCACCAAGGCCCGCCGCGCCCTCGGCCTCTGCGCCGTGCCCGAGGAGCGCAACGGCCACGCCGCCGTCCCCGGCTTCTCCCTGTCCGACAACACCATCCTCACCGCCCGCGGCCGCAAGGCCATGGTCCAGAACGGCGTCATCTCCAGCACCGCCGCCCGCGACTACGCCGCCGAGATCATCCGCGCCTTCGGCGTCAAGGCCACCGGCCCCGCCGCCATGGCCGGCTCCCTCTCCGGCGGCAACCTCCAGAAGTTCATCATGGGCCGCGAGGTCCTCCAGGTCCCCGAGGTCCTCATCGTCTCCCAGCCCACCTGGGGCGTCGACGCCGGCGCCGCCGCCGCGATCCACCAGGCCCTCGTCGACCTCGCCGCCCGCGGCTCCGCCCTCGTGATCATCTCCCAGGACCTCGACGAGCTTCTCGCCATCTCCGACAGCCTCGCCGTCATCAACGAGGGCCGCCTCTCCCCGAAACGCGCCACCCACGCGATCTCCATCGACGAGATCGGCCTCCTGATGGGCGGCGTGCACGGCGACCATGCCCCGGAGCCCGCCCATGCTTGAGCTCGAGAAACGCAAGGAACCGAGCCGGGCGATGGTCTACCTCGCCCCGGTCCTCGCCGTCCTGCTGACGATGATCGTCGGCGCCATCATCTTCTCCCTTCTCGGCTACGCCGGCGTCGGCGCCGTCCGCGAGATCTTCGTCAATCCGATCCTCGACACCGGCGGCTGGCCCGACCTCGGCGTCAAGGCCGCCCCCCTCATCATCATCGCCGTCGGCCTCTCCATCGGCTTCCGCGCCGGCGTCTGGAACATCGGCGCCGAGGGCCAGTACATCGTCGGCGGCCTCGCCGGCACCGCCGTCGCCCTCGTCACCTGGCACCTCGAAGGCGGCTTCTGGGTGCTCCCGCTGATGTGCCTCGCCGGCATCGCCGGCGGCGCCGCCTACGCCGCGATCCCGGCCTTCCTCCGCACGAAGTTCAACGTCAACGAGATCCTGTCGAGCCTGATGCTGACCTACGTCGCCATCCAGCTCCTCTACTACCTGATGAACGGCCCGTGGAAGGACCCGGAGGGCTTCAACTTCCCCCAGACCCGCCTGTTCAACGACTTCCAGATGCTCCCCTACTTTTCGGGGCTCGGCTACCTCAACGTCCCGCTCTCCATCGTCATCGCCCTCGGCGTCTGGTTCGTGATGGCGAAGACCCTCTTCGGCTTCCAGGTCCGCGTCGTCGGCCAGGCGCCCCTCGCCGCGCGCTACGGCGGCTTCTCCGCCGACCGCACCGTCTGGCTGACGCTTCTTGTCGGCGGCGGCCTCGCCGGCCTCGCCGGCATCTTCGAGGCGGCCGGCCCCTTCGGCCAGATGGTCCCGCAGTTCCCGACCGGCTACGGCTTCACCGCGATCATCGTCGCCTTCCTCGGCCGCCTGCACCCGCTCGGCATCATCCTCGCCGGCATCATCCTCGCCGTCACCTACGTCGGCGGCGAGAGCGCCCAGGCCTCCCTCGGCCTCCCCGCCTCGGCCACCGGCGTCTTCCAGGCGATGATGCTCTTCTTCCTCCTCGCCACCGACATCCTCGTCACCTACCGCCTCCGCTTCGGCGGCCGCGCCGGAGCCGCCTCATGACCAAAGTGCAGGAAGAAGCGCGCGGGTGTCACCGTTCCCGCCCGGCGCCCGACGCCGGGCAGCGGCCGCCCGCCCCCCGGGCGGCCGCTTTCGCGGCCCCCCGCGGGCGTGCCGCTGCCCTCCTCGCGGGCGGATGCGCGGTGCGGAACAGCAACAGCGAAGGCCAGCCCCAATGATGTCCCAGGCCCTCACCATCTCCATCCTGATGACCATCATCGGCGCCGCCACGCCGCTCCTCCTCGCCGCCCTCGGCGAGCTCGTCGCCGAGAAGTCCGGCGTCCTCAACCTCGGCGTCGAGGGCATGATGCTCATCGGCGCCGTCACCGCCTTCGCGGTGACCAAGACCACCGGCCACCCGCTCCTCGGCCTCCTCGGCGCGATGATCGCCGCAACCGCCGCCGCGATGATCTTCGGCTACCTGACCCTGACCCTCGCCGCCAACCAGGTCGCCACCGGCCTCGCCCTCACCATCTTCGGCATCGGCCTCTCCTCGATGATCGGCGAGCACTTCGTCGGCACCACCCTCGACCCCCTCGGCCCGATCTTCCCCGCCGCCCTCGCCCAGAACCCGCTCCTCCGCGTGCTCTTCGGCCACTCGATCCTCGTCTATATCTCCATCGCGATGACCGTCGTCGTCGCGTGGTTCCTCTCCCGCACCCGCCCCGGCCTCATCCTCCGCGCCGTCGGCGAGAACGACCACTCCGCCCACTCGATCGGCTATTCGGTCATCGGCGTCCGCTACGCCGCCGTCGCCTTCGGCGGCGCCATGGCGGGCCTCGGCGGCGCCTACTACTCGATGGTCCAGACCCCGATGTGGGCGGAGGAACTCACCGCGGGCCGCGGCTGGATCGCTCTCGCCCTCGTCGTCTTTGCGGCATGGCGCCCGTGGCGCGTCCTCGCCGGCGCCTACCTCTTCGGCGCGGTGATGACCTTCGAGCTCCAGGCCAAGGCCGCCGGCATGACCTTCGTGCCGCCGGAGTTCCTCGCCGCACTCCCCTACCTTGCCACCATCCTCGTTCTGGCCCTCATCTCGGCCCGCAGGTCGGTCGGCACTGCCGCACCCGCCTGCCTCGGCCAACCGTTCAAACCGACAGCCTAATCAACAGGGAAACCAAGAAAATGACCGCGATCTCCAGACGTTCAGTACTCAAGGCCGGCGGGGCAGCGGCGGCAGCATTGCCGCTCCTCGGCGGCCGCGCCTTCGCCGCCGACCCGCTCAAGGTCGGCTACGTCTACCTCGGCCCGATCGGCGACTTCGGCTGGACCTACGCCCACGAGCAGGGCCGCCAGCAGGTCATCAAGGAATTCGGCGACAAGATCACCACCACCATCGTCGAGAACGTCGCCGAAGGCCCCGACAGCGAGCGCGTCATCAAGAACCTCGCCGACGACGGCCACCAGCTGATCTTCACCACCTCCTTCGGCTACATGAACCCGACCGCCAAGGTGGCCAAGCGCACCCCCGACGTGATGTTCGAGCACTGCTCCGGCTACACCACCTCGAAGAACATGGCCGCCTACAACGCCCGCTACTACGAGGGCCGCGCGGTCTGCGGCACCCTCGCCGCCACCCTCTCCAAGACCGGCGTCGCCGGCTACATCGCCTCCTTCCCGATCCCCGAGGTGGTGATGGGCATCAACGCCTTCACCCTCGCCGCCCGCAAGGTGAACCCCGACTTCAAGGTCAACGTCGTCTGGGTCTCCTCGTGGTACGACCCGGCCAAGGAAGCCGACGCCGCCAAGGCGCTGATCGACCAGGGCGCCGACGTCCTCGCCCAGCACACCGACAGCGCCGCGGTCATGCAGGCCGCCGAGCAGCGCGACCTGATGGCCTTCGGCCAGGGCTGGAACATGTCGACCTTCGCACCGAACGCGCAGCTCACCGCGATCGAGAACCACTGGGGCACCTACTACGTCCCCCGCATCCAGGCGATGCTCGACGGCAAGTGGGAGACCGCCAACACCTGGTGGGGCCTCAAGGAGGGCATGGTCCAGATGAGCCCCTACGGCCCCAAGGTCACCCCCGAGGCGGCCGCGGCCGCCGACGCGACCAAGGCCGGCATCATCGACGGCACCGCCCCCGCCTTCGCCGGCCCGATCAAGGACCGCGACGGCAAGGAACAGGTCGCAGCCGGCGCCACCCTCGACGACGGCGGCCTGTGGAAGATGGACTGGTACGTCGAAGGCGTCCAGGGCTGACGGGAGCCGCGCGACACCGGCGTTAATCTCGGTTAGCCACAGGTTAACGCCGGACACATTATACGAATAAAATCAACCGACTTGATCGGCGTGCGCACGCGTGCGCAACTCCGTGCGCGGAGAGGAAACGACATGCCTGACAAAATCCTCCGCGGCCGCGTCCTGCGCTTCCTGACCGAGCCGCAGGCCATCGACGACACCGCCTCCTATGCCTACGACGAGGACGGCGCGATCCTGATCCGCGACGGCCTCATCGCCGCGGTCGGCCCCGCCGCCGCCATCCTCGCCGGGTCCCCCGACGCCCCGGTGACGGACCACCGCCCGCACCTCCTGATGCCCGGCTTCATCGACGCCCACATCCACATGCCGCAGGCCCAGGTCATCGCCTCCTGGGGCGCCCAGCTCCTCGACTGGCTGAACACCTACACCTTCCCGGCCGAGTCCAGGTTCTCCGACCCCGCCCACGCCACCCGCATCGCCGGCGCCTTCCTCGACGAGCTCCTCCGCCACGGCACCACCACCGCCGTCGCCTACTGCTCCTCCCACCCCGCCTCCGTCGACGCCACCTTCGCCGCGGCTGAAGCCCGCGGCATGCGCGTCATCGCCGGCAAGGTGATGATGGACCGCAACTGCCCCGAAGGCGTCCGCGACACCCCCCAATCCTCCTACGACGACACCAAGACCCTCATCGACCGCTGGCACGGCAAGAGCCGCGCCCTCTACGCCATCACCCCCCGCTTCGCGATCACCTCCACCCCCGAACAGATGGAGATGGCAGAGGCCCTCGTCGCCGAGCGCCCCGACCTCCACATGCAGACCCACCTCTCCGAGAACCGCGACGAGATCGACTTCACCCTCTCGCTCTACCCCAAGGCCCGCGACTACCTCGACGTCTACGAGACCTACGGCCTCCTCGGCCCGCGCAGCCTCTTCGGCCACGCCATCCACCTCTCCCCCCGCGAGACCGCCGCCATGGCCGCCACCCGCTCCGTCGCCGTCTTCTGCCCGACCTCCAACCTCTTCCTCGGCTCCGGCCTCTACGACAAGATCGGCCTCCGCGAGCAGGGCGTCCGCCGCGCCATCGCCACCGACGTCGGCGGCGGCACCAGCTACTCGATGCTCCGCACCCTCGACGAGGGCTACAAGGTCCTCGCCCTCCGCGGCCAGAAACTGAACCCCCTCACCGCCTTCTGGTGGATCACCCGCGGCAACGCCGAAGCCCTCGGCCTCGCCGACACCATCGGCACCCTGGCCCCCGGCACCGAAGCCGACATCGTCGTCCTCGACGCCGCCGCCACCCCCGCCATGGCCCTCCGCGCCGAAACCATCGAAACGCTCCCCGAAGAACTCTTCCTCCTCGAAACCCTCGGCGACGACCGCGCCATCGCCGCCACCTACGTCATGGGCAACCGCGTCCACCTCTGACCGCCAGACCCGCCCCATCTTCGGTCCTCAACTATCCTCGGGGGTGAACTGGCCGCAGCCAGGAGGGGCCGAGGCCCCCTCGCGCCACGCCCCGCCGCCAACGCCCATGGCTTGCGCCCGACCGTTGACCTCGCCGCTCTTCTTGGTATGCCCCCGTATGCACCGGGGCAGGGAGAGTGAATCGATGAGCCGAGTAACGTGGTCGGGCCTTCAGGTCGCGAAAGAGCTGTCGGACTTCATCGAACTCGAGGCGATGCCCGGCACCGGCGTCCACGCCGGCGGCTTCTGGCACGAATTCGCCGAGATCGTCCGCGACCTCGCCCCGAAGAACCGCGCCCTCCTCGCCAAACGCGACGCCCTCCAGTCCCAGATCGACGCCCGCTACCGCGACAAAGGCCTCGAAGAGCCCGAAGCCCGACGCGCCTTCCTCCGCGAGATCGGCTACCTCGTCCCCGAAGGCCCCGACTTCGCCGTCACCACCGCCAACGTCGACCCCGAGATCGCCCAGATCTCCGGCCCCCAGCTCGTCGTCCCGGTGATGAATGCCCGCTTCGCCCTCAACGCCGCCAACGCCCGCTGGGGCTCGCTCTACGACGCCCTCTACGGCACCGACGCCATCCCCGACACCGAGGGCCGCAAGCGCGGCAAGGGCTTCAACCCCGCCCGCGGCGCCGCCGTCGTCGCCTGGGCCCGCGACTTCCTCGACCGCGCTGCCCCCCTTGCCACCGGCGACTGGCGCTCCGTCCGCGGCTTCGCCGTCACCCCCGCCGGCCTCTCCGTCACCCTCCGCGACGGCACCACCACCCTCCGCGACCCCGGCCAGTTCGTCGGCTACCTCGGCGACGCTGCCAATCCGCGCCAGTTCGTCCTCCGCCACCACGGACTGCACCTCGAGATCGTCATCGACGATTCCACCGATGTCGGCAGCACCGACCCGGCCCACATCTCCGACGTCCTCCTCGAATTGGCGATGACGGCAATCATGGACTGCGAGGACTCGGTCGCCGCCGTCGACGCCGAGGACAAGGTCGTCGTCTACCGCAACTGGCTCGGCCTGATGAAGGGCGACCTGACCGAGGAGGTCGCCAAGGGCGGCCGCACCTTCACCCGCCGCCTGAACCCCGACCTCAACTACATCACCGCCGACGACGACATCGCCGACATCCGCACCCGCGCCCTGATGCTGGTCCGCAACGTCGGCCACCTGATGACCAACCCGGCGATCCTCGACCCGGCGGGCAACGAGGTCCCCGAGGGGATCATGGACGCGATGGTGACGATGCTCATCGCCCTTCACGACGTCGGCCCGGAGGGCCGTCGCGCCAACTCCCCCGCCGGCTCGGTCTACGTCGTCAAGCCGAAGATGCACGGGCCGGAAGAGGTCGCCTTCGCCGATGAGATCTACGCCCGCGTCGAGCAGGCCCTCGGCATGGCGCCGGAGACGATCAAGCTCGGCATCATGGACGAGGAGCGGCGCACCACCGTCAACCTCAAGGAATGCGTCCGTGCGGTGAAGTCCCGGATCTTCTTCATCAACACCGGCTTCCTCGACCGCACCGGCGACGAGATCCACACCGCGATGGAGGCGGGCCCGGTCGTCATCAAGGAGCGGATGCGCTTCACCGAGTGGTACAAGGCCTACGAGGACAACAACGTCGACGTCGGCCTCGCCTGCGGCCTCTCCGGCCACGCCCAGATCGGCAAGGGCATGTGGCCGGTTCCCGACCAGATGGCGCTGATGCTCGAGAAGAAGGGCGTCCAGATGAAGCAGGGCGCCAACACCGCCTGGGTGCCGTCACCCACCGCGGCGACCCTCCACGCCACCCACTACCACCTTGTCGACGTCGCCGCGGCGCAGGACGGCCTGAAGGGTCGCGAGCGCGCGCCCCTCGACGACATCCTTACCCCGCCGGTGGTGGTGCGCCCGAACTGGACGCCCGAGGACGTCCAGCGCGAGCTCGACAACAACGCCCAGGGGCTCCTCGGCTATGTCGTCCGGTGGATCGACCAGGGCGTCGGCTGCTCGAAGGTGCCCAACATCGAGGACATCGGCCTGATGGAGGACCGCGCCACCCTGCGGATCTCCTCGCAGCACATGGCGAACTGGCTCCGCCACGGCATCTGCACGGCCGAACAGGTCGACGAGACGCTTCTCCGCATGGCGGCCGTGGTCGACAAGCAGAACGCCGGCGACCCGCTCTACCGCCCGATGGCGCCAGACCCTGCCGCTTCCGTCGCCTTCCAGGCCGCGCACGAGCTGGTCTTCGAGGGAACGAAGCAGCCGAACGGCTACACCGAGCCGATCCTCCACGCCCGCCGCCGCGAGCGCAAACGCCTCGACGCCGAAGCCGCCGAGGGCTGACCCGAGGCGACAGCCCGCGGGGATGACCTCCCCCGGGGCGCGGGTGATGTCGGCCCCGAGTAGAATCCCGGTCCGCGGCGCTATGACGCCCTACGCCCCCGTCGCATCCAGCGACGCCATCTCGTCCGCGGTCAGCGTCAGCTTGGTCGCCTGGACCAGGCTGTGCATCTGCTCCAGCGTCGTCGCGCTCGAAATGGGCGCGGTGATCCCCGGCTTGGCCATCACCCAGGCGAGGGCGACCTCCGCGGGCGTCGCTCCGTGGTTCAGCGCAACGTTGTCGAGCGCGCCGAGGATCGCGAACCCCCGCGGGTTCAGGTAGGCCGCGATCCCGCCGCCGCGCGGGCTCTTCCCGAGGTCGGCCTCGCTCCGGTACTTGCCCGACAGGAACCCTTTCGCCAGCGCAAAATAGGTGATCACCCCGACTTCCGCGCTTCGGCAGAGGTCGAGCAACGGCCCGTCCAGCTTGCTCCGGTCATAGAGATTGTACTCCGGCTGCAGCACCTCGTAGCGCGGCAGCCCCTCGTCGCGGGACACCGCCAGTGCCGCGCCGAGCTGCTCCGCGTCGAGGTTGGAAGCGCCGATAGACCGCACCTTCCCCGCCTCGATCAGCGTCGCATAGGCGCCGAGGGTCTCGGCATAGCCCACCTCCGGGTCCGGCCAGTGCGACAGGTAGACGTCGATCGCGTCGACCCCGAGCCGCCGCAGCGACGCCTCGGCCGCCTCCGCGACATAGGCGGCGCCGAGGCCCTTCTTGCCCGGCCCCATCTCCGAGCCGACCTTGGTGATCAGCACCACCTTGTCGCGCTTCGCCGGGTTGGCCTTGAGCCAGCGCCCGATGATCGCCTCCGACTCGCCACCCTCGTTGCCGGGCACCCAGGAGGAATAGACGTCGGCGGTGTCGATCGCGTTCAGCCCGGCATCGACGAAGGCGTCGAGCAGCGCGAAGCTCGCCTTCTCGTCCGCCGTCCAGCCGAAGACGTTGCCGCCGAGCACCAGCGGCGCGATTCTGAACCCGGTGCCCCCGAGCGGTCGCATGTCCATGAGTTTGTCTCCCTGCCTCCGCCCGCCACCTAGCCCAGCACCGCCGCCGGGCAACCGCAGCCCGGCGCTTTTGCCGCAGCGAAAGCCCGCTATCCGGGAAAGGCCATCATTTCAGAAACTTGCCGCAGCGCCGCCCACCGGGCTTCAAACCACCCTCGAGGGCAGTGGCTTGTCCGCGAAGAAGGCGGCGAGGTTGTCGACCGCCAGCATGCCCATCGCCGTGCGGGTCTCGATCGTGGCGCTGCCGATATGGGGCAGCAGGGTGACGTTGGGGAGCCGCAGCAGCCCCTCCGGCACCTTCGGCTCCTCGGCATAGACGTCGAGGCCGGCACCGGCGATCCGCCCCTCGGCCAGCGCCGCGATCAGGGCCGCCTCGTCGACGATGTCGCCGCGGGCGGTGTTGACGAGATAGGCCGTCGGCTTCATCGCCGCGAGACGCTCCGCCGAGATCGCCGCCGTGTTGCCGCCCCCGCCCGGAATGTGCAGGGACACCACGTCCGCGGCGGCGAGCACCGCCTCGATCGACGGCAGCGCCTCGGCAGCGAAGTCGAAGGGTCCGACGGCGGAGCGGTTGAAATAGACGATCCGCATCCCGAAGCCGAGCGCCGCCCGCCGCGCCGTCGCCTGTCCGATCCGCCCCATGCCGACGATGCCGAGGGTCTTGCCCTGCAGCCCCATCCCGAGCCACCCCGTCGGACGGAACCCGTCCCAGCCGCCGGCGCGCAGGATCGCCTCGGTCTCGGTCATCCGCCGCGTGGCCGCGAGGATCAGCGCCATGGCGACGTCCGCGGTCGCGTCGGTCAGGACGCCGGGCGTGTTGGTCACCACCACCCCCGCCTTTTCGGCCGCCTTCAGGTCGATGTTGTTAACCCCGACCGCGAAGTTGGCGACGATGCGCACCCGCCGCCCCTCGGTCGCGAGCAGATCCGCGTCGATGGCGTCCGTCACGGCCGGCAGCAGCCCGTCGGCGGAGCGCATCGCCTCGGCCAGCGCCGCGCGGTCGAGCGCCTTGTCCTCGGCGTTCAGCACGGCGTCGAAGTCGGCCCGGAGTCGCGCCTCGACGGCATCCGGGAGCTTGCGGGTGACGACGATCCGCGGCCGCGCCATCAGTGCAGCCTCGCGCCGAGCGGCACGTCGCGCTCCGGTCCGACCAGCACCACAGCGCCCTCGGCGTCCGCGAGGCCGAGGGTCAGCACCTCGGAGCGGACGGGCCCGATCTGGCGCGGCGGGAAGTTGACCACCGCGAGAACCAGCCGGCCGACCAGAGTCTCCGGTGCATAGTGCTCGGTGATCTGCGCCGAGGACCGGCGTTCGCCGATCTCGGGACCGAAGTCGATCCACAGCTTCACAGCCGGCTTGCGGGCTTCAGGGAAGGGCTCGGCACGGCTGATCCGGCCGACGCGGATGTCGACCTTCAGGAAATCGTCGAAGGAAATCTGGTCCATGCCTCTCCCGGGCCTCCCTGTCGGGCTCAGGAAAGACCGCCCGCCCCGCAGGGGCAAGCGGTTTTGTCGGGCTCCGGCCGGGCAGGGTGCCCGCCCGCGCCGACCTCAGCCTCTGGCCTTGGTGGCGAGGTCGCGAAGCTCGGTCATGCCTTCCTTGACGCGCGCCGAGACGATCTCGTAGGCGTCGGCATTGGCCTTCTGCGCGCTCTCGGCCAGCGCCTGCATGTTGGCGAGCGCCTTCTCGAAGGCCGCCTTGGCGAGATCGGCCGAGGCTTTGGCCTTATCGGCGTCGAGCTTGGTGGCGTCGAAGGACTTCAGGTGCTCCTTGGCCTCGGCCATGGTCTCCTCGAAGATCGAAACCTGCTTCTTGAACAGGTCCTGGTAGCCGGCGGCCGCCGCCTTGTTGGCCTGAACGAGCGCGTCCATGTTCTTCTGCTGCGCCGACATCATCGCCTCGGCGTCCATGCCGGGCATCTTGAGGCCGGCGAGATGCTTGGTGAAGTCGTTCTGCTTGAAGAACTCGGTCATCTTCTCAACGTCGAACGAGAAGGTCTTGGGATCAAACATCGCGCGTCTCCTTGTCGTGGCCCGCTTGGGCGGGCTCCCCCAGTCGCTGCACCATACGGCGATTTATGCTGCACTGCAACATGAAATCGCCAGCGGCGCCATGGGGCGCCGGAAGTCAGCCGGCGAGTTCCCGGCTCCGGGCCGCTGCCGCCGCGACGGCGCGTCGCATCAGCGCCGGGAGGCCGGCCTCCGCCTCCATCAGCACGGCGAGGGCTGCGGCGGTGGTGCCACCGGGACTCGTCACGTCGATGCGCAATGCCGCTGGCGCCCGGTCGGTGGACTCGGCGAGGGCGCCGGCGCCGGCCACCGTAGCACGGGCGAGGGCGAGCGCCAAATCCGCGGACAGCCCTTCCGCCTCGCCGGCCGCCGCAAGCGCCTCGATGACCAGAAAGACGTAGGCCGGTCCCGATCCCGAAACCGCCGTGACGGCATCCATCTGCCCCTCGTCGTCGAGCCTTACCGTCTGCCCGACCGCGCCCATCAACGCCTCGGCCAGCGCCAGCGCCGCCGCGCCGGCGTGGCCGTTGGCGACCAGCGCGGTGATGCCGCGCCCGACCGCGGCCGGGGTGTTCGGCATCGCCCGCACGATCGGCGTCCGTTCCCCGAGTGCCGCCTCGAAGGCACGGATCGGCGTCCCGGCCGCGATGGAGAGGAACAGCGTCCCGCCGTTGCCGAGCGCGGCGAGACGGGGCAGGGCGTCGCCCATCATCTGCGGCTTGACCGCGAGCACCGCGACCGCCGGATCACTCGGGATCTCCGCGTTCAGACGCAGTCCCTCGTCGGCCAAGGCCGCAAGTCGCGGCGCCGGCTTCGGTTCGAGCACGGTGACGGCGGCGGCCGGCAGCCCACCGGCGAGCCAGCCTTCGAGCAGGGCCGTCCCCATCTTGCCGCAGCCGAGGAGAACGAGACCGCGGTCGGCGATCGGCGAGAGATCCATGGGTCGAGCCTTCTGCGTCGTTGGAATGTTGCCGAGGTTCGGGCGGGTGGTCGCGGTCAGAGGCTGGCGAATAGGTCGCTGACTGCGATCTCCAGCCCCGGAGGATCAAGGACGAGCTTGCCGTCGTAAAGGATGCGCACCGCGATCGCCCCCGCCTCGTCCCGGTGATGATGGATGACGGCCCGCTTGTCGGTGTCGACGATCAGATAGTGGCGAACGCTTGGCAGCGTGAAATAGCCGACCAGCTTCAGCCCGGTATCGACGCCCGGGCTCGAAGGTGAGACCACCTCGACGACGATGACCGGATCGTTCACCTCGGTTGCGTTCCGCGGCGCCGGCGGCCCGCACCGCACCAGCGCATCGGGCTCGTAGACGCTGCCATCGTCGATCCGGACCGACACCCCGCCCGGCAGCGCCTCGCATCCGAGGCCGCGCGTCGCGATCGCGGCACGCAGCGCTACGAGCGCATCGACCTTGCTGAGCGCGTGCCCGATGCGCTCCGGCGACATCGCCACCACGACGCCGCTCGACAGCTCGTAGCGGCCGTCCGGCTGCGCCTCGGCCCAGGCGAAGAATTCGTCCGCGGTGAATCGCGATTGCCTCGGCTGCTCCATCGCCCGTCCGTCCTGTCGATGGGACATCCTATCATCACGATCCGGAACAGGCGACAGGGGGTCGAACCCCCTGCCGCTCCGTCCGCAAGTCGCTCGGACTCAGGCCCGGCCGTAGGCCTCGGCGATGGCGATGCCCATTGCCTTCTCCGGCGTCTCGCCGCCCCAGGTGACGAGCTGGAAAGCCGGGTAGAACCGCTCGCAGGCCGACACCGCCGCGCGCACCATGTCGTTGATCTGCGCGCCGGTCGCGTTCGCGCCCCCCGCGAGATTGAGGCTGTAGCGATAGCCCATCAGCTTCTGGTCGCGCCACAACACGAAAGCACCGCTCCAGCAGCGGTCGTTGGCGAGGCACATCGTCTGGGTCAGGGCGGAGACACGGCGCGCCGGCGGCGCCATGTCGAAGGCGCAGATCAGGCGCAGGGATTCGTCGTGGGCGGACCAGGCGAGCGTCACCGAATAGGTGCGCCAGCTGCCCTCGATCGCCATGGCGATCTGGTCGTCGGCGATACGATCGAAATCCCAGGAGCGCTGCTCCGCAAGGGTTTCGACGATATCTATGGGGTGGAGGTCCTCGCTGTCGAAATCACGCTCGACAATGCCCATGCCCGGTGCCCTCTCGTTCTGGCCGCCGGCGGGGCAGACCCCGCTCGGGGGCTATGAGGTTAACAACAGATCACCTGCTTGCGCCGATGATCTACCAGATATGGTGGTGGATACGCAGGCCGTTTGTAAAGCCCAAAATTGTGCAGTCGCACAACGAATTCAGTCCTGCGTTAACGCCGCGTCAATTATCCTTGGGCAGCGAATCGGAGCCCTCGAGCGCGGCAATCCGGGCCTTCAGCGCCTCGTTCTCCTCACGCGCCTTCTGCGCCATGGCGCGCACGGCGTCGAACTCCTCGCGGGTCACGAAATTCCGGTCGGCGAGCCAGCGGTCGATCACGCCCTTCATCGCCGTCTCGGCCTCGACCTTGGCCCCCTGGGCGACGCCCATGGCGTTGGACATGAGCTGGGCGACATCGTCGAGAATCTTGTTGCGCGTCTGCATCGGGGATCTCCTTCTCTTCCCCGCATATGGCCCCGACCGGCGCCCCTGCCAAGAGGCGCCGGTCCGCGGATGTCACCCGGCCGGACCCCGGCCCAAGCGCCTCACTTGACCGGACCCACACCAACGGCCTGGGCGCCCGACTCGTGCCGAACCCTTCCCGAATCCTGAAAAGTGGCAAGCCATTTTCCAGCCGCTTTTCAGCCGAGTTCCACCCAAAGAAAATTGCGCCCTTTCAGGCTCTTGCCTCATCTCCATCCATACCCGCGGTTTTCGCGTCATTGCGCCATGACCCGCGGGCCATAAGTCACGGACGAAGGCCGTTGGCATCACTCGATCGGCCCGCGGTCGAAGACCCGGTCCGCCGGCCCGAAGCGGCCGCGGGCGCTCTGGTACTGGTGCCAGTAGGGATAGATCACCGGCAGCGCGCTGACGGCATCGAGGCCGCCGCGCTCCTCCGCCGACAGGACGAGGTCTGCCGCCCGCAGGCTGTCGTCGAACTGCGCGGCGTTGCGCCCGCCGACGACCAGCGACACGACCCCGGGCCGCCCGAGCAGCCACGCCAGCGCGACCTGTGCGGCACTCACCCCGCGCTCCGCCGCCACTGCCTTCAGCGCCGCGACGATCCGCCACAGCCGGTCGACGTCGCGGATCGGCGGCTCGGTCCACCCGGCGACCTGCCGCGCCGACGCCTGCTCCGGCCCGTATTTCCCCGACAGCAGGCCCCCGGCCAGCGGGCTCCACGCCAGAATCCCGACGCCTTCCCCGACCGCGATCGGCGCGAGCTCGTACTCCGCCTCGCGCGCCTCGATCGAGTAGTGGATCTGCTGGGTAACGAAGCGCGGAAAGCCCCGCTCCCCCGCCACCGCCAGCGCCTTCATCAGGTGCCAGGCGGAATAGTTCGAGCAGCCGACGTAGCGCACCTTTCCCGACTGCACGAGACTGGCGAGCGCCGACAGCGTCTCCTCCAGCGGCGTCATCCCGTCCCAGGCGTGCAGATAGAGCACGTCGAGCACGTCCGTCCGCAGCCGCTTCAGGCTCGCCTCCACCGAAGCGAGGACGTGATGCCGCGACAGCCCCTCGTCGTTCGGCCCGTCACCCATTCGAAAGCGCACCTTGGACGAGATCATCACCCCGCCCGGCCGCCGCCCACCGAGCGCCGCGCCGATCATCTCCTCCGAGACGCCCCGCGAGTAGGCGTTCGCCGTGTCGAGCAGATTCACCCCGGCGTCGATGCAGCGGTCGATCAGCGCCCGCGCCTCTTCCGGCGTGCTCGACCCGACCTTGGCGAAGTTGCCGCCGCCGCCGAAGGTCATCGTGCCCATGGTCAGCGTCGAGACCTTCAAGCCGGACCGTCCGAGATAGCGGTATTCCATCGCGTCCTCCTGCATGCCGTCGCCCGGTGCGTTGCAGCACGGCGGGAGGCCCGGTTCAAGCGTCCCGGGGGCGAGACCCACCGGGGCGCGGGTTGACTTCGCCCGCCGCGCACCCGAAGGAGGGCGGCCGCTGCCGGAGCCGCGATGCCCTACGTCCTGCCCTTTCCCGACATCGACCCGGTCCTGTTCTCGGTCCACATCCTCGGGATCGAGCTGGCGATCCGCTGGTATGCGCTCGCCTATATCGCGGGCCTGCTGCTGGGCTGGCAGTACGTCGCCTATCTTGCGCGGCGCCCGGCGCTCTGGGGCGGGCGGCCGGCGCTGACGGTGGAGCAGGCCGACGACCTGCTGACCTGGATGATCCTCGGCGTGATCATCGGCGGACGCCTCGGCTACGTGCTCTTCTACCAGCCTGCTTACTTCGCCGCGCATCCTGCTGAAATTCTGGCGGTCTGGCAGGGCGGCATGTCCTTCCACGGCGGCTTCCTCGGCGTCGCCACCGGGATCGTCGCCTTCTCGCTCCGCCATGGCCTGCCGATCCTCGGGGTCGGCGACGCCGTGGCCGCTGCCGCGCCGATCGGGCTCTTCTTCGGACGGATCGCCAACTTCATCAACGGCGAGCTCTGGGGCCGGCCGTCGCTGGCGCCCTGGGCGGTGATCTTCCCCGGCGAGGCGGCGCAGACCTGTCCGCCGGACTGGCTGCTGCCCTGCTCGCGCCACCCTTCGCAGCTCTACGAGGCGGCGCTTGAAGGGCTCCTGCTCTTCGCCATCCTCGCGGTCGCCGTCCACCGGGGCGCGCTGGCCCGGCCGGGGCGGATCTTCGGGATCTTCCTGATCGGCTACGGCCTCTCGCGGATCGTCGTCGAGCTCTTCCGCCAGGCCGACGCCCAGTTCGTGACCCCGGACAACCCCCATGGCCACGTCCTCCGCCTTGGGGCCGAGTGGGGACTGACCATGGGTCAGCTGCTGTCGCTGCCGATGATCCTCGTCGGCCTCTTCCTCGTCGTCCGCTCGATGCGACGCCCGGCGCGCGATCCGGTTCACGGGGCGTGACCCCGCTCGCCGAGCTGATCCATGCCCGCATCGCCGCTGAAGGCCCGATGCGCCTCGACGCGTTCATGGCGCTGGCCCTGGGCCACCCGACGCTCGGCTACTACGGAACCCGCGATCCCCTCGGGGCGGCCGGAGACTTCACCACCGCGCCCGAGATCAGCCAGATGTTCGGCGAGCTGATCGGCCTGTGGCTGGCCCAGGTCTGGATCGACCAGGGCAGCCCCGACCCCTTCGTGCTGGTCGAGTTCGGCCCCGGCCGCGGAACGCTGCTGGCCGACGCTCTCCGCGCCGTGCGGGCCGTGCCCGGCTTCCTCGCCGCCGCGCGCCTCTGGCTCGTCGAGACCAGCCCGGCGCTGCGTGCCCGTCAGGCAGAGACCCTCGTCGGCCACGCCCCGCGCTGGGCCTCCCGCCCGGCCGAACTGCCCGCCGGGCCGCTTTTCGCCGTCGCCAACGAGTTTCTCGACGCCCTTCCGATCCGCCAGCTGCAACGCGCCGACGCCGGCTGGCGCGAGCGCACCGTCGTCGTCGGCGCCCACGGCCTCGCCTTTGCCTGGGGACCGCTGCAGCACGACGCCGCGCTCGATCGCCGATTCCCCGACTTGCCCGACGGCGCCGTCGCCGAGGTCGCCGAGGCGGCCGAGGCGCTCGCCGCCGGGCTCGGCGGGCGGATCGCTGCAGTCGGCGGCGCGGCGTTGCTTGTTGACTACGGCGCCTGGGACGGCTTCGGCGACACCCTCCAGGCGCTGAGCCGCCATCGGCCCGCCGATCCGCTCGCGGCGCCGGGTGACGCCGACCTCACCGCGCACGTCCGTTTCCGGGCCATCGCCGAGGCCGCGCGCCCGGCCCGGCACTGGGGAACGACGGGCCAGGGGCGGTTCCTCGAACGCCTCGGCATCACGGCCCGCGCCGAGGCTCTCGCTCGCGGCGTCGGCGACGCCAAGCGCGATTCGGTCGCCGCTGCCCATCGGCGCTTGACCCACCCCTCGGAAATGGGAAACCTCTTCCAGGTTCTGGCGCTCCTGCCCGAGGATGCGCCGTCACCGCCCGGGTTCGACTGATGACGCTCGAGATCCTGACTTCCCCGCTGCTGTCCGGCACGCCGCACGGCTTCTTCACCCGCCGGGGCGGCGCCTCTTCGGGCATCTACGCCGGCCTGAACTGCGGGCCGGGATCGAGCGACCAGCGCGAGGCCATCGCCCTCAACCGCGCCCGGGTCGCGGACGCCCTCGATGTGACGGCCGACCGCCTGCTCTCCCTCCACCAGATCCACTCGACCGACGTCGTGGTCGTCGGCCCCGAAGGCTGGGCCGAGCGTCCCCGTGCCGATGCCGCGGTCACCAGCCACCCCGGCGTCGCCCTCGGCATCCTGACCGCCGACTGCGCCCCGGTCCTCTTCCACGACGCCGAGGCCGGCGTGATCGGCGCCGCCCATGCAGGCTGGCGCGGGGCCGTCGACGGTGTGATCGAGAACACCCTCGCGGCGATGGAGACCCTCGGCGCCAGCATCCCCCGCGTCCGCGCGGTCGTCGGCCCGACGATCAGCCAGCGCGCCTACGAGGTGGGACCGGAGTTCTTCGAGCGCTTCCGCGAGGAAGAGGCCGGCTATGAGCGCTTCTTCTCCCAGGGCCGCCTCGATCGCCTCAACTTCGACCTGCCCGGTTTCGTCCTCTCGCGCCTTCGGGTGGCGGGGGTCGGCGAGGCGGCGTGGATCGGGGCCTGCACCCACTCGGACCCGGCGCGATTCTTCTCCTACCGCCGCTCGACCCAGGCCGGCGAGCCGGATTACGGCCGCCTGATCTCGGTCATCCGCCTCTGAGGTCGTGCCGTCGCACGGAGTCGCACGCGTGCGACGAAGATCAAGTCATTGATATAGAACAATATTCATCAGCGCGTTTACGATGCGTTCATCTTCGTAAACGTGCGACCGAACGGGCGGATCTGTGCCCTCTGACCTGCACCTGCGGGCACGAGGGGCGGTCACGAAGGCGTCTGGTTAACCGAACCTTAACCCTGCGCGTCAAAGGTAAATCCCGAAGGAATGGGCAGGAGCCGGGGCTTGCTGAACGCCGTCTATGATTTCCTGTCGACCGAGGGCTTCCAGCCGCATGGCATGTGCCTGCTGTGGCGGACCGACATCTTCTGGGCGCATCTCATCTCCGACGCGGTGATCGCCATCGCCTATTTCTCGATTCCGATCGCCATCGTCAGCTTCGCCTATCGCCGCCCTGACCTGCGCTACAGCTGGATGCTCTACCTCTTCGGGGCCTTCATCGTCGGTTGCGCCATCACCCACCTCCTCGGCATCTGGACGCTCTGGGTGCCCGACTACGGCATCGAGGCGATCGCGAAGGCTGGAACCGCCGTGGTCTCGATTTTCACGGCGATCACGCTCTGGCGGGTGATGCCGCGCCTCGTCGCGCTCCCGAGCCCGAAGCAGCTCGAGGCCACCAACGCCCGCCTCGCCCGGGAGATCGCCGAGCGCAAGATGGCGGAGCGCCGGCTCGCCGATCTCAACGCCGCTCTCGAGCGCCGCGTCGCCGAGCGCACCGCCTCGCTCGCCGAGGCCAACGGCGAACTCCGCCGGGCGCGGGCGCGGGCGGACAAGGCGAGCCAGGCGAAGTCCGACTTCCTCGCGGCGATGAGCCACGAGATCCGCACGCCGATGAACGGCGTCCTCGGGATGCTCGACCTCCTGCGTCACGAGACCGCGGAGGAGGAGAGGCGCCACTATCTCGAGCTCGCCCATGACTCCGCCTCGGGATTGCTGATCGTCATCAATGACATCCTGGATCACTCTCGCCTGGAGGCCCGCTCGCTCGCCCTGGAGGCGACCTGCTTCGACCCCGAGGAACAGGCCCGCAAGGTCGTCGCCCTGCTCGGCGAGGGCGCCCGCGAGAAGGGTGTCGCCCTCACCGTCGATGTCGCCCCCGACCTGCCGACGGTGGTGACCGGCGATCCGACGCGTCTCCGCCAGATCCTCTTCAACCTCGTCGGCAACGCCCTCAAGTTCACCGAAAGCGGATCGGTGACGATCACCGGCAGCGCCCGCAGCACGGACGACGCCGGCGTCGAGCTCCGCTTCGAGGTCGCGGACACCGGCATCGGCATGTCGTCCGACGTCCGCTCCCGCATCTTCAAGCGCTTTGGCCAGGCCGACGGCTCGACCGCCCGCCGCTACGGCGGGACCGGCCTTGGCCTCGCCATCTCGCGCGAGCTGGTGCGGCTGATGGGCGGCGAGATCGGCGTCGAGAGCACGGAAGGGCAGGGCAGCCGCTTCTGGTTCACCATCCGCTGCCGCCACGCCGGCGCCGCGGAGAAGACAGGCACGGAGAGGACGAGCACAGCGAGGATGGGCACGGCAAGGACGGGCGCGGCGGCACCTGCCGTATCCGCCCCGGCTGAGGGCGCGCGCATCCTCGTCGTCGAGGACAACGCGGTGAACCAGCTCCTCGTCAGCCGGATGCTCGCCAAGGGCGGCCACGCCGTCGAGATCGTCCGTGACGGCGGCGAGGCCGTCGCGCGCATCGCCGAGGGGCGCTTCGACCTCGTGCTCATGGACATCCACCTGCCCGGTATCGACGGCGTCACCGCGACGCGCCGCATCCGCGCCCTCGCGGGGCAGGCGGCGGCGATCCCGATCATCGCCCTTACCGCGAACGCGATGAACGGCGACCGCGACGGCTACCTCGCCGCAGGGATGGACGACTACGTTTCCAAGCCGATCGACGCCTCGGCGCTCCATGCCGCGATCGGCCGCGTGCTGCGGATGGCCCGGGGCGTCCCCTTTGGCCTGGACGTCCGCACCGCGTGACCCCGGCCGCGGGCGGGGGTCAGTCCCGCGCCCGGGCGCGGGTCTCGTAGACGTCGAAGGGAACCGCCGGCTCGTCCTTGGCACACCGGATGACGAGGCTGGTCTTGACGCTGGCGACGTTCGGCGCCGCGGTCAGTTCCTCGGTGAGGAAGGTCTGGAAGGTCGAGAGATCGGGGGCGACGCACTTCAGGATGAAGTCGATCTCGCCGTTCAGCATGTGGCACTCGCGGACGAGCGACCAGCTCCGGCACTTGGCCTCGAAGGCCGAGAGGTCGCGCTCGGCCTGGCTCGACAGCCCGACCATCGCGAAGACCTGGACCTCGAAGCCGAGTTCGCGGGCGTTGATCTGGGCATGGTATCCCTGGATCAGCCCGGTCTCCTCCAGCGTCCGCACCCGCCGCAGGCAGGGGGGCGCCGATATGCCGACGCGGCGTGACAGCTCGACGTTGGTCATCCGCCCGTCGGCCTGGAGTTCCGCGAGTATGTTGCGGTCGATCGGGTCGAGCTTGGTCTGGGGCATGGCCGCTCCGCTGTTCACGGGCGTTTGATTACCCGTTCACCAGGGCGCGCGCAACAATCTTTCGCATTACGGCAAGATTATGAAAGCCGGCTCTGGAAGTGCTGCGGGCAGGCCGGCGCGATCGGGGGGCCGGAAAAAGTGGAGCGCCCCCCGCGAACGAGGAGCGCTCCGGCGCGGCGAGGGTCGCGCTTTACTTCTGGATGCAGGTGTCGACCGTATCCTTGGTGCACTCGTCCAGACCGGTGAAGACCGGATCGTCGACCTTTTCGCCGTTGATGAGCGAGATCATGACGGTCGGCGCCTTGTAGCCCATCTCGAACGGACGCTGGCCGACGAGGGCGGTGACGAGGCCCTCCTTGGCGATCGCGACCTCGTCGCCGATGGTGTCGGCGGCGCCGATCACGAAGTCGCCCGAGGCGATGCGGTCGGCGAGCGGCTTCATCAGGTCGCGGTAGGGCTGCGGCGCGCCGAAGAGCGGCCAGCCGCCCATGATCGCGAAGGCGTCGAGATCGGGGTTGGCGGCGAGGATGTCGGTCATCCCCTGGACGCCGACCGCACCGTCGTCGTTGGTGAAGATCGGGCAGCCCGCAACCTCGGTCCAGCCGCCCGACTTCTCGCCGCCGTCGAGGGCGGCGATGCCCTCGGTGCCGCTGAGCGCGTCACGGGCGCCCTGGGCGCGGCGCAGGATGTTGTCGGCGCCGGGGTTGCCCTGGATGGTGCAGACCGTGCCGCCGTCCGGCTTCTTCGCCTTGATGTACTCGCCGATCTTCTGGCCCATCAGGTAGTTGTCGGTGCCGAGATAGGTCTGGCGAAGGCTCGCGTCTTCCTTGGCGAGGTCGGCGTCGATGGTCATCACCGGGATCGTCGGGGCCGCGGTGCGGATCGTCTGGGCGATCAGCTTGGCGTTCGACGGCGAGACCGCGATGGCGGCGGTGTCGGGACGGCCAAGGATGTCCTGCAGGATCTGCGCCTCGCCGGCCTCGTCCGAGGTCGAGGCGGGGCCGGTGTAGAAGCAGGTGTACTCGGAGTCGGCGTTCTCGTTGTTCCACTTCTCGCAGCCCTGGTGGATGGCTTCGAAGAAGGGGTTGTCGAGACCCTTCACCACGATCACGAGCTGCTTCTTGTCGGCGGCGTGGCCGACACCCGCGCCGAGCGCAACGGCGCTGGCGGCGAGAAGCAATGCCAGTTTGTTCATAGTATCCTCCCGGTTTCGGGAGGACAGGACCGCCGCAGGCGCGCGACGTGCCCCCGGGGTTTCTCCCCGGGCCTCCCTTGCGGCGAAGCTAATACCATGAAACCGATTCCGGTCAACGCTCCTCGAACGGGGCGCAGCCGCATCCGGCCGGAACGCATCGGCCGCCATCCCCCTGACAACGTGGGGGAAGCGAGAATTGCCCGCTTCTTAACCATGTCGGCGTTTGCCCGGGCACGGGCGCGCCGCAGCCGGTGCAGTCGATTGACGGGCCGCTGCCGCGTCGCTACTTCCGGTCTAAGGCATCCCCGCACCAGAACGGGGGCGATGCCCCGCGCGGCCCCGAGCCGGCGCGGGACCACAAGGGGAGGAATACCAAGGGTGGCCGTACTCGAGCTCGCCAACGTTTCCAAGCATTTCGGCGCCATCCAGGCGGTCTCGGACGTATCGTTGACGATCGAGCGCGGCGAGGTCGTCGGGCTGATGGGCGACAACGGCGCCGGCAAGTCGACGCTGGTCAAGATGATCGCCGGAAACTTTCCGCCCAGCCAGGGCACGCTGCGGATGGATGACAGGGAGGTGGTCTTCCACCGCCCGATCGAGGCGCGCCGCCACGGGATCGAGATCGTCCACCAGGACCTCGCGCTCTGCGACAACCTCACCGCTGCTGCCAACGTCTATCTCGGCCGCGAGCTTCGCAAGGGGGTCGGGCCGTTCAAGGTGCTCGACCACGGCGGGATGATCCGCAAGGCGGGCGCGCTCTTCCAGGAGCTGAAGTCCGAGACGCGGCCGCGCGACCTCATCAAGCAGATGTCGGGCGGGCAGCGCCAGGCGGTGGCGATCGCCCGGACCATGCTCGCCGACGCCAAGGTCGTCCTGATGGACGAGCCGACGGCGGCGATCTCGGTGCGCCAGGTCGCCGAGGTGCTGAACCACATCCGCCTCCTCAAGTCGCAGGGGATCGCGGTCGTGCTCATCACCCACCGCATGCCCGACGTCTTCGGCGTCGCCGACCGCATCATCGTCCTGCGCCGTGGCCGCAAGGTCGCCGACCGGCGCGCCGAGGACAGCTCCCCCGAGGAAGTGACCGGACTCATCACCGGCGCGATCGAGAAGGTCTGAAGGCATGTCCGTCACCCTCGAAGACTCCATCGCCCAGCGCCAGCACAACTGGCTCGGGTCGGTCCTCAACAGCCAGGCCGTCTGGGTGCTGGCGGCGATCCTCGCCGCCTGCGTCTTCCTGAGCTTCTCCACCGATGCCTTCCTGACGACGAAGAACCTCTACAACATCACCCGCAACGTCACCTTCGTCGCGATCATCGCGCTCGGCATGACCATCGTCATCATCACCGGGGGCATCGATCTCTCGGTCGGCTCGGTGCTCTGCCTGTGCTCGATGGTGCTGGCGGTGACGATGCATTCGGGCCAGTCGATCTACGTCGGCATCGCCGCCTCGATCGGCGCGGCGCTGCTCGTCGGGGCCTTCAACGGCTTCCTGATCGCCTATCTCGGCTTTCCACCCTTCGTGGTGACGCTCGGGATGCTGTCGATCGCCCGCAGCCTCGCCATGGTGCTCTCCAACAACACCGTCGTCTTCGAGTTCGGGCCGGACCACCAGAAGCTGCTCGCCCTCGGCGGCGGCTCGATGTTCGGGATCGCCAACCCGGTCATCTACATGATCGTCCTGGCCCTCATCGTCGGCTTCATGCTGCGCTGGACGCGCTACGGGCGGTGGATCTTCGCGATCGGCGGCAACGAGCGGGCGGCGACGCTGACCGGCGTGCCGGTGCGCGGCATCAAGATGTCGGTCTACATGATCTCGTCGCTGTCGGCGGGCATCGCCGGCATCGTGATGACCGGCTGGCTCGGTGCGGTGACGACGAATCTCGGGACGGGCATGGAGTTGCAGGTGATCGCGGCCGCGGTCATCGGCGGCGCCAACCTCGCCGGCGGCATCGGCACGGCCTTCGGGGCGATCGTCGGCGCGGCGCTGATCGAGATCATCCGCAACAGCCTCGGCCTGCTCGGGATCAACGCCTTCTGGCAGGGCGCCTTCATCGGCGGCTTCATCCTCGTCGCGGTCTGCTTCGACCGGCTCCGCCGCCGCGGCTCGAACTGAGCGGCGGCTCAGGGCGCGCTTCGGCGCGTCCTGGCCAGCCACTCGCGCAGCCGCTCGGGCTGCACCGGCTTGTTGAGCAGGTCGACGCCGGCTTCGGCGCAGCGCGCGGCGACCTCGGGCGTCCGGTCGGCTGTGACGATCATCGCCGGAATCGCGCCGTGGCGGGCGCGAAGTGCTGCGATCGCTGCAAGCCCGTCGTGGCCGTCGTCGAGATGATAGTCGGCGAGGATCACGTCGGGCGCGAGGCCGAGGTCGTCGAGCAGCGCCAGAGCGTCTTCCCCACCGGCAGCCTCGAGCGCGCCGATCCCCCACGCCTCCAGCAGCGCGGCGAAGGCGGCGGCGACGGCCGCGTCGTTCTCGATCAGCAGCGCGATCATCGGCTCGCCGGCAAAGGCGTCGCCGACGTCGCCGGAGAGCGGCACGCTCGCCGCCGCGGTCTCGGCGCGCGGCACCGTCACCCGGAAGCCGGTGCCGCGGCCCTCCGCTGAAATGAGCTCGACCGGGTGGTGGAGCAGGCCGCACGCCCGCTCGACGATGGCGAGGCCGAGGCCGATCCCGGCGGTGGCCTCGCTGCCCGGCAGGCGGCGGAACTCGCGGAACACGGCCTCGCGCTCGGCGGCGGGAATGCCAGGCCCGGTGTCCCAGACCTCGATGCGGACCGCCCCGGCGACGCGGCGGGCGCCGAGCAGCACCGTGCCGCGCCGGGTGTAGTTGACGGCGTTGGCGAGGAGGTTCTGGACGATCCGCCGGAGGTAGGTGGGGTCGCTGAGCACGGCGAGGGTGCAGGGCACCACCCGCAGCTCCAGACCCTTCTGCTCGGCCATCGCTCGGAACTCGGTGCCGAGGCGGGCGAAGAGGGTGTCGAGCGGGATCGCCGCGAGGGTGATCGCGCCGGTCCCCGAATCGAGGCGCGAGATGTCGAGGAGGGCGCCGAGGATGCTCTCGACGCTGTCGAAGGCGCTGCGGACGCGGCCGATGGCGCCCTGGACCTCGGGACCGGTGTCGGTCGCTTCGAGCGAGGCGAGGAACAGCTTGGCGGCGCTGAGCGGCTGGAGGAGGTCGTGGCTCGCCGCCGCGACGAAGCGCGCCCGCGCGGCGTTGGCGCGCTCGGCCTCGGCGAGGGCGTCGGCGAGGGCCAGGGTGCGGTCGTGGACCCGCCGTTCGAGGCTCTCGTTCGCCGCTTCGAGCGCGCGCTTGGCCTCGCGCTCGGCGGTGATGTCGCTGAGGCTGAGAACGAAGCCGCGGTCGGGCATCTCCTGCGCGAAGAGCTCGAGGCTGAGGCCGTCCCGCGTCCGCAGGTCGAGCGCCAGCGGCGGCCGCCCGTCGGCGCGTGCGACCCAGGCGGCGAGGGCGTCCGGTCCCGGCGCCTCGGCGAGCTGGCGGCGCAGGTGCTCGGCAAAGGCGGCGAAGCCGGTGCCGACGCGGAGGAGCTGCATCGGCGGCGCCAGCAGGGCGCGCAGGCGGGTGTTCCAGCCGACCAGCCGCAGGCCGGCGTCGAAGATCGCGATGCCCTGGTCGACGTGGTCGAGGGTGGCGCGGATCAGGATTGCCTGCTCGTCGAGAAGCTTGTCGCGCTCCTGTCGTTCGAGCTGGATCAGTTCGGTGATGTCGGTCTGCAGGATCGCCGTGCCCTGCCCGGGGGTGCGCTGCTCGCTGACCTGCACCCAGCGCTCGGCCGCGGTCTGGACGTTGAAGTTGGCGGACGGCAGGCGGTGGTGGCGCAGGCGCTCGCGCATCCAGTCGGCTCGCCGGCGGCCTTCGGGCAGCGCGAGATGCGGGCTGGAGGCGACGCGGCGGATGTAGTCGACGAAGCGCAGGCCGGGCGTCAGGACCTCGGTCAGGTCGGGCAGGGCCTCGCAGAAGCGGCTGTTGGAGAGGACGAGGCGGTCGTCGCTGCCGAAGAGGGCAAAGCCCTCGCGCACCGATTCGATCGCGTCGTAGAGGTCGGCGCGTGCCGCCTCGGCCTCGGTGTTGGCCTGCGAGAGGCGGGCGTTGGTGCGGTTGAGAAGCTCGAGGGTGCGCTCGAGGTCGCCGGTGCGGCCGCGGACCTCGGCTTCGAGCACGAGCGCGCGCTGGAACTGGGCGTAGGCGGCGCCGCTTTCGTCGGTGGTCTGCTCGACGCGGGCCATCAGCGCGGAGACGATCTTGAGGAGCTTGGCGTTCTGCCGCTCGACGGGATCGGCGGGATCGATGAGCGAGAGCGTCACGGGATCGCCTCACTGGCCGGATAGATCGCGAGCCCGGTGAAGGTCTGGTTGACGTGGACCGAGTGGAACTGCTCGCCGTAGGTGCTGAAGCCGACGACGCGGTGGGCGGCGAGGATGCCGGAGACCTCGCGGAGGCCCTGCACCTGCTCGACGGCGACGCGGCGGAGGATGCAGTCGCAGGCGACGATGGTCTCCGGCGGCCCGCCGCGCGACAGTTCGGCGAGCGCCGCTTCGAGATGCGCGGCGATCGGCCGGGCCTGCGCGACGGTGAGGACGACGCCGGCGTCGATGGCCGAGAAGAAGGTGAGGTCGCCGTTGGGCTCGACCTTCTGGATGGCGCGGACGTGGTGCTGGCCGCCGACACGGACGACGATCGGGTGGGCGGCGAAGATGAAGGGCGAGAGCTGGTCGGGGTCCTTGCCGACGAGGCGGGCGTATTCGCGGGCGGCGGGCTCGGCGTTGATCTCGTGGACGACGCGGCGCTCGGGATCGGCTTCGGTGACCACCATCTTCACGGCGCTCGGCTCGAGATTGTCGAACTTGAAGACCCGGACCGGGCAGCGGCTGCGGACGAGGGTGACGACGGCCGCGTCCTCGCGGAAGGCGCCGTCGGCGAGGACGAAGGTTTGCCGGAAGGCGAAGCCGTCGCCGGCAGAACCGCCGAAGAGCGGCACTTCGCCAAGGGCGCCGCGCATGGCGGAGACGACGGCGTCCTCGCGGCGTGAAAGGCCGTCGACGAGGAGGAAGGCGAAGGTCCAGTCCCATCCCGGGGCCGGGCGGGGCGAGGGCGGCGCGGAGGTCGGCGACGGCCTCGGCGATGGTCTCGGGCGCGAGGGTGCGCAGGCCGGTCAGGAGGGCGGTGCGGGCCTCGAACAGGGTGGCGCGGAAGCCGATGGCGACGATCTCGTCCTCGACGTAGCCGTCGGGCGAGATTTCCCCGGCGGTGGTGCAGCCGACGGTGGGGGTTCCCGGAAAGGCCGCGGCGGCGGCGGCGGCGATCGCGTCGCGGTCGCCGGTCGGGCTGACGAAGAGGACGAGAAGGGCGCAGCCGTCGGGACCGAGGCGGGCGCGGAGGTCGGCGAGCGCGCGACGATGGTCCTGCACCGGCGCGTGGGCGGTGCAGACGGCGGTGCTGTCGGGCCTGGCGCTCACGACTCCCGCTGCAGGATCGAGGCGAAGCGGGCGTTCTGGGTGAGGAGGACCGCCTGGGTGCGGCTCTGGACGCGGAGCTTGCGGAGGATGGCGGTGAGGTGGGCCTTGACCGTGGTCTCGGCGATGTCGAGTTCCCAGGCGATCTGCTTGTTGAGCTTTCCCTCGCAGACGAGTTCAAGGATTCTGCGCCTGTTGCGTGGTCAGGCTGTGCATCCGCGCGACGACGGTGTCGGCGTCGAGGTCGGCCTGCTCGCCGGGGTCGATGTAGCCGTCGGGGGTGTAGGTGCCGCCGGCGCGGATCAGGCCGAGGGCCTGGACGAAGACCTCGCGGCGGCTGTGCTTGGGGACGAAGCCGGCGGCGCCGGCGCGCATCACCGAGGCGACGAGGCGGTCGTCGGAGAGGGAGGAGACGACGACGACCGGCACGCGGCCAGCGGCGCGCTGGAGGCGCATCAGGCCGTCGAGACCGTCGACGTCGGGCAGGCGGAGGTCGAGGAGGACGACGTCGGGGGCGGGGCCGGCCTGGAGGCGGGCGAGGCCCTCGGCGAGGGTGGCGGCGGTGCTGACGTCGCGAACGCCGAGGGCGGTGCGCAGCGTCATCGCCAGCGCCTCGCAGAACAAGGGATGGTCGTCGACGATCAACGCGCGCGCGAGCGGCGCGACTGGTCGCTCCGCGTTCGGCTTCGGGATCGGTCACCGGTTTCTCCCTGCAGGTTCCGGGCGCGAGGCTAGCACATCGGCGGGCAGGGGCGAGCCGCTACGAATGTCTGAGGGGCGGGGAGGCAGGTTTGGCGGTCGATGGGGCGGAATGGTGGCGCGCCAGAGGTTTACGGCGACGCGTTAAGTCGCGGCGGTCCTGGGGGCGGAGGGGTCAGGCGGCGCGAAAGTGCTTGGAGAGCTTGAGGCCCTGGCCCTGGTAGTTCGAACCCATGTCGCGGCCGTAGAGGATTTCGGGGCGTTCCGTCATCTTCTCGTAGACGAGGCGGCCGACGATCTGGCCGTGGTCGAGGGCGAAGGGGGCCTCGTGGCAGCGCACTTCGAGGACGCCGCGGGAGCCGGAGCCGCCGGCGCCGGCGTGGCCGAAGCCGGGGTCGAAGAATCCGGCGTAGTGGACGCGGAACTCGCCGACCATCGCGAGGTAGGGCGCCATCTCGGCGGCGTAGTCGGGGGGCACGTGGACGGCCTCGCGGCTGACGAGGATGTAGAAGGCGCCGGGGTCGAGGACGATGCGGCGGTCGTGCGCGACGACGGGCTCCCAGAACTCGGCCGGGTCGTAGTGGCCGATGCGGTCGAGGTCGATGAGGCCGGTGTGGGGCTTGGCGCGGTAGCCGGCGACGGTGCCGTGCGCCGGGTCGAGGTCGACGGAGAAGGCGAGGCCGCCGGCGATGCGGGCGGGGCCGTCGACGAGGCGCTCGGCGGCGTCGAGGTCGCGGAGGGCGGCGTCGGAGAGCACGGCGGAGCCGCGGCGGAAGCGGATCTGGTTGAGGCGCATTCCGGGGCGGACGAGGACCGAGAAGGAGCGCGGCGAGATCTCGGCGTAGAGCGGTCCGGTGTAGCCGGCCTCGATCCGATCGAACTCGGCCCCGCGGTCGGTGATCAGGCGGGTGAAGAGGTCGAGGCGGCCGGTCGAACTCTTGGCGTTGGCGACGGCCGAGATCGAATCGGGGAGGGCGAGGCCCTCGACGAGGGGCACGACGTAGACGCAGCCCTTCTCCAGCACGGCGCCGCCGGCGAGGTCGATGCGGTGCATCTCGAAGGCGGTCAGGCGTTCGGCGACGGTGTCGCTGCCGGGCAGGAAGGAGGCGCGGACGCGGAAGGCAGAAGGCCCGAGGCGGAGGTCGAGGCTCGCCGGCTGGACCTGTCCCGGTACCAGTGGCAAACCCGCGGTGATCGCCCCGTCGATCAACATGCGCGCGATCTCCTGCGCGGGGATCACCCCGGCGGGTTCTTCGGCAATAGGGTGGGGGATAGTGGTCGGGCTAGCGAGATTCGAACTCACGACCTTTCGACCCCCAGTCGAACGCGCTACCAGACTGCGCTATAGCCCGACGCCCTGCGCTTTATCGTCGGGTCCGGGCGAGGGCAAGCGGAAAGGGCCGCCGCGCGGGCGTTTCGAGGGCAAGCCTCAGGACCTCAGCGCTCGGGATCGGCGATCATCACCGCCCGCAGGGCTTCGAGCTCGGAGACGAGGGTGGCGAGCGACTTGCTTTCGGTCGGCTTTGCCGGCGCCGGGGTATCGGCCGGCGCCGGGAGAACCTCCGCCGCGATTTCCGGGGCAGCCTCGACCGTCTCGGCGGGCGCGGCGAGTACCTCCGTCGCCGCGCCGAAGAGATCGGACTGCGGCGCCGTCGGGTGCGTCGGCGCCACCTTCGCCGGGGCAGGCGGTGGCGCAGCCGGTGCGACCGGCCCGGCCTCGGCCTCGACGTCGGGGACGGTGCCGAGCCCGACGACGTGGCGTACGCCCTTCTCGCGAAGGATCTTCTGCACGCCCTTGATCGTCATGCCGTCGTCGTAGAGCAACCCGCGGATGCCCCGAAGCAGGCGGACGTCCTCGGGGCGGTAGTAACGGCGGCCGCCGCCGCGCTTGACCGGCTTGACCTGGGTGAAGCGGGTTTCCCAGAAGCGCAGGACGTGCGGCGGCACGTCGAGGGCCTCGGCGACCTCGCTGATGGTGCGGAAGGCTTCGGGGGACTTGTCCATGCTCACGGGACCGCGCCTAGCGCTTGTTTCCCATATCGACCCGCTCCTTCATGATGTGCGAGGGGCGGAAGGTCAGGACGCGGCGCGGCTCGATCGGGACTTCCTCGCCGGTCTTGGGATTTCTCCCGACTCGCGCGGACTTGGCGCGCACGCTGAAGGTGCCGAAGGAGGAAATCTTCACCGTCTCGCCGCGCACCAGCGCATCCGACATGTAGTCGAGCACCAGCTCGACCAGCTCGGCCGATTCGTTGCGCGACAGGCCCACGGTGCGAAATACGGCCTCGCTGAGCTCCATTCGCGTCAGGGTCTTCTCGCTCACGGCCCGTCCCCCCTTTTGGTCACAGTTTCGACAAGCCTAGTGACAACTCTTAAAGCGTGTCAATAACAACGGCTTGGCTGGGGCAACGAAAGGCCCCTACCAGCGGATGACGGCCGCCCCCCAGGCCAGCCCGCCGCCGATCGCCTCGAGGAGCAACACATCGCCCTTCGCGAGGCGGCCATCGGCATGGGCAACCGAGAGCGCGAGGGGAATCGAGGCGGCCGAGGTGTTGCCGTGGTCCTGCACGGTGACGACCACGCGCTCCATCGGAACGCCGAGCTTCTGGGCGGTCATCGCCATGATCCGGAGGTTGGCCTGGTGCGGCACCAGCCAGTCGACGTCGGTGGTGGCGAGGCCGGCGCGATCGAGGGCGGCGGCGCCGGTCTGGGCGAGCTTGACGACGGCGTGCTTGAAGATCTCCTGCCCGGCCATCTTCACCACGCCGGTGGTGCCGGTGGTCGAGGGGCCGCCGTCGACGTAGAGCAGGTCGGTGTAGCGCCCGTCGGAGTGGAGGTCGGTGGCGAGGATGCCGCGGTCGACGGAGCGGCCGGTGCCCTCCACCGCTTCGAGGATCAGCGCGCCGGCCCCGTCGCCGAAGAGGACGCAGGTGGTGCGGTCGGTGAAGTCGAGGATGCGCGAGAAGGTCTCGGCGCCGATCACCATGACCCGCTTCGCGGCGCCGGAGCGGATCAGCGCGTCGGCCTGGGCGAGGGCGAAGACGAAGCCGGCGCAGACCGCCTGGATGTCGAAGGCGAAGCCGCCGGTCATGCCGATGGCGGTCTGCACCTTGACGGCAGTCGAGGGGAAGGTCTGGTCGGGCGTCGCGGTGGCGAGGATCAGCGCGTCGATGTCGGAGCCCTGGAGGCCGGTGTCGGCGAGGGCGGCGCGGGCAGCGGCGATGGCGAGGTCGGAGGTCGCCTCGCCCTCGGCGGCGAAGTGGCGGCGCTCGATGCCGGTGCGGGCGCGGATCCACTCGTCCGAGGTATCGACCGAGGCGGTGAACTCTTCGTTCGGGACCACGCGCGCCGGGAGATAGTGGCCGCACCCGAGGGGCACGGACCGAAGGACGCTCATGTCGTCAGTCCTTGCTGGGCCTCGGGCTCGGCCGGGTGGTCCGAGGCGCCGACCCGGGCCACGAGCTTCCGGGTGAAGCCGTGGTCGGCGAGCGTGAACGCGAGGCGGATCGCGGCGGCCATCGCGGTGGCGTCGGCCGAGCCGTGCGACTTGATGACCGTGCCGTTGAGGCCGAGAAAGACGCCGCCGTTCGCGCGCCGCGGGTCGATGCGGTTCTGCAGGCGCTTGAGCGAGGTCAGCGCGAAAAGGGCGCCGATCCTGCTGAGGAGGCTGTAGGCGAAGGCCTCCTTGAGCAGGCCGCGGATCAGGCCGGCGGTGCCCTCGGCGGTCTTGAGGGCGACGTTGCCGGTGAAGCCGTCGGTGACGATGACGTCGACGCGGGCGGAGGGCAGGTCGCTGCCCTCGACGTAGCCGATGTAATCGAAGTCGCTGGTCGGGGCGACGGCAGCGATGCGGTCGGCGGCCTCGTGGAGCTCGGAGCGGCCCTTGTGCTCCTCGGTGCCGACGTTGAGCAGGCCGATGCGCGGGCGCTTCAGGCCGAGGGCGTTGCGGGCGTAGGAGGCGCCCATCACCGCGTGCTTGAGCAGGTCTTCGCCGTCGGCGCGGATGTCGGCGCCGGCATCGAGCAGGACGTTGTAGCCGGTGGGGTTCAGCGACGGGAAGAGGACGGCGATGGCCGGGCGGTTCACCCCGGGCGCCTTGCGCAGGCAGAGCATGGCGAGGGCCATCAGCGCGCCGGTGTTGCCGCAGGAGATGGCGACGGTGGAGGCGCCTTCCTTCACCGAAGTGAGGGCGTTCCACATGCTGGAGCCCTCGGCGCGGCGCAGGGCGCGCGAGGGCTTCTCGTCCATCTCGATGACGCTGTCGGCGTGGTGGATCGCGGTGCGCTCGGCGAGAGGCGTGCCGGGGCGGATGGCGCGGCCGAGGAGGGCCGAGTCGCCATGGACGATGAAGCGCAGCCGCGCGTTCGCCTTCAGCGACTTGCCCATGCCGCGGACGACGTCCTCGACACCGCGATCGCCGCCCATGGCGTCGATCGAGATGATGACGTCAGACTGATCGCCTGCGCTGCCGTTCAGGCCGGGGGCGCCGTTCATGCCGGAGCGACCTCAGGCCTGCTCCGCTCAGGCGGCTTCGTCGTCGAGATCGACTTCTTCGACCTGGGCCACGACCTCACGGCCGTCATAGTGCCCGCAGGCGCCGCAGACGTGGTGCGGACGGCGGAGCTCACCGCAATTGGAGCATTCGTTGGGATTCGCTGCGACCAGCGAGTCATGCGACCGGCGCATGCCGCGCTTGGAGCGCGTGACTTTGGACTTGGGGACAGCCATGTCTCGACCTCGATCTGTGCCGGGACATCGGCCCGGTGCCTGTGTTCGTCGGCCCGGGGGGTAGCAGATGCCGCGCGGGTTGTCACGCGCACGACGGCCGCCGGTCCTGACGGGGAAACGAGGCGCGGAACATACTGAATATCGGTCCGCGCGCAAGGGCCTCGGGGCGGATTTTCACGAGCCGTCGCCCAATTTCTCCCGCAGCGCGGCGAGGGCGGCGAAGGGCTTGGGCTCCGCCTCGTCGGGCCCGTCGCCGCCGAAGGCCACCGCGCCAAGGACGGCCCCGGGCTTGCGGGGATAGGCGGGGAGGGCGAGGGCGAGCGCCTCGATGGCGATGAGGCCGAGGTCGATGCGGTCGGTGAGCGGCTCGATTTCGTCGTCCTCGCTTGGATCGATGACGATTTCGGCGCCGCGAAGGGCGGCCGAGGGAAGGAAGCGGCGACGGACGGTCTGGTCGATGCGGGTGGTGACCGGCTCCAGCGTGACGACGCAGGTCTGGACGACGCTGGCGCCGAGCGTGCCCTCGAGGCTCCAGCCGCCGCGGTCGATCGGGGCGACATGGCCGGCGAAGCGAAGCTTGCGCACGGCCTGGGCACCGAGCAGGCGGGCGAGGGCGGCGGTCTCATCCCCGGTCGGGGCGATGTCGAAATCGAAGCCGTCGAGCTCACGGAGGTTACGGACCTCGATCACGCGGGCAAACTCGGGATTGTCTGGGGAGCGGGGGATGAGCTCGGGCATCGCGGTGTCCTGAGGGCCGGAGGCAACGACCGCCGGCCGGCCCCAAGTTCCTTGAATTTAGACCATGCCGGGAGTAGGGGAGCAAGGGAATTCGGTGTCGCCTAGGGGAGCGGATGCGCCAGAAATCGCTGCGGTACGCCGGGGTTGCGCTGATAAGTTTCGGCTTGCTCGCGGCTGGATGTTCGCCGACCGTGCAGGTTCACGGCTACGTGCCCTCGGAGGCCGACCTGTCGCGGGTCCGGCCTGGCTTCGACGATGCGGGCTCGGTCGGGGAGATCCTCGGGCAGCCGTCGTCGGGCGGGGTGTTGCGCGATTCTGCCTGGTACTACGTCCAGAGCACGGTCGAGAGCTACACCTACCACGCGCCGAAGGTGATCGACCGCAAGGTGATCGCGATCAACTTCAACCAGGGCGGCGTCGTCACCGACGTCAAGCGGTACGGGCTGCAGGACGGGCGGGTGATCGACCTCGAAACCAACACGACCGAGACCGGCGGGCGCGAGCTCAGCATGGTCGAGCAGCTGTTCGGGAACCTGCTCAACCTCGACGCGGCCGCGATGAACGACGCCGCCGGGCAGTAGCCTGACGGCGCCTGGAGCGGAGTCCGGTCCGGCAGAGCCGGCTCGTCCGCTCCAGGGCAGTGTTTCTTCGCGATCTCGGGACAACCGGTCGATTCCGACCGGTTGGTCGCTTGGCGGCGCTCAGTTCGGGAAGAGGTCGTCCGAGACCCGGACCTTGGCGCCGCTCGCGGTGAAGACGCGCTGGCCGCTGACGAAGGCGTCGCGCTCGTCCTTGGACAGCCACAGGCGCGCGGGCTGCTCGCAGCCGACCACATCGCAGGTGACGGCGGTGGCGGGGTAGCCGAGCGGCAGCGCGTAGCTGACGATATCGGGCTCGACCGGCTCGGGCCGGTGGTCGTCGCAGCGTGCCAGTGCCATGGTCGGTCCTCCCGTGGATTTTCGCCGAGCATCGGCGCATGGCCACCCGGTTGCAAGACCTCCGGCGCCGCGTGGGGGGCGGCGGTGCACGGCGCCCCTCGCAGCGAGCCAGCGCGCGCGTCGCCGCCATCCGGCGGATGGCGGGACGACTTTACAGGGTCCAGAGGCTGCGCCGCGAGCGCCTCAAGCGCTCCAGCGATAGAGCCAGACTTCGGAGGCCTTGGCGCTCTCGCTTTCGAGGGAGAGGCGGAACTCGGCGTTGGCGGCGTCTCCGGGGAGGAAGTGGAAGCCGACGCGGGCGATGTTGCCCTCGGGCAGGCGGTCGATGCTGAGGCCCTTGACCGTGCCGGCGCTGGCGTCGAGGTGCGGCTGGAGGCCGTCGAACTCGATCATCCCGAGGTCGAAGTCGACGACGAAGAGCCGCTCGCGCGCGTCGATGATCGACAGGCCGCTGCGGGTGGCGACGATGCTGGCGAGGGGAAGCTCCTCGGGCTGGGTCGGCCCCCAGGTCAGGCGGTAGCTGTACTGGTATTCGCGGTCGGGAAGCAGCGGCTCCTCGGGGCGCCAGAAGGTGACGATGTTGTCGGCGAACTCGTCGCCGCTCGGGATCTCGATGAGGGTCACGGCGCCTTTGCCCCAGCCCTCGCCGGGCTCCACCCAGGCGCTCGGCCGCTGCTCGTAGTGGGCCTCCGCGTCCTGATAGTGCTCGAAGTCGCGGGCGCGCTGGATCAGGCCGAAGGCGAGGGGGTTCTCGTCGGCGAAGGACGAGACCTGGAGACCGGGCGGGTTGCGGAGCGGCCGCCACAGGCGCTCGCCCGAGCCGTTGACGATGCGCAGGCCGTCGCTGTCGTGGACCGCATCGCGGAAGTCGTCGACGCCGGCGCGGCGCTCGGGGCCGAAGAAGTACATCGAGGTCAGCGGCGCGATGCCGACGGCGTTGATCTCGCGGCGCGGGATCAGGACGCAGCGCACCTGCATGACGGTCTCGGTGCCCGGCACCACCGAGAAGTCGAAGGCGCCGGCGACCGAGTCGCTGTCGAGGAGGGTGGCGAAGCGCAGGGCGCGGTCGCCGGGCTGGGGCTCCTGGATCCAGAAGGTGGTGAAGATCGGGAACTCCTCGGCGCCCGGCCCGCCGGTGCCGATGGCGAGGCCGCGGGCCGAGAGGCCGTAGATGCAGTCGTAGGCGACGGCGCGGAAGTAGCTCGCCCCCTGGAAGACGGCGAACTCGTCCCAGACCCCGGGACGGTTGAGCGGGAAGCGCAGGCGGATGCCGCTGAAGCCCATGTCGGCGGCGGTGCCCTCGGGGGCGCGGCCGTCGGGGAAGGGGAAGAAGTCGGGGTGAAAGGCGAAGTAGTCGGTGGAGAAGGCGACCGGGGTGACCGCGCCCCCCTTGACGAGGTTGATCTCGATCTTGTCCTGGAACGAGAACCCCGGGGGGAGCACCTCCATCTGGAAGCTGCCGCCGTCGGCGAAGAGGCGCTTGTCGTCGCGGAAGCGGATGGCGCGGAAGGCGTCGTACTTGAGACCGGCGAAGGGGTCCGAGAGCTTCATCAGCGGGCGGACGTAGGGCTGCGCCGCGACCTCGCGGGCCTTGGCGACGACGGTCTCGAAGCTGAAGGGCGCCGGGGCCGGGGTCGGCTGCTGGGCCGCGACCGGGCGGGCGTGGGCGGCGAGGCCGCTGCCGATGAGGCCGGCGAGGCTGGCGTGCAGGAAGCTGCGGCGGTCCATGGTACTCTCTGGCAAGGGGCTCGGAAGCCGAAGGCGACGCGCGCGACTTAGGGCCGTCGCCGCGCGGGCTCAAGGGGTTGGCGTCCGCCTTGGCGCCGCCGTGATGGGGGCGTCCCCGGGGTGGGTGCCGGAGTGGTGGGCGTGGGCCGCTCGGCGACGACGGCGACGGAGCGGGCGGCGAGGGTCAGGCGGTCTTCCTCGACCTCCCAGCGGTGGCCATCGCGGGCGGGGAGGTGGAAGTCGACCGCGTGCCCGCTGCGGTTGAAGAGCACGGCGAGGCGGCCGTCGCCGGTGCCGAGGACCATGGCGAAAGCGCGGGTTTCGGCGGCATTCCAGTCGGCTTCGGTCTTGGGCGTGCCGGCGGGGGTGAGCCAGGCGACGTCGGGGATGCCGTCGGCCCCGGGGGCCCCGGTGAGCAGCGCCGGGCCGGCGAGCACGGGATGGGCGCGGCGGAGGGCGGCGAGGGCGGCGACGTGGTCCTCGAGCGCGCGGTCGCGGGTGTCCCAGTCGAGCCAGGTCAGCGGGTTGTCCTGGGCGTAGGCGTTGTTGTTGCCGCCTTGCGTGCGCCCGAACTCGTCGCCGGCGGTGATCATGATGGTGCCGCGAGTGACGAAGAGGGTGGCGAGGAGGGCGGCGAGATCGCGGTGGCGGGCGGCGGCAATGGCGGGGTCGTCGGTCGCGCCCTCGACCCCGTTGTTCCACGAATGGTTGTCGTTGTGGCCGTCGCGGTTGTGCTCGCCGTTGGCGTCGTTGTGCTTGTGGCGATACGCGACGAGGTCGGCGAGACTGAAGCCGTCGTGGGCGGCGATGAAGTTGACCGATCGCGTCGCGGGTGCTGCGTAGACGTCGGAGGAGCCGGCGAGCGCGGTGGCGATCTCGCCCGCCATGTGCCGGTCGCCGCGCCAGAAGCGGCGCAGGCGGTCGCGGGTGCGGTCGTTCCACTCGAGCCAGGTCGGCGGGAATTGGCCGACCTGATAGCCGCCGGGGCCGATGTCCCAGGGCTCGGCGATCATGATGCGGTCGGCGAGGATCGGGTCGTCGGCGATCTCGGCGAAGATCGGGGCGTGGCGGTCGAAGCCCTCCGCCGTGCGGGCGAGGATCGGGGCGAGGTCGAAGCGGAAGCCGTCGACGCCCGCGTGGGCGACGAAGTGGCGGAGGCTGTCGAGGACGAGGCGCCGGGTCGCCGGGTGGTCGCAGGCGAGGGTGTTGCCGGTGCCGGCGTCGTTGATCAGGGTGCCGTCGGCGGCGTGGCGGAAGTAGGCGGCGTTGTCGAGGCCGCGAAGCGAGAGGGTCGGGCCGAAGGCGTCGCTCTCGCCGGTGTGGTTGAAGACGACGTCGAGGATGGTGCCGATGCCGGCGTCGCGGAGGGCGGCGACGGTGGCGGCGAGCTCGCGCAGGCCACCGGGGCAGAGACGCGGATCGGGGGCCATGAAGGCTACGGGGTTGTAGCCCCAGCCGTTGACGAGGCCGAGCGGGAGCAGGTGGCGCTCGTCGATCCAGGCGGTGATCGGCATGAGCTCGACGGCATCGACGCCGAGGCGGGTCATGTGGTCGAGGACGGCGGGATGGGCGAGGGCGGCGACGGTGCCGCGGATGGCGGCGGGCACGTCGGGGTGGAGCATGGTGAACGGGCGGACCGGGAGTTCGTAGACGAGACCGCCGGGGCGGAAGACCGGGGGCTTTGCCGGGGCGGCCGGGGCGAGCGGCGGTGACGATCGCCTTCGGCATCAGCGGGGCGGTGTCGATGGCGGCGTCGCGGGGGGCGGAGAGGCGCGGGTTGAAGGTGAAGGGGCGGTCCAGGGCGACGGCGTAGGGGTCGACGAGCAGCTTCGACGGGTCGAAGCGATGGCCGCGTTCGGGCGCGAAGGGGCCATCGGCGCGGAAGCCGTAGCGGGCGCCTTCGGCGACGCCGGGGACCGTGGCCGACCAGACGCCGGCCGGCGTCGCGGTCGAGGGGGATGCGGGTCTCGCGCATCCCGTCGAAGAGGCAGAGCCAGACGCGCTCGGCGGCCCCCGACCAGACCGCGAAGCGGGCGCCTTGCGCGGTGGGCGACGCGCCGAGCGAGGTGTCTTCGGGGATCAGGTGATGACGTCCGGCGCGACGCGCCCGGTCCTCTGGGTGATGTCGGCGAGCTGGTCGGCGGCGACGACGAGATCGGCGAGGGCGTCGGCGGTGGCGAGCCCGAGGCGCTCGGGGTCGTCCTCGTATCGCTCGATGTAGACGCGGAGCGTTGCGCCGGAGGTGCCGGTGCCCGACAGGCGGAAGACGACACGGCTGCCGCCCTCGAAGAGGATGCGGATGCCCTGTTTCGCCGAGACCGAGCCGTCGACCGGGTCGTGGTAGGCGAAGTCGTCGGCTTCGGCGACGGTCAGGCCGTTGACCGTGGTGCCGGGGAGCGTGTCGAGCTGGCCGCGAAGCGCGTCCATCAGGCCGTTGGCGGCGGCGGTGTCGATGCCCTCGTAGTCGTGGCGGGCGTAGTAGTTGCGGCCGTATTCCTGCCAGTGGCTTTCGGCGATGGCGAGGGCCGGTTCCTTGCGGGCGGCGAGGATGTTGAGCCAGAGCAGCACCGCCCAGAGGCCGTCCTTCTCACGGACGTGGTTGGAGCCGGTGCCCGCACTCTCCTCGCCGCAGATCGTCGCCATGTTGGCGTCGAGCAGGTTGCCGAAGAACTTCCAGCCGGTCGGGGTCTCGTACATCCCGATGCCGAGCTTGGCCGCGACACGGTCGGCGGCGGCGCTGGTCGGCATCGAGCGGGCGATGCCCTTGAGGCCGTCGGCGTAGCCGGGGGCGAGGTGGGCGTTGGCGGCGAGCATGGCGAGGCTGTCGGACGGGGTTATGAAGATGCCGCGGCCGATGATGAGGTTGCGGTCGCCGTCGCCGTCGGAGGCGGCGCCGAAGTCGGGAGCGCCCGGCCCCATCATCTCGTCGTAGAGCGCCTTCGCGTGGACGAGGTTCGGGTCGGGATGGTGGCCGCCGAAATCGGGCAGCGGCGTGCCGTTGCGGACGGTGCCCTTGGCGGCGCCGAGGCGGTTCTCGAGGATCTCGGTCGCGTAGGGGCCGGTGATCGCCGACATCGCGTCGAAGGACATGGTGAAGCCGCCGTCGAACATCGCCTTGATCGCCGGGAAGTCGAAGAGGCTCTCCATCAGCGTGGCGTAGTCGGTAACCGGGTCGATGACCTCGACGCTCATCTCGCCGAGGACCTGGACGCCGACCGCGTCGAGATCGAGATCGGGGGCGTCGACGATCGCGTAGGAGTCGATGGACTGCGTGCGGGCGTAGATCGCGTCGGTGATCTTCTCGGGCGCCGGACCGCCGTTGCCGATGTTGTACTTGATGCCGAAGTCCTCGGTCGGCCCGCCGGGGTTGTGGCTCGCCGAGAGGATGATGCCGCCGAAGGCGTTGTAGCGCCGGATGACGTTCGAGGCGGCGGGCGTCGAGAGCAGGCCGCCCTGACCGACCATGACGCGGCCGAAGCCGGCGGCGGCCGCCATCTTCAGCGCGATCTGGATGACCTCGCGGTTGAAGTAGCGGCCGTCGCCGCCGATGACGAGGAGGTGGCCCTTGAAGCCCTCGAGGCTGTCGAAGATCGACTGGATGAAGTTCTCGACGTAGTTCGGCTGCTGGAAGTGCGGCACTTTCTTGCGAAGGCCGGAGGTGCCGGGCTTCTGGTCGTCGTAGGGCGTCGTCGGGACGGTCTTGATCATGGTCTTCCTGCCGGGACGAGGGAGGCGTAGAGGTCGGCGTAGGCGGCGGCGCTGCGATCCCAGGACACGTCCGACTTCATGCCGGCGCGCTGGATCGCGGCCCAGGCCGCCTTGTCGCGCATGAGGGTGGTCGCCCGCCGGATCGCCCCGGCGAGGGGGGCGGCGTCGACGGGCGAGAACTGGAAGCCGGTGGCGGCCCCCGCGTTGAGGGCGGCGAGGTTGGCGTCGATCACCGTGTCGGCAAGGCCGCCGGTGTGGGCAACGATCGGGACGCAGCCGTAGCGCAGGCCGTAGAGCTGGGTAAGGCCGCAGGGCTCGAAGCGCGACGGGATGACGATGGCATCGCCGGCCGCCTGCATCTGGTGGGCGAGGGCCTCGTCGTAGCCGATGATCGCGCCGACGCGGCCGGGAAACTCGCCGGCGAGGGCGCGGAAGGTGAATTCGAGACCGGGGTCGCCGGCGCCGAGGACGGCGAGGCGGTTGCCGGCCCGGACGATGTCCTCGGCGGTGATCCAGGCGAGAAGGTCGATGCCCTTCTGCCAGGTCAGCCGGCTGATGACCACGAGCAGCGGCGAGTCGTCCGCCTGCAGCCCGAAGCGCGCCTCGATCGCGGCGCGATTGGCGGCGCGGCCCGCGAGCTTCTTCGCCGAGAAGGGGGCGGCGAGCAGCGGGTCGGTCTCGGGGTTCCAGACCTCGGTGTCGATGCCGTTGACGATGCCGTGGAGCACGGCCTTGCGCGCCGAGATCAGGCCCTCCAGCGCCATGCCGAAGGCCGGGGTGGTGATCTCGTCGGCGTAGGTCGGGCTGACCGTGGTGATCGCGGTGGCGCAGGCGATGCCGGCCTTGAGAAAGCCGATGCCGCCGAAATACTCCAGTCCGGCGAGGCCGAAGGCGTGGTCCGGGAACTCCAGCGCCGGAAACACGCTCGGGGCGAAGTGGCCCTGAAAGGCGATGTTGTGGATCGTCAGGATCGAAGGCCGCGGCACGCCGAGATAGCGCAGGTAGGCGGGCGCGAGGCCCGCCTGCCAGTCGTGGGCGTGGACGACGTCGGGGAGAAAGTCCGCGACGAGGCCCATGGCGATGTCGGCCGCGGCCCGGCCGAGGGCGCCGAAGCGCCGCCAGTTGTCGGGGTGGTCAGCCCCGGACGGGTCGCCGTAGGGGCCGCCGGGGCGGTCGTAGAGCGGCGGGCTGTCGATGACGATCAGGCGCAGGCCCGCGACCTCGGCGTCGAGCAGGCGCGCAGGCACGCCGAGGAGGGCCGGGTAGGTGTGGAGAACGCGGACCTCGCCGAGCTTCGCCATCACCGCGGGATAGCCGGGAAGGAGGGTGCGCACCTCGATCCCCCGCCGCTCCAGCGCCGGGGGAAGGGCGCCGGCGACGTCGGCGAGGCCGCCGGTCTTGATCAGCGGATAGGCTTCCGAGGTGACGGAGAGAACCCGCATCACCGCGTCACGACCCCAGGCCGTCGATCATCGGCTGGGTGATCAGGCAGATCCCGCCCTCCGAGAGCCGGAAGCGGCTGGCATCGTGGGCCGGGTCCTCGCCGACGACGAGGCCCTCGGGAATGATCACGCCGCGATCGACCACCACCCGGCGCAGGCGGGCGCCGCGGCCGACGTGGACGTCCGGCAGGATCACCGCCTCGTCGAGGCTGGCGTAGGAGTGGCAGCGGACGCCGGTGGAGACCAGCGAGCGACGGATCGAGGCGCCGGAGATGATGCAGTCGCCGGCGACGAGGCTCGACACCGCGCTGCCGCGGCGGCCGTCGACGTCGTGGACGAACTTGGCCGGCGGCTTGATCTCGGCGTAGGTCCAGATCGGCCAGCTGGTGTCGTAGAGGTCGAGCTCGGGGATGATGTCGGTGAGGTCGATGTTGGCCTCCCAGTAGGCGTCCACCGTCCCGACGTCGCGCCAGTAGGCCACCGACTCGAGCGACGAGCGGACGCAGGAGGCGCCGAAGCGGTGGGCGACCGCCTTGCCGTTCTCGACCACGTAGGGGATCAGGTCGTGGCCGAAGTCGCGGGACGAGCCCGGCGTCTCCGCGTCGCGGCGGAGCAGGTCGGCGAGGAACTTGGTGCGGAAGACGTAGATGCCCATCGAGGCGAGCGCCATGTCGGGCTGGCCGGGAATGCCCGGCGGATCGGCGGGCTTCTCGACGAAGGCGGTGATGCGGTCGGCCTCGTCGACGTGCATCACACCGAAGCCGACGGCCTCCATGCGCGGCACTTCGAGGCAGCCGATGGTGACGTCGGCGTTCTGGTCGACGTGCTGCTGGAGCATCAGCTCGTAGTCCATCTTGTAGATGTGGTCGCCGGCGAGGATGACCATGAACTCGGGCCGGTAGTCGGAGATGATGTCGAGGTTCTGGTAGACCGCGTCGGCGGTGCCCTCGTACCACTGGGTCTCGCTGACGCGCTGCGACGCGGGCAGGATGTCGAAACTCTCGTTACGTTCGGGGCGGAGGAAGTTCCAGCCGCGCTGCAGGTGGCGGATCAGGCTGTGGGCCTTGTACTGGGTCGCCACCCCGATGCGGCGGATGCCCGAGTTCAGCGCGTTCGAAAGCGCGAAGTCGATGATGCGCACCTTGCCGCCGAAGTAGACCGCCGGCTTGGCACGCCGGTCGGTGAGTTCCTTGAGACGACTGCCGCGACCGCCGGCGAGGACGTAGGCCATGGCGTCGCGGGCCAGCGGTGAATGTCTTTCCAAGACGTTATCCCCCTATTCGCGGATTTCGGGCCTTCATGCGGACCCCGGTTCCAGTTCGAGCCAGATCGTGGCGAGCGGCGGCAGGGTGACGAGCGCGCCCGTCCCCTGCTCTCCGCTGCGCGCCTCGACGCCGCCCATGTTGCCCAAGCCGCTGCCGCCGTAGTCGCCGGCATCGGTGTTCAGGATCTCGCGCCAGCGGCCGGCCACGGGCAGCGGCAGGCCGTATCCCTCGCGCGGGACCGGCGTCAGGTTGGAGATCACGGCGATCGGGTTCTCCCCCGGCGCCTTGCGGAGCCAGGCGAAGACCGACCGCTCGGCGTCGTCCGCGACCAGCCACTCGAAGCCCTCGGGCTCGCAGTCGCGGGCGTGGAGCGCCGGCCGGCCGGCGTAGAGGTGGTTGAGGTCGCGCACCAGCGCCTGCACGCCGCGATGCGGCGGCAGGTCGAGCTGCCACCAGTCGAGGCTCCGCGCTTCCGACCACTCGGCGCCCTGCGCGAATTCCTGGCCCATGAACAGCAGCTTCTTGCCCGGATACCCCCACATGAACGCGTAGTAGGCGCGGAGGTTGGCGAACTTCTGCCAGCCGTCGCCGGGCATCTTTGCGATCAGGGTGCCCTTGCCGTGGACGACCTCGTCGTGGCTGAGCGGCAGGACGAAGTTCTCGGAATAGGCGTAGACCATCCCGAAGGTCAGTTCGTTGTGGTGGTATTTGCGGTGGACAGGCTCGAGGGCGAAGTAGGCGAGGGTGTCGTGCATCCAGCCCATGTTCCACTTGAAGCCGAAGCCGAGGCCGCCTTCGTGGACCGGGGCCGAAACCTTGGGCCAGGAGGTCGAACTCCTCGGCGATCGTCACCCGGCCGGGCTCCTTGCCGTAGACGGCGCGGTTGGTGGCCTGGAGAAAGGCAACGGCCTCCAGGTTCTCGCGCCCGCCGTGCTCGTTCGGCACCCACTCGCCCTGCTTGCGCGAGTAGTCGAGGTAGAGCATCGAGGCGACGGCATCGACACGCAGGCCGTCTATGTGAAACTTTTCAGTCCAGTAGAGGGCGTTGTTGAGGAGGAAGGAGAAGACTTCCTGCCGCCCGAAATTGTAGATCGCGGTGTTCCAGTCGGGGTGGAAGCCCTGCCGCGGGTCGGCATGCTCGTAGAGCGCGGTGCCGTCGAAGCGGGCGAGGCCGTGCGCGTCCACCGGGAAGTGCGCCGGCACCCAGTCGAGGATAACCCCGAGCCCGGCGCGGTGGGCGCCGTCGACAAAGCGCGCGAAGCCCTCGGGCGGGCCGAAGCGGGCGGAGGGGGCGTAGAGGCCGGTGGTCTGGTAGCCCCACGACGGGTCGTAGGGGTGCTCGCTGATCGGCATGAACTCGATGTGGGTGAAGCCCATGTCGACCGCGTAGGGGATCAGGCGGTCGGCCATCTCGTCCCACGACAGGAAGGTGCCGTCGTCGCGAAGCTGCCACGAGCCGGGGTGGACCTCGTAGATCGAGATCGGCTGGCGGCGGGCATCGGTGCCGCTCCAGTGGACGCGGTGGGGACCGTCGCCCCAGACGTGGGCGAGCTCGGGCGCGACGATCGAGGCGGTCGCGGGGCGCAGCTCGGAGGCGCGGGCGTAGGGGTCGGCCTTGAGCGGCAGGCGGGCGCCGTCCGGGCCGATCAGCTCGAACTTGTAGGCGAGGCCGGCTTCGACCGAGGGGATGAAGATTTCCCAGATGCCGGTGTCCCGGCGCAACCGCATCGAGTGCAGGCGGCCGTCCCAGGCGTTGAAGTCGCCGACGACCGAGACCCGGCGGGCGTTCGGCGCCCAGACGGCGAAGTGGACGCCGTCGGAGCCCTCGTGGTGGACGGGGTGGGCGCCCATCTTGTCGAAGAGACGGAGGTGGCTGCCCTCGCGGATGTAGTAATCGTCCATCGGCCCGAGCACGGGGCCGTAGCTGTAGGCGTCGCCGACCCACCACTCGTCAGTGCCCTTGCGGGCGCGGTACTTGAGCGGCCGGCGCTTGCGGATCTTCAGCGGGCCTTCAAAGAAACCAGCGTCGTGGCGGCGGCTGAGCACGCCCGCCGGCTTGTCGTCGAGGGTGAAGGCTTCGAGCGTCTCGGCGCCATCGACGAAGGCGCGGGCGAAGAGCTTGCCGCCCGCCTCGTGGATGCCGAGTACGGCGAAGGGGTCGCCGTGACGGCCGTCGACGATCGCTTCGATCGCCCCGGCGTCGAGCGTGGCGGGTCCGGTCTTGCCGGTCCCGCCGCTGTCCGGCTCCTTATTCAAGGCGTTTCCTCCCGGAAGTCTTGTTCAAGTCTTGTTATGGGTCGAGCGCGGGATGGTGGGGCTAGAGCTTGATCCCCCAGATTTCGTCGGCGTACTGGCGAATGGTGCGGTCCGACGAGAACCATCCCATGCGGGCGGTATTCAGGATCGCCTTGCGCCACCACTCCTTCGGTTCGCCCCAGATCCGGTCGACCTCGCGCTGGGCGGCAGTATAGGCGTCGAAGTCGGCGGCGACCATGAACCAGTCGTGCTCGTAGAGACCGCCGATCAGCCCCTTGTAGCGGTCGGGATCGTCGGGGGAGAAGACCCCGGACGAGATCGCCGACAACGCCTGGCTCAGTTCCGGCGAGCCGTCGATCACCGCCCGCGGGTCGTATCCCTGAGCCCGGCGCTCCGCGACCTCCTCGGCGGTGAGGCCGAAGATCACGATGTTCTCCTCGCCGACAAGCTCGCGGATCTCGACGTTGGCCCCGTCGAGCGTGCCGATCGTCAGCGCGCCGTTGAGGGCGAACTTCATGTTGCCGGTGCCCGACGCCTCCATGCCCGCGGTCGAAATCTGCTCCGAGAGGTCGGCCGCGGGGACCAGCATCTCGGCGAGACTGACGTTGTAGTTGGGGATGAAGACCACGCGCAGGACGTTGCGCACCGCCGGGTTGGCGTTGATCACCCGCGCCACGTCGTTGGCGAGTTTGATGATGAGCTTGGCGTTGTGATAGGTCGGCGCCGCCTTGCCTGCGAAGAGCTTCACCCGCGGCGTCCAGTTCCACTCCGGGTGCGAGCGGATCTGATCGTAGAGCGCCACCGCCTCGATGATGTTGAGGAGCTGGCGCTTGTATTCGTGGATGCGCTTTACCTGGATGTCGAAGATCGCGTTGGGATCGAGACGCACGCCCATCCGGTCGCGGATGAGATGCGCGAGCCGATCCTTGTTCTGACGCTTCACCTTGGCGAAGGAGTCCTGGAAGGCCGGGTCGTCCGCGAACTTCTCGAGGTCGTGCAGCGCCTCGATGTCGTCGAGGAACTTCGGCCCGATGGTATCGACGAGCAGCTCGGTCAGGCCGGGATTGCACTGCTGGAGCCAGCGGCGCGGAGTGATGCCGTTGGTCTTGTTGTTGATGCGGTCGGGGAACATCGTGTGAAGTTCCTTGAAGACCGTCACCTTCAACAGGTCCGAGTGCATCGCCGCGACGCCGTTGATCGAATGGGCGCCGACGAAGGCGAGATTTCCCATCCGCACCCGGCGCTCGCCAGACTCGTCGATCAGGCTGATCGCGCGAATTTCAGTGTCGTTCATCTTATGATCGACGCGCGCGGCCTTCAGGAGGTTCCCGTTGATCTGGTAAATAATCTGCATGTGCCGCGGCAGCAGGCGCTCGAACAGCGGCACCGGCCAGGTCTCCAGCGCCTCCGGCAGCAGCGTGTGGTTGGTGTAGCCGATCGTCCCCTGCGTCAGCCGCCACGCCTCGTCGAAGTCGAGATCGTGCTGGTCGATCAACAGTCGCATCAGCTCGGCAACACAGACCGCCGGGTGGGTGTCGTTGAGCTGGATCGCGACCTTGTCGGGCAGGTTGTCGAGCCGCCCGTACTGCTGCATGTGCCGCCGCAGGATGTCCTGGAGCGAGGCGGAGGAGAAGAAATATTCCTGCCGCAGCCGCAGTTCCTGCCCCGACGCCGAGGTATCGGCCGGGTAGAGCACGCGGGTCAGCGCATCGGCGCGGTTGCTCTCGGCGAGCGAACCGGTGTGGTCGCCGGCGTTGAAGGCATCGAGCCGGATCGGGTCGATCGGGTCGGCCTTCCACAGGCGAAGCGTGTTGACGCGGTTCGCGCGCCAGCCGACGATCGGCGTGTCGTAGGCGGTCGCCTTGACCTTCTCGGCCGGCACCCAGACGTAGCGCTCTTCCTTGCCGTTGGGCTCGTGATACTCGACCCGTCCGCCGAAGCCGACGTCGTAGGCGGCCTCGAGGCGGTCGAACTCCCACGGGTTGCCGTGCTCGAGCCAGGTCTCGGGCAGCTCGATCTGGTTGCCCTCGACGATCTCCTGACGGAAGAGGCCGTGGCGGTAGCGGATGCCGTAGCCGTAGGCCGGGACGCCGACCGTCGCCATGCTCTCCATGAAGCAGGCGGCGAGGCGCCCGAGGCCGCCGTTGCCGAGGGCGGCGTCGGCCTCCAGCTCGGCGATCTGGTCGTAGTCGACGTTGAGCAGCTTCAGCGCCTCGCGCATCGGCTCGGTCAGGCCGAGGTTCGAGACCGCGTCGCGCATCAGGCGACCGATCAGGAACTCGAGGCTGAGGTAATAGACGCGCTTGCCGCCTTCGAGATAGGTCTCGCGGGTCGCGTTCATCCAGTACTCGATCGCCCGGTCCCGGGTGATGAGGATGACGGCCATGAGCCAGTCGTGCGGCTTGGCAACGGTCGGATCCTTGCCGACCCGGTAGGTCAGGCGGTCGACGATCTCCCGCGCGAGAATCTCTGGCTCGGAAGAGCGGGGATTGGGGCTGGGCAGCGATTGGAGTGAAAGGCTCATCTCGGGTCCCTTGGGCCTGTTCGGCCTCGCGCTTACGACAGTCGTGACGCTTGAAACGCGTCTTCGCCCGCCACGGTCACGGATGCGCCCCTCCCAAGGCAGCCTTGCGGCCCGAGTCAGCTAACGCCAACTCCGGGCGACGATCAAGACCCGATCACGGGGTGCCTGGCCGCAGGCCCGGATGCCGCCTCAGCGGCTGCGGCCGAGCAGCAGGTGGGCCGCAAAGGCCATGAAGACGCTCGCAAAAATCCAGTCCATCGCCCTCGCGATCCGCGGTCGGGTGCGCAGCACGGCCGCAAAGCGGTCGGCCGCGAGGATCATCGGGACGGTAATCACCAGCGCGACGACGATGAAGTAGAGGCCGAGCACGACCAGCTGCGCCGCCGCATGGGGATCGCCGGCGCGGACGAACTGCGGGAGAAAAGTCATGAAGAACAGGATGATCTTCGGGTTCAGGAGGTTGATCGCCAGGCCCGAGGCCCAGGTCGCGGCGAGGCCGGGCCGCGCCGCCGGGCGGGCACTGCCGCCCTCGGGCAGCGTCAGCGCCGAGCCGTGGCGGATCGCCTGGATCGCCAGCCAGCCGAGATAGACCGCACCGGCGACCTTGAGGGCGAGAAAAGCCTTCGGCGCCGCGACAATCAGCGCCGAGAGCCCGAGGGCGACGAGCATGGTGTGGACGAGGATGCCGGTCGAGGCGCCCGCCATCGCGGCCAGCCCGGCGGCGCGGCCCTGCGACAGCGCCCGGCCGAGGAAGAAGGTCATGTCGGGCCCCGGCGTCAGGGCGATCACGACGACGGCAAGCGTGAACGGCAGCAGGACGGAGGCGTCGGGCAGCATGGGCGGGGGCTCCGGACCGGCGCGGCACCAGACCGGCGCCGCCCTTGCGCTCCTAGCAGGCGCGCGGCGCCATGCCCAGATCCCCGCGGGTTGCGGCGGTCAGCGGATGTTGTCGACCAGCCGCCTGCGGACGTAGCCGTCGACGGTCTCCACCATCTCGTCCATCCCGGGATCGAAGAAGTGGTTCGCCCCCTCGATGGTCTTGTGGGTGATGGTGATGCCCTTCTGCTGCTTGAGCTTGTCGGCAAGCGTGGTCACGTCGGCCGGCGGCACGACGCGGTCGGCGCTGCCCGAGATGATCAGGCCCGACGACGGGCAGGGGGCGAGGAAGGAGAAATCGTACTGGTTCGCCGGCGGCGCCACCGAGACGAAGCCGGCGATCTCCGGGCGCCGCATCAAGAGCTGCATCCCGATCCACGCCCCGAAGGAGAAACCCGCCACCCAGCAGTTCTTGGCGTTGGCATTCATCGCCTGCAGGTAGTCGAGCGCCGCCGCGGCATCCGACAGCTCGCCGATGCCCTGGTCATACTCGCCCTGGCTGCGACCGACGCCGCGGAAGTTGAAGCGCAGGCAGGTGAAGCCGATACGGTGGAAGGCGTAGTGCAGATTGTAGACGACCTTGTTGTTCATCGTGCCCCCGTAGACCGGGTGGGGATGCAGGATGATCGCGATCGGGGCGTCCTTGTTCTTCTGCGGATGATACCGGCCTTCCAGTCGCCCGTCGGGACCGGGAAAAATCACCTCGGGCATGGTAGGGGGCGTCCTCCGGGGGGCCAATTCGGCCAGTACAAACTTGACGGAATCGCTAACCGATCTTAGAAGGATTCTAAAGCAATGGTCGCGCCGTGCCCGGGCAGTTAAGGGCTCGGATGGGTTGCGTCAACACCCCGGGCGGCGGCGCCGCGGAGATATGCTATGAAATTGAGCACGAAAGGTCGATACGCGATGATCGCGCTCACCGATCTCGCGGGCCATGCGCCAGACCGTCTTGTGGCGCTCGGCGAGATCGCCGACCGGCAGGACATCAGCCTCGCCTATCTCGAGCAGCTGTTCGTCAAGCTGCGCCGCGCCGACATCGTGGAATCCGTGCGCGGGCCCGGCGGCGGCTACCGTCTGGCGCGGCCGGTGGGTGAGATCCGCATTTCGGAGATCCTCGCGGCGGTGGACGAGACCATGGACGCGCGGGCGCGCGGGGCCGGGGCCTCGGGCGGCGTCGGTGGCACCCCCGAGCAGATGCTTGCGGACAAACTCTGGGAGCAGCTTTCGGCCAACGTCTACGTGATGCTGCACCAGACCCGGCTCGGCGACGTCGCCCGGAACCAGCTCGCCCCTTGTCCCGCGGTGCCGTCCTTCATCGACGTGGTGGACGAGGCCGAGGCTCAGGCGCCGGTGCTGGCGCAGGGCGTCGCTTGAGCGGGCGACTGTATCTCGACTGGAACGCCACAACCCCGCTCCGCGCCGAGGCGCGGTCGGCAATGGCGGCGGCGATGGACGTGCTCGGCAACCCGAGTTCCGTCCATGGCGAGGGTCGTGCCGCGCGCGCGATCGTCGAGCGGGCGCGGGCGCAGGTCGCCGAGGCGACGGGCTGCCTCGCGGGCGACGTGGTCTTTACCTCGGGCGCGACCGAGGCGGCGGCGCTGGCGCTGGCCGGCCGCGGGTTGAAGGGGGCGGCGGTCGAGCACGACTGCGTTGCCGCGTGGATCGATCCGGTGCTGGCGGTGGACGCTGACGGCGTTGTCACGATCGAAGACCCGGCGACGAGCGTCCTGCAGGCGGCGAATTCCGAGACCGGCGTCCTCCAGACCTTGCCCTCGGGCCTCGCCTGCGTCGATGCGGCTCAGGCGATCGGCAAGGTACCCTTCGGCTTCGACTGGACCGGGGCGGAAACGGCCCTCGTCTCCGCCCACAAGCTCGGCGGGCCGGCGGGCGTCGGAGCGCTTCTCGTCGCGTCGGGTGTGGAACGGTCGCCCCGGCTCCTTGGCGGCGGGCAGGAGAGCGGCCGGCGGGCGGGCACGGAGAACATCGTCGGGATCGCGGGCTTCGGCGCGGCGGCGGCGGCGGCGGCGGCGGATCTGGCCGCCGGAGTCTGGGAGAACGTGGCCGAGGTCCGGAATACTCTCGAAGCCGCTCTGGTTTCGGCCGGGGACACGACTATTTTAGTAGGGAAAGGCGGGCGTCGCCTGCCCAACACGACGTGCATTGCCGTTCCGGGCTGGAAAGGCGAGACGCAGGTGATGCAGATGGACCTCGCGGGCTTCGCCGTCTCCGCCGGGTCGGCCTGTTCGAGCGGCAAGGTCCGCACGAGCCGGGTGCTGGCGGCGATGGGCTTCGGTGCGGTCGCGGGATGCGCCCTCCGGGTATCGATCGGACCGACGACGACGCGCGACGATGTCCTGGCCTTCGCCGGGACATGGACGAGACACTACCTGCGGCTCCGGAGTCGCGCCGCCTGAACGGGCGGCAGGCGGCGGGGGCCCGGTGCGGGAATGAGAAGGAAGACAGATGGCCGGACTTGACGACACGGGCTTGCGCGAGACGGGCTTGATTGAGACGGGCTTGCGGGACGCGGGCGTGCGCGACGGGGTCGACGTCGAGACGGTGGAGACCGTTCGCACGGTCGGCGAGCGTTACAAGTACGGCTTTTCGAGCGACATCGAGACCGAATACGCGCCGAAGGGCCTGAACGAAGACATCGTCCGGCTGATCTCCGAGAAGAACGGCGAGCCCGAGTGGATGCTCGACTGGCGCCTCAATGCCTATCGCCGTTGGGTCAAGCTCGACCACGAGCCGACCTGGGCGATGCTCAAACTGCCCGTGATCGACTTCCAGGACCAGTACTACTACGCCCGTCCGAAAAGCATGACCGTGCGCCCGGCATCGCTGGAAGAGGTCGATCCCGCGCTCCTCGCCACCTATGAAAAGCTCGGCATCCCGTTGAAGGAACAGATGATCCTCGCCGGCGTCGAAGGCGCCGACGGCGCTCCGGCCGAGGGCCGCAAGGTCGCTGTCGATGCCGTCTTCAACTCGGTCTCGGTCGGCACCACCTTCAAGGCGGAGCTTGCCCGCGCGGGCGTCATCTTCTGCTCGATCTCCGAGGCCGTGCGCGAGCACCCCGACCTCGTCCGCAAATATCTCGGCTCCGTCGTCCCGGTCAGCGACAACTTCTACGCGACGCTGAATTCGGCGGTCTTTTCCGACGGCTCCTTCGTCTACGTTCCCCCCGGCGTGCGCTGCCCGATGGAGCTTTCGACCTACTTCCGCATCAACGCCGAGAACACCGGCCAGTTCGAGCGCACGCTGATCATCGCCGACAAGGGCTCCTTCGTCTCCTACCTCGAAGGCTGCACCGCCCCGAAACGCGACACCGCCCAGCTTCACGCCGCGGTCGTCGAGATCGTCATCCTCGAAGACGCCGAGGTGAAGTACTCCACCGTCCAGAACTGGTTCCCCGGCGACGAGAACGGCAAGGGCGGCGTCCTCAACTACGTCACCAAGCGCGCCGACTGCCGCGAGGCGCGGGCCAAGGTGATGTGGACGCAGGTCGAGACCGGCTCGGCGATCACCTGGAAGTACCCGTCCTGCATCCTCCGCGGCGAGGCGTCGTCGGGCGAGTTCTACTCGATCGCCATCGCCAACAACCGCCAGCAGGCCGACACCGGCACCAAGATGCACCACCTCGGCAAGAACACCCGCTCGCGCATCGTCTCGAAGGGCATCAGCGCCGGCTTCGCGCAGAACACCTACCGCGGCCTCGTCTCCGTGCACCCGAAGGCGACCGGCAGCCGCAACTACACCCAGTGCGACAGCCTGCTGATCGGCGACCAGTGCGGCGCCCACACGGTCCCCTACATCGAGTGCAAGAACAACTCCTCCCGCGTCGAGCATGAGGCGACCACCTCCAAGGTCGACGAGGACCAGCTCTTCTACTGCCGCCAGCGCGGCATGGACGAGGAGGAGGCGGTGGCGCTCGTCGTCAACGGCTTCTGCCGCGAGGTGCTGCAGGCCCTGCCGATGGAATTCGCCATCGAGGCCCAGAAGCTCGTCGCCATCAGCCTCGAGGGGAGCGTCGGATGAGCGAACTCGTGCTTCTCGCCGCCATCCTCGCGGCAACCCTCGCGCTCGCAATCCAGCGCAAGCGGACGCGGGAGTCGGAGCCGGTGAAGGTCCCCGTCACCCGGCCCGCAAAGGCGCGCCGCTGATGGACTTCGCCGATCTCCTCACCAACGCCGCCGCAGACCTTTCCGGCGGTCTTCGCGCCTCACCCGAGGATCTCGTCATCGCCGCGTTGGTGATGGCCCCCTTCGCCCTGGCGCTCACCCTCGTCGTCAGCGCGATGGCGTGGTGGGGGAGCCTGCCGATGGTCGTGCTCTTCCTCGTCCTCGCCGTCCCGGCGACGCTGTGGAACGCCGGCTGGCGCGCACGGACCGCCGCCCAGGACGCCGCCGGGGCCTGAAAGGCCTCTGCAAGACCGACTGCAACCCGTGCCGTCGCACGTTAACGAACATGAAGATTGACCTAACGCGCCGAAGAATATCTCTCAGAAACAACGCCTTGATCGTTGTCGCACGCGTGCGACAAACGCACGACGGCACGCACAGGGGGCCGCCGGATCGCCGGCCGGCCGAAAGGACCAGGATACAATGCTGAAGATCGACAATCTGCACGTGCGGCTCGAGGAAGAGGACAAGGCGATCCTCAAGGGCGTCGACCTCGTGGTTCCGGCCGGGAAGGTCCATGCCATCATGGGGCCGAACGGATCGGGCAAGTCGACGCTCTCCTACGTGCTCTCGGGCCGCGACGGCTACCGGGTGACCGAGGGCACCGCCACGCTCGACGGCACCGATCTCCTCGCCATGGAGCCCGAGGAGCGCGCCGCCGCCGGCCTGTTCCTCGCCTTCCAGTACCCCGTCGAGATCCCCGGCGTCAGCAACATGGTCTTCCTCCGCACCGCCCTGAACGCGCAGCGCAAGGCCCGCGGCGAAGCCGAGCTCAACGCGGCCGAGTTCCTCCGGGTCGTCCGCGAGAAGGCCAAGTCCCTCAACATCGACGCCGAGATGCTCAAGCGCCCGGTCAACGTCGGCTTCTCCGGCGGCGAGAAGAAGCGCAACGAGATCCTTCAGATGGCCGTCCTCGAACCCCGGATGTGCATCCTCGACGAGACCGACTCCGGTCTCGACGTCGACGCGATGCGGCTGGTCGCCGTCGGCGTGAACGCGCTGCGCTCGCCCGACCGCGCCTTCCTCGTCATCACCCACTACCAGCGCCTGCTCGACCACATCGTCCCCGACGTCGTCCACATCATGGCCGAAGGCCGCATCGTGCAGTCCGGCGGCCCGGAGCTGGCGCTCGAGGTCGAGAACAACGGCTACGCCGGCATCCTGTCGCAGGTGGCGTGATGGCGGTTCCGGCCCTCAAGCTCGACGGCGCGCAGGCGCTGCTCACCGCCTGGCCCGCGCCCCGCGGCGAGGCGGCCTGGGCGACCACCGCCCGCGCCCGTGCCGAACGCCGGCTCGCCGAGCGCGGCGCCCCGGCGCGGCGCGACGAGTATTTCCGCTACACCGACCCGACGGCGCTGACCGTCGCGCCGGCGATCCCGGCAGCGGTCCGCACCTCCGAGGAGGCCGCGATCTACGATGCCATGGACCGGATCAACCTGGTCTTCGTCGACGGCGTCTTCGTGCCGGAACGGTCGGACTCCCTCGCCCTCGACGGCGTGGAGATCACCCCGCTGGCCGAGGTGCTCCGCACCGACATCCACTGGGCCCGCGATCTCTTCGGCGCGCTCGAAGCCGACGGACAGGTTCCCGTCGACCGCCCCCTCGCCGCCCTCAGCACCGCCCGCGCGGTCGAGGGCTTCGCGATCCGCGTCACCGGCCGGCCGGCAAAGGCGATCAGCTTCGTCTACGAGCGCAGCGCCGCCGATGCCGAGGCGATGGTCCGCCACCTGATCCGCGTCGATGCCGGCGCCGACCTGACGCTGCTCGAGAACGGCGCCGGGGCGGCGCGGCTCAACAAGGTGATCGAGGTCGAGGTCGGGGACGACGCCGGCTTCCACCACGTCCGCGCCCAGGGCCGCGACCCCGAGCGCCGGGCATGGACGGCAACCTTCGCTCGCCTCGGCACCCGCTCGACGCTGAAGTCCTTCACCCTGACCGTCAACGGCCGGCTGACCCGCAACGAGTTGATCATCGACATGACCGGCCCCGACGCGGTCACCCATGTCGCCGGCGCCTGCATCGGCGAGGCCGACTTCCTCCACGACGATACCGTCTTCATCACCCACGGCGCCCCCGGCTGCGAGAGCCGGCAGGTGTTCAAGAAGGTGCTGCGCGGCGGCGCCACCGGCGTCTTCCAGGGCAAGATCCTCGTGCGGCAGGTCGCCCAGAAGACCGACGGCTACCAGATCAGCCAGGGGCTGCTGCTCGACGACGACAGCCAGTTCCTCGCCAAGCCCGAACTCGAGATCTACGCCGACGACGTCAAGTGCAGCCACGGCTCGACGGCCGGGGCGGTGGACGAGACCTCGCTCTTCTACCTGACCTCGCGCGGCATCCCGCGGCGGACGGCGGAGGAACTCCTCGTCCTCGCCTTCGTCGACGAGGCGATCGCCGAGATCGAGGACGACCGGATCGCCGACGTCATGCGCGAGCGGCTCGCCGGATGGCTGGCCCGCCGGCGGGGATAGGATGGCCGAGGGTGTGGTCGATGCCGTCGCGCGCGGCTGGCGTGCGCCACGGGCGGCGATGGCGCGCGAGGTCGGGCGCGGGCTGAGCGAGACCAGGGCCTTCGTCCACCTGATGATCGCCTGCGCCCTGTTCTTCGTCGCCAGCCTGCCGGGGGCGGTCCGGCAGGCGCAGGCGCTCGACATCCCCGATCCGTTGACGGGCGTGGTTTCGGCCCATCTCTTCGGCTGGCTCGCGGTCGCGCCGCTCACGGCCTACGGCTTCGCGGCCCTGGTGCATCTGGTGGCGCGGGCCTTCGGGGGACGGGCCGGGTTCCTCGGGGCGCGGGCGGCGGTGTTCTGGTGGGCGCTGCTCGTCGCGCCGCTGACGCTCGTCCTGGCGCTTCTCGGGGCCGGGGTCGAGATGGCGGCGCCTCGGCTGTTGCCCCTCGCGCCGTGGGTGGGCTATGCGGTCCTTGCCTTCGCCCTGTGGCTTCTGGCATCGACGCTGGCGGAAGCGGAGGGCTTTGCCAGCACCGGCCGGGTGGCCGCGCTGGTGGTCACGGCCTACTTCCTCGTCGTCGCGATCCTCGCGATCGGCAACTTCGGCGCCTGACGGGCGGAAAGGTCCGGCTTCCATGTGGCGGCAGCTTCTGATCGACAGCGTCACCCGCCCCCGCGTCGCGGCCCGGCGCATTCTCGACCTGCGCCTGCCGGTGACGGAGCTGATCGAGGCGGCGGTGCTCGTCTCCGTCTCCGGCGTCGTGCTCGGCTATCTCGCGCTGCTCCTGAGCCCGGGGGCGCTCGACGTCGTCTCGGCGTCGGTGATCCACAACCCGCTGCTCGGCGCCGGCGCGCAGCTGGTGGTGATGGCGGTCGCCGTTCTCCTGACCGTGCGCATCGGGCGGCTCTTCGGCGGCAAGGGCGATACCTACGGGGCGCTGGCGCTGGTCGTCTGGCTGAACGCGGTGATGGTGATCGTCCAGGCGGCGCAGCTCCTCGCGCTCGCGCTGTTGCCGCCGCTGGCGACGATCCTCGCGGTGGCGACGATCCTCTGGGCGCTGTGGGCCTATGCCAACTTCGTTGCCGAACTTCACGGCTTCCAGAACCCCTTCATCGTGCTCGGAGCAGTGATCCTGACCGTGATCGTGCTCTTCTTCGGCACGGCGATGATCTTCGCGATCTTCGGGATCACGCCGCAGGGAGGTGTCTGATGTACGACGTCGAGACCGTCCGCCGCGATTTCCCGATCCTCTCGCGCGAGGTCCACGGGCGCCCGCTCGTCTATCTCGACAACGGCGCCTCGGCCCAGAAGCCGCAGGTGGTGATCGACGCGGTGACCAACGCCTATTCCCACGAATACGCCAACGTCCACCGCGGCCTGCACTATCTCTCCAGCGTCGCGACGGAGAAGTACGAGGCGACGCGCCGCACCATCCAGACCTTCCTCGGCGCGGCCGAGGAAGAGGAGATCGTCTTCACCACCGGCTCGACGATGTCGATCAACCTCGTCAGCTACGCCTGGGCCGCGCCGCGACTGGTGGCGGGCGACGAGATCGTCCTCTCGGTGATGGAGCACCACGCCAACATCGTGCCCTGGCACTTCCTCCGCGAGCGGCAGGGCGTCGTCCTCAAGTGGGTCGACATCGAGCCCGACGGTTCGCTCGACCCGGCAAAGGTGCTGGCCGCCATCGGCCCGCGGACCAGGCTCGTCGCCGTCACCCACATGTCGAACGTGCTCGGCACCGTCGTCGACGTGAAGACGATCGCCGCCGGAGCCCATGCCGCCGGCGTGCCGGTGCTGGTCGACGGCAGCCAGGCGGCCGTCCACATGCCGGTGAACGTCCGCGACCTCGACGTCGACTTCTACGCGATCACCGGCCACAAGCTCTACGGCCCGACCGCCTCCGGCGCCCTCTACGCCAAGCGCGAGCATCTCGAGCGCATGCGCCCCTTCCTCGGCGGCGGCGACATGATCCGCGAGGTCCGCAAGGACGCGATCAGCTACGCCGACCCGCCGCTGCGCTTCGAGGCGGGGACGCCGTCGATCGCCTCGACCATCGGCCTCGGCGTGGCGCTCGACTACATGACCGGCCTCGGCCTCGCCGACATCGCCGCCCACGAGACGCGCCTTCGCGACTACGCCGCCGCGCGCCTCTCCGGCCTCAACTGGCTGAACCTGCAGGGCACCGCCCCGAACAAGGGCGCGATCTTCTCCTTCACCCTCGACGGCCCGGCGCACCCCCATGACATCTCCACCGTCGTCGATCGCAAGGGCGTCGCCGTCCGCGCCGGCCACCACTGCGCCCAGCCGCTGATGACCCACCTCGGCCTGACCGCGACCTGCCGGGCGTCGTTCGGGCTCTACAACACCGAGGCCGAGGTCGACGTGCTGGTCGATGCCCTGATGACCTGCCACGAGCTCTTCTCCTGACGCGGGCTTGAACCCCGCGCTGGGCTGGGGTTTGAAGGGCGCGCCCTTCAGGAGACGCGCATGACCGAGATCATCCGATCGCTCGACGACCTCGACCCGGGCTATCGGGTGCTCTACTGCGACCTCTGGGGCTGCCTGCACGACGGCGTCCGCGTCTTTCCGGCAGCCGTTGCTGCGCTGCAGCGGTTCCGCGCCGGCGGCGGCACCGTCGCGCTTCTCACCAACTCGCCGCGGCCCGCCGCCTCGGTCGCCCTCCAGCTCGACAGCCTCGGCGCACCCCGCGACTGCTGGGATCTGGTGGTCTCCTCCGGGGATGCGGCGCAGGCGGCGATGGTCGCCGGCCAGTTCGGCCGCCGCGTCTATCACATCGGGCCCGAGCGCGATCTGGTGTTCTTCGAGGACGATGCCGGCCGGCCCTTCGACATCGCGCGCGTGCCGCTCGAGGAAGCCGAGGGCATCGTCTGCACCGGCCTCTTCGACGACCGCGCCGAGACGCCGGACGACTACCGGGCGACGATCCTCTACGGCAAGGTCAAGGGGCTGAAGCTGCTCTGCGCCAACCCCGACATCATCGTCGACGTCGGCGACCGCCGCATCTACTGCGCCGGGGCGATTGCCGCCGCCTATACGGAGGCCGGTGGCCGCAGCTACTACTTCGGCAAGCCGCATCCGCCGATCTATACGCTCGCCCGCGAGAAGCTCCTGGCGATGGGGATCGCGGTGCAGCCCGACGAGATCCTCTGCATCGGCGACGGCATCGGCACCGACGTCGTCGGCGCGATGGGGGAGGGGCTCGACGTGCTCTTCGTCACCGGCGGCCTCGCGGCGGAGGAGACCGAGACCACGCCCGACGACGGCCCCGATCCGGCCCTGCTCGACGAATACCTCGCCGTCGCCCGCCTCGGCCCGCGCTATGCCATCGGCTACCTGCGATAACGCCCGGCAATTAAGTTTCGCCTGGACGTAGTACCTTGGTACAATCTTGCGCAACTATGTTGCGCAACGGCCGCGCATGGCGTATGGTGGTGCAGCGCAGCATGGATGCTTCGCGATTCGGAGGTGGCCGATGCTGGACTCGCGCGAGCACAACCTGCCGATCGGCACGATCTGCATCGAGGAGATCGAGATCGGCATGGTGCGGTCGCTCTCCAAGACCATCGGCGACGAGGAGATCCGCGCCTTCGCCGCGATCTCGACCGACCACAACCCGGTCCACCTCGACGACGCCTATGCCCGGGACACCATCTTCGAGGGCCGCATCGCCCACGGGATGCTGACCGCCGCCCTGATCTCCGCCGTCATCGGCGAGCAACTGCCCGGCCACGGCTCGGTCTACCTCGGCCAGAGCCTGAAGTTCCGCGCCCCGGTCCGCCCCGGCGACCGGGTCGAGGCGACGGTCACCGTCACCGCCATCGACCACGCCCGCCGCCGCGTGACGCTCGACTGCCGCTGCCGGGTCGGCGACCTGGTCGTCCTCGAAGGCGAGGCGCTGGTGCTGGCGCCGAGCCGCAAGTTCGACTGATCGGCCGGCGGACAAGCCGCCACGCTTGAATGCGCCGCGCCCGTGGGCGATAGCGGAGCGCCGGGGCGTTCCGAGGAAGCATGAAGCGGTATCACGACTATCGCGGGCTCGACCCGGAGGACCGCGGCGCGGCGGTTGCCATGGGCAACTTCGACGGCGTCCACCTCGGCCACCAGTCGGTGCTGGCCCTCGCCCACGCGGCGGCGGCGCGGCTGGGTGCGCCCTTCGGGGTCGTCACCTTCGAGCCGCATCCGCGCAGCTTCTTCGCGCCCGGCAAGGCGCCCTTCCGGCTGATGACCGCCGTCACCCGCGCACACCGCCTCGCGCGCCTCGGGGTGGAGCGGCTCTACGAACTGCCCTTCGACTCGGCGCTGGCCGGCCTCACGCCCGAGGAGTTCGCGGTCGAGATGCTCGGCGACGGGCTCGGGGTGCGCCACGTCGTCGTCGGCGCCGACTTCCGCTTCGGCAAGGGCCGCGCCGGGGATACCGCCGAACTCGCGACCCTTGGTCGCCGCCTCGGCTTCGGCGTGACCGTCGCGCCGCTGGTCAACGACGACCAGGGTGATTTCTCGTCGAGCGCCATCCGCGAGGCGCTGACCGAAGGCCGCCCCGAGGAGGCGGCGCGCATTCTCGGCCACTGGCACCGCGTCGAGGGCGTCGTCCTGCACGGCGAGAAGCGCGGCCGCACGCTCGGCTTTCCGACCGCGAACCTCGCGCTCGACGGGCTGCACCTGCCGCGCTTCGGCGTCTACGCGGTGATCGTCGACGTGCTGACCGGCCCGCACCGCGGCCGCCACCACGGCGTCGCCTCGATCGGCGTCCGCCCGACCTTCGGGGAGAACCGCCCCAACCTCGAGGTCTACCTCTTCGATTTCGACGGCGACCTCTACGACGCCGAGCTCTCGGTCGCCCTCGTCGCCTTCCAGCGGCCCGAGCTGCGCTTCGACGACGCCGAGGCGCTCGTCGCGCAGATGCAGGCCGACGCCGCCGAGGCGCGCGCCCGGCTCGCGGCGCTCCCGTGATCGAGACCGACCGCCTGACCCTGCGGCGGTGGGAGGCGCGCGACCGGGCGCCCTTTGCCGCCCTCAACGGGGACCCGGTGGTGATGCGCCACTTCCCCGGCACCCTCGACCGGGCCGGCAGCGACGCGCTGATCGCGCGCATCAATGCGCGCTGGGCGTCGGACGGCTTCGGCTTCGCCGTCGCCGAGCGCCGCGCCGACCGCGTCTTTCTCGGCCTCGTCGGTATCGGCAGGATGCGGATGCCGGAGGTCCCCCGCCTCGACGGCGCCGTCGAGGTCGGCTGGCGGCTGGCCCGCGCCCAATGGGGCAAGGGCTACGCCACCGAGGCGGCCCGCGCCTGGCTCGCCTACGGCTTCGGCACCCTCGGCCTCGCCGAGATCGTCGCCATCACCGTTCCCGCCAACCTGCCCTCGCAGGCGGTCATGCGCCGCCTCGGCATGGGAGAGGTACCGGACGGGCGCTTCGACCATCCGCTTGTGCCGGCAGGCAGTCCGCTCCGGCCGCACGTCCTCTTTACCATCGATCAAAGCGACTGGTTCCGCACCGCGGGAGCCGCCTGAAGGGGAGAAGCGCATGGAATGGTCTTCGGAGCAGTATGCCAAGTTCGAGGCGGAGCGGTCTCGTCCTGCCGCCGATCTGGTCGCGCGGATCGGCACCGAGGGCGTCACCGCCGCCGTCGACCTCGGCTGCGGCCCGGGCAACTCGACCGAGCTGCTCCTCGCCCGCTACCGCAACGCGGCCATCGTCGGCCTCGACCTCTCCGACGACATGCTGCAGCAGGCCCGCCTCCGCCTGCCGACCGTCGACTTCCGCTTGCAGGACATCGCCACGTGGCGCCCTGCCGACGCTCTCGACGTCATCCTCGCCAATGCCTCGCTGCAATGGGTGCCCGACCACGCCACCGTCTTCCCGGCGCTCCTTTCCTTTCTTTCCCGCGGCGGAACGCTCGCCGTGCAGATGCCGGACAACCTCGACGAACCGACCCACGCCCTGATGCGCAGCGTCGCCGCCGACGGCCCGTGGAGTGACCGCATGGCGGGGGTCGAGGGCGAGCGCGCCGACCGCCACGACGCGCGCTGGTACTACGATCTCCTGGCCGGGGCCGGGGCCGGAAGTGTCGACGTCTGGCGCACGACCTACCACCACAAGCTCGCCGGCCCGGCCGCGGTGGTCGAATGGGTTCGGGGCACCGGCCTCCGCCCCTTCCTCGCCCGGCTCCAGCCCGACGAGACCGCGGCCTTCCTCGACCGCTACCAGACCGCCATTGCGGGTGCCTATCCCGCGCTCGGCGATGGCTCGATCCTGCTGCCTTTCCCGCGGCTTTTCATCGTAGCGACGCGGTCCGCCCGCTCCGCCTGATCGCCATCGTTGATCGAAAGCCTCCGGTCGGCGATGCTCGCGGCGGGCCAACTCAAGGCCTGCACACAAGCGAAGGATGAGTGGGATGGGAAGAGGGACGATCTGATCGCGCTCTATGCGACGGAACTCCGGGACAAGTGCGGTGTCGAGCCCGACATGGGCCTGCTGACGAAGGTGACGATCGGCCTCGGCCCGTCGATCTACCGCGCCGACAGCACCACCGTGGCGGGCAGCGAGCCGAGCGAGCTCGAGACGATCAAGGCGAACTACCTGATGAAGAAGCTCGGCCTCGCCGAGGGCCCCGAGCTGATGGGCGGCATCGATACGGTGATCGAGACCTACGGCCGGTCGAACCGCAACAAGCACCGCGCCGTGGTCTACTACCTCCTGACGCGCCACTTCGGCCGCGAAGCCGCCTACGCCTGAGGGCTGATCCCGTGAGCCGCCGTTGCCGGCGAGGCGATCACCGGCAACGACACCGCCCGGGCATCGAAGTCGCCCAATCCGGCATCGAAGCGGCCGGGACAGGGTTACGAGCGTACCGGACACATGGGTTACCCGTTTCGCCCGTCAGTTCGGCATCTCACGTAAGACGGGCCACAAGCTCTCGCCCGCTACGAGGAGAGCGGGCTGGGCGCTCGGAGACTGGCCGCGGCGGCCAGGGCAGGTTGAACCGGCTCGCCGATCCCGGTCGAAGCGGCGATCATGAGTTAAGCGGGAGCCTACTCAGATCGGTACAATCTTCACTAGTGCCTGGACGCACGCCAGGTTGACCTGCATGAACGCGTGTAAATGCGCCAAGGAATGTTGTCATATCAACGCTTGCGGGTCGCACGCGTGCGACGCCCGTGCGACAGCAGCCCCCGGCTCTACGGCTCGGACGGGGCAGGTGATGCGCTGCCGGCCTCACTCCTCGCGCAGCGCCCGTCCGAAGTGGCGAAGCAGCGGCTCGAGGAAATAGTCGCCCGCCCGGCGCGCACCGGTCTGGATGGCGACCTCGACCGGCATCCCGGCCGTCAGCGTCACATCGCTGGCCAGCGTGGCGATATCGGCCGGATCGAGGGCGACGCGGGCCTCGAAATAGGTCGACCCGTCGCGCTCGTCCTGCAGCAGGTCGGCGGAAACGTAGATCACCTCTCCCATCACCGTCGGCGCCTTGGCGCGCTTGTAGGCGGTCAGGCGGACCCGCGCCGTGCGGCCGACATGCACGGTATCGATCGCGTCCGGCGGCAGGCGGGCCTCGGCGATCAGGCGGTCGCCATCCGGGACGATCTCCATCAGCGGCACCCCGGAGCCGATCACCGCCCCCGGCGTCACCGTCGAGATATGGACGACCACCCCGGCCTGCGGCGCCCGCAACCGGTGACGCTCGAGCACGTCGAGGGCGCCGCTCGTCTGCCCCGCGACCTCCGCAAGCCGCCGGCGGTCCTCGCCCAGCCGCTCGCCCGCATCGGCCCGGCGCTGCTGCACGAGCGTCTCGATGTCGGCGCGGGTGCGGGCGATCTGCTGGACCGCGGCTGCGGCCAGCCCCTCGGCCTCGCCGCGGTCACCGTCGACCATCGCGATGGTACGGTCGAGCTCGACCAGCTTCTGCGCCGGGATCGCCCCCTTGGCGACCAGCCCGTCGCTCCGCTCCCGCTCCGCCCGCCAGCTCGCCAGCTGCAGCGCGGCAGAGCGGGCGCGGGCGTCGTTGGCGGCCGCTTGTGCAGAAAGCTGGTCGATCTGCCGCTCCAGCGCCGCGACCTGTCCGCGATGGGCGCCGAGGCGGGCGGCGAAGAGCGCCGTCTGCGCCGTGATCTGAGCATCCCGCCCCTCGGTCGGGGTCGCGGGCGCCGTGGCAGGATCGAGCGCGGCGAGACCGGCGTCCTCGGCGGCCAACCGCCAGATCTCGTAGGTGAGCGACAGCGCGTCGGCGTGAAGCTGGGCGAGCTGGGCCTCGATCTGGGTGGCGTCGAGGATCGCGACCACCTCGCCCTCGCTGACGCGGTCGCCGTCGTGGACGTTGAGACTGCGCAGGATGCCGCCTTCGAGGTGCTCGACCGTCTTGCGCTGGCTCTCGGCATAGAGAACGCCGTGGGTGACAACGGCACTGTCGAGGCGCGCGAACATGCCCCAGCCGCCGAAGGTCGCGGCGAGGCAGGCGACCAGCGCCATCGCCACGAGCAGGACCGGGCGATAACTCGGCAGCGCCTCCGGCGCGGGAAGGGCGGTCATCGCTGGCCCTCGCGAAGCGGCAGGGCGGCGACGCGCGCGCCCTCGGCGACGGCCCGCCGCGGCGACAGGGTCTCGAGGACCTCGGCGCGGGGGCCGAACTGGGTGACGGCGCCGTCCTTGAGGACCAGCAGACGGTCGGCGCGGCTGAGGATCGACATGCGCTGGGCAACGACGACGACGGCGGCGCCACGGGCGCGGGCGGTCTCGACGGCAGCGATCAGGGCGGCCTCGCCTTCGGCGTCGAGCGAGGCGTTCGGCTCGTCGAGGACGAGGAGGTGGGGCTCGCCGAAGAGCGCGCGGGCGAGGCCGATGCGCTGGCGCTGGCCGCCGGACAGGCGCCCGCCGCCGGCGGTGAGCGGGGTCTCGTAGCCCTGCGGCAGGCGGCCGATCATCTCGTGGACGCCGGCGGCGCGGGCGGCGGCGATGACGTCGGCCATGTCGGCGTCGCGGAAGCGGGCGATGTTCTCGCGGATGCGTGCCCTCGAAGAGCAGCGGGTCCTGCGGCAGGTAGCCGACGGCCTCGCCGAAGCTGGCGCGCTCGTGCGCGAAGGTCGACTGGCCGTCGAGGAAGATGCCGCCGGCGGTCGGCGTCCACAGGCCGACGACGAGGCGGGCGAGGGTCGACTTGCCGGCGCCCGAGGGGCCGACGACGCCGAGGAGTTCGCCGGCCTCGACGCGGAACGAGACGTTGCGGACCAGCGGCGGCTCGCCGGGGCCGGGGACGTAGGTGACGCGGTCGGCGACGAGGGTGGCGCGGCCGACGGCGGTCGGGGTGCGCGAGCGGGTAGCGGCGCCGCGGACGAGGAGGTCGCGCGTGCGTTCGAGTGCGGCGAAGGCGTCCATCCACTGGCGCCAGCCGTCGATCAGGTGCTCGAAGGGCAGGAGCAGGCGGCCGCTTATCACCGCGGAGGCCATGATGGTGCCGCCCATCGCTTCGCGGTTCACGACGAGGGTGGCGCCGGCGCAGACGATGGCGATCTGCAGGCCGATGCGGAAGGTCTTGGCCACCGCGGCGAGGGCGCGGGCGGTGGTGCGGCCGGTCTCGATGCTGGCGAGGGAGCGGGCCTGGGCGATGTGCCAGCGGGCGGCGAGGGCGGGGAGCATGCCCATCGCGGCGATCGCCTCGGCGTTGCGGATGGCGGCGGCGGTCTCGCTGTGGACCGCGCCCGAGTGGAGGTTAGCGCGGGCGGCGGGGCGGCGGGCGACGAGTTCGGTGACGATCGCCGAGGATGACGAAGACACCGGCGCCGACGGTGCCGATGATCCCGTAGACCGGGTGCATGAGCAGGAGGGCGACGAGGAAGAGCGGTGTCATCGCAATGTCGAGCGGGCAGGACGATGGCACCGCTGGCGACGAAGGTGCGGAGATCGCCGAGGTCGCGCATGGCGTTGGTGGCGGCGCCGACGCCGTCCTTGAGGGTGCTCTCGACGGCGGCCTCGAACACCGGGCGGCCGAGCTTGGCGGCCATGCGGGCGCCGAGGATGGTGAAGATGCGGTGGCGGAGGACGTCGAGCGCGGCCTGAAAGCAGAGCAGGACGACGACGATGCCGGTGAGGGCGACGAGGGTGTCCATGCTGCCGGACGAGATGACGCGGTCGTAGACCTGGATCGTGTAGAGCGGCAGCGACAGGTGGAGGATGTTGACGAAGACGCCGACGGCGGCGGCAGCACCGGCACCGCGCGCGAGGTCGCGCACGGCTTCGCGGTATTCGGGGGTCTGAGGCGGACGGGCCATGGGTCAGGCTCCGGCTGCGACGGGCGCGGTCGCGCGGGGGGAAGCTGTGAGGGCCTTCGGCAGGAGTATTTTTGCCGAGAAGAGGGGGAAATGCATGATCGTCAGGCGGTGGCGCGGGACGGAATGCCCTGCTTGCGGGCGATGAGGCGCTCGAAGAGGGCGGCGTGCTGGCGGGCGGCGTCCTCTGCGCTGGTCGGCGGCCGGATGCCGGCGCGGAGGCGCTCCCAGAGAGCAGGTTCGCGGATGGCGCGGGTCATCGCCTCGGCGAGGCTCTCGGGGTTCGAGACGTGGAAGTGCAGGCCGTCGATGCCGTCGCGGACCTTCTCGGCCATGCCGCCGATGTCGGAGGCGATGATCGGGCGGCCGTGGTGGAAGGCCTCCTGGATGACGACCGGCGCGTTTTCCCACCAGGTCGAGGGGACGATCGTCCAGTCGACCTCGCGCATGAGGTTGGGCAGGTCGGGGGACTTGTAGGAGCCCATGAAGCGGATGCGGCGGCCGGCGAGGCGGAAGAGTTCCTTGACCGCGGCCTGGAAGTCGTCGGGCTGGTGCTCGAGGTTGCCGCCAAAGACGTAGAGGATCGAGTCGCCCCAGACGTCGGCCGGGATCCGGGTGACGGCGTCGACGAGGACGCGGATGCCCTTGAAGGGGTTGAGCTGGCCAAAGTAGGCGAAACGGTTGCGCCGGCCGTTGGCCGGGACGGTGCGCGCGGGGGCGACGGGGCCGCCGTCGAGGCCGTTCTCGATCATCACGAGCTTTTCGCGCGGCAGGCCCCAGTCCGCGAAGCGGCCAAGGAGGAAGCGCGAGGGGGAGACGAAGGCGTCGACTTCCGCGAGGAAGGATTTCAGGAAGAGCTCGCGGCGCATCAGGTTGGCGGGGCCGATCTCCGGGAAGCAGACGCCGCATTCCGAGGGCGAGGCCTTGGAGCAGAGGGCGCCGGAGCGCGCCTTGATCATCTGGCCGTGGTTGGCGCAGATCGGCAGGTATTCGTGCATGGTGAAGACGATCGGCACGTCCGGCCCGAGGGCGCGGCGGGCCGACCGGAGCGCCTGCACGCCAAAGCCCATGACGTGGTGGAAGTTGATCACGTCAGGGCGGAGGTCGCGGAGGAAGCGCTCGAAGTGGTCGGTGAGGTCGGAGAGGCGGTTGTTGCCGAGGTTGAACCAGTCGTAGTCGTTCGACCAGAACAGGGTCTCGTCCGGGCCTTGGCCGAGGGACATCAGGGGGGTCGCCTTGTGGCGGGCGACGGGGGGACCGACGCCGGCCATGTAGTGGGCGTCCCACTGGTCTTCGGCCTTGAGGCCCTCGAAGAGGTTGTACGAGGCGACCTGCGCCCCGCCGATCGAGAAGGCCGGGTGGGCGTGGCTGAGGATCAGGGCCTTCATGCCGGGCTCCCGCTCTTGGAGGCGCGCCCGCGGGCGCGATGGTCGAGGAGGGCCGCGTCGATCCGGCGGACGATGGCAGCGGCGGCGGCTGGCTCGGGCTCGGGGTCGTCGAGAACCCAGAACTCGACGCTGCCCGAGCACCACGTCGCGCCACCGCCGGCGCGAAGCCGGTCGGCGAGGTCGACGTGGGCAAAGGCGTCGCCGAACAGGCGACCGGAGAAGCCGCCGGCGCGGAGCAGCGCCACGCGGTCGACGAGCGCGATTTCCGCGGCACCGGTCGATGTTGGACGCGGGCGACCGCGGGGCAGCCAGGCGGTGCCGTAGCCCTGGAGCGCGCAGGCGCCGGGTGCGTCGGCCGAAGCGGCGCCCCCGAAGGCGATCGAGCCGTCCTCGTAGGCGAGGGCTGGCGAGAGCAGTCCCGGGACCGGGAGTGCGTCGGCCTCGGCCCTGAGGCGCGCGAGCCACCCTGTCGACCGCGGCAGGGCCGAAGGCAGCCATGCGAGGACCCGGGGTCGGTCGCTGGTGCCGGCGCCGAGGTCGAGACGGGCAGCGGTGCCGTCGCGGTCCGCGGCGATCACCAGCGCGCCGCCGAGCCCGTAGAACCCGAAGGCGTCCTCGATCCGCGGCAGCATCTGGGCGGCAACCTCCCGGGTCGCGACGAGGCGGAGGTCGAGGCCCTCGGCCTCGGGCGTGCCCGCGAGCAGGGCGAGGATGGGTTGAATTTCGGCGAAGCTGCGGCAGGGCATCACTGCCACGGTGTCGCCGCCGGTCGGGCCGCCGAGGGGGATCGGGCGCGGCGGCCGGGCGCGGTTCGGCAGAACTGGCACGCTGGCGAGGAACGGGACGAGGTGATGGTCGATGATCCGCGCCAGCTGCGGGTCGGACGGGGCGAGGACGGAGAGGAGTTGCGGCAGTCGCTCGGCGCTGGAGAAGGGGTTCGCGGCGAGGGGTCGGAAGAGGCAGCTGCCGTCGTCGAGGACGAGTTCGAGGTAGAGGTCCCCCGTGCTTTCGCGTGGCGCGGGCGCGTGGGCGATGAAGCCGTGCAGGGCGTCGCGCTCGTCGAGGAGGCCGGCGAAGCGCGGATCGGCGCCGAAGCCGCGCACGAGGTCGGGGCGCGGCAGGAGGCAGCCGTCGGCGTCGAGTGGGGCATAGAGACCGCCGGTGCTTTTCAGCAGGACGCGCTCGACGCGGCGCAGCGGGTCGAGCATCCAGCCGATGGCGAGGAGCGTCCCGTCGGGCGCCGCGTGGAGGGCGTCGAGTGCCGCGGCGATCGGCTGCGCGGTCTCGGTGAGCGTGTCGGCTCCGGCGAAACGCGGTCGGCAGACGCGGCGGAAGGCGTCGATGGTCTCGGCTGGCGCCATCCAGACGGGGGACCATTTGCGCGACGTGGGCGGTTGCGGCCTCACCTGCGAGGGTCGCCGCGCCGCCGAGGACGTCGAGTCGGAGCAGGCGCCCGTCGACCTCGACGACGACGGCCTGCGCCGCGGCGAGGGCCTCGGCGGTCCAGAACTTGCCGAAACAACAGAAGCCGCGGCCGGGCGGAAGGATGTCGTCGCGGCTGAAGTGGGCGACGGCGATATCGACCGGACCGGCGCCATCGGCGAGCGATGTCGGCCCGGCGGCCAGCGAACGGGACCAGCCTTGGACCATGAGCCCGCCGGTGTGCGGTGCGGCGATCATCTCGACGAAGCCGTCGGGCTCGGCGAGGGCTAGAAGCAGGGCGCGCGCGAAGGCGCGATGGGCGGAGGTGTTGACTGTGCCGGTGGCCAGTGCGGAGAGGAGGAAGTCGTGGATGGCGCGGCCGCAGCCTCCCGACTCGCGGGCGAAGGCGGCCAGCGGTTCGGGGGCGATGTCGAGGCGCGGCGTTCCAACGAGACGCCACGAGGCGCCCTCGGCGAGGATCAGCGTTCCGGCCGCGGGCAGTGCGTCGAGCACGGCGATGGCGCGCCAGCCGTCGGCCAGCGGCCAGGCGTGGGCCGACCAGCGCTCTGGTCCCCCTTGTCCGGCCAGCCGGCCTGTGGTTGGGGGGGCCTCCTCCGCCTCGAACGTCAGGACGATGCGCCCGCCGTGCAGGAGGATCGCGTCGCGAGCCTGTAGCCGACCTGCCGGCAGAGTTTGAGCGTCGTGGGCGAAGTCGGAGCCGTCGGCTGGAGTCATGCGGGCACCGGGGCGAGGAGCGCGCGATAGAGCGCGAGGTGGGCATCAACGAACGCGGTGTGGTCTGCGGGTGCGGCGGCCGCGGCGAGGCGGCGCCAAAGGGCGGGGTCGGTCGCCGCGCGCATGGTCTCGGCAAGCGCGGCGGCGTCGCCGGGGGGGACGTGGAGGCCGGTCGGCGGCGTGACGCGCTCGACCATGCCGCCGATCCCGGAGCAGATCACCGGCCGGCCGGCGGCGCGGGCCTCCTCGATGACCAGCGGGGCGTTCTCCCACCAGAGCGAGGGGACGACGATCCAGTCGGCCTGGCGCATGAGACCGACGACCTCGGTACGCAGATAAGGCCCGAGGTGCTGGGCGACCGGAGCGGCGGCGGCGAGGCCCGCGGCGAAGGCGGTGCGGAAGGGTTCGTCGGCCCAGCCCAGGCCGCCGTGGAGCGTCACCGACACGTCGTCGCCGGCGCAGGCCAGTCGCGCGGCAGCGTCGAGCAGGACCAGCGGGCCCTTGTGGCGGGCGATGTTGCCGAAAAAGGCGAAGCGGTTGCGGCGGGGGCGAGGGGCATCGACGCCCTCGGGGGCGGCAACCGCGACGGCGTTCGGGAGCAGCGCGATCCGCCGGGGCTCGATGCCCCAGGCGAGGAAGCGGTCGCGGAGGAAGCCGCTCGGGGCGAGGAAGCGGTCGACGCCGCGGAGGACCGCCAGCAGGTGCGCCCGGCGCAGGGCGTGGCGGGCGGCGCTCTGGTCGGGGAAGCAGCGCCGGCAGCCATCGGGGGTGGCGCCGAGACAGCGAGCGCCCTCGTGGGGGGTGAGGAGCAGGCCGTCGTTCGCGCAGATCGGCTGGTAGTCGTGGAGGGTCATCACGATGCGGCAGGCGGGCGCCAGCCGGCGGACGACGGGGATGATCTCGGCGCCAATCCGGTCGATGCCGTGGAGGTGGACGATGGCGGGCCGGGTCTCGGCGAGGGCCTCGGCGACGGACGCGATCCAGGCGGTGCCGTCGAGCCGGGCCATCATGAAGCGGTCGTAGGTGCCGGTGCGGAGCACGAGGTCGTTGCCGTGGGCGCCGAGCGTGCCGGGCGCGGCCTCGGGACGCTGCAGGGCGGTAGCGGCGACGAGCAGGCGGGCACGCGTGCCGGGGCGGGCGTCGAGCGCGCGGGCGAGGTCGTGCGCGACGATCTCGGTGCCCCCGGCGGTCCAGTCGGGATGGTCGTGGGCGATCTGGAGGATGCGAAGGGCGCTCGTCATGGCCGCCTCTGGTCGCAGCCAAAGCTGAAGGATCGCTTGAGGATCAGCGCCAGCGCCGCCGCGTCGACGGACTTTTCGAAACTGGTTAGTGGAGTGTCGCCGAAGCGGCGGAAGACGAGGCCGAGCCGCGCCTCCGGCGTGCCGCGGTGCGCGAGGATCGCGGCAGCCTCTGCCGCGAGGAGGGCGATCGTGCCGGTGCGGCTCGCGCGCGGCGAGCACCTCGGCCAACGTCTGGCGGAAGAGGCCGAGGGCTTCGGCGGGGGCGTCGTCGCGGCGGCCGTCGTGGTCGAGGACGACGGCGCGGAGTAGCGGGTGGCGGGGGCTTAGGCGGCGCCATGGCGCGAGCCAGCCGGGATCGACCGGCAGGACGTCGGCGCCGAAGACGAGGAGGCGGGGGGCGCTCGCCGCGGCGACGGCGGCGCTGAGGCGGCCGGCGGCGTCCAGGTCGGCGGTGGTGACGAGGAGGCGGTGCGGCAGGTCGTGGATCGCGGCGGTTGCGGCGAGGAGTGCCTCGGCCGCCGCGGCCTCGTTGCCTTCGGTGGCGGTGTAGACGAGTTCGACGGCGGCGCCGTCGGGTTCGGCGGCGACGAGGGCGGCGCGGGTGCGGAGGATGTCGAGGCAGGCGCCGACAGGGCAGACGATCGACAGGGTCGGCGTCTCGGTGGTGGGGCCGAAGCGCGCGGTGCGCAGCACGCGGCCGGAGGGCTCGCGGTCGAGGCGGGCGGCAGCCAGGGCAGCCGGTGGGACGGGGGCGGCGGCGCCGTCGAGGGCGGCGAGCGTGCCGGTGGCGACGGGGATGATGCGGCCGGAGTGGCAGGCGAGGAGGAGGCGGTAGCGGTCGTCGATGGCGGAGGTGCGCGGGAGCGCGGTGTAGCCGGCAAGGGGCTCGTCGGCCGGAAGAGCGGCGGTAGTGGCGCCGCGGAGGAGGCGCAGCTCGCGGACGAGACCGTGGGGGTCGTCGAGCCGGAAGGCGTGGAGGACGCCGGTGGGAGTGGCGGAGAGGTGAGTGATCGCAAGCGTCGGCGCGGGGGTATTGCGGTGGCGGAGTTCGCGGACGATGGCGGCGGCGAGGGGGTCGGTGGCGGCGGCGGCAGTGAGCCGTGCCTCGGCCCAGGCGCGGGTCGCAGCGCCGCGGGCGTGGAGCCAGCGGCCGGCGGGGAGCGGGCCGACGGCGTCGGGCAGGCCGAGAACAAGGGGGGAAGCGCCGGTGGCGACGATGGTGGTGCCTTCCGGCGCAGTGCCGGCGAGGGAGAGATGGAGAAGGGCGCCGTCGCGCCGCGGCTCGATGATCGCTGGATCGCCGGCGAGGCGGGTCATCGCGTCGCCGTGCAGCGTCATCAGCGTGCCGAGGCGGTTGGCGTCGAAGCCATGCGGAAGGCGATAGCTGAGGATGCGGGCGGCGGTTCCGATGCGGCACCAGCCGAGCGGTTGGAGGCGCGGAACGCCGAGCAGGGCGAGGAGGCGCCGTGCGGCTGGAGCGAAGCCAGCGGGAACGCCGCGGCCGAGCAGCGAGGCGCCGGTGGTCAGCACGAGGCGGAGCAGGCGCTGGCGGCCGTCGTCGTTCAGGCCCTCGAAGAGGGCGGCGACGTCGACGAGCGGGGATTGAAGCCAGTTGGGATCGAGGACTGAAGCGGGAATGTCGCCGAGGGAGAGCACGAGGCGATGTCCTGCCAGCGCTTCGGCCCGGTGGCCGAGGAGGACGACGTGGCGGCGCCCGCCGCCCTGCAGCGGTACGGTGGTCGAGACGAGGGGGCCGCGAAGCCGCGCGCCGTCGGCTTCGACGCACAGGCGCCGGCGCGCTAGGGGGCGGGGGTCGGTGGGCGCTGGCTCGTCGAAGAACAGGGCCGCGGCGCGGTCGGCGACCGGGGCGACAAAGCCTTCGGCGAGGCGGCGCGGTCGGGACGGCGGCAGCGGCAGAATGACTGCGGTCGCGGGGACGCTGGCGGGGAAGTCGGCGCGAATGGTCATGGGCGGCCCCGTGGGATGCGAGGGGGAGTGATGGGGAAGGCCGCAGCTTCGGCCTTCCCGTCCGGTCAGACGATCGCGATGAAGCGCGACGGATCGGCCACGATCTCGTCGTAGGAGACGCCGTTCAGCAGCAGGCTGTCGCCCTGTCCGAAGTCGATCAGTGTGCCACCGTCGCCAAGGTCGACCGCGAAGCCGGCGACGTCGTCGGCGGTCTCGAAAGTCACGCCGTCGAGACCGCGCGCGATCTGCAGCATGTCGCCATCGCTGAAGTCCATGATCACGTCGCCGCCGCCCGAATAGACGAAGAGGTCGTTGCCCGCCCCGCCGAAGAGCATGTCGTCGCCGGCACCGCCCGCGAGCACGTCGTTGCCATCATCGCCGAAGAGCACGTCGTCACCGTCCCCGCCGAGCAGCGTGTCGTTCCCGGCACCGCCGAGCAGCTGGTCGTCGCCGGCGCCGCCGTCAAGTAGGTCGCTGCCTGCGCCACCGTCGAGGAGATCGTCGCCGTTGCCGCCGGAGAGCAGGTCGTTGCCGGCGCCACCGTCGAGCAAGTCGTTGCCCGAGCCGCCGTCGAGGACATCGTTGCCGGCGCCGCCGTAGAGCTGGTCGTTGCCGTCGCCGCCCGCGAGCGTATCGTTGCCCGCGTCACCGCGCAGCGTGTCGTCGCCAGCGCCGCCGGTCATCAGGTCGTCGCCAGCGCCGCCCGACAGCAGGTCGTTGCCCGCGCCGCCGTGCATGGTGTCGTTTCCGGCGCCGCCGAGCAAGGTATCGTTGCCCTCGTCCCCCGAAAGCAAGTCGTCGCCTGCGCCGCCGACCATCATGTCATTGCCGGTTCCGCCAAAGATGGTGTCGTTGCCGCTACCACCGTCGAGCGTGTCATTGCCAGCGCCGCCGTAGATCTTGTCGTCGCCGCTCGCTCCGAACACGGTGTCGTCGCCTGCGCCCGCCATTATGAAGTCGGCCGCGGACGTGCCGAAAATGAAATCGTTGAAAGCGCCGCCAGGTATGGTGGCCATAAGTTCCCCTCCTCCAGGACGATGGATCGTCGCCCTCTGGATGCGGGCGAGCGCGTAAACAGAAGCTTAATTCACCCAGGGGTTGTATTTCGCATTTGCAGCAAGCGCGCAAAGAATGTGTTACTTTTTTCCCGGCGGCGGACACGGCCGTTTACGGTTCGTACACACGGAATGCCCTTCAAATGGCCTTGTTCGACGGCGCGGGGGCGAGGGGAGCCTCCCGCAGCTTGGCAAGAGTGAACGTGAGGGGTGTGGGATGGGTGTTGCATCTGCGAATTCGAAGTTAACAGTTCGTGAATTCGAGGGGGTCACGCTGACCGGCGGCGCCGCGGCGGACCTGCTGATCGGCGGTCGGGGCGACGACCTCGTCACAGGCGGTGGCGGTGCCGACCTGATCCTGACCGGCGCCGGAAATGACACGATCGACGGCGGCGCCGGGGCCGACCTCATCCGTGCCGGCTTGGGGAACGACCTCGTCTTCGGAGGCGGCGGCGCCGACCTGATCTTCGGCGACGCCGGCAACGACACGATCTACGGCGGCGCCGGCGACGACCTCGTCCATGGCGGCGACGGCGACGATTCGATCCACGGCGGCGCCGGCTCCAACATCCTCTTTGGCGGCGAAGGCAACGACTACCTCGATGTGCGTTGGCTAACCAGCGCCGGTGCCGACTCCGACGAGAGCGACCTGCGCTTCTGGGCCTGGCGCGCCGCCAAGCAGGGCGCGATCGACGAGATCCACGGCGGCAAGGGCGACGACACGATTCAGGGCTCGTTCGGCTCCGACAAGCTCCATGGCGGCCAGGGCAACGACTTCCTGCGTGGCCAGGACGGCGACGACCGGCTGTTCGGCGGTTCGGGCAACGACACGCTCGCCGGCGACAACGGCAACGACCTGCTGCGCGGCGGCAGCGGTAACGACGTGCTGACCGGCGGGCTCGGGAACGACACGCTCCATGGCGGCAAGGGCGACGACTCGCTCAACGGCGGCAACGGCGACGACATGATGTACGGCGGCGCCGGCAACGACACGATGTGGGGCGGCTACGGCAATGACCAGATCAACGCCGGGCGCCGGCAACGATTCGGTCGAGGGCGGCGGTGGCGACGACCTGATCCGCCTCGGCGACGGCGACGACATCGTCACCGGCTACGACGACTTCGGCCGCGGTGACGACGCGATCTTCGGCGAGGCCGGCAACGACAGCCTGCACGGCGGCCGCGGCGACGACTGGCTCGACGGCGGCGACGGCAACGACCTGCTCTCGGGCGGGGCCGGCGACGACGTGCTGACCGGCGGGGCAGGGGCCGACGCCTTCGTCGTGCGCAGCGCTTACGGGTCCGAGACCATCACCGACTTCGGCGACGACGACGTCTTCCAGATCACCCGCAACGTCAACGGCACCGGAATCGATTCGGTCGACGACCTCGTCGGGCGGATCGACGATATGGGCGACGCCGCCTGGCTCGACCTCGGCGGCGGCAACGGGGTGCTGTTCCTCGGCGTCGGCGGCAACGAACTCGCGGGGCTCCTCGAGACCCACACCATCTTCCTGTGACCGAGAGGAGATCCGGAATGCGCGTCCTTCTCACCGGCGGCGCCGGCTATGTCGGCAGCGCCTGCTTCCGCGCCTTCAGGCGCAAGGGCGTCGAGGCCTTTATCTTCGACGACCTGAGCGAAGGTCACGCCGCCGCGGTCGACGCCGCCCGCCTCGATGTCGGCGACCTCCGCGACACCGAGGCGGTGGCGCGGAGCTTGCGCGACCGCGACATCACCCATGTCGTCCACTTCGCAGCAAAGACCTCGGTGCCCGACTCGATCAAAGACCCGAGCGGCTACTGGTCGATCAACGTCGATGGCTCGCGGAGCTTGCTCGAGGCGATGCGGGTGACCGGCGTCGGGCGCATCGTCTTCTCGAGCACGGCCGCGGTCTATGCCCACGGACTCGAACGTCCGATCCGCGAGAGCGACGCGATCCGGCCGGCGACGCCTTACGGCACATCTAAGCTCGCGGTCGAGCATCTGCTCCAGGGCTATGCCGACGCCTACGGCTTCGGGGCGATGGCGCTGCGCTATTTCAATGCCTGCGGTGCCGATGCGGACGGAAGGCACGGCGAGGCGCACCGGCAGGAGGGGCACGTGATCCCGCTTATCCTGCAGACGGCGCTCGGTCAGCGTGGCGGGTTCAAGGTCTATGGCGACCGCTGGACTACGCCGGACGGAACCTGTGTCCGCGACTTCGTGTCGGTGCTCGATCTGGCGGAGGCGCACTACCTCGCCCTCTGCCGGCTGGAGTCGGGGCGGATGGCGAGCCACAATCTCGGTTCCGGGAAGGGGACGAGCGTGCGGACTTTGCTCGAGGCGACGGCCCGGCTGAGCGGGCGGCCGGTGCCGCATTCCGTCGAAGCGGCACGGCCGGGCGACCCGGCGGTGCTCGTCGCCGATATCGCAAGCGCACGGGCGGCTCTCGGCTGGGAGCCGCGGCACTCGCGCATCGAACGGATCCTGGAAACGGCGTGGCGCTGGCATCGCGGGTCTGGGCGCTCAGGCTACGCGACGCCGGAAGGGCCGGCACTGCGCGCCGCGGGCTGACGCCCGCGCCGCGCGTTCCGATCAGGCGGCCGGGACGGTGGTGTCGGCGGCAGCGGCAGCCTCGGCGATCGCTGCCTTGGTACGGCGGCGGCGCGGACGCGGGGCCTTAGCAGGCGCCTCCGCAGCCACTTCGGCGGGCGCGGCTCGGCCACGAAGGCAGGGGCCTCGGCGGCAGGGCCTTCCTGAGCGGCGGGCGCGGCGTCCGCAACGGAAGCCTCGGTGAGCGGCTGCTCGATCGCCTGCGCCTCGATCGCTCGGGCTTCTACCACTGGTGCCTCGCTTGCCACCGGGGCCTCGACCGCTGCCGAAAACTCCGGGATCTCGGCCAACACGTCGTCGGCCTGGGCCTCGGCCTCGTCGGCGAAGTCGGTGCCGGCCTCGAGGCGGAAGTCGCGCATCAGGAAGGCGGGGACGTGGTCGCCCATGCCAGTGACGCGCTCTTCGCGGCCGGAGCGCCCGCGATGGCGGTCGCCGTGGTCGGACCGCCGTCCGCCCCGGGAGTCGGAGCGTGAAGACGCGGCGCGCGAAGAGCCAGAACGCGAAGACTCGGAACGAGCGTCGGACCGGCTATCCGACCGCACGTCTACGCTGTTGTCAGGCTGAGCCTCGACCGAGGCTTCGGCGCGCTCCGGACGCACTTCAGCCGGAGCCGCCTCGACCGCGACGCGCTCTGCCGGCTCGACCTGTGGCTTCGGCGTCCGCTCGAAAGACCGGCTGCGGCCCTCGCCGCGCGGGCGATCGGACGACGAAGAACGGCGGCGCTCGGTGGCGGGCTCGCGCTGGACCGGGGGTGGCATCTCGCCGTCCTGCAGCGGGCTCTCCATGACGGGGATGGTCTTCTTCACAAGCTCTTCGATCTTGTCGAGGTACTTCTGCTCGTGCGGCAGGCATAGGGTCAGCGACTTGCCCGAGCGACCCGCGCGGCCGGTGCGGCCGATGCGGTGGACGTAGTCCTCGGAATGGATCGGCACGTCGAAGTTGAAAATGTGGCTGACGTTGGGGATGTCGAGCCCGCGGGCGGCCACGTCCGACGCGATCAGCAGCTTGAGGTCGCCCTCGCGGAAACGCGCAAGGATGGCCATCCGAAGCTTCTGATCGAGGTCGCCATGCATAGCCTCGGCGTCGAAGCCATGGCGCTTCAACGACTTGGCCACCACGTCGACGTCGCGCTTGCGGTTGCAGAAGATGATGCCGTTGGTCAGCGTGTCGCCTTCGCTGACAATCAGCCGGCGGAGCACCTCGCGCTTCTCGCTGTCGGCGGTGTCCTTGCGGCGGGGGGTGTGCTTGACCACCCACTGGTCGATGGTCTCCGAGGTCGTCGCCTGGCGGGCGACCTCGACGCGGACCGGGTTGTGCAGGAAGGTATCGGTGATCCGGGTGATCTCCGGCGCCATCGTGGCGGAGAAGAACAGCGTCTGGCGGGTGAAGGGCACCAGCTTGAAGATGCGCTCGATGTCGGGGATGAAGCCCATGTCGAGCATGCGGTCGGCCTCGTCGACGACCATGATCTGCACGCCGGTCAGCATCAGCTTTCCGCGCTCGAAGTGATCGAGGAGCCGGCCCGGGGTGGCGATCAGCACGTCGACGCCGCGGTCGATGAGCTTGTCCTGGTCCTTGAAGCTGACGCCGCCGATGAGGAGCGCCATCGTGAGCTTGAGATGCGCCGAGTACTTCTCGAACTGCTCGGCGACCTGAGCCGCGAGCTCGCGGGTCGGCGCCAGCACGAGGCTGCGCGGCATCCGGGCGCGGGCGCGGCCCTTGGAAAGCGCGCACAGCATCGGTAGGACGAAGGCGCCGGTCTTGCCGGTGCCGGTCTGGGCGATCCCGAGCACGTCGCGCCCTTCGAGCGCATGGGGGATGGACTGGACCTGGATCGGGGTCGGAGTCTCGTATCCGGATTCGGACACGGCCTGAAGGACCCGCGGGTCCAGCGAAAGTTCGGCGAATGTTGTCATGAAGCCTGCGTCTGGTTTCGGTTGCGGCAAGACGGCCGCACTCCTCCACGCGGCCCTGACCCCCGGATTGGGGTCACACTTTATATGCAAACGAGCATATAGCGATTGCGGGCGCGAAGGTCAAATGCGGCCGCGCGGGACGTGGCAGATTGGCCACGCAGGTTGGGCATCTCCCGGGGATCTGACGCACGCCGCGCAGGACGGCGAGGGCGTGGGGAGGCCGCTCGCCGCCCGGTGCACTGCGCCCGGGGAATGATGCACACGCCCCCCGCTGTCGCGCGATGCGACGGCGGGCACTTCGGCTGACCAGAACGGGCGGGGCGGGCAAAAAAGGTTGTTGTCGCGGTTGGTGGGGGCGCGTCGGGACGCGGAGCGAGCCAAGGCGCGCGGAGGAGTATGGATGGGCGGCGGAACGGTTCTTTTGCGGGAAGACGTCCGCGCGAAGCGGGTGTCCTGACCGAGGCGGCGGGGTTTTCGTTCTGCCCGCGGGCGTGTATGAGCAACTGGATTCCCGAGTGAGGCTGACATGAATCAAGTGGTCGAGAAGGCGCTGCGTGGCATGGCGCTGCTGAAGGTTTCAAACATCCGGCATTGGACGGATCGAACCTTCTCCTTCAACTGCGAGAGGCCGCAGGGCTTTCGCTTCCGCTCCGGCGAGTTTGCGATGATCGGGCTGATGGTCGATGGAAGGCCGCTGCTTCGCGCCTATTCGATCGCCTCGCCGGCCTGGGATGACCAGCTCGAGTTCTACTCGATCAAGGTCGATGACGGCCCGCTGACCTCCCGCCTCCAGCACATCGGCGAGGGCGACGAGATCGTCATGCGGGCGAAACCGGTCGGTACCCTCGTCCACGACGCGCTTATCCCGGGCAAGCGGTTGTTCCTGTTTTCGACCGGCACGGGCATCGCGCCCTTCGCCTCGGTCATCCGCGATCCGGAGACCTACGAGAAGTTCGATCAGGTGGTGCTGACCCACACCTGCCGCGAGCGCAAGGAGCTCGACTACGGCTATGATCTCGTTGCCGGAATCCGCGCCGACGACATGCTGTCGGAGATGGTCGGCGACAAGCTGATGCACATCGCCACCACCACCCGCGAGGAGAGCGGACGGATGGGCCGGGTGACGGACTGGATCCGCGACGGCCGCCTGGCCGAGGAGACCGGCGCGCCGCTCGATCCGGCGACCGACCGGGTGATGATCTGCGGCTCGATGGCAATGCTCCACGACCACAAGGCGCTCTGCGAGGAACTCGGGTTTGTCGAGGGTTCCAATTCCGAGCCAGGGCAGTTCGTGATCGAGAAGGCTTTCGTCGACTGATACGGAAGTCGCGGGCATCCCGTTGATTTTGCTTGAGTGCGACCACCCCGTGCTTGCGATGAAAGGCCGTGCGCCGCCGGGCCGGATTGCGACGGTCGGCGCCTTGAGTGGGTCAGGCCAGGGCCGTTCTGCGGGGGGTAGTACCACCGGCCTCCGTCCCTGATCCATGGCCCGCGGTCAGGACGAAATGACGCGAAAACCGCGGCATGGATGGAGATGAGGCAAGAGCCTGAAAGGGCGCAATTTTCTTTGGGTGGAACTCGGCTGGAAAGCGGCTGGAAAATGGCTTGCCACTTTTCAGGATTCGGGAGGGGTCCGGCACGAGTCGGGCGCCCAGGCCGCTGGTCCAAGTCCGTCCTATGATCGTGGGGATCTGGCGCGGCAAGGCTGGCGCCCTGGCTCAGTCGGCGCGCCATGCCTCCGCCCGCCTTGGGCCATAGTCAACCTGACGGCGATCTTGGGCGCGCGGGTGCGGCGTTGGGCGAGCGTTGGCGGCCGAGTACGCGCCCTGCCGCGCGCACCCCTGCGACGAAGCCCCCTTGTGCGAACGGGAAAGGAGAGGTAGCCAGCATTAAATCCTGAGTCCTTCGGTAATGTATACCGCCGGGGCTCCGCGATCCGCGAGGGGGAGTCATGCTGCCGTCGTTTCTGATCATGCTGCGAGAGGGGATCGAGGCCGCCCTCATCGTCGGCATCATTGCCGGCTATCTCGCGCGGACAGGCCGATCCGACTGGTTGCCGACTGTGTGGATCGGGATGCTGCTCGCGGTCGCCCTGTCGCTTTTCGTCGGGGCCGGCATGCTGGTGCTCGGGGCGCAGTTTCCTCAGACGATCCAAGAGCTGTTCGAGGCGATCGTCGGCGTCCTTGCGGTCGTCGTGCTGATCTCGATGGTCTTCTGGATGCGCAAGGCGTCGCGCTCGATCCGCAAGACCATGGAGCATGACATCGACATGGCGATGGCGAATTCGCGCGGACCGACCTGGGCGCTCATCGGCATGAGCTTCTTCGCCGTCGCGCGGGAGGGCCTCGAGTCGGTGTTCTTCCTGCTCGCTCTCTTCCAGCAGAGCCCGGGGCCGGCGGCGCCGGTCGGCGCGCTGCTCGGGATCGCAGTGGCGGTCCTGCTCGGCTACGGGATCTACAAGGGCGGGGTGCGCCTCGACCTCCGGCGCTTCTTCCTGTGGACGGGCGTGTTCATCATCTTCGTGGCGGCGGGACTTGCCTCGTCGGTGCTGCGCAACCTGCACGAGGCGGGGGTGTGGAACCACCTCCAGCAGCCGGTATGGGACACGACGCGGGCGCTGCCGGTGGGGTCGCTGCTCGGGACCGTGCTCAGCGGGCTCTTCGGATACCACGACGCCCCGGTGCTTGGCGAGGTGCTGGTCTGGGGGCTGGTGCTCTTCGTCACGCTCTATCTCTACCTCCGGCCGCACAGCGTTGCGCCGGGGCCGGCACGACAGGGAGCCTGATGGCCGATATTCCTCGACCGCTGTCGCGCAACGCGACCACCTTTGCCCTCGGTGGCTCTGCCGTGCTCGTTGCCATCGGGCTCGGTGCTTTCTGGTATGCGGCGCATACCGCCATACCCGAGCCGACTGATGGGGCGATCGAAGTCACCGTCACTGACGAGACGTGTGAACCGGCGGAGCTTACCGCCCCGGCGGGGCGTACGACCTTCCGCATCCACAACGCGTCGACTCGCACGATGGAGTGGGAGATCCTCGACGGGGTGATGGTGGTGGCCGAGCGCGAGAACATCACGCCCGGCCTCAACGCCACCCTGACCGAGCGGCTCAAGGCCGGCACCTACGACATCACCTGTGGTCTGCTCTCGAACCCGCGTGGCACGCTTACGGTCGTCGCGACCGCCGAGTCCGAGGCGATGAAGGCGCAGCCGGAGACGCGCGCGTTCATTGGCCCGCTGTCCGAATACCGGGTCTACCTGAGCCGCCGCGCCTCGGACCTGGTCGAGGCTACCGACACTCTGGCCGAGCGCATCGTGGCCGGTGACCTCGAGGGCGCGCGCACCGCGTGGCTCGCCGCCCGCCAACCGTGGCGGCAGATGGCCCCTGCGTCGGGGCGTCTCGCCGACCTGTCCGCCAGCATGGACCCGCAGGCCGAGTATCTCGCCGAGCGCGAGAAGGATCCGGGCTTCATCGGCTTCCATCGCATCGAGTACGGGCTGTGGACCGAGGGCAGCACCGAAGGCCTCGCGCCCGTAGCGACCGCGCTGGCCGCCGACGCGGCGACGCTCAAGGACCGGCTGAAGGCGCTCGCTGTCACGCCGGCCGACCTTGCGGGCAACGCGGCCTCCTTTGCCGCCAGGGTTTCGGATCAGGCTACCGGCACGCAGTCGCCATACAGCGGCAGCGACCTCGCCGACTTCTCCGCCGATCTCGACGGCATCGCCAAGTCGGCGCTCCTCGTCGACCCTCTCGTCGCGGAGGCCGATCCGAAGGCGTCGGCGGCGCTGGCCCAGGCGCTCGACGGTGCCCGCGCCACCCTCGAGGGCCTGAAGGTCGATGGTGCCTTTCCGCCCTACGACGACGTCGACGCGGCCGGCCGGCAGAAGATCGCCGCGGCCTTCACCGCCGTTGCCGCCGCCGTGCAGGGGCTCAACCCCGCAATCGGGCTCGAGTAGCCGATGGCGGGAGAGCCTTTCCGGCCCAGCCGTCGCGGTCTGCTCTCGGGCGCAGCGGCGCTCGCGCTGGCCCCGGCCGCGGCCCCGACTGCGGCAAGGGCCGCGACCGAGCCGCGCCAGGTGGCCGATGCGCCGGTTGCCGACGCGGCCCACGCCACCGACCGCGTCTCTGCTTTCGGTCGCCATCAGGCGGGGATCACCACGCCCCGCCCGGCGAACGGCATGGTCGCGGCCTTCCACGTCATCGCCGACGATCCGGAGGCTCTCTCGACCCTGTTCCGCCGCCTCACCGAGCGCATCGTCTTCCTGACCGAGGGTGGCGTGCTCCCGGAGGGGGACCCGAAGATGCCGCCGCCGGACAGCGGTATCCTCGGCCCGACGGTCGACCCCGACGCGCTGACGATGACCGTCGCCCTTGGCGCCTCGCTCTTCGAGGATCGCCCTTGGCTCGCCGCGGCCAGGCCGCGGGTCCTGAGCCGCATGGTCAAGTTTCACAACGACGCGCTGGTTGCCGACCTCTGTCACGGCGACCTGATGATCCAGTTCTCCGCGAATACCCAAGGCACCGTCGTTCACGCGCTCCGCGACATCGTGAAGACGATGCCGGACCAGCTCGTCCTCAAGTGGGCTCAGGCGGGGAGCGTCCCGGTGATCGCGCCACCGCCGCCCGGCGAGATGGAGAGCGCGCGCAACCTGCTCGGCTTCCGCGACGGCTCGGCCAATCCCGACAGCGCCGATCCGGTGCTGATGGACGAGATCGTCTGGGTGCGCCCCGACCACGACGAGCCCGCGTGGGCGACCGGCGGCAGCTACGTCGCTGTCCGCATCATCCGCAACCTCGTCGAACGCTGGGACCGCACGCCGCTCGGCGAGCAGGAGCGGATCATCGGTCGCACCAAGATGACCGGCGCGCCCCTCGACCGGCCGGATGGCACCGAGGCGATGGTCCCCGACTACGCCGCCGACCCGGACGGGGCGATGACGCCGCTCGACGCGCATATCCGGCTCGCCAATCCGCGCACCCCGGAGACCGACGGCAGCCTGATGCTGCGGCGGCCGTTCAACTACGTCAACGGCGTCCTCAAGAATGGCCAGCTCGATCAGGGCCTGTTGTTCATCGCCTACCAGTCCGACCTCGAGCGATCCTTCGTCGCCGTCCAGCGCCGCCTCGATCTCGAGCCGCTCGAGGAATACATCCGGCCCGTCGGAGGCGGCTACTTCTTTGCCCTCCCGGGTTTTTCCGACGGCGAGGACTACCTCGGCCGCCCGCTCATCGAAGCCCTTTCAACGACCAGCCAGCCCGTTAGCCAGTCGATTCCCTCCGTCCCGGTTCCGGACTAGGAACCCAAGCTCAGGAGCTTACCCATGCGCTTCCAGACCCTGGCCACCGCTTGCGCGCTCGTCGCCTTCCAGGGCGCCGCGGCCCACGCAGACGCCACGCTCGACCTGGTCGGGCCGATCAGCGACTACAAGATCTACGTGTCCGAGCAGATCGACACGCTCGTCGGCGATACGACCTCGTTCGTCGAGGCGATCAAGGGTGGTGACATCGAGCAGGCCAAGGCGCTCTTCGCGCCGACGCGCATGAGCTATGAGTCGATCGAGCCCATCGCCGAGCTGTTCTCGGACCTCGACTCCTCGATCGACAGCCGCGCCGACGACTACGAGGGCGCCGAGAAGGACGCGGCCTTCCCGGGCTTCCACCGCATCGAGTACGGCCTCTGGGAACAGAACACGACCGAGGGCCTCGACCCGATTGCCGACAAGCTGCTTGCCGACGTGAAGGAGCTGCAGTCGCGGATCGAGAGCCTGATCTTCCCGCCCGAGGTCGTCGTCGGCGGCGCGGCGGTTCTGATGGAGGAGGTCGCGGCCACCAAGATCTCCGGCGAGGAGAATCGCTACAGCCACACCGACCTCTGGGACTTCAAGGGCAACTTCGATGGCGCCCAGAAGATCGTGGCGTTGGTCGAGCCCCTCGTCGTCCAGCAGGACCCGGCGTTCATGACCAAGGTCGATGCAAACTTCACGACGATCGACGTCATTCTCGCCAAGTACGAGGACGGCGAAGGGTACGTCACCTACGACCATCTCACCGAGCAGGATCGCGTGGTTCTGTCCGGCGCCGTCAACACGCTTGCCGAGGACCTCTCGACGCTGCGCGCCAAGCTCGGCCTCGACTGAAGCCTTCGCCGGCGGCTTCAGAAGGCGTTGGCGAGGAATTCGGTGTGGGTGACGAAGCCGTCACCCGTCCACCGGTGCAGCTGGAAGCCCGGGTTCTGGGCTTCCGGCCGCGGGATGGCGTCGGGTGCGAGGTCGAGTGGGGTCGCCCAGGCGACCGGCGGGCAGATCCCGGCGATCGTTCCGGCCCAGGGCCTCACCACCGCCCGGTGGACGTGACCGGCGCTGACCAGCCGCACGTTCGAGTGGGCGGCGACGATCCGCTCCAACGCTTCGCCGTCGAGGCAGCGGGTCGCGTCGGACGCGACGATCCCGGTCGGGAATGGCGGATGGTGGAGGAAGATCGCCGTTGGCCGGTCCGGTGCCTCGGCGAGCCGCGTCGCCAGCCAGTCCAGCCGCTCCGGTGACAGATGTCCCGCGGTCTCGCCGTCCGCACCCTTGGTGTCGAGTCCGATCATCCGCACGGGGTGGTCGTCGACGACGAGATGGAGGAAGGGCTCGGCCCCGATCCTGATGCCGTGCGGCCCAAGCCCGGCGACGAAGGCTGCCCGCATGTCGTGGTTGCCCGGGATCGCCGCCATCGGCAGGTCGAAGCCGGAGAGCCGCGCGCGAACGTTGGCGTATTCCTCCGCGGTGCCGTTCTCGACAAGGTCGCCGGTCAGCCAGACGAAGTCCGGGCGCGGGGCGAGGGCCGCCACTCGCTCCAGGACGGTGGCGAAAGCGATGTCGGGGATGTAGCCGCCGTAGAGTTCGGCGCCGGGCGTCGACAGGTGCGGATCCGAGATCTGGGCGATGAGCAGGGGGAGGGCTCCTTTTGCCCAAGCCTGGCCGCGGGCCGGCGCCCTTGTCAACGCAGGGGGTGTAAGGGAACTTCAGGAAGATGGCCGGAGGCTGGTCGCGACCTCGACCGATTGCTCTGATCGCGCTGGCGTCCCTGTTCCTCCGGCCGCGGGTGCCGTGATGCAGCGGGCGGCGGCCCTCGACAGGGAATCGCGAGCCGTCCGACGGAACCATCGTGGCGACGGCGATCGAACGCGGGCTGCTCCGTCGTATCGAAGGATCAGGCGCTGGACGAGAATTGCGCGGCGCGCCGGCGGCGGATCCGGTAGGCGCGCACGGAAAGGGCCTCCCCGGTTGAGGGAGGCCCTTCATGAGGCTCGGAGCCTCAGTCGAGGAAGACGGCGTCGAGCGGCGGGAAGCCGTTGAACCCGACCGACGAGTAGCTCGTGGTGTAGGCGCCGGTGCAGAGGATGCGGATCTTGTCGCCGGCCTCGAGGTCGACCGGGAGCTGGACCGGGCGCTTCTCGTACAGCACGTCGGCCGAGTCGCAGGACGGGCCGGCGAGGATGCAGGGGCCGGTCTCGGCGTCGTCGTAGCGGGTTTCGAACTGGTAGCGGATCGCCTCGTCCATCGTTTCGGCGAGACCCGAGAACTTGCCGATGTCGAGGAAGACCCACCGCGCCAGATCGTCCTGGTCCTTGCGGGCGACGAGCACAACCTCGGCGACGATCACGCCCGCCTCGGCGACGAGGCCGCGGCCCGGCTCTGCCATGACGTGCACGTCGGTGCCGAAGCGGTGGCGGACCATCCGCATCACCGTGGCCGAATAGTCCTCGGTCCGCGGCAGGGGCTGGCCGTAGAAGGCCGGGAAGCCGCCGCCGATGTTGAGGATGCGCAAGGCGTGGCCGGCTTCGGCGGCGTCGGTCCAGAGGGCGTGGGCCGCGTCGAGGGCGTGGGACCACATCTGCGGCTCGCGGAGCTGCGAGCCCGCGTGGAAGGAAATCCCGGCAACGTCGAGGCCGAGGAAGCGCCCGAGGTCCATCAGCCGCAGCACCTCGCGGCGCGAGCAACCGAACTTGCGGCTGAGCGGCCAGTCGGCCTCGCTGGTCTCGACGAGCATGCGCACGATCACCCGCGCGCCGGGGGCGTGCGCGGCGATCTTGTACATCTCCTCCTCGGCATCCACGGCGAACTGCTCCACGCCGACGCGCCAGGCGTGGGCAATGTCGGCGGCGCGCTTGATGGTGTTGCCGAAGGCGATGCGGTCCGGCGAGATGCCGAGACCGAGGCAGAGGTCGATCTCGCCGCGCGAGGCGCAGTCGAACTGACCGCCGAGCGCCGCGACGGCCGAAATCACCTCGGGAGCCGGGTTGGCCTTCACCGCGTAGTGGATCGTCGCGTCGCCGAGGCCGCGGTCGAGGGCGCGGTACTTCGCACGCATCACCTCGAGGTCGAAGACGACCGTCGGGCGATCGAGCTCGGCCGCCCGGATGAAGGCGTCCTGCTTCGCGGTAACCGCGCTGGTGGAAGGATGATTGTCGAACAGGCGGACAGGATCGCCCGCAAAAGCGGCAGCGTAGCGCATGCGCATCTCCATCAGTCCCGGGGGATCTGACCCCGGAGTTCCCAAAAGAGACGTTACCGTCGCTACGTGAGTTCTCCCCGTTGGGGGACCTTACAGAGGCGCGTGCGTTGGCGTCGTGAGAGGGCATATGAGGCTTGGGGCTGTCGCAATCAAGCGGAAACTTCGCCTGCGGGCGGATTTTTACGAGGTCGTGACCCGGTGGGGCCGACTTCGTTAAAAGTCCGTTAAATCATAACCATAACAAAGCGCCTTGAAGGCGGTTGCGGCGGCCCTTGTGGAGTGGGGCGCGGCTCGGCGGAATTCGACTTCCGGGTGACGTTCCGGTGACGGATCCGGTCGCCTCGGAGCCGCCGTACGCGTCTCGGGACGTGGATTCCTGTACCGTGCCGGGTCCCCGCGATCCGCGTCGTGTTGCAGAGCAGGGCGCCGTCCGCGTGCACCGGAGCACAAGAAACGAAAACGCCCGGAGATGCCCCGGGCGTTTTCGCGCATTCTTTCGCCGGGCTGTGGCCCGGCAGGATGGCCTCAGCTGGCGACCTGCGCCTTGGCGATGTCGCGCTTGATCTTCAGCGCCTTCGGCGACAGCTCGATATCGCGGGCCTTGGCAAGGAAGGCGTCGAGGCCGCCACGGTGGTCGACGCTGCGCAGCGCGTGCGCGGAGATGCGCAGGCGGTGGGTCTGGCCGAGCGCCTCACTCTGCAGCGACACCTCGGTCAGGTTCGGCAGGAAGCGCCGCCGGGTCTTGTTGTTGGCATGGCTGACGTTGTTGCCAGTCATCGGGCTCTTGCCGGTCAATTCGCAGCGGCGGGACATCGGCCTTCGGTCCTTGCATCTTGCACGGGCGGGCGCAGACAGTGCACCCTGCCCTGAAACGGGAAGCGGCCTGATAGCGGCGCCGTGGCAGGGCGTCAAGCGCAAACCGGCCGGGAACGCGCCGGCGGGACTGGCCCCGGATCGCCGTCCCGGTCAGCCGTCGAGGCGTAGCGTCTCAGCGAGCCAGTCGAACATCCGCTGAGTGGCGAGCGAGCGGTTGGCGATCTCGCAGTGATCGCCGGCCCCCTCGGCGGCCGTGAAGCGAAGGAGCGTCTTCGGGCAGGTGAGCTCGGCGAAGACGGTCTCGGCGGTCCTGGAGCGGGCGTCGTTCTCGGCGCTGGTGAGAAGGGTCGGGCAGCGGCTCTCGCGGGTGGCGGCGGTATCGGCGTCTGCGAGCAGGCGGTCGCCGGCGGCCATCCAGGCGGCGTGGAAGGCGTCGTTGTCGCCACTTCCCACCGCCTCGCCGACCTGGATCAGGACGCCGAGGTCGGGTCCGCCAAAGGCGGTGTAGCCGAGGAGCCAGCTGCCGAACTCGTCGTGCATGGCGTTCTCGAAGAAGCGTCCCATCTCACTTCCTCTCCCAGGAGGGCGTCGAGCAGCGCCTCCGCCGCAACGTCCGCCGCAATTTCCCCGGCGGCGACCTGCGCTGCCAGCGCCCGCCGCCGGGCCGCGGTCTCGGGGTCGGCGTTCATCCGCGCGACCAGCCCGTCTTCCAGCGCGTGGCCGAACCAGGCTTCCGCCTGGGATCGCCGCCGCGCCGTCCAGGCGCCGCTTGCCTTCCGGGCTTCGGCGAGGGTCTCGACCGACGCCCAGGCTTCCGCCAGTCCCGCGCCGGTCAGCGCCGAGACGGTCATCGCCCTGGGCCAGCCGACCGGATCGCCGGGCCGCGGCCGGATCAGCCGCAGGGCCCCGGCGTAATCGGCGCGGGTGCGCATCGCGGCAGGCGCGAGGTCGCCGTCGGCCTTGTTGACGAGGAGGATATCGGCCATTTCCATGATGCCGCGCTTGACGCCCTGAAGCTCGTCGCCGCCGCCAGGCGCCATCAGCAGCACGAAGACGTCCGTCATCTCGGCGACCATCGTCTCGGACTGGCCGACGCCAACGGTCTCGACCAGCACGACATCGGCGCCCCAGGCCTCGACCAGCCGGATCGCCTCGCGGGTTCGCCGTCCGACGCCGCCGAGCGCCGTCTGGCTCGGGCTCGGCCGGATGAAGGCCGAGGGCGCCCGGGCCAGACGGTCCATCCGGGTCTTGTCGCCGAGGATCGAGCCGCCGGAGCGCGCCGAGGATGGGTCGACCGCCAGCACCGCAAGCTTGAGGCCGCGCTCGACGAGCATCAGGCCGAGGCTCTCGACGAAGCTCGACTTGCCGACGCCGGGCGTCCCGGTCAGGCCGACGCGCAAAGCCGGCCGGGCGGGGGCGCCAATCGCGGCGAGAAGGGCGCGGGCGTCGGCGCGGTGGTCGGGGCGGGTCGATTCGATCAGCGTGATGGCGCGGGCGAGGGCGCGGCGTTCACCCGCGGCGAGACCGCGCGCCAGTTCCGGCGCGGCGCGGTCGCCGTTGCGCTCTCCGTCCCCGTCCCGCAAGCTTCACCCGTCTCGCAAGCTTCATCGTCGGCGAAAACCCGGCCCTTGGCCTCCGCTTGCCTCTTTGGCATACCCGCTTCCGCCTGTCCCGCCCAATTGCACCCGAGGTCCGCCAGCCGATGTCGAAAACACCCCGACTGCTTCTCGCCCTCGGCTTCGCCCTCGTCGCGGCCTTGCCCGCCCGCGCCGAGGAGGCGGTCTTCGACTTCAGCATCGCCGGCATCCGCGTCGGCTCGATGACGATGGTCGCCGACCAGGACGGCAGCCGGTTCGACGCGCACAGCCGGATCGACACCGCCGGCCTCGTCGGCATCTTCACCGACTTCTTCTTTGACGGCCGCTCGAACGGCAGTGTCGCCACCAACGGCCGGGTGGTTCCGAGCCGCTATGACGCGACCTCCAAGTCGCCTCGCGCGACACGGACCACGGCGATGGACTGGCGGAACGGCACGCCGGTCAAGGTCTCGGTCGAGCCGCCGCGCAGCTCCGCCCCCGATCCGGCGAAGCAGAACGGCACGCTCGACCCGGTGTCGGCGGGCTTCCGGCTGCTGCGGCGGATGCCGGCGGGCGATGTCTGCGACACCACCATCCGCGTCTTCGACGGCTCGCGGCTGTCGCAACTCGAGCTCGCCAAGCCGGTGGCGTCGGGCGACAAGCTGACCTGCGCCGGCAAGTTCGCCCGCATCGAGGGCGAGGCGCAGAGCATGACCGACCTGCGCACCTTCCCGTTCGAGCTGGTCTTCCGAACGGACCGCAACGGCAATGCCGAACTGCTGCGGGTCGAGGCGCCGACCAACTACGGCAAGGCGGTGATGAACCGCCGGGGCTGAGGCTCCGCGCCGTGGCGTCCCTGCCGATCGACCCGGTCCTGCCGGCGCTCGTCCGGGCGCTCGACACCGCCGGCCGTGCCGTCCTGCAGGCGCCGCCGGGGGCCGGCAAGACGACGCGCGTGCCGCTGGCGCTGCTCGCGGCGGGTCTTGTGCCGGGCCGCATCCTGTTGCTGGAGCCGCGGCGCGTCGCTGCCCGGGCCGCGGCCGAGCGGCTCGCGGAGGAGCTCGGCGAGCCGGTGGGGCGGCGGGTCGGCTACCGCATCCGCGGCGAGTCGGTCGCCGGCAGTGCGATCGAGGTGGTGACCGAGGGGGTGCTGACCCGGATGCTGCAGTCAGCCCCCGATTTGCCGGGCACCGGCTGCGTGATCTTCGACGAGTTCCATGAGCGCGCGTTGCAGGCCGATCTCGGGCTTGCGCTGACGCTGGAGGTCCGGGGCGCGCTTCGTCCCGACCTGCGGTTGCTGGTGATGTCGGCGACGCTCGATGCCGGGCCGGTGGCGGCGCTGATGGACGACGCGCCGATCATCACCGCGGAGGGGCGGGCCTTTCCGGTCGAGACGCGCTGGCTCGACCGTCCGTGGTCGGCGGGCACGGGGCAGGGGCCGCGTTTCGAGGAGGCGGTGGCCGACCTCGTTCTCTCGGTGGTTTCCGAGACCGAGGGCGGGGTTCTCGTGTTTCTTCCCGGGCAGGGCGAGATCGCCCGCACCGCGGCCCGGCTCGCGCCACGCTTGCCGGCGGGCGTCGTGCTCCAGCCGCTTCACGGCGGGCTTCCTTTTGCCGAGCAGCGCCGTGCGCTTGCGCCGCTGGCGACGGGGCGGCGGCTGGTCCTTGCCACCGCGATCGCCGAGACCTCGCTGACCATTCCTGACGTCCGGGTCGTCGTCGACGGTGGCCGGGCTCGCCGGGCGCGCTTCGATCCGGGGTCGGGGATGTCCCGTCTCGTCACCGAGCGCGTCACCCGCGCCGAGGCGGAGCAGCGCCGCGGGCGGGCTGGTCGCGTCGCGCCGGGGTGGTGCTACCGGCTGTGGACGCGCGGCGAGGAAGGGGCCCTCGCGGCCTTTCCGCCGCCGGAGATCGCCAGCGCCGACCTGACCGGGCTCGCGCTGGAGCTGGCGCTCTGGGGCGCTGCCGACCCGGCCGGGCTCGCTTTCCTGACGCCGCCGCCGGCGGCGGCCTTTGCCGAGGCGCGGGCGCTTCTCGCGGACCTCGGGGCCTTCGACGGCGAGGGCCGGCTTACCGGCCACGGCCGCGCCCTTGCGGCGCTTCCCGTCCATCCGCGCCTCGCTCACATGCTCGTCGTCGCTGCGGGGCAGGGGGCGCGCCCCGTCGCGGCGGGGCTGGCGGCCCTTGCCGAGGCGCGCGATCCGCTTCGCGGTCGGGGGGCCGACCTCGCGCTTCGTCTCGATGCCCTCCGCCGCCCGCCGCCGGGCGCAGACGCCGGCGCGCTGGCGGCCGTCGCGGCCGAGGCCCGCCGTCTCGCGGCGCTGGTGCCGAACGGCGCGGGGGCCGGGCTGGCTCCGGGTGCGGTGCTCTCGCTCGCCTACCCCGACCGGATTGCCGGCCGTCGGCCCGGTGCGGCGCCGCGCTATCTGCTTTCGGGCGGGAAGGGGGCGGTCCTGCCCGAGGGCGATCCGCTTGCCGCCGCGCCGTGGCTCGTTGCCGCCGACCTCGACGGCGACCCGCGTGAGGCGCGGATCCGGCTTGCGCTGCCGGTGACGGAGGGGGACCTGCGGGCGCTGCATGGCGACCGGCTGCGGCGGGAGCAGGTGTGCGAGTGGTCGCGGCGGGAGAAGGCGGTGGTCGCCCGGGAGCGGCTGATGCTGGGCGCCCTTGCGCTGGAGGATCGCCGGTGGGCGTCGCCACCGGCGGAGGGGGTGGCGGCGGCGCTGCTCGATGGCGTCCGCGACCTCGGGCTCGACGTTCTTCCGTGGACCGCCGCCGCCGAGCGCTTCGCCGCGCGCGTCGGCTGGCTTCGCCGTCATGGGGAGGGCGACCTGCCGGACCTGTCACGCGAGGGCCTGCTCGCCACGCTCGACGACTGGCTGGCGCCGTGGGTGGCGGGGATGACGCGGGTGTCGGACCTTGCGCGGCTCGACCTGCTGATGGCGCTGGAGGGGATGCTCGACCGGCCGGGGCGGGCGGCGCTGGACCGGCTGGCGCCGGCCAGCATCACCGCGCCGACGGGGACGGTGCTGCCGGTCGACTACGGCGGTGGCAGCCCGCGGGTGTCGGTGCGGCTGCAGGAGATGTTCGGGCTGACCACCCATCCGACGCTCGGCCGCGACCGGGTGCCGGTGGTGGTGGAACTGCTGTCGCCGGCGCAGCGGCCGGTCCAGACGACGGCGGATTTGCCGGGCTTCTGGGCGACGACCTATGCCGAGGTGCGCAGCGACCTGCGCGGCCGCTATCCGCGGCACCCGTGGCCCGAGGACCCGGCTGCCGCGGTTCCCACGCGCCGCGTCAAGCCGCGCGGCACGTGAGACGGGTGCGGAGGGACCTCCGAAGACGTCCCGGATGCGCCCGGAAGCCGTGTCTGCGCACGCGTGCGCAGACATCTAAGCTATTGATATAGAACGGTATTCACTTCCGCGTTTACCGTGCGTTCATGCACGTTAACGGGCGACCGGAACCGGGGTGGGCGGTTCCGCCGTGGTCGCTCAGAGGCTGGCGCTGCGGAGCGTCTCGGTCACCGGCTCGGCGCTCAGGGTCACCGCGTCGAATTCGCGCGTGAAGGTGAGAAGCGTCCCGAGATGGCCGGGCAGCGAGAAGCTGACGGCGTCGCCATCGACGAGGCGCATCACGGTGCGGTTCGCCTCGGCGTCCTCGTCGCCGAGCCAGGTCACGGTGACCTCGAAGCCGTCGTCGGCCAGCGGAATGTAGTAGGCGACGAGCGTGACGTCGTCGGCATGGAGGCTGCCGGCCTCGACCGGGGACGACATCCGCACCTCGTCGGCAAGGGCAGGAAGGGCGGCGAGGGCCGCGGCGGTGGTGAGAGCGGCGAGAAAGGTCTTGATCATGGGTCAGGTCTCCGGTTGCGCGCGGAAACCGCGCGACGGAACTATTGAAAGGGGTCTGCGAGAAGAATGAGGGCGCGAGGGACCGTAGTGCAACGCAGCATTTCTGCATACCGCCCATGCGCTGAGTGCAAAAACGTTAATCCGGACAAGGGTTTCGGTATGCTGCGGTGCACAGTTCGCAAGTAGACTTGACACCGCCGTCCGCTGCGGTGGCACTGGCGCGATGAAAGCGCCCGAGCTGACCGCCGCCCTGATCGCCCGCGTCCACCCGACCTTCCCCGACGATGCGCCGGGCGCGATGCCGCTGCGCGATACGGCGGACCTCGAGGTCGAGCGCCGGGCGATGCTCGGCGCCGTCTCCGGCGACGTCTGGCTGTTCGGCTACGGCTCGCTGATGTGGTACCCGGACGTCGACTTCGCCGAGCGGCGGCGCGGGCGGGTGTTCGGCTGGCACCGCAGCTTCTGCCTGCGCCAGTGGCGCGCCCGTGGCTCGCCGGAGGCGCCGGGCCTCGTCCTCGCTCTCGACCGCGGCGGCTCCTGCCCGGGGGCGGTCTTTCGCATTCCGGGGCCGGATGCCGGCGAGCGGCTTGCCGGCACCTGGCAGCGCGAAATGCGCGGGATGGGCTACAGGGCGCTGTGGATGCGCGTGGCGACCGCCGAGGGCGACGTCACCGCCCTCGGCTTCGCGGTCAACCGCGCCAGTCCGCGCTATACCGGACGCCGACCGCTCGCCGATGTGGCGGCCGAGATCGCACGCGGTCGCGGTGCCAAGGGCGCCAGCGCCACCTATCTGTTCGAGACGTGGCGCCACTGTCGCGAGGCGGGCATCCGCGATCCGATGCTCGACCGCCTGGCCGCCCTCGTCGCGGAGGAACTCGCCGCCCTCGCCGAGGGCTGACGGCTCGTCCTGCCTCCGCCCGCGGCAAAGCGGCCGGAAAGCTGTCGGGACGCTCTGCCGACGGTTGACAGCCCGACCGGGGCTGCCTATGTACGGGCCGCGTTAGCACTCCTCGGTGGCGAGTGCTAAAACTACCCAGAGACCACCGACAGGTTTGGAACGCAACTTAGGAGCGTATCCCCATGCAGTTCACCCCCCTCCACGACCGCGTCGTCGTCAAGCGCATCGAGGGCGAAGAGAAGACCAAGGGCGGTCTGATCATTCCCGACAACGCCAAGGAAAAGCCGTCCGAGGGCGAAGTCGTCGCCGTCGGCCCGGGCGCCCGCAAGGACACCGGCGAGCTGATCGCCATGACCGTCAAGGCCGGCGACCGTATCCTGTTCGGCAAGTGGTCGGGCACCGAGGTCAAGATCGACGGCGAGGATCTCCTGATCATGAAGGAGAGTGACATCCTCGGAATCATCACGACCCCGGCCGCCAACGCCAAGGCTGCCTGATCCACCGAAATTCTCTGAGGAGTATTCACCATGGGCGCCAAGCAGCTCAAATTTGATACCGACGCGCGCAACCGCCTGCTCAAGGGCGTTGAACTTCTCGCCGACGCGGTGAAGGTGACCCTCGGCCCCAAGGGCCGTAACGTCATCCTCGACAAGTCCTTCGGGGCGCCGCGGATCACCAAGGACGGCGTCACCGTCGCCAAGGAGATCGAGCTCGAGGACAAGTTCGAGAACATGGGTGCGCAGATGGTTCGCGAAGTCGCGAGCCGCACCAATGACGAGGCCGGCGACGGCACCACGACTGCGACCGTTCTCGCCGCCTCGATCATCCGCGAAGGCATGAAGTCGGTTGCCGCCGGCATGAACCCGATGGACCTGAAGCGCGGCATCGAGAAGGCCGTCGCGCTGGTCGTCGAGGACATCAAGGCGCAGGCCCGTACGGTCAGCGGTTCGGACGAGGTTGCCCAGGTCGGCACCATCTCCGCCAACGGCGAGACCGAGATCGGCCGGCAGATCGCCGACGCGATGCAGAAGGTCGGCAACGAGGGTGTCATCACCGTCGAGGAGAACAAGGGCTTCGAGACCGAGACCGAGGTCGTCGAGGGCATGCAGTTCGACCGCGGCTACCTCAGCCCGTACTTCATCACCAACGCCGACAAGATGATCGCCGAGCTCGAGGATGCCTATATCCTCCTGCACGAGAAGAAGCTGTCGTCGCTCCAGCCGATGGTTCCGCTGCTCGAGGCGGTGATCCAGAACGGCAAGCCGCTGCTCATCATCGCCGAGGACGTCGATGGCGAGGCGCTTGCGACCCTCGTGGTCAACAAGCTCCGCGGTGGCCTGAAGATCGCCGCCGTCAAGGCGCCGGGCTTCGGTGATCGCCGCAAGGCGATGCTGCAGGACATCGCGATCCTGACCGGCGGCCAGGTCATCTCCGAGGATCTCGGGATGAAGCTGGAGAATGTCGGCCTCGACATGCTCGGCACCGCCCGCAAGATCTCGATCACCAAGGACGAGACCACGATCGTGGACGGCCATGGCGAGAAGGCCGAGATCGAGGCGCGCGTCGCCCAGATCCGCAGCCAGATCGAGGACACCACGTCCGACTACGACAAGGAAAAGCTGCAGGAGCGTCTGGCGAAGCTTGCCGGCGGTGTTGCCGTGATCCGCGTCGGCGGGGCCTCCGAGATCGAGGTGAAGGAGCGCAAGGACCGCGTCGACGACGCGCTCAATGCGACCCGCGCCGCGGTTCAGGAAGGTGTCGTCGTCGGTGGCGGTGTCGCCCTCGTTCGCGCCTCCAAGAAGCTTGACGGCGTGACCGGCGACAATGCCGACCAGACTGCCGGCATCTCGATCGTTCGCAAGGCGCTTCAGTCGCCGCTGCGGCAGATCGCCGAGAACGCTGGCGTCGACGGTTCGGTGGTTGCGGGCAAGGTGCTCGAGTTCGACCGACGCGTCCTTCGGCTTCAACGCGCAGACCGAAGAATATGGCGACATGTTCAAGTTCGGCGTGATCGACCCGGCGAAGGTCGTGCGGACCGCGCTTCAGGACGCGGCTTCGGTCGCCGGCCTGCTCATCACCACCGAGGCGATGATCGCCGACAAGCCGGAGCCGAAGGGCCAGGCCGGCGGCGGTGGCGGCATGGGCGGCATGGGCGACATGGGCGGCATGATGTAATCAGGGCCGCAAGGTTCTGGTACGACGATCGGGGGCCCTCTGGGCCCCCGATGCGTTTCCGGGTGGGCAATCGGGGAGTCGCGGCCTTCGCCCGGCGGATTGCCCGAGGGTCGGTGGTGCGTTAGGCAGGCGGCATGGTTCAGAGCGTGAGGACGAAGGGTCGGGCCCGCACCGGGGGCGGTGGGGGCGGCGGCCGCGACAGGAGTGGTACCGGCGGGGGTGGCACCGACGGGGGTGGCGGTGCACCAACGGGGGCGGCGAGCGGCTGCGGGCCGAGTTCTGGCGGCGCTATCCGCTCGAGGCGCTGACCAAGGCCGAGTGGGAGGCGCTCTGCGACGGCTGTGGCAAATGCTGCCTGCTCAAGATGGAGGACGAGGACAGCGGCGAGGTGGTCTATACCGACATCGCCTGCCGGTTGCTCGACCAGAAGACCTGCCGGTGCGGGAACTATCCGCTGCGGCGGCAGCTGGTGGCGGGGTGTGTCGCGCTGCGGATGGAGAACCTCGAGGAGGTGCTGGCGTGGATGCCGCGGACCTGCGCCTATCGGCTGGTCGACGAAGGGCGTGATCTGGAGGCGTGGCATCCGCTGATCTCGGGCGATCCCGAGAGCGTGCATCGCGCCGGGATCTCGTATCGGGGGCGGATGGTCTCCGAGTACGAGGTCGACGAAGAGGACTGGCCCGACCACGCCATCGAGGAGGACGTGTGATGAACTTCGCCTCCGACAATGCCAGCGGGGCCGCGCCCGAGATCATGGCGGCGGTGGTCGCGGCCAACGACGGCTTCGCGCCCTCCTACGGCGCCGAGGCGGCGATGGAGCGGGTGACGGCGCGGGTCCGGGAGATCTTCGAGGCGCCGCGGGCGGCGGTGCATCTGGTGGCGACGGGCACGGCGGCGAATGCGCTGGCGCTGGCCTGCCTCTGCCCGCCGTGGGCGACGGTCTATTGCCACGAGACCGCCCATGTGAACGAGGACGAGTGCGGGGCGCCGGAGTTCTACAGCGGCGGGGCGAAGCTGACCGGGATCGCGGGCGATCATGGGCGGATCGATCCGGCGGCGCTGGCCGAGGTGCTGGCGGCGGCGCAGCACACCGGGGTGCACAACGTCCAGCGCGGGGCGCTGTCGCTGACCAATGCCACGGAGGCGGGGACCGCCTACGATCCCGACGCGGTGCGGGCGCTGGCCGACGTGGCGAAGGGCTACGGGCTGCCGGTGCACATGGACGGGGCGCGGATCGCCAATGCGCTCGCGTATCTTGGCTGCACGCCGGCGGCGCTGACCTGGCAGGCCGGGGTGGACGTCCTGAGCCTCGGCGGGACCAAGAACGGCTGTCTCGGGGTGGAGGCGGTGGTGCTGTTCGAGCCGGAGCGGGCCTGGGAGCTGCAGTTGCGGCGCAAGCGCGGCGGGCACCTTTTCTCCAAGCACCGGTTCCTGTCGGCGCAGATGGAAGCCTATCTCGACGGCGACCGCTGGCTGGCGCTGGCACGCCATGCCAATGCGCGGGCGGCGGAGCTGGCGCGGGGGCTGGCGGGGCTGCCGGGGGCGGCGCTGGTGCATCCGCTCGAATCGAACGTGGTCTTTGCGGCGCTGCCAAGGGCGGCGCATCGCGCGGCGCAAGTCGCGGGCGTGCGTTACTACCTTTGGCCGGCGACCCAGAGCCTTGATGGACCGGGAGAGGTGCCGCTGTCGGCGCGCTTCGTGTGCAGCTGGTCGACGACGGCGGACGAGGTTGCGGCGGCGGTCGGCGCCTTTGCGGCGGCGGGGGCTCCCGCTGGCGGCTGAGGCCGTGATACGAGGACAAGGCGGCGCACGGTCGAGTGAACGGCCGGCGCAACAGGGAGAGGCAAGTGGCGGAACTCGACGGCAGGGTCGCGCTGGTGACCGGCGCGGGCATGGGCATCGGTGCGGCGTCGGCGCTGGTGCTGGCGCGGGCGGGCGCGCGGGTGCTGGTGGCGGAAATCGACGAAGCGGCCGGGCAGGCGACGGCGGCGCGCATCGTCGCGGCGGGGGGCGTGGCGCGATTCGTCGCCACCGACGTGCGGGCCTTCGCGGATGCCGAGCGGGCGACCGCGGCGGCGGTGTCGGCCTGGGGGCGGCTCGACATCCTGGTCAACAATGCGGCGCGCGGGATTCAGGGCGTGGTCGACGCGATCGACGAGGCCGAGTGGGACGCGGTGATCTCGACCAACCTGACCTCGGTCTGGCGCTTCATGCGCTGTGCGGTGCCGCAGATGCGGGCGCAGGGCGGGGGCGCCATCGTCAACATCAGCTCGGTGCAGGCGCAGCGCGGCTTTCACGGCTGGGCGGCCTATGCCGCCGCCAAGGGCGGCATCGACGCGCTGACCCGGCAGGCCGCGGTCGATCTGGCGGCTGACGGCATCCGCGTCAACGCCATCGCGCCGGGGACGATCATGACGCCCCTGAACGAGAAGGTCTTCCGCGAAGCCGCCGATCCGCAGGCGCTGATCGAGCGGTGGAACGCGGCCCACCCCCTCGGGCGTTTCGGTCAGCCGGAGGAGGTCGCCGAGGCGGTGCTCTTCCTCGCGAGCGGGCGTTCGTCGTTCGTCACCGGGGACGTGCTCCGGGTCGACGGCGGCCTGACGATCAAGGGAGACTGAGCAATGGAGCGGCTTGCCGTGGACGGCATCAGCGTCGGCGTGACGGCCCTCGGCGGAATGCTGGCCGGTCTCGCGATCGAACGCGACGGACGGCGGATCGCGCCGCTGCACCGGGCGCCCTGGGTTGGTCAGCCGGAAACGATGCCGCCTGAAGCCGCGCCGCATCTCGCGGTGCTCGAGGGCGACTTCTTCTGCGCGCCCTTCGGCCGGACCGACGAGGCGGGGGTGCCGATCCATGGCTGGGCGGCCAACGGCGTCTGGCAGCCGCAGGGGATCGAGACGCGGGCCTGCGGGGCGGCGACCGGGCGCTGGCAGCTCGACCGGGCGGTGCGCGGGGCGCAGGTGGTCAAGGAACTGACGGTGCGCCCCGGGCATCCGGTGGTCTACCAGCGCCACGTCCTGAGCGGCGGCGAGGGGGCGGTGCCGATCGCCCAGCACGCGATGATCCACGTTCCGGGCGGCGTGCGGTTGTCGTTCTCCGACAAGGACTTCGGGGCGACGCCTGGCACGCCGCAAGAGAGCGATCCCGCGCTGGGGCGGTCGCTCCTCGCCTATCCGCAGCGCTTCGACGGGCTCGGCGACGTCGGACTGGCGGACGGCTCGCGGCAGGATGCGCGCGGCTATCCCTGGGCGGACGGGCACGAGGATTTCCTGACCCTGTTCGATCCGTCGGATGCCGGGATCGGCTGGTCGGCGGCGGTGGCGGCGGCGGACGGCTTCGTCTTCTTCTCGCTCAAGGATGCGGGGATGCTCTGCCAGACCTCGCTCTGGATGAGCAACGGCGGGCGGTCCTATGCGCCGTGGTCGTCGCGGCATCGCGCCGTGCTCGGCATCGAGGAGAGCACGACGCATTTCGGCGACGGGCGGCTGGCCTCGTCGGCGGCGAACGGGCTGTCGGCGGCGGGCTATCGCACGGCGCTGCCGCTCGGCGGCGAGGTCGTGGTGCGCTACGCGCTCGGGGCGATCCCGGTCCCGGAGGGGTGGAGCGAGGTCGCCGACGTTGCGGTGGGCGACGGGACGCTGACGCTGACGGATGTCGGCGGCGGGACGGTGCGGGTCGGGTTCGACGCGGGCTTTCTCGGCGACTGCGCCTGAGCGCCGCGGTGGCGACGGTCGTCTGTTGCGGGGCGGCGACGCTCGACACGCTCTACCGGGTGGAGCGGCTGCCGACCGGCCCGGGGAAGATCCTGCCCGTGGACATGATGGAAGTCGCGCACGGCATGGCGACGAGCGCCGCCGCTGCGGTGGCGCGGCTCGGGGGCAACGCGGTGCTGATGGCGCGGGTCGGGGACGACGCGGCCGGGGCGCGTTTCGTCGCGGATCTGGAGGCGGCCGGGGTCGATTGCGCGGCGGTGCGGCGGGTGGCCGGGGTGCGGACGCCGCTGGCGACGGTGCTGATCGACGCGGCCGGCGAGCGGCTGGTGGTGCCGTGGTACGATCCCGGGCTGGGGCGCGATCCGGGGTGGCTGCCGCTCGGGCGGGTGGCGGCGGCGGACGCGGTGCTGGTCGACGTGCGCTGGCCGGAAGGGGCGGCGGCGGTGCTGGAGGCGGCGCGGGCGGCGGGGCGGCCGGGGGTGCTCGACGCCGACGTCGGGCCGGTGGCGGTGACGCTGGGGCTGGCCGAGCGGGCGAGCCACGCGGTCTTTTCCGAGCCGGCGGCCCTGGCGGCGAGCGGGTGTGGGGACGTGGCGTCGGCGCTCCTGTGGCTGGCGGAGCGGCTGGGCGGCTTCGTGGCGGTGACCGCCGGGGCGGCGGGATGTTTCTGGGTGGACCGGGGCAGGGCCCGCGTCGTCGGGCTGGCGCCGCCGGCGGTGGTGGCGGTGGACACGCTCGCGGCGGGGGACGTCTTTCACGGCGCCTTTGCGCTGGCGCTGGCCGAGGGCGCCGGGGAGGCGCGGGCGGTGGCCTTCGCCAATGCGGCGGCGGCGCTGAAGTGCCGGGTCTTCGGCGGGCGGCTCGGGGCGCCGGAGCGGGCGGAGGTCGAGGCGGTGCTTGCGGCCGGGTGAGGGCGCGGGCAGGAAGGCGGGACAGAAACGGGAGGATGACGCGATGGGTGCTGGGTCGAAGCTCGTCTATGTGCTGAATGGTCCGAACCTGAACCTGCTCGGCAAGCGGCAACCCGAGATCTACGGACGCGAGACGCTGGCCGACGTCGAGGCCGCGTGCCGGCGGGTGGCGGACGAGCAGGGGCTCGCGCTGCGCTTCGAGCAGAGCAACCGCGAGTACGAGATCATCGACTGGGTCCACGGCGCGCGGGAGGACGGGGCGGGAATCGTGATCAATCCCGGCGCGTTCACGCATACCTCGGTGGCGATCCTCGACGCGCTCAACGCCTTCGAGGGGCTGGTCTTCGAGGTGCATATCTCCAACGTCCACAAGCGCGAGAGCTTCCGGCACCATTCCTACGTCTCGATGCGGGCGGACGGGGTGATGGCGGGGTTCGGGGTGCAGGGCTACGAACTGGCGCTGCTTCGGCTCGGGCGGCTGCTGGCGGGGTAGGCGCGCGGTCGGGCGGGGCGGGGGGCAACCCCGGGCGGGGCGCGCTTACCGTCGCGCGGTCGCTTCGCAGGGGACCGCCCGATGACCGCTTACCGCCTGAACCTCGATACGCTCAACGCGATCTGTGCGACGCTCGGCGACGGGGGCGGCCATGTCCGCGAGGTCGCGGCGCTGAATGCGATCTGCCGCGCCGCCGGTGGGGCAGGCGGGCACCTCAGGACGCTCGCGGCGCTGAACGAGTGGGCGGTGCGGGTCGGGGCCGCGGGCGGGCACCGGCGCAGCGTGGCGGCGGCGAACGCCATCGCCGTTCGGCTCGGGGGCGTCGGCGGGCACAGGCGGACAAGGGCGGCGCTCGACGAGATCGTCGGGCGGATGGCGCTGCCGGAGCGGATCACCTCCGGGTCGGTGCGGGCGCAGATGATGGTCGGGCAGGCGGGGACATATGCCGGCGGCGAGCGGGCGACGCACCGGCTGCGCGACCGGAGCAACGCGGCGCTGGCGCGGCCGTGGCTCGAGTATTTCCACGGGCGGATCCTGTCGAGCGGGGTGGTCGACACCGAGCTCGAGACCGGGCTGAGCGGCGGGGTGGCGGGCAAGTATCGCGCGGCGCTGCTGACCGGGATTTCGGGGACGGGGAAGAACCAGACCGGCGCGACGGTGCACCGGGCGACGTTTCGCGGGATGCTGGCCGATGCCGGCTTCGTCGCGGCGGGGGGTGCGGTTTCGGCGGATGGCGAGACGGTGACGGTGCCGAACGGGCGGCGGTTCCGGAGCGACCGGCTGGAGCTGTCGCTGGCGCCGGGGGAAGAGTACTTCGTCCAGACCGAGTGCGTGGCGGTGGACGGATCGGTGGCGCCGAACCCGCGCGGACGGTCCTGCATCCCGGCGCTCGGGGATCTCGCCTTCAACGAGGCGGCGGGGAGTGCGGCGGACACGGTGTTCAAGCGCGACTGGAGCGCCGTCTGGAACGCGACGCTGACCAGCGCCTTCGGGCCGGTGGCGGTGCTCGGCGGCGGCAGCGCGCCGGTGGTGATCGTCGACGGCGACTCGATCATCTGCGACCTCGCGGCCCCGGGGACCGGGGCGAACGGGACCGACGCGGGCGATGCCTTCGGGGTGAAGAACTTCGCCAAGCGGGCGCTGAACGCGATGGGCTACGCCTTCATCGACGTGAGCGTCGCGGGGACCAACGTCGGCAACTTCATGGCGGGCTACGGGCGGAACGGGGTGCGCGCCGGGCTGATGCAGTACGGGGCGGCGGTGATCACCGACCACCTGCACAACGACCGGCGCTCGACGGTCGCCTTCGCGGCGACGGCGGGGTGGTCGGAGGCGAACCGGGCGCCGTGGAACTCGACGGGGCTGCGCACCCGCTACCAGTGGCACAACGACTGGCTGCGCACCAAGCTGGCGACGGGGGCGCGGATCGTGCGCTGCACGCTGGCGCCCTATACCGTTTCGACCGACGCCTGGGCGACCACGGCGGGGCAGACCGGCAGGAACGACGATGCGGTTTGGGTGGCGGACTACGCGACGGCCACCTCGGGGGACGCGTTCAAGCTCAACGACACGATCATGCGGCGCGGCGCCTTTGCCGGCGCGGCCTATGGCTCGGCGGGACAGCCGGACGCGGGGTTCGACCTCTATGCCGCCGTCGGGGGAACCGCGGACGGCAAGTGGCCGGCGGGCGGGACCACGGACGGCACCCACCCGAGCGAGTCGCGCCAGACGGCGGCGGCGGCCGTCCTCGCGCCGTTGCTGCCGGGGCTGCTCGGGTTCTGACGGGCGGTTTTACGGTCGGGCCTGGCGCGGGTAAAAATCGACGCTCAGGGGTGCAAACCGCCGGGTCGTTCCAAAAGATTGGCAGGCCAATCGTTGTGGAGCCATGCCATGCGGGCCCCGAAGGAGCGCCGCGATCATGCGCCCGGCGGGGTCGTCCGGGGCGCAAGTACGTGATTGCCGTGACCGCGCGTCTCCCGGTATCGGAGGTGGCGCGCCTGTGGCATAATACGGGGCGACATTCGGGGGACATGTCGGCCGATCATGGTTCAGCAGGAGCAGGCCGTTGCGAGGGACGCCGTCCAGGCGGAGCTCGCCCGCACTCTGGCGCCGTCGCAGGTCGACGCATGCGCGCGTGATCGCGGCTTCCTGAGCTTCGTCGGGGAGGCGCTCGCCGGGCGTAGCTGCGCGATCATCGCGCGCCGCAACGAGGGCGCGAACCGCGTCGCCCGGCCGCTCCGGCCGAGCTGGCGGTGACGCAGGGTCCCATGCGCGTTCCCCTCATTCGCAAGGAGCAGCTCGAGGCGAGCGCGACCGACTTCGTCGTCCGCCTCGCCTTTCTCGGGCTCTTCGCCTGGTGGTCGATGGAGCTGGTGCGCCCCTTCGTGCCGATCGTGATCTGGGCCGTCCTCCTCGCCGTCGCGCTCTTCCCGGCCTACGCCTGGCTCGCGCGGAGGCTCGGCGATCGCCGTGGCCTCGCCGCCGCCGCCATCACCGTCATCGCGCTCGCGACCGTGCTCGGCCCGGTCAGCGTCCTTGGCGCCAGCCTCGCCGAGTCGGTGCAATGGCTGGCTTCCGGCCTGAGCGCCGGCAGCCTGAGGATCCCGCCGCCGCCCGTCGGCCTCGACGACTGGCCGGTGGTCGGCAAGCCGATCGACGAGGCCTGGACCCTCGCCGCCAGCAATCTCGACGACGCCGTGGTGCGCTACGGCCCCGCGGTGCTCCCCGCCGGCAGCACGGTCCTCGGCAAGGTCGCCATGGTCAGCCTCGACCTCCTCAAGTTCGTTGCCTCGGTCGTCATCGCCGGCTTTCTCTTCGTTCCCGGACCGCGCCTCGCCGCCGGTGCCCGCGCCTTCGCCAGCCGGCTGATCGCGCCCCGCGGCGCGCATTTCGTCGATCTCGCAGGCGCCACCATCCGCAACGTCTCGCGCGGCGTGATCGGCGTGGCGCTGCTGCAGGCGCTGCTCGCCGGCGTGATCCTCTACGGCGCCGGTATCCCCGGTGCCGGGCTGATCGCCTTCGGCGTGCTCCTGCTCTGCATCGTCCAGATCGGCGCCGCCCCGGTCGTCGTGCCGGTGCTGATCTGGGTGTGGATGACCCACACGACGACCTTCTCCCTCGTCCTCACCCTGCTGCTCGTTCCCGTCGGCCTCGTCGACAACGTGCTGAAGCCGATCCTGATGGCCCGCGGCCTGACCACGCCGATGCTCGTCATTCTCACCGGCGTCATCGGCGGCACCCTGACCCACGGCCTGATCGGCCTTTTTCTCGGTCCGGTCGTGCTTTCGGTCTTCTACGACCTCGTCGTCGCATGGACCCGGCTCGGCGGAACCCCTAGAGAAGCCGGCAGCGATGGCGGAAATCCTCCCGCCGCACCTGGAGCTCCCTGATGGATCACCCCGCACTGAACCCGGCGGCGCCGCACCATTTGCCACCCTTCATCACGCTGCCCGGCCAGTCCGACTGGCTGATGACGGCGATGGTGGTGTTCCTGCTCGTCACCGTCGTCTCCGTCGGGCTCATCTACCTCAAGCTCCACGCGCTGCCCGAGCACATGGCGCATCGCACCAACAAGGTGCAGCTCCAGTTCGTCGCCGTCCTCGCGCTCCTGGCGCTCTTCACCCACAACGCCGTCTTCTGGATCGCGGCCCTTCTTCTCGCGCTCGTCGAATTGCCGAACTTCTCGACGCCTATGAACTCCATCGCCCTCTCGCTCGAGAAGCTCTCCGGCCGCGACCGCAACGCCACCGACGATCCCGCCTGGGACGACCTCCTCTCCAACGACCCGCCCGAGGAAACCCCGCCGCCCGCGGCGTCCATCCCGGTCAAGGAGGTCTGACATGCTCGAACTCCTGCTCTGCTCCGCCGTCACCATCCTGCCGGATTTCCTCTACCGCCGCTTTGCCCAGGGCAAGCGCATCGGCCGGGAGATCACCCTGTTCTCGGTCTGGTACGAACTGCGCTGGGGCATCACCTTCTGCGTGATCCTGACCGTCTCGCTGATCACCACGATCTTCTACTTCCACCCCTCGACCTCCAGCGCCGTCTCGGTCTTCCGCACCGTCACGATCCTGCCCGAGGCCAACGGCCGCGTCGCCGAGACCTTCATCGGCATCAACGAGCACGTCACTGCCGGCCAGCCGCTCTTCCGCCTCGACACCACCGAGGAGGACGCCGCCATCACCACCGCCCAGCGCCGCATCACCGAGGTCGAAGCCGGTATGACCGTCGCCCAGTCCCAGCTCGCCGAAGCGGAAGGCCGCATCGTTCAGGCCCGAGGCGCGCTCCAGCAGGCGCAGGACGAGTACGATACCCGCTCCGAGCTGATGCGCCGCAACTCGAGCGCCATCGCCCAGCGCGACGTCGATCGCGCGCTCGTCGCCGTCGGCACCGCCCAGGGCGCCGTCGATGCCGCCGTCGCCGGCAAGGCCGCCGTCCAGGCACAGATCGACTTCGCGCTGCCGGCCCAGAAGGCCAGCGCCGAGGCCGCGCTCAACGAGGCGCAGGTCCTCCGCGACAAGGCGCTGGTGGTTGCCGGCACCGACGGCATCGTCCAGCAGTTCTCGCTGCGCCCCGGCGACGTGGTGAACCCGATGCTGCGCCCCGCCGGCATCCTCGTCCCCGACCGCCGCGTCACCGGCCTCGCCGCCGGCTTCGGCCAGATCGAGAGCCAGGTCATCAAAGTCGGCATGGTCGGCGAAGTCGCCTGCAGCGCGGTGCCCTTCAGCGTGATCCCGGTCGTCATCACCGACGTGCAGGAGGTCATTGCCTCGGGCCAGATCCGCCCGACCGACCAGCTGCAGGACGTCGCTACCTTCGCCAGCCCCGGCACGATCACCGCGATCATGGAGCCGCTGGTCGAAGGTGCTTTCGACCGCCTGCCGCAGGGCAGTTCCTGCACCGCCAACGCCTATACCTCGAATTACGACGCGCTGCAGGACCCGAACATCGGCGGCTTCCACGCCTTCGTCCTGCACGCGATCGACGCCACCGGCCTCGTCCACGCCGCGCTGCTCCGGATGCAGGCGCTGATCCTCCCGGTGCGCACGCTGGTCCTCTCCGGAGGCCACTGATGCCGGCGGCCGCGCCTTCCACCCGGACGGTGCTGGCGAGCTTCGCCGGCTACCGGCCGGGCTGGATCAAGGGCGATATCGCGGCCGGCCTCGCCATCGCCGCCGTCGGCCTGCCGAGCGCCATCGCCTACCCGGCCATCGCCGGCCTGCCGCCGCAGGCCGGCCTCTACGCGTCGATCGCCCCGCTCTTCGCCTACGCGGTGCTCGGCCCCTCGCGCCAGCTCATCGTCGGCCCGGACGCCCCCACCGTCACCGTCATGGCCGCGGTCCTCGCCACGATGCCGGGCCTGACCCAGGCCGACCGCCCCGGCGTCGCCGCCATGCTCGCCCTGATCGTCGGCGGCCTCTACCTCGGCGGACGCTTCGTCGGCCTCGGCGTGCTCTCGACCTTCCTCTCCCGGCCGATCCTCGTCGGCTTCTTCGCCGGCATCTCGCTCTCGATCATCACCGGCCAGCTCAAGCGCGTCACCGGGGCGCCGATCGCCTCCGACGGCCTCGTCGCGCCGTTCATCGACCTCCTGCACAAGATCCCGCAGATCCACTGGCCCTCGCTCGCGCTCGCCGCCGCGATGTTCGCCGTGCTCGAAGCCGCGCGGCTGAAGCGCTTGGCCGTGCCCGGCCCGGTCATCGTCGTCGTCCTCGCCGTGGCGCTTTCCGCCGTCCTCGACCTGCCCGCGCACGGCATCGCCACCGTCGGCGCCATCCCGGCCGGCTTGCCCGCGCTCGCGCTGCCCGCCACCGGCGGCGCCTCCTTCGACCATCTCCTCCTTGGTGCCGTGGCGATCTTTCTCGTCAGCTTCGCGGCCGGGATCGTCTCCGCGCGCAGCTTCGGCCAGCGCGGCGGCTATCCGGTCGACGCCGACCGCGAGATGACCGGCTTCGGCGCCGCCAACATCGCCGCCGGCCTCTTTTCCGCCTTCCCGATCACCGCCTCCGACTCGCGCACCGCGATCAACGCCTCGGTCGGCGGCAAGTCGCAGCTCGCCGGCGTGGTCGCGGCGGGGGCGCTGCTCGTCACCATCGTCTATCTCGGACCGGCGCTGTCGATCCTGCCGATTCCGGCCCTCGGCGCCATCCTGATCGCCGCCGCGATCAGCCTGATCGACATCGCCGCGCTCCGCGAGATCTGGCGCATCAGCCGCAGCGAGTTCGTCTTCGCGATGATCGCGCTCGTCGCGCCGATCACCCTCGGCGTGCTGAACGGCGTGCTCGTCGCCATCGGCGCCACCTTCGCCTACCTGCTCCACAAGATGATGCACCCGCGCGACGCGCTGCTCGGCCGCATCCCGGGGCGCGAGGGCTTCTACAAGCTCCATCGGCGCGCCGATGCCCGCCCGGTGCCCGGCCTCACCATCGCGCTGGTCGAGGGCGACCTGCTGTTCTTCAATGCCGACTACGTCCAGGCCCGGCTCTGCGCCATCGCCGACGCGATGCCGGCCGACACCCGCTGGTTCGTCCTCGACGCCGGCGCGGTCACCCAGATCGACTCGACCGCCGCGGCGATGCTCGAGGAGTTCCGCGCCGGCCTCGCGACCCGCGCGGTGCGGCTCGTCCTCGCCGAGTTCAATGCCGAGGTGCGCGACCTTCTCGACCGCTCCGGCTTCCTGGCTGCCGTCGGCCCTGGCCTGATCTTCGACGATCTTGACGATGCGCTGCGCGCCTTCGTGGCGGGCAACGCCAAAACCGGAGGAAGCCCGTGAGCAAGAAGCACAAGAAGGAAAAGGCGGCGAAACCCGAGGCGCCCGTCCTCGATGCCGCGGTGACGAAGAAGGCCCGCAACCGGGCCTACGAGACCGAACTCGCCCGCCTTCAGGTCGAGATCGCCAGTCTCCAGTCCTGGGTCAAGACCACCGGCGCCCGCGTCGTCATCCTCTTCGAAGGCCGCGACGCCGCCGGCAAGGGCGGGATGATCAAGCGCCTGACCGAAAAGGTCTCCCCCCGCGTCTTCCGCGTCGTCGCCCTGCCGGCGCCCACCGACCGCCAGAAGACCCAGCTCTACATGCAGCGCTACATCGAGCAGCTCCCCGCCGCCGGCGAGGTGCTGATCTTCGATCGCAGCTGGTACAACCGCCCCGGCGTCGAGCGCGTCATGGGCTATTGCACCGAAGACGCCGCGCAGCGCTTTCTGAAGGAAATCCCGCATCTCGAGGCGCTGATTACCGAATCCGGCATCACGCTGCTCAAGTACTTCCTCACCGTCGGCGAGGACGAGCAGGAGCGCCGCTTCCGCCAGCGCATCGACGACCCGGTCCGCCGCTGGAAGCTGTCGCCGATGGATCTCGAGAGCTACCGCCGCTGGTGGGATTACTCGAAGGCTTACGACGAGATGATCCGCGTCACCGACACCCCGCACGCGCCGTGGTGGATCGTCGACTCGAACGACAAGAAGGCGGCCCGCATCAACTGCCTGACCCACCTCCTCGCCTCGATCCCCTACGAGAAGGTCAAGTACGACGAGCCGAAGCTCGGCAAGCGGCAGAAGAAGCCGGACGACTATGCGCCGGACCGGACGGCGCGGAACATGGTGCCGTCGGTCTTCTGAGCGGCAGCTTCCCGGCGTGAGCGCTGCCGGGACGGGGCAGGGCGCCGCTCACGAGACCGGCCCAAATGAGCGGCGAGAGCACGCTCGCGATCGTGAAGGTCGAGGTATAACCGCTCACCGGCGGCAAGCCCCCGCCTGCTTCACAAAGGGCGGCCGTTCGCCTACTACTGCTGGCGCAAGGAAGTTCGTGGGGCTGAAAGCGCTACGACTCTCCTGGACCCGGCTCCGGAGTGTGAGAGTGGCCGCTGGCAACAGTCTGTGGCGTCGTCGGGGTGGCGTGACGTGGGCCGCCCAAGCGGTCGGCCGCCTTTGATTCAGTTAGGAAGCCGTACACAGCGACACAGCCGAGCAATACAAATATCAACGCTCCGATGACCGTGGTCATGATTTAGTCCCTCCCACTAACTTCGTTACGGCTGTCGAGTTTAGACGGAGCCGTTTCACGTGGATGGCCTACTGCCGACTAACCTGCCGGACCGACGCTGGCGATGTAGGCCGCGACGTCCTCGGCGCCCGAAGGCAGTTTGAACAGCATCTTCGACTTGGCATTCGGGTCATTGAGGACCGACTTGAGGAATGCGGCCGGGTCGGGATCATATTGCGAGATTTTTTCCTCATCCCACGTGAGTCCAGCGGCGCCGGCAGCAACGATGCTTTCGCCGTACTTGAAGTCCGGGTAGGTGCCGGCCTGCCTTCCGATGACACCATACAGATTGGGACCGACCTTGCCACCTTTCTGGATGACGGTGCCGTCCTCAGCCGTAATCGAGTGGCACACCTTGCACTTCGAGAAGATCTTCTCGCCGGCCGCCGGGTCACCGGCATTTGCACTCGAAGCGGCCACGATTGCCGCGGCAATCGTGAGCAGAACTCGGGTTGGCGCTTTCAGGTTCATTCGATGTTCCTGCATTTCGGATTCAGGGTTACTCAGGCCGCCGCGCGAGCAAGCGCACAATGCCGCCAAAGGCTGCTCAGTGCGCGGACAAGGTGGTCGATATCAACTTTGCTGTGCACAGGCGAGGGCGTTATTCTCAAGCGCTCGGTCCCGCGAGGGACGGTCGGGTAGTTTATCGGTTGTACGTATATTCCGAAGTCGTCCATCAGAATGTCACTGATCATTCGGCACTTCACGGGGTCCTTGATCATAACGGGAATGATGTGGCTCGGGTTCCGCAGGTGCGGAATTCCCTCCGCGTCGAGACGGGAACGCAACGCTTCGACGTTGCGGCGCTGGTGCTGACGTTCGAAATCGCTTTCCTTGAGGTGCCGGATCGAAGCGCGGGCGCCGGCGGCGATCGCCGGTGGCAGCGAGGTGGTGAAGATGAAGCCGCTCGCGAATGAGCGGACGAAATCGCAAAGCGCCTCCGAGCATGCGATATAGCCGCCGACGACCCCGAACGCCTTGCCAAGCGTTCCCTCGATCAGCGTTACGCGGTGCGCGACCCCGTCGCGCTCGGAAATGCCGCCCCCGCGCGCGCCGTAGAGTCCAACGGCGTGGACCTCGTCGAGGTAGGTCATGGCGCCGTAGCGCTCGGCGACATCGCATATGGCTGCAATGGGCGCGATGTCCCCGTCCATCGAGTAGACGCTTTCGAAGGCGACGATCTTCGGAACGTCCGCCGGCAAAGCCGCGAGCTTGCGCTCGAGGTCCTCGGGATCGTTGTGCCGCCAGATCACCTTCTTGGCGCGGGAATGGCGGATGCCTTCGATCATGCTCGCGTGGTTCAGGGCGTCGGAGAGGATGACGCAGCCGGGAAGGCGTGCCCCGAGGGTGCCGAGCGTCGCCCAGTTCGAGACGTAGCCCGACGTGAAGAGCAGCGCGGCCTCCTTGCCGTGCAGGTCGGCGAGCTCGGCTTCGAGCAGGAGATGCTCATGGGTCGTTCCGGAGATGTTGCGGGTGCCGCCCGCCCCCGCGCCGCACCGGTCGATGGCGTCGTGCATGGCAGCGAGAACCTTCGGGTGCTGCCCCATGCCCAGGTAGTCGTTCGAACACCAGACCTTGACCTCATGCGGCTGGCCGCCCCGATGTGCCGACGCCTCCGGAAAGGAACCGCAATGCCGCTCGAGGTCCGCGAAAACACGGTAGTTGCCTTCCGACTTCAGGGCGTCGAGTTGAAGGCGGAAAAGGTCATCGTAGGTCATGGGCGTCCTCACGCAGGTAACGGACCTCGTCCGGTGGAGTAGCTTCGGGTCGGGCGGCGATGAGCCAGCGCCAGAGCCTGGCGTCGGGCAGGGGGAGCACCATCAGCCAGTGCTCGAGCAGCGCCAGGGCGGTCAGCGCCGCGAGCAGGGCGAAACCGATATGGGCGCCGCTGCCGGGGTCCTGGGCGAGCGCGCGCTCGAGCCAGCAACCGAGGGCCAGGATGATCGCGGTAACGCCGACCGGGAAAAAGGCGTTCATCGGGCTGATGCGGAAGTGGCTGGCGAGGTGGCGGACAGGCGCGGGCAGGAACTCGACGTTGATGTTGGGAACGCCGAGATAGACGTTCAGCTTGGCGCTGATCCGGGCGAAGAAGAGCACGACGAAGGTCCAGAGGCCGAAGGGGTTGGGGGCTTCGCCGGTCAGCGCGGCTATGGCGACGAGGCTGGCGATCAGGGCCATCTCGGAGTGGGCGATTGTGCCCCAGGCGCGGACGAAGCGCTCCCAGGGCGGGACGTTCGGCGGGCAGGGGCGGACGTTGGGACCAGTGATCACGCCGCAGAGGAAGGCGAGTTCGAACCATCCCCAAATGGCGATGGACGATGCGAAGGCGAGATAGGCGCCGAAGACCGAGGTGTCGGCGAGCGAGCGGAAGAGGCCGTACCAGCCGAGAGCGAGGACAGGAAGGGCCGCGAGCACGGCGGTGAGGTGGGCCGAGCGCCCGACGCGATCGGCGCGCGACACGACCATCAGGATCGCGCCAGTGGAGGCCCACCAGACGAAGAGCGCGACGAGCGCTGCGATCCAGGGGCTGTCCACCGCCCTGACTTTCAGTAAGCCGGCTGCAGCCGGCTGGAGGCCGGGACAGCGTGGCTTTTCACAGGAATCAGGTAGAGCGAAGCGAAGGCGAGACCGGCGCGGCAGCCGCCGGCAGCCTTTGCGAGGCGTCGCGATAAGCCGGATTTCCTGTCCGCCGCGTCGAGGGCGAGGAAAGCGCGGTTCAGGCGTTCGAGGCCGCGCTGCCAGCGCGGGTTGTCGATGTCGATCTCGAACGGGAAGACCTGCAGCGCAATGGTCGAAGTCTTCCGGAACACCTCGTGGTCGTACCAGTCGATATCGACGCCGAGCGCCTTGTGGAACTCCGGCCGGGCGTGGTCGCGGACGTACATCGTGCCGAAGACGGCGACGAGGAAGAAACGGATCCAGAGGCGGTTGAGGCCGCTGGTCAGCTTGGGGTCGGTTCGCATCAGCAGCGCGAAGGCCTCGCCGTGACGGAACTCGTCGTTGCACCACTTCTCGAACCACTTGAAGATCGGGTGGAAGCGCTGCTCCGGGTGCGCCTGGAGATGGCGGAAGATGGTGATGTAGCGGGCGTAGCCGATCTTCTCCGAGAGATAGGTGGCGTAGTAGATGAACTTCGGCTTGAAGAAGGTGTACTTCTTCGCCTTGGTCAGGAAGCCGAGGTTGACGCCGATACCGGCCTCGCGGAGGGCGTCGTTGATGAAGCCGGCGTGGCGTGCCTCGTCGCGGGACATGTAGCTGAACAGCTCGCAGATGTCCGGGTTCGTGCCGCGCCGTTTCATCTCCTTGTAGAGGACGCAGCCGGAGAACTCGGCGGTCAGGGACGACACGAGGAAGTCGGTGAACTCCTTGCGCAGCCCCGGCTCCATGGCGTCCCAGTCGATCGCGTCCCATTCGGCCGACTTGCGGAAATGGTCCTTGTTCGGGTCGGCCTTCATTTCGGCGATCAGCGCGTCCCACTCCTCGCGCACCGGCGTCACGTCGACGCGGTCCATCTCTTCGAAATCGGTGGTGTAGAACCGCGGGCTGAGCATTGTGGTCTCGGTCGCCATCTCGGTCGTGACGCCGACCTCGGCGCGGCTTGCCTTAATCTCGGCATCCGTCGGACGTACCTGCATGTTCATAGCTTGACCTCCTCGGAGAACGAGAACTCGCAAAGCTCCATAAACTCAAGATCGCCGGTCAGCCGGGTCCAGAGCCGCTCAAGCCAGTGCGCCCGGGTGATCGTCGCCGTACGGGCCTCGATCACCAGTTCGCCGTAGGGCGCAATGACCGGAGAGCCATGCACCAGAACTTCGTCACCGGGATGCACGACCGCGCCGTTGTCGAAGCGGACATGGGCGTGGAGGCTTTCGAAGCGGTGGCTGACCTCGACGGTGCATGGAGCGTCTTCGGTGGTCCGGGAGAAGAGTGCCATTGGATTTGTCCTATTCGTCCAGCAGACGCGCGAACGCGGCCGAATTGTCGGCGCCGAAGCCGATCAGCTCGACACGCCATCCGCTCAGATCGTCCTTTAGCGCCAGCCGGCCGTCCTTGAAAAGGATCAGCCGAGCCGGCGCCTCGGGATCGAGGCCGGCCTTCGCGCGAACGAACGCGAGGGAGCGCCAGACCCCTGCAATGAAGCCGCCCTTGTTCGCCGGCAGGTCGACGATCAGCGTGCCGTCGGCGTCGAGTA
>CAWCSN010000009.1:0-127096 GCA_963798235.1 uncultured Alphaproteobacteria bacterium | reverse complement strand
AGCCCGACGCCTTCGAGCGCACCGGCAGCGCGGTCCGCGACAAGCCGGACGGAGCCGCCGGCCTCTGGGCCGCCGTTCCCGGCCTGCCCCGGCCGGAGCGCGCCGAGATCGTCAATCTCGCCAACGACAGGAAGGCGACCGTCGCCCTCTTCAGCACCGGCGGCAGCACGATCCGGGTCTCCGGGGAGGTTGCCGACCTCCTCGATATCGGGACGCTGCCGGTGCAGGTGCGCATCACCGCGCTCCGCAGCGTCCCGGAGATCGGCTACTGACGGCGCGGCGGCACGGCCGGCCCCGCCGTCAGGCCAGCCGAAGCTCGCGGTCGTCGGGCAGGAGCACGGTGAGCAGGCCGATCGCCGGCAGGAAGGCGCAGACCTGATAGACGAAGGCGATGCCGCGGGCGTCGGCGAGCATCCCGAGCAGCGCCGCCCCGATGCCGGCGATGCCGAAGGCAAAGCCGAAGAACAGCCCGGAGATCATCCCCACCCGCCCGGGGACGAGCTGCTGGGCGAAGACGATGATCGCCGAGAAGGCCGAGGCGATCGTCACCCCGATGATCGCGGTCAGCACCACCGTCCAGGTCAGGTTGGCGTGCGGCAGCGCCAGCGTGAAGGGCAGGACGCCGAGGATCGACACCCAGATCACCGCCTTGCGCCCGACCCGGTCGCCGATCGGCCCGCCGGCGAAGGTGCCGAGCGCGACCGCCGCCAGAAAGACGAAGAGCAGGAGCTGCGAGGTCTGCACCGAGACGCCGAACTTCTCGATCAGGAAGAAGGTGTAGTAGCTCGTCAGGCTGGCGACGTAGACGTACTTGGAGAAGACCAGCAGCCCGAGGATGGCGATCACGAAGATCGTCCGCCGGCGGGGCAGGGGCATCGTCTCCGGCGCGACCGCGCGCCGCGCCGCCCGCTGGCGGTGGTGCTCCTTCGCCCAGGTGCCGACATTCCAGAGCAGGACCATGGCGACCAGCGCGAGGATCGAGAACCATGCGACGCTCGACTGCCCGAAGGGCAGCACGACCCACGCGGCAAGGAGCGGCCCGATCGCGGTGCCGGTGTTGCCGCCGACCTGGAACAGCGACTGGGCGAAGCCGAAGCGCCCGCCCGAGGCAGCGCGCGCCACCCGCGACGAGTCGGGGTGGAAGATCGCCGAACCGAGGCCGATCAGCATCGCCGCAGCAAGGAGCAACCCGTAGTGGCCGGCCGCGGCGAGCACGAGCAGCCCGAGCAGGCTCGCCCCCATGCCGAGGCTGGCAAGGCGGAACATCGGCCGGCGGTCGGTCACCAGGCCGACGGCGGGCTGGAGCACCGAGGCGGTCACCTGGAAGGCGAAGTGCAGGAAGCCGATCTGGGTGAAGGTCAGCGCGTAGGTCTTCTGGAAGACCGGGTAGAGCGCCGGCAGCAGCGACTGGATGGTATCGTTGAGAAGGTGGCAGAGGCTGAGCGCGATCAGCACGGCGAAGGCCGTGCGCGCGCCGGCCGTCTCGACCGAAGGGCTCGTCGCTGTCATGGGTGTCGTCCGGGGTTTCCGTGTACCGCCGTCTCGCACGTCGCCGCCCGTGGGGCAAGTCCCGCGGGCGTCCGGCCGGCGGTCGACCTGATGCAGACCGCCTCGCGCCCCGAAGGACGCGAAGCCGGCCGTCAGTTCTTCCCGAAGAGCCCTCTCAGCACGTTGTCGACCACCTGCCGAACCGCCGTCTCGACGTCCGCGACCGCTCCGCCCGCCGTCTGCGCCACCACCGCGGCGACCCGCGGCTCCGGCTCCCAGACCGGCAGCGGCTGCACCGGCAGCCCGTCCTCGGCGCGCATCATCACCTCGCGCCAGATCTCGGCCGGCAACCCGCCCCCGGTGACGCCTGTCAGCGGCGTGTTGTCGTCGTAGCCCATCCACACGCCGGTGACGTAGTCGCCGGTGAAGCCGATGAACCAGGCGTCACGCGCCGCCTGCGTCGTCCCGGTCTTGCCGGCGACCGGCCGTCCGTCGGGCAGCTTCGCACGCGTGCCGGTGCCCTGCTGGACGACCTGGCTCATCATCCAGACGAGCTCGCCCGCGGCCTTGTCGTCGAGCACCCGCGTGGCCGGCCCGGGGCCGCCCTGCATGATCGGCGTGCCGTCGCCCTTCTTCTGCAACGCCCGCAACCCGTAGGGCGTGACCTTGACCCCGTGGTTGAGGATGCCGGCATAGGCCGAGGTCATCTCGAGCAGCGTCGCCTCCGACACCCCGAGCGCCATGGCCGGCCCGTCGGCGATCGGCGCGGAGATGCCGAGGTCCTGCGCCACCGCCCGCACCCGCGCCCGCCCGGTTTCCTCGGAGACGCGTACCGCCGCGGTGTTGATCGACTGGGCCAGCGCCTGGGCGAGCGTGATCTGCCCGCGGTACTGCCGGTCGTAGTTCTGCGGCGACCACTCGCCCGAACCCGGGGTGAACAGCGTCAGCGGCGCGTCCATCACCGTGTCGTAGGGGCTCGCGCCGGCTTCCAGCGCGGCGGCGTAGACGAAGGGCTTGAAGAGCGAGCCGGTCTGCCGCAGCGCCTGGGTGGCGCGATTGAACTGACCCTCGCCGCCGCCGAGATCGCGCCCGCCTATCATGGCCCGCACCGCACCGTCCGGCGACATGACGACGACTGCGGCCTGGGCGTTCGATCCGGCCTTGAGCCGGGTCTCGAAGATCGTCGCGAGGCCGTCCTCGGCCGCCTTCTGCACGCGCGGGTCGAAGGTGGTCAGCACCTCGACGTCCTCGGTGGTCTTGCGGGTCAGGAAGTCCGGCCCCGACGACATCACCCAGTCGGCAAAGGCGCCGCCGGCCCGCGCAGCCGCGGCGGCGGAGAGCTGCGCCGGCCGCGCCTGCGCCTCGTGAGCCTGCTGGGCGGTCAGGTAGCCCTGGTCCTCCATCAGCGTGACGATGGTCCGGGCGCGCTCCTGCGCGCGGGCGAGGTCGTTGGTCGGGGCAAAGCGCGTCGGGGCGCGCAGCAGCCCTGCCAGCATCGCCGCCTCGGCGGGGGTGACCTTCGCCGCCGACTTGCCGAAGTAGCGCTCCGAGGCGGCCTCGAAGCCGGTGGCACCGGCGCCGAGGTAGGCGCGGTTGAGGTAGATCGACAGGATCTCGTTCTTGGAAAACTTCCACTCGAGCGCGAGGGCGGCGGGGATCTCCTTGATCTTGCGCTCGAGCGACCGGGTGTTGTCGAAGAAGATCAGCTTCGCGACCTGCTGGGTGATCGACGATCCACCCTGGACGGTCTCGCCGGCGCGCGCGTTTACGACAAGGGCGCGGGCGGTGCCCTGCAGGTCGATGCCGAAGTGCCAGTAGAAGCGGCGGTCCTCGGTGGCGATGATCGCATTGATCAGGTGCGGCGACACGTCCTCGGCGCGGGTGACGCCGAGCTGCTGGCCGCGCCAGGCGAAGGTCTGGCCATCGGCATCGGCGAGCGTCACCGATCCGCCCTCGCGGGCATCGAGCAGGTCGTCGAGGTCGGGAAGCTGGTGCACGTACCACGCCGTACCGGCGGCGAGGATCACGGCCGCGAGGACCGCGGTCCGCCAGCCGACCCACCACAGGAGCCGCAGGGCGCGCGAAGAGAAGGCGCGCAAATTGCGTTCCCAGAAGCCCAGGCGCGGCCTGGCTCGTAGTACGTCGCTTGCCTGTTTGGGCCATTGCCCTGTTCGTTCTGCTCGTTGTTTTGTGGAATCCTACGCGGAAGTCCGCCGAAGCACCAGCCTTTTGAACCCCTTGCCCGCTGACGATCCCGTGCCCGGATTGCACGGAATTTGTGCAAACGCGAGTTTTCAGGCAGCACAAGCCCGATTAAGCGGCAGGCACGACGCGCGCCCCGCGCCTACCAAAAAAGTTCCCGAGCCTTTCCAATGGCCTGCCGGGACCTCGTGCCATTGGCACGCTCCATGCATCTCCACTTCCGACGCCTATCGCGTCAGAAGGCAAAAAAGAAGGCGAGGCGCCACATGAAACTGGTCATTGCCGTGATCAAGCCGTTCAAGCTGGAGGAGGTTCGCGAAGCACTGACAAGCATCGGCGTGCAGGGCCTGATGGTATCCGAGGTCAAGGGATACGGGCGGCAGTCGGGACATACCGAAATCTATCGCGGCGCGGAGTACGTGGTGAACTTCGTGCCCAAGATCAAGCTCGAGCTCGTGGTCCCGGACGCCGTGCTGGCGTCGGTCCTCGACACTCTCTCAACAACGGCAAAGACCGGAAAGATCGGCGACGGAAAGATTTTCGTGGTCCCGGTCGAGCAGGCGATGCGCGTCCGCACCGGCGAGACCGGCGACGAAGCCCTGTGACCGGACGACTTCACGCGAGGAACCAATCGATGAAAGTATGGAAGCAACTTCCCTGGATGGCGCTGGCGCTCGCCGTGGCGGCGCCGGCCTTTGCCCAGGATGCAACGACGCCCATGGCGGACGCGACAGAGCCGGTGGTGGAGGTCGTCTCGAACATCAGCAGCGGTGACACCGCCTGGATGCTGACGTCCTCGCTGCTGGTCCTGTTCATGATCCTTCCCGGACTGGCGCTGTTCTACGGCGGCCTCGTGCGGGCGAAGAACATGCTGTCGGTGCTGATGCAGTGCACCGTGATCGCCGCGATCGTGATGATCATCTACGTTCTCTACGGCTATTCGTTCTCGTTCGGCGGATCGACGAGCCCCTACTTCGGCGGCTTCTCCAAGGTCTTCCTCTCGGGCGTCACCCCTGACTCGGAATCGGGCACGATCCCCGAGCTGGTCTTCATCGCCTTCCAGATGACCTTCGCCTGCATCACGCCGGCGCTGATCGTCGGCGGCTTCGCCGAGCGCATGAAGTTCTCGGCGGTGGTTCTGTTCGTCATCCTCTGGGTCACGATCGTCTACTTCCCGATCGCCCACATGGCGTGGGACGCGTCCGGCCTCTACTTCAACTGGGGCGCGATGGACTTCGCCGGCGGCACCGTCGTCCACATCAACGCCGGCATCGCCGCGCTGATCGGCGCGCTGGTGATCGGACCGCGCATTGGCTTCAAGAAGGAAGTCATGGCGCCGCATTCGATGACGCTGACCATGGTCGGCGCCTCGGTCCTGTGGGTGGGCTGGTTCGGCTTCAACGCCGGCTCGGCTCTCTCCGCCGGTGGTATCGCCGGCCTCGCGATGATGAACACCTTCGTCGCAACCGCCGGTGCCATCGTCGGCTGGTGCGCGATCGAAGCGATGTCGCGCGGCAAGGCGTCGATGCTCGGCGCGGCCTCGGGTATGGTCGCGGGCCTCGTCGCGGTCACCCCGGCCGCGGGCTTCGTCGGTCCGGTCGGTGCGATCGTCCTCGGGCTCATCGCCTCCGCCTTCTGCTACTTCTTCGTGCAGGTGGTGAAGGAGAAGTTCCACTACGACGACAGCCTCGACGTCTTCGGCGTCCACGGCGTCGGTGGCATCGTCGGTGCGCTCGGGACGGGCTTCTTCGCCTCCTCCTCGCTCGGCGGCGTCGGTTACGCCGACGGCGTGACCATGGCGATGCAGGTCGTGGTGCAGTTCAAGGCGGTCTGCGTTACCATCATCTGGTGCGCGGTGGTCTCCTTCGTCCTCTACAAGCTGGTCGACATGCTGGTCGGTCTGCGCGTCGCGCCGGAGACCGAGCGCGAGGGCCTCGACCTCGCCGAGCATGGCGAGCGTGCCTACGTGATGTGATCCCGACCGGCGGGCCGGCACACGCCGGCCCGCCGTCATCGGCCGGGCGACGGGTCCTCGTGCCGTCGCCCGTCCCCTGCCGCCGGATGGAAGGAACTCCATGAAGCTCGTCATCGCCGTCATAAAGCCCTTCAAGCTCGAAGAGGTTCGCGAGGCGCTCACCGCCGTCGGGGTCCAGGGCCTGATGGTCTCCGAGATCAAGGGCTACGGCCGCCAGGCCGGCCACACCGAGATCTATCGTGGCGCCGAATATGTGGTGAATTTCGTTCCCAAGGTCCGCCTCGAGCTCGTCGTCCCCGACGACAGCGTTGCCGGCGTGATGACCGCCATCACCGGCGGCGCCCGCACCGGCAAGATCGGCGACGGCAAGATCTTCGTCATCGACGTCGAGCAGGCCCTGCGCGTGCGGACCGGCGAGACCGGTGAAGAAGCGATCTGAGCCCGATCCGCGGGTTGCGACGCCTTCAAGAATGAAACGCGGCCCTGACCTAGGTCAGGGCCGCGCTGTTTCCGGGGCAGGATTCCGGCGCGAAGCCGAAACCGTGCGCCCGGGAAGGTCCGTTTCGCCAGCTCGTCCGTCAATCGGCCGGGGGCATCACGACGGCGTCGATGACGTGGATGACACCATTCGTCGCCATGATGTCGGTCGCGGTGACGTGGGCGTTATCGACCATCACCGCGCCGCCATTGACCTCGATGTCGAGGTTCGCCCCGTTGACCGTCTTGGCTTCGTCGTACTTGACGACCTCGGCCGCAGGCAGCGCGCCGGGAATGACGTGGTAGGTCAGGATCGCGGTAAGCTGGTCGCGGTTCTCGGGCTTCAGCAGCGTATCGACCGTGCCGGCCGGCAGCTTTGCGAAGGCCTCGTCTGTCGGCGCGAACACCGTGAAAGGACCCGGTCCCTTCAGCGTCTCGACGAGACCCGCTGCCTCCAGTGCGGCGGCGAGCGTCTTGAACTGCCCGGCCGCGACCGCGGTGTCTACGATGTCCGCCTCCTGGGCCTGCACGGCGGCGGCGCCGATCGTCAGGGCGGTTAGTGTTCCGGCGATCAGGCCGGCGAACTTGGTCTTCATCGTGTCTCTCCTCGGTTGCTTCCTCGATCGGACGGCCTCGACGACGCCATCTTCGAACGAGTTTGCATGTAGGGAAAAATGTTTTTCATGAAAGTCACGTTTGCGCGAGATGACAATCGATTTTACCTGTAGTAAAAGAATGGAGACAGACGCAGCCCTCCAGGAACATCGCAGGCGATGATCACCGATACTCTCGCCGCCGGCCTCGATCGCTACCGGATCGGGCCGAAGATCCGGGCGCTTCGGAAGGCAAAGAAGCTCGGCCTCGTCCAGCTCGGCGAGCACGCCGGTCTGTCACCGGGCCTTCTCTCGAAGATCGAGCGCGCCCAGATCGTGCCGACCTTGCCGACGCTTATGCGGATTGCGCTCGTTTTCGGCGTCGGCCTCGAGCATTTCTTCGAGATCGAAGAGCGGCCGGTCGTGTCGGTGGTTCGTCGCGACGAGCGCTTGAGCCTGCCAGATCGTCCGGGCAACCAGCGTCCCTCCTACTTCTTCGAGAGTCTCGATTTCGCGGCAACCGACCGTTCCATGGACGCCTACCTCGCCGAATTCGTCGCCGGGGCGCCGCCGTCGGCGCCCCACCGCCACGAAGGCTCCGAGTTCGTCTATGTCATCGCGGGACGGGTCTCGATCGCGGTGGGCGACACTCTCGCCGACCTCGACACCGGCGACGCCGCGCATTTCGACTCCGCCATCCTTCACGAATACCGCGCCGCGCCGGAGACGGGCGCCTCGGTGATCGTCGTCGTCCACGGAGCCGGCGCCGGCATGCGGACCGGGAAAACGCCGCGAGAAATAGCTTGATGCTTCAGGCGGGTCGTGAGATCGCCAACGCCATGCATCACCGCCATCCGCTGTCCGAGTTGCCCCTGATCTCGCCGCCTCCGGTCCCGGACGCGGTGTTCAGCGATGCGGCCGAGGCGGTCGCCGACCTGCAGGCGCGGTACGACGCCGCCACCGGCTTCCTCCGCGCCCGTTTCGCCGATGTCATGGACGGCGCCCCGCCCGAAGGCCGCTACCGCGCCTTCTACCCCTCCGTCAGCCTGACCACCGCAAGCTTCGCCAAGGTCGACTCGCGGCTGTCCTTCGGCCACGTCACCGAGCCCGGCGTCTACGAGACCACGATCACCCGTCCGGACCTCTTCGAGGGCTACCTCACCGAGCAGATCGGGCTCCTCCTCCAGAACCACGGGATGCCCGTCCGTGTCGGCACCTCCGACACCCCGATGCCGCTGCACTTCGCGATGGGCGAGAACGCCCACGTCGAGGGCTCGATCGTCGACACACTGCACCGGCCGCTCCGCGACCTCTTCGACGTGCCCGACCTCAACACCACCGACGATCACATCGCCAACGGCAAGCTCCGCGTCCTCCCCTCCGGCGCGCGGCCGCTCGCACCCTTCACCGCGCAGCGCATCGACTATTCCCTCGCGCGGCTCGCCCACTACACGGCCACCAGCGCCGCGCACTTCCAGAACCACGTCCTCTTCACCAACTACCAGTTCTACATGGACGAATTCGTCGAGTTTGCGCTGGCCGCCGTCGCCGACCCCACCTCGGGCTACACCGCCCTGATCGAGCCCGGCAACACCGTCGTCACGCGCGAGGGCCGCACCGGCATCCCGGCCGGACGGCTGCCGCAGATGCCGGCCTTCCACCTGATCCGCCCGCGCCACTCGGGCATCTCGATGGTCAACATCGGCGTCGGCCCCTCGAACGCCAAGACGATCACCGACCACATCGCCGTCCTGCGCCCGCACGTCTGGCTGATGGTCGGCCACTGCGCGGGCCTGCGCAACTCGCAGTCCCTCGGCGACTACGTCCTTGCCCACGGCTACATGCGCGAGGACCACGTCCTCGACGACGATCTGCCGGTCTGGGTGCCGATCCCGGCGCTTGCCGAGGTCCAGGTCGCGCTCGAGAACGCCGTCGCCGAAGTGACCGGCCTCGCCGGCTACGAACTCAAGAAGATCATGCGCACCGGCACCGTCGCGACCATCGACAACCGCAACTGGGAGCTCGTCGACCAGTCCGGCCCGGTCTCCCGCCTCAGCCAGGCCCGCGCCATCGCCCTCGACATGGAGAGTGCGACGATCGCCGCCAACGGATTCCGCTTCCGCGTGCCCTACGGCACGTTGCTCTGCGTCTCCGACAAGCCGCTCCATGGCGAGCTCAAGCTGCCCGGCATGGCCACCGATTTCTACAAGCGCCAGGTCGCCCAGCACCTGCGCATCGGTATCCGCGCGATGGAAAGTCTCCGCGACATGCCGCTGGAAAAGCTCCACTCGCGCAAGCTGCGGAGCTTCGACGAGACGGCCTTCCTCTGAAGCCCCGCCCCCTTGACGCGATCCAAAAGTGCCACACTCTACCGTTGATTGCGTGAAAACCCGATTTTATTGGGGGTAGCGTCGCGATCTGCGATTGAGTTAGAGGGGACGAGCCGTTTATGTACCCGGCACCCGCCGAGCGATCGGCGGCCATTTTCAGGGACAGGTTGGATGACACAGAAGCCGATGACGAAATCCCAGCTGGTGGCGGCGATCGCGGAGAACGCGGCGCTCGATAAGGCCAGCGCCAACCGCGCGCTCGACGCGCTTACCCAGATCGTGACCAACGAGGTCTCGCAGGGCGGTGCCGTGACGCTGCCCGGTCTCGGCAAGTTCGCCTGCCGCGCCCGCCCGGAGCGCCTCGTGCGCAATCCCTCGACCGGCGAGCAGATGACCAAGCCGGCCGACCGCGTCGCCAAGGTGACGATCGCCAAGCAGCTCAAGGACGTGATCAACGCCTGAGCCCGGCCGCCCGGGTCCTTTCGCCCGGCCGCTCCCCAGGGACAGGCTGCGACACCGCCGCCTGCTCCTGCGGCCACCCCCCGCGCGCTGACGCCGCGTTGACACGGCGCGGCCCGCAGGCAATCTGACAGCCGCCCCGCCGCGCGCCGGGCTGCAACGAGGACCCCCAAGGGTGACTCTCGCGGAGACGAATCCGGTCGTCGAGATCATGCTCGGCACGCTGGCCCTGATCGGCATCATCGTCGTCCACGGCGCGGCGTTGCGTGCGACGGCCCGGGGCTTCAACAAGTCCTGGGTGCGGGTGAACGCCCTGACCCCGGGCTGGCGGATCAGCATGATCCTCACCATGACGATCGGGGCGATGACGGCCACCCACCTCCTCGAGACCTTGCTCTGGGCCCTGCCGATCTATGGCCTCGCCATGCTGTCGACGCTGCGCGACAGCTATTTCTTCGTGCTCGGGGCCTACACCACCCTCGGGTCCGTGGATGTCGCCCTGCCGGACCAGTGGCGCCTGATCGGGCCGATGATCGCGATGTCCGGGATCTTCACCTTCGGCTGGACCGGCAGCGTGCTCGTCACGATCATGAACGAGCTCTCCCGCCTCGACCGCACCCAGGCCAGCAAGGGCCAGCGCGAGAGTGCCCACCAGGACGGCACCTGACGCCGGCTCCCGACATCGGCGCGCGCCCCATCCCGACGCCTCTCTCGGCAGCGAGCTCAGAGAAGGCTCCCGCCTCAATTCCAGAGCAGCCCCTTGCGTGCGCTGCCGCCCCATGGACCGATCACCACGTTCTTTTCGGCCAGATCCCGCCGCGCCGTCTCGCTCCCGGCCCGGGCGCGGTCGACGAGCATCCGCCCGCTCTCCGGCTCTTCGGCCGCGGCGGCGCTCGCGATGACGTCGCGCATGTGGACGAAGCCGTAGGCCTGCTCGGTCAGCCGCGCCGCATCGTAGGACATCTGGCCGAGCCCGACGTAGTGGCGCACCGGCCCGTTGCGCCGCAGCCGCGCCTCGAAGAAGGCGCAGGCGATCAGGCACTCGTCAGCAAGGCCGCGGAGGATGTCGTTGGGCGCGTCCTCATCGAGCGCCTTCGTCACCCGGAGCGTCAGCAGGTCGACGGCGATGGTCTTGCCGATGAACCGGGCGAAGGTGATCGAGAGATAGTGCTCGAGCGTCTGGGTCAGGGGGATGCCTGCGCGGGCTATGCCGGCCTTCACGAAGTCGGAAGCGATCCCGAGGGTCGAGGCGCTCATTGCCAGAGCCTCGCGGCGCTGGCGGGGCCGGGGCGCCCCCGGCCTTCGCGTGTGTTCCCCTGGGCGCTTTCGACCATGGTCACCTCATGCCTGGTGTCCCGTCAGGGACCCTTTCCACTTGCAACGCTACTGAGCAATTCCTAACCCTCGCTGACCGTTGCGGGCGGGTCTGCGACAAAACGACAGGGAATGGCAGGCGCATGCCGCGGAGCGACGGTGGATTTTCAGGATATCCGGGCTGCTTGCGGCCATTCTCTTCCGGCAGACGAGGGTTCCACGGAAAGGGTATCATGATTCCGTCACGTGAACCAAGATACTGGTGCGCCATGCGAAAGAATTGTTGCGGCGCATCATGATCGAGGCGGAACTCAAGATCGGCCTGGACGAGGCCGGCCTCGCGCGACTGCGCAAGAGCCCGGTGATCGCCCGCCTGCGCTGCGGTCCGGGCAAGACCAGCGTCCTCGTCTCGATCTACTACGACACCCCCGGCAACGCCCTCGCCGAGGCCGGCGTCTCCCTGCGTCTGCGCCGCTCCGGCCGGTCCTGGGTGCAGACGATCAAGCGCCGCGCCGGGGCCGTCGTCTCCAGCGGCTTCTTCGCCCACGAGGAGGACGAGCGCCCGGCCCCCGGCGGCCGCCTTGCCCTCGACGGTCCCGATCCCGATGGCGCCCTCGCCGCGGTCAAGGAGGCCGCCGGCGAGGCACCGCTCGCCCCGGTGTTCGAGACCCGCGTCCAGCGCCGGACCGAGCGCCTGCGCGCCGCCGACGGCAGCGAGGTTGAACTGGCCCTCGACGATGGCGAGATCGTCGCCGGCGACGTCCGCGCGCCGATCCGCGAAGCCGAGATCGAGCTTCTGTCGGGCGAGGTCGCCGCCGTCTTCGCCGTCGCGCGCGCCCTCTGTCCCGAGGGTCCCATCCGCTTCTCCGCCGACAGCAAGGCCGCGCGCGGCTACGAACTGGCGCGCACCGGGTCCATCGACACCAGCGTCGCGCCGCGCACCGCCCGGACGTTCGCCCTCGCCGGCGAGGCGACGGTCGAGACCGTCGCCCGCGACGTGCTCCGCGACTGCCTCGCCCAGATCGCCGGCAACCTCGTTGTCGTCGCCGACCGCAAGGCGATCGAGGGGCCGCACCAGCTTCGCGTCGGCCTGCGCCGCCTCCGCACCGCCTTCTCGCTCTTCCACCCGATCCTCGGCGGCGACGCGATGGTCGCCCTCGGGGCCACGGCCCAGCGCCTTGGCCAGCAGGTCGGCGCCCTCCGCGACTCCGACGTGCTCCGCGACGAGGTGGTCGCCAACGCGCTCGGCGACGGCTCCGACACCGACGCCGGCGTCGACCCGGCCGCCCGCGACGCCCTCGCCGCCGCCCTCGCCGCCCGCCGCACCGCGATCCGCGCCGAGGTCCGCGCCGGGCTCGCCGGGGGCGAGGCCACCGGCTTTCTCTTCGACCTTGCCGCCTTCATCGAGGCCCGCGGCTGGCTGTCGCCGACCGACTACAGCCAGTCGGCGCGGCTCGCCACGCCGATCGCCGAGGCGGCGCCGGCGATGCTGCGCAAGCGCCACCGCCGCGTCATGCGCCGCGGTCGCCGCATCCGCGAGCTCGACAGCGAGGGCCTCCACGACCTCCGCAAGCAGCTGAAGAAACTCCGCTACGCCGTCGACATGCTCGGCTCGCTCTACGACCCTGCCGAGGTCGCCCCCTACCTGCGCTCGCTCAAGGAGCTCCAGGACGCCTTCGGCAGCATGAACGACGCGGCGATGGCCCGCCACGAACTCTCCGGCGACGGCGCTCCCGCGCGCGACGACCCCGCCGCCCAGCGCGCCATCGGCTGGGTCCTCGGCACCCTCGCCGCACAGGAGGCACGCGACCGCCCCGGTCTCTTCGACCGCTGGGACCGCCTCGCCGGAGCGAAGCCCTTCTGGTGATGCGCTTGCGTCGCGCCGCCCCCCTTGTTGCCAGTGGCGCACCGCCCCGCGGCCATGCTAACGGGCAAACAACGATAACGCCGGGGAGGGCAGCCTGATGAAGCGGTCGCGCGTCAACCAGATCATTCGGGAGGCGGATGCGTTCATCCGCTCCCACGGCTTCGTCCTGCCGCCCTTTGCCTACTGGACCCCGCAGGAGATGGCCGACAAGCGGCGCCTGATCGGCGGCATCGTCGACGCCCGCCTCGGCTGGGACATCACAGACTACGGCGAGGGCCGCTTCGACGAAATGGGCCTCTTCCTCTTCACCGTCCGCAACGGCTCCGAGGAGGATCTGAAGCGCGGTGGCGGCATGTGCTACGCCGAGAAGATCATGATCTCGCGCCAGGATCAGCTCTCGCCGATGCACCGCCACATCGTGAAGGCCGAGGACATCATCAACCGCGGTGGCGGCGTTCTGGCGCTCAAGCTCTTCAACTCGCTTCCCGACGGCAGCATCGACCACGAGTCCGACGTCGAAGTCGCGACCGACGGCCTTCTCCGCCGCCAGGCGGCGGGCGACATCCTGCGCCTCAACCCCGGTGAGAGCGTCACGCTGATGCCCGGAAACTGGCACGCCTTCTGGGGCGAGGGCGCGGACGTGCTGATCGGCGAGGTCTCGACCGTCAACAACGACCTCACCGACAACATCTTCGACCGGCCGATCGGCCGCTTCGCGGAAATCGAGGAGGACGAGCCGCCGCTCTACCTCCTCGTCTCCGACTACCCGCAGTGGTTCGCCTGAGCCGACGATGAGCCTGTTGATCGACGGGGCGGCGGTCGGCGTCGGGGCGACCGTCCTGATGGACGTGTGGCAGCAGGTCTTCGGGCGGATGCCCGGCCAGTCCCTGCCGAACTGGCGTCCGGTCGGCCGCTGGTTCTGGAACCTCAAGACTGGCATCGTCTTCCACGACGCCATCGCCACCGCGCCCGACAGCCCGGACGACCGCGCTATCGGCTGGGCCGCCCACTACGCCGTCGGCATCCTCTACGGCATCGCCTTCGCGCTGATCGTCGGCCCCGGCTGGTTCGCCGACCCGCGCTTCCTGCCCGCGTGGATCTTCGCCATCGTCACCGTCGCCGCGGGCTGGTTCCTGCTCCAGCCCGGCATGGGCCTTGGCTGGGCGGCGTCGCGCACCCCGAACCCGACCAGGGTTCGGGCGATCTCGCTCCTCAATCACACCGTCTTCGGCCTCGGCCTCTGGCTGACCGGCCTCCTGCTCCGCTGAGTCGGAGCAGGGCAGGGCGCCACCGGGCTCCATAGGCGGTTCTGCGCCGATCCTCCGGCGGCGCCGCGCCTTCGTCCCGGCACCGCCACCCTCCGATCAGGCCTTTACCTACATCGGCGCCAGCGCCTTCGCGGGGAAGCAGGGCGAGCTCCGCTACGACGCGGGGCTGGTCACCGGCGACGTCAACGGCGACAAGAAGGCCGACTTCCAGTTCGCGATCTCCAACTTCCACGTCCTCGTCGCCGACGACTTCGTCCTCTGACCCCGGCCTCGGCCCTCCTCCGCTCCGGCGGGGGAGGGGAACGCCTCAGCGGGCGATGTAGGGCGTCGGATCGACGCTGGTCGTGCCGCGGAAGACATCGAACTGCAGCTCGTCGTGCTCCCGGTCCGCCACGTCGCCGAGCACCTCGCCGGTGGTGACCCGGTCGCCCTGCTTCACCTTCACGTCGGAGAGGGTGGAGTAGGTCGTCATCAGGTCGTCCTTGTGCCGGATCAGCACGATCGCCCCGAGCCCGCCGAGCGCCTCGGAGACCAGCGCCACCTCGCCCGGCGCCGCGGCCTTCACCGGCGTTCCCGCCGGCACGTCGTAGCCGACGCCGTTCTTGCCGTCATAGGGGCGGGTGACCTTGGCCGACACCGGCGGGCTCAGGCGCCCGCCCGGCGGCGTCCGCGTCGCGCCGAGGTTCGGCGACTCCGGGGTGACCGCGTTGGTGATGTCGGCCGGCAGCGGCGCGGCTGCGCTTGGCGGGGCAGGGACCGGCGTGCCCTGTCCGGGCTGGGTATCGTCGAGGCCGGTCGAGATGCGGTTGGCGTCGCCGACGATCGGGATCAGCAGCTCCTGGTTCTCGCGCACCGCGAGGTCGGGCCCGAGCCCGTTCCACGACGCCAGCGCCGTCACCGACACCCCGTAGAGCCGGGCGATCGAATAGGCCGTCTCGCCCGCCTCGACCCGGTGGCGCACCGGATCGATCAGCGGCTCGGTCTGGCCGTTCTGGAAGGGATTCGCCGGCGCCGTCGAGGCAGTGCTGCCGGCGCCGCCGAGCGGCTGGCTCGTCACCGTGTCGCTGGCAAGGCCGCCCGCGCCGGCCGTGGAGGACCGCGCCACGCCATCGGGCAGCAGCAGCACCTCGCCGGCGCGCAGCCGATAGTCGTCCGGAAGGGCGTTGCGCTTGGCCAGCGCCGCCGTCGTCGTGCCGACGCGGCTCGCGACGTCGGCGACGGTGTCGCCCTCCTTCGCCACCGCGACCTGGTAGGTGGCGTAGCTGATGACGCCGCGAGAGTCCGGGGGCAGGTTCGACACCGCCGGGGCCGACGCCTCGACCGGCGGGGCATCGCCGCCGAACGGATTGCTGCAGGCCGCCAGCGCCATCGCCGAAATGAGAAGGAGGCTCGTCGCCGGCAAGCGGCTCCGATGCGTTGCGGCCGCTGCACCCATTCCTCGCCTCCCCATATCTAGACGCTCGACGCTAGTCCAATACGTCCTGTGCCACCCCTTCCACAAGGGGAACGAACCGCACCGCGCCGAGGTCGGTGTATTCCAGCCCGGTCTCGGTCTTCTCGATGCGGATCAACGTCTGAACCGCGTTGCTCTGCCCGACCGGCAGGACCATGATCCCCCCGACCCGGAGCTGATCGATCAGCACCTTGGGCGGATCTTCCGCCGCCGCCGTGACGATGATCCGGTCGAAGGGCGCCTGTTCCGCCAGCCCGTGCGACCCGTCGCCGTGCACCACGGTGATATTGTGCAGCCCGAGCTTCTGGAACAGCTCCCGCGCCCGCCGCGCCAGCCGGCGGTGGCGCTCGACGGTATAGACCCGCCGCGCCAGCCGCGACACGATCGCCGCCTGGTAGCCCGAGCCCGTCCCGACCTCGAGCACCTTGCAGCGCCGCGTCACCTCCAGCGCCTGGGTCATCAGCCCGACGACGGTCGGCTGGCTGATCGTCTGCCCGCAGGCGATCGGCAGCGGCGTGTCCTCGTAGGCGCGCTCCTGGAAGATACCCTCGAGGAAGTCGGCGCGCGGCGTCGCTTCCATCGCGGTCAGCACCTCGGCATTCGTCACCCCGCGCGAGCGCAGGGTGTAGACGAACTGCATCTGTTGCTCGGCCGATTGCATCGCCGACCCTCGCCCTAACCGAGCGCCTGCGCAAGCGGCGCAATGAGGTCGTGGGCCGTCAGGTCGGCGTTGAGCGGCGTGACAGTGACGTAGCCCTCATGGCTCTCGCGCGAGTCCGAGCCCTCGGCCGTCTCGGCATTGCCGTGCGCGTGGGTCAGCCACAGGTAGGTCCGCCCGTTCGGCGCCACGTGCGGCAGCACCCCGAAGGTCGGCGTCCGCCGGTACCCCTGGAAGGTCGCCCGCATCCCCCGCACCTCCGCCGCCGGCACCGGCGGAAAGTTGACGTTGTAGAAGACGCCGTAGGGCGCCGCCGGCCAGGCGCTATCCGCCATCAGCCGCCGCAGCACACCGGCACCATGGGCCGCCGCCGCCGCGAAGGGCTCGGGCTCGCGGGCATTGCGCGGCCCGAAATACTGCGACATCGCCACCGCCCGCACCCGGTTCAGCGCCGCTTCCATCGCGCCCCCGACCGTGCCCGAGTAGAGCGTGTCCTCGGCGACGTTGTGGCCGCGGTTGACCCCCGACAGCACGAGGTCGGGGGCTGCGTCCTTCATCACCTCGTGCAGCCCCGCGAGCACGCAGTCCGCCGGCGACCCCTCGACCGCGAAACGCCGCTCGCCGATCTGCTCGAGCCGCATCGGCCGGACGTAGGAGACGCAGTGCGCCACCCCCGACTGCTCGAAGGCCGGCGCGACCACCCAGACGCCGCCGTCCGGCCCGGCGAGCTCGGCTGCGATCGCCTCCGCCACCTTCAGCCCGGGCGCGCCGATGCCGTCGTCGTTGGTGACCAGAATCCGCATGCCCGCCCCTCTCGTTCCTCCCGGCCGTTCTAGGCCAGCGGGCAAGCCGAGGTAAAGCCGATGCCGCCCTTTAACCCAAGGGCGCCCCATGGCAGAGGGGAGGGCAGGGAGGACGCCCGATGCACCTCGCGGGGCAGGACATCGCCATCGTCGGCGCCGGCATCGGCGGCCTCGCCGCCGCGACCGCGCTCGCCCGCCGCGGCGCCCGCGTCCGCGTCTACGAGCAGGCGCCCGCCCTCGCCGAAGTCGGCGCCGGCCTGCAGATCGCCCCGAACGGCGTCGCCGTCCTCGAGGCGCTCGGCCTCCGCGACGCCGCCGCCGCCCACGCCAGCCTCCCCGAGGCCGTCGAGCTCTTCGACCACCGCCGCGGCGGCCGCCCCGTCGCCCGCGTCCCCCTCGGCGCCGCCGCCATCGCCCGCTACGGCCGGCCCTACTGGCACCTGCACCGCGCCGACCTTCTCGCCGTCCTCCGCGCCGGCGCCGAGGCCGCCGGCGCCACCCTCCACCTCGGCGCCCGCGTCATCGCGGCGGATCCCGCCGGCGCCGCCGCCGTCCTCGCCTTCGCCGATGGCACCGACACCACCGCCGGCCTCGTCATCGCCGCCGACGGCCTTCGTTCCGCCCTGCGCACCGCCCGCCTCACCGCCACGCCGCCGCGCTTCACCGGCCACGTCGCCTGGCGCGGCACCGTCGCCGCCGCCGACGCCCCCGCCGAACTCACCCGCCTCGCCGCCCGCGTGACGATGGGCGCCGGCCGCCACCTCGTCACCTATCCCCTGCGCGGCCGCAGCCTCGTCAACTTCGTCGCCATCGAGGAGCGCGCCGCCTGGACCGACGAGAGCTGGACCACCCCCGACGACCCCACCAACCTCCGCCGCGCCTTCGCCGGCTGGGACGGCGCCGCCGGCGCGCTCCTCGCCGCCGTCGACCGCTGCTTCCTCTGGGGCCTCTTCGACCACGCCCCCCTGCCGCGCTGGACCGACGGCCGCCTCGCCCTGCTCGGCGACGCCTGCCACCCGATGCTGCCCTTCCTCGCCCAGGGCGCAACCATGGCGCTCGAGGACGCCTACGTCCTCGCCGCCTGCCTCGACCGCACCCCCGACCCCAGCGCCGGCCTCGCCGCCTACGAGGCCGCCCGCCTTGCCCGCGCCACCCGCGTCCAGCGCGCCGCGGCGCGCAGCGGCCGGCTCTACCACCTCGGCCCCGCCCTCGCCGCCCCGGCCCACGCGATCCTCCGCGCCGCCTCGGCCACCGCCCCGTCGCTCCTCGCCAGCCGCTTCGACTGGCTCTTCGGCACCGACGTCACGACCGACGTCACGACCGACGGCGCCTCAACGGGTTGACACCCGCCGTCCGCTTGAGAAACTTCCCGGCACCGTCGCAAAAGGACGCCTAACCCGATGATGGAAGCCGCCTTCTGGAGCTCGTTCCTTCAGGTCATCATGATCGACCTCGTCCTCGCCGGGGACAACGCCGTCGTGATCGGCCTCGCGGCCGCCGGCCTGCCGTCCGAGCTCCGCCGCAAGGCGATCTTCATCGGCATCATCGCCGCGACAGGCATGCGCATCGTCTTCGCGCTGATCGCCACCCAACTCCTCGCCTTCACCGGCCTGCTCCTCGGCGGCGGCCTGCTGCTGCTCTGGGTCTGCTGGAAGATGTACCAGGAGCTCCGTCACCAGGACGCCCAACAGGCCGCCGAAGCCGACGCGCTCGCCGGCTCGGCCAGCTCCACCGCCCCGCGCAAGACCCTGCGCCAGGCCGTCACCCAGATCATCATCGCCGACGTGTCGATGTCGCTCGACAACGTCCTCGCCGTCGCCGGTGCCGCCCGCGAGAACCCGACCGTCCTGATCTTCGGCCTCGCCCTCTCGATCGCGCTGATGGGCGTCGCCGCCTCGCTGATCGCGCGGATGCTGAGCCGCTACCGCTGGATCGCCTGGATCGGCCTCCTCGTCATCCTCTACGTCGCGGCGCACATGATCTACGAAGGCTGGCTCGACGTCCGCGGCATCACCCACGCCGAGCCGCCCACCACCACCGAGGCCCCAGCGCACTGAGTCCGTCGCACTGACCCCCGGCGCCCGCCGTCAGGCCAGCGTCACCCAGATCGGCACGTGGTCCGACGGCTTCTCCCGGCTCCGCGTCTCCGCGTCGATCCCGCAGGTCTCCAGCCGGTCGGCGGCCGGCGGCGTCAACAGCACGTGGTCGATGCGGATCCCCCAGTTCTTCTGGTAAGCCCCCGCCTGATAGTCCCAGAACGTGTAAATCCCCGCCCCCTGGTCCACCGCCCGCAGCGCATCGGTCAGCCCGAGGTTCACCAGCCGCCGGAACGCCGCCTTGGTCGGCGGCAGGTAGAGCGCGTCCGTGCTCCACACCGCCGGGTTCCAGCAGTCCTTCGGTTCGGGAATGACGTTGTAGTCCCCGAGGATCGCAGCCGTCTCCTCCTCGGCCACCAGCGCCGCCACCCGCGCGTGCAGCCGCTCCATCCACGCCAGCTTGTAGTCGTATTTCGGCCCCGGCGCCGGATTGCCGTTCGGCAGGTAAAGCCCGCACACCCGCACCGGCCGCTCCGCCAGCACCAGCGCCTCGATCCACCGCGCCTGCTCGTCGCCGTCGTCGCCGGGCAGCCCGCGGCGCACGTCCTCGATCGGCAGCCGCGACAGCAGCGCCACGCCGTTGAACCCCTTCTGCCCGTGGGTCTCGACCCGGTACCCCATCTCCTCGATCTCGAGGCGCGGGAACTGGTCGTCGGTCGACTTGATTTCCTGAAGCACGACGACGTCGGTGTCCGCGTCGCGCAGCCAGTCGAGCAGCGCGGGAAGCCGCGCCTTGACCCCGTTGATGTTAAAGGAGGCGATCTTCATTCCGGTCCCCTGCCGCTCGGCGGCGGAGCCTAGGCACCCCCGCCCGCCGGCGCAACCTCCGGGCCTACGGCCGCCGAGCCAGCACCTTGTCGATCCGCCGTCCGTCGAGGTCGACGACCTCGAAGCACCAGCCGTCGATGACGACGTACTCGCCCGGCGTCGGCAGGTGCCCGAGCTTCTCGATGATCAGACCCGCGAGCGTCGCATAGTCGCCACCCTCCAAATCCTCCATCCCGAGCACCCGCGCCGCCGCCTCGACGCCGAGGCTGCCGTCGATCAGCCACGAGCCGTCCTCGCGCTGCACCGATCCCGGCTCGTCCTCGTCGCCGGCATCGGGCAGCTCGCCGGCGATGCCGGTCAGGATGTCGGTCGGCGTCACCAGCCCCTCCAGGCTGCCGTACTCGTCGATCACCATGGCGATGTGGATGCCCGACGTGCGGAAGAGCTCGATCATCCGCAGCGCCGGAATGCTCTCGCTGACATAGAGCGGCTCCTTGGCCGCCGCCCGCAGGTCGGTGGCGCCCTTGATCCGCATCTCGAGGATCTCCTTGACGTGCACGAAGCCGACGACCTCGTCGATCGTCCCGTCACAGAGCGGAAACCGCGAGTGCCCCGACCCGAGCACCGTCTGCAGGTTGTCCTCGAGCGGATCGCCGACGTCGAGCCAGGCGATCTCGTGGCGCGGCACCATCACCGACCGCAACGGACGGTCGGAGAAGCGGATGACCCCTTCGAGCAGCTCCCGTTCCGCCTCGTGAAAGACCCCGGCGTCGGTGCCCTCGGCGATCATCGCCTTGACCTCTTCCTCCGTCACCGAACTCGGCGCGTCGCCGCGCATCCTGAGCAGTCCGAGCACGGCCTCGGTCGATATGCGCAGGAACCACACCACCGGGGCGCCAATGATGGCCAGCACGCTCATCGGCCCGGAGACCAAGGCGGCGATCCCCTCGGCGTTGCGGAGCGCCAGCCGCTTCGGCACCAGCTCGCCGACGATCAGCGACACGTAAGTCGTGGCGATGACGACGAGCGTGAAGGCGAGCGCGTCGGCAAAGCGCGACACCGCGGCAATGCCGCGAAGCCACTCGGCGATCGGTTGCGACAGGGTTGCGCCCGAATAGGCGCCGGCGAAGATGCCGATCAGCGTGATGCCGATCTGGACGGTCGACAGGAAGCTCGTCGGATCCTCGGAGAGCTTCAGCGCCCGCTCGGCCCCGCGGTTCCCCGCCTTGGCCATCGTCTCGAGCCGGGCGCGCCGCGAGGAGACGATCGCGAGCTCCGACATCGCAAAAAAGCCGTTCAGCACGACCAGTACAAGAACGACCACGATCGAAAGAAGCATCCGGCTCCCCGCTGTTGCCCCGGCCTCCCATCCATAGGGGAAGACTTGGACGGGTGCACGCGGCATTGGAGCGCGACCCGATCGCGATCGGGACGCCCCACCGGGGCGCCCCGTCGTCGGCCGGTCGATCAGTGGCCGATGTAGCCCCGGAAGGCGTGCATCACGATATTCTCCCGCGCGATCCCGAGACGGGCGAGTTCCGCGTCGGTGAGCCGGGACAGGCGCTCGGCTTCGCGCGCGGCCCGTCCCCCGCGCGAGTTGTGGGCGATGGCCTTGAGCAGGCCGCGGGTCCTGGAAGCGATGGTCGTCATTGGAAACTCCTGAAAAGTTAGGGTTTCCTCCCGGGGCTACCATGCCAGCCGCGGCCATCGGCCAGCAAGGCCCCTGGGGTCAAAGCCGCCATGCGGCGCGCACAACGGAAAAGGCCCCGCCGAACGGCGGGGCCTTCCCTGTCTTGCCGGCAGCGGGTGGCGCTACTCGACCTCGAAGCCCATCGGCTCGGCGAACGAGTCGACCGGAAGTGCTGCCACCGCCTCCTCGCGGCGGTCGGCGATGATCGCCGCGTCGCGGTCGGCCGCGATGCGCCGGATCATCGAGGTCGCGCCACCGGTGCCCGCCGGGATCAGCCGGCCGACGATGACGTTCTCCTTGAGCCCGACCAGCTTGTCGCGCTTGCCCTGCGTCGCCGCCTCGGTCAGCACCCGCGTCGTCTCCTGGAACGAGGCCGCCGAGATGAACGACCGCGTCTGCAGCGACGCCTTGGTGATGCCGAGCAGGATCGGCGCACCCTTGGCCGGGTCCCGACCAGCGGCAACCGCCTTCTCGTTCTCCTCGTCGAACTCGGACTTGTCGACCTGCTCGCCCTTGAGGAGGGTCGTGCCGCCGGACTCCGCGATCTCCCACTTCTGCAGCATCTGGCGAACGATCACCTCGATGTGCTTGTCGTTGATCTTCACGCCCTGCAGACGATAGACCTCCTGCACTTCCTCGATCAGGTAGTCGGCCAGCGCCTCCACGCCCATGATGGCAAGGATGTCATGGGGGGCAGGGTTGCCGTCCATGATGTACTCGCCCTTCTGGATGAAGTCGCCTTCCTGAACCGGGATGTGCTTGCCCTTCGGCACCATGTACTCGACGGCCTCGGCACCTTCCTCGGACGGCTGGATGGTGATCCGCCGCTTGTTCTTGAAGTCCTTGCCGAAGTGCACGTGACCCGAGATCTCCGCGATGATCGCGTGATCCTTCGGCCGCCGCGCCTCGAAGAGCTCGGCCACACGCGGCAGACCGCCGGTGATGTCCTTGGTCTTCGCACCCTCGCGCGGGATACGCGCGATGACGTCGCCGGGCCGCAGTGCCTGTCCGTCCTCGACCGAGAGGATGGCATCCACCGACATCGCATGGACCTCGGGGTTGCCGTTCAGCAAACGAACCGGCTCGCCCGTCGCGGGGTCCATGACGATGACCTCGGGCTTGAGGTCGTTGCCCTTCGGCGCCCCCCGCCAGTCCGAGACGATCTTCTGGCTGATGCCGGTCGCCTCGTCCATCTCCTCGCGGAGCGAGAAGCCCGGAACGAGATCGACGAACTTCGCGACACCGGCCTTCTCGGCGATGATCGGCAGGGTGTAGGGGTCCCACTCCGCCAGCTTCTGGCCCCGGGCGATGTGTGCACCCTCCTTGGCCAGCAGCTTGGTGCCGTAGCCGAGCTTGGAGAGCGCCCGGTCGACACCGTTCTCGTCGACGACGGCAATCTCCATGATGCGCGACATGACGATCTGCTCGCCATCCGCGTTGGTCAGGACGTTGCCGTTGCGGAGCTGCAGCGTGCCTTCACCCGCCGCCTCGAGGAACGACTGGCTGCCGCCCTGCGCGATGCCGCCGATGTGGAAGGTCCGCATCGTCAGCTGCGTGCCGGGCTCGCCGATCGACTGCGCGGCGATGATGCCGACAGCCTCCCCGGGGTTCACCTTGGTGCCGCGGGCCAGATCGCGCCCGTAGCACTGGGCGCAGATGCCGTCCTCGGACTCGCAGGTGAGCGGCGAGCGGATCTGCATCTCCAGCACGCCGGCCGCCTCGATCATGTCGGCGTCGCGCTCGTCGATCAGCCCGTTGCGCGGGAAGACGACCTCGCCGGTCTTCGGGTCGAGCACGTCCTCCGCCGTGACGCGGCCGAGGATGCGCTCGGAGAGCGAGGACACGACCTCGCCGTCCGAGATCGCCGCCCGCGCGGTGATCGAGCGGTCGGTGCCGCAGTCGTCGATCTTGACGATGCAGTCCTGCGCCACGTCGACGAGACGGCGGGTCAGGTATCCCGAGTTCGCCGTCTTCAGCGCGGTGTCGGCCAGACCCTTGCGGGCGCCGTGGGTCGAGTTGAAGTACTCGAGCACGGTCAGGCCTTCCTTGAAGTTCGACACGATCGGCGTCTCGATGATCTCGCCGCTCGGCTTGGCCATCAGGCCACGCATGCCGCCGAGCTGCTTCATCTGGGCGGGCGAACCACGCGCGCCCGAGTGGCTCATCATGTAGACCGAGTTCGGCTCCATCTCGGCGCCGTTCTCGTCCCGGCGCACGGCCGAGATCTCGCCCATCATCGCGTTGGCGACCTCGTCCGAGCAGCGCGACCAGGCGTCGACCACCTTGTTGTACTTTTCGCCCTGAGTGATCAGGCCGTCCATGTACTGCTGCTCGAACTCCTTCACCTGATCGCGCGTGCCGTTCACGATCGACCACTTGGTTTCCGGGATCACCATGTCGTCCTTGCCGAACGAGATGCCGGCCTTGAACGCCTCGGTGAAGCCGAGACCCATGATCTGGTCGCAGAAGATCACCGATTCCTTCTGGCCGCAGTGGCGGTAGACGGTGTCGATGACCTCGCCGACTTCCTTCTTGCGGAGCAGCCGGTTGACGATGTCGAACGGGGTCTTGAAGTTCTTCGGCAGCAACTGCCCGAGCCGCAGGCGGCCGGGCGTGGTCTCGAAGCGCCGCATGACGCTCTCGCCGTTCTCGTCGATCTGCTCGATCCGGGCGGTGATCTTGGTGTGCAGGTTCACCACGCCGGCGTGCAGCGCGTGATCCACTTCCTCGATCGACCCGAAGATCATGCCTTCGCCGGGCTGACCCTCGCGGGCGATCGACAGGTAGTAGAGCCCGAGGATCATGTCCTGCGACGGCACGATGATCGGCTTGCCGTTCGCCGGCGACAGCACGTTGTTCGTCGACATCATCAGCACGCGCGCTTCCAGCTGGGCCTCGAGGCTCAGCGGAACGTGCACGGCCATCTGGTCGCCGTCGAAGTCGGCGTTGAAGGCCGAGCAGACCAGCGGATGCAGCTGGATCGCCTTGCCCTCGATCAGCACCGGCTCGAAGGCCTGGATGCCGAGGCGGTGCAGCGTCGGCGCGCGGTTCAGGAGCACCGGATGCTCGCGGATCACCTCGTCGAGGATATCCCAGACCTCCGGCCGCTCCTTCTCCACCAGCTTCTTCGCCTGCTTGACGGTCGAGGACAGCCCCTTGGCGTCAAGCCGCGAGTAGATGAACGGCTTGAACAGCTCCAAGGCCATCTTCTTCGGCAGGCCGCACTGGTGCAGCTTCAGCTCGGGACCGGTCACGATCACCGACCGGCCGGAGAAGTCGACGCGCTTGCCGAGCAGGTTCTGGCGGAACCGCCCCTGCTTGCCCTTGAGCATGTCCGAGAGCGACTTCAGCGGCCGCTTGTTGGTGCCGGTGATGACCCGCCCACGCCGGCCGTTGTCGAACAGCGCGTCGACCGACTCCTGCAGCATCCGCTTCTCGTTGCGGATGATGATGTCGGGCGCGCGCAGCTCGATCAGCCGCTTCAGGCGGTTGTTGCGGTTGATGACGCGGCGATAGAGGTCGTTGAGGTCGGACGTGGCGAAGCGGCCGCCGTCCAGCGGGACGAGCGGGCGCAGTTCGGGCGGGATCACCGGGATGACGGTGAGGACCATCCACTCGGGACGGTTGCCCGAACTCGCGGAACGACTCGACCAGCTTCAGCCGCTTGATGATCTTCTTCGGCTTCAGTTCGCCCGTCGCCTCGGCGAGGTCGGCGCGCAGCTGCTCCGCTTCCTGGTCGAGTTCGATCGCGGCCAGCATCTCGCGGATCGCTTCCGCACCGATGCCGGCCCGGAAGGCGTCATCGCCGAAGCGGTCCTGCGCGTCGAGGTACTCTTCCTCGGTCAGCAGCTGGTTGACCTTGAGGTCGGTCAGCCCCGGCTCGACGACGACATACTGCTCGAAGTAGAGAATCCGCTCGAGATCGCGCAGCGTCATGTCGAGCATCAGGCCGATGCGCGACGGCAGCGACTTCAGGAACCAGATGTGCGCGACCGGCGAGGCCAGCTCGATATGGCCCATGCGCTCGCGCCGGACCTTCTGGAGCGTGACCTCGACGCCGCACTTCTCGCAGACGACGCCGCGATACTTCATCCGCTTGTACTTGCCGCACAGGCACTCGTAGTCCTTGATCGGACCGAAGATGCGCGCGCAGAACAGGCCGTCACGCTCGGGCTTGAACGTGCGGTAGTTGATGGTCTCGGGCTTCTTGATCTCGCCGTAAGACCAGCTCAGGATCCGCTCGGGGCTCGCCAGCGAGATACGGATCTCGTCGAACGTGCGCACAGGCTGGACCGGCTGGAACGGGTTGGTGATTTCCTGGTTCATCTCGAATCCTCAATCGCGTTGCGGGAAAGTGGGGGCGGCGGCCGCCCTCACTCCGCTTCCGAGTCCAGAAGCTCGATATTCAGGCCGAGCGAGCGGATCTCCTTGACGAGAACATTGAACGACTCCGGCACGCCGGCTTCGTAGTTGTCCTCGCCCTTGACGATCGACTCGTAGACCTTGGTCCGGCCGGCGACGTCGTCCGACTTCACCGTCAGCATTTCCTGCAGCGTGTAGGCGGCGCCGTAGGCCTCGAGGGCCCACACCTCCATCTCGCCGAAGCGCTGGCCACCGAACTGCGCCTTGCCGCCCAGCGGCTGCTGGGTAACGAGGCTGTACGGTCCCGTGCTCCGCGCGTGGATCTTGTCGTCCACGAGATGGTGCAGCTTCAGCAGGTACTTCACGCCGACGGTGACCGGCCGCGCGAACTGTTCGCCCGTGCGCCCGTCATGGACGATCGACTGCCCCGAGGTGTCGAAGCCGGCACGCTGGAGCGCGTCGTTGACGTCCGCCTCCTTGGCACCGTCGAAGACCGGGGTCGCGATCGGCACGCCGTGGGTGACGTTGCCCGCCACTTCCAGGAACTCGCTCTCCGGCAGGTCGGCGATGGCCTCGTTGTAGACGTCCTCGCCGTAGGCGACCTTCATCGCCTCCTTGAGCGGGGCAATCTCGCCGGTGTGCTTGAACTCCTGGATCCCGGCGTCGATCGCCCGGCCCAGACCGCGCGCGGCCCAGCCCATGTGCGTCTCCAGAATCTGGCCGACGTTCATGCGGCTCGGCACGCCGAGGGGGTTCAGCACCAGGTCGACCGGCGTGCCGTCGGCCATGAACGGCATGTCCTCCTCCGGCACCACGCGGCTGACGACGCCCTTGTTGCCGTGACGGCCGGCCATCTTGTCGCCCGGCTGAAGCTTGCGCTTCACCGCGATGAAGACCTTGACCATCTTCATCACGCCCGGCGGCAGGTCGTCGCCGCGCCGCACCTTCTCGACCTTGTCCTCGAAGCGGCGGTCGAGCGCCTTCTTCTGCAGGTCGAACTGCGCGTGCAGCTGCTCCTGCGAAAGCGCGTCGGCTTCCTCGCCGAGGGCAAGCTGCCACCACTGGCCGCGCGACAGCGTGCCGAGCAGCTCCTCGTCGATGGTCGAGCCGGCCTTGATCCCCTTCGGACCCTTCAACGCGGTCTTGCCGACGATCATGTCCTTGAGACGCGAGTAGATGTTGCGCTCGAGGATCGACAGCTCGTCGTCGCGGTCGCGGGAAAGCCGCTCCACCATCTCGCGCTCGATCTGCAGCGCGCGCTCGTCCTTGTCGACGCCGTGCCGGTTGAACACCCGCACCTCGACGACCGTGCCGTAGTCGCCCGGCGGAAGCCGGAGCGAGGTGTCGCGGACGTCGGAGGCCTTCTCGCCGAAGATGGCGCGGAGCAGCTTCTCCTCCGGCGTCATCGGGCTCTCGCCCTTCGGGGTGATCTTGCCGACCAGAATGTCCGCCGGCCCGACCTCGGCGCCGATGTAGACGATGCCCGCCTCGTCGAGGTTGCGCAGCGCCTCCTCGCCGACGTTCGGAATGTCGCGGGTGATCTCCTCCGGCCCGAGCTTGGTATCGCGGGCGGCGACCTCGAATTCCTCGATGTGGATCGAGGTGAAGACGTCGTCCTTGGCCACGCGCTCGGAGATGAGGATCGAGTCCTCGTAGTTGTAGCCGTTCCACGGCATGAACGCGACGAGCACGTTCTTGCCCAGCGCCAGCTCGCCGAGATCGGTGCTCGGCCCGTCGGCGATGAACTCGCCCTTCATCACCACGTCACCGACCTTCACCAGCGGACGCTGGTTGATGCAGGTGTTCTGGTTGGACCGCTGGAACTTGCGCAGCCGGTAGATGTCGACGCCCGGATCGCCCGGCGCCACGTCGTCGGTGGCCCGGACGACGATACGCATCGCGTCGACCTGGTCGACCACGCCGGCACGCCGTGCCGTGTAGGCCGCACCGCTGTCACGCGCCACGATCTCCTCGATGCCGGTGCCGACGAACGGCGCCTCGGCCCGGAGCAGGGGCACCGCCTGCCGCTGCATGTTCGAGCCCATCAGCGCGCGGTTCGCGTCGTCGTTCTCGAGGAACGGGATCAGCGAGGCGGCGATGGACACGAGCTGCTTCGGCGACACGTCCATCAGGTCGACGTTCGCCGGCGGGTTCAGCATGAAGTCGCCCGACTTGCGGGTGGACACCAGATCCGAGGTAAACCGCCCTTCCTCGTCGAGGTCGGCGTTCGCCTGCGCGATCGTGTGCCGCATCTCCTCGGTCGCCGACATGTACTGCACTTCGTCGGTGACCTTGCCGTCCCGGACGTGCCGGTAGGGGGTCTCGATGAAGCCGTACTTGTTGACGCGCGCAAACGACGCGAGCGAGTTGATCAGGCCGATGTTCGGGCCTTCCGGGGTCTCGATCGGGCACATCCGGCCGTAGTGGGTCGGGTGGACGTCGCGAACCTCGAAGCCCGCACGCTCACGGGTCAGACCGCCCGGCCCGAGGGCCGACAGGCGCCGCTTGTGCGTCACTTCCGACAGCGGGTTGGTCTGGTCCATGAACTGGCTGAGCTGCGACGAGCCGAAGAACTCGCGCACCGCCGCCGCCGCCGGCTTGGCGTTGATCAGAATCCTGCGGCATCACCGTGTCGATCTCGACCGACGACATGCGCTCGCGGATCGCCCGCTCCATGCGGAGCAGGCCGACGCGGTACTGGTTCTCCATCAGCTCGCCGACCGACCGAACGCGGCGGTTGCCGAGATGGTCGATGTCGTCGATCTCGCCGCGGCCGTCGCGGAGATCCACCAGCGCCTTGATGACGGCGATGATGTCCTCGTTGCGCAGGGTGCGCTGGGTGTCCTCGGCGTCGAGGTCGAGGCGCATGTTCATCTTGACCCGGCCGACGGCCGAAAGGTCGTAGCGCTCGGGATCGAAGAACAGCGACTGGAACATGACGTCGGCGGCTTCGACCGTCGGCGGCTCGCCCGGCCGCATCACGCGGTAGATGTCCATGAGCGCGGTGTCGCGGCCCATGTTCTTGTCGACCTGCATCGTGTTGCGGATGTAGGCGCCGACGGTGATGTTGTCGACGTCGAGCGTCTGGATCGTGGTCTCGCCGTTGTCGAGCAGCACCTTCAGCGTGCCGCCGGTGACGTCGCCGGTCTTGGCGTCGATGTCCCAGGTCAGCTCGTCGCCGGCCTCGGCCCAGATCAGGCCGGTCTCCTCGTTGATCGTGTCGCGCGCAACGAAGCGCCCGATGATGGTGTCGAAGGGCACGAGAACCTCGGAGATCGAGCCCTTGTCCTGCCACTCCTTGACCATGCGCGGGGTGATCTTCTTGCCCGCCGGCGCGATGATCTCGCCGGTTGCCGCGTCGATGATGTCATAGTTCGGCTTCTGCCCGCGCAGCCGCTCCGGGAAGAACCGGGTCGCCCAGAAGTTGCCTTCCTTGCGATAGGTCACGGTGTCGTAATAGGCCGCCATGATCGCGTCCTGGTCCATGCCGAGGGCATAGAGCAGCGTCGTCACCGGCAGCTTCCGGCGGCGGTCGATACGGGCGAACACGATGTCCTTGGCGTCGAACTCGAAGTCCAGCCACGACCCGCGGTAGGGGATGACGCGCGACGTGAAGAGCAGCTTGCCCGACGAGTGGGTCTTGCCCTTGTCGTGGTCGAAGAACACGCCCGGGGACCGGTGCATCTGGGAAACGATGACCCGCTCGGTGCCGTTGACGACGAAGGTGCCGTGGGGCGTCATCAGGGGCATGTCGCCCATGTAGACGTCCTGCTCCTTGATGTCCTTGACCGAGCGCGCGCCGGTCTCCTCGTCGACTTCGAAGACGATCAGGCGCAGCGTCACCTTCAGCGGCGCGGCATAGGTCATGTCGCGCTGCATGCACTCTTCGACGTCGTATTTCGGCGCCTCGAGCTCGTACTTCACGAATTCGAGAACGGCGGTCTCGTTGAAGTCCTTGATCGGGAAGACCGACTGGAAGGTGCCCTGGATGCCGTCGCCATCCTGCGGCTTGTCCTGGTCACCCGAACGCAGGAACAGATCGTAGCTCGACTTCTGAACCTCGATGAGGTTCGGCATTTCCGCGACCTCGCGGATCTTGCCATAGAACCTGCGAATGCGCTTGTGACCGGAATACCGCTGAGCCATGCTCGAACCTCTTGATCTGCAGTGTCGGCCACCCGCTGGGGAACGGGCGCCCGACTTGCCGCGACGCGTCTGGCCCAATACTTGCGCGATTTCCCACACCGCACACCCGGACCGATCCTGCGTCTTTCGCGAGACCCGCACGCGGGTGTCTCAAGAGACGCACGAAGCTGGACCCGCGAGCGTCGCGGATCCAGCCGATTCACATTGGTTAACGCAACTTCAAGTTGCGTTCAATCGTCACTTCAGCTCGACTTCCGCGCCAGCGGCGACGAGCTTCTTCTGAATCTCCTCGGCCTCGGTCTTGGAGACGCCTTCCTTGACGGCCTTGCCGCCAGCCTCGACGAGAATCCTTCGCCTCCTTGAGGCCCAGGCCGGTGATGGCGCGGACTTCCTTGATGACGTTGATCTTCTGCGCGCCCGCAGCCTTGAGGATGACGTCGAACTCCGTCTGCTCCTCGGCAGCTTCGGCCGGGGCGGCCGAGGCCGGACCCGCAGCCATGGCAACAGCGCCCGCAGCGGGCTCGATGCCATACTCGTCCTTCAGGATCTTTTTCAGCTCAGCGGCCTCGAGCAGGGTCAAGCCCACGATCTCTTCCGCCAGTTTCTTAAGGTCTGCCATTTTCAGGTTCCATCAGATAGGGTGTGTTGTCCGGTGTGGCAAGGCCTTGCCCCACGTCGGCATGCGGTTGTCTCAAGCCGCCTCACGTTCCTCGAGGGTCGTGAGGATCGCCGCGATGTTCGCAGCGGGCGCCCCGATCGCCGACACGAGCTGGCCAGCCGGTCCGCCGATGGTCGCCACGATCGAAGCAATCAGCTCCTCACGCGACGGCATCGCGGCAACGGCCGTGACTCCAGCCTGGTCGAGCGGCGTCGCTCCCATGGCCCCGCCAAGGACAACAAGCTTCTTGTTGACCTTGAGAAAGTCCTCCACCGCTTTCGCGGCAGCGACCGGGTCCTCGGAGTAGGCGAGCACCGTCATGCCCTTCAGGAGGTCCCCCATCCTTTCGGCGGGAGTTCCCATCAGGGCGATCTTGGCGAGCTTGTTCTTGGCGACGCGGACACTGCCACCCGCCGCCTTCAGGCGGTGGCGGAAATCCGTCATCTCGGCAACCGACATGCCTTCGTAGTGCGCGACCACGACGACACCAGAGTCCGCGAAGATCTGGCCGAGTTCCCCGACCACGCCTTCTTTCTGGGCTCTATCCATTCGTTGCTCCAAGTTTGGCCCCTCGGGGTTTCCCCTCCGGCGCCGGCTCTATGTCGCCGGGGCTCTCCCCGGCGTCTCGGGTCCGTTGTCACGAGTCCCGCCAATACCGCCCGGAGGATGCCTCCGATCCGATCCTGATCGTTCCCCGTCTCAGGCAGGACTTAGCGCCTCGCGGCAGCCCACCGTCTCGGACAGTACGGGCGCCCCGCCTCCGAAGAGGCGACGTCGCCCGGAACATCCCCCGGTCGCCCGGGGGAATCTCTGTTACTCGCCGGCCACCGCGTTGGCGATGTCGACGGTCACGCCCGGCCCCATGGTCGAGGAGAGCGAAATCTTCTTCAGGTAGGTGCCCTTGGCGCCCGCGGGCTTGGCCCGGTTCACCGCCTGCACGAAGGCCCGGACGTTCTCGACCAGCTGCGCCGGCTCGAACGAGGCCTTGCCGATGCCGCCATGAATGACGCCGGCCTTCTCGACCTTGAACTGGACCTCGCCGCCCTTGGCGTTCTTCACCGCGGTCGCGACGTCCATCGTCACCGTGCCGACCTTGGGGTTCGGCATCAGGTTGCGCGGCCCGAGGATCTTGCCCAGCCGGCCGACGATCGGCATCATGTCCGGCGTGGCGATGGCGCGGTCGAAGTCGATCTTGCCGCCCTGGATCGCCTCCATCAGGTCCTCGGCCCCGACGATGTCGGCGCCAGCCGCCGTCGCCTCGTCGGCCTTCGCGCCGCGCGCGAACACCGCGACGCGGACGGTCTTGCCGGTGCCGTTCGGCAGGTTGACGACGCCACGGACCATCTGGTCGGCGTGGCGCGGGTCGACCCCGAGGTTCATCGCGATCTCGAGGGTCTCGTCGAACTTGGCGGTGGCATTGGCCTTCACCAGCTCGATGGCGTCGGCGACGCTGAGGTCGGCCTTGCCTTCGAACGACGTGCGGGCGGCAGCGGTGCGCTTTGCAATCTTCGCCATGACCTTACCCCTTGACCTCGATGCCCATCGACCGGGCGGAGCCCGCGATGATCAGCATCGCCGAGTCGATGTCGTTGGCGTTCAGGTCCTTCATCTTCGCTTCGGCGATCTCGCGCAGCTGGGCGATCGTCACCGAACCCGCGGAAGAGCCCTTGCCCGGCGTCTTCGACGCCGACTTCAGGCCCGCCGCCTTCTTGAGGTAGAACGACGCCGGCGGCGTCTTGATCTCCATCGTGAAGGACTTGTCGGTGAAGTAGGTGATGATGACCGGGGTCGGCTGGCCGACCTCCATCTCCTGCGTGCGCGCGTTGAACGCCTTGCAGAATTCCATGATGTTGATGCCGCGCTGACCCAGCGCCGGGCCGACGGGCGGCGACGGGTTCGCCTTGCCGGCGGCAACCTGCAGCTTCAGCTGCCCTGCAACCTTCTTGGCCATGATGGCCTCCTCTCCACGCCCTCGGGTCGCGACCCTCGGGCACTACATGGGGTGGTGCGGTCCGACCGGCGCGCCGGTCTCGCCTCCCACCTGCGAACGTCAGGACGCCTTGGCGACCTGAGCGAATTCCAGCTCGACCGGGGTCGCCCGGCCGAAGATCGACACCGAGACCTTGAGCCGGTTGTTGCCCTGGTCGACTTCCTCGACCATCCCCGAGAAGCCCTCGAACGGCCCGTCGGTGACGTTGACCTGCTCGCCGGTCTGGAAGGTGATGATCGACCGCGGCCGCTCCTGCCCCTCGACGACCTGGTTCAGGATCCGCGCCACCTCGTCGTCGCGCATCGGCGTCGGCTTGCCCTGCGGTCCGAGGAAGCCGGTCACCCGGTTGATCGAGGTCACGATATGATAGGTGCGGTCCGACATTTCCATCTTGACCAGCACGTAGCCGGGCATGAAGCGCTTCTCGGACTGCACCTTCTTGCCGCGGCGGATCTCGATGACCTCTTCGGTCGGCACCATGACCTCGGAGATTTCGTCCTCGAGGTGGTGCTGGCGCGCGGCCTCACGGATCGCCTCGGCGACCTTCTTCTCGAAGTTCGAGAGCACGCTCACCGAATACCAGCGCATCGCCATCGTCGTCCGTTACCCCAATTCTCCGCGGGGCGCGTAGCCGCCCGCTCGTTCTTGGCGCGCGCCGGGGCGCGCAATAAAAACGAGCGCGCAGTCCGAATCGAATGCGCGCCCGGTCCATCCGAGAGCCGGCCGTCTACACCCGCCGCTCCCCGGGTTCAAGGGCCGGCCGCGGAAAAAGCCGGCCGCCCGGAGCCGCGATCAAAGCTCCGAGATCGCGCCGCTCGCCAGCACCGGCCCCTGCGGCAGCCCGGTCGACGAGCCGCCCGCGGCCTCCTGGCTGACGAGGATCGCCGTTCCCGGCACCACGCCGCCGGCCAGCGCCGGAGGCACGGGCAGGGTGAAGCGATCCTCCACCGGCACCAGCCCGAGCGACGTCGGCGCGCTCGCGCCCGCCGGCATCAGCCACAGCTCCAGCGACTGCCCCGGAGGCGCCGAGCCGGCGACGCGGGTAAAGCGCAGCACCCCGGCCTCGCGGTCGAGCAGCGCCACCAGCTGCACGTCCCCGACCGTCGGCGCCACCGTCGCCACCAGCTGCGGCAACGCCGGCTGCCGGCCCGGCACACCGAGCACCGCCAGCGCCACCGCGGCCGCGACGGCAGCCGCGGCGACCCCGCGCCACAGACCCGCGCTCGCCCACAGCCGCGACGCCAGCGACGGCGTCGTCTCCGGGGCGCCGAACAGCCGCGCCTCGATCCGCGCCCGCAGGCCCGCCGGCGGCGCCGCCGGCGCAAATCCCTCGTCGAGCGCCCCGAAAGCCGTCTGCCAGCGTGCGACCTCGGCCGCGAAAGCCGGCTCCCGCGCTGCCCGCAGCGCACAGGCCCGCTCCTCGTCCGGCGGCAGCAGCCGCAGGACGAACTCTGCCGCCAGCACCGCGTCGGGATCGCCGGGCAGGTCGTCGGGAAGGGTGGTTGCGTCACTCATGGCAGGTCGCTCACGGGATCGAGGCATTTGCGGAGGGCGATCAGGGCCCGCCGCAGCCAGGTCCGCATGGTATTCAGCGGCACCTCGAAGGTCCGCGCCAGCTCTTCATAGGTATGTCCGTCGAGATAGGCCGCCCGCACCGCCTTGGCCCGGTCCACCGGCAACTGCCCGAGGCAACCCTCGATCCGCCGCCGGTCGTCGGACGCCGCCGCCGCCGCTTCCGGTCCCGGCCCGGGATCGGCCAGATCGACCATGTCGGCAATGTCTCGGGTCGGCGCCCGGCGCATCCGCAGCCGGTCGATGGCCGCGTTGCGTGCGATCGCCACGATCCAGCCGGGGCCGCTCCCCTTGTCGGGCCGGTACCGGTCCGCCTTCTGCCAGATGCGCACGAAAGCCTCCTGCGTCGCCTCCTCCGCGTCACCGCGATGGCCAAGAATACGCAGGCTTACACCGAAGAGTTTCGGCGCTGCCTCATCGTAGAGACTGCGGAACGCGGCCCTGTCACCCAGGGCGCAGCGGCCGAGCAACCGGTCGATCTCGACCTCGTCCAACACCAGTCCCCCCGTCCCCATACAAGCATAGTCGAAGTGCAACGCGCGGCGCCGCCCTTTTCTCCCCCCGTGAAACTCTTTTTCCGGGGAGGCCGTATTCCCTTCCAGCCGCACGGGAATGCGGTCTCGTTAGAGGAAGATGCCGACATGATCCGTTTCACCAAGCTCACAGCAGCGGCCGCCGCCACTGTATTCGCGTTCACCGCCAGCGCCGGCCTTGCCGCCAATCCGATGGTCGGCGGCGCCCCGATGTTTGCGAACAAGAACATCGTGCAGAATGCGGTCAACTCCGCCGACCACACCACCCTCGTCGCCGCGGTCAAGGCCGCCGGCCTCGTCGATACGCTCGAGGGCAGCGGTCCCTTCACCGTCTTCGCCCCCAACAACAAGGCTTTCGCGGCCCTGCCCGCCGGCACCGTCGACTCGCTGCTCGAGCCGCAGAACAAGTCGACGCTGACCTCCGTCCTCACCTACCATGTCGTCCCCGGCACGCTCACCGCCGAGGACATCAAGGCCAAGGTCGCCGAGATGGGCGGCAGCTACATGGTCAAGACGGTGCAGGGCGAAGACCTGACCTTCAAGGTCGACCAGGGCACCGTCTTCGTCGCCGACGCCAAGGGCGACATCGCCCGGGTCACCATCCCCGACGTCATGCAGTCGAACGGCGTGATCCACGGCATCGACACCGTGCTCATGCCCTGACCTCAGCGGACGCAAGGGAGGAACCTGCCAGGGGTGGGGGGTTCCAGGATGGGTGGGAACAAAGGGGCGGCGCCGAGGGGACGCCGCCCCCGCGTCCGTTTGCCGACGCCCGCGCCCCCCGCACGTTAACGGACATGAACAGTCTCCTAACGCGCAAAGAGATATTCTGTAATATCAAAGGTTTGATCGTTGTCGCACGCGTGCGACAACCGGGCGACGGCGCACCGGAAGGCCCTCAAACGCGCGAAACCCGGCCTCAGGACGCCAGGCTCAGCACCGTCTCCAGCCCGTAGCGGATGGCAAGGTCGACCAGAAAGAAGAAGGTCGCGAACAGCGTCGCCATGATCATCACCATGACCGTGGTCAGCCCGGTCTCCCGGCGCGTCGGCCAGGTGATCTTCGCGACTTCGGCGCGGACCTGCTGGATGAACTGCAGGGGATTGGTGCGGGCCATCGGGCTCTCTCTTCCGTCGGACGGCTGCACCTAGGCCACCCGCGAAAGCTTTGCAAGGCCCCGAACGCCGTCAGCGAGGCTCCCGCCCGCCCGATCGCCCCCCTTCGCCCCTTGACCTCGGCCGCCCGCGCAACATGGTCGGCACGAAACCCGACGCACCCCAGCCGGAAAGACCATGACGGACCAGATCCACCCCGACGGCCTGCCGACGCCGCGCCGCTACTTCGCCGTCCTCGCCATCGCCATCGGCATCGCCATGGCGGTCCTCGACGGCACCGTCGTCAACGTCGCCCTGCCGAGCATCGCCCGCGAGCTCGAAGCCTCGCCCTCGGCCGCGGTCTGGGTCATCAACGCCTACCAGCTCGTCATCGTCGTCCTGCTCCTGCCCTTCGCCGCCATGGGCGAGCGCGTCGGCTACCGCCGCATCTACCAGCTCGGCGTCATCGGCTTCACCCTCGGCTCCCTCGCCTGCGCGCTCTCCTCCAGCCTCGAACTGCTGATCGCCGCCCGTGTCGTCCAGGGCATCGGCGGCGCCGCGATCATGAGCGTCAACGGCGCCCTCGTCCGCCACACCTACCCGGACTCCCAGCTCGGCCGCGGCGTCGGCCTCAACGGCCTCGTCGTCTCCTTCGCCGCCGCCGTCGCGCCCTCGCTCGCCGCCGGCATCCTCGCCGTCGGCCCGTGGCCGTGGCTCTTCGCGGTCAACGTCCCCTTCGGCCTCCTCAACATCTGGCTCGCCCTTCGCTACCTGCCGCGCTCCGAGGAAGCCGACCGCCCCTTCGACTGGACCAGCGCCATCCTCAGCGCCCTGATGCTCGGCCTCTTCTTCATCGGCGCCGACTGGCTCACCCGCGGCGGCACCATCCTCCCCGCCCTCGCCGGCATCGCCGTCGCCATCGCCGCCGGCATCTTCCTCGTCCGCCGCGAGAGCGCCGCACCGACGCCGCTCATCCCCATCGACCTCTTCCGCGATCCGGTCTTCGCGCTGTCGACCGCCGCCTCGATCTGCGCCTTCTCCGCCTTCGCGATCACCTTCGTGGCGCTGCCCTTCTACTTCCAGAGCGTCCTCGGCCGCGATCAGGTCGAGACCGGCCTGCTGATGACCCCCTGGCCCGTCGCCCTCGGCCTCGCCGCCCCCCTCGCCGGGCGCCTCTCCGACCGCATTCCCGCCGGCACCCTCGGCGCCGTCGGCATGGTCATGCTCGCGATCGGGCTCGCCTTCCTCATCGGCCTGTCGCCCGGCACCGCGACCGCCGCCATCGTCGCGGTGATGGCGCTCTGCGGCTTCGGCTTCGGCTTCTTCCAGGCGCCGAACAACCGCACCATGCTCGCCGCCGCCCCGCGCACCCGCGCCGGCGCCGCGGGCGGCATGCTCGCGACCGCGCGCCTCCTCGGCATGACCCTCGGCGCGACCATCGTTGCGCTGGTCTTCCACGTCGCCCCCGACAACGCCGAGCCTGTCGGCCTCGCCATCGCCACCGCCTTCGCCCTCGCCGCCGCCATCCTCAGCGGCCTGCGCCGCACCCACCGCGCCATCCCCGCCGTGTGACGCAAGGCCCGGCCCCGACCTCGCCCGGATGCCCGGCGATGGCCTTCGCAAGCTCGGCGCCATCGCGCATCGCGAGGTTCGCCCCCGAGAAATAACGAAAAGCTAACGCGCCACGCACAATTCAACAATATCAATGACATGACCCTCTGCGCACGCGTGCGCAGAGACGGCCTGCGGGCGCATCGGTGACCTCGAAAGCGGTCTCCCGAGGGCTGGACACAGCGCCTGTGACGCCCTTACGGGCGAGGCCTGGATTGTCCGATCGGCGGATTACATGCTGGCAGGGGCGATAGGACTCGAACCTACGACCCTCGGTTTTGGAGACCGATGCTCTACCAACTGAGCTACACCCCTAGGGCCGGCATGCGCCGCCCGAATATTCGCTCACCGCTTCCTCTGCAAGCGAATAGTGCGCGCGAGAGGACCAACGAAAACCGACCGTTTCCCCGGCAATCCCTACCGCCGGGTCACGGCGAAACCGCCTACTTCCGTACCCAGAGACTCCGCCACCCGCCGATCCCCGCTCCGACCGGCCAGGGCTTCGGCCCCTCCGCGGTCAGCAGGGCCACCGTCGCGCCTTCCAGCACCACGCAGGACAACACCCCGGTCCGGAAGGCGCCGGTATCGACCGCGATCCGGTTCGGGTGATGCTCCACCGCCTTTCCGATGGTGTGGCCATGGACGACCTTGAAGCCGAAGTCCGCGGCGGAACTCAGGAACGGCTCGCGAATCCAGATCAGATCCTCCGGGTCCTGCGCCTCGAGCGCCACCCCCGGCCTGATCCCCGCGTGCGCAAAGACATAGTCCCCCCGCCGCACCCAAAGCGCCGCCCGGTCGAGGAAGGCCCGGTGGCTGTCCGGAAAAGCCGCCGCGAACGGCTCCCGCGTCAGCGCCGGCCGCGCCGGATTGGCATCCGGAACCCCGTAGGAGGCAAGCGTCTTCCCGCCCCCGAGATTGTCGGCGAGCCAGTGGTAGGTGAGGTCGTACCACTCCGGGTCACGCAGATAAGCCTGCACATAGCGGTCGTGGTTGCCGAGCAGATAGGCCGTCGCGAAGTCCGGATCGGCCTCGAGCCCGATCAGCGCCTCGATCACCCCCCGGCTGTCCGGCCCCCGGTCGACGTAGTCGCCGAGAAACATCACCAGCGGCTTCGGATGCGGCCGCGCCGCGAGGTCGGCCCGGATGCGGGCGACCATCCCCTCCAGCAGGTCGAGGCACCCGTGGATGTCGCCGACCGCATAGATACGGTGGCCGTCGGTCGGATCGTCGCTCATCGGAAAAGCCTGTCGCCGCAGTGCTGTCCCCGCGGGCCTAGCCCGCCACCGCGGTCGCTGTCCAGAGCGGCAGGGCGTTTGCCGGGCATGGAAACGCCGGGGAATCGCAGTCGGCGACGCCCCGGCGCAATTTCAGGCGAGAGAGCGGCCCGTCGGGACCGCTCCCCCAGATCACTCGATGATCTTGGAGACGACGCCGGCGCCGACGGTGCGGCCGCCTTCACGGATGGCGAAGCGGAGCTTCTCTTCCATGGCGATCGGCGAGATCAGGGTGACCTCGAACTTCAGGTTGTCGCCGGGCATGACCATCTCGGTGCCGGTGGGCAGCGCGACGGTGCCGGTGACGTCCGTGGTCCGGAAGTAGAACTGCGGCCGGTAGTTGGCGAAGAACGGCGTGTGACGGCCACCCTCTTCCTTGGTCAGGATGTAGGCTTCCGCCTCGAACTTGGTGTGCGGCTTCACCGTGCCCGGCTTGCAGAGAACCTGCCCGCGCTCGATGCCCTCGCGGTCGATGCCGCGGAGCAGCAGGCCGACGTTGTCACCCGCCTGACCCTGGTCGAGCAGCTTGCGGAACATCTCGACGCCGGTGCAGGTCGTCTTCTTGTTCGGGCGGATACCGACGATCTCGATCTCCTCGCCGACCTTGACCACGCCACGCTCGATGCGGCCGGTGGCAACCGTGCCACGACCCGAGATCGAGAACACGTCCTCGACCGGCATCAGGAACGGCTGGTCGATCGGGCGCTCCGGGGTCGGGATGTACGAGTTGACGGCCGCGAGAAGCTTGCGGACGGCCTGCTCGCCGATCTCCGGGTCGCGATCTTCCAGCGCGGCCAGCGCCGAGCCGGTGATGATCGGAATGTCGTCGCCGGGGAAGTCGTAGGACGACAGGAGCTCACGCACCTCGAGCTCGACGAGTTCGAGCAGCTCGGGATCGTCGACCTGGTCCATCTTGTTGAGGAAGACGACCAGCGCCGGCACGCCGACCTGACGGGCGAGCAGGATGTGCTCGCGGGTCTGCGGCATCGGGCCGTCGGCGGCGGACACGACGAGGATCGCGCCGTCCATCTGGGCGGCACCGGTGATCATGTTCTTGACGTAGTCGGCGTGGCCGGGGCAGTCGACGTGGGCGTAGTGCCGGGCGTCGGTCTCGTACTCGACGTGCGCCGTCGAGATGGTGATGCCGCGGGCCTTCTCCTCGGGCGCGGCGTCGATCTGGTCGTACGCCTTGTACTCGCCGAAGAACTTGGTGATCGCTGCCGTCAGCGACGTCTTGCCGTGGTCGACGTGGCCGATCGTGCCCACGTTCACATGCGGCTTGTTCCGCTCAAACTTTGCCTTCGCCATCTTCGGCTTCCCTTCCTTGGGGCCCTCCGGCGAGCCCCTCCGCGATTGGCGGCGGAGATAGTGTCAAACACCTGAAAGCGCAAGCGGCAAGCCGCTGTTAAGGGAGGCGTGCGATCGTCACCAACAGCCGGGGGGTGGACGATGGTCAGATCGAGTTACGGCGGAGCGAGTTCGCCCCGCGGAGCGCAGTCGGTGCAGCTCGCCAGCCTGATTGGGGCGCTCAGCCACGCGCTGGACATGACGGAGGGGCAGCCCCCGGGGCATTGCGTCCGCGCGTGCTGGATCGGCATCCATGTCGGACGGGCGCTCGGGGTCGATCCGCGGCTGCTTCCCGACCTCTATTATACGCTGCTGCTGAAGGACCTCGGATGCAGCAGCAACGCGGCGCGGATCTGCTCGCTGTATCTGGCGGACGATATTCGCTTCAAGCGTGGGTTCAAGACCATCGACGGGAGCCTCGGCGCGGCCCTGCGCTTCGTCTTTTCGCACACGGGGCCGGAAGCGGGCCTCGCCGAGCGCATCCGGGCGATCGTCAACATCCTGCAGAACGGCGGCGAGATCAGCCGGGAGCTGATCGAGACCCGCTGCCACCGTGGCGCCGACATCGCGGCGAAGATGCGCTTCTCGGTTCGAGTGCAGGACGGGATACGCAGCCTCGACGAGCATTGGAATGGTGGCGGGAAGCCGGTCGGTCTCGCCGGGGCTGCCATTCCGGCGAACGCGGCGATCGCGCTTCTGTCGCAGGTAGTCGACGTCTTTCATACCGAGCGTGGCCGCAAGGCGGCGGTGGCGGAGATCAAGGCACGCTCGGGGACGTGGTTTGAGCCCCGGTTGGTCGATGCTTTCGTCGCGGCGCAGGCTGGAAAGGGGTTCTGGGAAGGGCTGGCGCAGGAGGGTGTCGTCGAGCGGGTCGCGGCTCTCGATCCAACGGCGGCTGTAACGGCGGTTGACGATTTATATCTGGACGATATTGCGTCCGCTTTTGCCGACGTGGTGGATGCGAAGAGCACCTTCACCGCCGACCACTCCCGCCGCGTGACTCTCTATGCCGACATGATCGCCGAGGAAATCGGCCTTGACCCGCACCATCGGCGGTGGCTGAGGCGCGCCGGTCTGCTCCACGACATCGGCAAGCTCGCGGTTAGCAACGCGATCCTCGACAAGCCGGGGAAGCCGGACGAGGCCGAATGGCAGGCCATTCGGGCGCACCCGGTCCACGGCGAGGCGATTCTTGGCCGGGTTGCGGTGTTTCGCGACATTGCCCCGCTCGCCGGTGCGCACCACGAGCGGCTGGACGGTCGCGGCTATCCGCGTGGGCTGAAAGGGGATGAGATCTGTCTTGAGACGCGCATCCTTACCGTCGCCGACGTATTCGATGCGCTTTCGGCTGATCGGCCCTACCGTGCGGCAATGCCTATCGATGAAGCGTTGGCGATCCTCGACCGGGATACGGGGACGGCGTTCGATGCCGATTGCGTGACTGCGCTGCGGCGGGGTCTGGCGCGGCTGACGACCGGCGCTGCTGCCTGAGGAGGGTCGAAGGAGGCCCCTGTCGTCACTCTGTAGGGCGAGGGTGATGGGGCTTCGCGGCGCTTGCCGGAAAAGGCACGGCGACGGTCCGGTGGTGTGTTGACAAGGGGTAACGATGCCCCTAGGTTCCGCGCGCTCTAGGAGGGCTTCGGCCTCCCTTGATCATAGCCTTCTACTGGCGGTCACGACCCGGGCCACGGCCCCGGTCCTCTGGAATTTCGCCGCGGCGGACCGATGGGCGGTCTCGCCGTGGCTGCTTTTGGCATTCGCGCAAGCGGCGTGGAGCCTGGATGACGAAAAAGACGCTGCCGCGCGGCTCCGCGCGGAGACGGTGAGACGAGGTTAGGACTCGAATGCCAACGATCCAACAGCTGATCCGCAAGCCGCGGCAGCCCCGCGTGACCCGGTCGAAGTCGCTGCATCTGCAGGGCAGCCCGCAAAAGCGGGGCGTCTGCACGCGCGTCTACACCACCACGCCGAAGAAGCCGAACTCGGCCATGCGCAAGGTCGCCAAGGTGCGCCTGACCAACGGGTTCGAGGTCATCAGCTACATTCCCGGCGAGAGCCACAACCTGCAGGAGCACTCGGTCGTGCTCATCCGTGGCGGCCGCGTGAAGGACCTTCCGGGCGTGCGCTATCACATCCTGCGCGGCGTGCTCGACACCCAGGGCGTCAAGAATCGCAAGCAGCGCCGGTCGAAGTACGGCGCCAAGCGGCCGAAGTGAGGAGATAGGGTATGTCGCGACGTCGCCAGGCCGATAAGCGTGAGATCCTGCCGGACGCCAAGTTCGGTGACAAGGTCGTCACGAAGTTCATGAACAACCTTATGCACGACGGCAAGAAGTCGGTCGCCGAGGGCATCGTCTACGGCGCCTTCGAGAAGGTCGAGGCCAAGCTCCGCAAGGCGCCGGTCGAGGTCTTCCACGAGGCGCTCGACAACGTGAAGCCCTCGGTCGAGGTCCGCAGCCGCCGTGTCGGTGGCGCGACCTACCAGGTGCCGGTCGAGGTTCGCCCGGAGCGCCGCGAGGCGCTGGCGATCCGCTGGCTGATCAAGGCGAGCCGTGCCCGCAACGAGCATACGATGGAAGAGCGCCTCGCCGGCGAGCTTCTCGACGCCGCGAACATGCGTGGCTCGGCCGTGAAGAAGCGCGAAGATACCCACAAGATGGCAGACGCCAACAAGGCGTTCAGCCATTACCGCTGGTAACGGCAAGCTTTAGGAAGACTGAGATGGCCCGCGAATATCCTCTCGATCACTACCGCAACTTCGGTATCATGGCGCATATCGACGCCGGCAAGACCACGACGACCGAGCGGATCCTCTTCTACACCGGCAAGTCGCACAAGATCGGCGAAGTGCACGACGGTGCTGCGACCATGGACTGGATGGAGCAGGAGCAGGAGCGGGGCATCACCATCACCTCGGCGGCGACGACCACCTTCTGGGAGCGCACCGAGGACGGCATTTCGACCAACAGCCCGAAGTACCGCTTCAACATCATCGACACCCCCGGCCACGTCGACTTCACCATCGAGGTCGAGCGTTCGCTCGCCGTGCTCGACGGTGCCGTCTGCGTGCTGGACGCCAATGCCGGTGTCGAGCCGCAGACCGAGACCGTCTGGCGCCAGGCCGACCGCTACGGCGTGCCGCGGATCGTGTTCGTCAACAAGATGGACAAGATCGGCGCCGACTTCTTCAACTGCGTGCGGATGATCAAGGACCGGACCGGCGCCACGCCTTGCCCGATCCAGCTGCCGATCGGCGCGGAGACCGCGCTGGAAGGTCACGTCGATCTCATCACCATGGAAGAGTGGACCTGGACCGGCGAGGATCTGGGCGCGACCTGGACCCGTCAGCCGATCCGTGCCGAGCTTGCCGACCAGGCCGCCGAGATGCGTGCCACGATGGTCGAGCTGGCCGTCGAGATGGACGACGTCGCGATGGAAGCCTACCTCGAGGGCGAGGAGCCGGACGTCGACACGCTGCGCAGCCTCGTCCGCAAGGGCACGCTGGCGATGAAGTTCGTTCCGGTGATCTGCGGCTCGGCCTTCAAGAACAAGGGCGTGCAGCCGATGCTGAACGCCGTGATCGACTTCCTGCCGACGCCGCTCGACGTGAAGCCTTACATGGGCTTCAAGCCGGGTGACGAGACGGAAACCCGCGACATCGCCCGCTCGGCCGATGACTCGCAGCCCTTCTCCGGCCTCGCCTTCAAGATCATGAACGACCCCTTCGTCGGTTCGCTCACCTTCACCCGGATCTACTCCGGGTCGATCAAGAAGGGCGACCAGCTCATGAACTCCACCAAGGAGAAGCGTGAGCGCGTCGGCCGCATGATGATGATGCACGCGATCAACCGCGAAGAGATCGACGAGGCGTTTGCCGGCGACATCATCGCGCTGGCCGGCCTCAAGGACACCACGACCGGCGACACGCTCTGCGACCCGACGAAGCCCGTCGTCCTCGAGACGATGACCTTCCCGGAGCCGGTGATCGAGATCGCGATCGAGCCGAAGACCAAGAACGACCAGGAGAAGATGTCCCAGGGTCTGCAGCGGCTTGCCGCCGAGGACCCGTCGTTCCGCGTCGAGACCGACATCGAGAGCGGCCAGACGATCATGAAGGGGATGGGCGAGCTTCACCTCGACATTCTCGTCGATCGCCTGAAGCGCGAGTTCAAGGTCGAGGCCAACATCGGCGCGCCGCAGGTTGCCTATCGTGAGACGATCAGCCGCAAGGCCGAGATCGACTACACCCACAAGAAGCAGACCGGCGGTTCGGGCCAGTTCGCGCGCATCAAGCTCGTCATCGAGCCGACCGCCGTGGGCGAGGGCTACTCGTTCGAGAGCAAGATCGTCGGCGGCACGGTTCCGAAGGAATACATCCCCGGCGTCGAAAAGGGCATCCAGTCGGTGATGGACTCCGGTCCGCTCGCCGGCTTCCCGGTCATCGACTTCAAGGTGAGCCTGATCGACGGCGCCTACCACGACGTCGACTCCTCGGTTCTCGCCTTCGAGATCGCGGCCCGGCAGGCGATGCGCGACGGTCTGAAGAAGGCCGGTGCGAAGCTGCTCGAGCCGATCATGAAGGTCGAGGTGGTGACCCCGGAAGACTACACCGGCGGCGTCATCGGCGACCTCACCTCGCGGCGCGGCCAGGTCCAGGGCCAGGACACCCGCGGCAATGCCAACGCGATCACCGCGATGGTGCCGCTGGCGAACATGTTCGGCTACATCAACACCCTGCGGTCGATGTCGTCGGGACGGGCGAACTTCTCGATGCAGTTCGACCACTACGACGCGGTGCCGCAGAACATCTCGGACGAGATCCAGGCGAAGTTCGCCTGATTGTAATCAGCCGGCCGGGCGAGGGCGCCCGGCCGGCGCAACGGAACATGCGGGCTTCCAGCCCACGGAACATGCGGGCGAAGACGCCCCGACAGGAGAAGAGCCATGGCGAAGGCAAAGTTTGAGCGGAACAAGCCGCATGTGAACGTGGGCACGATCGGCCACGTCGACCACGGCAAGACGTCGCTGACGGCAGCGATCACCAAGTTCTTCGGCGAGTACAAGGCGTACGACCAGATCGACGCCGCGCCCGAGGAGAAGGCCCGCGGCATCACCATCTCGACGGCGCACGTCGAGTACGAGACCGACGCCCGGCACTACGCCCACGTCGACTGCCCCGGCCACGCCGACTACGTCAAGAACATGATCACCGGTGCCGCCCAGATGGACGGCGCGATCCTCGTCGTGTCGGCCGCCGACGGCCCGATGCCGCAGACCCGCGAGCACATCCTGCTCGCCCGTCAGGTCGGCGTGCCGGCGCTGGTCGTCTTCCTCAACAAGATGGACCAGGTCGACGATCCCGAGCTGCTCGAACTCGTCGAGCTCGAGGTGCGTGAGCTCCTGTCGTCCTACGACTTCCCCGGCGACGACATTCCGATCATCACCGGCTCGGCGCTGGCCGCGCTGGAAGATCGCGACCCGGAGATCGGCGAGCAGGCCGTCCGCAAGCTTCTCGCGGCCGTCGACTCGTACATCCCGACCCCGGAGCGCCCGATCGACCAGCCGTTCCTGATGCCGGTCGAGGACGTGTTCTCGATCTCGGGTCGTGGCACGGTTGCCACCGGCCGCATCGAGCGTGGCGTGGTCAAGGTCGGCGAGGAGATCGAGATCGTCGGTATCCGCCCGAACAAGAAGACGACCTGCACCGGCGTCGAGATGTTCCGCAAGCTGCTCGACCAGGGCCAGGCGGGTGACAACGTCGGCCTGCTGCTCCGCGGCATCGACCGCGAGGGCATCGAGCGCGGGCAGGTTCTCTGCAAGCCGGGCACGGTGAAGCCGCACACCAAGTTCGAGGCGGAAGCCTACATCCTGACCAAGGAAGAGGGTGGCCGTCACACGCCGTTCTTCGCCAACTACCGGCCGCAGTTCTACTTCCGGACCACGGACGTCACCGGCACCGTCGCGCTGCCCACCGGCACCGAGATGGTCATGCCCGGCGACAACCTGAAGTTCGAGGTCACCCTGATCTCGCCGATCGCCATGGAAGAGAAGCTCCGCTTCGCCATCCGTGAAGGCGGCCGCACCGTCGGCGCCGGCGTCGTCTCCAAGATCATCGAGTAAGGGACGCGAGAGACATGGCAAGTCAGACCATCCGCATCCGGCTCAAGGCCTTCGACTATCGGGTTCTCGATAGCTCGACCGCCGAGATCGTGAACACGGCCAAGCGGACCGGGGCGCGCGTGCGCGGCCCGATCCCGCTGCCGAACCGGATCGAGAAATTCACCGTGCTGCGTGGGCCGCACATCGACAAGAAGTCTCGCGAGCAGTTCGAGATCCGCACCCACAAGCGGCTCCTCGACATCGTGGATCCGACCCCGCAGACCGTGGACGCGCTGATGAAGCTCGACCTCGCGGCCGGCGTGGACGTCGAAATCAAGCTCTGAGGATCGGACAATGCGTTCCGGCGTGATAGCAAAGAAGCTGGGCATGACCCGGTTGTTCCTGGAGGACGGGAAGCAGGTTCCCGTGACCGTTCTCCACATGGAAAACGTTCAGGTGGTCGCGCAGCGCACCGCCGACCGTGACGGCTACTCGGCCGTCCAGCTCGGTGCGGGCACGGCGAAGCCGAAGAACACCTCGCAGGCGATGCGTGGCCACTTCGCGGTGGCCAAGGTCGAGCCCAAGCGGAAGATCGCGGAATTCCGCGTCTCCCCCGAGAACCTCATCGAGGTTGGCGAAGAGATCACCGCGGACCACTATTTCGCGGGTCAGTTCGTCGACATCGCGGGCACCAGCATCGGCAAGGGTTTTGCCGGCGCGATGAAGCGGCACAATTTCGGCGGCCTCCGGGCGTCGCATGGTGTGTCGGTCAGCCACCGGTCGCACGGCTCCATCGGCCAGTGCCAGGACCCGGGCAAGGTGTTCAAGGGCAAGAAGATGGCCGGCCACATGGGCGCCGTCCGGGTCACCACCCAGAACCTGCAGGTCGTTCGCACCGATAGCGAGCGCGGCCTGATCATGGTCAAGGGCGCGGTTCCGGGCTCCAAGGGCGGCTGGGTCACGATCAAGGACGCGGTCAAGAAGGTCACGCCCGACAACGTGATCCTGCCGGCCGCGCTGCGGTCCGAGGCCAGGAAGGCTGCCGAGGCTGCCGCGAAGGCGGCCGAGGAAGCAGCGGCCGTCGAGGCTGCAGCCGAGCAGGCGCGCGTCGCCGAGCAGGCTGCTGCCGAGGAGGCTGCGCTGGCCGCGGCCGAGGCCGAGATCAAGGCCGACAAGGCCGACGGCGGCACTGATGGCGGCACCGACGACGGCGCGGCCCCGACCGAGGGGAGCGACAAGGCATGAAACTCGACGTGATCACGCTCGAGGCAGCGGCGGCGGGCTCGATCGAGCTCGACGACGCGATCTTCGGGCTCGAGCCGCGGGCGGACATCCTCCACCGCGTCGTGCGCTGGCAGCTTGCCAAGCGGCAGGCCGGCACCCATTCGACGCTGGGCAAGTCGGACGTCAGCTACTCGACGAAGAAGATCTATCGCCAGAAGGGCACCGGCGGCGCGCGGCATGGTTCGCGCAAGGCCCCGACCTTCCGCCACGGCGGCACCTACAAGGGCCCGACCCCGCGCAGCCACGCCCACGACCTGACCAAGAAGTTCCGGTCGCTCGGGCTGAAGCACGCGCTGTCGGCCAAGGCCGGTGCCGGTGACCTGATCGTCATCGACCAGGCGAGCCTCGCCGAGGGCAAGACCAAGTCGCTGGCTCTGGCCCTGAAGGGTCTCGGCTGGAAGAAGGTCCTCGTCATCGACGGTGCCGAGGTGAATGCCAACTTCGCGTTGGCCGCCCGCAACATCGACGGCATCGACGTGCTGCCGAGCGTCGGCGCCAACGTCTATGACATCCTGCGCCGCGAGAAGCTCGTGCTGACCAAGGCCGGCGTCGAAGCGCTGGAGGCGCGACTGAAATGAGCGTGACCCCGGCACAGTACGACCTGATCCGCAAGCCGATCATCACGGAAAAGGCCACCATGGCCTCCGAGAGCGGCGCGGTCGTGTTCGAGGTGGCGATGGACGCCACCAAGCCCGAGATCAAGAAGGCCGTCGAGGCCCTCTTCAATGTCAAGGTGAAGGCGGTCAACACCACCATCACCAAGGGCAAGGTGAAGCGCTTCAAGGGCCGTCTCGGCACCCGGCGCGACGTGAAGAAGGCTTACGTGACCCTCGTCGAGGGCAACACCATCGACGTCAGCACTGGTCTCTGAACCGGCGCTCTGATACGGGGGCGCACTCTCGGAAACCCGAGTCGCCCCTTCGCCGCCCCTGTCCGGGCGGCGAGAAGGTTTGAATAACCCGGTCGAACCCGGGATCTAGCAACGGAAGACAGCAAGACATGGCGTTGAAAACCTACAAGCCGACGACGCCGGGCCAGCGCGGGCTGGTTCTGATCGACCGTTCCGAGCTGTGGAAGGGCCGTCCGGTCAAGTCCCTCACCGAGGGTCTGACGTCCAAGGGCGGTCGCAACAACACCGGACGGATCACCATGCGCAGGCGTGGTGGCGGCGTTAAGAAGCTCTACCGGATCGTGGACTTCAAGCGGAACAAGCTTGATATCCCCGGCAAGGTCATCCGCATCGAGTACGACCCGAACCGGACGGCGTTCATCGCGCTGATCGGTTACGCGGACGGCGAGCAGGCCTACATCCTGGCGCCGCAGCGCCTGGCAGTCGGCGACAACGTGATCGCCGCGGCGAAGGCCGACATCAAGCCGGGCAACGCGATGCCCTTCACGGCGATGCCGATCGGGACGATCGTCCACAACGTCGAGATGAAGGCGGGCAAGGGCGGCCAGATCGCGCGCTCCGCCGGAACCTACGCCCAGTTCGTCGGGCGTGACGGCGGCTACGCGCAGATCCGCCTCTCCTCGGGCGAGCTCCGGCTCGTGCGGCAGGAGTGCATGGCGACGGTCGGCGCGGTCTCGAACCCGGACAACTCGAACCAGAACATCGGCAAGGCCGGCCGCAACCGCCTCAAGGGCATCCGCCCGAGCGTTCGCGGCGTGGTGATGAACCCGATCGACCACCCGCACGGCGGCGGCGAAGGCCGCACCTCGGGCGGCCGCCACCCGGTCACGCCGTGGGGCAAGCCGACCAAGGGCGCGCGCACCCGGTCGAACAAGGCGACGACGAAGTACATCCTTCGCTCGCGTCACCAGAAGAAGAAGAAGTAGGAGCGGCCCATGTCACGGTCTGTCTGGAAGGGTCCGTTCGTCGACGCCCACGTCCTTAAGAAGGCGGAGAAGTCGCGCGAGTCCGGCCGCAACGAAGTCATCAAGATTTGGTCGCGCCGGTCGACCATCCTGCCCCAGTTCGTGGGGCTGACCTTCGGGGTCTACAACGGGAAGAAGCACATCCCGGTGAACGTCTCCGAGGACATGATCGGCCAGAAGTTCGGCGAGTACTCGCCGACCCGGACCTACTACGGTCACTCGGCCGACAAGAAAGCGAAGCGGAAGTAAGCCATGAGCAAGGAAAAGACCCCTCGCCGCGTGGCGGACAACGAGGCGATGGCCGTCAGCAAGATGCTGAAGACCAGCCCGCAGAAGCTGAACCTCGTTGCGGCGATGATCCGCAACAAGCCCGTCGGCAAGGCGCTCGCGGACCTGACCTTCTCCAAGAAGCGGGTCAGCGACGACGTCAAGAAGACGCTGCAGTCGGCGATCGCCAATGCCGAGAACAACCACGGCCTGGACGTGGACGAGCTCGTCGTCGCCGAGGCTTTCGTCGGCAAGAACCTGGTGCTCAAGCGCGGCCAGCCCCGCGCCCGCGGCCGTTACGGCAAGATCCTGAAGCCGTTCGCCCAGGTCACCATCAAGGTTCGCCAAGTCAGCGAGGAGACCGCATAATGGGTCAGAAGATCAATCCGATCGGCCTCCGGCTGCAGGTCAACCGCACCTGGGACAGCCGCTGGTTCGCCGACGGCAAGGAATACGGCAAGCTCCTCCACGAGGATCTCGCCATCCGCGACTACATCAAGAAGAACGTCGCGCAGGCCGGCATCAGCCGCGTCGTGATCGAGCGTCCGCACCGCAAGGCGCGGGTAACGATCCACGCCGCCCGTCCGGGCGTGATCATCGGCAAGAAGGGCGCCGACATCGAGACGCTGCGCAAGGCGCTCGCGCAGTTCACGAAGTCGGAGCTGCACCTCAACATCGTCGAGGTTCGCAAGCCCGAGGTCGATGCGGCCCTCGTCGCCGAGAACATCGCCCAGCAGCTCGAGCGCCGGGTCTCGTTCCGCCGCGCGATGAAGCGGGCCGTTCAGAACGCCATGCGCATGGGTGCGCTCGGCATCCGGATCAACGTCGGCGGCCGCCTCGGCGGCGCCGAGATTGCCCGGACCGAGTGGTATCGCGAGGGGCGGGTGCCGCTGCACACGCTGCGCGCGGACATCGACTATGCGCTCTGCGAAGCGAAGACCGCCTACGGGATCATCGGGATCAAGGTCTATATCTTCAAGGGCGAGATCATGGAGCACGATCCCCAGGCGCGCGACCGGCGCCAGGCGGAGCTTCAGGAAGGTGGCGGCGGACGTCCGTCGCGTGATCGCGGGGACCGGGGTGACCGGGACCGCGAGCGCGCGCGCTGAGCCGCGGGAGTAAGAAGAAATGCTGCAACCGAAGCGAACCAAGTTCCGCAAGCAGTTCAAGGGGCGCATCCATGGCGAAGCCAAGGGTGGGTTCGAGCTGAACTTCGGACACTACGGGCTCAAGGCGACCGAGCCGGACCGGATCACGGCCCGGCAGATCGAGGCCGCCCGCCGCGCCCTGACGCGTCACATGAAGCGCCAGGGCCGGGTGTGGATCCGGATCTTCCCGGACGTGCCGGTCTCGAAGAAGCCGACCGAAGTCCGCATGGGCAAGGGCAAGGGCGCCGTCGAGTTCTGGGCGGCCAAGGTCAAGCCGGGCCGGATCATGTTCGAGATCGACGGCGTCGATGGCGACACCGCCAAGGAGGCCCTGCGCCTCGCGGCGATGAAGCTGCCGATCAAGTGCCGGTTCATCGAGCGCGAAGACTGGTAGGCGGTGGAGGCGGGAGCACCCCGCCCCCGCACGAAGATACGAGGAGGCTCCGGGCGACCGGGGCCTTTTTCGTTTCGGGCGATGGGGGCCGGGCGCGATCACCGGCCCCCGCTACGCTCGGCGCCGTCGCACGATTTGCGCACGCGTGCGCAGCCAATCAAGTGTCTGATAATGAAGGATATGTCTTGGCGCGTTAACCCCTCGTTAGGGTGTTCGACGTCACGCCAGCGAGGCGGGTTTTGCAGGCGGCTCTCCGAGGGATGAGGTCGCCGGCACCTCTCCCGGCGTGCCGCTGATCGCCGCCGCCCCGATCGATTCGGCGGCTCCGGGGAAGTGGGGGACGCCTCGGAGGGCGTGCGACTCCCCGCCGACGGGACTATGCGGTTGCATCCCGGCGACCGGGCGGCTATAGGGCGCGCTCACCGTGGACTCCACCAAAATCAGGGTGACCCTCTCTCAGGGGGCCCTCTGGTGATTGTTGAAAGGAATGGCCATGAAGTCGGCCGATCTTCGGGACAAGACTCCCGACCAGCTGCGCGACCAGCTCGCCAGCCTCAAGAAGGAGGCCTTCAACCTCCGCTTCCAGAAGGCCACCGGCCAGCTGGAGAATACCTCGCGCATGCAGGTCGTCCGTCGCGACGCCGCCCGCGTGAAGACCATCCTGAACCAGAAGGCCGCCGCTGCGGCCGCGGAGGCCTGAGACATGCCCAAGCGTATCCTCCAGGGCACCGTGACCAGCGACAAGAACGATCAGACCGTCACCGTTTCGGTGGAGCGCCGCTTCACGCATCCGGTGCTGAAGAAGACCATTCGGAAGTCGAAGAAGTACCGCGCCCATGACGCGGCGAACCAGTTCAAGGTCGGCGACAGCGTCCGCATCATCGAGTGCGCGCCGATTTCCAAGTCCAAGCGCTGGACGGTCCTGACGGCGGAAGCCGCCGAGGCCTGAGCCAGAAATTTTGTCGAAACCGCAGGGCCCGAGGATCATCGGCGTCCCTGCAGGTCGGGAGTAACCAAGCATGATCCAGATGCAGACCAATCTGGATGTCGCTGACAACTCCGGCGCTCGCCGGGTTCAGTGCATCAAGGTCCTGGGCGGCTCGCATCGCCGGTATGCCTCCGTCGGCGACATCATCGTGGTGTCGGTGAAGGAAGCCATCCCGCGCGGTCGCGTGAAGAAGGGTGACGTCCGCAAGGCCGTCGTCGTTCGTACCGCCAAGGAAGTCCGCCGCGAGGACGGCACCGCGATCCGGTTCGACCGGAACGCCGCGGTGATCCTCAACAACCAGAACGAGCCGGTCGGCACCCGTATCTTCGGGCCGGTCGTGCGCGAGCTGCGCGCCAAGAACTTCATGAAGATCATCTCCCTCGCTCCGGAGGTGCTCTGATGGCCGCGAAGCTCAAGAAGGGCGACAAGGTCGTCGTGATCGCCGGCAAGGACAAGGGCCGTCAGGGCGAGATCACCCGCGTGATCCCCGATGACAACAAGGCCGTCGTCGGCGGCGTGAACGTCGCGATCCGCCACACCAAGCAGACGCAGTCCACCCAGGGCGGCCGCGTCGCCAAGGAGCTGCCGATCCAGCTCTCGAACCTTGCGCTGCTCGACAGCAACGGCAAGGCGACCCGCGTCGGCTTCCGCATGGACGGCGACACCAAGGTGCGCTTCGCCAAGTCGACCGGGGAGGCGATCTGATGCTCGACGCAACCGACTACACCCCGCGCCTTCGGGCCGAGTACCGGGACACCATCCGGCCGGCGATGAAGGAGCAGTTCTCCTACAAGAACGACATGCAGATCCCGCGGCTCGACAAGATCGTGCTGAACATGGGGATCGGCGAGGCGACCTCCGACACCAAGAAGGTCCGCGCCGCTGCCGAGGATTTGACGCTGATCGCCGGCCAGAAGGTGGTGACCACCAAGGCCAAGACCTCGATCGCCGGCTTCAAGCTGCGCGAGGACATGCCGATCGGCGTGAAGGTGACGCTGCGCCGCGACCGGATGTACGAGTTCCTCGACCGCCTGGTCACCGTGGCGCTGCCGCGCGTCCGCGACTTCCGCGGCGTCAACCCCAAGAGCTTCGACGGCCGTGGCAACTACGCCATGGGCCTGAAGGAGCACATCGTGTTCCCCGAGATCAGCTTCGACAAGGTCGATACGGTCTGGGGCATGGACATCGTCATCTGCACCACGGCCGAGACCGACGCCGAGGCGAAGGCGCTGTTGAAGCTTTTCAACTTGCCCTTCACGGCCTGAGCGCGGGAGAGAGAACATGGCAAAGACCAGCATGATCGAACGCCAGAAGAAGCGCGTTGCTCTGGTGGCGAAGTACGCCGCCAAGCGCGAGGCTCTGAAGGCGGCGGCCAAGGATGAAACCCTGTCGCGGGAAGACCGCTTCAAGGCCACCCTGAAGCTCGCCAAGCTGCCGCGGAACTCTTCCGCCACGCGGCTCCACAACCGCTGCGAGATAACGGGCCGTCCGCGCGCCTATTACCGCAAGCTGCGCATGTCGCGTATCGCGCTCCGTGACCTGGCCTCCAAGGGCCAGATCCCGGGCATGGTCAAGTCGTCCTGGTAAGGGGAGGTCACAGATGTCGATGAACGATCCCCTGGGCGATATGCTCACCCGCATCCGCAACGCCTCGATGCGCGGCAAGTCCACCGTGCGCTCGCCGGCCTCGAAGATCCGCAAGTGGGTCCTCGATGTGCTGCAGGGCGAGGGCTACATCCGCGGCTACGAGGAGGTCACGCAGGACGGCCACCCCGAAGTCGAGATTTCGCTCAAGTACTTCGATGGCCAGCCGGTCATCCGCGAACTGCGCCGGGTTTCCACCCCCGGCCGCCGCGTCTACTCCGGCGTCAGCGAGATCCCGCAGGTCCGTCAGGGCCTCGGCGTCGCCATCGTCTCGACGCCGAAGGGCGTCATGTCCGATGCACAGGCCCGCACTGCCAACGTTGGCGGTGAAGTCCTCTGCACCGTGTTCTGAGGAGGGGCAGATGTCTCGTATTGGCAAGAAGCCGGTCGATCTGCCCGGTGGCGTCACCGCCACCCTCTCGGGCCAGACGATCGAGGTGAAGGGGCCGAAGGGCACCCGGACGTTCACCGCGACCGACGACGTGACGATCCTCGTCGAGGACGGCGCGATCAACGTGAAGCCGCGCGGGCTGTCGAAGCGCGCGCGCCAGCAGTGGGGCATGTCCCGCACGCAGGTCGCGAACCTCGTCACCGGCGTGTCGACGGGCTTCAAGAAGGAGATGGAGATCACCGGCGTCGGCTACCGTGCCACGGCCCAGGGCAGGACCCTGAAGCTCGCGCTCGGCTACAGCCACGACGTGGATTTCGCGATCCCCGAGGGGATCACCGTCACCACGCCGAAGCCCACGGAGATCGTCGTCGAGGGCATCGACCAGCAGGTCGTCGGCCAGGTGGCGGCGAACATCCGCGAGTGGCGCAAGCCGGAGCCCTACAAGGGCAAGGGCATCCGCTACAAGGGCGAGTTCATCTTCCGCAAGGAAGGCAAGAAGAAGTAAGGGGCGCATCATGGCGAACAGCAAACGTGATCTGTTCCAGAAGCGCCGCCAGCGCGTCCGGAACAAGCTGCGGAAGATGGGTGGCGAACGCCCCCGGCTCTCCGTTCACCGCTCGTCGAAGAACATCTCGGTCCAGCTGATCGACGACGCCCAGGGTCGGACCCTGGCCGCCGCCTCGACGCTGGAGAAGGATCTTCGGCTTCGTCGGCAAGAACAACAAGGAAGCGGCCGCCAAGGTTGGCGCCGAGATCGCGGCGCGCGCCAAGGCGGCCGGGGTCGAGGAGGTCTACTTCGACCGCGGCGGCTTCCTGTTTCACGGCAAGGTCAAGGCCCTTGCAGATGCCGCCCGTGAGGGCGGTCTGAAGTTCTAGGGGAACCCTCGATGGCCAGAGATGACAACCGCGGCGGCGGTCGCCGCGACCGGGACGAGAACCCGGAATTCCAGGATCGCCTCGTCGCGATCAACCGCGTCTCCAAGACGGTGAAGGGCGGCAAGCGCTTCGGCTTTGCGGCGCTCGTCGTCGTCGGGGACCAGAAGGGCCGCGTCGGCTACGGCAAGGGCAAGGCCCGCGAAGTGCCCGAGGCGATCCGCAAGGCCACCGAGCAGGCCAAGCGGCAGATGATCCGCGTTCCGCTCCGCGAGGGCCGGACGCTGCACCACGACATGAACGGCCGCCACGGCGCCGGCAAGGTCGTGATGCGCACCGCCCCGGCGGGTACCGGCATCATCGCCGGCGGCCCGATGCGTGCGGTGTTCGAGATGCTCGGCATTCAGGACGTGGTGGCGAAGTCGCTGGGGTCGCAGAACCCCTACAACATGATCCGCGCCACCATCGACGGTCTGCAGCTCGAGCAGAGCCCCCGCCTCGTCGCCCAGCGGCGTGGCAAGAAGGTCGCCGACATCCTGCCGAAGGCGCCCGACGCCCCGGCCGATGCCGCGGCTGCGGAGGCCTGAGATCATGGCGAAAACCATCGTCGTCAAGCAGATCGGCTCGCCGATCCGCCGCCCGGCCACCCAGCGCGCGACGCTGATCGGCCTCGGCCTCAACAAGATGCACAAGACCCGCGAACTCCAGGACACGCCCTCGATCCGGGGCATGGTCGCGACGATCCCGCACCTCGCGGTCATCGTGGAAGAGCGCGGCTGAGCCGCTGCGCTCTGTCGGTACTCTGCACGCCCCGGCCGAATGGCCGGGGCGTTTTCTTTTTGGAGCCGTCCCGGCCGCCCCCGCCGCGGGAACGGCCGTTGACGCCGGCTGCAAAGTCGCCGCACCCCGGGCGGCGGCTCCGTGGCCCGGCCCTACTCGTTGCTGCTCCACATGTCTTGGCTCATGCGCCAGGAGCCGTCGTCACCCTTCTTCCAGACGACCAGCGCCTTGCCTCCAGCCTTTGCGCCGTCTTCGCCCGGCAGCGTGACCGACCAGGTGCCGGTCTCGATCATCGTGTCGCCCTGCATGTCCACCGCGATCACGCCGAGTTCCAGATCGCGGAAGCCGGCTTCGAACCCGCCCTGCCAGTAGGCCGCGATCGCGTCACGGCCCTCGACCATCGGTTCGCCGGCGGCAGCAGTCGCGCATCCTCGGTGAACACCGCCTCCGCCGCCGCGGCACCGTCACCGGCGCTGAACGCCGCCTCCCAGGCGGCCTGCGCTTTTTCGAGCTCGGCGGTGTCCGCGGCCATCGCCGTGCCACCCGCGAGCGCCAAAGCGCCGGCGAGGCATGCCAGTCGTAATGTCATCATGATCCATCCCCAGTTCCGCCCTTATCTCCGGGCAATCCGCGGCGCAGACTTCGATTTTTAGCCTCGGCGATGCTCGAAATTGGCACCCTGCGACCCGGGGCCCGTACGCACGGTGACAGCAGCATAGCGCATGCGGCAGGAGCGATGCGTGAAATCGGTAGAGCGCCATGATCGTCGATCCGATCTGCCTCTTGACGGCTGCAATGATCTCAAGCCTCCGCTGCGGCTGCGGCCGGAGCATCGCGGCGCGGCAGGATGTCGGCCCCCTTCTTGCCGCGCCTTCGTCGTCACCGCGATGCCCTGACCGGGAGCGACATCGTCGACAACAACTCCGCGCCAATTCTTCATTATACTGCGTTCGCCTGCCGGGCCAATTCGTGCACAACGTTCATAGGGAGCTACCTCTATGCCTAAATTTATCATCGAGCGCACCGTCCCGGGCGCGAGCGCACTGACGCCCCAGCAGCTCAAGGAGATCTCCGCCAAGTCCAACGCCGTTGTCGACGGCCTCGGCGAGCCCTATCGCTGGCTCACCAGCTACGTCGCCGGCGACAAGCTGTACTGCGTCCACGAAGCCGAGAGCGCCGACACCGTCTACCGCCACGCCCGCGAGGGCGAATTCCCGGCCGACAGCGTCACCGAGGTCGCGACCGAGATCGGCCCGGATACCGCCAACGGCTGATCGCTCACCCCGTCCGTTCCATCGTCACACCCCCACGCTCGCCCTCCCACCAGCGCAGGACGCGGAGCGCCCGGAGGGTGATCCAGCGCGAGGGGAGGCCCGGCCCATCGTCGAGGTCGAACCACACCGGCCCGCGCAGCGTCCAGTCGAGCGGCCAGCGGCCGTCCGCTCGGCGACGGCGGCGGAGCTCGCGATCGCATCGCCGAGGCGCGGGTCGGGCGGCTCGCCGGTCACGGCCACGCCGCGCGGAAATAGTCCAGTCCGCGCAGGAAGTCGTGGCGCCAGCGGTTCGGATGCAGGCACCGGAGGAACTCGCGTCCGCCGGCTGACCGGTCGACAGGCGGCGGAACAGGCCGCGCTCGAGGAGGAAACTCTCGCCGGAGCGCCTCGCCGCGCGCAGTCCGGCCGTCCCGCCGGTTGCCGCTGGTGCTCGAGCAGCCCTTCGAGGACGTTGATCGTCGTGTCGAAGGACGAGCGGCTCGAGCCGTTCGCCCTTTCGCAGTTCCACCCGCCGTCCGGCTGACGCTCGCCGAGGAGGCGGTCGACGATCGGCGTCACGTCGACGCCGAAATAGGCGCCGTCGGCGACGGTCCGACCGTTGATGCACTCCTCGACCTCGCCTGCCCAGTAGGGCTGGCCACCCTCCTCCCAGCGGGCGTTGGCGCCGACGAGGGCGACGGTGCGCCGGGCGGCCTCCGAGGCGGGATCCAGGCCGAACACGCGGAGCTGCTGCAAGGCGAAGCAGGTCGCCGTCCACGGCTGGCCCTCGTCCTCCAGCCGGCTCGTCGAAGTCTGCCGGCGCGAAGGCGCCGCCCGCCCACTGGCCGTCCGCGTCCTGGCAGGCGAGCAGTCGAGCGCCCCATCCCGACGTCGCCACCTTCGCGCGCTCCGCCGCCCACTCCTCCTCCGGGAGGTCGAGCAGGTCGCGCATGACCTGCCAGCGGATCGCGGGGTCGGAGTCGAGCAGCCAGGCGATGACCGTGGTGCGCAAGCAGTCATTGGCGTCTCCGGGGGGGCAGGTGAGCGGGGCAGGGAAGCCTTGCACCCGCGGCTGCAAGCGGTGCCCCGCTCGCGGAGCAGAACCCTTGCACCCGGGGCGGTCCAGTGTATAGGCCCGGTCTCCCGCAAGGGACCAATCAGAAACGCCGCGTCCGCCCCTTTCGTCGCTGATAGGGCACTTCCGGCAAGGAGACAGCGACAATGAAACTGAACGAACTCCACGACAATCCCGGCGCCACCAAGAAGCGCAAGCGCGTGGCGCGCGGTCCGGGCTCGGGCTCGGGCAAGACCGCCGGCCGGGGCATCAAGGGCCAGAAGTCGCGCTCGGGCGTGGCGCTGAACGCCTACGAGGGCGGCCAGATGCCGCTTTACATGCGTCTGCCGAAGCGCGGCTTCAACAAGCCGAACCGCAAGGCTTTCGCCGTCGTCAACCTCGGCCTGATCCAGAAGTTCGTCGATGCCGGCAAGCTCGACGCCGCGACCGAGATCACCGAGGACGTGCTGGTCACGTCCGGGCTGGTCCGCCGCAAGCTCGACGGCGTCCGCGTCCTCGCCAAGGGCGACATCACCGCCAAGCTGACCCTTTCGGTCACCGGCGCGTCGGCCTCGGCCGTCGAGGCGGTCGAGAAGGCCGGCGGCACGCTGACCGTCACGGCGCCGAAGGCGGAAGCCGCGCCCGAGTGATGGCTGCGGTGACTGCGCCGAATGGACTTGTCGCCGCCCCTCCGGCGGCATAAGTCAGCGGTGATTTTCGCGCCGCCGCACCCGGCAACGGGAGGCGGCGGCGTTTTCTCTCGAAGGGGTCTCGCATGGCATCCGCAGCCGAACAGATGGCGGCCAACCTCAGCTGGGGGACCTTCGGCAAGGCCAAGGATTCTCCAGAACCGCATCCTCTTCGCCATCGGGCTGCTGATCGTCTATCGCCTCGGCACCTACATCCCGGTCCCCGGCGTCGACGCGCTCCGCCTCCAGCAGTTCTTCGAGCAGCAGAGCGCCGGCCTCGGCGGCATGCTCAACATGTTCACCGGCGGCGCGGTCGGCCGCATGGCGATCTTCTCGCTCGGGATCATGCCCTACATCTCGGCGTCGATCATCGTGCAGCTCCTCGCCTCGATGGTGCCGAGCCTGCAGGCGCTGAAGAAGGAAGGCGAGAGCGGCCGCAAGAAGATCAACCAGTACACCCGCTACGGCACCGTCGTCCTCGCGACCTTCCAGGCCTACGGCCTGGCCGTCGGCCTCGAGGCCCAGGGCATGGCTCAGGATCCCGGCTGGTTCTTCCGCATCGGCGTCATCATCACGCTGGTCGGCGGCACGATGTTCCTGATGTGGCTGGGTGAGCAGATCACCTCGCGCGGCATCGGCAACGGCATCAGCCTGATCATCTTCACCGGCATCGTCGCCCAGATGCCGCGTGCGATCGCCCAGTTCCTGACCCAGGGCCGTACCGGCGCAATGAGCCCCCTGGTGATCGTCGGCATCATGGTGATGATGGTCGGTGTGGTCGCCTTCGTGGTCTTCATGGAGCGGGCGCTCCGCAAGATCCACATCCAGTACCCCAAGCGCCAGGTGGGGATGAAGATCTACGGCGGCGAGAGCTCGAACCTGCCGGTCAAGGTCAACCCGGCCGGCGTGATCCCCGCGGTCTTCGCCTCCTCGCTGCTGCTGCTGCCGGCGACGATCACCACCTTCTCCGGCCAGAGCGCCGGCACCGGCGGGATCCTGAGCTACGTCGCCGCCTACATGGGGCAGGGGCAGCCGCTGCACATGCTGTTCTTCGGCCTGCTGATCGTCTTCTTCACCTACTTCTACACCGCCAATGTCGCCTTCAAGTCGGACGACGTCGCCGACAATCTCAAGAAGCAGGGCGGCTATGTTCCCGGCATCCGGCCGGGCCAGAAGACCATCGAATACCTCGACTATGTCGTGACCCGCATCCTCGTCGTCGGCGCGGCCTACCTGACCGCGGTCTGTCTCCTCCCTGAAATCCTGATCTCCCGCTTCTCGGTGCCCTTCTACTTTGGCGGTACTTCCCTCCTGATCGTGGTCTCTGTAACCATGGACACGATCACGCAGATCCAGTCCCACATGCTGGCGCACCAGTACGAGGGCCTGATCGAGAAGTCGCGCCTGCGCGGCAAGGGACGGGGGAAACCGAGACGATGAACATCATACTTCTGGGGCCGCCGGGTGCCGGCAAGGGCACCCAGGCGCGGCTCCTGGCCGAAAAGCACGGGATGGTGCAGCTGTCGACCGGTGACATGCTGCGGGCGGCAAAGTCCTCGGGCACCGAGCTCGGCAACCGCGTCGCCGGCGTGATGGCCCGCGGCGAACTCGTCACCGACGACATCGTCATCGGCCTGATCGCCGAGGAACTCGACCGCGAGTCCGGCCGCCACGGCCTGATCTACGACGGCTTCCCGCGGACGCTCGCCCAGGCCGACGCGCTCGATGCGCTGATGGCCTCCAAGGGCAAGTTCCTCAACGCCGTGATCGAGATGCGCGTGGACGACGACGTCCTCATCGAGCGCATCTCCGGGCGCTTCACCTGCGCCAACTGCGGCGAGGGCTATCACGACACCGGCAAGCAGCCCGCGACGGCCGGCGTCTGCGACAAGTGCGGCGGCACCGAATTCATCCGCCGTGCCGACGACAACGCCGAGGCCGTGCGCGTGCGGCTGATGGCCTACTACCGCCAGACCGCCCCGCTGATCGGCTATTACCACGCCAAGGGCAAGCTGCGCACGGTGGACGGCCTTGAGGCGATCGACCGCATCCAGCGCGAGATCAAGACCCTGCTCGGTCTCTAGGGCGCCACAGCAAGCGTTTCGCCTTGCCGGGACCATCGGAATGCTCGCACGGCTCCTCCTCCTTATGCTCTGCCTCGGCGGCCTTGCCGGTGCGGCCTCGCTCAGGACGATCCGGCGGGGTCGCCCGACCGCGCCGTCATCTACTTCGACGGACGCCCGCTCTTTCCGATCCGGGGCGTCTCCGCGGTGCCGGCGGAGGAGCGGGCCCGGCTGGTCCACGACCGTCTGATCGCCGCCGCCAAGGATCCGGCGGTGAACCCGGCTGACATCGTCGCCGTCCCGATCGAAGAGGGCTTCCAGGTCGGTCTGCCGGGCCGCCCGCTCATCCGCATCTACGAGCCGGACGCGCGGCTCGAGGAAATCGACGCCCCGGTCTACGCCGGGATCGTCCGGGACACGATGGCGCGCGCCATCGCCGACTACCGCGCCGAGCGCTCGCCCGAGGGTGTGCGCCGCGCCCTGATGAAGACCCTCTACCGGACGATCGCCTACGCCGTGGTGATGGTCGGACTGGTCGCGCTGGCACGGGCGGGGGGACGGTTCACCGAGCGTCACGTCGAGCGGCGCCTGGGCGCCTGGGAGCGCCGCGCCCGCAACGTCGTTCGGCTGACCGCGCTCTGGGGCATAGCGCGCCGGGCGCTGCTGGCCCTGGTGATCCTCGCAGGGATCGTGGCGACCTACATCTGGCTCGGCGAGGTCCTGCTCGCCCTGCCGTGGACGCGCGAGGCCGGTTCGGCGGCGCTCGGCGCCATCGCCAGTCCCTTCCGGGGCATCGTCTCCGGCATCCTCGGCGCGGTTCCCGGACTGATCGCCATCGCGATCATCGTCCTCGCTGACCGTCGCCGTGCTTCGCGCCAACCACCGCTTCTTCACGATGGTCGCCTCGGGCCGCCTCCGCCTCGACAAGTTCGAGCCCGAATGGGCGCTCCCGACCGAGCGCCTGCTGCGCCTGCTGATCGTGCTCTTCGCGGCGATCCTCGCCTATCCCTACGTGCCGGGCTCCTCCAGCGACGCCTTCCGCGCCATCGGCATCTTCGCCGGCGTGATGCTGTCGCTGGGCGCCACCTCGATCGTGGCGAACCTCGTCGCCGGACAGCTCCTGATCTACCGCCGCGCCTTTCGCGTCGGCGACCGCATCTCAGTCGCCGGCGTCACCGGCGACGTCGTCGAGATCTACCGCGCAGGCGACCTATCTCCGCACCCCGAAGAACGAGCGCGTCACCCTGCCCAACGCCACGGTGATGGGTAGCGAGGTGATCAACTACTCGCACTTCACCCGCGAGGGGACGCTGATCCTCCATACCGAAGTCGGCATCGGCTACGAGGTGGCGTGGCAGGACGTCGAGGCGATGCTGATCGAGGCCGCCCGGCGCACGCCCGGCGCGCTGGCCAACCCGGCCCCCTTCGTGCTGCAGACCGGGCTCGGCGACTATTCCCCGGTCTACGAGCTCAACATCCACACCAGAAACGAGAAGGCGATGCCCGCGACCTACTCTGCCCTGCACGCGGCGATCCAGGACGTCTTCGCCGAGCGGGGTGTGCAGATCATGACCCCCCACTACGTCGCCGACCCGCCCGATGCGAAGATACCGCCGACCGGATCGCCTGACCCGACGCCCGGCTTGATCCCGGCCGGCCCCGAGCAGAATCCTCGGGAAAGGGCGGGTCCGGCTCTTGACCTGCCCCCGACCATACCTATAGTACGCGCTCGCTCTTCACGGAGAGTTGTTCCCTCAGCTTTCACCTCGGGGAACGCGGGATGCTCGGGCCCAGGGGACATGGGTATGCGAAGCCTGCCGAGGGATCGGTGGGCTATGACTTTTGACAGGGGTCTCTGGGCAGGCCCCAGGCGGACGACGGAGCAAGAACATTGGCGCGCATAGCGGGCGTTAACATCCCGACGAACAAGCGAGTGCTCATTGCGCTCACCTACATTCATGGCATTGGCCGGACCAAGTCGAAGGAGCTGGTCGAGTCCCTCGGAATCGACGAGGCGCGTCGGGTCAACGAGCTTTCTGACGCGGAAGTGCTGAAAATTCGTGAATACATCGACGCCAACCTGTCGGTCGAAGGCGACCTGCGGCGCGAGACGACGATGAACATCAAGCGGCTGATGGACCTCGGCTGCTACCGCGGCCTGCGTCATCGCCGGGGCCTGCCCGTTCGCGGCCAGCGCACCCACACCAATGCACGCACGCGCAAGGGCCCCGCGAAGGCCATCGCCGGCAAGAAGAAGTAAGGAGGCCGGACCATGGCTCGCGAGAAGGCGCGCGTGAAGCGCAAGGAACGCAAGAACATCTCGACCGGCGTCTGCCACGTCAACGCCAGCTTCAACAACACGAAGATCCTGATCGCCGACGCCCAGGGCAACGCAATCGCGTGGTCCTCCGCCGGCACGATGGGGTTCAAGGGTTCGCGCAAGTCGACGCCCTATGCGGCCCAGATGGCCGCCGAGGACGCCGGCAAGAAGGCGCAGGAGCACGGCGTCCGTACCCTCGAAGTCGAGGTGCAGGGTCCGGGCTCGGGTCGTGAGAGCGCCTTGCGCGCCCTCGGTGCCGTCGGCTTCCAGATCACGGCGATCCGTGACGTGACGCCGATCGCCCACAACGGCTGCCGGCCGCCGAAGCGTCGGCGCGTCTGAACCGACACCAGGTTCCACCGACCGCCAGCCACCGGGCAGGCGGTCGGTTTACGTTTTTATCCTCGGGCGTCTGCCGGATGCGGGATCACCGGCGGGCAGGAATGGAGGGCCAATGAACATGATCCACAAGAACTGGCAGGAACTGATCCGGCCGACCGCCCTTGACATCAAGGTCGGCGCCGATCCGTCCCGCCTGGCGACCGCCGTCGCCGAGCCGCTCGAGCGCGGCTTCGGCCTCACCCTCGGCAACGCGCTCCGGCGCGTCCTCCTGTCCTCGCTGCAGGGTGCGGCGATCACGTCGGTGCAGATCGACGGCGTGCTCCACGAGTTCTCCTCGGTGCCGGGCGTTCGCGAGGACGTCACCGACGTCGTCCTGAACCTCAAGGGCGTCGCGGTGAAGATGGAAGTCGAGGGCCCGAAGCGCATCGAGATCCGCGCCACCGGCCCCGGCGTCGTCACCGCCGGTGACATCGCGACGACCAACGGCATCGAGATCCTCAACCGCGATCACGTGATCTGCCATCTCGACGACGGCGCCAGCCTCTACATGGAGCTGACCGTCGAGCAGGGTAAGGGCTACGTCCAGGCCGACAAGAACCGGCCCGAGGATGCGCCCATCGGGCTGATCACCATCGACGCGCTGTTCTCGCCGATCAAGAAGGTCAGCTACAAGGTCGAGCCGACCCGCGAGGGCCAGGTTCTCGACTACGACAAGCTGACCCTCCAGCTCGAGACCGACGGCTCGGTGAAGCCCGAGGACGCGATCGCCTACGCGGCCCGCATCCTTCAGGACCAGCTGTCCGTGTTCGTCAACTTCGAGGAGCCCTCGGCCGGCGTTCGCTCGGACGAGGCGGACGACCTCGAGTTCAACCCGCTCCTTCTCAAGAAGGTCGACGAGCTCGAACTGTCGGTGCGTTCGGCGAACTGCCTGAAGAACGACAACATCGTCTACATCGGCGACCTGATCCAGAAGACCGAAGCCGAGATGCTCCGCACCCCGAACTTCGGCCGCAAGTCGCTGAACGAGATCAAGGAAGTGCTGACCGGCATGGGCCTGCATCTCGGGATGGAGATCGTCGACTGGCCGCCGGAGAACATCGAGGAGCTGGCCAAGAAGTTCGAGGACCAGTTCTGAGTTCTGGTTTCGTGAGACGGCGGGGAGCCTCCGGGCTCCCCGATCTGCCCGGGCATGTCGCCCCAAGGAGCGTGGTCCGCACCGCATGGACCACCGGACAAAGCAAAACAGACGTTTAGGAGACTGAACATGCGTCACGGCCACGGCTATCGCAAACTCAACCGCACCCACGAGCACCGCAAGGCGATGTTCGCCAACATGGTGTCGTCGCTGATCGAGCACGAGCAGATCAAGACGACCCTGCCGAAGGCGAAGGAACTGAAGCGGATCGCCGACAAGATCATCACCCTCGGCAAGCGCGGCGACCTCAACTCGCGCCGCATCGCCCAGTCCGAGCTCCGTCAGGACGCCGCGGTCGCCAAGCTCTTCGAGACGCTTGCGCCCCGCTACAAGGAGCGCAGCGGCGGCTACACCCGCGTGCTCAAGGCCGGCTTCCGCTACGGCGACGCCGCGCCGATGGCGATCGTCGAGCTCGTCGACCGGGACACCAGCGCCAAGGGCGCCGGCGACAAGGCCCGCGTCGCTGCCGAGGAAGCCGCCACCGCCGAGTAAGGCGCGCGCGGATCGGATAGAGGCCCTGCCCGTCGGCCGACGGGCAGGGCCTTTGCTTGTCCGGTCAGACCACCACGACCTGGGTGCCGATCTTGGCGCGGTCGTAGATCTCGACGATGTGCTCGTTGTGGAGGCCGATGCAGCCCGACGACGACTGGCGGCCGATCTTGCGGATGTCGTTGGTGCCGTGGATCAGGTAGTACTGCCACCCGAGGTTCATCGCCCGCACGCCGAGCGGGTTCTCCGGTCCCGGTCCGACGTAGCGGGGCAGGGCGGGGTTGCGCTCGATCATCGAGGGCGTCGGCCGCCACTCGGGCGTCGGGCGCTTCAGGACCACCTCCGTGCGGCCATGGCGGGTCATCTCCTCCGACAGCGGCACCGAGGTCGGATAGATGCGATAGAAGCCGTCCTCGCCCCAGTAGTGCAGCACCCGGTCGTCGATGATCGCGAGGATCGCGTCGTTGCGCAGCGTCGGGAAATGGTCCTGCCAGTCGCGGGTCCGCAGCCCCGAGATGCGCCGCTGGACGACGGCGCCGCCGGTGGCGGGGGCCTCGCTCGCCAGCGACCGCTGCGCCACGGCCGCCAGCCCGGCGGCGAGGGCCAGCCGGCCAAGCCCGCGCCGGGAGAGGGGGTCGTTCATGCTCATGCCTCAAGTCCTTGATTTTGGTTTTCTTGCCGGCTTCGACCGTCGCGGAGCGTCGGCATCCGGTCAATTCACGCCCGCGTGTCACGGGCGCTTTCCAGGCGGGACGTGACCGTGCGGAGACCCTCCGGCCTTTCCTCCACCGTACGCAGTGCTAGGGTGCCCGCCATGGCCGACCTTTTCGATACCCGTCCTTCCGATCAGCCGGACGCGGCGCGTCCGGCGGCGCGCACGGCTCCGGCGCGCGCCGAGGGGCAGCGGCCGCTCGCCGACCGGCTGCGGCCGCGCGATCTCGGCGAGGTCGTGGGCCAGGAGCACCTGCTCGGACCCGACGGCCCGCTCGGCACGATGCTTGCCGAGAAACACCTCGGCTCGATCGTCTTCTGGGGACCGCCCGGGGTCGGCAAGACCACCATCGCGCGCCTGCTCGCCGACGCGACCGACCTCGCCTTCGTCCAGGTCAGCGCGATCTTCACCGGCGTCGCCGACCTCCGCAAGATCTTCGAGACCGCGCGCCTGCGCCGCACCAACGGCCGCGGCACGCTGCTCTTCGTCGACGAGATCCACCGCTTCAACAAGGCCCAGCAGGACGCCTTCCTGCCGCTGATGGAAGACGGCACCATCGTCCTCGTCGGCGCCACCACCGAGAACCCGTCCTTCGAGCTCAACGCCGCCCTCCTGTCGCGCGCGCAGGTGCTGACGCTGAAGCGGCTCGACGAGCCGGCGCTGGCGCTGCTCGCCGACCGGGCGGAGCAGGCCCTCGGGCATCCCCTGCCGCTGACCGCCGAGGCGCGCGCCGAACTCCTGTCGATGGCCGACGGCGACGGCCGCGCGCTGCTCAATCTCGTCGAGCAGGTGGCCGCCGCCGAGGCGCCGCTCGACGCCGCCGCCCTCACCCAGCGCCTGACCCGCCGCGCCGCGCTCTTCGACAAGAGCGGCGACGGCCACTACAATCTGATCTCCGCCCTGCACAAGTCGGTGCGCGGCTCCGACCCCGACGCGGCCCTCTACTGGCTGGCGCGGATGCTGAAGGGCGGCGAGGACCCGCGCTTCCTCGCGCGGCGAATCACCCGGATGGCAGTCGAGGACATCGGCCTCGCCGACCCCGGCGCCCAGCGCCTCTGCCTCGACGCCTGGGCGACCTACGAGCGACTAGGCTCTCCCGAGGGCGAACTGGCGCTGGCCGAGGCGGTGATCTACCTGGCCCTCGCGCCCAAATCCAACGCCGCCTACGTCGCCTTCGGCGCCGCGATGGCCGCCGCGGAGCGCAGCGGATCGCTGACCCCGCCCAAGCACATCCTCAACGCCCCGACGCGCTGGATGAAGTCGGAAGGCTTCGGCGCCGGCTATGTCTATGACCACGACACCGAAAGCGGCGTTTCCGGGCAGAACTACTTTCCCGACGGCATGGACCGCGAGCGATTCTATCGCCCGGTCGGTCGCGGCGCCGAGGCCGAACTTGCAGAACGGCTTCTGTCAATAGCGGAGGCGCGCCCTAGCGCCGACGAGCATTAGTCTGCTTAGAACCCGCCATACGATTAGGCGCTCTGCTGGGTGCCCGCGCACCTTGGGGGAATGTCATGTCGAACCACGAATTCCGGGCGGAGCGTGATCTCGTGCAGATCGTCTACGTGAGCGCCGCGGCCTCGGCGATGACCGCGGCCGAGGTCGAAGTCTTCGCCGAACAGGCCCGCATCCGCAGCGCCAGCGCCCGCCTGACCGGGCTGCTCCTCCGCCATGGGGCGCATTTCTACGCGGTGATCGAGGGTCCGCGCCGGCGGGTCTTCGACCGCATCGAGGAGATCATTGTCGAGCAGGGCCAGCGCGGGCTGGAGATACTGCGCGAGCAGGCGATCGCGGGCCGCCGATTCGCCAGCTGGAGCTACGGGGACATTCCGGTGACTGGCCGCGGCAGCAGCGCCCCCAGCGAATTTCTGTGGCGGTTCTGCGGGCTTCCGGTCGAATAATTTTGCTGCTCGCATGACGATGATCGTTGACTTGCGATAACGTTTTGGCTTGGGATCGAACAAAAGAAGAGACGTGGTGCGGGAAACGATGGGCGACCTCACGGATCTGCGGGACCTCCTGGAATTCTCCTTCGAATCGCGCGTCGCCCCGGACATTCCGGACGCGGCGCTGCACCGGCTTGCGCGCCTGTCCGCGGCCTACAACGGCCGCATGGGCCTGACCGGCTGCCTGCGCTTCGACGGCGGCCGGATCTCCCAGACGATCGAGGGCCTGCCCGCCCTGCTGCTGCCCCTCGCCGGCCGCATCCTCGCCGACACACGCCACAGGGAGATCCGGGTCATTGCCTTCCGGGCCAGTGTCCGCCGCTTCCGGGACTGGACCACGGTCGGGCTCGACCACGGCCCGAAGGATGTCGACGCCGCGACGGTCGCCCTGATGCCGACGCGGATCGAGCAGCGCCCGAGGATCTCCGCCTCGATCCACAGCCTCGTCTCCCGCAGCCCGCTCTCAGCCCTGCCGGACGCTTGACAATCCGGGCCGTCCGGGGCCTCTGAGCCCGATGAGCGGCAAGGATGAAAACGGCGGCGGGGGCAGGGGTTCGGGCGGCGCCCACCAGCCTGCAGCCGTCCAGCGCAACCCCGTCCAGAGCGCGGTCGTCCAGCGCACCGTGGGCGAGGACGAGGCCGACCAGCGCCTCGACCGCTGGCTGAAGCGCCACCATCCCGGACTGAACCAGGGCCGGATCGAGCGGATGTGCCGCAAGGGCGAGATCCGCGTCGACGGCGGCCGCGCCAAGGCTTCGGATCGTCTGGCGGCCGGGCAGGTGGTGCGGATCCCCCCGATCCCGGAGGACGGCCCCGCCGGGCCGGCCCCGGCCACGCCCGCCGCGGTTTCCGCCGCCGACGCCGCGATGATCCAGGCCTGCGTCCTGTGGAAGGACGACGCGGTCATCGCCCTCAACAAGCCCCCGGGCCTCGCGGTGCAGGGCGGCTCCGGCCAGCACCGCCACGTCGACGGCCTCGCCGAGGCGCTCCGCTTCGGGATGGCGGAGAAGCCGCGGCTGGTGCACCGGCTCGACCGCGACACCTCGGGCGTGCTGCTCCTCGCCCGCACCGCGCGGTCGGCGGCGGCGCTGGCGCGGGCCTTCCAGTCGCGGACGACGCGCAAGAATCTACTGGGCCGCCGTCGCCGGGGCGCCGTCGCCCAAGGCCGGCACGATCCGCACCGGACTGGTCAAGGCGCCGGGCCACGGCACCGGCGGCGAGGGCGAGAAGATGGTGGTGCTCGACGCCGACGCGGTCGCGGCCACCGAGGGCGCGAAACGCGCGACGACCGACTTCGCCACCCTCGACGCCGCCGGGACGCGCACCGCCTGGGTGGCGCTGAGCCCGATCACCGGGCGGACCCACCAGCTCCGCGCCCACATGGCGGCGATCGGTCATCCGATCATCGGCGACGGCAAGTACGGCGGCAGCGGCCAGGAGAACCTCGGCGACGGCTGGGGCGCGCAACTCGGCGGCGAGGTCAGCCGCAAGCTCCACCTTCATGCCCGCTCGATCGACATCCCCCATCCGGTGACCGGCCGGCGCCTGCGCATCGAGGCGCCGCTCCCCGAGCACATGGCGCGGACCTGGACGCTTTTCGGCTGGCGGCCCGAGGACGCGCCGGAGGATCCCTTCGAGGACGAGGCGTGACCCCGGCCGCCCGGCTGCTGGCGCTGCCGGTGCGCGGCTACCGGCTCGTCGCCTCGCCGTGGGTCGGCCACGGCTGCCGCTTCCAGCCCACCTGCTCGGCCTACGCCCTCGAGGCGCTGGAAACCCACGGCGCGCTCCGCGGCGGCTGGCTGGCCGCCCGTCGGGTTCTGCGCTGCCACCCGTGGGGCGGATCGGGCATCGACAACGTCCCCGAGCGGGCCGGCTCCCCGCGCGCGGACGCCCGACCGGCGCCGCCCCCGCATGACTGAGGCCGCCGGGGTTCCGCCGGCCTGGGCCGCCGCGCTGGCACCGGTCGCCGACGCCGTTGCGGCCGTGCAGGCCCGGGTCGCGGCGGCAAGAGCGTCGGGCCGGGCGATCGCCCCCGGGCCGGACGCCGTCTTCCGGGCGCTGGCGCTGACCCCGCCCGACGCGGTGCGGGTGGTGATCCTCGGGCAGGACCCCTACCCGACGCCCGGCCACGCCGATGGCCTCTGCTTCTCGGTACGGCCGGGCGTCGCCCCGCCGCGATCGCTGCGCAACGTCTTGCGTGAACTCGTCGACGACCTCGGCGTGCCGGCGCCGACCGGGGGCAGCCTCGATCCCTGGGCGCGTCAGGGCGTGCTCCTGCTCAACGCCTGCCTGACGGTCGAGGAGGGCGCGGCGAACGCCCACGCCGGCTGGGGGTGGGAGACGGTGACCGACGCCATCGTCGACGCGGTGAGCGCTGCGCCGGCGCCGACGGTCTTCCTGCTCTGGGGACGGCAGGCGCAGGCCAAGGCCGCGCGGATCGCGCCGCGTCACCGGGTGCTGGCGTCGGCGCATCCGTCGCCGCTCTCCGCCCGCCGCGGCTTCTTCGGGTCGCGCCCCTTTTCCCGCGCCAACGCGGCGCTGGCAGCGGCAGGGCGGGGGCCGGTCGACTGGCGGTTGCCGTGAAGGGGAAGCGCCGACCTCGGGGAGGCGCGCGCGAAGAGCGCGCCCCCCACTCGGCCGCCGCTGGTCGGTCGGCCGCCTTTGCGGCCTCCCTTCGAAGGAAGCCGGCATTCGCCGGCTGAGTTGTTTTTTCTCCCCGCCTGTTGGCGGGGCCCCGCGTCCTGCCCGATAGGCTTCCTGCCAGTATGAAATCCGAAGAGAGGCGGGGCAGCCGGGCACCCCTCTTCTTCGGCGGCACCCCGGCGGAAAAGCGTGTCGCCGAAGAAGAGACGGTGCGGCCTGGTGCAACGGTCAAGCGCGCCGCGGGCGGAACGATGCAGGGTGCGGGCGGCTGACGCGGCGCTTTCGGGGGCGCGGTTGTCTCGGCGTCCCGGCGCGGCTATGGCTCGACGATGCTCGATCATCGCGACATCCATCCGCTCTTCGACGGCGCCCCGGACTCGACCGAGTTCCGCAAGCTCCGCAAGCGGATCGTGCGGCTGACCCGCGAGGCGCTCGACACCTACGGGATGGTCCGCGCCGGCGACCGCTGGCTCGTCTGCCTCTCGGGCGGCAAGGACAGCTATACCCTGCTGGCGGCCCTGATCGAACTGCAGTGGCGCGGGCTGCTGCCCGTCGACCTCCTCGCCTGCAACCTCGACCAGGGGCAGCCGGGGTTTCCCGCGACCGTCCTTCCGGACTTCCTCGCGCGCATGGGCGTGGCGCACCGGATCGAGTACCGCGACACCTATTCCATCGTGACCGCCAAGGTGCCCGAGAACCGGACCTACTGCGCCCTCTGCTCGCGCCTGCGCCGCGGCAACCTCTACCGCGTCGCCCGGGAGGAGGGCTGCTCCGCCGTCGTGCTCGGGCATCATCGCGACGACATCATCGAGACCTTCCTGCTCAACCTCTTCCACGGCGGGACGCTCAAGGCGATGCCGCCGAAGCTCCTCAACGACGAGGGCGACCTCCACGTGCTCCGGCCGCTCGCCCACGTTCCCGAGGCCGACTGCGCCCGCTTCGCCAAGGCGATGGGCTACCCGATCATTCCCTGCGACCTCTGCGGCAGCCAGGACGGGTTGCAGCGCCAGGCAATCAAGCGGATGGTCGACGAGTGGGAGGTGCGGAGCCCCGGGCGCCGGCAGATCCTGTTCCGGGCCCTCGGCCAGGTGAAGCCGAGCCACCTGCTCGACACCGCGCTTTTCGACTTCCGCGGGCTCTGAGGGACTTCTGCGAAACCGCCCGCACTCGTGCCGTAGCAGGGTCGACGGATGTGAACAACGGGTAAACGCAGCGCGGAAGGTGCTGACATATCAGCGGCTTGGCCGGAGTCGCACGCGTGCGACTCCCGGGCGACCGAACGGCCTCCGGGCACGGCGGGGACCATTTGCGGAGGTCGCTCCGACCCTCCACCCGCGCGCCTTTTCGTCCCCCGACCTTTCGCCCTTGACCTTTCTAGCCTGCGGCTGTTGAACCGCGGGGCTTTTCAAAGGTCCGACCGGAGTCGCTTGATGGATGACCAGGGCAGGAATCTGATCCTCGCGACGGCGCTCAGTTTCCTCGTGATCCTGGGCTGGTTCTTCCTGTTCCCGCCCGCAACACCCGAGCCGGCCAAGCCCGGCACGGCCACCGTCCAGCAGGACGGCACCGCCGTGACCCCGGGCGCGGCCGGGACCACGACGGCCGCCGGCACCACGCCCGCCCTGGTGGTCCCGGCGCAGAAGACCGTCGACGAGGCGCTGGCGCTGACCCAGCGCGTCGCGATCAAGACCGGCGCCCTCGAAGGCTCGATCTCGCTCGTCGGCGGCCGTGTCGATTTCCTCCAGCTCTCCCGCTACACCCAGACCGTCGAGCCGGGCTCGCCGATCGTCACCCTGCTGCGCCCGGCCGGGGCGGCGGAGGCCTACTACGTGCTCTACGGCTGGTCGCCGGCCGACGGCCTGCCCGCCGACCAGGTGCCCGGCCCCGCCACGCCGTGGGCGCTCGAAAGCGGCACGACGCTGACCGAGACCACGCCCGTCACCCTCGCCTGGGACAACGGCCACGGCCTCGTCTTCCGCCGGACGATCTCGGTCGATCCGAACTACATGTTCACCACGGTGCAGTCGGTCGAGAACCGCGGCACGGCCGACGTCCGGCTCGCGCCCTACGGCATCATCGCCCGCCACGGCACCCCGAGCGACCTCAAGAACTTCTACATCCTCCACGAGGGCGCCATCGCCGTCGCCGACGGCGAGCTGCACGAGACCAAGTACAAGGCGATTGCCAAGTTCGAGCCCGATGCCGCCGAGGGCGGCGCGCTGGCGCAGACGATCGAGGTCAAGAACAACGGCTGGATCGGCTTCACCGACCACTACTGGATGACGACGCTGATCCCGCAGGCGGACCAGCCCTTCACCATGGTCACCAAGTACACGGCCGCGACCGACACCTTCCAGACCGACATGCGCCTGCCGACGATGACCGTGGCGCCGGGAGCGACGGCCTCGACCTCGACCATGCTCTTCTCGGGCGCCAAGGTCTGGTCGCTGCTCCGCGACTACCAGGACGAGAAGCACATCGACCGCTTCGTCGACGCCATCGACTGGGGCTGGTTCTTCTTTCTGACCAAGCCGATCTTCCACGTGCTCCACTGGATGCACCAGATGATCGGCAACATGGGCCTGTCGATCATCGGCCTGACCTTCCTGATCAAGCTCATCCTCTTCCCGCTCGCCTACAAGTCCTACGTCTCGATGTCGAAGATGAAGCTGCTCCAGCCCGAGCTCGAGAAGCTCAAGGAGCGCACCGGCGACGATCGCATGAAGATGCAGCAGGAGATGATGGCGCTCTACAAGCGGGAGAAGGTCAACCCCGCCGCCGGCTGCCTGCCGATCGTCATGCAGATCCCGATCTTCTTCTCGCTCTACAAGGTGATCTTCGTCACCATCGAGTTGCGGCATGCGCCGTTCTTCGGGTGGATTCATGACCTGAGCGCGCCCGACCCGACCTCGGTGCTGAACCTCTTCGGGCTGCTGCCGTGGGCGGCGCCGGACCATACCAGCGCGCTCGGCATCCTCTCGATCGGGGTGTGGCCGATCCTGCTCGGCATCTCGATGTGGCTCCAGCAGCGGTTGAACCCGACGCCGGCCGACAAGACCCAGGCGATGATCTTCAACTGGATGCCGTGGATCTTCATGTTCATGCTCGGGCGGTTCGCCAGCGGGCTGGTGATCTACTGGGTGGCGAACAACACCATCACCTTCATCCAGCAGTACACGATCATGCGCACCCAGGGCGTGAAGCCGAACGTGCTGTCGAACATCCTGGCGCCGCTGAAGAAGCTCAGAAAGGCGGGGTGAGGCCCGTGCCCCATGCGCCTCACGCCCGTGCGCCTCACCCACCTCTGGCGCCATCCGATCAAGGGACACGGGGTCGAGCCGCTCGCGGCCGTCACCCTCGCCGCCGGGGCGACGATGCCCTGGGACCGGGTCTGGGCGATCGCCGTCGAGGGCGCGAAGGTCGCGCCGGGCTCGCGGCACTGGGCCCGCTGCGCCAACTTCAGCCGCGGGGCGAAGTCGCCTTCCCTGATGGCGATCCGCGCCGTCGTCGACGAGGCGGCGGGCCGGGTGACGCTGTCGCATCCCCGCCAGCCGTCGATCACCGTCGATCCCGACGATCCCGATGACGCCGAGCGTCTCGTCGCCTGGGTGACGCCCCTCGCCGATCCCGGTCGGGCGCGGCCGGCCTTCGTGGTGCGCGCCGACGTCGGCATGACCGACAGCGCCTTTCCGTCGATCGCCGTGCTGAACCGGGCGAGTCTCGCCGCCCTCGGGAACCGGCTCGGCATGGATCTCGCCATGGAACGCTTCCGCGGCAACCTCTGGCTCGACGGGCTTGAACCCTTCGCCGAGTTCGAGCTGGTCGGCCGCGAGATCCGCGTCGGCGGCGCCGTGCTGGCGGTGCGCGAGGCGATCACCCGCTGCGTGGCGACCGCCGTCGATCCCGACACCGGGGAGCGCGACGCCGACACGCTCGGCGCGCTCGAGGACGGCTGGGGGCACCGCGACTTCGGGGTCTATGCCGAGGTCGTCTCCGGCGGCCGGGTGGCGGTCGGCGACGCGGCGACAGTCGGCGGCGGGGTAGGGGCATGAAGCAGGTTTTCACCGTGGCGCCGGAGCCGGACGCCGAGGCGCTGGAACGGGGGCGGCTGCTCTTCGCCGGTCCCTGCGACTTCCTCAAGGGGGTCGTCGCCATGGACGGACTGCCGCCTGCGGACCGCGTCGAGGTCTGTTTCGCCGGTCGGTCCAATGTCGGCAAGTCGACCCTGATCAACGCCCTGACCGGCCGCAAGGCGCTGGCGCGGGCCTCGAACACGCCGGGCCGGACGCAGGAGATCAACTTCTTCACGCTCGGCCCCGACCCGCAGGCGTCGCGCTATGTCGTCGACCTGCCGGGCTACGGCTTCGCCGAGGCGCCGAAGCCGGTGGTGCAGAAGTGGCAGACGTTGCTCAAGGCCTACCTCGCCGGCCGTCCGACCCTCCGGCGGGTGTTCCTGCTCGTCGATGCGCGCCACGGGCTCAAGGCGGTGGACGCCGAGATCATGGGCCTGCTCGACCGCTCGGCGGTGACCTTCCAGGTGGTGCTGACCAAGGCCGACAAGATCCTGCCCCCGGTGCTGGCGGAGACGGTCGCCGCGGTCGCGGTCGGGCTCGGCAAGCATCCGGCGGCCTTCCCCGAGATGGTTGTGACCTCGGCCGAGACCGGCGCCGGGCTCGGGACGCTGCGGTCGATCATCGCCGAAATCTGAAGCGCGGTCAGCCGCGAAGGATCGCCAGGGCCGCGTCGGCCAGGGTGGCCTCGGGGTCGGGAACCGCCGGCGCGGGGCCGCGAAGGACAGCCCCGGCCAGCAGCGCGAAGAGGGCGAAGAGGCGCGGCTCAAGCGGGGCAGGGGCGAGGGCCCCTTCCTCGACGCCAAGCTCGATCAGTCCCGCGAGCAGCGCCCCGACCTCCGCGTCCGCCTCTTCGAGCGCCGCGCGAGTCGCGGGGGCGACCGTGGCGAGGAAATCGGCGCGCTGGACGTGTCGCAGCAGGCGGGCATGGACGCGGTCGGCCGTGGCCCGCCGCCAGCAGATCGCCAGCGCCTCGCGGAAGACCGCCTCGAACGGCCGGTCGGCATCGAGCGCGGCAAGGGCGGCGCGGGTGCCGGCCGTCCAGTCGGCGGCAAGTCGGACGTGGATGTCGTCCTTCGACGGGAAGTGCCGGTAGATCGTCCCCTTGGCGTATTCGGCGCGGTGGGCGATCTGCTCGACGGTCACCGCCTGCCAGTCCTCGCAGTCGAGCAGCGCGATCGCCGCGTCGAGAAGGGCGCGCTCGCGCTGGAGGCGCTCGCGGGCCTTGCGGTCGGTGGTGGTCACGGGCTTGGCCTCCTCACGCGCCGATGGTGGTCTTTTCCTCTCGCAAAGGGACGTCAGGCGCAAGGTGCTGGCAACGACAGGTTGAGCGGGCCGCCGCGTCTGCACGGGCTGTATTTGCGTAACGCTGATGGGATAAAACACTTTCCCATCGATTGCCGTCTCGATCTCGCCGCGCCTCACCCTGAGCCGCAATCGCCCGAACCCGGCGCCGGCCCGCGGCCCGGTGCCCGGGGCGGCCGGTCGGGCTTGGCAGGGATGGGGACGGGGGGTATACGGCCGGTCAGCCTTGGGCGCGGAGAGACGGCGTGCACGACAATGATTCCTTCATCCAGGAGGTGAGCGAGGCGGTGCGCCGTGACCGCGTCGCCGGAACCCTGCGCCGCTACGGCTGGCTGATCGCCGCCATCGTCGTCCTGATCGTCGGAGGCGCGGCCTTCAACGCCTGGCGCAACGACCGCGATGCAAAGGCCGCCGCGGCTGCCGGTGACGCGATGCGCGCGGCCCTCGCGGAAACCGACGGCAAGGCCCGCGCCGACGCGCTCGCCGCCTTCGCGCAGGCGACGCCCGACGCCGCCGTCGCCGCGCGTCTCGCCGAGGCCGGCAGCCTCAACAGGGGCGGCGACAGTGCCGCCGCGGCGGCGCTCCTCGCCACCGTCGCCGACGACGGCAGCGTGCCGCCGCTCTACCGCTCGCTCGCCGCGCTGGAGCGGGTGATGGTCCTCGACGCCGAGATGGACGCCACCGAGCGCCAGGCGACGCTGGAGACGCTGGCCCAGCCCGGCGCGCCCTTCCGCCCGCTGGCGCTCGAACAGCGGGCGCTGATGCGCTTCGAGGCCGGCGACAAGGAAGGGGCGATCGCCGACCTGCAGACCATCCTCTCCGAACCGACCGCGACCGAGGCGCTCTCCGGCCGGGCCCGCCAGCTCATCATCGCCGCCGGTGGCTCGATCCCGGCCGTGCCGACGGCGGCGCCGCCGGCCACCGGACCCGGAACCGTCGACGGCGTTCCCGCCGAGCCGGCCGACGGCTGAGCCTGGACACCGACATGTCGATCGCCCGCATCCTCGGCCCGCTCCTCGTCGCGCTCGTCGCGCTGTCCGCCTGTAACGACAAGAACGCGCCGCTCCCCGGCGAGCGCATCCCGATCCGCCCCGACGAGGCCCCCGCCGCCGAGCCCAACCGCGCGCTGCCCGTGGCAATCCCCGCGGCGGTGATGAACGCCGACTGGAGCCACCGCAACGGCAGCGCCCCCGGTCGCCTGATCAATCCGGCGCTGCGCCCGCAGCCGCAGCTGATCTGGACGCTCAATCTCGGCCAGGGCGATGCCAAGCGGCGCCGCATCCTCGCCGGGCCGATCGTCTCCGGCGGGCTGATCTACGCGATGGACGCCGGCGGCCAGCTCAGCGCCGCGACCCGCGACGGCCAGCTCGCCTGGCGCGTCAGCCTCGTGCCGGAAGGGCAGGCGCCCGACTCCGGTCCCGGCGGCGGCATCGCCGCGGCGAACGGCGTGCTCTTCGTCACCACCGGCTTCGGCGAAGTCTGGGCCCTCGATCCGCGCACCGGCGGCACGATCTGGAAACGCACCCTCGAGGCGACGGTCCAGGCCGCCCCGGTGGTCAACGGCGGCCGCGTCGTCGTCGTGCAGCGCAACGACATCGCCGTGGCGATGGACGCGCGCAACGGCGAGACCCTGTGGACGGTGCAGGGCGCCGGCGGCACCGGCCTGATGGGCGGCGCCAGCCCGGCCGACGACGGCACCCTCGCGATCATCCCCTTCTCCTCGGGCGAGCTTCTCGGGGTTCTCGGCCGCAACGGCATGACCGTCTGGGGCACCGCGATCACCGGCGGCCGGCGGACGCTGGCGCGCAACCGCATCAACGACGTGACCGGCGACCCGGTGATCGTCGGCGACACGGTCTACGCCTCGAACCAGAGCGGCCGGACGATCCGCCTCGACACCACCACCGGCGAGCGGGCCTGGACGATCCCCGAGGGCTCCTACGGGCCGGCCTGGCCGGTCGGCAACGCCGTCTTCCTGCTCTCGGACGAGGGGGCGCTGGTCCGCGTCGACGCCGAAACCGGCGACGTGGTCTGGACCGTGGCGCTCCCCGAGTACTTCCCGGCGCGCAACTTCCTGTGGCGCAAGGGCAAGCCCTACCGCGCCGTGCCCTACTACGGCCCGGTCCTCGCTGGCGGCCGGCTCTGGGTGGCGAGCGCCGACGGCTGGCTGCGGGCCTTCGACCCGGTCGGCGGGGGCCTTCTCGCCAGCATCCCGCTGCCCGATGGCGCGGGGGCCGCCCCGGCGGTGGCGGGCGGGGTGCTCTATGTCGTCAACCGCAGCGGCCAGCTTCTCGCTTTCCAATAGGCGGGCGAGGGGCTAAGGGGTGGGCAACAACGCCCGGCCGCGGAGGCCGGCGCGAGCCGAAAGCCTGCGCCCCATGCCTTTCACCGTCGCCATCGTCGGCCGACCCAACGTCGGCAAGTCGACGCTTTTCAACCGCCTCGTCGGGCGCCGTCTCGCGCTGGTCGACGACCAGCCCGGGGTGACCCGCGACCTGCGCGAAGGCGCGGGCCGGCTCGGGCCGCTGCGCTTCACCGTCGTCGACACCGCCGGTCTCGAGGAAGCCACCGACGCCAGCCTCCCCGGCCGGATGCGGGCGCTGACCGAGCGCGCCATCGACGCCGCCGACGTCTGCCTCTTCATGATCGACGCCCGCATCGGCGTGACGCCGGTGGACCGCACCCTGGCCGAACTCCTGCGCAAGCGGTCGGCGCACGTCGTCCTCGTCGCCAACAAGGCCGAGGGCCGGGCCGCGGAAGCCGGCCTCATCGAGGCGTTCGAGCTCGGGCTCGGCGAGCCGGTGGCGCTCTCCTCCGAGCATGGCATCGGCTTCGACGACCTGCTCCGCACCCTCGAGCCCCTGGCTGAGGAATTCCCCGACACCTCCGCGATCGTCGACGTCGATGTCGGCGAGGAAGTCGACGACGCCGTCGACGAAGAGGGCGGCGGCGCGGCCCTCCCCGCCGGCCGGCCGATCCAGATCGCCGTCGTCGGGCGGCCGAACTCGGGCAAGTCGACACTGGTCAACGCCATCCTCGGCGAGGACCGCCTGCTCACCGGCCCCGAGGCCGGGATCACCCGCGATGCCATCGCCGTGCAGACCGACTGGCAGGGGACGCCGTTCCGCATCTTCGACACCGCCGGCATCCGCAAGAAGGCCAAGGTCCAGGAGAAGCTCGAAAAGCTCTCCGTCTCCGACGGCCTCCGCGCCGTGAAGTTCGCCGAAGTGGTGGTCATCCTTCTCGACGTGCAGATCCCCTTCGAGACCCAGGACCTCCGCCTCGCCGACCTCGCCGAGCGCGAAGGCCGGGCGGTCGTGGTCGCCGTCAACAAGTGGGACCTCGAGGAAGACAAGCCGCACAAGCTCAACGAGCTGCGCGAGACCTTCGGCCGGCTGCTGCCCCAGCTCCGCGGTGCGCCGATGGTGATGGTCTCGGCGCTGACCGGCAAGGGGCTCGACCGGCTCCACGACGCGGTCGTCAAGGCCTACACGGTCTGGAACACGCGGATCTCGACGGGCCGCCTCAACCGGTGGCTGGCCGCGCAGATCGGAGAGCATCCGCCCCCCGCACCGGGCGGCCGGCGCATCCGCCTGCGCTACATGACCCAGGTCAAGACCCGGCCGCCGACCTTCGTGATCTTCGCCTCGATCCCGGTGGAGGTCCCCGAGGACTACAAGCGCTTCCTGGTGAACGGCCTCCGCCGCGACTTCGACATGCCCGGAACGCCGATCCGCATCTACATGCGCACCGGCGACAACCCCTACGCCGGCCGGCGCAAGCCGAACGTCACCTCGCTCGACAAGCACAAGCCGCGGCGGCTCGAGGGCTGACCCGGCCCCCGCCGCCGGTCCCGGTGTGCGGGAGCCGTAGGCTCTTGCGCCCGCGCGGCAGCGGCGGCATGAGGGGCGCGTGGAGAACAACTTGAACGCGAGTGGCCTGACCTTGCCCCCGGTACGCGGCACGCTGACGCAGGCGCGGCCGATGGCCGAGATCACCTGGCTGCGCGTCGGTGGCCCGGCCGACGTCTTCTTCCAGCCCGCCGACGAGGCCGACCTCGCCGACTTCCTCCGCGCGCTGCCGCCCGGCGTCCCGGTGCTGCCCGTCGGCGTCGGCTCCAACCTCATCGTCCGCGACGGCGGCATCGACGGCGTGGTGATCCGCCTCGGCCGCGGCTTCAACGGCATCCGCATCGACGGCACGCGGGTGATCGCCGGCGCCGCCGCCCTCGACGCCCACGTCGCGCGCAAGGCGGCCGAGGCCGGCGTCGACCTCACCTTCCTGCGCACCATCCCCGGATCGATCGGCGGCGCGGTCAAGATGAACGCCGGCTGTTACGGCAGCTATACCGCCGACGTCTTCGTCGCGGCGCGGGCGGTGACGCGCGCCGGCGAAGTGGTTACGCTCACCGCCGCCGACATGGGCTTCGCCTACCGCTCGACCGCGCTCGCCGAAGGTCTGGTGGTGACCGAGGTGACCCTCGAAGGCCCCCCCGGACAGCCCGACGCGCTGGCCCGCCGCATGGCGGACCAACTCGCCCGGCGGGACGCCAGCCAGCCGGTGAAGGACCGCACCGCCGGCTCGACGTTCCGCAATCCCGCGGGCTTTTCGTCCACCGGCCGGGCCGACGACGTCCACGATCTCAAGGCATGGAAACTCATCGAGGACGCCGGGATGCGCGGCGCCGTCCTCGGCGGCGCGCAGATGTCGCCGATGCACGCCAACTTCCTCGTCAACGCCGGCGGGGCGAAAGCCGCCGATCTCGAGGCATTGGGCGAATTGGTGCGAAAAAGGGTTTTGGATTCAAGCGGAGTGTGCCTAGAGTGGGAAATCATGAGGGTCGGGCGACCGCTCTCGTGAACCAACGATAAGACCCGACAAGGCCGAAGGCCCGCGGGGACAGTTTGAGGCGGGCATGTCGAGCAGGACAGCAGCCCGCATCGCAGTGCTTATGGGCGGCCGTTCGGCCGAGCGAGAGGTATCGCTCAGCTCCGGGCGCGAGTGCGCGGCTGCGTTGCGGTCAGAAGGATTCGAGGTCGTCGAGATCGACGCCGGACCCGACCTCGCGTCGGTGCTGGCCGACGTGCGGCCCGACGTCGCCTTCAACGCGCTCCACGGGCGCTGGGGCGAGGACGGCTGCGTCCAGGGCATTCTCGAATGGCTGGGCATCCCCTACACCCACTCCGGCGTGCTGGCCTCGGCCCTCGCCATGGACAAGACCCGCGCCAAGCAGATCCTCGCCGCCGCCGGCCTGCCGGTCCCCCGCGGCATGATCGCCTGCCGCGAGCACATCCGCGCCGCACATCCGATGGCGCCCCCCTACGTCGTCAAGCCGAACGCGGAAGGCTCCTCCGTCGGCGTCTACATCGTCCGCGAAGGCGCCAACGGTCCGGCAAACCTCGCCGACGACCTGCCGGAAGCGCTGCTCGTCGAGGAATACGTCGCCGGCCGCGAGCTGACCGCGACGGTGATGGGCGGCGAGGCGCTGGCCGTCACCGACATCATTGCCGACGGCTGGTACGACTACCACGCCAAGTATGCCCCCGGCGGCTCCCGCCACGAAATCCCGGCAAACCTGCCGCCGGAGATCACCGAAGCCTGCCTCGACTACGCCCTCCGCGCGCACCGGGCGCTCGGCTGCCGCGGCGTCAGCCGCACCGACTTCCGCTGGGACGAACCCCGCGGCCTCGCCGGCCTCTACCTCCTCGAAACCAACACCCAGCCCGGCATGACCCCGACCTCGCTCGCCCCCGAGCAGGCGGCCTTCCGCGGCCATTCCTTCGGAGCGCTGGTGCGCTGGATGGTGGAGGACGCCTCGTGCTCCCGGTAAGGGTCGAGCCCAAATCCCAGACGCCCGCCCGCCGCGACCCGGCGCCGTCGCGCCTGCGCTACAAGATGACCCGCCTCTGGCTGCGCCCGGGCATCCGCCGCGCGACCAACCTCGGCGTGCCGGCCGTGGTCGGCCTCCTCGCCGCCTGGACCCTGATGGCGCAGTACGACGTCGAGGGCGAGGTGCTCGGCCTCCTCGGCAAGGCGCGCGAGGCGATCGTCGACCGCCCGCAGTTCGTCATCACCGAGATGAGCATTCCCGACGTCAGCCGCGACCTTGCCGAGCAGATCCGCGTCGCCGCCTTCGTGCACCTGCCGGTCTCCAGCCTCGAACTCGACGTCGCCGCCGTCCGCGACCGCGTCGAATCGCTCGCTGCCGTCGAGCGGGCGCGGGTGCGGGCGCTGGCCAGCGGCGTGCTCGAGATCCGGGCGGAGGAGCGGGTGCCGGTCGTGGTCTGGCGCTCGCAGGATGGCCTCGAACTCCTCGACCAGAACGGCGTCCGCGTCGCCGAGATCGACAGCCGCCTGCGCCGCCCCGATCTGCCGCTGATCGCCGGCGCCGGCGCGAAGGACCACGTCCCCGAGGCGCTGGCCCTCCTCGCCGAGACCGGCCCGGTGGCCGCGCGCGTCCGCGGGCTCGTCCGCGTCGGCGAGCGGCGCTGGGACCTCATGCTCGACCGCGACCAGGTGGTGAAACTCCCCGAGACCGATGCCGGGCCCGCCCTCCAGCGGGTGATGGCGATGGCCGCGGGCGAGGACCTGCTCAAGCGCGACGTCAGCGTCGTCGACATGCGCGACCCGCGCCGTCCGATGATCCGCCTGACCGAGCACGCGATTTCCGAGAACGAGCGACTGAAGAAGACTGCAGCGGGAGAGGATGCATGAGGCGACAGCTCTACGAGGTGCAGCGGGCGATGCGGGCGCGGCGCGAGACCGCGCTCCGCCGCGGGATCATCGCGGTGCTCGACATCGGCACCTCGAAGGTCGCCTGTCTGGTGCTCCAGTTCGTCCCCGACGAGATCGGCGAGGGCGACGACACCCGTCCGGTGCTCTCCCAGGGCGCCTTCCGCGTCATCGGCGCCGCCAACACCCGCTCCCGCGGCATCGCCTTCGGCGAGATCGCCTCGATGGACGAGTGCGAGCGCGCCGTCCGCACCGCGATCCAGGGCGCCCAGAAGATGGCGAACCTGCGCGTCGACCACGTCATCGTCAGCTTCTCCGGCGGCCGCCCGCGCTCCTACGGCTGCACCGGCGAGGTCGAGGTCGAGCATGGCGCCGTCGCCGAGCGCGACATCGGCGGCGTGCTCGCCGCCTGCGAGATTCCCGACTACGGCCACGACCGCGACGCGCTCCACGCGCTGCCGGTCAACTTCTGCCTCGACCAGCGTTCCGGCCTGACCGACCCCCGCGGCCAGATCGGCAAGGACCTCGCGGTCGACATGCACCTCGTCACCGTCGGCTCGACGCCGCTGCGCAACATCCTCCACTGCATCCGCCGCTGCGACCTCGAACTCGGCGGCGTCGTCGTCTCCTCCTATGCCTCGGGCCTCGCCAGCCTCGTCGAGGACGAGCAGGAACTCGGCGCCGCCTGCGTCGACATCGGCGGCGGCGCCACCGGCATCTCGATCTTCGTGCGCCGCCAGATGATCTACGCCGACGCCGTGCGCATGGGCGGCACCCACGTCACCTCCGACATCTGCCAGGGCCTCCAGGTCTCGATGCAGGACGCCGAGCGGCTGAAGACCATGCACGGCGGCCTCGTCGCCACCGGCCTCGACGACCGCGACATGATCGAGCTGCCGTCGATCCTCGGCGACTGGGACCACGACCGCCGCCAGATTCTCGCGCTCCGAGCTGATCGGGGTGATGCGCCCCCGCATCGAGGAGATCCTCGAAGAGGTCCGCGCCCGCCTCGACGCCTCGGGGTTCGAGTACCTGCCGAGCCAGCGCATCGTGCTGACCGGCGGCTCGGCCCAGATCCCCGGCCTCGAGGGCGTGGCGAGCCGGATTCTCGGCCGCCAGTGCCGGATCGGCAAGCCGCTCCGCGTCCAGGGCCTGCCGCAATCGGCCACCGGAACCGCCTTCTCCACCGCCGTCGGCCTCGCGATGCACGTCTCCCATCCCCAGGACGAATGCTGGGATTTCGAGACCCCGGCCGACCGCCAGGGCGCCCGCCGCGTCACGCGCGCCCTGCGCTGGTTCAAGGAAAACTGGTAACTAGTGGTGATGTACGCCTTTATTCCAATATGCGGTGGGAAACCCCAATATATTGGGGGTGTTATCGGAAAACTGCGTGACCCTAGCGGCCTAATCCGCTACGATTTCGAATCAAGAAGAAGTTCCGCGCGGGGGCGCGGAGGCAGCGGCGAAAACAACAGGCGGAACAGGCGGACCTCACCATGGCTTTGACACTCAGCATCCCCGTAAATCAGGACCTCAGCCCCCGGATCACCGTCATCGGGGTCGGCGGGGCCGGCGGGAACGCCGTCAACAACATGATCGAGAAGCAGCTCGAGGGCTGCGAGTTCGTCGTCGCCAACACCGACGCCCAGGCGCTCCGCCAGAACCAGGCGGCCAACAAGCTCCAGCTCGGCGCCCGCGTCACCGAGGGCCTCGGCGCCGGCGCCCGTCCCGAGGTCGGCGCCGCCGCGGCGGAAGAGTCGATCGAGGAGATCGTCGAGCGTCTCTCCGGCTGCCACATGTGCTTCATCACCGCCGGCATGGGCGGCGGCACCGGCACCGGCGCCGCGCCGATCATCGCCAAGGCCGCCCGCGAGATGGGCATCCTGACCGTCGGCGTCGTCACCAAGCCCTTCCAGTTCGAGGGCTCGCGCCGGATGAAGCAGGCCGAGAGCGGCGTCGAGGAGCTGCAGCAGCACGTCGACACGCTGATCATCATCCCGAACCAGAACCTCTTCCGGCTCGCCAACGAGAAGACCACCTTCACCGAGGCCTTCGCGCTCGCCGACGACGTGCTCTACCAGGGCGTCAAGGGCGTCACCGACCTGATGGTCCGCCCGGGCATCATCAACCTCGACTTCGCCGACGTGCGCTCGGTGATGAACGAGATGGGCAAGGCGATGATGGGCACCGGCGAGAGCACCGGCGAGGATCGTGCCGTCCAGGCGGCGGAGAAGGCGATCGCCAACCCGCTGCTCGACGAGATCAGCCTCAAGGGCGCCCGCGGCGTCCTCATCAACATCACCGCCGGCCCCGACCTCACCCTCTTCGAGCTCGACGAGGCGGCCAACCGCATCCGCGCCGAGGTCGACCCGGAAGCCAACATCATGGTCGGCTCGACCCTCGACCCCGAGATGGCGGGGATGATGCGGGTCAGCGTCGTCGCCACCGGCATCGACGCCACCGTCCGGTCCGAGGCGATGCCGCTGCCGCGGCGCCCGGGCGCCGAGCCGATCGCAACGCAGAGCATCATCGGATCGGCCGCCACCGTCGCCGCCCGCGTTCAGCCGCAGATCGAGCCCGCCGTCGCCGAGGCGGCCCACAGCCCGAACTTCGCCGACCACCGCGTCGCGGCCGAAGTCGAGCGCGCCGAACTCTTCGCCGAGCCGCAGGTCTCCGTCCCGCAGCCCGGCGGCCTCGAGCGCACCGCGCCCTACGGCCAGCCCAAGCTCGACGGCTCCGCCCCGCGCGCCGGCGAGCCCTCGCCGGACGCCCTCCGCCGCCTCCAGGCCGCGGTGCAGGCCGTGCCCAAGACCCAGCCGATGGTCCGGCCGGTCGGCGGCCAGGCCGCCCGTGAGCCCGAGCGCCAGGCGACCGGCCGGCTGACGATCAACAGCCTGATCCACAAGATGACGGGCCAGGTCGGCCGCGAGCCCCAGGCCGCGCCGCGCCATGCCGCCGAGCCCGAAGCCGCCCCCCAGGCGGCGCCCCGGGCCCAGCAGTTCAGCGAGCCCGCCTACGAGGACAACGAGCGCGAACGCGTCGACATCCCCGCCTTCCTTCGCCGGCAGGCCAACTGACCGGCCGGGGGCAAGCGCCCCGCTGACACCAACCGCGCCCCCAGTCTTTCCGGCACCCGGCAATCCCCCCGCCGGGTGCCGTTTTCGTTTCTGTCCCCCGCCGCAGGAGCGCCGCGTCAGCCGCCCGCACGCCCAACCGTTCCGCCCGCGGCGCGCTGCATCGGTGCGGTGGGCCGCGCCGTCTCTTCTTCTTCGGCGACACGCTTTTCCGCCGGGGTGCCGCCGAAGAAGAAGGGTGCCCGGCTGCCCCGCCTCTCTTCGGATTTCATACTGGCATGAAGCCTATCGGGCAGGACGCGGGGCCCCGCCAACAGGCGGGGAGAAAAAACAACTCAGCCGGCGAATGCCGGCTTCCTTCGAAGGGAGGCCGCAAAGGCGGCCGACCGACCAGCGGCGGCCGAGTGGGGGGCGCGCTCTTCGCGCGCGCCTCCCCGAGGTCGGCGCTTCCCCCGGCCGGGGGAGGGCGGCGCGCCTCCCCCCTGCAGTTGACACCCCCCGGCCCATCGGTATAAGCGGCGCGCTGCCGTCCGTTTGGGCGGCGGAGACTATGGCGTTCGCGGGCCCCGCAAGGGGAAACCTGTCGGCCGGGAAACCGGCAGAGGAGACGCCGGACCTTTTCAGACGAGGAAGACTGCTTTGACCAAGCGCACGAGTGCGAAATACAAGATCGATCGCCGCATGGGCGAGAACATCTGGGGCCGCCCGAAGTCCCCGGTGAACAAGCGCGAATACGGCCCCGGCCAGCACGGCCAGCGCCGCAAGGGCAAGATGTCGGACTTCGGCACCCAGCTCCGCGCCAAGCAGAAGCTCAAGGGCTACTATGGCGACCTGACCGAGAAGCAGTTCCGCAAGATCTACGACGAGGCAGAGCGCCAGCGCGGCGACACCTCCGAGCTGCTGATCGGCCTGCTCGAGAGCCGTCTCGACGCCGTGGTCTACCGCTCGAAGTTCGTCCCGACGATCTTCTCGGCCCGCCAGTTCGTCAACCACGGCCACGTCGCCGTGAACGGCCGCCGCGTCAACATCGCCTCCTACCGCGTCAAGGAAGGCGACGTCGTCTCGGTCCGCGACCGCTCGAAGCAGCTCGCCATCGTCCTCGAGGCGATCGGCTCGCCGGAGCGCGACGTGCCCGAGTACCTCGCCGTCGACCACTCCAAGCTCACCACCGAATTCGTCCGCGCCCCCGCGCTCGGCGACGTCCCCTACCCGGTGCTGATGGAGCCGAACCTCGTCGTCGAGTACTACGCGAAGAACTGATCCCGTCGCGGCCTGACCCGTTCAGGCCGCGTCCCCGGGACCATCCCGATGTCGACGGCCGCCTCCCCAACGGGGGCGGCCGTTGCCGTTCGAGGGAGCCCGAATGTCGGGGGCACGTCCCGCGCGCGCCTCACCACGGCTCGCAGACGAAGCCGGAGTCGTCCCCCATGTGGAAGTAGAGGTGGCCGACGAGGCGTCCGGCGGTCCCGGGAGCGATCCACCCGCGGCCACAGCGCGGATCACCCTCGTCGATGCCCTCCCACGAGAACTCGGCGAGCGGTTCGCCCCCACGGGCGCCGTAGCGGATGTCGAGCCACGCGGTCACGGCGATGAAGCGCATTTCGCCCTCCTCGCCCCGGACGTCCAGAAAGGCAGGCTCGACGAGATCGAGCATGTCATCGTCCCAGAGGTCCATCTCGACGAGGCGCCAGCGGCCCATGAAGGGCGCGGCCAGCAGCGCGGGCGCCTTGCGCGCCATCAGGCGGCCAGCGGCGCAGCGGGCTTCCGGCCTTGGGACAAGCGGGTTCCCGACATGCCGCCCTCTACAGCCAGTCGCTCGCCCGGAAGCGCCAGTAGAGCACCCCGCAGGTTACCAGCATGATCATCACCACCGTGTAGAACCCCCAGGCCGTCTCGGTCTCCGGGATGTACTGGAAGTTCATCCCGTAGATCCCCGCCACCGCCGTCGGCACCGCCAGGATCGCCGCCCACGACGCCAGCTTCTTCGCCACCACCGTCGACTGCGTCTGCCCCATCAGCAGACTGGTCTCGAAGGCAAAGGCCAGCACCTCGCGCAGCGAGTCGATCTTCTCCTCCACGCCGCGGATATGATCGGTCACGTCGCGGAAATACGAATGCATCTCCGCATCGATCTGCAGCATGTCCGGCGCGTTCAGCCGCCGGCACACATCGACCAGCGGCCCCGCCGCATTGCGCAACTTCAGCAGGTCCCGCCGCAGCACATACAGCCGCTCGATCTCGGCAGAGGTCATCGGCTTGACCAGCACCATGTCCTCGATCGCCTCGACCTCCTCGTGGATCGCCTCCACCACCGGCAGATACGCATCCACGATGAAATCGAGGATCGCATAGAGGATGAAGTCCTGCCCCTTGGCGAGCACCGACGGACAGCTCTCCCAATGCTCCCGCACCCGCCCGTAGGACGTCGACGCCCCATGCCGGACGCTGACGATGAACCCCTTGCCGACGAAGAGATGCGTCTCCCCGAAGGCCACCCGCCCGTCGATCAGCTGCGCCGTCCGCGCCACGATGAACAGCGCATCGCCGTAATGCTCGATCTTCGGCCGCGCGTGGGGATGCTCGGCGTCCTCGATGGCGAGATCATGCAGCCCGAACTCCCGCTGCACCCGGCGCAAAAGCTCCCGGCTCGGCTCGAGCAGCCCGATCCACACCACATGCCCGTCGCGCCCCGCCCAGTCGGCGGCGCCGTCGATCGGAATGTCGCTGACGCGGCGTCCGTCGAGATAGACGCCGGAGGCGACGACACCCGGCTCGGGCGCGACAGGATCGAGGCGCTGCGTGTCGTCCATCTTTCTGCTCCCCGCTCGGGATACCGCCCGAAAGGTAGCGCGCCAAATCCCGCGAGGCGAGAGATCATCGGGCGCGACGCGGTCACGGCACCCGCACGATCCGCCGGTTTCAGACGAAGTAGGTGATCCCCCAGAAGATCGCGGCGGACAGCAGCGCCGTCAGCGGCACCGTGACGACCCAGGCCGCGGCGATCCCGACGACGTGGGCGCGGCGGACGAGCTTGCGACGCTTGCGCTCCTCCGCCGCGACAGGCTTGCCCTTCCGCAGCTTCAGCGCCCGGGCGCGCCGCTCCTCGTGCCATTCCCGGTAGAAGCCCACGCCGAACACGCCCCCGAGGGCGATGTGCGTCGAGGAGACCGGCAGTCCGAGACCCGAGGCCGCGATCACCGTCACCGCCGCCGACAGCGCCACGCAGTAGGCGCGCATCTGGTTCAGCCGGGTGATCTCCTGCCCGACCAGCCGGATCAGGCGCGGTCCGAACAGCAGCAGCCCGAAGGAAATCCCGAACGCGCCGATGGCCATCACCCAGGTCGGGATCGCCACGGTATCGCTCGCATCCCCCGCCGACGTCACCACGTGGACGATTGCGGCGAGCGGCCCCACGGCATTGGCGACATCGTTTGCCCCGTGCGCGAACGACAGAAGCGCGGCCGAGGCGATGAGAGGCAGGCTGAACAGCTTCTTCAGGCTGCGCTTGCGGTTCTCCATGCCTTCGGATTGCCGGCGAACGATCGGGCGGAAGGCGATCCAGGCCACCAGGCCGACGGCGACCCCGAGCAGCAGCGACTGCGCCAACGAGACGTCGACCACCTTCCGCAGCCCCTTCACCGCCAGGTAGGCGGCAAAGGTCCCCGCCATCACGCCGATCAGCACCGGCACCCAGCGCCGCGCCGCGGCAATCTTGTCCTTCGCGTCCTTGATGAAGTGGTTGATGAAGGCGAGGACGAGGGCGGCGAAGAACCCGCCGAGAACCGGGCGAGATCACCCAGGAGGCGGCGATCTGGCCGAGCGTGCCCCACTGGACCGCCGCGAAACCCGCAGCGGCGATGCCCGAACCCATCACGCCGCCCACGATCGCATGGGTCGTCGAGACCGGCGCACCGAGCCAGGTCGCGAGGTTGAGCCAGACCGCGGAGGCGATCAGCGCCGCCATCATCGCCCAGACGAAAATCCCCGGCGCGGCCACGGCGGCCGGCGCGACGATCCCGCCGGAGATCGTCGAGACCACGTCGCCACCGGCAATCAGCGACCCGGCGGTCTCGAAGATCACCGCGATGATCAGGGCGCCCGACATCGTCAGCGCGTTCGCGCCGACGGCAGGGCCCATGTTGTTCGCGACATCGTTGGCGCCGATGTTGAGCGCCATGTAGGCCCCGAACGCGGCCGCGACGGCGATCGTCATCGTGCCCGGCCCCGCCCCGACGAAGCCCGCGGCGGCAAGGCCGCAGAGCAGGACGAAGACCACCGCAACGCCGATCGCCACCGGCGGCCGCACGATCGTCGCGGCGGCGGTCTCGAGGACGACGATCCGGTCGAGGTCCTTGTCGAGGGTCTTCCACTGGTTGATCTTCGTCGGGAAAGGTTCGTCCATCACGCTCGTCGACCCGCTGCCGGCCCGACTTAACCGCTGGCTCCCGTTCGGCAAACCCTTAATCGCCGCCGCGGCGCCCAGCCGCGCGACGTCGAATGCCACAACGTGACCGGATTGATCGAGTAACCTGCTGCGCGTCGAGGTGGATTACCTCGCGGCCTACAAGCGCCTCCACACCGATGTCCTCAGAACCCCGCCGCAGGTGACCGCCACCACCTGGACTAGTGGGCGGCAAGGCTGCTTCGGGCCGAGAGCGGACTATCGTCGAGGAGAACGCGAGTAGTGGGTTCACGCCTGAGGGCGTGTACTGATACCCGCTCGTCGGTATGCGCCACAAGCCGCCGAACGGCCCCGCCAGCCGAGGTAGGCTATGCCTCGCCGAGCATGGCCAGTTTATCGAGTTCCTGCCGAATTCCCCAGTGGGCCGCCTCGTTGCGATGAACCATGAGCGCCGTGGCCGCCTCGGATGCCTTGTCAGGGTGGCCGGCATCGTAGGGAGGAGACGGGTCGTACTCGATCCCGAGTTGGATAGCTTGCGCCACCTCCGGTCCGGCAAGTTCGGCGACGACGCGGAATGCAAAGTCAATTCCCGAAGTGACGCCGCCCGCGGTGAAGACATTGCCGTCGCGCACGACCCGCCCCCTTTCGTGACTGGCGCCGACCAAGGGCAACAGGTCGACGTAGGCCCAATGCGTCGCAGCCCGACGTCCCTTCAGCAACCCGGCTGCCCCAAGAAGAAAGGCGCCCATGCAGACGGAGGTTACGTACTGCGCGCGGCTGCCCTGATAGCGAATGAAGTTGACCGTCTCGGCATCGGCAAGGGCCTCCACAACGCCTGGGCCGCCAGGCACGCACATCAGGTCGAGCGGGGGGCAGCTGTCGAAAGTGCAGGTAGGCACGATGCCGAGACCGCGGTCGCTCGAAACAGGTAGCGGAGTCTTCGCGACAACGTGGGTTCTCGCGTAAGGGAACCTGCTCGGAACGCCAATCGAGGGAGGCGTCCCAAGTCGGCTCAAGACTTCAAACGGGCCAGTGAAGTCGAGTTGGGTGATTCCAGGGAAGATTAGGAAGCCGACGTTGAAATCGGACATGCTCACTCTCCTCAATCGCCCTGGGCGACGATGACCGCAATGGCTCGAGAGCGGACTATCGTCGAAAGAAGCCGTTTTTCGGGTTCACGCTCTCAGTCCGAACGGTAGCGCGTCAGCCGCCCCGAAACGAGAGGGTCATCGACGCGCGCCGGCCCTCGCGGCAGCGCCCGGCCGGGATCAGGACCCGCCGACAAAATCGAGCGCCAGCTTGCTGAAAGCCTCCCGTGCGAACAACGGACCGCCGTGGCCCTGTCCCTCCATCGTGACCACCTCCGCCCCCGGGACACAGGCGGCGACGGCCTTCGACATCTCGGCGAAGGCGGGCAGCGTCGTCGAACCGACGACGATCAGCGTCGGCGCCCGCACCGCACCGATGTCGGCGCAGGTTATCGGCGTCGGATAGGGGGCGTTCCAGGCGGCCGCGAAGCTCGCGGCATTGTCCAGCTGGATTCTCCTGGACCTCCGCGGGTTGGGAGGCGAAGCCGTCCGGGCCGAGCCCGAGGAAGCCCTCCGTCGCCGCCCGCGCGGCGCCCTCGACGTCGCCGGCATCCATCGCCGCCGCCGTCGGACCCAGGGTCGCGCCGAAGGCGTCGTCTGCGGCCTGCTGCGCGGGCGTCTTGTCCACGATCATCCCTTCGACCCAAGGCTCGTAGAGCACGATGCGACGCACACGGTCCGGGACCGCGACGGCCGCCCCGAGCGCGACGGCGCCGCCATAGGACCAGGCGACGAGGTCGACCGGCGCGTCCACCACCTCGAGGATCGCCGCGAGATCCGCGATGTGCTGGTCCCGCGAGAAGGGCTCGTCGGCGCTGGTTCCGGGGCCGAAGCCGCGCTGGGTGTAGGCGATGAACCGATGCCCGCCGGCCACGGTCGCGTCGGCGTATCCCGCCCAGGCCCGGTCGTCCGCGAGCATCCCATGGACGAACACGACCGGCGCCCCCTCGCCGGCGACGATCGCCGGAAAGGACGTGCCGGCCGCCTCGATCGCGGTCGCGCCGACCCCGTCCGCAAGCGCCGGAACGGCGGGGGAAATGAGCATGGCAACACAGAGGGCACGCGCATTCATCAAACCATCCTCCTGAAAAAGTCAGGCCAAGGCGATGCGTCGTGGCACCAGTCTATACCTCCCGGTCGACCCTGCCAACGAGCGCTCCCGGTTCCCGTCGCCGAGCCGCGAACCACGACTCCCGGACGGACCTGGCCGCCGTCCTTCACCGGATCGTCACCTTTCCCTGCGCGCGGCCCTCCCCGCGTTAACTTTCGGCCTCCGGGCACAATCCGGTGCATGGTTTGTGCATGCGTTGTGCATGGGTTGTGCATGCAGGATTCCACCGTTAACCCTTGAAATCGCACCGATTCGCGCCACCTCACCGCACTGGCCGCCCTGTTCCTGCCGAAGCCCTCCCCCGGATCGTCCGCCCGTCGCGGGGTTGACTCGGGCGCCCGAAGGGCAGAAGGCCGACCGTCGAGAAACCGTGCCCTCCCGCCGGCGCCGGAGGACGTGGAAAGGAGCCATTTCATGCCCGTCTATCGTTCGCGCACCACCACCCACGGCCGCAACATGGCCGGCGCCCGCGGCCTGTGGCGCGCCACCGGCATGAAGGACGGCGACTTCGGCAAGCCGATCATCGCCGTCGTCAACTCCTTCACCCAGTTCGTCCCCGGCCACGTCCACCTGAAAGACCTCGGCCAGCTCGTCGCCCGCGAGATCGAGGCGGCCGGCGGCGTTGCCAAGGAATTCAACACGATAGCCGTCGACGACGGCATCGCCATGGGCCACGACGGCATGCTCTACTCGCTGCCCTCGCGCGAGATCATCGCCGACAGCGTCGAGTACATGGTCAATGCCCACTGCGCCGACGCCATGGTCTGCATCTCCAACTGCGACAAGATCACCCCCGGCATGCTGATGGCCTCGCTCCGCCTCAACGTGCCCACGGTCTTCGTCTCCGGCGGCCCGATGGAGGCCGGCAAGGTCGTCCTCGGCGGCAAGGAGAAGGCCCTCGACCTCGTCGACGCCATGGTCGCCGCCGCCGACGACGCGGTCTCCGATGCCGACGTCGCGGTGATCGAGCGCTCCGCCTGCCCGACCTGCGGCTCCTGCTCGGGCATGTTCACCGCCAACTCCATGAATTGCCTGACAGAAGCCCTCGGCCTCTCCCTCCCCGGCAACGGCTCCACCCTCGCCACCCACGCCGACCGCCGCCGCCTCTTCGTCGAGGCCGGCCACCTGATCGTCGACCTCGCCCGCCGCCACTACGAGCAGGACGACGCCTCCGTCCTGCCCCGCGCCATCGCCTCGAAGGGCGCCTTCGAGAACGCGATGACCCTCGACATCGCCATGGGCGGCTCGACCAATACCGTCCTCCACATCCTCGCCGCCGCCCACGAGGCCGAGTGCGACTTCACCATGGACGACATCGACCGCCTGTCGCGGAAGGTCCCCGTCCTCTGCAAGGTCGCCCCCGCCAAGTCCGACGTCCACATGGAGGACGTCCACCGCGCCGGCGGCATCATGGCGATCCTCGGCGAACTCGACCGCGCCGGCCTCCTCCAGTCCGACCTGCCGACGGTCCACGCCCCCACCCTCGGCGCCGCCCTCGACCAGTGGGACATCGTCCGCACCCGCTCCGACAAGGTCCGCGACTTCTACATGGCCGCCCCCGGCGGCGTCCCCACCCAGACCGCCTTCAGCCAGTCCCGTCGCTGGGAAGATCTCTGATCTCGATCGGGAAAATGGCGTCATCCGCAGCGCCGACCACCCGTTCTCGAAGGACGGCGGCCTCGCTGTCCTCTATGGCAACCTCGCCGAGGACGGCTGCATCGTGAAGACCGCCGGCGTCGACGAGTCGATCCTGAAGTTCACCGGCCGCGCCCGCGTCTTCGAAAGCCAGGACGCCTCGGTGAACGCCATCCTCGGCAACAAGGTCGAGCCCGGCGACATCGTCCTCATCCGCTACGAGGGCCCGCGCGGCGGTCCGGGCATGCAGGAGATGCTCTACCCGACCAGCTACCTGAAGTCGAAGGGCCTCGGCAAAGCCTGCGCCCTCGTCACCGACGGCCGCTTCTCCGGCGGCTCGTCCGGCCTCTCCATCGGCCACGTCTCGCCCGAGGCGGCCGAGGGCGGCACCATCGGCCTCGTCCGCGAGGGCGACACCATCGAGATCGACATCCCCGGCCGGACGATCCACCTCGCCGTGCCGGACGCCGAGCTCGCGCATCGCCGCGCCGCCCAGGAAGACGCCGGCTGGAAGCCCGCAGCGCCGCGCAAGCGCAAGGTGACCACGGCGCTGCGCGCCTACGCCGCCTTCGCGACCAGCGCCGCGCGCGGCGCCGTTCGGGTCGTGCCGGAATAGGGGCGGGACCGCCAAAATCCGCTGGACACCGCTCCGCCGGTGCCCTAGTCAGCCCCCCGACGGCGGTCCCGCCGCCGTCACGCCCGGGTAGCTCAGGGGTAGAGCAGCGGATTGAAAATCCGCGTGTCGGTGGTTCAAATCCGCCCCCGGGCACCAACAAAATTAGCAGGCTGCTGAAAAACTCAGAGGTTGCCAGTTTTGAGGCAATACGGGGTAGATTTTTGCGGCCTCTCGTCGAGCTTAGCAAAATCGTCCGCAACCGGTATCAATCACGTCGACGAAAACGGCCGTCCAAAGTCGATTTTCAGCAGCTTGTTAGAGAGTTATCAGTGCCGGTGGGGTTCGAATGCCCGCCTGGCGGCGGCGACGTCGGTGGGGCGGTCCCGCCTGAAACATCGAGTCTTGCCTCAAGCCCCGTCTCTTGGCCGCCGATTGGTGAGGAGAGCGTGAACGTGCAGTCGGCTCGTTCAGCGATTGTTTGGACGATGGTCAATCCCAGACCGCTACCGGCGCCGGCCGCTGATCCCCGCTCGAAGCGGGACGTGAGCCTCTCCAGGTCTGCCGGCGCAATCGTTGGGCATTCGTTTGCAACCGTCAGAACCCCTTCCGCCGTCAACCCGATCTTGACGACGGCGCCCGGCGCTCCATGCTTCACCGCGTTCTCGATCAGGTTGCGGCACAAGATGCCGAAAGTGTCCGGGTCGAGGTCAGACGGGACGGCGGCGTCGGACATCACCAGATCGAACCGGTCCGCGCGTGTGGACCGTGCGAAATCAGACACGACAAGGGCAAGAACCGGCCGCAAGTCCCTGGGGTCGCCAGTTCGCAGGCGTCCGCCCTCGGCACGGGCAAGTTGCAGCATTTTTTCCGAAAGCCGTGTCAGGCGCTTGAGCGCCTCCTCGATCTCGGCCCCGCGCCGTGCCGCGTCGGGGTCCCGGGTCTCCGACCGCAGACGTTGCGCCTGCGCGATGGCCCCGGCAAGCGGCGTTCGCAGCTCGTGCGCGGCATTGGCGGCAAAGCTGCGCTCGGCGTCGAAGGCCGCCTTCAGCCGGTCCAGATAGGCTGTTCAGGGTCGACGCCATCGGTGCGATCTCGGAAGGGAGGTCCTCAGCGGGCACGGGCGACAGATCCCGTGCATTGCGCGCCGCGAGCCTGTTCCGAAAGCGGCGCAGGGGGGCGAGACTGGCCCGAACCGCGAGGACGATCGCGAGGAAGGCGAGTGGAACCACGACGAGAAGCGGCAATCCCAGGCCCATCTGGATTTCACGCGCCACTGTCGCGCGGTGCTCCAGCGGCTCGGCCAGGGTGATCCGGATGCTGCCCTGCAGGGCCTCATCGTTGTAGAGCCTATGGGTCGCGGTCTGGCGAAAGCCCGGCCCGTCCCATGCCGGGAACACTGCCGGATCCGCGGCGTGCGATTGCACCAGGATGCGCCCTTGTGCGTCACGGACGATGTAGGTGAAGAACTCATCATGCGCCCGGATCGTCCCGAGCCGCTGGGTTACGCCATCCTCCTCGCGCCCGACGATATCGACGACCGCCAGCGGCAGGAGACGCTGCGCGGTCTCCTGCAGCGCCGAGTCGAAGATCGTGTCCATCTCGTGCCGGAGGATGATCGCGGTCACGGAGGCGGCGGCGATCCACAGGAGGGTCAGAAGGATGCCGAGCGACAGCGCCAGCCGGGCCTGAAGGCTGCGCGGGAGCTTCATGGCGCGCCCAGACGATAACCCATGCCGCGCTCGGTCTCGATGACGCCGAAGCCCAGCTTCTTGCGCAATCGGCTGACATGGACCTCGATCGTGTTGCTCTCGACCTCGGAGTCGAAGGCGTAGAGCTTCTCCTCCAGCTGCGCCTTGGACAGAAGCTGGCCGGGGCGCGACAGCAACGCCTCGAACAGCGCCCATTCGCGGGCGGTCAACTGGACCGGCTTGCCGTCGCGACGGATGCTGCGGGACGCGAGGTCGATGTCGAGCGGGCCGTGCGTGATGATCGGGTTCGGATTGCCCGAGTAGCGCCGGGCGACCGAGCCGATCCGGGCCGAAAGTTCAGCGAGGTCGAAGGGCTTGACGAGGTAGTCGTCGGCGCCGGCGTTCAGCCCTTCGATCCGGTCCGAGACCTGGTCGAGCGCCGTCAGGATGATCACGGGCGTCACCTCGCCCCTGGCCCGCAGGATCTTGAGAAACCCGATGCCGCGGCCGTCGGGCAACATCAGGTCGAGCAGGACCAGGTCGTAGGACGCGCCGCGCACCGCGTCGCCGGCCGCATCCAGCCGCGTGACCCAGTCCACCGACTGGCCGTCGCCCGCGATCTGGTCGCGCACGGCAGCGCCCAGAACGGTGTCGTCCTCGATCAGAAGGATGCGCATGGCTGGTTCCGTTTCTCTCCCGACGACCCTTCATCATCTGCCCGGCTGACGCGAGGCTGACGCGACGTGGTCCCCGGCTTCAGGCTCCCGTCAGCTTTGCCGCACATGAGTTGCTCAAGATGGCCGCAGCGAGGAGTCTGACCCATGAAGAAGACACTGACCATCCTCGGCTTCTCTCGGGGTCCTTCTGGCCGGGGCGGCCTTGGCCGACGATGATTGCTTCGTGCCGATGGCCGACTGGCAGCCGCGGGAGGCGGTTGCGCGGCTGGCCGAAGAGAACGGCTGGCTCGTGCGCCGCATCAAGATCGACGACGGCTGCTACGAGATCGACGGCAGCGACGCCGAGGGGCGCCGGATCGAGGTGACGATCCATCCCGCCACGCTTCAGGTGATCGAGCTCGACTACGAAGGCGACGATGACGGTCGCCCGCACCGGGATCGCGATGGAGGCGAGCATGACTGAAGCCGGCCCGCATGATGCGCCGCATATCGCCTGACTGCGGCTCCAACACCGGCGGCTTCTTCGGCTCACCCGGCATGTTCCCGACGGGCCTCTGTTCTTCCTGACGGCAAGCTGAAGCGGAAATCGCCGCCCCGTCAGGAAGCACTCAGGTCGGATCTCCAAATTGGTCTCAGCAGACGAAAAGGAGACCCTGCCATGCGAAAGACTCTCACGCTTCTTGTCGCCACCACGGCGCTCACGGCCGCCATCGGCTTGCCGGCCTGGAGCGCCATGCATGCGACCGCCGACGAGAGCGCTCGGCACGTCGCGGCGCCCCTCGAGGACAGGACGCAGGCGCTGCCCCTCATCCTGGCCAGCGACGATGACGACGACGACAACCGCGGCTACGTGCAGAACTCGCGGCGTGGTCACGACGACGATGACGATGATGACGACGACGACGATGCCGTGGCGGCGCCGCCCAATCCCGCGCCCGCCGGCACCGTCGCACCGCCGCAGAACGGGCTCTTCGGGACCGGCGCCCCGCCGCAAGGTCCAGGTGAACTGAATCCGCTCGAAAACAACTCCCGAACAAGGACCCACCCGATGAAATCGCTTCTCGCAACGCTCGCGCTGACCACGGCGCTGACGCTTCCCGGCCTCGCCATGGCGCGGCCGGTCACGCTGACCACGACGCTCAACAGCTATGGCGGCGATGGCGCCTATCTCGCGCTCTACGTCACCGACGCCTCGGGCGCCTATGTGGGCAGCCTCTGGATGGCCGGCGGCAAGTCCAAATACTACCAGCACCTGACCGACTGGTACCGCGCGACCGGCGGCGACACGGCGCAGATCAACGGCATCACCGGCGCCAGCGTGGGCGCGGGCCGGACGCTCGAGATCACGCTCGACCTCGCCGATGCGCTGTTCGACGCGGGCTACACCCTGCATGTCGACGCCGCCGTCGAGAACATGCGCGACAGCCCGAACGAGATCGCCGTGCCGCTGACGACGGCTGGCGCGGGCACGCCCGTGCGCGGGCGTCGCTACGTCGCCAGCTTCGCCTACGGCATGTGAGGGGACGAGGCCATGATCCGCGCTCTTCATCGCTGGCCGGGTCTGCTGGCCCTGGCTCTCGTCACGGTGCTCGCGCTCAGCGGCGCGGCGCTGTCGGTCTTCCCGGCGGCCGAGCGGCTCGCCGCGCCGCAGGCCGAGGCGGGGCTGAGCGTCGCCGCCCTCGCCGAGCGCATCCAGGCCGCCTATCCGGGCGTCGAGCAGATCCGCCGCGCGCCGTCGGGACGGATCACCGCCTACTGGTTCGATCACGGCGCGCCCGGCGCCGCCGTCATCGACCCCGCCACCGGGCAGGGCGTGGCCTCGGCCGACCCCAACCCGGTCGAGCGCTGGCTGACCAACCTGCACCGGTCGCTGTTCCTGGGCGATGCCGGCCGCATCGCCATGGCGGCGGCGGCGGCGGCGATGCTGGTGCTGTCGCTGTCCGGCGCGGCGCTGGTCGCGCGGCGCGCGGGAGGCTGGCGGCGCTGGTTCGCGCCCCTGCGCGGACCGCTCCCCGGCCGGCTTCATGTCGAGATCGCTCGGATCGCGGTGCTTGGCCTTTTCCTGTCCTCCGCCACCGCCCTGTGGATGACGGCCTCCACCTTCGACCTGCTCCCCGACAGCGGCGCCATACTGGCCATCCCGGCCGAGGTGAGCGGCGAGACCGGCGTGGCGCTCGCCGAGATGGCGATGCTGGGCGACACGCCGGTCGCGGAACTGCGCGAGCTGAGCTTTCCTTATCCCGGAGACGCGACCGACGTCTTCACGCTGAAGACCGACCGGGGCACCGGGTATCTCGACCAGGGCACGGGGGCGCTGCTGAGCTGGGCCGACCTGACCGGCATGGGAGCGCGTCTCGGAGACCATCTACATGCTGCATACCGGCCAGGGCGCCGCCACGCTTGGGCTGGTGCTGGGGCTCATGGCGCTCGGCGTGCCCGCGATGGGCGGCACCGGCGTGCTGATCTGGCTGGCGGGTCGGCGCGCACGGCCGCGCATCCGCGGCAACCAGCCGGCGGCCCGGGCCGAGACGATCCTGCTCGTCGGCAGCGAGGGCGGCAGCACCTGGGGCTTTGCCGCGACGCTGCATGCGGCGCTGGCCGAGGCCGGCCAGAGCGTCCACGCGGCGCCGATGTCGACTTTCGCGCCGAACCGCTACGCGCGCGCCAAGCGCATCATCGTCCTCGCGGCGACCTATGGCGACGGCGATGCACCGGCCTCGGCCAAGGGCTTCCTCGATCGGCTTGAGGCGCTCGACCAAGCGCCCGACTCGGCCGTGGCCGTGCTTGGCTTCGGCGACCGCAGCTTCCCCGCCTATTGCGCCTTCGCGAAGGCCGTTGCGGCGGCGGCCGAGGCGAAGGGCTGGTCCGAACTCTTGCCGTTCGACACGGTCGACCGCCAGTCGCCGCAGGATTTCGCGCGCTGGGGCCGCGCCCTCGGGCAGGCCCTGGGGATCGAACTGGAACTGGCCCACCAACCGGTTCTGCCCGCGACCGAGACGTTGGCGCTGGTCTCGCGCCGCGACTACGGCGTTGAGGTGCAGGCGCCGACCGCGATCCTGCGCTTCGCCATGCCGCGCGCGACGATCTGGCAGCGCCTGACGGGACGTGGCTTCGCGCGCTTCGCTGCGGGCGACCTTCTCGGCATCGTGCCCGAGGGCTCCGCCGTGCCGCGGTTCTATTCGCTCGCTTCCGGCAACCGCGACGGTTTCGTCGAGATCGTGGTCAGGAAACACCCCGGCGGCCTCTGTTCGGGCCAGCTCATGGCGCTCGAACCCGGCGACGCCGTGGCCGCATTCCTCCGACGGAACCCCGGTTTCCGGGCCGGCCAGGATCGCGCGCCGCTGATCCTGATCGGGGCGGGAACCGGTATCGGCCCGCTCGCCGGTTTCGTGCGCGCCAATGCACGGCGTCGGCCCATCCATCTGTTCTTCGGGATGCGCCACCCCGACAGCGACTTCCTCTATGGCGAGGAGCTCTCCGTCTGGCAGACCGCTGGACGCCTCCAGCGGCTCGTCACGGCGGTCTCGCGGGGCGCCCGGCCCCACTATGTGCAGGATGCCCTGCGCGCCGAGGGCGAAGAGGTCGCCCGGCTTGTCCGCAACGGCGCGCGCGTGATGGTCTGCGGCGGTCGCGACATGGCGGCGGGGGTCGCCCACGCGCTCGCCGACATCCTCGCGCCCGTCGGGCTTACGCCGGTCGAGCTGAAGGCGGAGGGACGGTATGTCGAAGATGTCTACTGACCTCGTGCGCCACGCGCTGCACGGCCCCACCATGGGCACGCGCTGGTCCGCGCTGTTCCACACGGCTCCCGGCTTCGACCCGGCGCCGGTCCGAGCTGCGCTTCAGGCGGCGGTCGATGAGGTGGACGCGCAGATGTCCACGTGGAAGCCCGGCAGCGATCTGATGCGTCTCAATGCGGCCCCGGTTGGGGACTGGGTGGCGGCGCCCAGCCGGCTGCTGCACGTCCTGGGCATCGGGCTCGAGATCGGGCAAGCCTCGGGCGGAGCCTTCGATATCGGAATGGGCGACGCGGTGACCGCCTGGGGATTCGGACCAGAAGCCGCAGTCCCTGACCGCATCTGCGCGGCGATGACCGCGCCGCGCAGGCCCGCAGGTGAACTGCTCGAACTCGACAAGATCGCGGGTCGGGTGCGCAAGCGAGCCCCGATTGCGCTTGATCTGAACGGGATTGCCAAGGGCTACGGCGTCGATCGCCTGGCCGAGACGCTTGTCGGCTTCGGAATTGCGTCCGCCCTTGTCGGCATCGACGGCGAGATGCGCGCGAAGGGACTGCGCCCGGATGGCGAGCCGTGGGTCGTGGCGGTCGAGGCGCCCGACCGGGAGCGTCGCACGCCGCATTCCGTCATCGCGCTCCACGATGCGGCGGTCGCGACGTCGGGCGACTACCGGCATTGGGTTGATGTCGGCGGCAGGCGGCTCTCGCACACCATGGACCCGGCGCGCGGCGGACCGCTCTCGGCGCCTCCCGCCTCGGTCACGGTCGTTGCGGCGACCTGCGTGGTCGCAGACGCCTGGGCGACCGCGCTCATGGTGCGAGGAAGCTTGGAGGGGGCCGAACTTGCGCGCAGACAGAATCTCGACGCCCTCTTCATTGACCGGGAAGGCGACCAGCTTCGCGAAACGCTGGTTGGACGGCTCTTCGAGACCCGTTCGAGATCCGGGCGTGCGGCCTGAACCCAGGATGCAATAATGAACTGCTCCACGAAGCGTCTCCTTGCCGGTTCCGGAGAACGTGGTCGAGGCGCTCGGTGGAGGCGTTGCGGGAAACATTTAGGGCCGCAAGGTGGTGATGGGCGGCGCAGGTTTCGTCGCATCGCAGGTTGGTGCGGCTGACTGCGTGCGAGTGGCTGGCGCCGTAAAGTGAAACCGATTGAGGACTTGAGGAGCCTTTGCGGGACTGCAGGAAACTTCTGCTCGCGCCGCACTCCAAGAAAGGCAATGCTCTCGTCGACCCGAGCGAAGGGAAAGCAAGCATGTGCAGGTTGTCGTCGATGGTCTCATCGATGTGACGAGCGATGGATCATGAACTGCGGCGCTGTCAGCCCTCCCGCCCTCAGTGCGGATGGACCAGCTCGGTCCCATGGTCGATCTTCAAACCAGCCAGCGTCACCAGCCGAGGGTTCCGGCCGCACCTTTGAAGGGGCCGACTATCCGAGAGGTGATCCATCCGCCGTAGAAATCGCCGGACTGCGGGTCGACGACCTCTTCTCCGACGCGGGCCTCATCCACGCGCGAGGCATAGAACGCGATGTATCCGGCAAGGGCGCCGAAGGCTTTGGTCGGTTTGGCGTAGTACCAACCCGCGCGTTCGGACCGCCGTCCGTTCGCGACCAAACTCACATAGGAGGCGTATCCTTTGAATTCGCAAAAGGATTGCCCTGGCGCGGCGATGACGAGATCCATGCGGATATCGTTCGGCGGCAGGTAGTAAACCGGGGGATGGCTGGTCTCCAGCACGCGACAGGCTTGGGCCGTGTCAGCGATCGTCTCGCCTGCGAATCGTACTGTGATGCGTTCCGCCACTGCCTCCAACCGGGGTGGGCGCGGATAGTCCCAGACGGATTCCTGACCTGGTCCGGGCCGGATCGGCTCAGGCCGCTGGCGCACGCTTCGTCTCCCTGCGCCGGAGCCACGATTGCAGTTTCGGCCGAACTTTCAGGAAGCGCAGATAGCCGCGCTCGAGAAGGTCAAGAACGGTCGGGTTGCGCGCGAGGAGACCAAGCGGACGCAGCACCGGTATTGCGCGCCACATGGCGGCAAAGGCTTCCGCGCCGGATACGAGCCGACCATCTTCCTCCGCATGAAGACGGGCGAGAAGGTCCCGGCGGTCCACCGGACATGCGCCGGCCCCACCCGAAAGATCGACGAAGGTGATCGCCTCGCGTCGGTCAAGTCTGCGCATAAGGGCGATCTCCCGGGTGCAGAGCGGGCAATCGCCGTCGAACCAAACCGTCACTGTTTTCATGATCCGACAGGTAGGGCCGGGGCGACGGCTGTCCACCGGGCATCCTCAACCAGTCCCGGTCGAGTGGGAGGGCAGGGGGCTCGACTGTGCTGAACTGCGTGGACGGCCCCGAGCAGGGCGCGGCCCTAAAGAACGGCTACGGCGCTCAGGCAGACCAGTGCGCCGAGCGTCAGGAAGATCCGCAACGGCGGATACCATTCCGGGGCCTCGTGGCGCGCGCCGGACATCAGCTCCGACGCCAGGAGGCCGATGAACCCGGAGGCGAGCAGCAGCACAGCCCAGCCGACGGGCAGAAACGACGCCACGAGTGACAGTGCGGGAACAAGACCGAAGGCCATCACCCGCCAAGGGTCGGGGCTCGGCCGCGTCAGGGTGAAGGCCCAGCGGGCCCCCGCCATGAAGGACAAGATGATCGCCGCCCACAGGATCTCTGCCTGAAGGAACGTGTACCGCAGGCCGATATTGGGCGTCAGCCAGGCGGCGATCGCGAATCCGGCAAAAGGCACGAGGCCGAGCAGCCCCAGCACAAGGGCGATGCGGGATGGGCTCATGCGGGCGTGGAGGCCAGTGCCGCCTCGATCGCCGCGCGCGCCTCGGGCGACGTCGGTTTCAGTCTGCTCGGCATCCAGGTGATGATCTGCCCGTCCCGTCCGACAAGATACTTGTTGAAGTTCCATCCGACGCGATGGCCGGTCTCGGCTTCCGCCCATTTGAAGAAAGGGTCGGCGTCCGGACCGACGACATGCAGGGGCTCGGTCATCGGGAAGTCGACACCGTAGGTGAGCTCGCAGAAGTCCTTGATCTTGCCGGCCTCCTCGTATTCCTGGCGAAAGTCGGTCGAGGGAACGCCCACGACGACCAGGCCGTTTTCGCCGTAGTCCTGCCAGACCGTGACCAGCTCCTCGTATTGCGGGGTGAAGCTGCAGAAGGACGCGGTGTTGGCCACCAGAAGCACCTTGCCGCGCCAGCGCGAGAAGGGCATCGGATCGCCCTCGAGCGAGGTGAAGGTGAATTGCCAGGCGTCCGTCGCTCCGGCAGCCGCGGCCCGGTTGCCGCGCAGCGCAAGACCCGCGGCGGCGGCCGCAGCGGTCAAGCGAATGGCCTGTCGTCGGTTCATGTCACGTCCTCCCTGTCGATGGTGTGCGGATCACCCGCCAGCGTGGTTGCAGAGTTGCCTTCTGCATGGCGTGCCGCCAATGCGTAGACTGGCAGCTTCGCGCGCATCCGCACGCACAAAAGCGCGATGCCGCTGATCTTGCGCTGGACGAAAAGGGTCTTCGCCGGAGGTACGTGCCAGCTTGCGCGATATCGTCTAGATCGTGCCGTGCGTCTGATCCTCACGGAGGAACCGCAACGGGCCGGACCTGACACCCGTGAGTATGAGCAAGCGGAGAGCGAGGTGGGCAACGGTGCCGTCAGAAAGGCTCTTGTAAAAGCCTGGGACCTCCTGCCAAGGCACAGCTAGATATGTTGGTGGTTTTGTGCGTTGGCTTGCCCAGCAGAGCCCTGGCCATTTCGGCGCCTGCAAATCGACCTGAAGCCCGAGGGACACGACCTGCTTCAGGTCGTGTCCCCTGCCGTAGTGTATCTGGCGAGGTCCATTGCGAGCTCCGGCTTAGGCCGGGTCGATCAGTCCGCCATGGGAGGCAGACTGATTTTGGGATCATCGGGGATGGGGGCGATTGTCTCAAGGGTCATGTAGCGGGAGCGCTGGACGGCCCACTCGTCGTTCTCTCGAGAAGGATGGCGCCGACCAGTCGGGTGATTTCGGCCTCGTTGGGAAAGAATTTCCGACGACCTCGGTGCGGCGCTTGATCTCGCCGTTGACCCGCTCGAGCGGATTGGTGGAGTGCAGCTTCGCCCGGTGCTGCTGGGAAAGGTCATGTAGGCCAGCACGTCGGGCTCGGCCTCGTCCATCAGCGCGGCGAGCTTCGGGACCTTCGGCCGCAGTTGGTCGGCGACGCGGCGCCACTGCTGCTTGGCGCTGTCCGCGTCGTCCTGGGCGAAGGCGGTGGCGACGAAGGCCGAGACCACACGCCGGCCGCTCTTGCCGGCATGGCGAGCGCGTTCTCATGAAGTGGACGTGGCAGCGCTGCCAGGTGGCGCTGAGGATCTTCGAGATCGCGGCCTTCAGCCCCTCGTGGGCGTCGGAGATGACGAGCTTCACCCCGCGCAGGCCGCGGCGGGTGAGCTTGCGGAGGAAGCCCGTCCAGAAGGGCTCGGCCTCGAGGGGCCGATGTCCATGCCGAGCACCTCGCGCCGGCCGTCCGTGTTGACGCCAACGGCGATGATGACGGCCACCGAGACGATACGCCCGTTCTGGCGCACCTTCAGGTAGGTCGCGTCGATCCAGAGGCAGGGCCAGTCGCCCTCCAGCGGCCGATCGAGGAACGCCGTGACCCGCTCGTCGATCTCGGCGCAGAGCCGGCTCACCTGGCTCTTCGACACCCCGCTCATGCCGAGCGCCCGGAGAGGACGAAGGGCGCGATCATGCCGCGGAGCGTGAGGGCGGCGACGACGGTGGTGGTCTTCCAGTGGCCGTGCGGCACGCCGACCCGCAGGCGCATCCCGCGTGGGGCGCGGCCGTGGGTGCGGGCCATGTTGGTCTTCGCCCAGGTCTCGTCGATGAAGACCAGCCGTTCCGGATCGAGGTCGGGCTGGCCCTCGAACCAGGCCTCGCGCCGCTTCAGGACGTCGGGTCGGTGCTGCTCGCTGGCGTGCGCGGTCTTTTTTTGCGCGTGATCCGGCGGCGGGCGAAGAACCGGTGCAGCGTGCCGTAGCCGAAGGTATGGCCGCGGCTCGCCAACGCCGCGCGCAGCTCCTCCACCGTGAGGTCCGGCGTCTCGGCAAGCAGCCCGAGCACCAGGTCGGCCTGAGCCTCGATCCGGCCCGAACGGCGATCCCCGCCGAGCGGGCCGGGGCGCAGGTCGCCCTTCTCCCGCTCCAGACGCCGCCACCGGCTCACGCTCGCGGCGCTAACCCCGAACCGCGATGCGGCCTCCCGATGCGTCGCCCCCGTTGCGACCGCCGCGAGGACCCGTGTGCGAAGATCGACAGAGAGCGCTTTCGACATGCCTGCCGGCCTCCCCTCCGGCAGACCGCTTGACTCAGAACCCGCGCATCAGGGAATCCCCAGATTCAATCAGCTCGGATTCCGCTCTAGAGTGGAATCCCATCAGTCCGGATCGTATCCGGCTGCGGCGAAGTAGTTGGCGCATTCAGCCGGGCTGAAGAAGTCTAGCACGCTGGCGCCGTCGCCGGTGTCGCTCACCGCCGAGACCGGCAGCGATAGCGCATCCGCTTCGCGAAGAAAGATGGTCGCCTGGGCGAACATGCCGGTCCGGACCAACGAAGAGTTGTCGACGGTGATCCTGACTCGTTCGAGCCGGGTGGTGCTGCTGACGCTGGGCTCGACCCGGTGGACCTCGCCCGCCAGCGGCTGCGCCGCGCCGACCACGGTGATCTCGTCGCGCTGGCCCGGCGGCGAGGCGCAGGAGGTCCTGCTGCGCAACGTCGGCCCGCAGTTCGAGCTTGCCGTCGTGCACCAATGTGAACATCGGATCAGCAGCGGCGCTAGCGATGTTGCCGACCGTGGCGTTGCGCTCGATCACCTTGCCGGTCACCAGCGCCTGCACCTCTGCACGACGCAGCTGCAGGTCGACGGTGGCGATCTGCGCCCCCACTACGTGAAGCTGGGCCTGTGCGACGCTCTGCGACTGCACCGCCACGGTGACCCGCGCTTGCGCTGCAGCGGCGTTGGAGACCGTCTCGTCGGCGGCCGCTTGGGTTGACGCGCCGCGGCCGGCCAGCGGACCGCCCGGTCTCGGGTCTTGACCGCTTCGTCGCGCACCACCTCGGCCTCGACGCGCTGGGCGTCGGCTTGCGCAATTCCCACCTGGGCGCTGGCAAGGCTTGCCTCGCTGGCCGTGCTGAAGCTCTAGGGTGAGAACTCAATCAACGCATTGAAGATGCATCGTCTCTCTGATTCATATGCAGAAGTGAGCCGGAGGAGATGCGATGGCAGGGGAGTTTTGGCTTTCCAATGGAGCATGGGTGGCGATTGCGCCGCTCCTGCCGACGAACCAGCCGGCGCGCGGCGGGTGGATGACCGTCGGGTGATCTCCGGGATCATCCATGTCCTGAAGTCGGGGTGCCGGTGGAAGGACTGTCCTGCGGTCTATGGCCCGCCGACGAGTAAGCCTCCGGCGGGGACCGTCTGCACCGGCGGGGGCGGACGGTGCTACTTGCCCTTATGGGCAGCCATATGGACAGACCTCAGGTCACGGTGCTGGAGATCGTCGATACCGGTCGGCGTCGGCGTTGGAGCGAGGCGGAGAAGCTGCGGATCGTCGAGGAGAGCTTTTCCGGACGTCGGCTGGTTTCGGCGACGGCTCGGGCGCACGGGATCTCGCGGTCGCTGCTGACGACGTGGCGGCGGCTGCACCGGGAGGGGACGGCTCGGGGAGGATGAGACCGAGCTTCGCGCCGTTGCTCGTCGCCCCACCGCCGAGGGCTGCGCCGGCGGGCCAGGGTGCGGAGCCTCGCGCAGATCGGATCGAGATCGTGCTGACGAACGGGCGTCGGATGTCGTCGGCGCCGGGATCGACGCGGTCGCGCTGGCGCGGTTGGTCGTCGGTGCTGGAGCGGGCATGATCGCGTTGCCGCCGGGGGCGAAGGTCTGGCTGGCGGGCGGGGCGACCGACATGCGCAAGGGCATGAACGGGCTGGCGCTCCTGGTCCAGCAGGGTCTGAAGCGCGATCCGCATGCCGGGCGATCTCTTCGCTTTCCGGGGCCGGCGCGGGCAGCTGATGAAGGTGCTCTGGCACGACGGGGTCGGCATGTCGCTCTACGTGAAGCGGCTCGACCATGGCCGGTTCATCTGGCCGACGCCGGCGGACGGGGCGGTAGCGGTGTCGGCGGCGCAGCTCGGCTATCTGCTCGAAGGCATCGACTGGCGGAACCCGCGGCACACCTGGCGGCCGTCCGCCGCCGGGTGATTTCGTCGGCCGCAGCGTCGATTTCGCTCCAACGCATTGGTGAGGCGCGATAAACTCGGGCATGAGCACCGAGCCGAGCGAGATCGACGCCCTTGCGCACCGCCCTTGCGGCGGCCGAGGCGCGCGCCGCGGCCGCCGAAGCGAAGGCGCCCGAGGCGGCGCGGGACCGGGCGGTGCTGGCGAGCGCCGAGGCGATGATCGCGGCGCTCAGGCTCGAGATCGAGAAGCTGCGGCGGGCGCTCTACGGGACGCGGTCGGAGCGCAAGGCGCGGCTGCTCGACCAGCTGGAACTGCAGCTCGAGGAACTCGAGGCCACGGCGACCGAGGACGATCTTGCCGCCGAGGCGCTCGACGCCCCGGTAGCCGGCGCCCGCGCGGGAGCGCCGGCGGCCGGCGCGCAAGCCCTTCCCGGCGCACCTGCCGCGCGAGCGCGTCGTCGTCCCGGCGCCCGCCTGCTGCGAGGCCTGCGGCTCGGGCCGGATCGTCAAGCTCGGCGAGGATGTCACCGAGACGCTGGAGGTGATCCCGCGCCGCTGGAAGGTGATCCAGACCGTGCGGGAGAAGTTCACCTGCCGGGACTGCGAGAGGATCAGCCAGCCGCCGGCGCCGTTCCACCCGACGCCGCGCGGCTGGGCGGGGCCGAACCTGCTGGCGACGATCCTGTTCGAGAAGTTCGGCCAGCATCAGCCGCTGAACCGCCAGGCCGAGCGCTACGCCCGCGAAGGCGTCGAGCTCAGCCTCTCGACGCTCGCCGACCAGGTCGGCGCCTGCGCCGCGGCGCTCGCGCCGCTGCACGACCGGATCGCCGCCCATGTTCTCGGCGCCGAGCGGCTGCATGGCGACGACACCCCGGTGCCGGTGCTCGCGAAGGGCAGGACCGACACCGGCCGGCTCTGGGTCTACGTCCGCGACGACCGCCCCTTCGGCGGCGGCGCCCCGCCTGCCGCGCTCTACCGCTACTCCCGCGACCGGCGTGGCGAGCATCCGGCGGCGCATCTCGCCGGCTGGAGCGGCATCCTCCAAGCCGACGCCTATGCCGGCTTCGGCTCGCTCTACGCGCCGGACCGCTCCCCCGGATCCGGTGACCGAGGCGCTCTGCTGGGCGCACGCCCGGCGCAAGTTCTTCGAACTCGCCGACATCGCCGCCTCCGCCCGCCGCGGCAGTCAGGCGCCGGCGATCTCGCCGCTCGCCCGCGAGGCCGTCACCCGCATCGACGCCGTCTTCGACGCCGAGCGTGCGATCAACGGCCTCGACGCCGGCGCCCGTCTCGCGGTCCGGCGGGCCGAGATCGCCCCGCTGGTCGCCGACCTCGAGGCCTGGATGCGCCTCGAGCGGTCCGGCCTCTCGCGCCACGCTCCGTTGACCTTTCCCCCGGTATCCGGGCCATTGCGAGCTGGAATCTTCCGCCCTTAGATCGACGAGGAGGAAGACCCAATGAAGCACAAGCGTTTCAGTGACGAGCAGGTGATCGGCGTGCTGAAGGAGCACGAGGCCGGCGCCAAGGTAGACGACATCTGCCGGCGGCACGCCATCAGCAGCGCGACGTTCTACACCTGGCGGAAGAAGTACGGCGGGATGGAGGCAAGCGACGCGAAGCGGCTGCGCGAGCTCGAGGCGGAGAACGGCAAGCTGAAGCGGATCGTCGCGGACCAGGTGCTGGACATGTCGGCGATGAAGGAACTGCTTGGAAAACATTGGTGAGCCCATGGCCAGGAGACGAGCCGTGGGCTTCCTGATGAACGCGCTGGGTCTCAGCGAACGCCGGAGTTGCCGGATCGTGGGTCTATCGCGATCGGTGCAGCAGTACCTGCCTGCGCCAAAGAACGACGAGGCGGTCGTCGGCCGTCTCAAGGAGCTGGCCTCGGAGAACCGCCGCTACGGCTATCTCCGGCTGCACGCGATGCTGCGGCGCGAGGGACTGGCCGCGAACCGCAAGCGAACCTACCGGCTCTACATCGAGCAAGGCCTGCAGGTGCGGACGAAGAAGCGCCGCAAGCTGCCACGGCGCGACCGCATCGCCCCGCAGGTGCCGGAGCGGCCGATGCAGCGCTGGTCGCTCGACTTCGTCAGCGACCAGTTGGCGGACTGCCGTCGCTTCCGGGTGCTGAACATCGTCGACGACCACAGCCGGATCTGCCCCGGCCAGATCGTCGACGTCTCGATCTCCGGCGCGCGGGTGGCGCGCCACCTCGACGATCTGGCGCTGCTCCACGGCCTGCCCGAGGAGATCGTCCTCGACAACGGCCCCGAGGGCACGAGCCGCGCCATGTTCGACTGGTCCGAGCGGACCGGCGTCCGCCTCAGGTTCATCGAGCCGGGCAAGCCGGTCCAGAACGCTTTCGTCGAGAGCTTCAACGGCAAGCTGCGCGACGAGTGCCTGAACCTGCACTGGTTCCGCTCGCTGCGCCATGCCCGCGAGGAGATCGAGCGATGGCGCCACCACTACAACACCGAGCGCCCCCATTCGGCGCTCGGCTACCGCACCCCAATGGAGGTCCTCACCAACACCGCCGCTGCAGCGCTTGAGCCTCTTGCGGGCTCCGCGCTGCCGCTCATCGCCCAATTCAAACCGGCGGATTCCAGTTCACCGCGGCCCTAATCGCGGGGAAAGGTCAACGGGAGCAGGTCGCCCCTCTGGTTGCCGACCTCGAGACCTGGATGCGCCAGGAGCGGGCCAGGCTCTCGCGCCATGCCCCGGTCGCCAAGGCGATCGACTACATGCTGAAGCGCTGGGACGGCTTCGCCGGCTTCCTCGCCGACGGCCGCGCCTGCCTGACGAACAACGCCGCCGAACGCGCCCTGCGCGGCATCGCTCTCGGCCGGAAGGCCTGGCTCTTCGCAGGGTCCGACCGCGGCGGCGAGAGAGCCGCCTTCATGTACGGCATGATCGCCACCGCCAAGCTCAACGATGTCGACCCGCAAGCCTGGCTCGCAGATGTCCTCGACCGCATTGCCGGCACCCCGGCATCACGGCTCAACAATTCCTACCCTGCAACTGGACATCAGGCGAAGCCGCAAGCTCTACCTGACCGCGGCCCTCGCCGGATGGTTACCCTACGACGACGTCGCCGTCGACCTTCCCCGTTTCATCGACGAGGTCTACAACGCGAGAAGACTACATTCCGCCCTGGGCTATCTCAGCCCCATCCAGTTCGAGGACCGCAACGCCCGCAACCCTGTCAAAACCGCCGCTTGATCCTGTCCAGCGACAGGGGCGCACTCCAATCCCGCCGCTCACAGGGTCAACATTCCATGCCGATCCACATCGTAGGGGAATCCCCTGCGATTCCCTCAGACCTCGGAAATGCTCTAGTCTTGACTAGCGGCGGCCGAGGCGGAAGGCGGCGTTGGCGAGCCAGCCGGCGAGGAGGGCCAGACCGACGGACATAAGGCCGTAGAGCAGGGGCTCGTTGCGCGATAGGTTGAAGAGCCAGCGTTCGATGCCGGTTTTCTCGACGCGGATGATCGTCGCGGCGGAGCTGATGACCTGATGGTCGCGGACGAGGAAGAACTCGGCCGCGTAATCGCCCTCCACGAGGTTGGCAGGCATGTCGATGCGGGTCTGGAAGAGCGTGTCCTCGGCGACCGTCACCCCGTCGTCCAGCACGGAGTAGCTGCCCGTCCTCTCGCGGATGCGGACGACGGCGTCGGTGAAGCTTGCGGTGTCGGCGATGGTCGGGTGGCCGCTGACCCGGCGGACGGCCTCATCCATGCCGATACCGTAGCGCAGGCGGTCGGTCTGGTCGAGGATGGCGTCGGTCGGCCGGGTGCTGGCGATGGCGTAGAAACTCGGGGCGGCGCGGACGACGACGGTGGCGTTGTTGACCCAGATGCCGAAGCGGCGGTCCTTGCGCCGCACCGTGACCGCCCGCGGCGGACCCTTGACGGTGATGATGATGTCGAGCGGCCCGGAGTCGGTCGGTGGGGGCGCGTCGCGGCGGACCGCGCCGAAGACGAAGAGCTCGGAGCCGTCGAAGTTGGCATTGAGCGAGATATTGTCGGTCGAGACCCCGGTGACGACCGATTCCTGCGCGGGGGCCGCTGCCGGCAGCGCGAGGAGCAGGACGAGCGCGAGGGCGCGGAGCACCGCTCAGGAAGCCCCGAGAGCGAATAGAGCTCGGCCGGGCGGACCACCAGGTCGGAGGCGAGCTTGAGGCAGACCCCGACGACGAGGAGGGCAAGGCCGATGCGGAGTTGCTCGGCGCGCAGCCGGGCGGCGAGGCCGACGCCGATCTGCGCGCCGATGACGCCGCCGACGAGGAGGATGAGGGCGAGCAGCACGTCGACCGAGCCGCTCTGCACCGCGTGGAGGACGGCGGTGAAGCCGGTGACGAAGAGGAACTGGAAGACCGAGGTGCCGACGACGACCTTGGTCGGCATCCCGATCAGGTAGATCATCGCCGGCACCATGATGAAGCCGCCGCCGACGCCCATGATCGCCGCGAGGATGCCGACGAGCGCACCGATGACGAAGGGCGGGATGGCGCTGACGTAGAGGTTCGAGGTGCGGAAGCGCATCTTCAGCGGCAGGCCGTGGGCCCAGGTGTGGCGCTTGCGGGCGATGAGGACCGCGTTCGGATCCCTGCGCCGGCGGATCGCCCGCAGGCTTTCGAGCAGCATCAGGCCGCCGATGGTGCCGAGCATGACGACATAGAGCAGGCTGACGACGAGTTCGAACTGGCCCTGCTGGCGCAGGGCCTCGAAGATCTGCACGCCGCCCGCCGAGCCGAGGATGCCGCCGACGAGGAGAACGGTGCCCATGCGGAAGTCGACGGTGCGGCGCTGCCAGTGGGCGAGGAACGCGGAGAAGGACGAGCCGGCGATCTGGTTGGCCGCGGAGGCGACGGCGACCGCTGGCGGGATGCCGATGAAGAAGAGGAGCGGGGTCAGGATGAAGCCGCCGCCGACCCCGAACATCCCCGAGAGGAGGCCGACCATGGTGCCGATGACGAGAAGCCCGAGGCCGTTGACGGACACCTCGGCGATGGGCAGGTAAATCTGCATGAGCGGGGCCCGGATGCTGCGCCCGCTCACGCTAGCGGAAGCGGTTCGTGCTCACCAGTGGCAAGGTGCGCCGGGCGCGGCAGCGCACCCTCCTTCGGCCGCCTTGCCAAGAGCTGGGATCATGGGTCTGGCGGCGCAAGGAAGTCGCCCCGTCGCACGCGTGCGACGGGGGTCAAGTCTTTGGTATTGAGAACTTATAGCCTGCGCATTAGAGCGGTTCCGGTTTAGACGGAAGCGTATCCTGAGCTGACGAGGTAGTTCGAGCATTCCTGCGGGGTGTAGCTTTCGAGGATTTCTCCGATGGCATGGAGCACTTCGGCCTTCGTACGACGTGCCAGCTTGCGCAGGAGGTGTTTGAGCTTGGCGAAGACCTTTTCGATGGGGTTCAGGTCCGGGCTGTAGGCGGGCAGGAAGAGGAGATGGGCGCCGGCCTTTCGGATGGCGGCGCGGACCGCCGGGCCCTTGTGCACGCCGAGATTGTCGAGCACCACGACGTCGCCCGGCCGCAGCGTCGGCACCAGCGCCTGCTCGACCCAGGCCCGGAACGAAGCCCCGTCGATCGCGCCGTCGATCAGCATCGGTGCGTCGATCCGGTCGTGCCGCAGGCCGGCGATGAAGGTCATGGTGTTGCGGTTGCCGAAGGGGACCTGTCCCCGGAGCCGCGCGCCCTTCGGGCCCCAGCCGCGCAACGCGCCCATGTTGGTCCGCGTCCAGGTCTCGTCGACGAAGACCAGCCGGCGTGGGTCGATGCGCGCCTGGTGGCGCTGCCAGCGCACCCGACAGCGGGCCACGTCAGGCCGCTCGGTCTCGCTCGCCAGCAGGCCTTTTTTTATACGTCTGCCGCTCGGCACGCAGGAACCGCCAGATCGTGTCGAGCGACACCCGCACCCCGCGCTCGGCGACGAGCAGCTCGCGCATCTCGAGAAGCGTCGTCTCGGGCCGCTCCCTCAGCCGCGCGAGGATCAGCTCCCGGTGAGGCTCGAGGATCGGCCGGCGATGCCCGCCCATCTTTCCCGGCGCCACCGAGCCGGTCCGCCGCGCCCGCTGCGACCACTTCACCACGCTCGAGACCGCCACCCCGAAGCGGCCCGCAACCACCCGGCAGCTCGCGCCCTCGCGAACCGCCGCAACCACCCGTTCCCGTAGATCGTTCGAAAGAGGTCTCGCCATCAATGCTGGCCTCCCCTCCAGCATCAATCTTGAATCACATCAGTCGACTCATGGGAATCCCCAACGATTCAGCAAAGCGCGGAAACGCTCTAAGTAGTTGTTTTTACTCGTTAATCTGCAACGGAGCGGTGTTGGCGGGCGCTCAGAGGCTGCGGAGGAAGGAGAGCGACGGCATGAAGAAGTAGGCGCCGCCGCGCGTCGTGACGGCGCGGGGGATGGCGTCGACGACATGGAAGTGGCCCGTCGGCTTCCGGCGCGATGCCCACTTGTCCGCGCCCTCGATCGGCGGGCGTGGTCCGTCGCTCGGGGTCTGGCCGATGACGAGGTCAACGCCGGGGGCGCGGGCGCCGGCCGGCACCTTCGGGAAGCCGGCGTTGTTCGCCCACTTGTCCTGCGTGAACTCGAACCGATTTCCGAGGTCGCTGTTGAATGCCATGAACAGGAGTCCGATTTCCCGGCTCGGCTTGTTCTGACCACGCCATCGTTCGGATCGTCGTAGCGGCGGCCGGGTCTGGCGCGGGCCGAGTGCCCCGCTCGCCATCCAGGCGCGGGAAATGCGGCGCCGTTTCGAGCTCGGGGGAAGATTACCTATTCGCTCAATGCAATGGAATCGCCGCAGCACGCGTTCGAGCTTCGCCGCGCCGATGGGGGCCATCGCCTTTGTGTGCTCGTGGCTGAGCTGCTCGTCGCTGAGGCCGGCGGCCATGTTGGTGATCGTCGAGATCGCTGCGACCTCGAGGCCGAGGAAGCGGGCGAGGATGACTTCGGGGACGGTCGACATGCCGACGGCGTCGGCGCCGAGGATGCGGAGCGCGCGGATCTCGGCCGGGGTCTCGAAGGACGGACCCGAGTACCAGGCGTAGACGCCTTCGGCCAGGGCGACACCCTCGGCTGCAGCGGCGTCGAGGAGGGCGCGACGGAGCGCCGGGGCGTAGGCGTCGGCCATGGCGACGAAGCGACGGTCGCTCGGCTCTCCGATCAGCGGATTGCGGCCGGAGAAGTTGATGTGGTCGGAGATCAGCATCAGGTCGCCTGGCGGGATGTCGGGGCGGAAGGAGCCGGCGGCGTTGGTGAGGATCAACTGGTTCGCTCCGAGGGCAGCGAGGGTTTCGAGGGGCAGGCGCATCGCGGCGGCGTCGCCCTTCTCGTAGTAGTGGGCGCGGCCGCCGAGGACGGCGACGCGCACGCCCTCGAGGTCGCCGACGACGAGCTTCGGGTTGTGGCCCGAGACCCGGCGTGGGGGAAGCCGGGAAGGTCGGCGTAGTCGATGGCGACGCCGTCGACGGCCTCGGCGAGGGGGCCGAGGCCCGAGCCGAGGACAAGGCCGACGGCGACGGGGGCGCTCCCGGCACGGGCGCGGATGATCTCCCGGATGGTCTCGGCGGCCTCCACTTCAGCGCTCCTTCACATAGGGGCGGCCGCCGGCCTTCGGCGGGATCGCCCGGCCGACGAAGCCGGCGAGGATGATGACGGTCAGGATGTAGGGCAGGGCCTGCATGAAGGCCGAGGGAAAGTCGCCGCGCCACAGGAAGACGCAGAGGATCGCCGCGCCGATGGCCAGCGCCGCCGCGTCGAGCGTCCGGTCGGCGAAGGCGCCGCGGCGGACCGCGTTGACCGCGAAGCCGGCGATTGCCGCGGCGGCCAGCGCCCGGAGCGCCCAGACGAAGCCGGTTCGCCACGGCTCGGGCAGGGCGAGATCGGGGAAGCGGATCGCCACGGCCTGGAAGACGCCGAAGAGCAGGCAGGTCCACAGGGCGGGGTAGGGCCGCCACTTGGCGAAGATCAGCGCGGCGAGGGCGATGAAGCCCTGGCCGGCGGTCATCTCGCGGCCGAAGCCTGCCGCCTGTCCGGTGGCGAGGTAGGCGCCGGCGAAGCCGCAGAGAAGGCCCGCGATGAGGACCGCGGCGTAGCGGAGGCGGACGACCGAGACGCCTGCGGTGTCTACGGCGGCGGGGTTTTCGCCGACGGCGCGGAGGCGGAGGCCGAAGCGGGTGCGATAGATCACCCACGACGTCAGCGGCACGGCGAGGAGGGCGGCGTAGACGAGGATGTTGTGGCCCGAGACGAGGTGCTGGTAGATCGGGCCGATCACCGGCACCGGGGCCAGCGCCTCGACGAAGGGCCATTCGATCGGGAGGAAGCGCTGGGCGCCGTCGAGTTGAGGCGTGCGGCCCCCCTCGGCGAACCAGCTCTGGCCGATGAGCACGGTCATGCCCGAGGCGAGGAAGTTGATGGCGACGCCCGAGATCAGCTGGTTGCCCTTGAGGGTGATCGAGGCGAGGCCGTGGAGGAGGGCCAGCAGCGACGAGGCAACGATCGCGGCGAGGAGGCCGACCCAGGCCGAGCCGCTGACCGCGGAGAAGGCGCCGGCGGCAAAGGCGGCGGCGAGCATCTTGCCTTCGAGGCCGATGTCGAAGATGCCGGCGCGCTCGGAATAGAGGCCGGCGAGGCAGGCGAGGAGGAGGGGCGTGGCGAAGCGCAGGCTCGACCCGGCGAGCTGGAGGATGGTCTCGAGGTCCATCTAGGCCGGCTTCCGGCGGAAGCGGAGGAAGCCGCGCTCGACCGGCACGCGGACCAGGTTCTCGAGGGCGCCGGTGAAGAGGATGACCAGCGCCTGGATGACGACGATCATGTCGCGGCTGATGTTGGGCATCTCGAAGGCGAGTTCGGAGCCGCCCTGGTAGAGGATGCCGAAGAGGATCGCCGCCAGCACGACGCCGACCGGGTGGGAGCGGCCCATCAGCGACACGGCGATGCCGACGAAGCCGGCGCCGCCGACGTAGTCGAGGACGAGGCGGTGCTGAAAGCCCATGACGACGTTGAGCGACATCATCGCCGCCATCGCGCCGGAAAGCATCATGGTGATTATGGTAATCCGCGTCGGGTCGATGCCGGCGTAGACCGCGGCGGCCTCGGAGTGGCCGAAGGCGCGCATTTCGTAGCCGAGCTTCGTCCGCCAGATCAGGCCCCAGGTCAGGAAAGCGGCGAGGAGGGCGAGGAAGGCGGAGAGGTTCATCGGCGTCCGCGACATCTTGATGCCAAGGGGGGCGAGCATCTCGTGGACGAGGGGCAGGAAGGTGCCGTCGGGGAAGTTGGCGGTCTCGGGCGCCATCTGGCCCGGCACCTTCATGACGTTGACGAGCAGGTAGACGACCACCGCCGAGGCGATGAAGTTGAACATGATCGTGGTGATGACGATGTGGCTGCCGCGCTTTGCCTGCAGGTAGGCGGGGATATAGGCCCAGGCCGCCCCGAAGACGCCGGCGCCGAGGATGGCGAAGGGGAGGGCGATGATCCAGTAGGGCCACGGGACCGCGAGGCAGACCAGCGTCACCCCGATGCCGCCGAGGGCTGCCTGTCCCTCGCTGCCGATGTTGAAGAGGCCGGCGTGGTAGGCGATGGCCACCGAAAGGCCGGTGAAGACGAAGGTGGTGGCGTAGTAGAGCGTGTAGCCGATCGCGTAGCTCGACCCGAGCGAGCCGCTGACCAGCAGTTGCATCGCTCGCACCGGGTTCTCGCCGATGAAAAGCACGACGAGGCCGGCGACGGCGAAGGCGAGGAGAAGGTTCAGCGCCGGGATGAGGAAGAGGTCGGCCCAGCGGGGGAGGGTGGTCACGCCGCCCTCCGGGAAAGCTTGCGTGACACGACTTCGGGGCTGGAGGGGAGCGAGCCGATCGCCGAGGCGGTGGTGGAGCGCGGCAGGCTTAAGGGGGACGTCACGAAGGTCTCTACGACGGTCCGGCTCGACGCGGACGGGCTGGCGAAGGTTCGCGCCTCCGGTCCCGGCTGGCAGCGGCGGATCAACGACATCCTGAAGGCCGCCAGGCCGTCGCCGCTCATGCCGCCCGCGCCTTCGGGTCGATGCCGGCCATGAGGAGGCCGAGTTCGCGTTCGTCGGTCTCGCCGGCGAGGCGCTCCCCGGAGATGCGGCCGTCGAACATGACGATGATGCGGTCGGAGAGCGCCTGGATTTCGTCGAGTTCGACGGAGACGAGGAGGATCGCCTTGCCGCGGTCGCGGAGGGCGACGATCTGGCGGTGGATGAACTCGATTGCGCCGATGTCGACGCCGCGGGTCGGCTGGCCGACGAGGAGGACGTCGGGGTCGCGCTCCATCTCGCGGGCGATGACGATCTTCTGCTGGTTGCCGCCGGAGAAGTTGGCGGTCTTGAGGTCGCAGGTCGGCGGCCGGATGTCGAAGAGCTCGATGCCGCTCCGCGCCAGGTCGCGGATCGCCCCACGATCCAGGGTCAGCGCCGGGCCGCGGAAGCGCGCCTCGTTCTGGTAGCCGAGCAGCGAGCTTTCCCACTCGTCGAAGGCCATCACCAGGCCGCGGCGGTGGCGGTCCTCGGGGACGTGGGCGACAGAGGCGGCGCGGCGGTCGTCGGCGTTGGTGGTTCGCGAGAGATCGAGCGGCTCGCCCTTCAGGCGGACGGTGCCGCCGGTGGCGGCGCGGATGCCGGCGAGCACCTCGAGCAGTTCGGACTGGCCGTTGCCGGCGACCCCCGCGACGCCGAGGATCTCGCCGGCGCGCAGCGTGAGGTCAACGGCCTTCAGGCGGCGGATGCCCTGGGAGTCGACGAGGTCGAGGCCGGTCGCTTCGAGCACCACGGCGCCGGGCGTCGCTGGCGCCTTCTCGACGCGGAGCAGCACCCGGCGGCCGACCATCGCCTCGGCGAGCTCGGCCGGGGTGGTCTCGGCGGTGACGAAGGTGCGCACCATCTCGCCGCGGCGCATGACGCTGACCGCATCGGTCACCGCCATGATCTCGCGGAGCTTGTGCGTGATGAGGAGGATGGTCTTCCCCTCGGCCTTGAGGTTCTCGAGGATGCGGAAGAGGTGGTCGGCCTCGGCCGGGGTCAGCACGCCGGTCGGCTCGTCGAGGATGAGGATGTCGCACTCGCGGTAGAGCGCCTTGAGGATTTCGACGCGCTGCTGGAGGCCGACCGAGAGGTCGCCGACCACGGCGTCGGGATCGACGTCGAGCTCGTATTCCTGTTCGAGCCGCTTGAGTTCCGCCCGTGCCCGGGCCAGCGAGGGGCGGAGAAGGGGGCCGGACTCGGCGCCGAGGACGACGTTTTCGAGGACGGTGAACGGCTCGACCAGCATGAAATGCTGGTGGACCATGCCGATCCCCGCCTTGATCGCCGCGAGGCTGTCGGGGATCGGCGTCGGCCGGCCGCCGATGCGGATCTCGCCGGCGTCGGCCTGGTAGAAGCCGTAGAGGATCGACATCAGCGTCGACTTGCCGGCGCCGTTCTCTCCGACGATGCCGTGGATGGTGCCCTTGCGGACGGTCAGGTCGATGTCGCGGTTGGCCTGCACGGCGCCGAAGCTCTTGGAGATGCCGACGAGCTCGATCGCCGGGGCGGCCGTCTCCGGCCGCCCGCCTGTCTTCGCCGCAACGCCACCCGTCATGGCGGTCAGGACGCCGGGCAGGTCTCGTCGGTCATGTAGTCGTGGACGACGATTTCGCCCGAGATGATCTTTTCGCGGGCGGCGTTGACCGCCTCTTTCATCTCCGGGGTGATCAGCGGCTCGTTGTTTTCGTCGAGAGAATAGCCGACGCCGTCCTGCTCGAGCCCGAGCACCTGCATTCCCGAGGTCCACTTGCCGTCGTGCTGGTCCATCAGCGCGGAGAAGGTGGCATTGTCGACGCGCTTCAGCATCGAGGTCAGCACATGCCCCGGATGCAGGTAGTCCTGGTTCGAGTCGACGCCGATCCCCTGCTTGCCGGCGTCGGCGGCGGCCTGGAGGACGCCGATTCCGGTGCCGCCGGCGGCGTGGTAGATGACGTCGGCGCCACGGTCGATCTGGCTCTTGGCGAGTTCGCCGCCCTTGACCGGGTCGTTCCATGCCGCACCGGTGGTGCCGGTCATGTTCTGGAAGACCTCGGCGTCCGGGTTGGCGGCCTTGACGCCCTGAACATAGCCGCAGGCGAACTTGCGGATCAGCGGGATGTCCATGCCGCCGACGAAGCCGACCTTGCCGGTCTCGGACTTCATCGCGGCGAGCATCCCGACGAGATAGCTGCCCTCTTCTTCCTTGAACACCACCGAGCGCACGTTGGGCAGGTCGACCACTGCGTCAATGATCGCGAAGTGGGTGTCGGGGAACTCGGCCGCGACGGTCTTCATCGCGCTCTCGTAGGAGAAGCCGGCGACGACGATCGGGTCGTTGCCCTGCTCGGCGAAGCGGCGCAGCGCCTGCTCGCGCTGGGCGTCGGACTGGAGCTCGAACTCGCGGTAGTCGACCCCGGTCTCCTTCTTGAAGCGCTCGGCGCCCTCGAACGAGGCCTGGTTGAACGAGCGGTCGAACTTGCCGCCGAGATCGAAGATCACCGCCGGGCCTTCCTGCGCGTGGAGCGCCGTCGCCATCGCGAACAGCGTCGCGGCCGAAGCCAGGGTGCGTGCAAAAGTCATGGGTGGAAAACCTCCTGGTGGCTGCCGCAGGGCTTCACCCGGCCTTGGGCAGTTATGGTCACGGGCGCCCCCCGCCGGACCATTGGGACGTGGCAATAAAGGCGCATCGCCGAAATCCGGTCAACGCTTTTCCGTGGCCGCGAGCGCCTTGGCGAGCACCAGCGCGTCGATGGCCGGAGCCCCCGCCCGGCGATAGTAGCCGCGGCGCCGGCCAACCTCGGCATAGCCGAGGGCGGTATAGAGCCCGCGCGCCGGCTGGTTCGTCGCCGCGACCTCGAGCAGCGCCTCCACGGCGCCGCGGCGGGCCGCCTCGCTCTCGAAGGCGGCGACGAGGTGGCGGCCGGTGCCGCGCCGCCGCGCCGTGGGCTCGACGGCGAGGGTCAGCAACTCCGCCTCGGGGCCGGCGATGCGGCCAAGGGCGAAGCCGTCGGGGCCGGCGACGAGGATGGTCGAGGGCTCGGTGAGGAAGGCGGTGAACTCGGCGGCCGTCCATGGGCGGGGCGTATCGGTGAAGGCGCGGGCGTGGAGGGCCGCGAGGGCCTCAGGCGCCATCGAGGATCGGAGGTGGCGCCTCGGCCGGGGGCATCGCGTCGGCAGCCCGCAGGTAGAGCGGCGCCGGGGGTGGCGCATCCCCGAGGCGGCCGGCGGCGATGCGGGCGAGGGCGGCGAGGTCGCAGGGGGTATGGGTACCGTCGAGGATGGGGCCGGCGGGTAGGTCGGCAGGGTCCACCACCGGGGGGCCTTCGGCGATGCCGTCGCGGAAGGTCTGGACGAAGCGGCCGCGCTTGTCGGAGAGGGTGACGACCGTCGGCCCCGGGCGGTCGCCGAGCACCTCGAGGCGCGAGACGCCGACGGCAGGGATGGCGAGGGCCATGGCAAGTCCACGGGCGGCGGCGACGGCGACGCGGAGGCCGGTGAAGTTGCCGGGGCCGGTGCAGACGCCGATGCCGTCGAGGTCGCTCCAGCCCAGGGCCGCCTCGCCGAGCATCGTTTCGATCATCGGGAGAAGCCGTTCGGCCTGCCCGCGGTCCATCGCCTCGTCGGCGGCAGCGAGCACGTGGTCGCCGCTGACGAGAGCGGCCGCGCAATGCGCGGCCGCGGTGTCGAAGGCGAGGATCAGCGGTGGCTCAGAGGCCAACCGGCCGGACCTCGGTCACCTCGGGAATATAGTGGCGAAGCAGGTTCTCGATGCCCATCTTCAGCGTCATCGTCGACGACGGGCAACCTGCGCAGGCGCCCTGCATGTGCAGGTAGACGACGCCGCGGTCGAAGCCGTGGAAGGTGATATCGCCGCCGTCCTGCGCCACCGCGGGGCGGACGCGGGTGTCGAGCAGCTCCTTGATCTGGGTGACGATTTCCTCGTCGGGACCGTCGTGGCTGGCATGGTCGACGGTGCCGGCGGCACCCTCGAGAACCGGCTGGCCGGACTGGAAGTGCTCCATGATCGCGCCGAGGATGCCGGGCTTGATGTGCGCCCAGTCGGCCTCTTCGGTCTTGGTCACGGTGACGAAGTCGGGGCCGAAGAACACCCCCGCGACACCGCCCGCGCCGAAATCCGCTGTGCCAGCGGCGACGTGCCGGCCACGTCCGCGCTGGGGAAGTCGGCAGTGCCCGCCGGGAGCACGGTCTGGCCGGGAAGGAATTTCAGCGTCGCCGGGTTCGGCGTCGAACTCGGTCTGGATGAACATGCGCGGACTCCGGTGGCTGTCCGAGAGATGGTCCGCGGACGCGCGCGAGTCAAGCTCTCTGGAATGATTCCAGATCGGGGACTCAGGTCGAGGCCTCAGTCAGGACCCGACGGCGAGCCATTCCGCTCAAGAGGTGGCGATGATGTCTTCCTTGGTCATCGAGCCCGGCACGATGGTGATCGGCACCCGCACGTCTCCCATGCGGCGGCCGGTGAGTGCCTGCACGAGCGGGCCGGGGCCGCTCTTGTCGGTGCCGGCGCCGAGGACGAGGACGCCGATCTCCGGGTCGGACTTTATGTGCTCGAGCACCGCCTCGACGCGGTCGCCCTCGCAAATCGCCAGCTTCGGGGTGATGCCCTCGCGCTTCTCCATGCGGTCCTTGAAGAGCTGGAAGTGGGCCTCGACCTTTTCGCGGGCCTCGGCGCGCATCACTTCGGCGACGCCCATGAAGTGCTGGAACTCCTCGGGCGAGATCACGGCGAGCATCTCGACCCCGCCGCCGGTCTTGGAGGCACGGATCGCGGCGTAGCGCATGGCGTTCAGCATCTCCGGCGTATCGTCGAGCAGGATGAGGAACTTGCGCAATGCAGTCTCCGTTGTCGGCCTCGGGCGGTGGCGCCATGCCGTGATGCTCAGAGATAGCCGAGGTCCGCGCACTCGTCGAGAAAGGCGCCGGCGCTTCTCGTGGCCCATTCGCCGACCCCGAACATCACCCGGTGCGAAGGCAGATCGCCCGCAATCGGCAGAAGGGTCCCGACGTAGGCGCCATCGTTGAACTTGAAGCCGGTCTCGCAGAGCTGCGCGGGTCCGCCGTCCGCCGGCACAAGCACGTCGTGCGCATAGAACCCCGGACCGAGGGCCGCCGCGATCCCGGCGGCCATGCCGGCGAGTTCCGGCATCCGACCCGCACCTGCCGCTCCTGTAGCATCTCAATCAGCCCGGCGTCGCGGGGCGTGTCGGCGGCGTGGACGCTCGGCGACCCCTCGGCCGCGTCGCGCGCCCTGACGTAGCCGTGGACGATCCGCGCGCCGACGCAGAGCAGGCGCACGCATGTGTGGTAGCTGCGCCCCCCGTGGGCGACCCGCGTATCGATCAAGGCGGTGTTGTAGCGGCCGGTATCCGCCTGCGCGAGGCTGTCGAGAATGATGACTTCCGCGCGGCTCTCCTGCCGGTGGTTGCTGAACACCGCACCTTCCGGCGAGAGGCTCGGCATCAGGACGTTGCGCCCAGTGAGGTAGTCGTGCGTCTGGAGCTTGTCCGCGACGATCGGCCCCGATGCCGCCCGGTTGAACACGCCTGCGGCCCCACGTTCGGCCTCGATGACATCCGGCGTGTCGATCCGGTACGCAACCTCACGGTATACGTGGACGACAATCGCCGAAGCGCCTGCGCGCCGCGTCGCGTCGCGGAGTTCGGCCGCATCGGTGGCGACCTCGGTGGCAATCCCCGCCGCGGCGAGGCGCTGGGCGAAGGGTGGGAAGAACATCGCGGCATCGACCTTGCCGGGACCGTTCACGCCGCCGGTGCTCAAAGCGGTGACCACGACGGTGGCGCGCGGCCGCGCCGGGCGCACCGCGAGCAGGTCGCGGCGCAGATGCGCGAGCTCCTGGGCGGCGCTCAACCCCTTGAGAAGGCGTCGAGGTGTACCGCGCATACGATCGAGGATGCCGGGGTTTCCGGTTTGCATCGAACATTTCCTCCTGGCTTCTTGTTTTTTCTATCGCCGACTGAGCGCCCGCCCCGCCCCATTCCTTTTCAAATGGTTTGGTGCTGCGGCGCCCGATGGCATTGGGCGATTTATAGCACGAAGTACCGAAAAGTGATTGGCGGCTTGTTCGTCGGGCGGAGAGTTGCCGGCCGGTGCCGGGGACGAGTTGTCGGGCTTGTAGCTGTATGGAGAACGGCTATGTTTGTGCGACTGCGAAGGAAGCTGCCGCGTCAGCGAAGGGGATGGCGATGGTCGCTCTACTGGTTCTGCGTTTGCGGCGCACACGCCGAGCCGCTGAAGCATGGCAAGTTTCTCGACGGTTTCGCTCATGCGGGAGACGCCCGACGTCGTCCGCCGCTTTGCGGAGTACTATCGTGAGGCGGGCGTTGACGAGGTCGCTCGTCTACCATCGATGGCCCGCGCCGCTGGGCTAGCTCGATGCTCGACGTCCCGGGTCTCGTGCTCGTGCCCTGCGACGACGCCTTCTGGGCCGATCGTGGCCGCGGGCGGCCCGACGCGATCGAGGAACGGCAGACCGCCATCTCTCTGGCCGGGCTTGCGCCGCTGCCGCAGCAGTTGGCTGCTCGTCTGGATGCCGACGAGTTCGTCTTCGGCGACCGCAGATCCCGGCTTTCCTCGACCCATTTCCCAACTGGCCGATGCCGTGAGGGTCGAAACCGCCGAGGCCGTCTGGGGGCCGGGCGACTACCTGGCGGCACCCTTCGGCAGCACCCACTTCCGCTTGGGCTGGCGGAGCCACAAGCTCTGGAAGGGTCTCGGCGCTTGGTTTACGGGCGATGTCGCCCGCTACATGCAGTACGGCCTTGCCGGGCATATCGGCGGCAAGCAATTCCTGCGCGCTGACAGGACGTATTCGTCGATCGATTGCCACTCGGCGGAGCGCAATGGCGTCGACATCACCCGCCCGGCCGCCAGATCGACCCGGACCTTGCCGACATGTACGTCGGCCACTTCGACGCGATAGGCCTCGCCCGCTGGACCGAGAAATGGCGGCAGCGGATCGAGCGCGATACGCTTAACCGCCTACATGCCGACCATCCGGTGGGTCAGATGCAGCTGATCGCCGACGGCCTCGCGCGGCGGCGACCGTGCGGCCCGCGCCCTGTTCAAGCGCTTTTACGGTCTCATGCCGCCCAGTACACAGCCCTCGCGCTCCTCGGCTATGCATTCCGCAGGAAGCTCTTCACCGGCCCTAAGCCCGGCCGCGTCCCGGCTCCCGTACCATCCCGACGATCTCGTAAGTCCGCGCGAGAATTGGTTCGGCGATCGCGGCGGCCCTGTCGGCACCCTTGCCGAGGATGCGGTCGATCTCGGCCGGATCGGCCATCAGCTCCTTCATCCGGCCTGTGATCGGCGCGAGGTGGTCGACGGCGAGTTCGGCGAGCGCCGGCTTGAAGACCGAGAACGGCTTTCCCGCATACTCCGTCACCACGCCTCGGCGCCCGTGTCGGCGATCGCCGCGTAGATGTTAACGAGGTTGCGCGCCTCCGCCCGTCCGGCGAGTTCGTCGAGACTGTCGGGCAGCGGCTCGGCATCGGTGCGGGCCTTGCGGATCTTCTGGGCGATGGTGTCGGCGTCGTCGGTCAGGTTGATCCGGCTCATGTCCGAGGGATCGGACTTCGACATCTTCCTCGTGCCGTCCCGCAGGCTCATCACCCGCGTTGCCACGCCCTCGATCACCGGCTCGGTCATCGGGAAGAAATCGACGCCGTAGTCGTGGTTGAACTTGGCCGCGATGTCGCGGGTCAGCTCGATATGCTGCTTCTGGTCCTCGCCCACGGGCACGTGGGTGGCATGGTAGAGCAGGATGTCCGCCGCCATCAGGCTCGGATAGGCGAAGAGCCCGAGCAACTCCGCCTCGGCGTTCTTGCCGGCGGTCTTGTCCTTCCACTGGGTCATGCGGCCCATCCAGCCCATGCGCGCGACACAGTTGAAGATCCACGCGAGTTGGGCGTGACCGGCCACCTGGCTCTGGTTGAACAGGATCGACCGCGCCGGATCGAGCCCGCAGGCCATGAAGGCCGCCGCCACCTCCCGCGTCGCCTTCTTCAGCGCATCCGGGTCCTGCCAGACGGTGATCGCGTGCATGTCGACGACGCAGTAGAGCGTCGGGTGGGTGTCCTGCATCTCGACCCAGCGCCGCAGCGCGCCGAGGTAGTTGCCGAGCGTCAGATTGCCCGACGGCTGGATGCCGGAAAAGACGCGGGGGGTGAACTTGCCCTCGGCCATGATCGTCTCCGCACGCTAGTGGAACGGCGCGCTATATCCCAGCCGCCCGGGGCGGCGTCAACCAGCGGTCTCGATCGTGTCCGCGACCGGCCGCCGCGGCGAATAGGGAAGCAGCGGGCCACGGCCGAAGCGGAGGAGCAGGTCGGGGCGGAGGCCGGGCTCGCCCGCAAGGGCGGCGAGGTCCGCACGGAGTGGGGCGACTTCGATGGGCTGGTTCACGAAGGCGAGGCGGATGTCGCGGGCGGTGGCGGCGAGGGCGAAACGCTGGCAAGCGCGCCCGACGCGCATCCAGCCGGCCGGATCCGCCCGCTCGGCGAAGAAGACCGCGCAGCCGGCCGAGGAGGCCATTTATGCGGCGTAGCGGTCGCGCTCGCCGGACGCGGTCACGATGTGGGAAAAGAGGGCCCGCCCGAGGGCCGTCGGCACGCTGGGGTTGCCCGAAGCGGCAGCGAAAAGGCCGTCGCCTCGCGCCATCGCTTCGCGCGGGTTGAACCGGATCCAGTCGCGGAGCTCGGCCATGAAGCCGGGGTCGGTCATCTGCACATCGTTGCCGGCCACGACGAGGTCTCGCAGCCGCTCGAGGGCGGCCTGCTCGGTCATGAGGACAAGGCGGACGCCCGGCATCGTTGCCGCCTCGGCCAGAGACCTGAGGTCCTCCGCAGCAAGCGGGCGAGCGTCGTAGCCGCCCCGCGTCGACTGGCGATGCGGGATTGCCGCCGCGAGGGGATCCGGCCGCGAACTTCCCGTACTGTAATGGAAGGCGAGGCCCGGACCGGTCTCCTCGACCGTGCCGGGCAGCCCGAGCGACCCGCCGGCGACCGCCATCGTTTCGGCGGCGGCGCCGAGGCTGACGTAGAGGTGGTGGTCGTCGGGGTCGACGACCGGGGTGCGCCGGCCGAAGTCCGGCAGTACCTCAACCCGTCCTTCACCAACGCGGAAGCGCCAGGGCTGGGTATTGTGGCCGTTCGGGGCAAAGCGCGCGAGGCGGACGAGGG
>CAWCSN010000008.1:0-338681 GCA_963798235.1 uncultured Alphaproteobacteria bacterium | reverse complement strand
TCACCTGACCGACGAGATGCTGGCGCGGCTCAGACGCCTGGCCAGCGCCGGGCCGGTGACCGCCCGGGCATTCGGAGCCTTCGCGCGCAGGCAGATGGCGCTTGGAGCGCAGGCGCGGCTCTCGTACGTCCTCGGTCACGAGCCTGAGCTCTTCGACCTCGGCCAGGGCAGCGGCGGCGCGCCGATCTTCGGGGTCGCGCCCCAGGGGGTCATCCCGCCACCATCGGCGCCGCGCCTGCTGCTCGTCGGGCCAAATCTCCGGGATGCCTGGCCAGGCGATGCTGCTGCACGCCCTCGCGGCGCGGCGCGGGTTGCGAAGCTCCATCGTCACCGACAGCCGCGGCTGAAGGCTGGATCGCCGTCCACGGTCACTCGGTCCCGATCTTCAGCTATGGGGAAGCGCCGCCGCTGACCTTCGCAGAGCGCCGCGACTCGCCATCTTCTTCGGCCGGATCGAGGGCAGCTACCGCCTGCAGGTGCTCGTCGCCGACATGCTCGCAGCCGGCACGCCGGTCCTCGACGGCAGCGCAGGTCACGTCAACGCGGCGGCGAGCGACGCTTTCGTGGCGGCGCCCCCGAGCCTCGCCGGCCTCGACGGCTTCCTCGACGCCGAGATTCTTCCGAACCTCGCCCGGATCGGCGAGCACGTGCGCACGAGCCGGGCCGCGGCCATCGCCCGTCCCGACCGGCTGCTCGCCTTCCTTGGTGCAGACCGGGGCGCAGGCTCGGGCGTGCCGACTCCGACCCGCACGCGGCGGAGGGCGGCAGGCCCTGCCGCGGGGTCGATCGTCTTCGTGCCGACGAACGGGGTCGGGCTCGGCCACGCCCAGCGCTGCACCCTTGTCGCCCGCGCGCTCGGGCCGCTGCGTCCGCGCCCGGTCTTCGCCGCCTTCCCGAGCTGCATGGCGCTGGTCAAGGCAAAGGGCTTCGACGTGATGCCGCTGGTCGGCCGATCGCGCCTCCACGCCAAGAGCCACGAGCACGACCTCGGGAACTACCTACGCTTGCGGGCTTTAAGCGCCGGCTCGCGGGCTCTGGTCTTCGACGGCGGCTATATCTTCGACTCGATCTACCGGATCGTCCTGCGCCGCGAGATCGCCGGCGTCTGGATCCGGCGCGGGCTCTGGCCGGCGGGCCAGGACAATTCGATCGCCCTCGATCGCGAGAAGGCCTTCGATCGGGTTGTCGTGCCAGCGGAGGCCTTCGACGAGCTCAACACCGATTATTCCCGCGGGTCCCACATCATTCCCGTCGGGCCGATCGTCCAGTCGCTCCACCTCGACGGCGACGCCCGCACAGCGCTGCGCGCCGACCTCGCGGCGCGCTACGACCGGCGCTTCCGGCACCTCGCAGTGACGCTGCTCGGCTCAGGAATCGCGGCGGATCGGGGCACACAGGTGCAGGCGCTCTGCGGGCTCTTCGAGCGCCGGTCGGACACGCTGCACCTCGTCGTCCTCTGGCCGAACGCCACCCTTGAGCCCGGATGGTTCGGCTGGCGCAACACCCGGGTGGTGCGCACGGGCCGGGCTGCGGTCCTCGCTGCGGTCGCCGATCTCGCAATCACCGCAGCCGGCTACAACTCCTTCCACGAGGCGCTCTACAACGGGGTCGCGGCGATCTTCGTGCCGCAGACCGGCGGCTTCATGGACGACCAGCGTGCCCGCGCTCGCGCCGCCTGCGATCGCGGCCTCGCGACGATGGTCGAGGCCAACGAGCTTATGACGTTGGAACGCCGCGTCTGCCGCTACCTCGACGACGGCGAGGGCGTGGCGGTGCGCGCGCGTCTCGCCGCCGCCGAACTTCCGACGCCGGGCACGGTAGCCGCGGCCGAACTGATCAAGGAGATCGCCGATGGACCCGAGGCAATCGAGTTCGATCCTGCCGCAGATCGGCCCGCATGACGCCGACGACCTCGACGCGCTGCTAGCGCCCTACGATCCCCGCCGGACCGAGAATGGACACGATATCTTTCCGCTGCCGGAGGCGGTCCTGATGCCGGAAGCCGGGCTCAAACGCGACGACGCGGTCTGCGTCGGCCTGTTCGCCCGCGCGGGCGAGGGCTCCGACGTCGTCGACCAGGCGATGCGACTCGTCGCTTTCGCCGCCGAGCGCGACGTGGAGGTCATCATCCTCGCCGAGGGCGACAGGTCGGGTTTCGAACGCTTCGGCTTCCGTGTCGAGCGCATCGCCGGGAAGACGCCTGAGGAGCGCGCCGCCTGCGAGGACCGAATCCGCCGGTTCTGGAACCTCGACCTCGTTCTCTGACTGCCGCCTCGAAAGGACCTCCGATGCCACCGATCCGTCCGCTTCTCCTCGGCCTCGCGGTCCTCGCCACCGGCTGCGCCGCTACCTCGACTCAGCCGACGATCTTCGACCGCACGGCGGTCAACCACCCCGAGGCGCTGTTCGATGTCGCCAGCCGCAGCGCCGAGCTCCGCAAGGTCAGCGCCGGCACCGGCCAGCGAAAGGGCGAGCGCCTTTGCACGCGGGTGAGCGACATCTCAGACTACGACCCGCTCCTCGGCCCCTCGCTGGCGGCGGTGAAGGGCGGTGGCGACACCAACAACGCCGCGCGCGACATGGCGCGTGCGCTCAACGCCAGCGCCTTCTACATCCTCTACCAGAACGACGAGGCGCGCGCGCGGACCGACGTCGCCGTTCTGCGCCGGCACGCCGATGCCAACGCGTGGATTGTTGCGAATCCGAGCTGGACCAACGCCGCCGGCGTCATCAATGCCATGAGCCCGCTGCTGCCAGCATGGCATATCCTGCGCCAGACCGACGCCCCGACGCCCGCAGACCGGGCCGCGATAGAGGCCTGGCTCCGGCGGCTGGCGCAGCAGGCGGACGTTCATCCCGGCGCTAACAACCTGGGCACCTCCCGTGGCGCCTCCGACATGCTGCTCGGCCTGATGCTCGGCGACCAAAACCGCTACCGGAAGGGTGTGCAGACGGGGTTCATGGCCCAGCTCGCGACTATGCGGCCCGACGGCAGCTTTCCGGCCGAGACCGACCGCGGCCGCGGCGCGCTGCTGAACCAGAGCCAGAACATTGCGTCCCTGATCTACTCGGCCGAGATCGCCGCCTCGCAGGGCGAAAACCTCTACGGCATCCGCGTCGGCGGCAAGGGCATCGACGACGCGATCCGCTTCTTGCTCGCGGCCGCTGACGACAACGCGCTCGTCGACACCTACGCCGCAGTCAACCGCAATCCTCCGAAGACCGGCCCCGACTTCGCGCCGAACGCGCAGCTGGACCCCTTCGGCTCGCCGGCGCGAGGCTGGGCGCTGCTCTACACCCAACGCTATCCGCGGACCGAGCTCAGCGACGATATCCGCGCCCACATCACCATTGGCCGCCGCCTGTCTAGCGACCCGGTCGGCGGCAACGTCAGCTGCTACGCGAAGCGTCTGTAACGACTAGAGCGGAATCCCATCAGTCTGGATCGTATCCGGCTGCGGCGAAGTAGTTGGCGCATTCGGCCGGGCTGAAGAGGTCGACGATGCGGCCGATGGCGTTCCACAGGCCAGCGACGGTGCGCTCGGCGGCCTTTCGCAGCAGGGCCTTGAGCTTGGCGAAGGCGTTCTCGATCGGGTTGAAGTCCGGGCTGTAGGGCGGGAGGAAGAGCAGCTCGCGCACCGGCGGCCTCGATCAGGGCGCGCACCCTCGGTCCCTTGTGGCTGGAGAGGTTGTCCATGACGACGATGTCGCCGGGCCGGAGCTCGGGGACGAGCACCTGCTCGACATAGGCCTCGAACGCCGTCGCGGTTGATCGGCCCGTCGAGCACGAAGGGCGCGATCATGCCGCGCAGCGTCAGCGCCGGCGACGAAGGTGGTGGTCTTCCAGTGGCCGTGCGGCACGCCGACCCGCAGGCGCTCGCCCCGCGGGGCAGCGGCCGTGGGTGCGCGCCATGTTGGTCTTCGCCCAGGTCTCGTCGATGAAGACCAGCCGCTCGGGATCGAGATCGGGCTGGCCGTCGAACCAGGCCTCGCGCCGCTTCAGGACGTCGGGCGCGATCCTGCTCGCTGGCGTGCGCCGTCTTTTTTTGCGCGTGATGCGGTGGCGGGCGAAGAACCGCTGCAGCGTCCCGTAGCCGAAGGCATGACCGCGGGCGCCGAGCGCCGTGCGCAACTCCTCGACCGTGATGTCCGGCGTCTCCGCCAGCAGCCCCAGGATCAGCGGCGCCTGCGCCTCGATCCGGCCGGACCGGCGATCGCCCCCAAGCGGACCCGGCCGGGCATCGCCCTGCTTGCGCTCGAGCGCACGCCAGCGACTGACGCTGGCGGCGCTGACCCCGAACCGAGTTGCCGCTGCACGGTGGCTGGCCCCGGCCGCTACCGCGGCAAGGACACGAATGCGCAGGTCGATGGAAAGCGCCTTGACCATGTCTGCCGGCCTCCCCCTCCGGCAGACAGCTTGAATCAGAACCGACGCCTCATGGGAATCCCCAACGATTCAATCCGAACGGCCCCCGCTCTAGTCTGAAGATCAGGTTGCATGGATGCTCCCTCAAATCTCGGATACCGGATTAGACTAACGGCAACCCACGCAAGACGCTTGGATGGCGAACCCCCGCCGAGGCACTGGACGCGTATCTCATCGCCGTGCAAAACTCAGATGTTGCGACGACCGGTTGAGACCGCCCTATAGCCGGCGGCGGATCCACTCCGCTCTCGGATACAGGACCCCAGAACAGGGAACGGCGCGCCGCCGTTCAGTCGATCAAGGCGTACCGCGCCCCGAGCGACCAAAAGCTCCTCGTCGATATTTTCGTCCTTTCGGCGCCATTCTTTGGGTCGAGCGATGCTGCCCCGGCACGCGGCACGCCAGCCGCTCGGACACGTCGAATTTCGTCATGACGAGAGCGATGCAGCGGCGACGACGGCCGGGGCTCAGAAGTTTCGCTGCGCGGTCCTTCGGGTTCCCGATGCGGCCTCAAGCAGGATCAGCTTCTCCAGCGTCAGGTCGCAGACCGTCTTGCGCAGCCGCTCGTTCTCCTTCTCGAGATCCTTGAGGCGCTTCACCTGGTCGGACTTCAGCCCGCCCAACTCCTTGCGCCAACGATAGTAGGTGAACGGTGTCACGCTGATCGTCCGGATCGCTTCCGCAACCAGCCGTCCCTGCGACAACAGCACGTCAACCTGCCCAGCTTCGTGCCAATCTCTTCGGGCTTGTGCTTTCTCTGCGGCATTCCTGGTATCCTCAAAGGCTCGAATGCCTACTTCAGGCAGGACCACTTTCCAGGAAGCAGAACATGGTCCGAAAGCGAACGAAGCAATCTGCAACGAAATGCCAGCCTCAGGAGTATACTCTGTTATAGATCAAGGGAGGAATTTATTAGTGGTTTCACTAACGATTATGGCCTTGTCTCGCTCGCGCTACAAGCCGACCGCACGAAATGCCGTTCTGCGGCCGGCGACTTCGCCCTCAACGATAGCCGCCAAGTCACGACGCACTAAATTTGGACCGGACTACCCAATAGGGGGCAGACCAGATTATGCCCTCAATGAACTGACGGCAACGAAACTGGCAGCATAACTCTACCAGCCGGGTCCCGGGAAAGTGGCGGGATTGCTCACCGGCGAACTTCAGCTCCCCGGCAGTGCGTAGGCCACGATAGCGTCGTTGACCGGCGTTTCCATGAAGTGATGCCCTCCCGGCGCAATCGCCACGTACTGCCGGCCATCCACCGCATAGGTCATCGGCGTTGCCTGCCCGCCGCCGGGAAGGTCCGCCTCCCAGAGCTGCTTGCCGGTCGCGGTATCGTAGGCGCGGAGCTTCTGGTCAGTGGTGGCGGCAATGAAGGTGACGCCCCCGGCTGTGACGAGTGGCCCGCCGTTGTTGGGGGTGCCGATGGTCAGCGGCAGCATTGAGGGGATGCCGAAAGGTCCGTTGTTCTCGGCACTTCCGAAGGGGTTTTCCCACAACGTCTTGCCTGTCGCGAGGTCGATGCCGCGGATCCAGCCGTAGGGCGGCCTCGTGCAGAGCATTCCTGTCCACGGCACCCGCCAGCCGGCGTTGACCGAGATCGCGTAGGGCGCGCCAGTCTGCGGGCCGGCCTCGCCGACCGACTTCGGATTGCCGCCCTCGTAGATCGGCTTCATGCCCTCGGCGTCGGCCTTCGCGCGCGGGATCAGGCGGTTGAAGTTCGCGGTGTCGTTGTAGTTGACGATCATGATCCCCCGTCCCGGATCGACCGCAACGCTGCCCCAGTCAGAGCCGCCATTGTAGCCCGGGTATTCGATGTAGGGCTTGTCCGCCGTCGGCGCGGTGTACTCGCCCCGGTACTCGGCCCGGCGGAACTGGATCCGGCACCAGAGCTGGTCAATCGGGCTCATCCCCCACATGTCGCGCTCGGTCAGCACCGGCTTGTCGACATGGGCATAGTCGGAGAAAGGCTGCGTCGGCGACAGCGCGTCGGCCTCGACGCCGTTCTTCGGCACGGGGCGCTCGTCGACCGGGAACAGCGACTCGCCGGTTTCGCGGTTGAGGACGTAGATCTGGCCTTGCTTGGACGGCAGGATCACCGCCGGTACCGTGCCGTTTTCGGTCGGCAGGTCGACGAGGCTGACCTGGCTGCCAAGGTCATAGTCCCAGTGGTCGAAGTGGGCGGTCTGGAAGCGCCACTTCTCCTTGCCGGTGGTGACGTCGAGGGCGACGAGCGAGGAACTGTGCTGGTTTTCGGCCTCGGTACGATCGCCGCCCCAGTAGTCGCCGGCGGAGTTGCCGAGCGGGATGTAGACGAGACCGAGCGCCTCGTCGCCGGTGGCGACGGTCCACATGTTCGGGGTGCCGCGCGTGTAGGTCTCGCCCGGCGGGCGGGGCGCCGGTGCGGTCGGGGGCGCCCATGTCCCAGGCCCAGGCGAGCTTGCCAGTTACGGCGTCGTAGCCGCGGATGACGCCGGAGGGGGCGTCGAGGGCTTCGCCGTCCTTGACCTGTGCGCCGGTGACCGCGATGCCGCGGACGATGACCGGCGGGGCGGTGACCGCGTACCAGCCGGGGACGGTGAAGCCGATGCCTTCGGTGAGGTCGACGGTGCCGTTGGTGCCGAAGCCGGTGCAGGGCTTGCCGGTGCGGGAGTCGAGAGCGATCAGGCGGGCGTCGAGGGTGCCGTAAATGATGCGTGTCGCACAGGCGGTGTCGGGCGCCACGTTCGGGACGGTGTACCAGGCGACGCCGCGGCAGGTGGCGCCGTAGGGGATGGCGGCGTCGGAGACCTTGGGATCGAAGCGCCACTTCTCGGTTCCGGTGGCGGGGTCGAGGGCGATGACGATGTTCTTGGCGGTGCAGGTGTAGAGGCTGTCGCCGATCTTGAGGGGGGTATTCTCGGGGGAGTACTTGCCCTTGGCGGCGGCGTCGGGGAGGTCGCCGCTGTGGTAGGTCCAGACCGGGCGCAGGCCGGCGACGTTGGCCGGAGTGATCTGGTCGAGGGGCGAGTAGCGGAGGGCATCGTTGCCGCCGCCGTAGACCGGCCAGTCGACGCCGGGTGCCGGCGTGGCGGTCGGCGGGGTGGCGGGGGCGGCGTCCTGGGCGGAGGCGGGGCGGGGTGGAAGCCCGCCGATCGTGAGCGCGAGGAGTGCGGCTGCGGTCATCGGGATCAGCGGACGGCGGAAGGCCGGCAGGGACAGCAACACGAGGACGAGGATCACCGTCGGGGCGACGACGCGGGGCACGAGCGCCCATCCGTCGAGGCCGACTTCCCAGATGGCCCAGATCAGGGTCAGGAGCCAGACCACGCCGTAGACGAGCGCCCCGGACTGGCGGTGGGTGACCATCAGGCCGCCGGCGAGCAGCAGCCCGAGGCCGGCGAGGATGTAGTACCAGGACCCCCCAAGCCAGGCGAGCCAGACCCCGCCGCCGACCAGAACCGCGCCGATGGCGAGAAGGACGATGCCGAGGATGATGGCCCACCAGTAGCCGAAGCCATGATGACGGGTGTCGGGGATGGGGTACGCCATGACGGGCCTCCTCGGGGAGCAGGGTAACACCGGAGGAACGACCGCCTTCGGCAATCTGTTCCGCCCGGAGGCCGTCGTGTGTCGAACTGACGCAAGGCTGCGACCGGAAGGCGCCCGCCGATTGCGGGCGCGCGTGGTCAGACTTCGATGGTGATCGCGGTGCCGGCCGCCTGGGCGAGTTCGACGACCTTGGCGGCGACGGCGAGGTCCTGGAGGCCGACGCCGGTGCCGTCGAAGAGGGTGATCTCGTCCGGGGAGGTGCGGCCGGGGTGGGTGCCGTTGATGACCGCGCCGATCGGGGTGATGGCGGACTCGGGGATGAGGCCGGCGGCGATGGCGTGCTGGGCTTCGCCGATGGAGATCGACTGGGCGACTTCGTCGGTGAAGACGGTGGCGCGGGCGAGGAGGGCGGCTTCGACCTCCTGCTTGCCCTTGGTGTCGGTGCCCATGCAGGCGAGGTGGGTGCCGGGCTTGACCTGGGCGGCGGCGAGGATGGGGGCGAAGGACGAGGTGATCGAGATGATGACGTCGGCCTGCTGGCCGAGTTCGTCGAGGGTGACGGAGGTGAAGGGGAGGCCGGCTTCCTTGGCGACTTCGGCGAGGCGGGGGAGCATCTCGGGGTGGAGGTTCCAGCCGATGACGCGCTCGAAGGGGCGCTGGCGGAGGGCGGCGCGGAGCTGGAAGGCGGCCTGGTGGCCGGCGCCGATCATGCCGAGGACCTTCGCGTCCGGGCGGGAGAGGTGCTTGATCGAGACGGCGGAGGAGGCGGCGGTGCGGGCGGCGGTCAGGTAGTTGCCGCCGATCATCGCGGTCGGGCGGCCGGTGTCGGGGTCGAAGAGGAAGACCGTCGACTGGTGGTTGGTGATCTGGCGCTTTTCGAGGTTGTGGGGCCAGTAGCCGCCGGCCTTGAGGCCGAGGGTGGACCCGGCGCGGTCGAAGCCGCCCTTGAAGCCGTAGAGGGCGTCCTCGGGGGCGCCGAGGGCCTCGCGGACGACGGGGAAGTTGACGGCGTCGCCGCGGGCCATGGCGGCGAAGATCGCCTCGACCGGGGCGAAGGCGTCGTCGAGGGAGAGGAGCGCGGGGCAGGCGGCTTCGGGGACGATGATCATTCGGGGCGGCTCCTCGGGGTGTGCGACGGGTGCGGTAGCGCACGCGTGCGACATCGCTTAAGATGTTGATTTCGCTCGGGTTTGTCTCGCGCGTTAACCGGGCGGTAACCTGCGTTCGGCGGCCGGGGGACGCCGCTGTTGCCGCGATGGAGTGCGCGCAGGTGCGCGCATTGTTTTCTTTGGTGTCTTTCCGCCTGTTGGCGGAAAGACGACTGCTCTCCAGGTAAGCTTGCCAGTATGAAAGCCTTGGAGAGCAAGGGGTGGGTGGTGGTTCATCCACCCTTGGGCTCAGTAGGCCTTGCCGCGGGCGGAGACCGGCCAGAGGGTCTCGACCTTGCCGCCCCGCACGCCGACGTACCAGTCGTGGACGTTGCAGGTCGGGTCGCAGTGGCCGGGGACGAGCTTGAGCTTCTCGTTGATCTTGAGGACGCCGCCCTTGTCCTCGATGACGCCGTGCTCGTCGGAGCACTTGATGTACTTCACGTCGGTGCGGCCGAAGATGAAGGGCAGGCCGCTGTCGACCGACTGGGCCTTGAGGCCGGCGTCGCAGACCGCGAGGTCGGGCTTGGCGTGGGACATGACGCTGGTCAGGATGAAGAGGGCGTTCTCCCACTCGCCGGCGTCGATGCGGTTGCCGTCCTTGTCATGGATGCGGCCGTAGTCGGCGTCCATGAAGGCGTAGCTGCCGCACTGGAGCTCGTTGTAGACGCCGGAATTGCTCTCGAAGTAGTAGCTGCCGGTGCCGCCGCCGGAGACGAGCTCGGGCTTGAGGCCGATGGCGGTGAGGGCGTCGACGGCGTCCTTGACCTGGGCGATGGCGGCGTCGAGCTTGGCCTTGCGCGCCTCGTAGTCGTCGAGGTGCTGCATGGCGCCCTGGTAGGCCTGGATGCCGGTGAACTTCAGGCCGGGGGCGGCGTCGATGGCCTTGGCGATTTCCACCACGGCCTCGGTGGTCTTGACGCCGCAGCGGCCGGCGCCGCAGTCGATCTCGACGAAGCATTCGAGGGTGGTGCCGTGCTTTTGCGCGGCGGCGGAGAGGTCGGCGACGTTCTTCACGTCGTCGAGGCAGACCAGAATGCGGGCGCCGTACTTCGGCAGGCGGGCGAGGCGGTCGATCTTGGCCGGGTCGCGGACCTGGTTGGAGACGAGGATGTCCTTGATGCCGCCGCGGGCGAAGACTTCCGCTTCGGAGACCTTCTGGCAGCAGACGCCGATGGCGCCGCCGAGGCTTTCCTGCAGCTTCTGCACGTCGACGGACTTGTGCATCTTGCCGTGGCTGCGATGGCGCATGCCGTGGGCCTTGGCATAGTCACCCATCTTCTTGACGTTGCGCTCGAGCGCGTCGAGGTCGAGGATCAGGCAGGGGGTCTGGATCTCGTCTACGCTCATGCCGATGGCGGCGGGGATGTCGTAGCCGACCTCGAGGCCCTCGATGGTGTCGTGCTTGGTCATGGTTTCCCCTTCACTTGTTCCAGGGCAGCTTGTCGAGGTCGACATTGCCGCCGGTGATGACGACGCCGACGCGCTTGCCGGCGAAGATGTCGCGGTTCTTCAGGATGGTGGCGAGCGGGACGGCCGACGAGGGCTCCATCACGATCTTCATCCGCTTCCAGATCAGCTTCATCGCCTCGATGATCTCGTCGTCGGAGGCGGTGAAGATGTCGGTGACGTAGCGGCTGACGAAATGCCAGGTGCGCTCCTTGAGGGGCACCAGCAGGCCGTCGGCGATGGTCTTGGGCGCGTCGTAGGCGATGATCTTGCCCTGCTTGAACGACTGGTAGGCGTCGTCGGCCTGCTCCGGCTCGGCGGCGTAGATCTTCGTCTCGGGCGCGATGTTGGAGAGGGTGAGGCAGGTGCCGGAGATCATGCCGCCGCCGCCGATCGGGGCGATGACGGCGTCGAGGCTCCCGAGTTCCTCGATGATTTCCTTGGCGCAGGTGCCCTGGCCGGCGATGACGCGCTCGTCGTTGTAGGGATGGACGAAGTCGGCGCCGGTTTCGGCCTGGATGCGGGCGAAGGTCTCCTCACGCGAGGAGGTCGAGGGCTCGCACTCGGTGATGATGCCGCCGTAGCCGCGGACGGCGTCCTTCTTGGCCTGCGGGGCGGTGCGCGGCATCACCACGTTGCAGGGGATGCCGCGGCGGCCGGCGGCGTAGGAGAGCGAGAGCGCGTGGTTGCCGGAGGAGTGGGTGGCGACGCCCGCGGCGAGCTTGTCCTCGGGGAGGCCGAAGACGGCGTTGCAGGCGCCGCGGACCTTGAAGGCGCCGGCCTTCTGCAGGTTCTCGCACTTGAAGAAGAGCTCGGCCCCGGCGAGCTCGTTGATGAAGCGCGAGGTCAGGATCGGGGTCTTGTGGATGTAGGGCCGGACGCGCTCGTGCGCGGCCAGCACGTCGTCGTAGGTCGGGATGTAGAGGTCGTCGGCAGCGTCCAGAGTCATTGTCAGGCGGCCTTCTCGAGCGCGGGAACGGTGGTGCGGTAGTAATCCTGCGCCGCCGCGACGCCGCTGCCAAGGCGGACGGGCATTCCGAGGTCGGCCATTGCCATCTCGGCGCAGGCGAGGCCGGAGAGGGCCATGACGTCGGTCAGGCTGCCGAGGTGGCCGATGCGGAAGAGCTTGCCCGCGACCTCGCCGAGGCCGACGCCGAAGGCGACGCCGTATTTGTCGGCCGCATGGACGACGATCTTGGTGCCGTCGAAGCCGGGGGTCATGACGGCGCTGACGGTGTCGGAGTAGAGGTCCGGCGACTGGGCGCAGAGGGGCAGGCCCCAGGCCGCGACGCCGCGGCGGATGCCTTCGGCGATGCGGTTGTGGCGGATGAAGACGTTCTCGAGGCCCTCTTCGTCGAGGATCATGCGGAGCGACTCGCCGAGGCCGTAGAGCAGGTTGATCGGGGGCGTGTAGGGGAAGCCGCCCTTGGGGTTGGTGTTGAGCATGTCGCGGAAGTCGAGGAAGCAGCGCGGCAGCTTCGCGGTTTCCATCGCGGCGAGGGCCTTCGGGCTGACGCCGACGATGGCGAGGCCGGCGGGGAGCATGAAGCCCTTCTGGCTGCCGGTGATGGCGATGTCGACGCCCCACTCGTCCATGCGGAAGTCCATCGAGCCGATCGAGCTGACGCCGTCGACGAAGAGCATCGCGGGGTGCTTGGCGGCATCCATCGCGCGGCGGATCGCGGCGACGTCGGAGCGGACGCCGGTTGCGGTCTCGTTGTGGGTGACGAGGACGGCCTTGATCTCGTGGTTCTTGTCGGCTTCGAGCGCGGCCTGGAAATCGGCGGGCGGGGCGCCGGCGCCCCAGGCGGCGTTGAGCTGGTGGACGTCGAGGCCGTGGCGCTGGCACATGTCGATCCAGCGGTGGGAGAACATGCCGTGGCGGCAGGCGAGGATCTTGTCGCCGGCGGAGAGGGTGTTGGAGATCGCCGCTTCCCAGCCGGCGGTGCCGGTGGCGGGGAAGAGGATGACCTCGCCCTTTTCGGTCTTCAGGACCTTTTTGACGCCGGGGAAGAGCGGCTTGAAGATCGCGCCGAAGCTGGCCGAGCGGTGGTCGATCGTGGGGACGTTGCAGGCGTGGCGCAGGCGCTCGGGGATGTTGGTGGGGCCGGGGATGAAGACCGGGTTCTGGGTGGACATTGGCGTTTCCTCCGCTTGATTGAGGAGGGTTTACCAGCCGACCGGCGAATCGGCAATTTTTTTGAAATATTTTTTCATGCGCGCCCGATCGCGTGTGCAACAGACTGATCCTGTTATGAAATGTGTTTTTTCACTCGCGCGCTGGCCGATTGCCGTGTGCCGCGGATCAGAAGCCGGTGGTGAGTTCGGTCAGCCAGTCGGGAGAGGCGTCGACGAGCACGGCCTCGAGGCGCTTGTCGAGCCCGGTCAGGATCAGGAGCGCGACGGCCACGAGCCCGGCCCCGAGTAGTGCGCGGGCGCCGGAGCCTGCACTGCGCATCCGTCCGCGCCAGCGGAGCATCGCCTCTCGCGAGACGAGGCCGAGCAGCAACAGCGGCAACGCCGCGCCGATGCCGAAGACGGTCATCACGAGGGCGACCTCGGAGAGGTTCTCGCCGCGTGCCGCCATCACCGAAGCGGCGCCGAGGGTCGGTCCGACGCAGGGTGCCCAGACTGCCCCGAGAAGCAGGCCGACGGCGAACTGTCCGCCGAGCCCGGTACCAGCGAAGCCGCCGAAGCGGCGGTCTGTCCAGGTTGCGACGGGGCCTGCGGCGAGGGAGACCCGCGTCTGGAGGGCGGGCGCGAGCATGATGATCCCGAGTGCGAGCAGCAGGACCCCGCCGGCGGCGCGGAAGATCTCGCCGTCCAGTCCGATGGCGAAGCCGATGGTCGCGACGAAAATGCCGATGACGGTGAAGGAGATCGCCAGCCCCGCCGCGAGAGCCACGGGGCCGAGGCGATGCTCGCCGGCGGCGGTGCCGAGGACGATCGGCACCAGCGGCAGCACGCACGGCGAGAGGATGGACACGACGCCGGCGGCGAAGGCCAGGACGAGCGTCGCAACCATTCCCGTCGCTCAGTAGGCTTTGTCGAGCAGGGCGGCGATGCGCTTCGGCTTGGTGGTGCCGACGCCACGCGCGACCTCCTCGCCGCCGGCGAAGACGATCAGGGTGCTCTGCTTCTGCGCGCCGAATTCGCGAACGACGTCCTTCTGCGTGTCGAAATCGACTTCGAAGATGACGAGATCGGCGTAGCGCGGGTCCTGGAGAAGGTCTGCGAACACGGCCTTCTGGGCGCGGCACGTTGGGCACCAGTCGGCGGTTATCTCGACGAGGGTCGGGCTGCCGGCGGCGATCGCGGCATCGAAGGCGGCGGGTTCGAAGGGGGCGGCAACCGGAGCATCGGCGAAGGCGGCGACGGCGGGGAAAAGCGATGCGGCGGCGAAAAGCGACAACATCAGGCGGCGGTCGATCATGGCTGCTCCTTGTGCGCAGATGCGGCGGGTCGGCTGCATTCTTGCGATACGAGTGTATAGCATCGAACGTTACCGCCTGACGTCACGGCCTCAAGTGTTCGTGATTGCGGTTAAGCGCGACGGTGAAAATGCGGTGCAGGCCGGTTGCCCGGCGAGGCGGCACCCTGCACAGTCCGCGAGGGAGACGCAGGCAACGGGAGAGCGGCGTGAGGGTTACCGCTTCGGCGAGCCCTCTGCCGAGGCCGAAGCCGATGCGTTTAGCCAATGCGACCGGATACCGGTCGCGCGACCGGGAGGGCCGCTCGTGGAAGGGACGCAGAAACGCTCGCGCGGTCGTCCGCGCGGCTTCAATGCACAGCCCGAACAAACGACGATCCAGACGCTCGACCGGGCTGTCCTGATCCTCAAGGTCCTGGCGGGCGGCGAGGGGATGTCGCTGACCGAGCTTGCCGAGGCCTCGGGACAGGCGCCGGCGACGGTATACAGGGTTCTCTCGACCTTCGAGGCGCATGGGATCGTCGAGGTGCAACCTGCGACGCAGCTGTGGTTCGTCGGGCAGGAGGCGTTTCGCATCGGCAGCGCCTTTCTCGGGCGGACCAGCCTCGTCGAGCAGGCGCGGGTGGTCATGCGCGCGCTGATGATCGAGACCGGCGAGACGGCCAACCTCGCCATCGCCGACGGGGGGCAGGTGATGTTTCTGAGCCAGGTCGAGACGCATGAGCCGATCCGGGCGTTCTTTCGGCCGGGGACGCGGGGGCCGATCCATGCGAGCGGGATCGGCAAGGCGCTGCTGGCCTATCTGCCGGAGGCGGCAGTGGAGCGGATCGTGCGGGAGCAGGGACTGGCGGCGTTCACGGCGCGGACGATCACCGAGCCGGGGCGGCTGGTGGCGGAGCTGGCGGCGATCCGGGCGCAGGGGTGGGCGGTGGACGACGAGGAGCGGACGGAGGGGATGCGCTGTATCGCGGCGCCGATCTTCAACGAGTTCCGCGAGGCGGTGGCGGGGGTGTCGATCTCGGGGCCGGTGGTGCGGATGGACCGGGCGCGGGGCGACGGGTTCGGGGTGCGGGTGCGGGCGGCGGCGGACCGGATCACCGAGGCGATCGGGGGAACGTCGCCTTAAGGGAGGCGTGACGGGTGCCGGGGCGGTGAGGACAGGGGCGCGCGGTGGTCAGGCCGCGCGGCGGTCCAATGCCCAGGATACGGCGAAGACGGCGAGTCCGGCGAGGCCGAGGATCGCTCCGACCCATCCCGTCGAGGCGTAGCCGTAGCCGGCCGCGATTGCGAGGCCGCCGAGCCAGGCGCCGGCGGCGTTGGCGATGTTGAAGGCGGCGTGCATCGACGAGGCGGCGAGGGTCTGCGCGTCACCGGCCACGTCCATCAGCCGGGTCTGCACCGCCGGCGCCATCGCCACGCCGCAGCCGATGAGGAAGACGCAGACGCAGAGCATCAGCGCGCTTTGGGCGGTCATCGCGAAGAGGGCGAGGACGCCGATGTTGAGGATCGTCAGGCCGAAGATCGATGGCATCAGCGCCCGGTCGGCGAGCCAGGCTCCGTAGACGTTGCCGAGGATCATCCCGCAGCCGAAGATCGCGAGGATCACCGGCACGAAGCCTGGCGCCAGTCCGGCGACTCCGGTCGCCGTCGCGGCGATGTAGCTGAAGACCGCGAACATGCCGCCGAAGCCGATCGAGGCGAAGAGCAGCGTCAGCAGGACCTGCGGCCGCCGGAGCGCGCCGAGTTCGCGGAGCGCGCTCGCCTCGGCGTGCACCTTGTCGTGCGGCAGGGTCAGCGCCAGCAGGCCGACTGCGGCCACGCCGACCGCGCCGACCATCACGAAGAGCGCCTGCCAGCCGTACTGCTGCCCGGCCCAGGTGACGAACGGCGAGCCGACCAGGGTCGCCACCGTCAACCCGAGCAGCACCCGCCCCACCGCCTGCGCCCGACCGCCGGGCGGCGCCACCGACGCGGCCACCAGCCCCGCGACTCCGAAATAGGCGCCGTGCGGCAGACCCGACAGGAAGCGCGCGACGATCAGGCTTCCCATCGTCGGCGCGGCTGCGCTCGCGAGGTTGCCGGCGGCGAAGGCGAGCATGAGCAGGAGCAGGAGCGTCCGGCGGCTGAGCCGGGCGCCAAAGACCGCGATCAGCGGCGCGCCGACCACGACGCCGAGCGCATAGGCGCTGATGACGTGGCCGGCCTGCGGCACCGAGGCGCCGAGCCCCGCGGCGATGTCGGGCAGGAGCCCCATCACCGCGAACTCGCCGGTCCCGATCCCGAAGGTGCCGACCGCCAGCGCGAGGGTCAGCAGCGCGACCCCGCTTCCCGTCAGCGCGCCGAGACCCGGCTCTCCGTGATCGACCGTCGTGGCTTCACTCATCGCACAAACTTCCCGACTCAGAACCGACCCACGACCGCCGCGCACCGCCTCACGGCAGGAACTAGGACAAGGTTCCTGACATTTCCAGCCATGGCGCGACACATCGGCCGACTGCGGCAGCGACAGCACAGAGATGCGCCACCCGACCCCTTGCCTGCACCCCGGCAAGGCAGTTCGTGGCCTGCGGGCGAGGGGTCGAGCGCAAGCCCCGATCAGAGATCCTTCATCAGGCGGAGGGCGTCGTAGATCGCGGCGTGGGTGTTGCGGGCGGCTACGGCGTCGCCGATGCGGAAGAGGCGGAAGGCGCCGTCGGGGTTGCCGGCGAGGGACTGGGGGCGGCCGGCCGCGAGGGCTTCGTGGTCGACGGCGCCGAGGTTGGAGGAGAGCGGCTTCAGGGCGAAGTAGAGCTCGTCGAGGGGGCGGGTGCCGTGGTTGACCACGACCTGGTCGACGTGGCGGATGCGCTCGGTGCTGCCGTAGTCGCTGCCGAGGGTCGCGGCGAGGCGGTTGCCGTCGCGGGCCACGGCGCGGAGGCGCCAGGTGACGGTGAAGGTGGCGTCGCGGGCCTGGAGGCTGCGGACGTAGGGGACGAGGTTCATCGCCATCACCTCGGGGGCGAAGGCGCGGTCGGGGGTGACGATCTCCACCGTGGCGCCGGTCGCGGCGATGAGGTCGGCGGCCTGGAGGCCGGCGTGGTCGCCGGCGTCGTCGTAGACGAGGACCGAGGCGCCGGGGCGGGCGTCGCCGGACAGGATGTCCCAGGCGGAGACGACGAGGGCGTTGCCGGACGTCAGCACCTCGGTGTGGGGGAGGCCGCCGGTGGCGACGATGGCGACGTCGGGGGTAAGGCCAATGACGTCATCGGCTTCGGCAAGGGTGTTGAAGTGGAAGGTGACGCCGAGCTTGGCGCACTGGGCCATGCGCCAGTCGACGATCGAGATCATCTCGCGGCGGCGTTCCTGCTGGGCGGTCAGGCGGATCTGGCCGCCGGGGCGGTCGGCGGCTTCCAGCACCGTGACGGCGTGGCCGCGCTCGGCGGCGACGCGCGCGGCTTCGAGGCCGGCGGGGCCGGCGCCGACGATGGTGACGCGCAGGGGCGAAGGCGCCGGGGCGATGACGTGGGGCATGGAGAGTTCGCGCCCGGTGGCGGGGTTGTGGATGCAGTAGGCGGCGCCGCCCTGGTAGATGCGGTCGAGGCAGTAGTTGGCGCCGACGCAGGGGCGGATGTCGTCTTCGCGGCCGGCGCGGATCTTGCGGACGATGTGGGGGTCGGTCATGTGCGCGCGGGTCATGCCGACCATGTCGAGCTTGCCGCTGGCGACGGCGTGGCGGGCGGTGGCGACGTCCGGGATGCGGGCGGCGTGGAACACCGGGATGCCGACCGCGGCGCGGACTTCGCCGGCGAAGTCGAGGTGGGGGGCGCTGCGCATCCCCTGGATCGGGATGACGTCGGTCAGGCCGGCGTCGGTGTCGATGTGACCGCGGATGACGTTGAGGAAGTCGACGAGGCCGCTGGCCTTGAGGCGGCGGCCGATCTCGAAGCCCTCGGCGCGGGTGATGCCGCCGGCGAGGTCCTCGTCGGCGACGAAGCGGACGCCGACGATGAAGTCGGCGCCGACGCGGGCGCGGATCGCGGCGAGGACGTCGAGCGAGAAGCGCATGCGGTTGTCGAGGGAGCCGCCCCAGGGCGCGTCGAGGGCGTTGGTCAGGGGGGACCAGAACTGGTCGATGAGGTGGCCGTAGGCTTCGAGCTCGATGCCGTCGAGGCCGGCGGCCTGCATCCGCTCGGCGGCGGTGGCGTAGTCGGCGACGATGCGGGCGATGTCCCAGTCTTCGGCGACCTTGGGGAAGGCGCGGTGGGCGGCCTCGCGCTCGGGGCCGGCGGAGATGACGGGGAGCCAGTCGCCGTCGTCCCAGCGGGTGCGGCGGCCGAGGTGGGTGAGCTGGATCATCACCGCGGTGCCCTCGTCGTGGACGGCGTCGGCGAGGCGGCGGAGGGGGGCGACGACCTCGTCCTTCCAGGCGAGGACGTTGCCGAAGGCGGGGGGCGAGTCGCGGGCGACGGAGGCGGAGCCGGCGGTCATCGTCAGGGCGACGCCGCCGCGGGCGCGCTCGACATGGTAGGCGCGGTAGCGGTCCCCGGGCATCCCGTCCTCGGTGTAGGCGGGCTCGTGGCTGGTCACCATGATGCGGTTGCGCAGCGTCAGGTGCTTGAGCTGGAAGGGCTGGAGGAGGGGATCGGTCGACATGGGCGGCTGGACCTCGGGTCTGGCGTTCGCGGGCCGGTATGGGGGAAATGTTCATGTGTGTCAAGATTGGGGACATGAGTGGACATTTTTGACCGGGTCGGGTATGGCGGGGTCATGGAAGATGGCGGGACGGGGTGGCGCGGATCGCGCGAGGGGTGGCTGGAGGCGGCGCTGGCGGCGCTGGTCTCGGGGGGCGTCGAGGCGGTGAAGATCCTGCCGCTGGCGCAGAAGCTGAAGCTGTCGCGGACGAGCTTCTACTGGTTCTTCCGGGATCGCGAGGCGTTGCTGGCGGCGCTCGCCGAGGTCTGGGAGGCGCGGACGACGGCGGGGCTGGTCGCGGCGGCCGGCGGCTATGCCGAGAGCGAGGCGGAGGCGATGCTCGGGATCATCGGCTGCTTCCTCGACGCGGCGGCCTTCGACAGCCGGCTGGAGTTCGCGGTGCGGGCCTGGGCGATGCAGGACGCGGGGATCATGGCGCGGGTGCGGGCGGCCGACGCGGTGCGGCTGGCGGCGATCCGGGCGCTGCTGGAGCGCTGGGGGCACGGGGCGGTGGATGCCGACGTGCGGGCGCGGACGGTCTATCTGGTGCAGATCGGCTATATCTCGATGCAGTCGGAGGAGACGCTGGCCGAGCGGATGGCGCGGATTCCGTCCTACGTCGAGATCTACTGCGGGGTGCGGCCGGAGGCGCGGGAGATGGCGCGGTTTCAGGCGCGGCATGGGGCCGGCCAGGGGGCGTAGCGGCGCTCAGGCGAGGAAGAAGGCGAGGCTCATCGCGAGGCCGATGACGACGATGCCGATGCGGAGGGGACCGGTGTTCCTGATGCGCCGGGCGTAGCGGGCGCCGAGGTAGCCGCCGGCGGTCATCGCGAGGGCGAGGACGAGGGCGTGTTCCCAGGCGACGAGGCCGGCGGCGGCCCAGGTGACGGCGGAGACGGTGGCGAGGAGGGCGGAGACGAGGTTCTTCAGGCCGTTCATCGCGTGGAGGTCGGCGAAGCCCATCAGGCTGAAGACGGCGAGGAGGAGGATGCCGAGGCCGCCGTTGAAGTAGCCGCCGTAGACGGCGGTGGCGACGAGGACGACGGCCGCGGCGCGCGGGCCGAGGCCGCGGCCGGCGGCGAGGCGCGGCAGCAGGCGGGGGGCGAAGGCGAAGAGCAGCGTGGCGGCGAGGAGCAGCCAGGGGACGATGCCGGAGAAGGCGCGCTCGGAGGTGACGAGGAGGAGGAAGGCGCCGGCGAGGCCGCCGGCGAAGGCGAGGGCGAGCATGGCGGGGAGGGTGAGCGCGCCCTCGGCGCGGATGTCGGTGCGGTACCCCCATGCGCTGCCGAGGTAGCCGGGGAGCGCGGTCAGGGTGGCGGTGGCGTTGGCCATGACCGGGGGAACCCCGATCCAGACGAGGGCGGGGAAGGTCAGGAAGGTGCCGCCGCCGGCGACGGCGTTGAGGACGCCGGCAGCGAGACCGGCGACGAGAAGGAGTGCTGTCGCGAGCATGGGGCAGGAGTCCGCTTCGGGGCCGGACCGCGCCCGGGATCAGCCGACGATAAGGTGGGCCGGGCCGTAGGGGAAGCCGGTGAGGTTGCGGTTGGCGGTTTCGGTGATGACGAGGATGTCGTGCTCGCGGTAGCCGCCGGCGCCGGGGAGGTGGTTCGGGATGGTGATCATCGGTTCCATCGAGACGACCATGCCGGGTTCGAGGACGGTGTCGCAGTCCTCGCGAAGTTCGAGGCCGGCTTCGCGGCCGTAGTAGTGGCAGAGGACGCCGAAGGAGTGGCCGTAGCCGAAGCTGCGGTACTGGAGGAGGCCGTGGTCGGCGTAGAGGGCGTTGAGCTCGCGGGCGATGTCGGAGCAGCGGTTGCCGGGGACGAGGAGCTCCTTGCCGCGGTCGTGGACGGCGACGTTGATCTCCCAGAGGCGGAGGTTCTCGTCGGTGGCGGTCTCGGCGAAGAGGGTGCGTTCGAGGGCGACGTAGTAGCCGGCGACCATCGGGAAGCAGTTCAGCGAGAGGATGTCGCCGCGCTCGATCCGGCGGGAGGTGACCGGGTTGTGGGCGCCGTCGGTGTTGAGGCCGGACTGGAACCAGGTCCAGGTGTCGAGGAGCTCGGCATGGGGCCAGGTCCGGGCGATCTCGCGGACCATGGTGGCGGTCGAGTGGAGGGCGACCTCGTGCTCGGGGGTGCCGACGCGGGCGGCTTCGGCGCAGGCGGCGCCGCCGAGGTCGGCGATGCGGGCCATCTCGGCGATATGGGCGATCTCCTCGGCCGACTTGACCATGCGCAGGCGCATGGCGGGGGCGGCGATGTCGACGAACTCGATGGCCGGGAAGGCGGCGCGGAGCGCGGCGAAGGTGTCGAGGGTGACGTGGTCGAACTCGATGCCGAGGCGCCGGACGCCGGGAGTGAGGGTGGCGACGGCGTGGAACCAGTTGTCCTTTTGCCAGTCGGTGTAGGTGAGGTTGCCGCCGAAGGTGCGGCGGGCGGGCTGGCCGCCGTCGATGCCGGCGGAGACCGAGGTCGCGGCGTCGGGGGTGACGACGAGGCCGTAGCGGCGGCCGAAGGAGCAGTAGAGGTAATCCGCGTAGTAGGCGATGTTGTGGTAGGAGGTGAAGAGCGCGGCATCGAGGCCGGCTGTTGCCAGGACGCCGCGGATGGCGTCGAGGCGGCGCTGCATCTCGGCGGGGGAGAAGGTCGGGGTGACCTTCGGGCCGTTGGCGGTGAAGTCCTGAAGGCGTTCGCGGGGGAGAAGGCTGCCGTCCATGGGAGTCTCCTTGGGTGTGTCGGGTTCGCCGGGAGGATCGCGGCAGAGGGGGGTCTTGTCAAAGGACGGCTTCTCGCGGAAGCATGAGCGAAATTCATGGAGGGTGGCTTGGCGCAGGCACCGTTGAATGCGCTGAGGGTGTTCGAGGCGGTGGCGCGGCTCGGGAGTTTCAGCCGGGCGGCGGACGAGCTTTGCGTGACGCAGTCGGCGGTGAGCCATCAGGTGCGGGGGCTGGAGGGCTGGCTCGGGGCGGCGCTGTTCGAGCGGCAGGGAAACCGGGCGAGCCTGCTGCCGCACGGGGAGGAATTGGCGCAGGCGGTGGGGCGGGCCTTCGGGGACGTCGAGGCGGCGTGCCGGCGGGCGCGGCGGGCGGGGGGGCCGCCGACGCTGACGGTAGCGGCGATCCCGTCGGTCGCGGTCTGCTGGCTGATCCCGCGCCTCGGCGGGTTCCGGGCGCTGGAGCCGGCGGTGTCCGTGCGGCTGGTCTATGCGATCCACGGGCAGCCGCTCGACTTTCGCGACGTCGACGTGGCGGTGGTCTTTGCGCCGGCGCCGCCGCGGATCGACGGGGTGACGGCGACGCGGTTTCTGTCAGGGCTGACGGTGCCGGTGGCGGCGCCGCATCTCGGGCCCGAGCCGCCGCGCGGGGTCGAGGCGATGCTGGCGGCGGGGCTGCTCCACGACAGCGATGCGGGGGGCTGGCGGGCGTGGCTCGATGCGGCGGGGTGGCCGGCGGTGGCGGTGGCGCCGGGTCCGGTTTTCGAGGACTTCAACCTGCTGCGCGCGGCGGCGCTTGCGGGGCAGGGGGTGGCGCTTTGTCCGCGGGCGATCATCGCCGACGATCTGGCGGCGGGGCGGCTGGTGCAGGTGTCGGACGTCGCGATTCGGGAGGAGGCGGCCTACTACGTGCTGGCGCGGGATGGGGATTCGGCGGCGGTGGCGGGGTTTCGCGACTGGCTGCTGTCGACGGTCGGGCCGGGCGTCTGAAATGATGCGGCCCATGTCGAAAATCGCCTACGGTCGCCCGGAACCGACGCTAGTATGCGCGAACAGGGTGCCGTCCCGGGGAGGGGACGGAGAATTGGGAAGCCGGTCGCAGGCCGGCGCTGCCCCCGCACCGGTGGCGGAGGAATGAACGCGGCAGAGGCCGCCGGGGCTGTACCCCGGGACGGCGCCGCGTCGGCCGAAAGGCTCCTCCGAAGCCCGGAAACCAGCCCTGGACGACGTCGAGCCGCGGGCGGCGGCGCGGACGGTCGCGGTCGGGTCCCCGAGGGGACCGCGGCGCGTCCGTCGGCTGCCTGCCACGCGCAAGGAAGCCAGATGACGCCGCGGCTGCGCGGTTCTAGGAGAGTGCCCATGTTCGCCGACACGACGGCGTTGTCCCTGCTGCAGTCGCGCAAGCCGGACCACGCGCTGCCGCGGGAGTTCTATACCGACCCTGCGTTCCTCGATCTGGATCTGGCCGAGATCTACTACCGCGACTGGCTGTTCGCGATTCCGGCCTGCGAGATCCCGAAGACCGGCAACTTCGTGACGATGCAGGTCGGCGACTATCCGGTGGTGATCGTGCGCGGCGCAGACGGGCAGATCCGGGCGTTCCACAACTCCTGCCGCCACCGCGGCAGCCGGGTGTGCACGGCGCTGAAGGGCTCGGCGCCGAAGCTGGTCTGTCCGTACCACCAGTGGACCTACGAGCTCGACGGGCGGCTGCTCTATGCGCGCGACATGGGGGCGGATTTCAAGCCGGCGGACCATGGGCTGCGGTCGGTGGCGTGCCACGACGTGGCGGGGATGGTCTTCGTCTGCCTCGCGGACAATCCGCCAGCCGTGGACGGCCTGCTGGAGACGGCGCGGCGCTATCTGCTGCCGCACCGGCTGAACGACGCCAAGGTCGCCTTCGAGAGCACGATCATCGAGAAGGGCAACTGGAAGCTGGTGATGGAGAACAACCGCGAGTGCTATCACTGCGCGGGCTCGCATCCGTCGCTGTGCCGGACCTTCCCGGACCGGCCGGGCTATACCTCGATGGACGCGGACGGCAACGTCGAGCCGGTGATCGCGGCGCATTGGGCGAAGTGCGAGGCGGCGGGGATGCCGTCGCGGTTCCACCTCGATCCGAGCGAGCAGTGGCGGTTCGTGCGGATTCCGCTGCTCGGGGCAGGCGAGAGCTTCACGCTCGATGGCAAGGCGGCGGTGCCGACCAAGCGGCTGTCGGCGTCGCCGTTTGCGGATGCGGGGTCGCTCCTGTTCTTCCACTATCCGAACAGCTGGAACCACTTCCTTGGCGATCATGCGACGGTGTTCCGCATCCTGCCGATCAGCCCGACCGAGACCGAGGTCACGACCAAGTGGCTGGTGCACAAGGATGCGGTCGAGGGCGTCGACTACGACCTCGAGACCCTGACCCGGGTGTGGGTGGCCACCAACAACGAGGATCGGGCGGTGGTCGAGGAGAACCAGCGCGGGGTGAATTCGCCGGCCTTCATGCCGGGGCCTTATTCGAGGATCCAGGAGGACGGGGTGATCCAGTTCGTCGACTGGTACTGCCGGACGCTCGGCGACCGGCTCAGGGGCAGCACGGCGATGGCGGCGGAGTGACGGCATGAGCCTCGATCTCGTTCCCCGTCTCGGCGGCGCGCAGCCGTGGCGAGACAGCGAGCTGCTCGAATGCGTCTCGGTGGTGCCGGAGGGGCGGGACGTGGTGTCCTTCTCGTTCCGGGCGCCGTCGGGGGCGTGGTTCGACTATCGCGCCGGGCAGTTCCTGACGCTGGAACTGCCGGTGGCGGGCGGGCCGGTGCACCGGACCTACACGATCTCGTCGAGCCCGTCGCGGCCGCTGTCGATCACGCTGACGGTGAAGGCGCAGAACGCCAGCATCGGCACGCGCTGGATGCTCGACAACCTGCGCGAGGGCGTGCGGGTGAAGGCGATCGGGCCGGGCGGGATCTTCGTGCCGGACGTGCCGGCGGATCGGAAGCTGCTGCTGATCTCGGCGGGGTCGGGCGTGACGCCGATGATGGCGATCACGACCTTTCGCTGGGATCTGGGCGGGCAGCCGGACATCTGCTTCGTGCAGTGCGCCAAGCGGCCGAGCGAGCTGGTGTTCCGCCGGCGGCTCGAGCACATGGCGACGCGGGTGCCGTCGATCAAGCTGCATTTCGTCGTCGAGCAGGACGACCTGCATGACGCCTGGACCGGGTATCGCGGCTACTTCAACCAGCTGATGCTGGGGCTGATGGCGCCGGATTATCTGGAGCGCGAGGTCTATTGCTGCGGGCCGGAGCCGTTCATGCAGGCGGTCCGCGACATGTTGATCGGCTTCGGCTACGACATGGAGCATTACCATCAGGAGACCTTCACGGCGCCGGTGCTGACGCCGGCCGATGCGCCGGTGCTCGACGACGTGGTGCCATCGGCCGAGTCCACGTCGGAGATCGTCTTCTCGGTGAGCGGGCAGACGGTGCAGTGCACGGAGGCCGATACCATCCTCGCGGTGTCGCGGATGGCGGGGCTGAACATTCCCTCGGGGTGCACCTTCGGGGTCTGCGGGACGTGCAAGACGCGGAAGCTCTCGGGCGAGGTGCATATGGTGCACAACGGCGGGATTTCCGACGAGGACATTGCCGACGGCTACATCCTTGCCTGCTGCTCGCATCCGATGGGGAAGGTCGAGATCGAAGCCTGACGGGGGCTTCCACACGACGTTGTGCAGTGCAATACGAGAGTCGGTTTGTCTTGAGTTGGGATGTATCCTGACTCGAGTGCCGCTGGATGACTGCCATCGACCGCCCCCGCATCGCCTGCCCCTGTTCCCCACCGCCGCCCTGCGGTAGACGGCCCGGCGCCAGCGGGCCGGTGGAGGGCTCGTCGATCGACGTTTCGCGTTTGGCGACCGGAAATGGGCGATCGCCCGTTGAAGGCGCGGGGACTGACCCCGACCGCGTCGCAACAAGGGGACCAAACCGCATGAGGCGAGGCATCGCGATACCGGGGCTGACCGCGCTGGTTTTCCTCGCCCTGGCGGCGACGGGGTTTGCGCAGGGCGGGCCGGGGGGACCGGGCGGGCCGGGGCCGAGCGGGCCGCGGTTGGTCGGGATCGTCGAGATCGCGACGGAGGCCGTGCCCTTTACCGTCGAACTGCCGGGGCGAGCGGTGGCCTTCGAGCAGGCAGACATCCGGCCGCGGGTCGGGGGCTGGTCCAGGAGATCCCCTATGCGCCGGGGCGGCCGGTGAAGGTCGGGGACGTGCTGTTCCAGCTGGAGAGCGACAGTTACGCGGCGACGCTGTCGGCGGCCGCGGCGGAGGTCTCGCAGGCGGACAGCGCGGCGCAGGCGGCGAAGGTGACGCTGGACCGCTACTCCCGGCTGGAGGGCGCGGGCGTGACGCAGGAGACGGTCGATACCGCGCGGGTGGCGCTATTGCAGGCGCAGGCAACGCTGAAGAGCGCGCAGGCCGCACAGACGATCGCGCAGCTCGACCTCGACCGCACCGAGATCAGGAGCCCGATCGACGGGATTGCCGACGTGCCGGCGGTGTCGGTCGGGGCGTTGGTGACGGCGAACCAGACCGACGCGTTGACGACGGTCACCCGGCTCGATCCGATCTATGTCGACGTGGCGGAGTCGAGTGCGCGGATGCTGCGGGTGCGCGAGCGCATCCAGCAGGGGAGCCTGAAGCCCGGCGACAGCATCAAGATCACGCTGACGCTGGAGAACGGGCGGACCTATGACGCGACCGGCGAGGTCGTGAGCCCGGGGGTGCTGGTGTCGCAGACCACCGGGACGCTCAACATCCGGGTGCAGTTTCCCAATCCCGACCGCCAGATCATGCCGGGGCAGTTCCTGCGGGTGCAGGCGACCCTCGGGACGACGCAGGGCATTCTGGTGCCGCAGATCGCCACAAGCCGGAGTTCGACGGGCGTGCTGACCGCTTTCGTGGCGCGGGACGGGCAGGCGGTGCAGGTGACGCTGACCGACGCCGGGAGCCACGGCAACGCCTGGATCGTCACGGACGGGCTCGATCCGGGGGATAAGCTGATCGTTGACGGGCTGCGGAACCTGCGCGCGGGCGACAAGGTGGTGCCGGTGGCGGTGACCGTCGGGCCGGACGGGGTGGTGCAGACGGTCGAGTCGGCGGGGGCGGCACCGGAGATTCCGGGCACCGCGCCGGCGGGCTCGGGCGGCTGATCTCAGGATGGCGCGTTTCTTCATTCATCGACCGATCTTCGCGATCGTGCTCGCCCTCGTGACGATGCTCGCGGGCGGCTTTGCAATCACTCGGCTTGCGGTCTCGCAGTATCCCGAGATTGCGCCGACGACGGTGCGGATCTCGGCGACCTATTCCGGCGCGTCGGCCGAGGCGGTGCAGAACTCGGTGACGACGACGATCGAGGATGCGCTGACCGGCCTTGACGGGCTGATCTACATGGTCTCGACGTCGAGCGAGGGCTCGTCGTCGGTGTCGCTGACCTTCGACGAGGGCGTCGATCCGATCGACGCCCAGAACGAGGTGCAGAACAACTTCCGCCAGATCGAGAGCCAGCTGCCGACCAGCGTCCAGCAGCGCGGCGTGAGGGTCACGCGCTCGACCTCGTCGATCCTGATGGTCGGGGCGCTGGTCTCGCTCGACGGCTCGCGCTCGCCGGTCGAGCTTGGCGACATCCTGACAGAGAGCGTCGACGATCCGATGCGGCGCACGGCGGGGGTCGGGGATATCAACGTCTTCGGCTCGGGCTATGCGATGCGGATCTGGCTCGATCCGCTGGCGCTGGCGCGCTATGCGCTGACGCCCTCGGACGTGACTTCGGCGGTCGCGGCGCAGAACACCACGGTCTCGGTCGGCTCGCTCGGCGACCAGCCGACGGTCGAGGGCCAGCAGATCACCGCGACGCTGACGGCGCAGAGCCAGCTGAAGACCGTCGCCGACTTCGAGGAGATCCTGCTCAAGACCGACGAGACCGGCGCCGCCGTCACCCTCGGCGACGTCGCCCGCGTCGAGATCGGCCAGGAGAGCTACGGCTCGAACTCGCGCTTCGACGGGCTGCCCGCGGCGGGCTTCGGCGTCAATCTCGCGACCGGGGCCAATGCCGTCGATACGGCCGCCGCGGTGCGCGGCGACGCTCGACCGGCTGGCGCCGTCGCTGCCCTCGGGGGTGGAGTTCCGTGTCGCGCTACGATACCTCGCCCTTCGTCCAGGCGTCGATCGAGCAGGTCTATCACACGCTGATCGAGGCGATCGTGCTGGTGTTCGCTGGTGATCCTCGTCTTCCTGCAAAACTGGCGGGCGACGCTGATCCCGATCGATCGCGGTGCCGGTGGTGCTGCTCGGCACCTTCGGGGTGCTGTGCGATGCTCGGCTATTCGATCAACACGCTGACGATGTTCGCCCTGGTGCTCGCCATCGGCCTGCTGGTCGATGACGCCATCGTCGTCGTCGAAAACGTCGAGCGGCTGATGGAGGACGAGGGGCTGGCGCCGCTCGAGGCGACCGAGAAGAGCATGGGGGAGATCACCAGCGCGCTGGTCGGCATCGCGCTGGTGCTCTCGGCGGTGTTCCTGCCGATGGCCTTCTTTGGCGGGCTCGACCGGGGTGATCTACCGGCAGTTCTCGGTCGACCATCATCACGGCGATGGTGCTGTCGCTGCTGGTGGCGCTGATCCTGACGCCGGCGATGTGCGCGTGCTGCTCAAGCCCGCACGCGGGCGAGGCCTTGCGCCGGCGCGCTGGTTCAACCGCGGCTTCGACGCCGTGACGCAGCGGCTATGGCGCCGGTCGGTCCGTCGCATCGCGGCGCGGCCGTTCTGGATGCTGCTGCTGCTCGGCGGTCATCGTCGGCGGGGTCTGGGCTCTATGGCCGGTTGCCGTCGTCCTTCCTGCCGACGGAGGACCAGGGCGTCGCTGATGGTGCTGCATCCAGCTGCCGAAGGGCGCCGACGCAGGCCGCAGACCATAGCGGCGGTGCAAGGATGTCGAGACCTACATCTCGAAGACGCAGAAGCCGAACGCCGTCGCCTCGGTCTTCGCCGCGCTCGGCTTCGGCTTCGCCGGGACCGGGCAGAACACGGCGATGGTGTTCGTCAAGCTGAAGGATTTCTCCGAGCGGACCGAGCCGAGCCTGTCGGCGCAGTGCCGTCGCGCAGCGGGCCAACAGCGTCATTTCGCCGGCTATCCGCGCCGGGCAGATCTGTTGCATGCAGCCGCCGGCGATCCACGGGCTGGGCAATTCCGCGGGCTTCTCGATGTATCTCGTCGATCAGGCGGGCAACGGGTATCGACGCGCTGACCGAGGCCGCGAACGAGCTGGAGCGGCTTGCCGAGGGCGAAGCGCGAGGATCACCGAGCTGCGCGGCCAGGGGGATCGATGCACGAAAGCGCGCTGCGGATCGACATCGACCAGGAGAAGGCGGCGAGCTTCGGGCTGACCCTGTCGGACATGCAACACGATGCTGTCGGTGATCTTTGCCGGCGACACGTCAACGACTTCATGCTCGGGGCGTCGCTGCGGCCGGTGTATCGTGCAGGGCGACGCCCCCTATCGGATGCAGCCCGAGGATATCAACCGCTGGTATGCGCGCAAGAACGTCGGGCGAGATGGTGCCGTTCGGTGCCTTCGTCACGACCGACGTGGGAGCCGGTCGCGCCAAAGCTCTCGCGGTACGGCGGCACCGACGGCGATGCGAATTTCAGGGCGAGCCGCGGCGGCGGGTGTCAGCTCGGGCGACGGCGATGACGCGATGGAGGAGCTGGTCGGCGCAGCTGCCGGGCGGCTACGGCGTGGCCTGGACCGGGCTCTGTCCTATCAGGAGCGGCAGTCGGGCAATCAGGCGCCGCTACCTCTATGCGCTGTCGGTGCTGGTCGTCTTCCTCTGCCTCGCGGCGCTTTACGAAAGCTGGACGATCCCGCTGTCGGTCATGCTGGCGGTGCCGGTCGGGGTGCTCGGCGCGCTGGTCGCCGCGCTGTACTTCGGGCAGTCGAACGACGTCTATTTCAAGGTCGGCATGCTGACGACCATCGGGCTCGCGGCGAAGAACGCCATCCTGATCGTCGAGTTTGCCGCCGATCTCGAGACAGCAGGGCAAGGGGTTGCTCGACGCACCGTCGAGGCGGCGCGCCTGCGGCTGCGGCCGATCCTGATGACCTCGATTGCCTTTTCGCTCGGGGTGGTGCCGCTTGCGATCGCCACGGGCGCCGGGGCGGCGGCGCAGAACGCCATCGGCATCGGCGTGCTCGGCGGGGTGCTGACCGCGACCTTCATCGGCATCTTCATGGTGCCGGCCTTCTACGTCGTGGTGCGCCGGCTGTTCGGGCCGCGCGCCGCCGTTGCCCGGAGCGCCTCGTGAAATACGCCGTCCTGCCCTTTCTGCTTCTGGCCTCGGCCTGCGCGGTCGGCCCCGACTATCAGCCGCCGCGCATCGGGCTGGCGGGTGCTTTTGCCGACGGCGGCCGGGCGAGCGACGGCGAGGTCGCGCTGGAGCGGTGGTGGACGGGGTTCAACGATCCGACGCTGAATGCGCTGGCGGATCGTGGGCTGGCGCAGAACCTCGACATCCTGACCGCGGTCGAGCGGATCAACCAGTCGGAGGCGGTGCTGCGGGGCACCGGGTTGCCGGCGCTGGTGACCGGCGACGTCGTAGCCAACTCGACGCGGGCGAAGTCGCAGAGCGGGACGATCGCGACGGAGTCGTCGGCGACCGCGGCGGCGGCGGTGGTGATCGACCTCTTCGGCGGGGAGCGGCGGGCGCAGGAGCAGGCGCAGGCCGAGCTTGAGGCGAGCACGTTCGACGTGGGGACGGCGCGGCTGGCGTTCCTGTCGAGCCTGGTCGGGGCTTACATCGACGCGCGCTACTATCAGGCGGCGGTGGCGATCACGCGGGGCTTGATCGACAGCCGGCAGCAGACGCTGGATTTGGTCGAGCGCCAGCGCAGCGTCGGGTTGGCCACGGACCTCGACGTGCTGCAGTCGCGGGCGTTGCTCGAGCAGACGCAGGCGACGCTACCGGCGTTCGAGCAGGGGTTTGCGAGTTCGGTCAATTCGATTGCGACGTTTCTCGCGACGCCATCGGGACCGATCGAGCAGGGGATGCAGCGGGGCGCCGCCCAGCCGCGGCCGCCGCGGAACGACGAGGCGGGGTTGCCGGCGGACCTGCTGCGCAATCGGCCGGATGTGCGGTCTTCGGAGCGGGGGTACGCGGCGGCGGTGGCGGCGGTGGGGGTGGCGGAGGCTGACCTCTATCCGTCGCTCGATCTGGCGGGGACGGTGACTTCGGCCAATCCGTCGTCGTGGAGCTTTGGGCCGGCGCTGGTCATTCCGGTGCTGAACCAGCCGCTTCTGCGGACATACCGCGATCAGGCGGTGTCGGAGGCGAAGCAGGCTGGGCTGTCGTGGCAGCAGACAGTTCTGTCGGCGGTGGAGGAGGTGCAGACGGCGCAGGGGGCGACGATCCGCGGGCGGCGCGAGCTGACAGCGCAGCAGGCGGCGACGACGTCGTATGGGCAGGCGCGGGATTTGTCGCGGCAGACCTATGAGGGGGGGACGACGACCTTCCTCGACCTGCTCGATGCGGAGCGGTCGGCGGGGACGACGGCGCTGGCGCTGGCCTTGTCGCGGCGGGCGCTGGCGAACAGCTGGGTGGCCCTGCAGATCGCGGCGGGGCGTGGGTGGGCGGTGGCGGATTGACCGACGCCGGCCGTGGCCCAAGGGCCACGGCGCTGGGGACAGGTCAGGCGTGGATGGCGCCGTCGCCGCAGGCGAGGGCGGCTTCGCGGACGGCCTCGGAGCAGGTCGGGTGGGCGTGGCACGTGCGGGCGATGTCTTCGGCGGCGGCGCCGAATTCCATGGCGACGCAGACTTCGGCGATCAGTTCGCCGGCTTGCGGGCCGATGATGTGGGCGCCGAGGACGCGGTCGGTCTCGGCGTCGGCGAGGATTTTGACGAAGCCGTCACCCATGAAGTAGGATTTGGCGCGGGCGTTGCCCTGAAAGGGGAACTTGCCGACCTTGTAGGCGCGGCCCTTGGCCTTCAGGGACTCTTCGGTCTCGCCGACGGAGGCGACCTCGGGGCTGGTGTAGATCACGCCCGGGATGACGCCGTAGTTCACGTGGCCGTGCTGGCCGGCGATGGTCTCGGCGACGGCCATTCCCTCGTCCTCGGCCTTGTGGGCGAGCATCGGGCCGGGGATCACGTCGCCGATGGCATAGATGCCGGGGACGCTGGTTTTCCTGTGATCGTCGACCTTGACCTGGCCGCGGTCGGTCAGGGCGATGCCGACGGTGTCGAGGCCGAGGCCCTCGGCATAGGGGCGGCGGCCGGTGGCGACGAGGACGATGTCGGCGTCGAGGGAGCCTTCGCTGTCGTCCTTGCGAAGCTTCCAGGTGACGTGGACGCCATCGGAGCCGGGCTCGGCCGACTGGACGGCAGCGCCGAGGATGAACTTGAGGCCCTGTTTCGCGAGGGTCTTCTGCAGGGCCTTGCAGATTTCGAGGTCGTTGCCGGGGGTGATCTGGTCGAGGAATTCGAGGACCGTCACCTCGGAGCCGAGGCGGGCGTAGACCGAGCCGAGTTCGAGGCCGATGACGCCGGCGCCGATGACGGCGAGGCGCTTGGGGATTTCGGGCAGGTCGAGGGCGCCGGTCGAGGAGACGATGGTCTTCTCGTCGATGGTGACGCCGCGGAGGGGCGTGACCTCGGAGCCGGAGGCGATGACGATGTTCTTGGCCTTGTGGGTGGTGTCGCCGACGGCGACCTCGCCGGGGGCGGTGATCTTGCCCCAGCCCTTCAGCCAGTCGACCTTGTTCTTCTTGAAGAGGAACTCGATGCCCTTGGTGTTGGAATCCACCGTGGACTGCTTGTAGCCCTGCATCTTCGGGACGTCGACCGTGGTCGCGGTAGCGCCCATGAGGCCCATCTTCTCGAAGGTCTCGTGGGCCTCGTGGTAGAGTTCGGAGGCGTGGAGAAGGGCCTTGGACGGGATGCAGCCGGTGTTGAGGCAGGTGCCGCCGAGGGTCTCCCGGCCCTCGACGCAGGCGGTCTTGAGGCCCAGCTGGGCACAGCGAATGGCACAGACGTAGCCGCCGGGGCCGGCTCCGATCACGATGACGTCGTAGTCAGCCACGGTGGGCCTCCGTAAGTTCAGCTTTCAGGACGGGGTTGGTACAACCCACACACATTGCATGCACAAGCCATGCACCTAGAAAAGCGCGATCAGGATCATCACCAGCGAGGCGAGGAAGCCGGACACGAAAATCACCGACCGCCACGGCGACCAGCCGAAGGCGTAGGCCGGGATGTAGAGCACACGGGCCGCGAGGTAGATCCACGCGCAGGCGGCGGTGAGACCCGTCGCCGAGCCGGAGAGGGTGACCACGACGACGGCGATGGTGAAGAAGCAGAGCGCCTCGAAGTGGTTGCTGACCGCCCGCCGCAGGCGCCCGGTCAGGGGGGAGAACTTGGGCTGGTCGTCGCGCGGTCCGGCGTTCCAGTCGGCGCCGACGTCGCGGTTCATCACCGCGCCGGCGAGGCCGATCTGCACCGCCTGGAGGAGGGCCGCGAGGGCGAGGACGGTAAGCTCCGAGGTCATGGTGTGCCGGCCTCGAAGACGTACTCGACCGCGTCGAAGCTGTCCGATGCAAAGCTGTAGAGGAAATTCATGCCGTCCGGGCCCGCCCGCCATTCGTGGACGGTGCCGGCCGGGACGAAGACGGTGTCGCCGGCCGCGAGGGGGTGGGTGACGGCATCGAGGCGCGCGCCACCCGAGCCGGCGAGGACGTGGATGGTCTCCTCGGTCGCCGGATGGTGGTGCGCGCCCTCGACCTTGCCGGGGGCGAGATAGGCGATGCCGTGGACGAGGCCGCGGCTGCGCCCGTCGGCACCGCCGAGGAGCGTGCGGAAGCTGACCTCGCCGCGGCACGGGGTCGTTCCATGCCTCGAGCGGCATGTCGGCCTCGTGGACGACGAATCCCGGCATCGGCGTCCCTTCCTCAGAGGTCCATCAGCAGGCGGCGCGGGTCTTCGAGCGCCTCCTTCACCCGGACGAGGAAGGTGACCGCGCCCTTGCCGTCGACGACGCGGTGATCGTAGCTGAGGGCGAGGTACATCATCGGGCGGGCGACGATCGCGCCCTTGATGACCATCGGCCGCTCCATGATCTTGTGCATGCCGAGGATGCCCGACTGCGGCGGGTTGAGGATCGGCGACGACATCAGCGAGCCGTAGACGCCGCCGTTCGAGATGGTGAAGGTGCCGCCCTGCATCTCGGCCATCGACAGCTTGCCGTCGCGGGCGCGGACACCGAGTTCGTTGATCTTCTTCTCGATCGCGGCGAAGGACATCTGGTCGGCGTCGCGGACCACCGGAACGACGAGGCCGGTGGGCGTGCCGACGGCGATGCCCATGTGCACGAAGTTCTTGTAGACGATGTCGGTGCCGTCGATCTCGGCGTTGACCTCGGGGACCTCCTTGAGCGCGTGGCAGCAGGCCTTGGTGAAGAAGGACATGAAGCCGAGCTTCACGCCGTGCTTCTTCTCGAAGAGGTCCTTGTATTCGTTGCGGAGCTCCATCACGCCGGTCATGTCCACCTCGTTGTAGGTGGTCAGCATGGCGGCGGTGTTCTGGGCCTCCTTGAGCCGGCGCGCGATGGTCTGGCGCAGGCGCGTCATCTTGACCCGCTCCTCGCGGGAGGCGTCCTCGGCAAGGATGGGCGAGCGCGGGATCGAAGCGGGCTCGGGCGCCGGGGCTCGGCGCCGGCGCCGGGGCGTCGGCGCGGAGGACGTCTTCCTTCATGACGCGGCCATCGCGGCCGGTGCCCTCGACGGAGGCGGGGTCGAGGCCCTTGTCGGCCATCAGCTTGTTGGCGGAGGGGGCGTTCTCGACGTCGCTGCGGGTGGTCGGAGGCGGGCGCCTCTTCGGCGGTGGGCGCGGCGGCGCGGGCGTCGGTGCCGGCCTTGGCCGCGGCGCTGCCGCCGCCGATGCGGCCGAGCTTGCCGCCGGCCTGAACCGTGGCGCCGTCCTTGGCGTAGATCTCGGCGAGGACGCCGCTCGCGGGGGCGGGCACCTCGACGGAGACCTTGTCGGTCTCGAGCTCGCAGAGCATCTCGTCCTGGGTCACGGTGTCGCCGACCTTCTTGAACCAGGTCGAGACGGTGGCCTCGGTGACGCTCTCGCCGAGGGTCGGAACCGGGATCTCGATCGACTGCGCGTTGGCCGGGGCCGATTCCGCGTCGTCGTCGGTCGCCTTGCCGGCGGTCTCGGCGGTCGCGGCCTTGGCCGGTGCGGCAGCGGCCTTGGCCGGAGCGGCGGGCGCGGCGGCGGCGGGCTTGCCTTGAGCCTTCTCGTCGAGGGTGGCGAGCAGGGCGGCGACGCCGACGGTCTGGCCCTCCTTGGCGACGATCTCGGTGAGGACGCCGGCGGCGGGCGCCGGCACCTCGACGGTGACCTTGTCGGTCTCGAGTTCGCAGAGCATCTCGTCGACCTTGACGGCGTCGCCGACCTTCTTGAACCAGGTCGCGACCGTGGCTTCGGTGACGCTCTCGCCGAGTGTCGGCACGCGGATGTCAGTCATGGTGTCAGCGGTCCTTCCTGACGGTCAGCGCCTCGTCGACGAGGGCCGACTGCTGGGCCTTGTGTTCGCGGGCGAGCCCGGTGGCGGGCGAGGCGGCGGCCGGGCGGCCGACGTAGATCGGGCGGCCGTGCTTGGCCTCGATGCGGCCGAGCACCCATTCGAGGTTGGGCTCGACGAACGTCCAGCCGCCCTGGTTCTTCGGCTCCTCCTGGCACCAGACGATCTGGGCCTGCTTGAAGCGGCCGAGTTCCTTGGTGAGGGAGAGGGCGGGGAACGGGTAGAACTGTTCGAGGCGCATCAGGTAGACGTCGGTTATGCCGCGGGCGTCACGCTCCTCGAGGAGGTCGTAGTAGACCTTGCCCGAGCACATGACGACGCGCTTGATCTTCTCGTCGGGCACCAGCTTGGTCTTGGAGAGGCCGTACTCGGGGCCGAGGTCGGCATCGTCCCAGAGGACGCGGTGGAAGCTGGAGCCCTTGGCGAAGTCCTTGAGCTTGGAGATCGCGAGCTTGTGGCGGAGCAGCGACTTCGGCGTCATCAGCACCAGCGGCTTGCGGAAGCTGCGGTGGATTTGGCGGCGGAGGATGTGGAAGTAGTTGGCCGGGGTCGTGCAGTTGGCGACGATCCAGTTGTCCGAGGCGCACATCTGCAGGAAGCGCTCGGGGCGGGCCGAGGAGTGCTCGGGGCCCTGGCCCTCGTAGCCGTGCGGGCAGCAGGAGGACGAGGCCGGACATGCGCAGCCACTTCGCCTCGCCGGACGAGATGAACTGGTCGATCATGATCTGGGCGCCGTTGACGAAGTCGCCGAACTGCGCTTCCCAGAGCACGAGGGCGTTCGGCTCGGCGAGGGAATAGCCGTACTCGTAGCCGAGGACGGCGTATTCGGAGAGCATCGAGTTGACGACCTCGTAGGCCGCCTGGCCGGGCTCGATGTGGTTGAGGGGCAGGTAGCGCTCCTCGGTGGTCTGGTCGATGATGCCGGAGTGGCGCTGGCTGAAGGTGCCGCGGGTCGAGTCCTGGCCGGAGAGGCGGACGGGGTAGCCTTCGGCGAGGAGGGTGCCGAAGGCGAGGGCCTCGCCGGTCGCCCAGTCGATGCCGTCGCCGGTCTCGATCATCGCGCGCTTGGCGTCGAGCATGCGCTGGACGGTCTTGTGGGGCGTGTAGCTCTCGGGGAGGCGGGTGAGGGCGGCGCCGACCTTCTTGAGTTTCGACATCTCGACGGCGGTCTTGCCGCGCTGGTAGCGGCCCTCGCGCTTGGAGATGCCGGACCAGCGCCCGTCGAGCCAGTCGGCCTTGTTGGGACGGTAGTCCTTGCCGGCCTCGAACTCGCCGTTGAGGTGGGCCTGGAAGGCGGCCTTCATGTCCTCGATCTCGCCCTCGGGGATCAGGCCGTCGGCGACGAGGCGGTCGGTGTAGAGCTGGAGCGTGGTCTTGTGGCTCTTGATCTTGGTGTACATCAAGGGCTGGGTGAACATGGGCTCGTCGCCCTCGTTGTGCCCGAAGCGGCGGTAGCAGAAGATGTCGAGGACCACGTCCTTGTGGAAGCGCTGGCGGAACTCCGTGGCGACGCGGGCGGCGTGGACGACGGCTTCGGGGTCGTCGCCGTTGACGTGGAAGATCGGCGCCTCGACCATCAGCGCGAGGTCGGTCGGATAGGGCGACGACCGCGAGTACATCGGCGCGGTGGTGAAGCCGATCTGGTTGTTGACGACGATGTGGATGGTGCCGCCGGTGCGGTGGCCCTTGAGGCCGGAGAGGCCGAAGCACTCGGCGACGACGCCCTGGCCGGCGAAGGCCGCGTCGCCGTGGAGGAGGATGGGCAGGACCTTGATGCGGTCGGTGTCGCTGCGCTGGGCCTGCTTGGCGCGGGCCTTGCCGAGGACGACCGGATCGACCGCCTCGAGGTGCGAGGGGTTGGCGGTGAGGGACAGGTGGACGGTGTTGCCGTCGAACTCGCGGTCGGACGAGGCCCCGAGGTGGTACTTGACGTCGCCGGAGCCCTCGACCTCCTCGGGCTTGTAGCTGCCGCCCTGGAATTCGTTGAAGATCGCGCGGTAGGGCTTCGACAGCACGTTGGCCAGCACCGACAGGCGGCCGCGGTGCGGCATGCCGATGATGATCTCCTCGACGCCGAGGGCGCCACCGCGCTTGATGATCTGCTCCATCGCCGGGATCAGCGCCTCGCCGCCGTCGAGGCCGAAGCGCTTGGTGCCGGTGTACTTGAGCTGGAGGAACTTCTCGAAGCCCTCGGCCTCGACGAGCTTGTTCAGAATCGCCCGCCGGCCATTCTGGGTGAAGGTGATCTCCTTGCCGTAGCCCTCGATGCGCTCCTTGAGCCAGCCGGACTGCTCGGGGTCGGAGATGTGCATGTACTGGAGCGCGAAGGTGCCGCAGTAGGTGCGCCTTACCAGGGAGAGGATTTCGCGGAGGGACGCGGTCTCGAGGCCGAGGACGTTGTCGATGAAGATCGGGCGGTCGAGGTCGGCCTCGGTGAAGCCGTAGGTCTCGTAGCGGAGTTCGGGATGAGGCAGCTGCTCCTCGAGGCCGAGCGGGTCGAGGTCGGCTTCGAGGTGGCCGCGGATGCGGTAGGCGCGGATGATCATCAGCGCGCGGAGCGAGTTGGTGACGGCCTGGCGGAGCTGGGTCTCGCTGACCGCGACGCCGTGCTCGGCGGCCTTGGCCTTGACCTTCTCGGCGATCTTGGCCGGCGCGGGCGCCCACTGGCCGTCGAGGGCGGCGGTCAGCTCGTCGTTCGGGGCCGGCGGCCAGTCGGCGCGCGCCCAGCTCGGGCCGCGGGCGTTGCGGATGACGTCGTTGGTCGGGTCATCGAGGCTGCGGAAGTACGCCTGCCAGCTCGCGTCGACGCTCGCCGGGTTCTCGGCGTAGCGCGCCTGCAGCTGCTCGATGTACTCGGCGTTCTGCCCCTGCAGGAACGAGGAGGAATGGAAGACCGTATTCTGCGACTGATCGGTCATTGATCCGACGGGACTGTCCCGCTCCCTTTCAACTGGCCTCGCCTTCGAGGCCGTTCGCGCCCTGCTGCCCGGGCGCCATGCATTTCAGGCCCTTCCCATCGCCTTCAACACCGCCTGGCCGAGGCCTGCGGGGCTGTCCGCGACGACGATGCCGGCAGAGCGCATCGCCTCGATCTTGTCTTCGGCGCCGCCCTTGCCGCCGGCGACGATGGCGCCCGCGTGGCCCATGCGACGCCCGGAGGGAGCGGTGCGGCCGGCGATGAAGCCCGCGGTGGGCTTGGAGCGGCCCTTCTTCGCCTCGTCCTTGAGGTACTGGGCGGCTTCCTCCTCGGCCGAGCCACCGATTTCGCCGATCATGATGATCTGCTCGGTCTCGGGGTCGCTGAGGAACCATTCCAGTACGTCGAGGTGCTCCGTGCCCTTGATCGGGTCGCCGCCGATGCCGACGCAGGTCGACTGGCCGAGGCCCGCCGCCGTGGTCTGCGCGACGGCCTCGTAGGTAAGGGTGCCGGACCGCGACACAACCCCGACCGAGCCGCGCTTGTGGATGTGGCCCGGCATGATGCCGATCTTGCAGGCGTCGGGCGTGATGACGCCGGGGCAGTTCGGGCCGATGAGGATCGACTTCGTGCCCTGGAGCGCGCGCTTGACCTTCATCATGTCGAGGACGGGGATGCCCTCGGTGATGCAGACGATGAGTTCCAGCTCGGCGTCGATCGCCTCGAGGATCGCGTCGGCCGCGAAGGGCGGCGGGACGTAGATCGCGGTGGCGGTTGCGCCGGTCACTTCGCGCGCCTCGGCGACGGTGTTGAACACCGGCAGGCCGATGTGGGTCTCGCCGCCCTTTCCGGGGGTGACGCCGCCGACCATCTTCGTCCCGTAGGCGATGGCCTGCTCGGAGTGGAAGGTGCCCTGGGAGCCGGTCAGGCCCTGGCAGATCACCTTGGTGTTCTCGTCGACGAGGATGGACATCAGATCACTTTCCGCTGGTGCGCAGAAGACGCCGGAGCTGGGCGGTGCGAAGGATCGCCGCTGCCGTGCCGATGAAGGTCGCCACGACGAGGCCGACCCAGAAGACGTTGATGACGAGCGCGGCAAGGATGCGCTGGCGCTGGTCGGTGATGAGGCCGCTGTGGAAGATCAGGGCGCAGAGGAGCCAGAGCGCAAGCGCGGTGGCGAGGAGCCAGAGCCAGTGCCGCAGCACCTGCGCTGGCGTTGCGGCGCGCAGGATCGCCATGGCGAACGGCGCTGCCAGAAGTGCGCCGAGAAGCGCGAGGGTAAGAGAGACGATCATGATCGGCCCGGCCCGTCACTTCCTCAGCCCTTGACCGCCTTGACGATCTTCTCGGCAGCATCGGCGAGGTCGTCGGCGGCAATGACGGCGAGGCCGGATTCGTTGAGGATTTTCTTGCCGAGCTCGACGTTGGTGCCCTCGAGGCGGACGACGAGCGGGACCTGGAGGCCGACGGCCTGCACCGCGGCGATGACGCCCTCGGCGATGACGTCGCAGCGCATGATGCCGCCGAAGATGTTGACGAGGATGCCCTTCACCTGCGGGTCGGAGGTGATGATCTTGAAGGCCTCGGTGACCTTCTCCTTGGTGGCGCCGCCGCCGACGTCGAGGAAGTTGGCGGGCTCGGAGCCGTAGAGCTTGATGATGTCCATCGTCGCCATGGCGAGGCCGGCGCCGTTGACCATGCAGCCGATCTCGCCGTCGAGGGCGATGTAGTTGAGGTCGAACTTCGAGGCCGCCAGTTCCTTGGGGTCTTCCTCGGTCTCGTCGCGGAGGGCGAGGATGTCCTTGTGGCGGTAGAGGGCATTCGAGTCGAAGCTCATCTTGGCGTCGAGACAGCGCAAGTCGCCGTCGGCGGTGACGATCAGCGGATTGATCTCGATCATCTCCGCGTCCTTCTCGATGAACAGCTTGTAGAGCTTGTTCACGAGGTCGACGCACTGCTTGACCTGCTTTCCTTCGAGCCCGAGGGCGAAGGCGACCTTGCGGCCGTGGAAGCCGGAGATGCCGCTGGCGGGGTCGATGGTGAAGCTCAGCACCTTGTCGGGGGTGTGGGCGGCGACCTCCTCGATGTCCATACCGCCCTCGGTCGAGACGACGAAGGCGATGCGGCTGGTGACGCGGTCGATGAGCAGGGCGAGGTAGAGCTCGCGCGCGATGTCGGCGCCGTCCTCGATGTAGATGCGGTTGACGACCTTGCCGGCGGCGCCGCTCTGGTGGGTGACGAGGGTGCGGCCGAGCATCTTCTGGGCTTCGTCGGCGGCATCGGTGACCGACTTGGTGACGCGGACGCCGCCCTTGTCGCCAGCCGAGGCTTCCTTGAACTTGCCCTTGCCGCGGCCGCCGGCGTGGATCTGCGCCTTCACCACCCAGATCGGGCCGTCGATCTCGCCCGCTGCGGTCTTGGCTTCTTCGGCTCGCAGGATGACGCGACCGTCGGAGACCGGCGCGCCGTACTCCTTGAGGAGTTGCTTGGCCTGGTATTCGTGAATGTTCATTGCCGCCGTTCCTTGCCGTGGCCGGCTGGCATCGAACCCGTTCGTGCCCGCCTCGGGGCCTTGGTTATGCCCGCGAACCCGGGCTTGCAAACGAATTGCGCAAGGGAATCAGGTTTGCAGGACGAAAACGGGAGGTTGTGATCACAGCCGTTTTGGCTGTGATCACAAATTGACGCTCTATCGATCAGCGACCGCCGGAGACGTCGAGAATCGCTCCGGAGGCGTAGCTGGCGCCGTCGGAAGCGAGCCAGAGGATCGCCTCGGCGATCTCCTCGGGGGTTCCGGCGCGGCCGAGGGGGGCGGTGGCGCCGATGCGTTCGGCGCGGTCGGGGGTGCCGCTGCGGGCGTGGATTTCGGTGAGGATGATGCCGGGGCGGACGGCGTTGACGCGGATGCCATCGGGGCCGAGCTCGCGCGAGAGGCCGATGGTCAGGGTGTCGATGCCGCCCTTGGCGGCGCCGTAGTCGGTGTATTCGTTCGGCGCACCGAGGCGGGCGGCGACGGAGGAGACGAGGACGAGGGCGCCGCCCTGACCGCCGGCGCTGGTCGCCATGCGGCGGGCGGTTTCGCGGGCGGTGAGGAGGGTGCCGAGGAGGTTGACCTCGACGATGCGGCGGATGCGCTCAAGGTCCATCGCGGCGAGCTTCATCGGCGGGGCGACGATGCCGGCGTTGGCGACGACGGCGGTGACCGGGCCGAAGGCGGCCTCGGCGGCGTCGAAGAGGGCGACGGTGTCGGCTTCGGAGCTGACGTCGCCGCGGACGGCGATGGCGCGACCGCCGGCAGCGACGACCGCGGCGGCGGTCGCCTCGGCGGCGGCCTGCTCGCCCTGGTAGTTGACGGTGACGTCCCAGCCGCGGGCGCCGGCCAGGCGGCAGGTCGCGGCGCCGATGCCGCGGCTGCCGCCGGTGACGAGGATGTGCATTACGCCAGCGTGGCGTCGATGGCCTTGCAGGCTTCGACGAGGCCCTTGACCGCGTCGACGGACTTTTCGAACATCGCCTTCTCGGCCTTGTTGAGGGTGATCTCGACGACCTTCTCGATGCCGCCGGCGCCGATCACGGTCGGGACGCCGACGTACATGCCCTTGAGGCCGTAGGCGTTCTCGACATAGGCGGCGCAGGGGAGGACGCGCTTCTGGTCCTTGAGGTAGGCTTCCGCCATCTCGATCGCCGAGGCGGCGGGGGCGTAGAAGGCGGAGCCGGTCTTGAGCAGGCCGACGATCTCGGCGCCGCCGTCGCGGGTGCGCTGGATGATCGCGTCGAGCTTTTCCTGCGTCGTCCAGCCCATCGCGACGAGATCGGGGAGGGGGATGCCGGCGACGGTGGAGTAGCGGGAGAGCGGCACCATGGTGTCGCCGTGGCCGCCGAGGACGAAGGCGGTGACGTCCTTGACCGAGACCGCGAATTCCTCGGCGAGGAAGTGGCGGAAGCGGGCCGAGTCGAGGATGCCGGCCATGCCGCAGACCCTCTCGGCGGGCAGGCCGGAGAACTGCTGCAGCGCCCAGACCATCGCGTCGAGCGGGTTGGTGATGCAGATGACGAAGGCGTCGGGCGCGTGGGCGGCGATGCCCTCGCCGACCGACTTCATCACCTTGAGGTTGATGCCGAGCAGGTCGTCGCGGCTCATGCCGGGCTTGCGCGGCACGCCGGCGGTGACGATGCAGACGTCGGCGCCAGCGATCTCCTCGTAGGAATTGACGCCGCTCAGGGTGGCGTCGAAGCCGTCGACCGGGGCGGATTCGGCGATGTCGAGGGCCTTGCCCTGGGGCGTGCCCTCGGCGATGTCGAACAGGATCACGTCGCCGAGCTCTTTCAGCGCCGCGAGGTGGGCGAGCGTGCCCCCGATCTGTCCGGCGCCGATCAGCGCGATCTTCGGTCTTGCCATTGGCCCATTTCCCTCGCTGAGGTGCAAAATCGGCATTTGGCTAGCCCCTCGCGGAGGCTTTCGCAAGTGCGCAATGGAATCCGCGAAGGGGCTGCTCCGTGACTCTCGACTTCGTCTTCTTCGCCGCGGCCGTTCCGGCGGTGCTGATTTCCGCGGCCTCGAAGGGCGGCTTCGGCGGCGGGGCGGGCTTCGCCTCGGCGCCGCTGCTCGCCCTCGCGATGCCGCCGGCGGAGGCGGTCGGGCTGCTGCTGCCGCTGCTCATGCTGATGGACGTGATCTCGCTGCCGCCCTACTGGCGCAAGTGGGAGTGGCGGCATTCCCTGCTGCTGATGGCCGGCGGTATTCCGGGGACGCTGATCGGCTGGTGGGTCTTCGGGCGGATCAGCCCGGACGGGGTGCGGCTCTTCATCGGGGTGACGGCGCTCGGCTTCGTGCTGTTCCAGATTGCGCGGTCGCGCGGGTGGCTGAAGCCGCCGGACAGCGATCCCGGCGCAGCAAAGGGGCTGTTCTGGGGGACGGTGACCGGGTTCACCAGCTTCATCAGCCATGCGGGCGGGCCACCGGCGTCGATGTACCTGCTCGGGCTGAAGCTCGACAAGACCACCTATCAGGCGTCGACGGTGCTGGTCTTCTGGTGGATCAATCTGATCAAGGTGCCGGCCTATATCGAGGTCGGGATGCTCAACCGGAGCCTCGTCACCCCGATCCTCGTGCTGGCACCGATCGCGGTCGCCGGGGTGTTTGCAGGCGTCTGGGCGCATACGCGGGTGTCGAACCGCTTCTTCTTCGGGCTGACCTACGTGCTGCTCGCGGTGACCGGCACGAAGCTGATCTTCGACGCGCTGGGCTGAGGGTCAGGCGTCCTCGCCCGGTGCGGCCGCCGGCTCGTCCTCCCAGAGCTCGCCGGCGGCGAGGAGGCAGGAGAGGCCGTCGGGGCGGGTGACGAGAATGGTCCAGGTGCCGGTCTTCTCCGAGGCGAAAACCTCGACGAGGCCGTCCTTGCGCTGGAGGCCCGCCGAACGCAGCGTCTCGCCGAAGCGCTGCTCGAGCTTGGCGACAACCTCGCCGCGCGCCGCGCAGGCGCCGCTCTCCGCGGCCTCGGCGTGGGGCGTGCAGGCGAGGAGGGCGATCCCGACGAGGGTGCGGGCGAGGAGGGAGACGTAGGGCATCGGGTTCTCCGTGAAGCGGCGCGGCGTTTCGCTGGAGCCTGTTCCCGATGGACGAACGCAGGGTTAACGAAGCGTTCGCCCGGGCCGCGCCGCGCGCAACGGATCGAGCGGATTGTGGCGGAGCATGCCGAGATGGTGCGCTGGTTCACCCCGGCATGAGACGCTGAAGATGGCGACGAACGACAATGCCGAGTGGCTGGCGCGGTCGGGCCTTGAAATCCGTATCCGGGCAAGCTCGGGGTGTCAGCGGTCGATGCGCTGCGGACGGGACGATCTACAAGAACACCGTCGCCCCTAAATCGCTCGACGACTCAATACATTAGCGAAACAGTCGGTTAACGGGCGCGGCGACTTTCGGTCTTGCGCCCGCCCCCGGCGACCGCGTAACTCGGGTGCAGTGCAGCAGGGATAGGGTGCCATGCAGCAGGACGCGCATCCATACCGGTCGGTTCTCTACATGCCGGGCTCGCGCCCGCGGGCACTGGAGAAGGCGCGGTCGCTTCCCGCTGACGCTCTGATTCTCGATCTCGAGGACGCGGTCGCCCCGAGCGAGAAGGGGAACGCCCGTGGCCTCGTTGCCGAAGCGGTCGAGGCGGGCGGCTACGGCGGGCGCAAGCTGCTGGTGCGCGTGAACGGGCTCGATACGGAGTGGGGGGCGGAGGATTTTGCCCGCGCCTGTGCCGCCGGGCCTGATGCGATCCTGATCCCGAAGGTGGAGAGCGCCGATCATGTGCGGCGGGCAGCGCAGTTGCTGGCCGACCATGGGGCCCCGCCGGAGACGATGCTCTGGGCGATGATGGAGACCCCGCGGGGGGTGCTGAATGCGCTGTCGATTGCCGGGGCGCACGAGCGACTGGCGGGGTTCGTGCTCGGGACCAACGATCTGGTCAAGGATCTGGGCGCGGCGCATACGCCGGAACGGACGCCGCTGATCGCCAGCCTGTCGATCTGCCTGCTGGCGGCGCGCGCGGAGGGGCTGGTCTGCGTCGACGGGGTCTACAACGCGTTTCAGGACGGCGACGGGCTGCGGTCGGCTTGCGTGCAGGGGCGGGACATGGGGTTCGATGGCAAGTCGCTGATCCACCCCGACCAGCTGGCGATCACCAACGAGGTATTTGCGCCGTCTGAAGACGACCTTGCCCTGGCGCGGGAGCAGGTGGCCGCCTACGAGGCGGCGACCGCGCGTGGCGAAGGGGTGGCGGTGGTCAATGGGCGCATCGTCGAGAACTTGCACGTCGCGACGGCGCGACGGCTGATAGGACGTGCCGAGGCAATCTCGGCGCTGGAGGGTGGAGCATGACGCTGCTGGTTCTTGGGCTGATCTTGTGGACGGCCGCGCATCTCTTCAAGCGTGTGGCGCCGGGCGCGCATGCGGCGTTCTTCGGCGGGCTCGGTGCGGGGCCGGCGAAGGGCGTGGTGGCGGCGGTCATTCTCGTCGGGCTGGTGCTGGTCATCGTCGGCTACCGGGCGGCGCCCTACACCGCCGTCTACGATCCGCCGTCGTGGGGGGTCCATCTCAACAACCTGATGATGCTCCTTGCGGTCGGACTTCTCGGAGCGAGCCACTCGAAGAGCCGGGTGCGGGGGTGGCTGCGCAATCCGATGCTGACGTCCGTGGTGGTCTGGGCGCTGGCGCACCTGCTGGTCAACGGCGACGTGGCGTCGCTGGTGCTGTTCGGGTGGATGGGGGTGTGGGCGCTGGCGAGCATTCTCGTCATCGACGCGAAGGATCCCCTGAAGCCGTTGCCGGTCTTGTCGCTTGCGGGGGACGTGCGGCTGGGGATCATCACCCTCGTCGCCTTCGCGGTGATCGTGGCGATCCACACCTGGCTCGGCTATCCGCCGTTTCCCATGTGAGGCGTTGGTGAGCAAGACGAAGGCCGGGAATTTCTTCGAGGACTACAGCGTCGGGCAGGTGATCCGCCACGCGGTGCCGCGGACGGTGAGCGAGGGCGACCGGGCCGTCTATACCGCGCTCTATCCGACGCGGTTCGCGCTGGCCTCGTCCGATCCGTTTGCGCGGGCCTGCGGGCTGCTCCGGAGTCCGATCGAGGATATCGCGGCGTTTCATGTGGTGTTCGGCAAGACGGTGCCGGACGTGAGCCTCAATGCCATTGCCAACCTCGGGTATGCCGAGGGGCGGTTCCTGCTGCCGGTTTATCCGGGCGACACGCTGACGGCGGAGAGCGAGGTCATCGGGCTGCGCGAGACCTCGAACCGCAAGGCGGGGGTGGTGTGGGTGCGGACCGTCGGGCGGAACCAGCGGGGCGAGGCGGTGCTGAGCTATTGCCGGTGGGTGATGGTGCGGAAGCGCGACCCGGAGGCCGTGGTGGCGGCGGCGGTGGTGCCGGCACTGGCCGAGGCGGTGGCGGCGGCGGACCTGGTGGTGCCGGCGGGGCTGGACTTCACCGGCTATGATTTCGGGCTGGCGGGCGAGGCGTGGCGGTTGGGGGACTACGCCGTCGGAGAGCAGATCGACCACGTCGACCGGGTGACGGTCGAGGAGGCCGAGCACATGCTGGCGACACGGCTGTGGCAGAACACCGCGAAGGTGCATTTCGATGTGACCGCCCGCGACGAGGGCAAGCGGCTGATCTATGGCGGGCATGTGATCAGCATCGCGCGGGCGCTGTCGTTCAACGGGCTCGCCAATGCGCAGCTGGTGGCGGCGATCAACGGCGGGGCGCATGCCAATCCCTGCCATGCCGGGGATACGGTCGGGGCGTGGAGCGAGGTGCTCGACAAGGCGGAGACGGCAGCGCCGGGGGTCGGCGCGCTGCGGCTGCGGACGGTGGCGGCGAAGGCCGGGACGCCCGCGTTTGCGCTGCGGGACGAGGCAGGGAAATACCTGCCCGGGGTGCTGCTCGATCTCGACTACTGGGTGCTGGTGCCATGCTGAGGGCCAGCTGTGATCACGTAATTTCCTGCTGTGATCACAATACGGTTTTGGCTTGCAATTGGGCATCGAGCGATGCCAGTAAACCGCATCCGGCCGGTTGCCGCGGTGCAAGATCGCGAGTCCGGGGCGCCGACGCCGCCGGATGCGGAGGTGACCATGGCTGATGTGAACCGGGGCAATCGCCCGCTCTCGCCGCACCTGACCATCTACCGGCGCACCCTAACGATGATGACCTCGATCGTGCACCGGATCACCGGCTGCGGGCTCGCGGTGAGCGGTGTGCTGGTGGTGTGGTGGTTCCTTGCCGCGGCGCGCGGGCCCGACCGCTTCGCCTTTGCCGACGGGCTGCTGACTTCGTGGATCGGCGGTCTGGTGCTTCTGGTGTCGGTGATCGCGCTCTGGTTCCACTTCTGCAACGGCATCCGCCATCTGGTCTGGGACACGGGCGCGGGGTTCGACATCCACGGTCTCGACCGCTCCGGGATGATCGTTCTCGGCGGCACGGCGGTGATGACCGTGATCACACTCATCGTGGCCTGGACCTGAGGAGGCAGCCGATGGCGACCCATACCCACTACCAGACCGACCGCCAGCGCGTCGAGGGCCTCGGCACCGCCCATGAGGGCGTCGGCCACTGGTGGGGCCAGCGGGTGACGTCGATCGCGCTGGCGCCGCTGACGCTGTTCTTCGTCTTCCCGTTGGCGCGCAACCTCGGGTCGGACTGGGAAATGGTGCGGCTGTCCTACGCCAAGCCGTTCAACGCGATCGTCGCGGCGCTGTTCTTCATCGTCGCCTTCCGGCACCTCCAGTACGGCATTCAGGTGGTGGTCGAGGATTACATCCACGACAAGCCGCTCAAGACGGCCATCCTCCTCGCCAATACCCTCCTCTGCTGGGCGCTGGCGCTCACCGGGGTCTTCGCGGTCGCGCGCATCGCCTTTTCCGCCTGACGGGAGCCACCTCAGATGGCAGCTTACACCTTCATCGACCACACCCACGACGTCGTGGTGATCGGCGCCGGCGGCTCCGGCCTGCGCGCCACCCTCGGCATGGCCGAGCAGGGACTGCGCACCGCCTGCGTCACCAAGGTCTTTCCGACGCGCTCGCATACCGTTGCGGCGCAGGGCGGCATCGCCGCCTCGCTCGGGAACATGGGGCCGGACAGCTGGCAGTGGCACATGTACGACACGGTGAAGGGCTCGGACTGGCTCGGCGACACCGACGCGATGGAGTACCTCGCCCGCGAGGCGCCGAAGGCGGTCTACGAACTCGAGCACTACGGCGTGCCGTTCTCGCGCACCGAGGACGGGCGCATCTATCAGCGGCCGTTCGGCGGGCACACCACCGAGTTCGGCGAGGGGCCGCCGGTGCAGCGCACCTGCGCCGCGGCGGACCGGACGGGGCACGCGATCCTGCACACGCTCTACGGGCAGAGCCTCAAGCACAACGCCGAGTTCTACATCGAGTATTTCGCCATCGACCTCATCATGAGCGAGGATGGTGTCTGCCAGGGCGTGCTGGCGTGGAAGCTCGACGACGGCACGCTGCACCGCTTCAATGCCAAGATGACGGTACTGGCGACCGGCGGTTACGGGCGGGCGTACTTCTCGGCGACCTCGGCGCATACCTGCACCGGCGACGGTGGCGGCATGGTGGCGCGGCAGGGGCTGGCGCTGCAGGACATGGAGTTCGTGCAGTTCCATCCCACCGGAATCTACGGCTCGGGCTGCCTGATCACCGAAGGCGCGCGCGGCGAGGGCGGGTATCTGACCAACTCCGAGGGCGAGCGCTTCATGGAGCGGTATGCGCCGACCTACAAGGATCTGGCCTCGCGCGACGTGGTGTCGCGCTGCATGACCATCGAGATCCGTGAGGGGCGCGGCGTCGGGCCGAACAAGGACCACATCGAGCTGAACCTCAACCATCTGCCGCCCGAGGCGCTGGCCGAGCGGCTGCCGGGCATCTCGGAGAGCGCCAAGATCTTTGCGGGCGTCGACGTGACCAAGGCGCCGATCCCGGTGCTGCCGACCGTGCATTACAACATGGGTGGCATTCCGACGAACTACTGGGGCGAGGTGCTCGATCCGCGCGAGGGCGAGCCGGACCGCATCCTGCCGGGCCTGATGGCCGTCGGCGAGGCGGGTTGTGCGTCGGTGCATGGCGCCAACCGGCTGGGGTCGAACAGCCTGATCGACCTCGTGGTCTTCGGGCGGGCTGCGGCGATCAAGGCCGGGGAGGTCGTCGATCCGTCGACCGTGAACCGGCCGCTGAACGCCGCTTCGGTGGATGCGGCGGTGGCGCGCTTCGACCGGCTGCGCCATGCCGACGGCAGCATCCCGACGGCGGATCTCCGGCTCGAGATGCAGAAGACGATGCAGGCCGACGCGGCCGTCTTCCGCACCGACAAGGTGCTGCAGGAGGGTTGCGACAAGATGGCGGCGGTGGCGGCCAAGATGGCGGACATCAAGGTGACGGACCGCTCGCTGGTGTGGAACTCGGACCTGATGGAGACGCTCGAGCTCACCAACCTGATGCCGAACGCGCTGGCGACGATCTTTTCCGCCGTCGCCCGGCAAGAGAGCCGGGGCGCCCACGCCAGCGAGGACTGGCCGAACCGCGACGACGCGAACTGGCGCAAGCACACGCTGGCTGTCGTCAATCCCGACGACTCGGTGACGCTCACCTATCGGCCGGTCCACCTCGATCCGCTGACCACGGCGGACGAGGGCGGCATCGACCTGAAGAGGATCGCGCCGAAGGCCCGCGTTTACTGAGGAGCCGCCGGTCATGGCCTTCTCCCCAGGAAGTCGCGGGCCGGCGAGGGGCCGTTTGACGGTCCGGGCATCGGGCGGGAAGCGGGTTTTCTCGACGTCGTCGACCCTCCCTTCGTGGGCAATGGCGCGCGACTCTTCCGTCTGGCCCGCGCCGGTGGGCCGGCAATGAGCGCTGCCTCGGACCCTGGGCTGCGGTTTCTCTTCCGCCTGCCGAATCCGCCGCCGGGCTTCACGTCGAACCGCGTCTTCGACGTGCTGGCCTGCGGGGCGCCGCTCATCACCGACCGCGCCGAGGATTTGCCCGAGGGTCTTGCTCCGGTTCCGACTCGACGTTCTCGCCGCCTCAGGCCGCGACACGAGAGCGAAACCCGCGCCCGGCGAGCGCCGCGGCCGAAATCGTCCGGATCGATCACAGCTTCGATGCCCGCGCCCGAGAGATCGAGGCGCGGGCCCTTGCCCTGACGGCCGACCATGCGGCGTGACACCGCCGCCAGGTTCGCCCAGACTTCGCGCCAGGAGGCCCGAGATGGTTGAACTGACCCTGCCCAAGAACAGCCGCATCGTCACCGGCAAGACCTGGCCGAAGCCGGAGGGTGCGACCAATGTCCGCGCCTTCCGCATCTATCGGTGGGACCCGGACTCGGGGAAGAACCCCGCGGTCGACACCTATTTCGTCGACATGGACAAGTGCGGGCCGATGGTTCTCGACGCGCTGATCAAGATCAAGAACGAGATCGATCCGACGCTGACCTTCCGCCGCTCGTGCCGCGAGGGGATTTGCGGGTCGTGCTCGATGAACATCGACGGGATCAACACGCTCGCCTGCATCTACGGCATGGACGAGATCAAGGGCGACGTGAAGATCTACCCGCTGCCGCACATGCCGGTGATCAAGGATCTGGTGCCGGACCTGACGCATTTCTATGCGCAGCACGCCTCGGTCAAGCCGTGGCTCGAGACAAAGACCGTCACGCCGGAGAAGGAGTGGCAGCAGTCGGTCGACGATCGGCGCAAACTTGACGGGCTTTATGAGTGCGTCATGTGCGCCTGCTGCTCGACGTCCTGCCCGAGCTACTGGTGGAACGGCGACCGCTACCTCGGGCCGGCGTCGCTGCTGCATGCGTACCGCTGGATCAACGACAGCCGGGATGAGGCGACGGGGGAGCGGCTCGACGACCTGAACGACCCGTTCAAGCTCTACCGCTGCCATACGATCATGAACTGCGCGCAGACCTGCCCGAAGCACCTGAACCCGGCGAAGGCGATTGCCGAGATCAAGAAGCTGATGGTCGAGCGGCAGATGTAGCCTGACGCCGGAGGGACCCCGGCAGAGGGGTCCCGACGTGCGCGCAGGCCGGGTTTTCGCACGCCCGTCGCACGCGTGCGACTCCGATCAAGCCGTTGATATCACGACATAGTCCGTGGCGCGTTAACCCCTTATTCGTGAAGGTTAACGTGCGACGACACCCGTGCGGGCGCCGTTGCAGGGCGTCTCAGAGCGGGCGGGACATCACCAGCGCGTCGACGTAGCCCTCGGTCGGGTGCCGGAAGGCGCCGGGGAGGCGGCCGACGATGGCGAAGCCGGCTCCCTGCCAGGTGGCGATGGCGCGGGTGTTGGTGGCGACGACGAAATTGAACTGCATCGCCCGGAAGCCCGCCGCTTTCGCGGTTTCGAGCGAGTGGGCGAGCATGGCGCGGGCGATGCCCTTGCCCCGGGCGGCCTCGGCGGTCGCATAGCCGGCGTTGGCGACGTGGGCGCCGCCGCCCTTCTGGTTGGGCTTGAGGATGTAGCTGCCGAGGATGGCGCCGCCGGGCGCTTCCTCCGCGACGAAGACGCGGGCACCGGGGCCGCTCCAGTAGGCGAGGGCGCCGGCCCGACCGCCGTCACGCGGGGTGCAGAAGACCTCGCCGGCAGCGCAGATCGGCAGCAGGACGGCGACGATCGCGTCTTCGTCCTCGGGGCGGGCGGGGCGGATCAGCATGGGGGCCGGTTCATGGGGGCGTCTCTTGCCCGACCCTCGGGCGTTTGTCGATGCCTGCGCGCGGCGGGCGCCGTGTCGGCCCTGGCGAGCGGCCGACGCTGATGGGCAGGGCAGGGCGCCGAATAAAAAGATCGCCGCAGCGGCTGGGCCGCGCGGCGATCAGGGCGTGGTGCGTCGGGTCAGTCGGCAGGTCGGGCGGACAGGCAGAAATCCGCGTCGGCGCATCACGTGGCAGGCAGTCGGCAGGCAGAGCAGGCGATCAGGCAGGCAGTTGGCAGGTCGAACAGGCAGGCAGTTGGACAGGCAGAGGCAATGCGGTCGTGTCAGGCGAGGACCGGCAGATAGAGGGCTGCGACGATGACGACGCAGACCCCGGCGAGGCCGGCGGCCTCCCGGATCAGGGTGGCGCTGTTCCTGGCAATCATCCGGCGGGCATCCTGCAACATGGCGAATTCCTGTTTTGATCCGGTTTGTTCCATCATTGTTCGCATTTCCTTAACCTTGAGTCAAGGAATTCTGGAACGAAGGAAGAACAAGAGAAGAACGTCCGCTAACCTACGGAGAGCATTCGGATCGCGCGGTCGCGCTGCATCAGCCAGAGCAGCGACCGGGCGGCGCTTCCGCGCGGCGACTCGAGGTCCGGGTCCTGGTCGAGGAGCAGGCGCGAATCGTCCTGGGCCATCCGCATGAGGTCGGCCTGGGTCTCGAGATCGGCGATGCGGAAGCGCGGCAGGCCGGACTGGGCCACGCCGATCAGGTCGCCGGCGCCGCGGATCTTCAGGTCTTCCTCGGCGATGCGGAAGCCGTCCTCGGTCTCGCGGAGGATTTCGAGGCGGGCGCGGGCGGTTTCGCCGAGCGGCGGGTCGTAGAGGAGGACGCAGGTCGACTTGCCGAAGCCGCGGCCGACGCGGCCGCGGAGCTGGTGGAGCTGGGCGAGGCCGAAAGCCTGGGCGCCCTCGATCACCATGATCGTGGCGTTGGGGACGTTGACGCCGACCTCGATCACCGTCGTCGCGACGAGGAGGCGGGTGCGCCCGGTGGTGAAGTCGGCCATCGCGGTGTCGCGCTGGGCCGGCGGCATCTGGCCGTGGACGAGGCCGATGTCCGGGCCGAGCGCGAGGCGGAGGCTGGCGTAGCGTTCCTCGGCGGCGGTCATCTCGGCGGTCTCCGACTCGCCGACGAGGGGGCAGACCCAGTAGGCCTGGCGGCCGTCGGCGATCGCCTTGCGCAGGTGCTCGACGACCTCGCCGGTGCGGCCGGCGGAGATCAGCGCGGTCTCGACCGGCTGGCGGCCGGGGGGTTTTTCGTCGAGCGTGGAGAGGTCCATGTCGCCGTACTGGGCGAGGGCGAGCGAGCGCGGGATCGGCGTGGCGGTCATCACCAGCACGTCGGGGGCGGCGCCCTTTTCGCTCAGGTCCATGCGCTGGCGGACGCCGAAGCGGTGCTGCTCGTCGATGACGGCGAGGCGCAGATCGTGGAAGGCGACGTCCTTCTGGAAGAGCGCGTGGGTGCCGACGAGGATGTCGATCTCGCCGGCGGCAAGCGCCTGCACCAGCGCCCGTCGCGCCGCGCCCTTGTCCCGCCCGGTGAGGACGGCGAGGCGCACGCCTGCCGCTTCGGCGAGGGGGGCGAGCGAGAGCAGGTGCTGGCGGGCGAGGATCTCGGTCGGGGCCATCATCGCCGCCTGACCGCCGGCTTCGACGGCGGCGAGCATGGCGAGGAGGGCGACGAGGGTCTTGCCGGAGCCGACGTCGCCCTGGAGGAGGCGGCTCATGCGGAGGGGCGAGGCCATGTCGGCGGTGATCTCGGCGACCGCGCGGGTCTGCGCGCCGGTGGGGGCGTAGGGCAGGGCGGCGAGCACCTTGGTCTGAAGGTGGCCGTCGCCGCGGGTGGCGATGCCGCGGCCGCGCTTCATGTGGCTGCGGGCGATGGCGAGGGTGAGCTGGTGGGCGAGAAGCTCGTCGTAGGCGAGGCGCTGGCGGGCGAGGGCCGCGGGGGAGATGTCGGCGGGGCCGGCGGGGGCGTGGGCGGCGCGGAGGGCGGGCAGCCAGTCGGGCCAGCCCTGCGCGCGCTTGAGGCTCGGCTCGATCCACTCGGGGAGGGGCGGGGCGAGGGCCACGGCGGAGGCGGCGGCCTTGACCATGGTCTTGAGGGGGAGGCCCTTGGGTGAGCGGGTAGACCGGCTCGAAGGCGGGGAGGGCCTCGGCCTCCTCGGGGCGGAGGACGTGGTCGGGGTGGACCATCTGGGCGATGCCGTCGAAGATCTCGAGCTTGCCGGAGACGATGCGGCGCTGGCCCGAGGGCAGGGTCTTGCGCAGCCATTCGGCGTGGGGGCGGAAGAAGACGAGCAGGAATTCGGTCAGGGCGTCGCGGACGTGGACGCGGTAGGGGCGGGTCGGGTTGGCGCCGGGCTGGTGGAGGCCGATCTCGACCTCGACGGTGACGGTCTCGCCCGGGCCGTGCCTCGCGGATCGAGGTGCGGAGCGAGCGGTCGATGCCGCCGGTGGGGAGGGTGAGGATGAGGTCGGCGGGGCGCTCGATGTCGAGCTTGGCGAGGGTTTTCGCGACCTTGGGGCCGACCCCGTCGAGCGTGGTCAGGTCGGCGAAGAGCGGGAAGAGGATGTCCGGGCGGCTCATGCGCCGAGGCTCGTTATGCGGCGAGGTTTCAGGGGCGCGCCCTCACCCGTCCGGGCATTGTGCTGGCAACGGCCCTCCTGGATGACCGCTCTGCCGCCTTTTCGACGAAGTCGGGCACTGCGGTGACGCGTCAGGTCTGCCCGACAAGCCGTAGCCCGCTTCGGCCGGGCCCTTCGCGGGAGTCGCGAGAGCGCGGACGGCCAGGGCAGCGCACCCGAGCGTCGGTCATCCGGTGCGGCCGCGCCGCGGACCCGCTCTCGCGTCCACCGCCTGGAGGGGCGGACGCGGCCGGATCTGTCGACGGCCAAAATCCGGCGACTGCATCGTTGCAACGGGCGATCGGGCCGGAGTGAGGGCGAGTCCGGGCAGCCCGTGGCTCGCGACGGCGTCGGACGACTTCACGCTCTTCTCCTGTCGGGGCGACCTCGAGCCTCGTTATCGGCGATCCGGCGTCCCGCACGCAATCTCCGTCAGGTCCGGAGGCGGTAGCCGGTGCGGAACATCCAGGCGACGATGGCGAGGCAGACCACGGTGAAGCCGGCGATGGCGGCGAGGGAGGTGCCGACGGCGACGTCGGCCATGCCGAAGAACGACCAGCGGAAGCCGGAGATCAGGTAGACCACCGGGTTGAACAGGGTGATCTTCTGCCAGAGCGGCGGCAGCATGGTGATCGAGTAGAAGGCGCCGCCGAGGAAGACGAGCGGGTTGATGATGAGGAGGGGGACGAGCTGGAGCTGCTCGAAGTTCTTGGCCCAGATGCCGATGATGAAGCCGAAGAGGCTGAAGCTGATGCAGGTGAGGGCGAGGAAGAACAGCATCGCCGCCGGGTGCTGGATCGGCAGGTGGACGAAGAGGCTGGCGGTGAAGAGGATGATGAGGCCGATCAGCATCGACTTGGTCGCGGCGGCGCCGACGTAGCCGATGACGATCTCGAGGTAGGAGACCGGGGCCGAGAGGATCTCGTAGATCGTGCCGACGAACTTCGGGAAGTAGATGCCGAAGGAGGCGTTGGAGATCGACTGCATCAGGACGGTGAGCATGATGAGGCCGGGCACGATGAAGGCGCCGTACTGGATGCCGTCGACCTCCTGGATGCGCGAGCCGATGGCGGTGCCGAAGACCACGAAATAGAGCGAGGTCGAGATGATCGGGGCGACGAGGCTCTGGAAGATCGTCCGGTAGGCCCGCATCATCTCGAACTTGTAGATTGCCCAGACGCCACGCCAGTTCATGCCGGTTCCTTCCGCACGAGGTCGACGAAGATGTCTTCCAGCGAGTTCCTGGCGGGTCTGGACGTCGCGGAGGCCGATGCCGGAAGCGGAGAGGTCGCGGAGCAGGGCGGTGATGCCGGTGCGCTGGGCCTCGCGGTCGTAGGAATATTCGAGGCTGGCGCCATCCTCGGAGAGGGCGAGGTTGTAGGGGGCGAGGGCCTCGGGGACGGCGGTGACGGGGTCGCGGAGCTCGATGGTCATGCGCTTGCGGCCCATGCGGCGCATCAGGGCGTCCTTGTCCTCGACGAGGAGGATCTGGCCGTGGTTGATGACGCCGATGCGGTCGGCGAGGGCTTCGGCTTCCTCGAGGTAGTGGGTGGTGAGGATGATCGTCGTGCCCTGTTCGCGGAGCTCGCGGACGATTTCCCACATGCCCTTGCGGAGCTCGACGTCGACGCCGGCGGTGGGCTCGTCGAGGAAGAGGACGGCGGGCTTGTGGGCGAGGGCCTTGGCGATGAGGACGCGGCGCATCATGCCGCCGGAGAGCTCGCGGATCGGGGTGTCGCGCTTGTCCCAGAGGGAGAGGCGCTTGAGGAGGTCGGCGAGGTAGGGCTCGTCGGGGGGCATCCCGAAGAGGCCGCGGGAGAAGCGGACGGTGCTGATGACCTTGGAGAAGATGTCGAGCTTGACCTCCTGCGGAACGAGGCCGATCGACTGGCGGCTGGAGCGGAAGTCGGTGACGACGTCGTGGCCGAGGACCGCGATGGTCCCCGACGAGATGCTGCTGATGCCGCAGGTGAGGGAGATGAGCGTGGTCTTGCCGGCGCCGTTGGGGCCGAGCAGGGCGAGGACCTCGCCCTTCTCGATCTCGAGGCTGACGCCCTTGAGGGCTTCGAAGCCGGACTCGTAGACCTTGCGGACGTCCCGGATGGAGACGGCGGATGGCATGTTGGTGGTTCCTCCCCGGGGCCGAACCTAGGCGGGACGCCCGGATCGGCAAGGCTCGCGGCCCTTGTTGCTGCGGCTCTACCTGCCGGCGCGGCCGCGGGCAATGCGTTCCTGCGCCGGGTAGAGGGCGGCGAAGCGGGCGCGGATGATGAGGACGAAGAGGGCGACGGCGCCGAGCTGGTGGACGATGGCGATCTGCCAGGGGGCGCCGTGGAGGACGGTGGTGACCCCGAGGGCGATCTGGAGGACGAGCATCGCCATCATCGCGGCAAAGGCGCCGCGGACGTTGCCGAGGGCGCTGCGCCGGCTGCGGAGGAAGGCGAGGAGGCCGAGGACGAAGAGGACGTAGCCGAGCAGGCGGTGGTTGAACTGCACGAGGGCGGGGTTCTGGAGGAGGTTCGACCAGAAGGGATCGAGGACGAAGGCGTTGGACGGGAAGATTTCGCCGCCCATCAGCGGCCAGTCGGTGTAGGCGCGGCCGGCGTCGATGCCGGCGACGAGGGCGCCGAGGAGGATCTGGACGAAGGCGACGGCGACGAGGGCCGTGGCCCAGCGCATCAGCGTCTGGTTGCGCTGGCGGCGGGCCTGGAGGAGGTCGGCCTCGGGGCGGCCGAGGCGGAGCATGAACCAGGCGATCAGGCCGAGGATGGTGAAGGCGAGGCCGAGGTGGACGGCGAGGCGGTAGGAGGCGACGGAGACCATGCCGGTCTGCAGGCCGGAGGCGACCATCCACCAGCCGATGGCGCCCTGGAGGCCGCCGAGGGCGCCGAGGGCGAGGAGGCGCGGGGTCCAGCCGGGCGGGATGCGGCGGCGGAGGGCGAACCACAGGAAGCCGAGGGCCCAGACGGCGCCGATGGCGCGGCCGAGCTGGCGGTGGGTCCATTCCCACCAGTAGATGCCCTTGAACTCCTCGACGGTCATGCCGCGGTTGAGGGCCTCGTACTGGGGGCTGGCCTTGTACTTGTCGAACTCGGCGGTCCAGGCGGCGTCGTCGGCCGGGGGCATCGCGCCGGAGACCGGGCGCCATTCGGTGATCGAGAGGCCGGAGTTGGTGAGGCGGGTCATGCCGCCGATGGCGATCATCGCGACGAGAAGCGCGAAGAGGATCGCGAGCCAGACGCGAATGGCGCCGCGCTCGGCCGGCGGGCGGCTGGCGCGGGCGGGGGGCGTGGCTGGCTGCTCGGCGGGCGTCGTGCCCACCTCTTCGAAGATGCTGCGGGGCTTGGCCATCGGTACCTCTCGCCGCGATCTATTCAGGCGCCGGCCGGGCGGCAAGACGAAAACGGGCGAAAAGGTCGGCGCGCTCGACAGAGGCGGGGGTTCAGGCTACCTTTTTGCGCCGATCCTGCACCGGTATTTCGGCGGGGTTCCCTGGCTGCGACCGTAGCGGATCCCCGCGTCGTCGCAGGTTCGCCGACACCGACCTGATCGTCGGGGGGGACCAGAACGACGTCGGCTCCGGCGACGCGGGGAACGATGTCATCAACGGCGCCGGCGGCCAGGACGCCCTGAGCGGCGGTGACGGGGACGGCGGACGGGGGGCCGATGTCTTCGTCTTCGATCTCACCGGCCATTCGGCGCCGGGGCAGCGGGACGTGCTTCGCGCGGGCGACGGCGGTGCGGCCTTCGACGGTACGGGCGCCGCGGCGGGGGACCGGTTCGACCTGTCGGGGATCGACGCGAACGTCAGTGTCGCGGGGAACCAGAGCTTCGTCTTCGGGAGCCTCGGCAGGGGCGGGATTTCCGTGGTGACCGAGGGGAGCAACACGGTCATCCACGGCAATACCGACGGCGACGCCGCCTTCGAGCTGGAGATCGTCATCGAGGATGGCGGCGTGCTGGGCTCGGCCTGCCGGGCGGGCGACTTCATCCTGTGACGACGAATCCCGGCCCTCCCCCGGGGCCGGGCTCTCCGGGCGGGGCGTTTGGCGCTTGACGCGTGTGGCAGGCTACCCCACCTAAGGCCGCAAGCCCCTCGCCCGGAGATTTTGCAGTGATGCAGATGCAAGCCACGCCGCCGACCCCGGTCAAGGACACGACCGAAGCGACCTTCATGGCCGATGTGATCGACGCCTCGATCGAGGTGCCGGTCATCGTCGACTTCTGGGCGCCGTGGTGCGGGCCGTGCAAGACGCTGACCCCGTTGCTCGAGAAGGCGGTGGCCGATGCCAAGGGCAAGGTCCGGCTGGTCAAGATCGATGTCGACCAGAACCAGCGGATCGCCCAGCAGATGCGGGTGCAGTCGATCCCTGCGGTCTTCGGCTTCGTCAACGGCCAGCCGGTGGACGGGTTCATGGGCGCGCAGACGGCGGGGCAGATCAAGACCTTCGTCGAGCGGCTGATCGCGATGTCGGGCGGCAACGACGGTCTGGAGCAGGCGATCGAGGCGGCCGAGGCGATGCTGACCGAGGGCGATGCCGCCGGTGCCGCGGAGACCTTCGCGGCGATCCTCGAGGAAGAGGAAGGCAACGTCGCGGCGGTGGCCGGGCTGGCGCGGACCTATCTCGCGCTCGGCGACACGGTGCGGGCGCGCGAGATTCTGGCGCTGGCGCCGAAGGAGAAGGCCGGCGACCCGGCGATCCTCGCGGCGGCGGCGCAGATCGAGCTGGCAGAGGCGAGTGCGGACGCGGGCGAGGTCGGGGAACTGACCGCGCGGCTGGAGAAGGACCCGGAGGATCATCAGGCGCGGTACGATCTCGCGCTGGCGCTGATCGGCAAGGGCGACCAGCCGGGCGCGGTCGAGGCGCTGCTCGAGCTCTTCCGGCGCGACCGGGAGTGGAACGACGGCGCCGCCAAGGTGCAGCTCTTCAAGCTCTTCGACAGCCTCGGGCCGAAAAGCGAGGTGGTGCTGAAGGGACGCAGGCGCCTCAGCTCGATGATCTTCGCCTGACGCCGCGGCGCGCGGCGCGAAGGAGCACCATGGGCAAGAAGTTCGGCCTCGCCGACCTGCCGGAGACCATCCCCGTCTTTCCGCTGCCCGGCGCGCTGCTCCTGCCTCGCGCCCGGCTGCCGCTCAACATCTTCGAGCCGCGCTATCTCGCCATGTTGGAGGACGCGCTCCGGACCGAGCACCGGCTGATCGGCATGATCCAGCCGCTCGCCGTGCCCGAGGGCGAGGACGAGGGCCGTCTCCACAGGATCGGCTGCGCCGGGCGGGTGACGGCCTTTCAGGAGACCGAGGACGGGCGCTACCTGATCACCCTGTCGGGGGTCTGCCGCTATCGGCTCGGGGCGATGCAGGAGGGGTTTGCGCCCTACCTGCGGGCCGAGGTCGACTGGTCGAGCTTCGGGCGCGACCTCGGGCGAGCGGAGAAGGACCCGGGGTTCGACCGGGCGGTCTTTCTCGCGACGCTGGCGCGCTTCTTCGACAGCGCGCAGCTGTCCTCGGACTGGGACAGCCTGAAGGGGGCGGACGTCGAACTGCTGATCGACTCGCTGTCGATCCTCTGTCCGTTCGATCCCGAGGAAAAGCAGGCGCTGCTGGAGGCGCCGACGCTCGCCAACCGCCGCGAGACGCTGCTGACGCTGATGGAGTTCGCGCTGCGCTCGACCGGCGACGAGGGGGCGATCCAGTGAGCGACGGTCGGGGGGTCGGCACGGGCGCGGCGCAGGCGGCGGGGTTCGACCGGCGGATGCTGGAGTTCCTCGTCTGCCCGGTGACGCGGGGGCCCCTGGTCTACGACGCGGGCCGGCAGGAGCTGGCGTCCAGAGGGGCGGGGCTCGCCTATCCGATCCACGACGGAATCCCGGTGATGCTGATCGACGAGGCGCGCAAGCTCGAGGAGTGAGTGCGCGACTGCGGGTTGGGCGTTTGCGCATAGTCGGGCTGGTGCAGGCTGGTGCCCGCGCCTGCCGGGGGATGCGGCGGCTCAGTTCGCCGGTGCGGGGCTGCCGTCGGCGATGAGGGCGTCGATGATCGCGTGGGCGCTCGGGCTCGACCAGTCAGCGCCGCCGAGCATGCGGGCGATCTCGCGGCCGTCGCGGTCGAGGATCACCGTCACCGGGAGGCCGGGGACCTGCATGGCGCGGGCGAGGGTGCCCTTGGGGTCGAGGCCGGTCCCGAGGGCGGTGACGCCGGCCTCCTCCATGAAGGAGGCGATGCCCTCGGCCGTGTTTCGGCCGGTGGCGATCGGCATCACGGCGAAGTCGGCGCCGCCGCGCGCGGCGGCGAGCGCGGCGAGCGCGGGCATTTCCTGGCGGCAGGGGGCGCACCAGGTGGCCCAGAAGTTGACGAGGCGGACCTTGCCGTTGGACGCCGCGAGCGTGGTCTCGCTGCCGTCCGCGGCGGTGAAGGCGAGGTCGGAGGCGGGCTCGGGCGTCTCGAGGAGGGTGAGCTTGCGCATCTCGCCCTCGCGGAGCGCCTCGATGGCGGCGCGCTGGTCGGCCGTCAGGTCTGCGGCGGGCGCGGGGTTTGCGAAGGCGGCGAGCGCGACGTATAGCAGGGCCGGCGCGAGGCGGGGCAGGGCGGACATGAACGACAAGACCGGTTCCAATACGATGTGGGGCGGCCGCTTCGCCAGCGGCCCGGACGCGGTAATGGAGGCGATAAACGCCTCGATCGATTTCGACAAGCGCCTCGCGGCACAGGACGTCGAGGCGAGCCGCGCCCATGCCGCGATGCTCGCGGCGGCCGGCATCATCTCGGAAGCCGATGCGGGCGCGATCCGCGACGGGTTGTCGACGGTTCTGGCGGAGATCGATGGCGGCGGCTTTGTCTTCTCCAGGGCGCTCGAGGACATTCACATGAACGTGGAGAGCCGGTTGCGCGAGCTGATCGGGCCGGCCGCCGGCCGGCTGCATACCGCCCGGTCGCGCAACGATCAGGTGGCGACGGACTTCCGGCTGTGGGTGCGCGGGCAGTGCGATGCGGCGGTGCAGGGGCTGACGGCGCTGATGGGCGTGCTGGTCGATCAGGCCGAGGCCGGGGCGGCGCTGGTGATGCCGGGGTTCACCCATCTGCAGACGGCGCAGCCGGTGACCTGGGGGCATCACATGCTCGCCTATGTCGAGATGCTGGATCGCGACCGCGGGCGGTTCCGCGACGCGCGGGTGCGGATGAACGAGAGCCCGCTCGGGGCGGCGGCGCTGGCGGGGACGAGCTTTCCGATCGACCGGTACGCGACGGCGGCGGCGCTCGGGTTCGAGCGGCCGATGGCGAATTCGCTCGATGCGGTGAGCGACCGGGACTTTGCGCTGGAGTTTCTGGCGGCGTGCTCGATCTCGGCGACGCACCTGTCGCGGTTCGCCGAGGAGATCGTGATCTGGTCGAGCGCGCAGTTCCGTTTCGTGAGCCTGTCGGATCGGTTTTCCACCGGGTCGTCGATCATGCCGCAGAAGAAGAACCCCGATGCGGCGGAGCTGATCCGCGCCAAGGTCGGCCGGATCAACGGGTCGCTGGTGGCGCTGCTGACGATCATGAAGGGGCTGCCGCTGGCCTATTCGAAGGACATGCAGGAGGACAAGGAGCAGGTCTTCGACGCGGCCGACAGCCTGATGCTGGCGCTGGCGGCGATGACGGGGATGGTCGCCGACATGACGCCGCAGGCCGAGCGGTTGCGCGGGGCGGCGGGGGCCGGGTTCTCGACGGCGACCGACCTCGCCGACTGGCTGGTGCGGCGGCTCGGGCTGCCGTTCCGCGAGGCGCATCACGTGACGGGATCGCTGGTCAAGGCGGCGGAGGAGCGGGGGGTCGACCTGCCGGAGCTGACGCTGGCCGAGATGCAGGCGGTGCATCCGGGGATATTGCCCGAGGTCTATGACGTGCTCGGGGTCGACAATTCGGTGGCGAGCCGGACGAGCTACGGCGGGACAGCGCCGGCGCAGGTGCGGGCGCAGGTGGCGCGGTGGCGGGAGGCGCTGGCGTGAGAGTGGTGGCGGTGGTGGTGCTGCTCGCGCTTGCGGCGTGCGGGATCAAGGGCGACCCCGACCCGCGGCTGGAGCTGCCCAGCTCGCAGATCGCCGACTGACGGCGCGAGGGCAGGGGCCGGGATGGACCATTTCGATTATCGCGGCGGCATCCTCCATGCCGAGGGCGTGCCGCTGCCCGAGATCGCGGCGGCGGTGGGGACGCCGGTCTACGTCTATTCGACGGCGACGCTGACCCGGCACTACCGGGTGTTCGAGGAGGCGCTGGCCGGGCTCGACCACCTGATCTGCTACGCGATGAAGGCGAATTCGAACCTCGCGGTGCTGCGGCTGATGGCCTCGCTCGGGGCGGGGATGGACGTCGTCTCCGAGGGTGAGTACCGGCGGGCGCGGGCGGCGGGGGTGCCGGGGGAGCGCATCGTCTTTTCCGGGGTCGGCAAGACGGAAGGTGAGATGCGGCTGGCGCTGCAGCACGGTATCCGCCAGTTCAATGTCGAGTCGGAGCCGGAGCTGATCGCGCTGTCGGCGGTGGCGGCGGGGATGGGCGCGGTGGCGCCGGTGGCGATCCGGGTGAACCCGGACGTCGACGCGAAGACCCATGCCAAGATCGCCACGGGCAAGTCGGAGAACAAGTTCGGGATACCGATCGCGCGGGCGCGGGCGGTCTATGCCGAGGCGGCGCGGCTGCCGGGGATCGCGGTGGTCGGGATCGACGTGCACATCGGCAGCCAGCTGACCGAACTTGCGCCCTATGAGGCGGCGTTCGCGAAGGTGGCGGAGCTGACGCTGGCGCTGCGCGCGGACGGGCATGATATCCGGCGGCTGGATCTGGGCGGGGGGCTGGGGATCCCGTATCGGCGGTCGAACGAGGCGCCGCCGTTGCCGTTCGACTATGGCGAGGTGGTGCGGCGGACGGTCGGGCATCTCGGGTGCGAGATCGAGATCGAGCCGGGGCGGCTGATTGCCGGGAACGCCGGGGTGCTGCTGAGCCGGGTCATCTATCGCAAGCAGGGCGAGGGGCGGGACTTCCTGATCCTCGACGCGGCGATGAACGATCTGGTGCGGCCGGCGATGTACGACGCCTGGCACGATATCGTGCCGGTGGTCGAGCCGCCGGCGGGGGTGGAGATGGCGCCGGTCGACGTGGTCGGGCCGGTCTGCGAGAGCGGTGACACCTTTGCGCGCGAGCGGGCGCTGCCGCCGCTGGGGGCGGGGGATCTGGTCGCGTTCCGGTCGGCGGGCGCTTACGGGGCGGTGATGGCGTCGGAGTACAACTCGCGGCCGCTGGTGCCCGAGGTCCTGGTGCACGGGGATCACTATGCCGTGGTGCGGGCGCGGCCGAGCTTTGACGAAATGCTCGAACGCGATACCATCCCGGACTGGCTGGGTGCGAACGCCTGAGGAGGGCGCGTGCGGGGAGCAGGAATGCGGAGCGGATGACGGCCGAGCGGCAAGACGGACCGGGACGCGACCCGCTGGCGCGGGTCCTGCGTCGCAGCCGAGGCGCCATGGCGCTCGAATCCTTCACCCGGTCCTTCTGGCCCTTTGGCTCTGGCCTTGCGGTGCTGTGGGCGCTGCTCGCCTTCGGGCTTGCCGAGATTCTCACCCGGACGCAGTTGATCGCCCTGCTCGCGATTGCGGCGGTCGGGCTGGTGTTGCTGCTCGTCGTCGGCATCCGGCGGTTCCATTGGCCGAGCGCCGACGATGCGCGGGCGCGAATCGATGCGACGCTGCCGGGGCGGCCGCTGGCGGCGTTGCAGGACGCGCCGGCGCTCGGGCGCGACGATCCGGGAGCGCAGGCGGTCTGGGCCGTGCATTTGGCGCGGATGCGGCGGCTGGCGGCGTCGGCGAAGGCGGTGCCGGCGGATTTGCGGCTGGCGGCGCGCGACCCCTGGGCCTTCCGGCTGATGGCGCTGGTGCTGCTGGTGGCGGCGCTGGTCTTTGCCCGCGATCCGGCGGTCGAGTCTGTGCAGGCGGCGTTGCAGCCCGATCCGGCGGCGGCGGTGGCGGGCGGGCCGACCTACGAGGGTTGGGCGGAGCCGCCGGCCTATACCGGGCGGCCGACGCTCTACCTGCCTGAAGTCGCGGCCGGCAAGCCGGTGGCGGTGCCGCAGGGGACGGTGGTGACGCTGCGGGTCTATGGCGCGGCGGAGCGCTATGCGCTGGCGGAGACGGTTTCGGGGACACCCGTGGCGCTGGCCGAGGCGGCGCCGGGGATCGCGACGGCGACCTTTCCGGTGGAAGCGGACGGAACGGTGACGCTGCACCAGGGGGCGCAGACGCTCGGGTCTTGGGCCTTTGCGATGGAGCCCGACGCGGCGCCGACGATCGCGATGAAGGGGCCGCTGGAACGGGCGCCGACCGGGGAGACGCGGCTGGCGTACGAGGCGAGCGACGACCACGGGATCGCCAAGGGGCGGGCGGAGATCAGCCTCGACCTGACGCGGGTCGACCGGCGCTATGGGCTGGCGACCGAGCCCGAGGCGCGGCCGGCGCTGGTGGCGGACCTGCCGATGCCGATGACGCGGCGGAAGCCGGACGATCGACGAGGTGCTGGTCGAGGACTTTTCGAAGAGCCCGCTGGCCGGCATGCCGGTGACGGTGCGGCTCTTTGCCGAGGACGCGACCGGGCAGACCGGCGAGAGCGCGGCGGTGGCGGCGATGCTGCCGATGCGGTCCTTCTATGATCCGCTGGCGATGGCGCTGGTCGAGCAGCGGCGCGACCTGCTGTGGTCGGCGGCAAATGCCGCGCGGGTGACGCGGGTGCTGAAGGCGGTGACCAACCATCCGGACGCGGTCTTTGACAGCCCGTCGGCCTATCTGGTGGTGCGGACCGCGACGCGGCGGCTCGACACCGCGACGCGGACCGGCAAGGTCGCGGAGGTCCGCGACGAGGTTGCCGAGGCGCTGTGGCAGGCGGCGGTGCAGATCGAGGACGGCAATCTCGGGGATGCGGCGCAGCGGCTGGCGCGGGCGAAGGAGCGGCTGGAGGAGGCGCTGAAGAACGGCGCCGACGATCAGGAGATCGCCCGGCTGATGGACGATCTGCGCGAGGCGACGCGCGACTACATGCGGGAGATGGCCCGCGACGCCATCGAGCGCGGCGATCAGCAGCAGGCCGAGGCGCCTCCGGGCCAGACGATGACCCAGGATCAGATCCAGAAGCTGATGGACCAGATCCAGGAGCTCTCCGAGCAGGGGCGCAAGGAGGAGGCGCAGGCGCTGCTCGATATGCTCCAGCAGATGCTCGAGAACATGCAGATGACGGCCGGCAACGGGCAGGGCCAGCAGGGCGAGGGCTCCGAGGGCGAGCAGTCGATGCAGGGTCTTGCCGACACGCTGCGTGAGCAGCAGGGGTTGGCCGACGACAGCTTCCAGCAATTGCAGCGCGAGTTCCGCGACGGGCGACCGGGGCAGCCGGGCGGGAAGGGCAGCCAGTCGGGCGAGAACGGGCAGCCGGGTCAGCCGGGACAGGGTGGGCAGCCGGGGCAGGGCGGGCAGCCGCAGCCGGGTGGCACGCAGTCGCTGGCCGATCGGCAGGAAGCGCTGCGGCAGCTGATGGACCAGCTCGAGAAGGGCCTGCCCGGGGCGGCGGGCGAGGCGGCCCGCGAGGCGCTGCGCGAGGCGGAGCGCAACATGGGCGAGGCGCGCGACGGGCTCGACAAGGGCGACACCTCGGGCGCGCTCGACCGGCAGGCCGATGCCATCGACAAGCTGCGCGAGGGCATGCGGGCGATGGGCGAGGACATGCGCAACGCTCAGGCGTCGCAGAACGGCGATCAGGGGCAGGTCGCGGGCCAGCAGTCGTCGGAGGACGGGCGCGATCCGCTCGGGCGGCCCTACGGGTCGCGCGGCAGCATCGGGAGCAGCGAGAGCCTGCTGCCGGAGGGCGGCGACGTCGCGGCGCGGGCCCGGGCCCTGCTCGACGAGATCCGCAGGCGGGCGGGGGATCAGGGCCGGCCGCAGCTCGAGCTCGACTATCTGAAGCGGCTGCTGGACCTGTTCTGAGAGCGGAGCGCCCGCGCGAGGGGGCCGAAGGCCGTGCCATCGCACGGAATGCGCACGCCTGCGCACGCGTGCGCAGATGGTCAACAGTCTGATACTACGTCATATTCCTTGCCGGATTAACTTCTCGGTCATGTCCGTTAATGTGCCACGGCACGGGGGTGGCGGGCTTTTCGGGGTCGATCGGGGATGGGCTTGCCGGCTGATGCCGCGGGGCGGCCGGGTTCAGCCGCCGGTGTCCGGGCGGAGCGACTCGAGGCTGCGTTCGAGGTCGTCGCGCCAGCCGTCGATGGTCGCGGCGTAGGCGTCCAGGGCGGGTTCGGCGGCGGGAACCTGCGCGGCGATGGCGGTGGCGTAGCGGTAGGCGCCGAAGGCGATCAGCGCCGGGATCAGGACGAGGAGCAGGCCGCGGAGGAAGCGGCTGCGCGGACGCGGCGGCGGGCTCGGGGGCCGGGCGGGGGCCGTCGAGGTCGAGGCGCGTCGCCGGGCGGGCGGGCGAGACGGGGACCGGGGACGGGCGGGCGACGGTCGGGCGGTCGGCGGGCTTGGTCGGCCGCTCGTGCTGCGACGGGGGCGCGGGCGGCCGGCGGGCGGCGAGGGGCTCCGGGCCGGGGTGGATCGGTCGCGGGATCGGGGTCCGGCCCGGTGTCCCGGGCCGCATCGGGGCCGGGCTGCGGGGCGCGGTCGGTGGCGACGACGCGGAGGGGCTCGACGAGGCGCGGGCGCGATGGCGCGGGCGGCGACGGGGCCGGGTCGGTCGAGGCGGACGGGGCTACGGCGGACTGGTCTGCGGCGGCCGGGGCGGTGGCGGTCGGGACGATCGCGAGGGGGCGCGGCCGCGCTTGCCAGTTCTCGAGGCGGCTGAGGATCTGGTCCTCGCTGGCGGCGGGGCTGGCGTCGCCGCGGACGAACCAGCGGGTGTGGCAGGCGCTGCACTGGACATGGCGGCCCTCACCCGGGACCATGCCTTCGGGTGTATCGTACTCGGCGCCGCAGTTTGGGCAGATCAGGCGCATCGACACCTCGTCCGGGGGCACCTGACCCAAGGCCGGAGGGACCGGCCCGAATCAGGTGATCCGTTCTAGCGGCCGGCCGGGCGCATTCCAAGCCGCGGGCCGTTGCGCCGCCCGGCCGCGGCTGTATAACTCGCCCCGTTCAGGCTGCGGCGAGGTCCCTTTGATCGATTTCGAGGATGCGGGCTTCGGCTACGGGCAACGGACCGTGCTCGAAGGCGTCACGCTGGCCCTGGAGCCCGGGTCGTTCCAGATCCTGCTCGCGCCGTCGGGCGCGGGCAAGTCGACCTTCCTGCGCCTGTGCTACCTCGATCTGGCCCCGACGGCGGGGCGGGTGCGCTTCTTCGGGCGGCCGGTGCGGGCGGGCGACCGCGACACCGTCGCCGACGTGCGGCGCAAGATCGGGGTGCTGCGGCAGGACGAGGCGCTGCTCGGCCATCTGTCGGTGATCGAGAACATCGCGCTGCCGCTGCGCGCCAGCGGCATCGCCGGGGACATGCGGGCCACCGATCTCGACGCGCTGCTGGAGTGGGTCGACCTGCGCGACCGGGCGGCGGCACGGCCGGCGACGCTGAGCGCGGGCGAGCGCCAGCGGGCGGCGCTGGCGCGGGCGGTGATCCTGAGCCCGGAGATCATCCTTGCCGACGAGCCGACCGGCAGCGTCGACTGGGAAGCGGCGCTGCAGCTGCTCGGGCTGCTGGTGGAATTGAACCGCATGGGCAAGACCGTGCTTCTCGCCACGCACGACCCGAACCTCGTGCAGGCGGTGGAGGGGCGGGTGCCGGTGCGGGTGCTGCGCCTTGCCGGGCACCGCATTCAGGCGCTGGAGGAAGCGGCGTGAGGGTCGGGGCGATCGTGCCGGCGGTGGTCGGCTACCTGCGCGGGGCCGGCGGGGCGGACCGGATGGTGCCAAAGGCGACGCAATCGCTGCGCACGGTGGCGCTGCTCGCGACGCTGATCGCCTTCGGGGCGGTGCTGGCGCTGGCGCTCGCCGTGGCGGCGACGCGGCTGGCGGACGGGTGGCAGGACGAGCTTGCCGATGCGGCGACGCTGCAGGTGTTCGCGCCCGAGGACGAGATCGAGGATCAGGCGCGGGCGGCGCTCAACGTCCTGCGGGCGACGCCGGGGGTGCGCTCGGTGCGGATGGTCGATCTGAGCGAGCAGGAGCGGCTGCTGGAGCCGTGGCTCGGGCCGGACATTCCGGTCGAGAGCCTGCCGTTGCCGCTGCTGATCGAGGTCGAGGCGGACCGGGCTGCGCTCGATCAGGCGGCGCTGCTGGTGCGGCTGCAGGCCGAGGCGCCGGGGGCGGTCTACGACGACCATGCCGCGTGGCGCGAGCCGCTGGTGGCGACGGCGGAGCGGTTGCGGACCGGGGCGCTGGCCGGGCTCGGCTTCGCGGCGCTGACGCTGGCGGCGGTGCTGGCGCTGGCGGCGCAGGCGGCGCTGGCGGCGAACGGGACGGTGGTCGAGACGCTGCGGCTGGTCGGGGCGCGCGACGGCTTCATCGCGCGGGCCTTCACCCGGCGGGTGACGCTGGGGGCCGCGGCGGGGGCCGCGGTCGGGACGGCGGTGGCGGTGGCCTTGCTGCTGATGCTGCCGGCGGCGGGGCGGGAGAGCTTCTTTCCGGTCGGGATCCGGCTCGACGGCTGGCACTGGGCCTTGCCGCTGCTGGTGCCGCCCGCCGCGGCGCTGATCGCCTGGGGCGCGAGCCGGACGGCGACGCGCCGGCGCCTGCGGGCGTGGAGCTGACGTGGGCCTGCTGCGCTCGCTGGTCTTCGAGGTGCTCGTCTACCTGACGATGGCGGTGCTCGGCATCCTCGGGGCGCCGTTCGCGCTCTGGTCGGTGAACGGGGCTTACGGGGTCTGCCGGCTCTATTGCCGGGTGATCTTCTTCTTCCTGCGCTGGATCGTCGGCCTGCGCGTCGAGGTGCGGGGGGCGGTGCCGACCGGGGAGGTGCTGGTGGCGGCCAAGCATCAGTCGTTCCTCGACATCCTGATGATCTACGAGGCGCTGCCGCGCGCGAAGTTCATCATGAAGAAGGAGCTGAAGTGGGCGCCGATCATCGGGCTCTACGCGCTGCGCATCGGCTCGACGCCGGTGGCGCGGGGCGAGCGGGGCAAGGCGATGAAGGCGATGGTCGAGCACGCCGGGCGGGCGACCGAGCCGCGGCAGCTGGTGATCTATCCGCAGGGGACGCGGGTGGCGCCGGGGGCGCGGCCGGAGTTCAAGGTCGGGGCCGGGGTTCTCTACGCGCGGAGCGGCGAGACCTGCGTGCCGGTGGCGACCAACGCCGGGGTGTTCTGGGGACGGCGGTCGCTGCTGAAGCGGCCGGGGGTGGCGGTGGTCGAGTTCCTGCCGGAGATCCCGCCGGGCCTGGGCATTGCGCCGTTCATGGCGCGGATGGAGAACGCGGTCGAGGACGCCTCCGACCGGCTGATGCGCGAGGCGGGGTTCGAGCCGGGGGAGCGGGTCGAGAAGGTGCCGGGGGATTATTCGGCGCGCGAGCGGGTGCCGAGGGCCTCGTAGAAGCGCAGGAGGTAGCCGTCGGGGTCGGCGACGACGAACTGGCGGTGGCCGATTTCCTCGTCGTCGCGGCCGTACCAGCGTTCCTCCGGCCCGAGGTGAAGGGCGGTGCCGGCCCGGCCGAGGGCGACGAGCAGCGGCGCGATCGAGGGCACGCGGATCTGCACGTTCAGGCCGCGGCCGAGGCGGGCGGCCGGGTCGAGCGGGTCGATGTCGCGGCCGAGGCCGATCTGGTCGAGCATCAGCTCCGCTTCGCCGAGGGCGAGGTAGGCGAAGCCTTCCTCCGGCCGCAGGTAGCGGACCGTGAAGCCGAGGACGTCGCGGTAGAAGGTGAGGGAGGTCCGCCAGTCCCGGACGGCGAATTCCGGGACGAGCGCCGCCGTCACGCCACCAGCGACCGCTGGCCCATGTCGAGGAACTTGCGGCGGCGGCCCTTGCGGATTTCGGCGGGCTTCTTGCCGTCGAGGTCGGCGAGGAGCTCGGAGATGGCGGTGCCGACGCGGGCGATGGCCTCGGGCTTGTCGCGCTGGGCGCCGCCGCGGGGTTCGAGGACGATGCGGTCGATGATGCCGAGGTTGAGGAGATCCTGCGCGGTCAGGCGCAGGGCCTCGGCGGCCTCCTTCATCTTGTCGGAGTCCTTCCACAGGATCGAGGCGCAGCCCTCGGGCGAGATCACCGAGTAGATCGAGTGCTCGAGCATGGCGATGCGGTCGGCGGTGGCGAAGGCGACGGCGCCGCCGGAGCCGCCCTCGCCGATGATGATGGAGACGATCGGGACGCCGATCTGGAGGCATTTCTCGGTGGAGCGGGCGATGGCCTCGGCCTGGCCGCGTTCTTCGGCGCCCTTGCCGGGATAGGCGCCGGGGGTGTCGACGAGGGTGACGACCGGCATCCCGAAGCGGTCGGCGAGGTCCATCAGGCGGATCGCCTTGCGGTAGCCCTCGGGGCGGGCCATGCCGAAGTTGCGGGCGATGCGCGAGCGGGTGTCGTTGCCCTTCTCGTGGCCGATGACGACGACGGGGCGGTCGTTGAAGCGGGCGATGCCGCCCATGACGGCGTGGTCGTCGGCGAAGTTGCGGTCGCCGGCGAGGGGCGTCCACTCGGAGAAGAGCGCGTCGATGTAGTCCTTGCAGTGCGGGCGCTCGGGGTGGCGGGCGACGAGGGTCTTTCGCCACGGATCGAGGGTGCGGTAGAGCTCGTCGAGCAGGGAGGACGCCTTGCGGTCGAGGGCCTGGGCCTCGTCCTCGACGTTCATCTCGGTGTTCTTGCGGGCGAGGGTCCGCAGTTCCTCGGCCTTGCCCTCGATCTCGGCGAGGCCCTTTTCGAAGTCGAGATAGGTCTGCATGCGCCGCTCTCCCGGGGATCGGGAGTATATCGAGCCACCGGTCGGGGATTGCAACAGCCGAAGGCGCCCGCCTAGTGTCGCGCAAAACCGGAACAGGAGGGAGCGGTGATGGACAAGCGCGAAATCGGAAAGACGGGGCTGATGGTGCCGCCGATCGCCTTCGGGACGTCGGGGCTCGGCAACATGCCCGAAACCTACGGCTACGAGGTCGAGGAGGCGCGGGCCTTTGCCACGGTGCGGGCGATCCTCGACCAGCCGGACGGCTTCCTCGACACCTCGCGCAACTACGGGATGGGGCGGAGCGAGGAGCGGGTCGGCATCGTCGTGCGCGAGCTCGGGGGCTGGCCGGAGGGGCGGGTCCTGTCGACGAAGCTGGACCGGGACGCGAACGACCGCTTCGACGGGGCGGCGGCGCGGCGGTCGTTCGAGGCGAGTCTCGAGGCGCTCGGGGTGGACCGGATCGACATCCTGCACCTGCACGATCCCGAGTATGCGGCCGATCTCGGCGAGGTCACCGGCAAGGGCGGGGCGGTCGAGACGCTGATGCGGATCAAGGAGGAGGGGCTGGCGACCGCCGTCGGGCTGGCCGCGGGGCGGATCGACGTGATGATGCCGATCCTGCGCGACTTCGACTTCGACGTGCTGATCACCCACAACCGGCTGACGCTCACCAACCGCAACGCCGAGCCGCTGCTGGCGCTGGCGGCGGAGCGCGGGGTCTCGGTGCTGAACGCCGCGCCTTATGCGGGCGGGGCGCTGGCGAAGGGCGCGGCGCACGGGCGCTATGTCTATCAGGAGGCGACCGAGGCGATGATGGCGCCGGTCAGGCGGGTGGAGGCGATCTGCGCCCGGCACGACGTGCCGCCGGGGGCGGTGGCGCTGCAGTTCTCCATGCGCGATCCGCGGGTTACGGCGACGATCTGCGGCGTGTCCAAGCCGGAGCGGGTGGCGCAGACGCTCGAATGGGCGGCGTGGCCGGTGCCGGAGGCGGTGTGGGCGGAGCTGGCGGCGCTGCCCTTCGCGACGGACGACCCGGAGGCGACGCGCGACTACAAGCTCGGCTGAGCGCCTTGGCCATCCCGGAGCGAGGCCGTTCGCGGCCTTGCTTATTATATCCCGGCTTATTATATGCCGGTCATGCAAACGAATCGACCCACCCTCGGCGTCCTGATCTTCGACACGGCGCGGCTCATGCGCCGCCGCTTCGAGCAGCAGTGTCGCGACCTGCCGATGACCACCGCGCAGTACCAGATCGTCGGGCGACTGTCGCGGACGGAGGGCGTCAGCCAGGCGGCGCTCGCCGGCGTGCTCGACATCGAGCCGATGACGCTGAGCCGCCACGTCGACCGGATGGAGGCCGCCGGCCTCGTCGAACGCCGTCCTGATCCGGACGACCGCCGGGCGCGGCGGCTCTACACCACCGAGCGCGGTCGGGCGCTTCTCGCGCCGATGCGCGTCCGCGCCGACGTGGTGATCGAGCAGGCGCTCGAGGGCCTGTCGGCACCCGAGCGCGAGCGCCTGTTCGCGGCGCTCGAGACCATCGTGGAAAACCTCTCCGCCTCGGTGGCGGACGACAGCAATGACCGCGGCGACGCGGAGAAGGAGCTCGCGTGAACGCCCAACCCTCCCGGACGGAGGCTCTCTCCGATGCCACGCCGGTGCAGGCGCCCAAGAAGAGCCGCCTGCGCCGCAACCTGCTGATCGGCGTGGTGCCGCTGGCGCTGGCGCTGGTCGGCGGGTGGATGTGGGTGACCGGCGGGCGCTTCGTCGCCACCGAGGACGCCTATGTCCAGCAGGACCGGGTCACGGTGATGCCGCAGGTCAGCGGCCAGATCGGCACGGTCTCGGTCGCCGAGAACCAGGCGGTGAGGGCGGGCGATCCGCTCTTCACCATCGACGACTCGAGCTATCGGGCCGTGGTCGCGGCGGACCAGGCCCGCCTCGAGACGGCGCGGCTCGAGGTCGAGAAGCTGAAGGCGGCCTATGCGCAGGCGGTGTCGGAGGCCGGCACCGCGGGCGAGGCGCTGATCACCACCCAGTCCCAGGACGACCGGACCCAATCCCTGCGCAAGACCGGCGTGGTCAGCCAGTCGGTGGCCGACGAGAGCGCGCTTTCCCTCCAGCGGGCGAAAGGCGCGGTTGCCGCGGCCGAGAGCGAAGTGCTGAGCGCCAAGGCCGCGCTGGCCGGCGATCCGGCGATCGAGACCGACCGCCATCCGGAGGTGCTGGAGGCGCAGGCGGCGCTGAACGCTGCCGAGCTCGACCTGTCGCATACCGTGGTCGTTGCGCCCGCGGCCGGCATCGTCACGCAGACGGACCGGTTGCAGCATGGCCAGTACGTGACGCCGGCGACGGCGGTGCTGGCGGTCGTTGCGACCGACGTGAGCTGGGTCGAGGCCAACTACAAGGAGACCGACCTCCAGCACATGCGGGCCGGGCAGACGGTGTCGGTGCGCTTCGACAGCTATCCGGGCCAGACCTTCGAGGGCACGATCGGCTCGATCGGGGCGGGGACCGGGTCGGAGTTCGCCCTGCTGCCGGCGCAGAACGCCAGCGGCAACTGGGTGAAGGTGGTCCAGCGCGTGCCGGTGCGCGTCAGCCTCGACGGTGATGCGGACCTGCCGGCGCTGCGGGCGGGGATGAGCGCCAGCGTCGATGCCGACACCGGGCACGTGCGCGGGCTGCCGGCGCCGTTGGCCGGCGTGCTCGCGGCGGTCGGCCTCGGCGGGGCCAGTGCTGTCGCCGGGGAGACGGAAGCGAAATGAGCGCCGCGACCGCAGGCGCCGCCGGGAGCGCGCCGGCGGTCGCGAACAAGGGGCTGATCACCATCTCGATCATGCTGGCGACGGTGATGCAGGTGCTCGACACCACCATCGCCAACGTCGCGCTGCCGTCGATGCAGGGATCGCTCGGGGCGGCGCAGGACCAGATCACCTGGGTGCTGACCTCCTATATCGTCGCCGCGGCGATCATGACGCCGGTCACCGGCTGGCTGTCCGACCGCATCGGGCTGCGCGAGCTGTTCATCACCTCGGTCACGGGCTTCATCGTGACCTCGATGCTCTGCGGCATGGCGAACAGCCTCGTCGAGATGGTGCTTTTCCGCACGCTGCAAGGCGTCTTCGGCGCTTCGCTGGTGCCGCTGAGCCAGACCGTCCTCCTCAACATCAACCCCAAGGAGGAGCACGGGCGGGCGATGGCGATCTGGGGCGCCGGGATCATGGTCGGGCCGATCATCGGGCCGGTGCTCGGCGGCTGGCTGACCGAGTCGCTCAACTGGCGTTTCGTGTTCTTCGTCAACCTGCCGGTCGGCCTGCTCGCCCTTGCCGGGCTGATCTTCTTCCTGCCGCGTTCGGAGCGACGGCAGCGGAGCTTCGACTTCTTCGGCTTCGCGATGCTGTCGATCGGCATCGGCGCCCTGCAGATGATGCTCGACCGTGGCGAGCAGGTCGACTGGTTCTCCTCGCCGGAGATCTCGGATCTATCTGTGGCTGACGGTCTCGGGGTTCTGGGCCTTCGTGCTCCACATCACCGGGCGCGAGCACGCCTTCATCGATCCGCACATCTTCCGCGACGCCAATTTCGTGATGGCGCTGGTGATGATCTTCGTCGTCGGCATGGTCCTGCTCGCCGGCCTCGCGCTGATGCCGCCGATGCTGCAGAGCCTGTTCGGCTATCCGGTCGTGACGACGGGGATGGTGCTGGCGCCGCGCGGCGTCGGGACGATGATCTCGATGATCGTCGTCGGCCGGCTGGTCGGCAAGGTCGACTCGCGGGCGCTGATCCTCGCCGGGCTCGGCCTGACCGTGGTGTCGCTGTGGCAGATGAGCCAGTTCTCGATCCTGATGGACTCGCGGCCGATCGTGGTGTCGGGCGTGGTCCAGGGGCTCGGTCTCGGGCTGGTCTTCGTGCCGCTCTCGACCATCGCCTTCGCGACGCTCGACGTCCGGTTCCGGGCCGAGGCGGCGGCGCTGTTCTCGCTGGTCCGCAACATCGGGTCGGCGGTCGGGATCTCGATCGTGTCGGTGCAGCTGGCGCACAACATCGTCATCAGCCGCGCCGACATCGTCTCGAAGCTGACGCCGTTCTCGCCGAACGTCGACCAGTTCATGGCGAGCGGCCTCGACCCGGCGACGGCGCTGGCGGTGCTCAACACGCAGGTGCAGACCCAGGCGGCGTTCATCGCCTACGTCGACGACTTCCGGCTGATGATGTTCATCACCCTCGCGGCGGTGCCGCTGGTCTTCTTCCTGCGCAAGCCGGGGGGCGGGCAGGCGCCGTCGGAGAAGATGGAGGCGGCGGCGTTCGAGTGAGCGCCCGAGCGCGCGTGGGCCGGCCGGAAGGCAAAAAAAGGGCCCGCCGGACGCATGGTCCGGCGGGCTCCTTGTTGCTGCTCGATGCGGGGTCGGTTCAGGCGCCGTAGACGCTGTCGTAGGCGACCTGACGGATCGAGAGCCGCGACAGGCCGAGGTCGAGGAGCTCGCGGTCGCTGAGGCCGTCGAGTTCGTTCAACGTCTGCCGGTAGAGCCGGTAGTCGGCGAAAGCCTTGCGCAGTCCGCCGAAGACGTTGCCGCCGCGGGCGTGGGTGGTGTCGAAAGTGCTGTAGTTGGCCATGATCCTATTTCCTTCATGTGTCCTCGGTCGGAGGGGGCTTTCCTGCCCCGCGCCGCGACCGGTTATTGTCCGTAAACCGCTGCGCGGGCGTGCTGGCTGATCGCGGAGCGGGCGATGCCCATGTCAGCGAGCTGCCTGTCGGTCAGCGCCTTGAGTTCCGCGATTGAGACGCGGTATGCTTGGAACTTCTCCCAGGTCGTCCGCAGGCTGTCCTGCCAGGTCCCGAGGTTTCGCTCGGAACCGGTGGCGAGGACACCGGCGCCCGTCGGGGTCGCTATGGTCGTCGTCATCTCCGTATCCTTTCGTCCACGTTCGGTTATGAGCGTTTCCGGTTATTGTGCACTGCAAGGTAGACCTCTGGTTCGGGGGTGCAAGCCCTGTGGATGAAAGGCCGCCATGCACGTCACGCATGGCTGTTAATATTTTGTTCATATTCATTAAAATAGGAAAGTGGCGCGTGAGGGGGCAGTGCCGCCTGCCTTTGTTGCACCGCCAGAGCGTGCGTGTTCGAGTGAACGTAATCGCACAAATCGCGATGGCAAGGGAAAGGATCGGGCGATTCTCTTCCGCCGTCGCCCCTTGCCTCGCGGGTGTGGGCGGGCGATCTCTGTCGCTCAAGGCGGCGCGGCTTGTGCCGGCAAGGGAGAGAGCGCGATGAGCGTGACACGCGAGGCCGTCCTCGGGGCGCTCGACACCGTGGCGATGCCGGGGACCGGCGGCAGCATCGTCAAGGCCGACGTCGTTCGCGCGCTGACGATCGATGAGGACCGGGTGCGTTTCGTCATCGAGGTCGATCCGGCGCAGGGGGCGGCCCTCGAGCCGGTGCGCCGGGCGGCGGAGGACGCGGTCGCGGCGCTGGCCGGGGTCGCCGGGGTGTCGGCGGTGCTGACCGCCCACGGGCCGGCGCCGAAGCCGGCGGCGCCGCCGGACCTGAAGATCGGCCGCCATCCGACGCCGCAGGCCGGGCCGGCGGACGTGCCGGGGATCAAACGGATCATCGCGGTCGGCTCGGGCAAGGGCGGGGTCGGCAAGTCGACGGTCGCGGCCAACCTCGCCGTCGCCTTCGCCCGCGAGGGCAAGGCCGCGGGGCTGCTCGACGCCGACATCTACGGGCCGTCGCAGCCGCGGATGATGGGGGTGAGCGAGCGGCCGAAGTCGCCGGACGGCAAGACCATCCTGCCGCTGCACGCCCATGGCGTGACGATGATGTCGATCGGCCTGATGCTCAAGGAGGGCGAGGCGGTCGTCTGGCGCGGACCGATGCTGATGGGCGCGCTCCAGCAGCTGATGGGGCAGGTGGCGTGGGGGGAACTCGACGTGCTGGTCGTCGACCTGCCGCCGGGCACGGGCGACGTGCAGCTGACGCTGGCGCAGAAGTATCACGTCACCGGGGCGGTGCTGGTCTCGACGCCGCAGGACGTGGCGCTGCTCGACGCGCGCAAGGCGCTGGACATGTTCGCCAAGACCAAGGTGCCGGTGCTCGGCATCGTCGAGAACATGTCGAGCTACATCTGCCCGAACTGCGGCCACGAGGCGCATATCTTCGGCCATGGCGGGGCGCGGGCGGAGGCGGAGAAGCTCGGGCTGCCCTTCCTCGGGGAGATCCCGCTCGACCTCTCGATCCGGCTCGCCGGCGACGAGGGCACGCCGGTGGTCGCCGGGCGGCCGGACAGCCCGGAGGCGCGGGCCTTCCGCGGCGTCGCGCGGCGGCTGATCGCCGGCGGGATCGTCTGAGCGCGGTCCCGGGGACCCCGCGGAGATAACCCTGGCGGTTCGGGTGGCTTGCCTTGCCCCGGCAAAGCGACAATCGTCGAAGCCTGTGATTCTGCGTCCATTCGGCCCGGGGCAAAGCGTGCTGGCGGACTGGAACCCGTGACTGACAGGGAGAACGATTGAATGAAGCGCATTCTGCTCGCGACGGCCGCAATGGCCAGTCTTGCCGGTGGCCTCGCCGGAGCCGCCTCGGCGGAGCCGGTCAACGTCGGGATCATCCTCGGGTTCACCGGTCCGCTCGAGTTCGATCACCCCCGCCATGGGCTCCAGCGCCGAGCTGGCCTTCAAGGAGGCCTCGGACTCGGGCAAGCTGCCGGGCGGGATCACGCTGAACGCGATCCGGGCCGATTCGACCTGCATCGACGCGGCGGCAGCGACGACGGCGGCGACCAACCTCGTCACCGCCGAGAACGTCGCGGCGATCATGGGCGCCGACTGCTCGGGCGTGACCACGGCCATCGCCAACAACGTCGCGGTCCCGAACGGCGTGGTGATGATCTCGCCGTCGGCGACCTCGCCGGCGCTGTCGACGATCAAGGACGACGGCTACTTCTTCCGCACCGCACCCTCCGACGCGCGCCAGGGCGAGATCCTCGCCCAGGTGGTGAAGGAGCAGGGGCTCGATACGGTCGCGATCACCTTCACCAACAACGACTACGGCAAGGGCTTTGCCGACGCCTTCACCACCGCCTTCGAGGCGATCGGCGGAAAGATCGCCATTTCGGCGGCGCACGAGGACGGCAAGGCCGACTATTCGGCCGAGGTCGGCGCGCTGCAGGCTTCGGGCGCCCCGGCGCTGGTCGTGCTCGGCTACGTCGATCAGGGCGGCGTCGGCATCGTCCAGGCGTCGCTCGATACCGGCGCCTTCGATAAGTTCTTCTTCGGCGACGGCATGTACGGCCAGAGCCTGATCGACAAGATCGGCGACGAGATCAACGGCAAGGTCATCGGCACGCTGCCCGGCTCCGAGGGCGAAGCGGCGGACAAGTTCGCGGCGGTGGCCAAGGCCGCGGGCATGGACCCGACCGGAACCTACGTGCCCGAGAGCTACGACGCCGCGGCGCTGATCGCGCTCGCCATCGCCGCCAACGGCTCGGCCGACCGCACCGGCATCCGCGACAAGGTGCTGGCCGTGGCGAATGCGCCGGGCGAGAAGATCTACGCCGGCGAGATCGCCAAGGGCCTCGAGCTGGCGGCGGCCGGGACCGACATCGACTACGTCGGCGCGACCAGCGTCGAACTGATCGGCGAGGGCGAGGCGCAGGGGTCTTACCGGGTTTACGAGATCAAGGACGACGGCTTCGAGACCCTCGGCTATCGCTGATCCGGCCGGCCGGCCCCGGATGGCCGTATGATCCGCGTCGACAATCTCCACATGCACTTCGGCGGCCTGCGGGCCGTCGACGGCGCCTCGATCGAGATCGGCAAGGGCTCGATCACCGGGCTGATCGGACCGAACGGCGCGGGGAAATCGACGCTGTTCAACGTCATCGCCGGGCTGTTTCCGCCGACCTCCGGTCAGGTCTGGCTCGACGGGGAGGAGATCACCGGGCTCGCGCCGCACGCGCTGTTTCATCGCGGCTTGCTCCGGACCTTCCAGATCGCCCACGAGTTTTCGACGCTGACCGTGCGCGAGAACCTGATGATGGTGCCGCCGGGCCAGCCCGGCGAAGTGCTGTGGGACGCGTGGTTCAAGGGTGCCCGGGTGCGGGCGCGCGAGAAGGAGGTGCGCCGGCGGGCCGACGAGGTGATCGAGTTCCTCGAGATCGCGCATGTCGCGGACGAACTGGCCGGCAACCTTTCGGGCGGGCAGAAGAAGCTGCTCGAGCTCGGGCGGACGATGATGGTCGACGCCAAGATCGTCTTTCTCGACGAGGTCGGGGCGGGGGTGAACCGCACCCTGCTCAACACCATCGGCGACGCGATCCTGCGGCTCAACAAGGAGCGCGGCTATACCTTCTGCATGGTCGAGCACGACATGGATTTCATCGGGCGTCTTTGCGACCCGGTGATCGTGATGGCCGAGGGCAAGGTGCTGACGGTCGGCGCGCCGGCCGAGGTCATGAAGAACGAGGCGGTGATCGAAGCCTATCTCGGCCGCGGGCTGCGGGAGCGGCCGAAGCGGGTGCAGGGGGCGGCGGTTTGAGCTTCCTTGCCGGCGAGGCGATGACCGGCGGCTATGGCGCGGCCGATATTCTCCACGCCTGCACGATCAGCGTCGACAAGGGCGAGATCGCGGTGATCGTCGGGCCGAACGGGGCCGGCAAGTCGACGGCGATGAAGGCGGTCTTCGGGATGCTGCCGCTGCGCTCGGGGCGGGTGATGCTCGACGGGCGGGAGATCACCGGGCTGACGCCGCAGGAGCGGGTGCGGGCGGGGATGGGCTTCGTGCCGCAGACCTCGAACGTCTTCGTGTCGCTGACCGTCGAGGAGAACCTCGAGATGGGCGCCTACATCCGGGAGGACGACTTCCGCGGCACGATGGAGCAGGTCTTCGAGCTGTTCCCGATCCTGAAGCAGAAGCGTCGCCAGCCGGCGGGCGAGCTGTCGGGCGGCCAGCGCCAGCAGGTGGCGGTAGGGCGGGCGCTGATGACCCAGCCGCGGCTGCTGATGCTCGACGAGCCGACGGCGGGGGTGTCGCCGATCGTGATGGACGAGCTTTTCGACAAGATCCTCGACGTCGCGGCGACCGGGATCGCCATCCTGATGGTCGAGCAGAACGCCCGGCAGGCGCTCGCCATCGCCGACCGGGGGTATGTGCTGGTGCAGGGCCGCAATCGCTACACCGACACCGGGGAGGCGCTGCTTGCCGACCCGGACGTGCGGCGCACCTTCCTGGGGGGTTGAATGGACGTCCTCAACGCCCTCGCCCTGTTCTCGAATTTCGTTCTGGTGCCGGCGCTGGCCTACGGGTCGCAGCTGGCGCTGGGCGCGCTCGGCGTGACGCTGATCTATGCGGTGCTGCGGTTCTCGAACTTCGCCCACGGCGACCTGATGGCCTTCGGGACCATGGCGGTGATCCTGGTGACCTGGGGGCTGCAGAGCCTCGGCGTGTCGATCGACCCGCTGCCGACCGCGCTGCTGGCGCTGCCCTTCGGGATCGTCGCGGCGATCGGGCTGACGCTGCTGACCGACCGCTGGGTCTATCGCTTCTACCGCAAGCAGCGGAGCGCCGGGGTGGTCTTCGTGATGGCCTCGGTCGGGGTGATGTTCGTCTACAACGCGCTGGTGCGCTTCGTGATCGGTACCGACGAGCAGCGCTTCGAGGACGGGGCGCGCTTCGTGATGCGGGTGAACGACTTCAAGGCGTGGACCGGGCTCGAGCAGGGCATCGCGGTGCGCGGCAGCCAGGTGCTGACGCTGGTGGTGATGGTGATCACCGTCGCGGCGCTGTTCTGGTTCCTGCAGAAGACCCGGACCGGCAAGGCGATGCGGGCCTATTCGGACAACGAGGACCTGGCGCTGCTGTCGGGGATCAGCCCGGACCGGGTGGTGATGATCACCTGGATCCTCGCGGCGACGCTGGCGACGATCGCGGGGACGCTCTACGGGCTCGACAAGTCGTTCCGGCCGTTCACCTATTTCCAGCTGTTGCTGCCGATCTTCGCGGCGGCGATCGTCGGGGGGATCGGCAATCCGCTGGGTGCGGTGGCGGGCGGGTTCGTGATCGCCTTCTCGGAGGTGATGCTGACCTATGCCTACAAGGCGGTGCTCGGGTATCTGCTGCCGCCGGCGTGGCAGCCGGAGGGGTTGGTGCAGATGTTGGGGACGGACTACAAGTTCGCGGTTTCGTTCATCATCCTGGTCATCGTGCTGTTGATCCGGCCGACGGGCATCTTCCGGGGGAAGGTGATATGACCGGCACGACGCGGATTGTCGTCCTCTATGCGGTGATGGCGGCGCTGCTGCTCGCCACGGGGTTCGTGCAGAGCTGGGTGGTGGCGCTGACCATCCTCAACCTCTGCCTGATTTCGGCGGTGATGGCGCTCGGGGTCAATATCCAGTGGGGGTATGCCGGGCTCTTCAACACCGGGATCATGGGGTTCGCGGCGCTCGGCGGGGTGGCGGCGGTGCTGGTGTCGATGCCGCCGGTGCCGGGGGCGCTCGGGGCCGGGGGGCTGGAACCTCGGGCTGGCGGCGCTGGCGGTGGTCGGGACGGTCGGGGCGGCGCTGTTCGTGCGGGACCAGGCGCCGGCCTCGCTGCGCGGGCCGCTGGGGCTGGCGACGGTGGCGGTCGGGTATTTCGTCATGCGGTTGTTCCTCGATCCGGCCTCGGCGGCGATCGAGGCGATCGATCCGGCTTCGGCGGGGTATCTCGGCGGGCTCGGGCTGCCGGTGCTGATCTCGTGGGCGGTGGGCGGACTGTTTGCGGCGGGGGCGGCCTATCTGGTCGGCAAGCTGACGCTCGGGCTGCGCTCGGACTATCTGGCGATCGCGACGCTCGGGATCGCCGAGATCATCCTCGCCATCCTCAAGAACGAGAACTGGCTGACGCGCGGGGTCAAGAACGTCACCGGGGTGGTGCGGCCGATCCCGGACGAGCGGGTGTTGCAGCAGGCAGCGTGGGTGCAGGACCTCGCGGCGCGGTTCGGGTCGGACGTGGTGACGACGGCGGCGATCGTGTCGCGGATCGGCTATGCGCTGCTGTTCGCGGCGGTGCTGGTCGTGGTGATGTGGCTGGCCGAGAAGGCGCTGCGCTCGCCGTGGGGGCGGATGATGCGGGCGATCCGCGACAACCGCGATGCGGCCGAGGCGATGGGCAAGGACGTGACGCGGCGGCATCTGCAGGTCTTCGTGCTCGGCTCCGCGGTGGTCGGGGTCGCCGGGGCGATGCTGGTGACGCTCGACGGGCAGTTCACGCCGGCGAGCTACAATCCGCTGCGCTACACCTTCCTGATCTGGGTGATGGTGATCGTCGGCGGCTCGGGGAACAACTGGGGGGCGGTGCTCGGCGGCTTCCTGATCTGGTACGTGTGGGTGGTGGCGGAGCCGGCCGGGGGGTGGATCATGGGGGCGGTCACCAACGGCATGGCGGGAGGGTTCTGGCGCGACCACCTGCTCGCGGCGGCGCCGCATATCCGGCTGTTCCTGATGGGGCTGATCCTGCTGCTGGTGCTGCGCTTCGCGCCGCAGGGGCTGATCCCGGAGCGCGGCAGCCGCCGGCGCTGAAGCGTCAGGCGGCGCGGGCGGTTTCGTCGCAGGCGGCGAGCAGAGCGAGGGCGGCGTCGGTCGAGGGATAGGTGAGTTCCCACGCAGGCGTCGCCGCGATCAGGTCGAGGGCCTTGCGCAGCGCCTCGGGGCGGCGCGACAGCCATGCGCGCCCGGCGATCAGCCTTTCGAGCACTTCCGGCGGGGTCAGTGCGCGCGCGGCCGGCGCGGCGCCCGGGCGGTAGCGCGGGAAGAGGATGAGCCGCGGCGGGGCCGGGGGCGGTGTCGGTCCGGGTGGCGGCGTGTAGGCGAGGCGCGGCGTCTTGTGGCAGAGCGCGAAGGGGACGGGGCGGACGCGGCCGTCGCCGTCGACCGGGACGCAGTCGTCGCTGAAGTAGCCGCAGCCGCGGGCGAGGAGCGCGGCGGTGAGGGTGCTCTTGCCGGCGCCGTTGGGGCCGGGCAGCAGGATCGCGCCATGGCGGTCGGCGACGGCGGCGGCGTGGAGCACCATCAGCCAGTCGCGGGTGCCGTGGCTTATCTCGGCGAAGCGGCGGGTGAAGAGGCCGGACATCGCCACGGCGTCGGTGGCGGTAAGGTCGGGTGCGCCGGGCTGGCGGAGGACGAAGCCGCGGCGGCTGCGCGCGACCGTGAGGCGGGCGACGGGGGCGAGATCGGGGCGTTCGGACCAGCTGAACCGCGGGGCGAGCAGCGCCTCCACGGCGCGGGCGGCGAAGCGGACCTCGATCGGCTGGCCGCAGAGGGCGTAGACGCGGCGGCGGGCGACCGGGGGCAGGGCGGCCGGAGGCGACGGCTTTCGGGGCGCGGGTGTGGCGGCGCCGGCGCCGCTTAGGGCCGCGATGGTTTCGGCGACGAGGCGGGCTGCGGCGTCGGGCGCGAGGCCGAAGTCGCGAGAGAAACGGGCGGCGGCTTCGGCCGCGCCGCCGGCGGCGAGGCCCGCGTGAATCGCGCGACCGGCCGGACCGAGCAGGACGAGCGGCGCCTCGTCGCCGGGGGGCGCGAGGACAAGGGCCGCACCAAAGGGGATGGCCTCCGGCGTCATGGGCGCGGCTCGGGGCCGTGGCGGGTTGCCGGGGGGCCGTAGGTGGCGATTCCGGCGAGGGAGCGGACGAACGCCGGGTAGCCGGCCGGGGAGAACGCGCGGCGCAGCAGGTGGCGGCGCTCGCTGGGGACGTGGCGCAGGCGCCAGAGGCAGTCGCGGGCGTAGGCGCCGAGGAAGGCGGTGCCCCGGGCAAAGCCTGACGCGGGGCGGCCCCTGCGTTGGCGCCAGGCGGCGAGGCTGCGGCGGGCGAAGGGGCCCGCGACGGGGGCAGGCAGGGCGGGAACAGCGAAGGCTTCGCGGACGGCGAGGAGGCAGAAGGCGACGGCGTCGCTGCCGTCGGGCACCCGGGAGAGGCGGGAGGCGACGGTGGGCCAGTCGATGGAGCCGGCGTGACGCTCGGCGAGGAAGCGGAGGTCGAGGGCGTCGCGCAGGGGCAGGTCGGCGCGGCGGAGGCCGTGGTCCTGGAGCATGGCGTGGGCGATGGCGTGGACGGCGCGGTCCTCGGGGCAGGGGATGCGCGCGTCGGGCAGGGCGGCGGCGTGGACGGCGCGGGCCATCACCTCGGCCGCCGAGAGAGCGGCGGCGAGCGCGAAGGCGACCGGGGCCCGGTGCAGCTCGACGAGGCCGGGACGGTCGTCGCGGACGAGGCGCAGCGGGTCGTGGGCGTGGTCGGCGCGGTCGGGCAGGCGGCGGTAGCCGGTGGCGGCGAGGGCGGCGGCGGCGTCCTCCAGCCGGTCGGCTGGGACGAGCAGGTCGATGTCGCCGACGAAGCGCGCGGCTGGATCGGGGTAGAGCCGGGAGAGGAGGGCGGCGGTGCCCTTGAGGAAGACCGGGGCGATTCCGACGGCGGCGGTCGCCTGCACGATCTCCCGGGCCTGAGCGACGATCCGGTCGTTGCGCTGCCGGTTGAGGTGGCTCGCGGCTTCGAGAAAGGCGGCGTGGTCGGGGGGCAGGGCCGTCGCGGCGTCTCCGAGCGCGGCCCAGAGGGCTGGCGTGGCGATGTGCTCGCCCGCCAAGGCCAGCAGCGCGTCGAGCGTGGCGGTGTCAAGGGACGCGATCACCTGAGCCGCCGTCGTACGGGCCGTGTCGTCGCCGGACAGCAACTGGAAGAGCAGGGTGGCCGGGTCACTGTCGTCACGGACCCGCGTTTGCTCGACTCTGATCAACGCGCTGGCCCCTGCCTTGGCCGCCCCGCAACGGAGCCCACAGATCAGAAGAACTTGCCGCCGATCCGGCCCCGCGGCTTCGGTGGCTTCGGCTTCGGCTTCGGTTTGGGCTTCCCGGGCTTGCCACTGGCCGACCATGCCTCCGAGGCGCCGGTCGTCAGCATGACCACGAAGGCGGGAGCCGCGAGGACGCCCATCTTCGCGATGGCTGCCCGGCGACCCTCGTCCACCGGCGACTCGTCGCCCATGGCTGGATCGCCCTCTATCCGCTCGCTGCACATGACTATTCCCGAACCTCGTACCCACTCTGCCCTGATCCTGTGCCGAGTATGCAGTAATCGGGGGAAGGCGCGACTTATCCAAAAGAGGTACATCGCAAGAAATCGTGCAATTTTAGATGGTTAACGGTCCGATATCACGAGCCGGTGTAACCGGCGTGGATCAGAACGGGATGTCGTCGGCGGCGGTGACGAAACGCGCCACGACATTCTTGGTGCCGGCCTTCTCGAAATCGATGGTCAGCTTGTCGCCTTCGACGGCGGTGACCGTGCCGTAGCCGAACTTCTGATGGAAGACACGGGTTCCGACGCCCTGCGCGGGGACGGCGGTGGTGTCGATCACCATGTTGCGCGCCTCCTGCGGCTGCGCCATCGGCCGCTGTGTGGCACGGGCCTGCATCCGCTTCCAGCCGGGTGAGTTGTAGACGTCGGCCTTGGCGACGTTGTCGGCGAGCGAGGAGCCGGAGGAGGGGGCGGCGGCCGGGGCCGCGGCGCCGTAGCCGCCGCCGTAGAGGCCGGGCGGGGTCAGCACCTCGACGTGCTGCGGCGGCAGCTCGTCGATGAAGCGCGAGGGGAGCTGGGACTGCCACTGGTTGTAGACGCGGCGGTTGGCGGCGAAGGAGATCGTGCAGAGGATGCGGGCGCGGGTGATGCCGACGTAGGCGAGGCGGCGCTCCTCCTCGAGGCCCTTGACGCCGCTCTGGTCCATCGAGCGCTGCGAGGGGAAGAGGCCGTCCTCCCAGCCGGGGAGAAAGACCGCGGGGAATTCGAGGCCCTTGGCGGCGTGGAGGGTCATCACCGAAACCTTGGGGGCGTCGTCGTCCTGGTCGTTGTCCATGACGAGGGCGACGTGCTCGAGGAAGCCCTGGAGGTTCTCGAAGCCGTCGAGGGCCTTGACCAGCTCCTTGAGGTTGTCGAGGCGGCCGGCGGCGTCCGGGGACTTCTCGGCCTGCCACATGGCGGTGTAGCCGCTCTCGTCGAGGATGGTCTCGGCGAGGGCGACGTGGTCGGCGTCGCCGCGGATCGCGGTGTGCCAGCGGTCGGCGTTGGAGACGAACTCGCCGAGGGCGGCGCGGGCGCGGGCGGGCAGGCCGCCGTTGGCGGCGATGAGGCCGGCGGCGTCGAGGAGGGAGACGCCGTTGTCGCGGGCGGTGCGGTTGATCTCCTGCACGGCCTTGTCGCCGAGACCGCGCTTCGGCGTATTGACGATGCGCTCGAAGGCGAGGCCGTCGTCGGGGGAGACCGCGAGGCGGAAGTAGGCCATCGCGTCGCGGATTTCCTGGCGCTCGTAGAAGCGCGGGCCGCCGATGACGCGGTAGGGCAGGCCGATGGTCAGGAAGCGGTCCTCGAAGGCGCGCATCTGGTGCGAGGCGCGAACGAGGATGGCGATGCCGTCGCCGGGGATCGGGTCGAGGCCGCGGGTGCCGTGGCCGAGCGCCTCGATCTCCTCGCCGATCCAGCGGGCTTCTTCCTCGCCGTCCCAGTGGCCGATCAGGCGGAGTTTTTCGCCGTCCGGCAGGTCGGTCCACAGGGTCTTGCCGAGGCGGTCGGCATTGGTGGCGATGACGCCGGAGGCGGCGGCGAGGATGTGGGGGGTCGAGCGGTAGTTCTGTTCGAGGCGGATGACCTGCGCGCCGGGGAAGTCCTTCTCGAAGCGCAGGATGTTGCCGACCTCCGCCCCGCGCCAGCCGTAGATCGACTGGTCGTCGTCGCCGACGCAGCAGAGGTTGCGGTGGGCGGCGGCGAGCAGGCGCAGCCACAGGTACTGGGCGACGTTGGTGTCCTGGTACTCGTCGACGAGGATGTAGCGGAACCAGCGCTGGTAGGTGGCGAGGATGTCGGGCTGGGTCTGCAGGATGGCGATGACGTGCATCAGGAGGTCGCCGAAGTCGCAGGCGTTGAGGGTGCGCAGGCGCTCCTGATACTCGGCGTAGAGCTCGGCGCCGCGGTGGTCGTAGGCGCTGGCCTCGGCGGCGGGAACGCGGTCGGGGGTGAGGGCGCGGTTCTTCCAGCTGTCGATGAGGCCGGCGAGGAGGCGGGGCGGCCAGCGCTTCTCGTCGATGCGGTGGGCCTGGATGATCTGGCGCATCAGGCGGAGCTGGTCGTCGGTGTCGAGGATGGTGAAGTTCGACTTGAGGCCGACGAGCTCGGCGTGGCGGCGGAGGATGCGGACCGAGAGCGAGTGGAAGGTGCCGAGCCACGGCATCCCCTCGACGACGCCACCGACCAGCTGGCCGATGCGGTGCTTCATCTCGCGCGCGGCCTTGTTGGTGAAGGTGACGGCGAGGATTTCGTTGGGGCGGGCGCGGCCGGTCTGGAGGAGGTGGGCGATGCGGGCGGTCAGCGCCCGGGTCTTGCCGGTGCCGGCGCCGGCGAGCATCAGCACCGGGCCGTCGAGCGCCTCGACGGCGGCGCGCTGGGCGGGGTTGAGGCCGTCGAGGTAGGGCGCCGGACGCACCGCTCCCATCGCGCGCGCCGACAGGGGCTGCGCGGCGGTCGATTCGGCGGCCTCGAAGGCGTCGGCCTCGTCGCTGGTCCAGCTGCTCATCTTCGCCCGAAGCTAATGCGGGTCATGGTAAAAGGGAAGCCCGCGTTCACTATGCGTTCCGCGAACCCCGGAAATTCCCGTCGGTGGTGATCGCCTCGACGAAGCGGGCGGTGTCGACGTTGCCGCCGGAGGCGATGCAGATCACGGCGTCGCCCTCGATCGCGTCGGGGCGGAAGGCGGCGGCGGCGAGGGCGACGGCGCCACCGGGCTCGAGGACGATGCGGAGGTGGCGGAAGGCGAGGGCCATCGCGGCGAGGGCCTCGGCGTCGGTGACGACGAGGCCGGGGCCGGCGAGGCGGTCGAGCACGGGAAAGGTCAGGGCGCCGGGGCGGGGGGTGAGGATGGCGTCGCAGATCGAGCCGGTGGTCGCCGGGTTGCCGACGACATGGCCGCCGGCGAGCGAGCGGGCCATGTCGTCGAAGCCGGCGGGCTCGGCCGTGCGGACGCGGAGACCGGGGGCGTCGGCGGCGAGGGCGAGGGCGATGCCGGCGCTAAGGCCGCCGCCGCCGCAGCAGACGAGGACATCGGCCTCGGTGACGCCGGCTTCGGCCGCCTGCTCGGCCAGCTCGAGGCCGATCGTGCCCTGGCCGGCGATCACCTGCGGATGGTCGAACGGCGGGACGAGGGTCAGGCCGCGCTCGGTGGCGAGGCGCAGGCCGAGGGCGTCGCGGTCCTCGGTGGCGCGGTCGTAGAGCACGACCTCGGCGCCGTAGGCGCGGGTGCCGTCGATCTTCACCGTGGGCGCGTCGGAGGGCATCAGGATCACCGCCGGGATGCCGTGCACCTGGGCGGCCCAGCCGACGCCCTGCGCGTGGTTTCCCGAGGAGTAGGCCAGCACCCCGCGGGCGCGCTCCTCCGGCGGCAGCGCCGAGATCGCCGACCAGGCGCCGCGGGCCTTGAACGAGCCGGTGATCTGGAGGCACTCGGCCTTGACCAGCACCCGCCGTCCCGCCGCGCGATCCAGACCCGGCGCGGAGAGCAGCGGCGTCCGGCGTATGCCCCGCGCCCGCCCCGCGGCGGCGCGGATGGCGGCGATGTCGGTCATGCGGCGACCTGGGCCAGCAGCGCGTCGAGGGCGGCGACGGCCTCGGGCTCGTCGAGGAAGGGGACGTGGGCGCGGTCCGGAACCTCGGCGAAGATCATGTCGGGCCGGCGCTCGCGCATCTTCGCCGCTGACTCCGGCGTCAGCAGGTCGGAGTTGGCGCCGCGGACCAGCGCCAGCGGCACGCCCTGCAGTGCGTCGAAGAGCGGCCAGAGGTCGACCGCCGGCTGCTCGGCGACCGCCTCGAAGCCTTTGCGCAGGTCGGCGTCGTAGTTCAGCACCGGCACGCCGCCGTCGTCGTCGAACCAGCGATGGGCCAGCACCGCCCAGCGGGCCTCGTCGAGGCCGGGGAAGGAGGCGCCCATGCGCGCCTTGAGCGCGGCGATGACCGAGGGGAAGTCCTGCGCCCGGGGCGCCACGCCGAGATAGGTCATGATCGCCGCCAGCCCCTCCGGCGCCAGCTCCGGTCCGACGTCGTTGAGCAGGACGCCGGCGAGGCGGTCCTTCACCGTCGCCGCCATGAACATCGCCACGAGGCCGCCGCGCGAGGTGCCGACGATGGTCGCCTTCGCCACGCCGAGGTGATCGAGAAGCTCGACCGTATCGCGGGCCTCGATCGGGACGCTGTAGTTCTTCCAGTCGGCGTCGCGGTCGGAGGCGCCGCGGCCGCGGAAGGTCAGGCGGATCAGACGGACGCGACCGCCAAGCGCTGCGGCGAGGTCGTCGAAGTCGCGGGCGTTGCGGGTGAGGCCGGGGAGGCAGAGCACCGGCAGGCCGGCACCCTCCTCCTCCCAGGCGAGCGAGAGACCGTCAGAGGTGGTGAAGCGGGGCATGGGCCCTCCTTGCCGGTCGATCGACGGCGCTGTGATGCAAGCTGCAGGCGGGAGCGTTTCAGAGATACTCGGGCTGCGCCATGCCAAGGATGTGGAAGCCGCCGTCGACGAAGATGACCTCGCCCGTCGTGCTGGCCGCGAGGTCGGAGGCGAGATAGACCGCGGCGCCGCCGACGGCGTCGAGCGAGGCGTTGGAGCGCATCGGGGCGTTGCGCTCGGTGACGTTGTAGACCTTGCGCGCCCCGGCGATCGCGGCACCGGCGAGGGTGCGCATCGGGCCGGGGCTGATCGCGTTGACACGGATGCCCTCGGGCCCGAGGTCGTTGGCGAGGTAGCGCACCGCGCTCTCCAGCGCCGCCTTGGCGACGCCCATGACGTTGTAGTGCGGGGTCACGCGCTGGGCGCCGATGTAGGTCAGCGTCAGGATCGAGCCGCCGCGGGTCATCAGCGGCGCCGCGCGGCGGGTGAGATCGACGAGGCTATAGCAGGAGATGTCGAGCGACTTCAGGAAGTTCGCCCGGCTTGTCTCGAGGAAGCGTCCGTCGAGCTCGGCCTTGTCGGAATAGGCGATGGCGTGCACGAGGATGTCGAGCCGGCCCCATTCGGCCTCGATCCGCTCGAAGAGTGCGTCAAGCGAGGCCGGGTCCTGGACGTCCGCCGGCACCACCAGCTTCGCGCCGAGGCTTTCGGCCAGCGGCAGCACCCGACGCCCGAAGCCGTCGCCCTGATAGGTGAAGGCCAATTCGGCGCCGTGGGCTGCGAAGGCCCGGGCGATGCCCCAGGCGATCGAGTGGTCGTTGGCGACACCGAGGATCAGCGCCCGCTTGCCTGCGAGAAGTCCGGCCTGCGCCACTCCGTCACCCATGGTAGCGGCTGAGCGCCAATGTCGCGTTGGTGCCGCCGAAGCCGAAACTGTTCGAGAGCACCGTGTCGAGCCCGGCATTGTCGATGCGGTGCGTTGTGATCTCCCCGGGCCGCAGCGCCGGATCGAGGGTGATGACGTTCGCCGAAGCGGTGACAAAGTCGTCCTTGAGCATCAGCAGGCTGTAGATCGCCTCATGCACGCCGGTCGCGCCCTGGGAATGCCCGGCCAGCGACTTCGTCGACGAGATGTGCGGCATGTGCTCCTCGCCGAAGACCCGGCGGATCGACTCGACCTCGGAGATGTCGCCGACCGGCGTCGAGGTGCCATGGGTGTTGATGTAGCCGACCTTGCGGTTGCCGATGCTGCTGAGCGCCAGCCGCATCGCCCGCTCGCCGCCCTCGCCGCTCGGGGCGACCATGTCGCTGCCGTCGGAGGTGGCGCCGTAGCCGGTGACCTCGGCATAGATCTTCGCGCCGCGGGCGAGGGCGTGCTCGAGTTCCTCGATCACGACGACGCCGCCGCCGCCCGAGATCACGAAGCCGTCGCGGGTGGCGTCGTAGGGCCGGCTCGCCGTCTCGGGCGTGTCGTTGTACTTCGAGCTCATCGCGCCCATGGCGTCGAACAGGCAGGAGAGCGTCCAGTCGAGCTCCTCGCCGCCGCCGGCGAAGACCACGTCCTGCTTGCCCCACTGGACCTGCTCGACGGCGTTGCCGATGCAGTGCGCGCTGGTCGAGCAGGCCGAGGTGATCGAATAGTTGATCCCCTTGATCTTGAACGGCGTCGCGAGGCAGGCCGAGGTGGTCGAGGACATGCCGCGGGTGACCATGAACGGGCCCATCCGCTTCGGGCTGCCCTTCTCGATGACGATGCGGTGGGCCTCGAACAGGCTGCGGGTCGAGGGGCCGCCGGAGCCGACGATGAGGCCGGTGCGCTCGTTGGAGACGTCGGTCTGCCTCGAGGCCGCTGTCCTTCACCGCCTGCTCCATGGCGAGAAAGCAGAAGGCCGCGCCCGTCGCCCATGAAGCGCATGTGGCGCTTGTCGATGTGCTCGGACGGCACGATCTTCGGCTTGCCCTGCACCTGGCTGCGAAAGCCGTGCTCCGCGTACTCGGGCGCGAAGACGATGCCCGAGCGGCCGTCCTTGAGCGATGCCATGACCTCGCCGGCGTCGTTGCCGATCGAGGAGACGATGCCGATGCCGGTAATCACCACGCGGCGCATGGGAGGTCCTCCCGTCAGTCCTTGAAAAGCCCGACCTTCATGTCGGTCGCGGTATAGATCACCTCGCCGTCGGCCCGCATCGTCCCGTTGGCGATGCCGAGCTTCAGCTTGCGGTCGATGACCCGGGTGAAGTCGACCGTGTACTCGACCAGCCTGACGGCCGGCGTCACCATGCCCGTGAACTTGACCTCGCCGACGCCGAGGGCGCGACCGCGGCCCTGCATGCCGCGCCAGCCGAGGTTGAAACCGGTGAGCTGCCACATCGCGTCGAGGCCGAGGCAGCCGGGCATCACCGGGTCTCCGATGAAGTGGCACTTGAAGAACCAGAGCTCGGGATTGACGTCGAATTCCGCGACGACGTGGCCCTTGCCGGCCGAGCCGCGGTCGTCCGAGATGTCGGTGACGCGGTCCATCATCAGCATCGGCGGCGCCGGAAGCTGCGGATTTCCCGAGCCGAACATCTCGCCGCGGGCGCAGGACATCAGTCCGTCATAGTCGATTCGCGTCGGCCTGGCGGTCATGTCGAGCCTGCGGCTGCCTCCCGGATTTCAGTTTGTTTCAACTTGCGCGACCTCTAGCACCCGACCCCGCGGCGGCGCAAGGGCCGGGCCGGGGGGCCGATTTTCGCCTTTGCCCAAGAGATGCACAAGCCATGCACGATTCAATGCACAGGCCCTGCACGCGGAATAGTGCGTGGCGGGACTGGAAAAGCGCCCGGTGATCTGATTATGTCGGAGGCAGACCGTTGGTACCGGGCAGGGAATGCGGACGACGAAGACGCCAGAGCGCCGACCCTCACGCCTCCGGGCAGCCGCGTGGCTGACCGGGGCCGGCTTGCGCCCGACGCGCCAGCGGCTCGCGCTCGCGGAACTCCTCGTCGGAGACGGCCGCAACCGCCACGTCACCGCCGAGAGCCTGCACGAATCGGCGCGGCGCGTCGACGACCCGGTGTCGCTCGCGACGGTCTACAACACGCTCCGCGCCTTCTGCGAGGCGGGCCTCGTGCACGAGGTCACGGTCGACGGCACACGCTCGTATTTCGACACGCGGACGGACGATCATCCCCACTACTACTGGGAAGAGGACGGCCGGCTGACCGATGCGCCGAACGACGCGGTGGTGCTGTCCGGCGAGCCGATCCTTCCCGAGGGGGCCGAGCTCAGCCGCATCGACGTGGTGATCCGCCTTCGTCGCTCCTAGTCCTGCCGGGGTCCGGCGGAGGGGGGCATCGAGCCCCCCTTCGCCGGCGTCGGCTTACGCCGCCGGGCGCATCGCTCGTTGCGGCTGCGCGGGATGAGCGTGCGGGACGCGGCCGTTGCCGCGAAGATGAGCGCGCAGGTGCGCGCATTCTTTCTTTCTTGTTTTCCCCCTGTGGGGGGAAAACGACTGCTCTCCAGGTTTCAAGGCCGTATGAAAACCTTGGGGGAACGCCTCCGCCCGGGGTTGGGAGACGTTGAAACCCGCGGCGGCGATGAAGCGCGCCGCGGGGGTGACGGGGAAAGCCGCGGGGCGTTGACGCGGCGCTTCCGGCGGTGGGGAGCCCGCCGTCAGGCGGCGGGCTCGAGCTCGACGAGGAGGTCCTTGGCGTCGACCTGGGAGCCGGGCTGGACGTGGAGGGCCTTCACGGTGCCGGCCTTGTCGGCGTAGAGGCCGGTTTCCATCTTCATCGCCTCGATGGTCAGCATCAGGTCGCCGGCCTGGACCGGCTGGCCATCCTTGACGGCGACGGAGGCGATGACGCCGGGCATCGGCGCGGCGATCTGGTTGGGGTTGCCGGTCTCGGCCTTGGGGCGCTTCTGGGTCTTGGCCGCCGCCGTGCGGTTGGGGACGCGGACGGTGCGGGGCTGGCCGTTGAGCTCGAAGAAGACCCGGGCGTCGCCCTCCTCGTTGGTCTCGCCGATCGCCGAGAGCAGCACCTCGATGGTCTTGCCCGGGTCGATCTCGATCGAGGCCGACTGGCCGGGCTGCATCCCGTAGAAATAGACCGGCGTCGGCAGGGTCCGCACCGGGCCGTATTCGCGGTGGCGGTTGAAGTAGTCGGTGAACACCTTCGGGTACATGAGGTAGCCGTTGAAGTCCTCGTCGTCGATGATCTCGCCGTCGCGGGTGAGCTTCTCGGCTTCGGCGCGGAGCTTGCCGAGGTCGGCCGGGGCCATGACCGCGCCCGGGCGCTCGGTGGAGGCGGCCTCGCCCTTGAGGATCTTCTTCTGCAGCGCCTCGGGCCAGCCACCCGGCGGCTGGCCGAGGTTGCCCTTCATCATGTCGACGACGCTGTCGGGGAAAGCGACCTCGACGGCGGGGTCCTCGACCTGGGCGCGGGTCAGGTTCTGCGCCACCATCATCAGCGCCATGTCCCCGACGACCTTGGACGACGGCGTCACCTTCACGATGTCGCCGAACATCTGGTTCACCTCGGCGTACATGTGGGCGACCTCGTGCCAGCGCTCCTCGAGGCCCATGCTGCGCGCCTGGGACTTGAGGTTGGTGAACTGGCCGCCGGGCATCTCGTGGAGGTAGACTTCGGAGGCCGGGGCCTTCAGGCCGGCCTCGAAGGCGGTGTACTGGGTGCGGACCGCCTCCCAGTAGTCGGAAAGCTGGCGGATCGCCTCGATGTCGAGGCCGGTGTCGCGCTCGGTGCGGGCCACCGCCTCGACGATCGAGCCGAGGCAGGGCTGCGAGGTGTTGCCGGAGAAGCTGTCCATCGCCACGTCGACCGCATCGACGCCGGCGCGGGCGGCGGCGAGGATGCTGCCCGCCGCGACGCCGCTGGTGTCGTGGGTGTGGAAATGGATCGGCAGGCCGATCTCCTCCTTGAGCGTCTTGACGAGGATCGAGGCCGCCGAGGGTTTCAAGAGGCCCGCCATGTCCTTGAGGCCGAGGACGTGGGTGCCGGCGTCGCGGAGTTCCTTGCCCATGGCGACGTAGTACTTGAGATCGTATTTCGAGCGCGCCGGGTCGAGGAGGTCGCCGGTGTAGCAGATCGACGCCTCGCAGATCTTGCCGGACTCGATCACCGCGTCCATCGCCACGCGCATGTTCTCGACCCAGTTGAGCGAGTCGAAGACGCGGAAGACGTCGACGCCGGACGAGGCCGCCTGCGCGACGAAGGTCTTTACGACGTTGTCGGGATAGTTGGTGTAGCCGACGCCGTTGGAGGCGCGGAGCAGCATCTGCGTCATCAGGTTGGGCATCCGCGCGCGCAGGTCGCGCAGGCGTTGCCACGGGCATTCCTGGAGGAAGCGGTAGGCGACGTCGAAGGTCGCCCCGCCCCAGCATTCGACGCTGAAGAGGCCGGGGAGCATCTGCGCGTAGGCCGGCGCGATGCGGACCATGTCGTAGGAGCGCATCCGGGTGGCGAGCAGGCTCTGGTGGCCGTCGCGCATCGTCGTGTCGGTGATGAGCAGCTTTTCCTGCGCCAGCATCCAGTCGGCGACGGCCTTGGCGCCCTTTTCCTCGAGGAGTTGCCGGGTACCCGGCGGCGGGGCGTCGAGCGAGACCACCGGGGGTTTCGGCGCGCGCGCCTCGGCGGGCGGCATCGGCCGGCCGGCGGTCTCGGGGTGCCCGTTGACGGAGATGTCGGCGATGTAGGTGAGGATTTTCGTCGCCCGGTCGCGGCGGGCGCTGAAGTGCATCAGTTCGGGCGTCGTGTCGATGAACTTCGTCGTGTAGGAGTAGTCGAGGAAGGTCGGGTGCTTGAGCAGGTTCTCGACGAAGGCGATGTTGGTCGAGACGCCGCGGATGCGGAACTCGCGAAGCGCGCGGTCGAGCCGTTTGATCGCCATCTCGGGCGTCGGCGCCCAGGCGGTAACCTTCTCCAGGAGCGAATCATAGTAGCGGGTGATGACCGCGCCCGAGTAGGCGGTGCCGCCGTCGAGGCGGATGCCCATGCCGGTGGCGCCGCGGTAGGCGGTGATCCGGCCGTAGTCGGGGATGAAGTTGTTCTGCGGGTCCTCGCTGGTGATGCGGCACTGGATCGCGTTGCCGTTCAGCACCACCTCCGCCTGCGACGCCGCCCCGGTCGCCTCGGCGATGGTGGCGCCTTCCGCCAGCATGATCTGGGCGCGGACGATGTCGATGCCGGTGACCTCCTCGGTCACCGTGTGCTCGACCTGGACGCGGGGATTGACCTCGATGAAGTAAGCCTTGCCGGTGTCGCGATCCATCAGGAACTCGACGGTGCCGGCGCATTCGTAGTTGGCGAAGGCGCAGATCTTGCGGCCGAGCTCGCAGATTTCCTCGCGCTGTTCCTGGCTGAGATAGGGGGCGGGCGCGCGCTCGACGACCTTCTGGTTGCGGCGCTGGACGGAGCAGTCGCGCTCCCACAGGTGGTACATGCCGCCGTACTTGTCGCCGAGGATCTGCACCTCGACGTGGCGGGCGTTGAGGATCATCTTCTCGAGGAAGCCCTCGCCGTTGCCGAAGGCGTTGATCGCCTCGCGGCGGCCCTCCAGCACCTTCTCCTCGAGCTCGTCCGGGCTCATGATCGGCCGCATGCCCCGGCCACCACCGCCCCAGGACGCCTTGAGCATGAACGGATAGCCGACCTCCTCTGCCATCCGGCGGACCTCGGCCATGTCGTCGGGCAGGACCTCGGTCGCCGGGATCACCGGCACGCCGGCCTCGACCGCGACGCGTCGGGCGCTCGCCTTGTCGCCGAGCATGCGCATCGTCTCGGCTCGCGGGCCGATGAAGACGATGCCGGCCTCGGTGCAGGCATCGACGAAGTCGGGGTTTTCGGAGAGCAGGCCGTACCCTGGGTGGATGGCGTCGGCGCCCGACATCTTGGCGACGCGGATCATCTCCGGGATCGAGAGATAGGCGGCGACCGGGCCGAGGCCCTCGCCGATGCGGTAGGCCTCGTCGGCCTTGAAGCGGTGGAGGCTGAGCTTGTCCTCCTCCGCGAAGACCGCCACCGTTCGCTTGCCCATCTCGTTGGCGGCACGCATCACCCGAATGGCGATTTCGCCGCGGTTGGCGATCAGAATTTTCTTGAAGTCTGTCATGGGGCGCGTTCCTGGCCGGGGGGCGACCCGAAATTGTTAATGCCGGGATTGCTGCAACGCAACGCCGTCGCTGCGCCGCACCCGTCGTGCCTTCGGGGGAGGGCCCGGGTCAGGGCGCCGGCGGCGCATCCGGGCTGGTCTCTCCGTCCGGCTCGGCCGGGGCGGCGGCGCGGCCGCGGAGGGCGGCCTCGATGACGGCGGCCTGCTCGCGGGCCTTCGCGAGATAGGCGGGGTTGTCCTCGACGGGCAGATCGGGGCGCCAGAGGGTTGCGAGCTCTTCCAGCATCCGCCGGTCCTGGCGGACGAACTCGTCGGCGACGTCGGCGACCTGGCGGGCGTCGTAGCCGAGGGCGCGGAGCGCGTAGCCGCCGGCGCGGACGGCGCTGTCGAAGACTTCGCGGACGCTCTCGCGCGCGCCGGCGGCGTAGAGGGCATAGACCTGGTGGCGGTCGCGGGCGCGGGCGATGATCTGGACCTGCGGGTAGGTGGTGCTGACGAATTGGGCGAGGGCGACGGCCTTGTCGCGGTCGTCGATGGCGAGGACGATGGCCTTGGCCTCGGCGATGCCGGCGGCGACGAGGAGATCGGGGCGGGCGACGTCGCCGTAGTAGGCTTCGATGCCGAGGGCGCGCATCCGCTCGACCGTGGCGAGGCTGGAGTCGAGGACGACGGTGCGGTGGCCGAGGCCGGTCAGCATCCGGTTCACCACCTGACCGAACCGCCCCATGCCGGCGACGATGACCGGGCCGCTCGCGGCGATGGCGTCGGGGCCGCGGCGCGGGCCGTCGGGGAGGAGGCGGGTCAGGAGCGAATCGAGGCGGAAGAGCGCCGGGGTCAGCACCATCGACAGGGCGATGACGAGGAGGAGGCGCTGGGCGTCCTCGGCCGGCAGCACCCGCGACGATGCGGCGAAGCTGAGGAGGAAGAAGCTGAACTCCCCGGCCTGGGCGAGGCCGAGGGTGAAGAGGATGCGCGCCCGCCGCGGCAGGCCGAAGAGGCGGGCGAGGGGCCAGAGCACCGCCATCTTGAGGACGAGGAGCGCCAGCGTCAGGCCGAGGATGTGCAAGGGTTCGTCGGCGAGGCGGGCGAGGTCGATGCCGGCGCCGACGGTGATGAAGAAGAGGCCCATCAGGATGCCCTTGAACGGGCCGATGTCGGCCTCGAGCTGGTGGCGGAAGGGCGAGCTCGCGAGGGTGACCCCGATCAGGAAGGAGCCGAGCGCCGGGGAGAGGCCGAGCAGCGCCATCACCAGCGAGACGAGGACGATGAGGAGGAGGGCGCCGGCGAGCTGGATCTCGGGCAGTCGGGCCATGGTGAGGAAGCGGTAGACCGGGACGGACAGGTAGCGCCCGGCGCCGATGGTCAGGCCGCAGGCGGCGACGACGATCAGCGCGCGCACCCACGGCGAGACCTCGGTGAGCATCCCGGCGCCGTGGTGGGCCTCGGCCACCGGCGCGCCGATGGCGAGGAGCGGGATGATCGCGAGGAAGGGGATCGCCGCGACGTCCTGGAAGAGCAGGACTGCGAGGCTGGCGCGGCCGCCCTCGGTGGTGAGCAGCTTCCGCTCGGCGAGGGTCTGCATGACGATGGCGGTCGAGGACAGCGACAGGATGAGGCCGACCGCGATCGCCTGGTTCCACGGCAGGCCGATCCAGCGGGTGATCGCGGCGACGAGGGCCAGCGTCCCGGCGACCTGCAGGCCGCCGAGCCCGACGAGGCGGCCGCGGAGGTCCCAGAGCGTCTTCGGGTGCAGTTCGAGGCCGATGAGGAAGAGCATCAGGACGACGCCGTATTCGGCGTATTCCTGGACGTGGGCGGTCTCGTTGCCGACGAGGCCGAGCGCCGGGCCGATGGCCATCCCGGCGAGCAGGTAGCCGAGGACCGAGCCGAAGCCGAGCCGCTGGCTGAGCGGGACGGCGATGACCGCCGCGCCGAGGTAGATGGCGAGCTTGACGAGGATTGCTTCCAAGGGGCCTCCCGCGAGGCTCCGTGCTTAGGGCCGCCGCCGGCCCGAGGCAATGCGCCGGACGACTCCCGCCGGGCGCGGGCGGGTCAGGCGGCGGTGCCGGTTTCCGCCGGACGGCGCTGCGTCGTCGCGGCGAGGATGGCGAGGGCGGCGATCAGGAAGGGGATCGGCGCGAGGGCGAGGTCGGCGGCGGGAGCGACCTCCAGCAGGCGCCCGCCGAGGAAGCTGCCGAGGGCGATGCCGAAATACATCGCCGAGAGGTTCAGCGGCAGGGTCAGGCTGGTGAGGTCGGGGGCGAGGGCGACAAGGCGGCTCGCCTGCGCCGGCGGGAAGGCCCAGCCGGTGATGCCCCACGGCACCATGATCGCGACGACGAGCGGCCCGGCGACGGCGGCGGGCAGCAGGGTGACGACGGCGAAGATCACCGCGCAGACGACCAGCGAGGCGGCGAGCGAGAAGGCGACGACGCGGGCGGCGCCGAGCCGGTCGGTCAGCCGGCCGCTCAGCCAGTTGCCGGCGACAGCGCCGACGCCGAAGGCGAGCAGCATCAGCGGCATCGCCGGCGCGGGCAGGCCCGCCGCCTCGGTGGCGAGCGGCGCCATGTAGCTGATGACCATGAACGAACCGGTCAGGTAGAAGAAGGTCGTGGCCAGCGCCGGCGGCACGCCGGGCCGGGTGATGGCGAGGACGCGCTCGCCGAGGCCGAGGCGGACGCCGGCGAGGCCGCGGGGCAGGCGCATCCACAGCACCCCGGCGCAGGTGGCTGCCAGCAGGCCGATGAAGACGAAGGTCGCGCGCCAGCCGAAAAGCCCGCCGATCACCGCGCCGAGGGGGGCGCCGAGCGCGACGGCGAGGGTGGTGCCGCCGACCACGGCCGCGACGGCGCGCGCCCGGTGTTCGACCCCTGCGATGGCGACGGCGGTGGCCTGCGCCGTCGCGGCGAACAGGCCGGCCGCCGATCCCATGACCACCTGCGCGAGGCCGAGGGTGAGGAAGGAACGGCTGATCCCCGCAGCGGCGACGCCGACGAGGAAGACGACGAGCGCCGAGACGATGAGCTTCCGGCGGTCGGCGCCCCCGGTCAGGGTGGCGAGGACCGGCGTGCCGATCGCGTAGGAGAGGGCATAGACGGTGACGAGATGGCCGGCCTCCGAGATCGAGACGCCGGACGCCGCGGCGAGGAGCGGCAGGATGCCGGCGAAGACAAAGGCCATCGTGCTGGTCGCGAAGGCGCCGACCGCCAGCCAGATGAGTCTTCGATCCATGGGGTCACTCGCCCTTTCGTGAAGGGCGAGCAGATGGGCCGCAGGGGCGCCGCGTCAATAGTCGCGGTCGGTCGTCGACAGGAGTGGGCGTCAGGCCTCGACGATCGGGGCGAAGCCGCCGAAGATGATGCGCTCCATGCTGAAGGGCATCTCCTCGCCATTCGGCTGCATCCGCGGGTCGGCCATCACCTTGGCGTTGCCGACGTCGCGGGCCTCGCGGGAAGGCCACTCGATCCAAGCGAAGACCACGGTCTCGCCGGGTTCGAGCTTCACCGCCTTGGGAAAGGACGTGACCTTGCCCTCGGGGACGTCGTCGGCCCAGGCCTCGACCATCCGCGTCGCACCATGCTCCATCCAAACGGCCGCCGCCTCGGCCGCCATCTTGCGGTAGGCTTCCTTGTGGTCGTTGCGGACCGCGACCACGAAGCCGTCGACGTAGGACATCGCTTTTCCTTTCATGCACGGACTCAACGTGCGGATGCAGAGATGGTGCCCGCAGTCGGAGAAAAGGTCGAGCCGCGGGTGATGCGATCATTCGTGATCGCTTGGGGGGTGCTGGCGCGGGGAGGGTCATTGCCGGGGTGAGCGCGCGGGTGCGTTGGGTGTGTGCAGGCGCTGGGTGCAATTGCACCCACTCCGCGCAAACATAGGCCCGAGGTCTGTCGCCCGGAGCGGCCCTTGCCAGGCAGCGCGGAGGCCGAGGGGAGCGCAGCCTGGACCATCGCGCACGATTGTCGACGGACAAATCCGTGAAGTAACATGCCGGATCGTCGCTCAATCGTCGTTGAGCGAAGCAATCCCGTGCTGGTCCCGTATCACCCGTCGACGCGGATGCGGGCGTTGCTGGGATCGTAGGGGCTGTCCTCGACGATCTCGGCGGGCCAGAGCTTGTCCTGCATGCGGACCTGGAGCTTCGTGCCGACCGCTGAGCGGGCCGGGGTGACGTAGCCGAGGCCGATCGACTTGCCGAAGGCGACGGACCAGCCGCCGGAGGTCAGGCGGCCGACTTTCTCGCCTTCCGGCGTGTAGAGCGCCTCGCGGCCCCACGGGTCGGCGTCGTCGGGGCCATCGACGAGCAGGGTCACGCACTTGGAGCGGATGCCTTTAGCCTCCAGTTGATCCTTGCCATGGAAATCCTTGGAAAGATCGACGAAACGGGGAAGGTCAGCTTCGAGCGGGGTGGCGTCTCGGCCGAGTTCGGTGCCGAAGGCGCGGTAGCTCTTTTCCTGGCGGAGCCAGTTCTGGGCGCGGGTGCCGACAAGCTTGAGGCCCATCGGTTCGCCGGCCTCCATCAGCCGATCGAAGAGGTAGTTCTGCATTTCCATCGGGTGATGGAGCTCCCAGCCGAGTTCGCCGGTGTAGGCGACCCGGATCGCCGTGACCGGGCACATCAGAAGCTCGATGTTGCGGACGGCGAGCCACGGGAAGCGCTTGTTGCCGAGGGCTGTCGCGGGGTCGGCGTCGCGGATCAGCTTCGCGAGGAGGTCGCGCGAGGACGGGCCGGCGATGGCGAAGACGCCCTGCTGGGTGGTGACGTCGGTGAGGTGCATCGGGCCGAATTCGGCGGTCTTGTCCTCGATCGCCTTGGCGAGGAAGTCGTGGTCGTAGGCGGCCCAGGCGCCGGCGGAGACGAGGTAGTAGCTGTGCTCGGCGAGGCGGGCGATGGTGTATTCGGTGCGGACGGTGCCGGCGTCGGTGAGAGCATAGGTCAGGCTGACGCGGCCGACCTTGGGCAGCTTGTTGCAGGTGAACCAGTCGAGGAAGGCGGTGGCGCCGGGGCCTTCGAGGGTGTGCTTGGCGAAGCCGGAGGCGTCGATCATCCCGACGTTCTCGCGGATGGCGCGGGCCTCCTCGACGGCGTAGGGCCACCAGCCGCCGCGGCGGAAGCTGCGGGCGGCGTGGTCGTCGAAGCCTTCAGGGGCGAAGTAGTTCGGGCGCTCCCAGCCGTTGACGACGCCGAACTGGGCGCCGCGGGCCTTCATGCGGTCGTAGCAGGGGGCGGTGCGCAGCGGGCGGCCGGCCTCGCGCTCCTCGTCGGGGTGGTGGAGGACGAAGACGTGGGAATAGGCCTCCTCGTTCTTGCGGGCGGCGTATTCGGTGGTCACCCACGGGCCGAAGCGCTTGGGGTCGAGGGAGGCCATGTCGATCTCGGCTTCGCCGTCGACCATCATCTGGGCGAGGTAGTGGCCGACGCCGCCGGCGGCGGTGATGCCGAAGGAGAAGCCCTCGGCCAGCCACATGTTGCGGAGGCCGGGGGCGGGGCCGACGAGGGGGTTGCCGTCGGGGGTGTAGCAGATCGGGCCGTTGAAATCGTCCTTGAGGCCGACGGACTCCGACGACGGGATGCGGTGGATCATCGACATGTACTCTTCCTCGATGCGGTCGAGGTCGAGCGGGAAGAGGTCGGCGCGGAAGCTGTCGGGCACGGCGTACTCGAAGCGGGCGGGGGCGCCCTCCTCGTAGGGGCCGAGGATCCAGCCGCCGCGCTCCTCGCGGACGTACCACTTGGCGTCGGCGTCGCGGAGCACCGGGTGCTCGCCGTGGGTCTTGCGGTAGGCGACGAGGGCGGGGTCGGGCTCGGTGACGATGTACTGGTGCTCGACGGGGATCGCCGGGATCTTGATGCCGAGGAGCTTGGCGGTGCGCTGGGCGTGGTTGCCGGTGGCGGTGACGACGTGCTCGGCGGTGATCTCGAAGGTCTCCTCGGAGGGCAGGAGGTTGCCGCCCTTCTCGGTCATCATGTGGCCGCGGACGATCCACGCGGAGCCGGTCCAGGTGTAGCTGTCGACCTGGGCCCTGCGGACGATCTCGACGCCGCGCTGGCGCGCACCCTTGGCCATCGCCTGGGTGACGTCGGCGGGGTTGATGTAGCCGTCGGTCGGGTGGAAGAGCGCGCCGATCAGGTCTTCGGTGCGCACGAGCGGCCAGCGGTCCTTGAGCTGCGACGGGGTGAGCCACTCGTAGGGGATGCCGACGGACTCCGCCGTCGCGGCGTAGAGCTGGTACTCGTCCATCCGCGCCTTGGTCTGGGCCATGCGGAGGTTGCCGACGACGGCGAAGCCGGCATTGAGGCCGGTCTCGGCTTCCAGCGCCTTGTAGAGCTTAACAGAGTAGTCGTGGATGTGGCTGGTGGCGTAGCCCATGTTGAAGAGCGGCAGCAGGCCGGCGGCGTGCCAGGTCGAGCCGGAGGTGAGCTCGTCGCGCTCGAGGAGGACGGTGTCGGTCCAGCCCGCTTTTGCGAGGTGGTAGGCGATCGCGGTGCCGACCGCGCCACCGCCGACAACAACCGCCCGCACATGGCTCCGCATCGCGTACTCTCCCTCGTCTGGACCGCTCATCTGGACCCGGCACTGTCTAGCCCGGAGCGCGGGCGGGCGGGAAGGCCGGCCCGACGCTCGGGCGCCCGAATCCGACCTCGCCCGCGGACGCTCGCCCGGCCATCGGGGCCCCGGCAGGCGGGAACCGCAGCGCCTGTCCCTTTCAGGCCCGGCCGGTGCCCGGCAAGTCGATGCGGGTGGACCGGCAGCGGAGTCGCGATCAAATCGCCGGCGAAGAGTGTGGAATACTGTCGGGCGGTGCGGCCTTATGGGCGGGGTGCCGCCATCGTGGTCGAATGCGACCAGGCGAAGTCTTGACCTGCCCCGCCGCTCCGGCCAAGTGTCCGCGCAGACCCCCCGCCGGAGTATTCGATGAACCCGCTTCTCGGTGACTGGAAAACGCCCTTCGGCCTGCCGCCCTTCACGGCGATCGGTGACGAGGACTTCGCGCCGGCCTTCGAGACGGCGCTTGCCGAAGCCCGCGCCAACGTCGATGCCATCGCCGCGGACAAGGCCGCGCCGACCTTCGCCAATACCATCGAGGCGATGGAGCGGAGCGACCGCACGCTCGGGCGGGTCGCGTCGGTGTTCTACGCGCTCGCCGGGGCCGACACCAACGACGCGCTCGAGGCGTTGCAGCGCACGCTGTCGCCAAAGCTCGCCGCGCACCGGGCGGAGACGATGCTGAACCCGGCCCTCTTCGCCCGCGTCGACGCGCTGATGGCGCAGAAGGACGGGCTCGGCCTGACCGAGGAGCAGGCGCGGGTGCTGACGCTCTATCACCGCATGTTCGTACGCGCCGGCGCGCGGCTCGAAGGCGGGGAGCGCACGCGGCTCAAGGCGATCCTCCAGCGGTCGGCGAGCCTGACCACCGCCTTCGGCCAGAACGTCCTCGCCGACGAGCGGAGCTGGGAGCTGGCGCTGTCGCCGGCCGACCTCGACGGGCTGCCGGCCGACCTCGTCGCCGCGATGGCCGAGGCGGCGGAGAGCCGCGGGCGGGACGGCCACCTGCTGACGCTGTCGCGCAGCATCGTCGTGCCCTTCCTCCAGTTCTCGCCGCGGCGCGATCTGCGCGAGACCGCCTTCCGCGCCTGGACGGCGCGCGGCGCCCATCCGGGCGAGGCCGACAACCGCGCCATCGTCGCCGAGATCCTCGCCCTCCGCGCCGAGGAGGCGCGGCTGCTCGGCTATCCCGACTTCGCCTCGTTCAAGCTCGAGCCGCAGATGGCCAAGAAGCCGGCGGCTGTGCGCGACCTGCTGATGGCGGTCTGGGCGCCGGCACGGGCGCAGGCCGAGGCCGACGCCGGCAAGCTCGCCGAGCGGATGCGCGCCGACGGGGTCAACGGGCCGCTGGCGCCGTGGGACTGGCGCTACTACTCGGCAAAGCGCGAAGCCGAGGAGCACGACCTCGACCAGGCGGCGCTCAAGCCCTACCTCGGGCTCGACGCGATCGTCGCGGCCGCCTTCGACGTCGCCGGGCGGCTGTTCGGACTGAGCTTCCACCCGGTCGCGGCCGAACTCTACCATCCCGACGCGCGGGTCTGGGAGGTACGCCGCGGCGACCGCCACATGGGCCTCTTCATCGGCGATTACTTCGCCCGGTCCTCGAAGCGGTCGGGCGCGTGGTGCACGACGCTCCGCGACCAGCGCACCCTCGACGGCGAGGTCCGCCCGATCGCCGTCAACGTCTGCAACTTCGCCAAGGCCCCGGCCGGCGAGCCGAACCTGCTGACCTTCGACGACGCGCACACGCTCTTCCACGAGATGGGCCATGCGCTCCACGTCCTGCTCTCGGACGTGAAGTACGACTTCATTTCCGGCACCGCTGTCGCCCGCGACTTCGTCGAACTGCCGAGCCAGCTCTACGAGCACTGGCTGGAAACGCCGGAGGTGCTGGAGACCCATGCCCGCCACGCCATCACCGGGGCGCCGATGCCGCGCGACCTGATGGACCGGCTGATCGCCGCGCGGAACTTCGACATGGGCTTCTCGACGGTCGAGTACCTGTCGTCGGCGCTCGTCGACCTCGACTTCCACGTCGGCGACCCGCCCGCCGACCCCATGGCGGCGCAGGCCGAGATCCTCGCGGGGATCGGGATGCCCGAAGCGATCGTGATGCGCCACGCGACCCCGCACTTCCAGCACGTCTTTGCCGGCGAAGGCTATTCGGCCGGTTACTATTCCTACATGTGGTCGGAAGTGATGGACGCCGACGCCTTCGCCGCCTTCCGCGAGACCGGCGACGTCTTCGATCCGGCGACGGCCGAGCGGCTCGTCACCTGCATCCTGAGCGCCGGCAGTGCCCGCGACGAGGCCGACCTCTACCGCGCCTTCCGCGGCCGGATGCCGGGGGTCGAGGCGCTTCTCGAACAGCGTGGGCTCGTCGACGCCTGAGGTCGGGAGCCGCGTCCACCAATACTGGACTGTTGATGCCGATTGGCGGTTTTTCGCCACTCAAGAAAATGTGCGGCGCGTCGAGGAGCGGCAGGTCTCCTAAAACGTTGCCGCCTACGCGGCACTATCCGCTCGGCTAAAGACGCACATACTTGGCCATTCTGAGAGTCGTCTAAGATCCCTGGCTTCTGCGCGATTTTTCTGGACTTGGTTGACGCGCAACTCTTGTCAAAGTCTTCGCGAGTAAATAATGTTGCAAGCGGCATCTCAAGAACAAACCCCGAAGCGGTAGATGCTCACTACGCAGCGGCCCCGACGGCGTGATCCGGAGTAGGGGCGCTTGGATCAGGAAGAAGAAAACATGACTGAAGATCAGGCTATAGGGCGAGGCGAAATCCTCGCGCTGACGACCGAGATCGTATCTGCTCACCTGGCGAACAACGCGGTCGTCCAGGGCGAGGTCCCCGAGCTAATCCAGTCGGTGTACAACAAGCTGAACGAGATCGCCTCTGGCGAGGAGCCGGCCTCGGTCGAGCTGACGCCGGCGGTTCCGATCAAGAAGTCGGTCACCGACGACTTCATCATCTGTCTCGAGGACGGCAAGAAGCTGAAGATGCTCAAGCGGCATCTGATGACCGCCTATGGCATGACGCCCGAAGAGTACCGCGCAAAGTGGGGCCTCAAGCCCGACTACCCGATGGTCGCTCCGAACTACGCCGCCAAGCGGCAGGAACTCGCCAAGAAGATCGGTCTCGGCCGCAAGCCGCGGGCGCGCTGACCACGACGACGAAGCCGTCCGCGCTTGATGCACGGGCGGGTGGGGGATAAGGGAGGCGCGTGCGGCAGGGGAGCCCACGTGCCTTTTCATTTCTGCATGCGCGCGTGCGCCCCGAGGTTCCGCCTCGGGGCCGGGCGATCCCGGGGGACCGATGACGGCGCCAACCAAGAAGCTGTTCGTCAAGACCTACGGCTGCCAGATGAACGTCTACGACAGCGAGCGGATGACCGCGGCGCTGGCGACGCAGGGCTATGAGGCGACCGGCACGCCCGAGGACGCCGACCTGATCCTGCTCAACACCTGCCACATCCGCGAGAAGGCGGCGGAGAAGGTCTATTCCGAGCTCGGCCGGCTCAAGAAGCTGAAGGCGGAGCGGCCGGACCTGCGCATCGGCGTGACCGGCTGCGTCGCGCAGGCGGAGGGGGCGGAGATCCTCGCCCGCGCGCCGGCGGTCGATCTCGTCGTCGGGCCGCAGGCCTATCACCGCCTGCCCGACCTCATCGCCCGGCGCGAGGCGGGGGAGCGGCCGGTGGAGACCGACTTCCCGGCCGAGGACAAGTTCGACCACCTGCCGCAGGACCGGCGGGCGCGGCGGGCGCCGGCGGCCTTCCTGACCGTGCAGGAGGGGTGCGACAAGTTCTGCGCCTTCTGCGTGGTGCCCTATACCCGCGGGGCCGAAGTCTCGCGGCCGGCGGGGCGTATCGTCGCCGAGGCGCGGGAGCTGGTCGCGCGCGGCGTCGTCGAGATCACGCTGCTCGGGCAGAACGTCAACGCCTACAGCGACGGTGACGGCGTGACGCTCGCGGCGCTGGTCGGGCGGCTGGCGGCGATCGCGGGGCTGGAGCGCATCCGCTACACGACCTCGCATCCGAACGACATGGGCGACGACCTGATCGCGGCCCATGCCGGGGAGCCGAAGCTGATGCCCTTCCTGCACCTCCCCGTGCAGTCGGGGAGCGACCGGGTGCTGAAGGCGATGAACCGCAAGCACCGCGCGGAGGATTATCTGCGGCTGGTCGAGCGCATCCGCGCGGCGCGGCCGGACATGGCGCTGTCGGGGGACTTCATCGTCGGCTTCCCCGGCGAGACCGAGGACGATTTCGCCGAGACGCTGGCGCTGGTCGAGGCGGTTGGCTACGCGCAGGCTTATTCCTTCGCCTATTCGCCGCGTCCCGGCACGCCGGCCGCGGGTCGGCCGCAGGTACCGGCGGCGGTGCGGACCGAGCGGCTGCATCGCTTGCAGGCGCTGCTGGCGCGGCAGCAGGCGGCTTTCCTCGCCGGGCTGGTCGGGCGGACCCTGCCGGTGCTGATCGAGAAGCCCGGGCGGATGGCCGGGCAGATGGTCGGCCGCTCGCCCTATCTGACGGCGGTGCATCTCGCGGCGCCGGCCGAGGCGGCGGGGACGATCGTGACGGCGCGCATCGTCGCGACGGAGACGAACTCGCTCGCGGCGGAGCTGGTGGCGGGCTGAGGGCGGCTCCTGCAGATCGGGTGCAGGTCTTGCCCGGGCCGGGCGCGCAGGCTAAAGCCGCGCCTTGACCGTGCCTTGACAGACACTCCGGGGACCGAATGGCGATCGACAGGGATACCGCGCGCCGGGTGGCGCATCTCGCGCGCATCGAGGTGGCGGAGGGCGATCTGGCCGCGCTGGCGGCGGAGCTTTCCGGCATCCTCGGCTTCATGGAGCAGCTGAACGAGGTCGACGTGACCGGCGTGGAGCCGATGACCTCGGTGACGCCGATGGCGCTGAAGTGGCGGGAGGACGTGGTTACCGACGGCGATATCCAGGCGAAGGTGCTGGAGAATGCGCCGGACGCCCGCGCCGGCTTCTTTACCGTGCCGAAGGTGGTCGAATGAGCACGCTTCCTTCCCTGACCATCGCCGAGGCGCGTGACCGGCTTCGTGCGGGCGACCTTGGCGCGGTCGAGCTGACCGAGGCCTGCCTGGAGGCCGCGGAAGGCTCGGCGGCGCTCAATGCCTTTTCGGCGCTCACGCCCGATCGTGCCCGCTATCAGGCGAGCCTTGCGGCGGTTCGGCTGAAGGAAGGCGACGCCCCCGACCTCTGCGGCGTGCCGCTCGGGATCAAGGATCTCTTCTGCGTCGAGGACGCGCCGGCGCAGGCCGCGAGCCGCATGCTCGAAGGTTTCCGCCCGCCCTACGAGAGCACGGTGACGGCGAAGCTGTGGGCGGCCGGCGCCACCTGCATCGGCAAGCTCAACATGGACGAGTTCGCCATGGGGAGCTCCAACGAGAGCTCGGCCTACGGCCCCGCCGTCAGCCCGTGGCGGCGCGCCGGCGACAACCGCGGCCTGACGCCGGGTGGCTCGTCCGGTGGCTCGGCGGCGGCGGTCTCGGGGGACGTGGTGCTCGGCGCCACGGGCACCGACACCGGCGGTTCGATCCGCCAGCCCGCGGCCTTCACCGGCATCGTCGGGGTCAAGCCGACCTACGGCCGCTGCTCGCGCTGGGGCATCGTCGCCTTCGCCTCGTCGCTCGACCAGGCGGGGCCGATGGCCAAGACGGTGCGCGACGCCGCGATCATGCTGAAGGCGATGGCCGGGCACGATCCGAAGGACTCGACCTCCGCCGACCGCCCGGTCCCCGATTTCGAGGCGGCGTTGCAGGGCGACATGCGCGGCAAACGCATCGGCATCCCGCGCGAGTACCGCGTGGAGGGCATGCCCGCCGAGATCGAGGCGCTCTGGCACCAGGGCGCCGACTGGCTGCGCGCGGCCGGGGCCGAGATCGTCGACATCTCGCTGCCCCATACGAAATATGCGCTCCCCGCCTACTATGTCATCGCGCCGGCCGAGGCGTCGTCCAACCTCGCGCGCTACGACGGCGTCCGCTACGGCCACCGCGCGAAGATCGGCGCGAACGAGGGGATCACCGCCCTCTACGAGCGCAGCCGCGCCGAAGGCTTCGGCGCGGAGGTCAAGCGCCGGATCATGATCGGCACCTACGTGCTCTCGGCCGGCTACTACGACGCCTATTACCTGCGCGCCCAGAAGGTCCGCACGCTGATCAAGCGCGACTTCGAGGCCGCCTTCGCCGACGGCATCGACGCGATCCTGACCCCGGCGACCCCTTCGGCCGCCTTCGCCATCGGCGAGATGGCCGAGGCCGATCCCGTGCAGATGTACCTCAACGACGTCTTTACCGTGACGGTGAACCTCGCCGGCCTGCCCGGCGCCTCGGTGCCCGCGGGCCTCGACGCCGCCGGCCTGCCGCTCGGGCTGCAGGTCATCGGGCGGCCGTGGGACGAGGCGGGAATGCTCGACGTCGCCTATGCTCTTGAGCAGGCGAGCGGTTTTGCTGCAAAACCGGAAAAATGGTGGTAGAAGCACGCCAAACGTGTCGGGTGTTTCCCGGAAAGGCTGGATGATGCGCCTTCGAGTACTCTGGATCTGCGGCCTCCTCGGGGCCTGCACCTCTGGCCCGGTAACGGTACCCAACGACCCGATCCTGACCGAGGTGCCGCTCGGCGCCACCGCTTCCTCGGCCGGCGGCGATGGCTTCACCAGCACGATCGAATCCTCGCTCGCCAACGACGGCAGCGCGACCCCGTCCAACGTCGCCCTCGCCGGATCGACCACCGGCACCGGCGGCGCCCTCGACGATGACCAGATCAACCTGATGCAATGGACGCTCGAGCAGCAGAAGATCGACGCCGCCATCGCGGAGCGCGACCTTGCGACGGCGCGGAGCCAGCTCGTCGTCGTCCAGCCCGGGCCGATCCCGTCGCACCCCGAGGGCGTCAACATCGCGCTCTTCGCCAACCAGACGACCAACGCCGTCGGCCAGTCGATGTATGCGCGCTCGGTCGGCGCCCGGGTCGGCAGCGTCGGCAACTGCGGGCGCTTCCGCGACGCCGACGCGGCGCAGCGCGCCTTCCTCTCGGGCGGCGGCCCGCAGACCGACCGCTATGGCATCGACCCCGACGGCGACGGCTTCGCCTGCAAGTGGGACCCGGCCCCCTACCGCGCGCTGCGCTAGGGCGCGGTCGCGCTCGGGTGGACGGCCGGGCGGTAACCGCCAGCGAGAATCGCGCGGATCGTCGGGGGCGTGAGCGCCTCGACCGGCTCGCGCGGGTCGAAGGGCCGCGCGCGGCAGTAGCCGGTGAAGCTCCACAGCATTGGGCGGTCGGCGCGGAGGTAGACGTCACCCCCGGCCCGGAACAACGCCCCCCACGGCAGCGCCCCGAAGTCGGCGCTCTCCGGCGCCGCGAGCCGCTCGCCGTGCAGAACCCGGTCCATTTCTCCGGCGCGGGGCGCGGCACCCGCGCCCGGCCAGAGGGCGGCGAAGGTGCGGGCCTCGGCCCTGCGGCATTCGAAGCAGGGCCGGTGTCCGGCGGCGAGGGCCGTGGCCTCGTCGAGAAAGAAGATCTCGGTATAGCCCGCCCCCATCACCCTCCGCCGGCGTCCGCCGAAGGCGAGCCGGCAGCAGATCCACGCCCGGCTCCGCCAGCGCGCCGCCCCCAGCGTTCCGTCGTCGCGGTGCAGCCGCCCGCCGCGGTTGCCCATCATCGTGCCGCGCGCGGCGACGGCGTGGAGGCTCCCGTCGGGGGCGCAGCGGTTCTGGAGCGGGGACGGGTGGGTCATGGCGCGCACTCCGGTCGGGTCGGGTAAGGCCGCCATGGAAATCGTCGCGGCGTCCAGCCCCAACTTCGGCGCGCGGCGGGGCGGCCTCCGGCCCGACCTGATCGTAGTGCACCACACGGCGATGCGGACCGCCGAGGCGGCGCTCGCCCGGCTGTGCGATCCCGCGGCGGAGGTCTCCTCGCACTACCTGATCGCCGAGGACGGGCGGGTCTGGCGCCTCGTCGACGAGAGCGCCCGCGCCTGGCACGCCGGGACCGGGTCGTGGCGCGGGGTGGACGACATCAACTCGCGCTCGATCGGCATCGAACTCGCCAATCCCGGCCCGCTCGCCGGCTTTCCGCCCTTCCCGGAGCCGCTGATGGCGGCGCTGGAGACGCTGCTCGACGGCATCATGGCCCGCTGGGCGATCCCGGCGTCCGGTGTCATCGCCCACTCCGACATGGCCCCGGGGCGCAAGGCCGATCCCGGCCCGAAGTTCGACTGGCGCCGCCTCGCCCGCGGGGGGCGGGCGCTGGCGCCGGAAGACCTCGGGCCGCCAGGCTGGGATGCGTTCCGCGCCGCCGCCGAGGCCGCAGGCTACGCGGCGCCCGATGGCGACTGGGCCGCGGTGCTCGCCGCCGCGCGGCTCCGGTTCCGCCCGTGGGCGCGGGGCACCGAACCCGAGGCCGGGGACACCGGCGCGCTGCTGGCGCTGGCCGCGGCGGCGCGCGTTGACGCGGCGGGACGCGGCGCCTAGAAGGCGCGGGCGCGGATGGCCGGATGGCCGCGACCGCAAGGTCGAGGAAAGTCCGGACTCCAGGGAGAAATGGCGGCGGGTAACGCCCGCCCGGGGTAACCCGAGGGAAAGCGCCACAGAAAACAGACCGCCCGACGGCCCCGGTTCTCGGACCGGTCCGGAGGGCAAGGGTGAAACGGTGGGGTAAGAGCCCACCGCGCTGGCGGCAACGTCGGCGGCATGGCAAGCCCCGCCAGGAGCAAGGCCAAATAGGGATCGCGCGGGGTGCCGAAAGGCGTCCCAGGGTTTCTCCCACCCGAGCGATCCGGGTTGGCTGCTTGAGCCCGTCGGCGACGGCGGGCCTAGAGGAATGGTCATCGGCGGCGTCAGCCGTCACAAGATCCGGCTTACAGGCCATCCGCGCGACTCACACCGGCGTAATTTTGCCGATCACCGGCCGGTGAATCACACGATTCGTGACATTCAAGCCGCGCTGCAACGCTCTGATGCGCCTAGGTTACAATTTTAAAGAGAATGGTGCGATTTCACACCACCTCCGGTTGATACCAGATTTAGTGCGCTCACTTTGTCGCACCCCTACAATTTCGTGTTCGCGGTTAATTCTGGCGGCATTTTGCCGATATCGGGCGGCGGAAAAGGAACACGCAAGCCCCTTCCCATACAAACCCATTGAATCCCATGATCTCCCATGGTATCCACGATTCACGGAAGGCAGCGGTATTCGAACAAAGGGCAAAAGACCCGAAAGAAGACCTCGGCAGGTTTCATACAGGCACCGCAGTTCTTTCTAAGACTAGAGACCCGACGCGAACCACAATACGAGCAGGTAGACTTGGCGTAGTCGGGCAGAGGCCCAAACGGACCAGATGGCGGGTCGTGCCCTCAGGCAGCACGGCCCGCCATTTCGTTCCGGGGGGATGGACAGGAGTAGCGGACCGGTGACGCGGCGGTTCAGAGGCGAGGGTGTCCACAAGGTGGACCAGAAGGGCCGCGTGTCGGTCCCCGCCTCGTTTCGCCGCACCATCGAGGAGGGCGACCCCGACTGGGGCCCGAGCGGTAACCCGACCTTCGTGATCATCTATGGGATGCCGAGTGGCCATTGCCTCGAAGGCTATACCATGGAAGGCGCCGCCGCCCTCGACGAAAAGGTCTCGCGGCTGCCGTCGTTCAGCAAGGAGCGCCGGGCGCTCGAGCGGCTGCTGAACACCCAGTCCGTCTATGTGCAGATCGACGAGAACGGCCGCATCGTGCTGCCGCAGCGGTTGCGCGAGCAGTTCGGCCTCGACGCCGAGGCGTATTTCGCCGGCATGGGCGAGCATTTCCAGGTGTGGTCGCCCGCAGCCTACGCCGCCGACATGGCGGGCATCGACGACTGGCGCGCCGGCCTCGCCGACGACGAGGACCCGTTCGCGGCCCTCGACGCGGTGGAGCGCGGGGGCGGGTCATGATGGCGGCGCCGGTCGGCCCGCACGTCCCGGTCCTGCTCGCGCCGCTTGCTGGCGGCGGTGGCGCAAGATGGCGGCAGAATCGGCGGGGTCTGGCTCGACGGCACCTTCGGCGCCGGCGGCTATTCCCGCGGCCTGCTCGACGCCGGCGCGGATCGCGTCATCGGCATCGACCGCGACCCCGAGGCGCTTCTCCGTGCCGAAGCCTGGGCCGCGGACTACGGCGACCGGCTTGCCGTCGTCGACGGCACCTTCGGCGCGCTCGACGCCATCGCGGCGGGGCAGGGGGCGCCGGCCCTCGACGGCGTCGTGCTCGACGTCGGGGTCTCGTCGATGCAGATCGACCAGGCGGCGCGGGGCTTCTCCTTCCAGAAGGACGGTCCGCTCGACATGCGGATGAGCCAGGCCGGGCCGTCCGCGGCCGACCTCGTCAACCGCCTGCCCGAAGCGGCGCTCGCCGACATTCTCTTCCAGTACGGCGAGGAGCGCGCTTCCCGCCGCATCGCCCGCGCCATCGTCGCCGATCGCCGCACCGTGCCGTTCGAGACGACGCTGCAACTCGCCGGCCTGATCGAGCGGCTGTCGCCCCGGCCGAAGCCGGGCCAGCCCCACGCGGCGACGCGAAGCTTCCAGGCGCTGCGCATCGCGGTCAACGACGAGCTCGGCGAGCTGGTCCGCGGCCTCGCCGCCGCCGAGGCGGCGCTGGCGCCGGGCGGCTGGCTCGCGGTCGTCACCTTCCATTCGCTCGAGGATCGCATCGTCAAGCGCTTCCTCCAGCTCCGCTCCGGCGCCGCCCCGCGCGAGAGCCGCCACGTGCCCGAGGCCGCGCCCGAGGCGCCGCGCTTCGCGCTGGCGACGCGCAAGGCGGTGACGGCGGACGAGGCCGAGGTCGCGGCGAACCCGCGGGCGCGTTCGGCGAAACTGCGGGTTGCGCGGCGGCTCGATGCGCCGCCGGGACGGATGGACCCGCGCGCCCTCGGGGTGCCGCGGCTGGTTGCGGAGGGTAACGGGTGAAGCTGCTTCTCAGGCTGTCGGCGATCGTGATGGTGGTGGTCTGCGCCACCTGGGCCTACCGCGTGAACTACGCGACGCAGGAGGCGATGAACCGCGTCGCCGACCTCGAGGAGTTGATCGCCGCGGAGCGCGAGGCCCTTGCGGTGCTCAACGCCGAGTGGGCCTATCTCAACCGTCCCGACCGCCTGCGCACCCTCGTCGCCGAGAACGAGGCGGCGCTCGGCCTCGTCGAGCTGACGCCCGACCATTTCGGCGACGTGGCGATGATCGCCTACCCGCCGGAGCCCGAAGCCGAGACCCCGGAGATGGTCTCGGCTCCGGGCGAATCCGGGACAGCGGCCGCGGAAGCCCCCGCGCAGCCGAAAGCCGCGGCGCCGGTGCAGAAGGCGCGGCAAAGCCCGCCACGAAGCCCGCCGCCAAGCCAGCCGCGAAGCCCGCTCCGATCCGCGAGGCCGCCGCCACGCCGCCGCGCAAGCCCGCCGCTGCGCCCGCGGCGACCCCGGCAAAGCCACGCGGGCCGGTGTCGCTGCAGGACCTCGTCAATGCCGTCGCCGGGAGCAAGCCATGATCCGCCGTCCGCTCCGCCCCCTCGCCCGCATCCTCACCGCCCGCGCCGCGGGCAGCGATCCCAACCTCGTCGAGGCCGAGGAGCGCGCCGCCCGCCTCGCCGAGCGCCACCGTACCGAGCGCGCCAAGGCGGAGACCCGGCTGCTGCTGCTCGGCGTCGCCTTCATCATCGGCTTCAGCACCGTCGCCGGGCGCATGGCGCTGGTCGCGGGCTCGATGCCGGTCGAGCCGCGCGGCAGGCTCGCCGAGCCGATCCACACCCAGCGCGCCGATATCGTCGACCGCAACGGCCGGCTGCTCGCGACCAACATCGTCACCGCCTCGCTCTATGCCCAGCCGCAGGATTTGATCGACCCGGCCGCTGCGGCGGCGGCGCTGGCGAAGATTTTCCCCGACCTCGATGCGGCGCGGCTGACCGCGCAGTTCACCGACGGGCGCAAGTTCCTGTGGATCAAGCGGTCGATCTCGCCCGAGCAGCGCCAGTTCGTCCACGACATCGGCGAGCCCGGCCTGCTCTTCGGCCCGCGCGAGGCGCGGCTCTACCCGAACGGCGCCATCGCCGCCCACGTGCTCGGCGGCGCCGGCTACGGCCGCGAGGGCGTCGACGCGGCCGAGGTCGTCGGCACCGCCGGCGTCGAGCGGGTCTTCGACACCCGCCTTCGCGATCCGGCGGAGGTCGACCAGCCCCTGCAGCTGTCGATAGACCTCGACGCCCAGACGGCGCTGGAGGACGTGCTCCTGCAGGGCATGACCGAGATGCGCTCCAAGGGTGCGGTCGGCATCCTGATGGAGGCCAACACCGGGCAGATCCGGGCTCTGGCCAGCCTGCCCGACTTCGACCCCAACCTCCGCCCGCCGCTGCCGACCAGCGGCGACCCCGCCGACAGCCCGCTCTTCAACCGCGCGGCGCAGGGCCGCTACGAACTCGGCTCGGTGTTCAAGCCCTTCACCGTCGCCGACGCGATCGAGCTCGGGCTGGTCGGCCCGCAGACCCTCGTCGATTCGAAGTCGCCGATGCGCTACGGGCGCTTCACCATCCGCGACTTCCACAACTACGGGAACCGGCTGACCGTCGAGGACGTGCTGGTCAAGTCGTCCAACATCGGCGCGGCCCATATCGGGATGATGCTCGGCAAGGACCGCCAGGAGGCCTTCTTCAAGAAGGTCGGCCTGCTCGATGCCTCTCCGGTCGAGCTATCGGAGGCCGCGCGGACCGCGCCGCTGCTGCCGCAGCGCTGGACCGACCTCTCGACGATCACCATCGCCTACGGCCACGGCATGGCGGTGACGCCGCTGCACCTCGCCGCCGGCTATGCCGCGCTGGTCAACGGCGGCTACCGCATCCATCCGAGCATTGTCGCCAGCGACGTGCCGGCCCCGACCGAGGCAGACCGGGTGATCTCGACCCAGACCTCGGCCAAGCTCCGCTCTATGATGCGGCAGGTGGTGGTCCGCGGCACCGCCAAGGCGGCGGACGTTCCCGGCTACGACGTCGGCGGCAAGACCGGTACCGCCGACAAGCCGAACTCCCACGGCGGCTACGACCGCAACAAGACGCTCTCGACCTTCGCCGCCTTCTTCCCGGCCGACAAGCCGCAGTACGTGCTGGTGATCTGCCTCGACGAGCCGACGGCGATGATCAACAACACCGCCTTCCGCACCGCCGGCCTGACCGCGGCGCCGGTGCTCGGCCACGCGGTGCGGCGGCTGGCGCCGGTGCTGGGCCTGCGGCCGGACCTGCCGACCCCGGTGGCCGGGACGCCGCTGCTTTACACGCTCGCAGGAAACGAATAGCCGATGCCGAGGCAGCCGCGGGACACACGACCGACGATGGCAGGCACCGAACGGACGGACAAGCTGACGGGGTTCGAGGCGCTCGGCCTCCTCACCGGGGCGCGGCGCGGCGGCGACTGGTCGGGGGCCTTGCCCGAGCTGACCGGCCTGTCGGTCGACAGCCGCGACGTCCGGCCGGGGCACCTCTTCGTGGCGTTGCCCGGGTCGAAGATCCACGGCGCCGACTTCATTCCCTTCGCGCTGCGCATGGGCGCGGCGGCGATCCTGACCGACGCCGCCGGCCTCGCCCGGGCCGAGGGCGCGCTCGGGGCCCTCTCCGTGCCGGTCATCGTCCACGCGCAACCGCGCCGGGCGCTGTCGGTGGCGGCGAGCCGCTGGTACGGCGACCAGCCCGAGGTGATGGTCGCGGTCACCGGCACCAACGGCAAGACCTCGGTGGCGAGCTTCACCCGCCAGATCTGGGAGGCGCTCGGCGAGAGCGCGGTCAACTTCGGCACCGTCGGCGTCGAAGGCGCGGTCTCGGCGCCGCTGAGCCACACCACGCCCGAGCCGATCACCCTGCACCGGCTGCTCTCCGACCTCGCCGACAAGGGCGTGACCCATGCGGCGATGGAGGCGTCGAGCCACGGGCTCGACCAGTACCGGCTCGACGGCGTGCATCTCGCGGCGGCGGGCTTCACCAACATCACCCGCGACCACCTCGACTATCACCCGGACTTCGAGGCCTATTTCCAAGCCAAGCTGGCGCTCTTCGAGCGGGTGCTGCCGAAGTACGGCACCGCCGTCCTCAACCTCGACGACCCGCACGGGCCGCGGGTGCGGCGCATCGCCAGAGGGCGCGGGCAGAAGGTGATCGCGGTCGGGCGGGCGGAGGGCTGCGAGCTGCGGCTGCTCGGCCAGCGCTTCGATGCGACGGGGCAGGAACTGCTGTTCGCCTGGGGCGGCAAGAGCCACAAGGTCCGCCTCGAGCTCATCGGCGGATTTCAGGCGGCGAATGCGCTGGTGGCTGCGGGCCTCGCGATCGGCTCGGGCAGCGACCCGGCGGCGGTGATCGGCACGCTGCCGGCGCTCCGCACCGTGCGCGGCCGGATGGAACGGGCGGCGACGCGGGCCAATGGCGCGCAGGTCTTCGTCGACTACGCCCACACCCCCGACGCCCTGACCACGGCGCTGACCGCGCTCAGGCCGCACGTGATGGGGCGGCTGGTGGTGGTCTTCGGCGCCGGCGGCGACCGCGACCGCGGCAAGCGGCCGCTGATGGGCCGCGCGGCGGCCGGGGCGGCGGACCTCGTCTTCGTCACCGACGACAATCCGCGCACCGAGGACGCCGGCACGATCCGGGCGGCGGTGCGCGAGGGAGCGCCGGAAGCAACCGAGATCGGCGACCGGGCGGAGGCGATCCTGACCGCGGTCGATGCGCTGCAGCCGGGGGACGCGTTGCTGATTGCCGGCAAGGGACACGAGACCGGGCAGGTCGATCGGGCAGGACATCCTGCCGTTCGACGACATCGAGCAGGCGAGCGTCGCCGTCGCCGCCCTCGACGGCCTCGGCGCATGACGGCTGCCGGCGCGGCCGGCCGCACCGGCGGAAGCGGCGCGTCAGCCGTCCGCGGGTTTCGGCGTCGCGCCCGCGCCGCGCTGCGGGGTGGTTTCGGGTTTCGGCCGGAAAAAGGAAGAGCTGCTTGGGAGGCGCCTGAGGAAGCGGCTGCTTCCTCAGGGCGCCTTTCCCAGCCTGGGGATGCGAGTCGGGCCGGCCTCAAGGGTAAAGGCGCGCAGGCGCGCCCGGCTTCGCCGCCCTTGACCCCGTCCCGACTCGCGGCAGGAAGAAGAAGGGGGCGGGGGTGAGCCTTCTCTGGACGCGCGATGCGGCGGTTGCCGCGACCGGGGGCGAAAGTCCGCGGGACTGGGCGGCCTCGGGCGTGTCGATCGACACGCGCTCGCTGGCGCCGGGCGATCTCTTCGTGGCGCTGACCGCGGCACGGGACGGACACGACTTCGTCGCCGAGGCGCTGGCCCGCGGGGCGGCGGCGGCGCTGGTGTCGCGGCGGCCGGAGGGGGTGGCGGCGGATGCGCCGCTGCTGGTGGTGCCCGAGGTGCTCGACGGGTTGCGGGCGCTCGGCCGCGCCGCGCGGGCCCGCTTCGCGGGCCGCGTTCTCGCGGTGACGGGGTCGGTGGGCAAGACCGGGACCAAGGAGATGTTCCGCGCCGCCCTCGGCGGGCTCGGGACGGTCCATGCGGCGGAGAAGAGTTTCAACAACCACTGGGGTGTGCCGCTCACGCTGGCGCGGATGCCGGCGGACCGCGATTTCGCGGTGATCGAGATCGGCATGAACGCCCCCGGCGAGATCGAGCCGCTGGCGCGGCTCGCGCGGCCGCATCTCGCGATGATCACCACGGTCGAGGCGGTGCACATGGCGGCCTTTCGCGATATCGGCGGCATCGCGCGCGAGAAGGCCGCGGTCTTCGCCGGGCTGGAACCCGGCGGCATCGCCATCCTGAACCGCGACACCGCGACCTATCCGATCCTGCTCGCCGCCGCCCGTCGGGCGGGAGCGCGGGCGGTCCGCTTCGGGCAGGGGGGGCGGCCGGAGTTCCGGCTCGTCGAGGTCAAGGTCGGCGAGACCGGCACCTGCGCCTCGGCCCGCGCCCACGGGCGGGGGTTCTTCTATCGCCTCGCGGCGCCGGGGCGGCATCTGGCGATGAACGCCCTCGGGGTGCTCGCGGCCGTCGATGCGCTCGGCGGCGACCTCACGCGCGCGGCCCTGGCGCTCGGCCAGTGGCAGGCGCCGGACGGGCGCGGGGCGCGGTGGACCGTCTTGCTCGGGCCGGGCGGGCTCGACGGGACGATCACCGTCATCGACGAGAGCTACAACGCCAACCCGGCGGCGATGGCGGCGGCCTTCGAGGTCTTCGCCGGGGCCAGGCCCGAGGACGGCACCGGTCGGGTCGCCCGGGGCCGCCGCGTCGCCTTTCTCGGCGACATGCTCGAGCTCGGGGCCGGCGAGCGCGAGCTTCATGCCGGGCTCGCCCGCGTGCCGGCGCTGGCGAGCGTCACCACCGTCCACTGTGCCGGCGAGCGGATGCGGGCGCTGTTCGAGGTGCTGCCCGCCCGCCAGCGCGGCGAGTGGTTCCCCGACGCCGAGGCGATGGCCACCAAGGCCCGCCGTCTCGTCGACGCCGGCGACATCGCCATGGTCAAGGGCTCGCTCGGCAGCCGCGTCGGGCAGGTCGTCACCGCGATCAAGGCGATGGGCGAAGCGCGCCCGGCCGACGCTCCCGAGGCTTGAGGGTCCAATGCTCTACTACCTGGCCGAATGGTCGCAGAATCTCAGCGCGCTCAACCTTTTCCGCTACATCACCTTCCGGGCGGGCGGCGCCTTCTTCACCGCGCTGATCTACGGCTTCCTCTTCGGGCGGCCGCTGATCGAGATGCTGCGCGTCCGCCAGGGCCGCGGCCAGCCGATCCGCGCCGACGGACCGGCGAGCCACCTCGTCACCAAGGCCGGGACGCCGACGATGGGCGGCCTGCTGATCCTGTCGGCGATCCTGGTCTCGACGCTGCTCTGGGGGCGCTGGGACAACGGCTTCGTCTGGCTGGTGATGTTCGTCACCCTCGGCTTCGGCCTGATCGGCTTCGCCGACGACTACGCCAAGGTCCGCCGCCAGACCGTCGACGGGGTCTCGGGCAAGCTGCGCCTCGGCGCCGGCTTCGTCATCGCGCTGATCGCCTCGGCGTGGGCGATGTACCTGCACCCGAGCGAACTCTCCGGGCAGCTCGCCTTCCCGGTGTTCAAGGAGCTGCTCCTCGACCTCGGCTGGCTGTTCCTGCCCTTCGCCATGCTGGTCATCGTCGGCTCGGCCAATGCCGTAAACCTGACCGACGGGCTCGACGGGCTGGCGATCATGCCGGTGATGATCGCCGCAGGCTCGCTCGGGATCATCGCCTATGCCGTCGGCCGCGCAGACTTCACCGAATACCTGGGGGTGCATTTCGTGCCCGGCACCGGCGAGATCCTGATCTTCGTCGCGGCCCTGATAGGCGGGGGGCTCGGCTTTCTCTGGTACAACGCGCCGCCGGCGGCGGTCTTCATGGGCGACACCGGCAGCCTCGCCCTTGGCGGCGCCCTCGGTGCCATCGCCGTCGCGACCAAACACGAGATCGTGCTGGCGATCATCGGCGGGCTCTTCGTCGTCGAGGCGCTGAGCGTGATCATCCAGGTCGGCTACTACAAGCGCACCAAGAAGCGGGTCTTCCTGATGGCGCCGATCCATCATCATTTCGAGAAAAAGGGCTGGGCCGAGCCGCAGATCGTCATCCGCTTCTGGATCATCAGCCTGATCCTCGCGACGATCGGTCTCGCGACGCTGAAGCTGCGCTGAGCCCGCCGGGCGCGGCTGCCGTCACATGTGCCTGGCTGCGATTGCTCGGCAGCGCGCTCGCGGAGCGAAGTACCACCTCACACCGTAACACGGCAACGGGCCGCACTGCGTGCGGCCCGCCTGGTATCGAAGGTAAGAACTCAGGAGTTGTATTCGGGGCGTCCCTCAAGCTGCTCCTTGGTTGCGCTGACGTTCACCCGGACATCGCTGCCATCCGCGTTCTGCATGATCTGCATCTCATCGAACGAGATGTTGACGGTGTGCTCTCCCAGACCAAGGAAACCACCGACGTCGACGAGAGCGTCGGTAACCTTGCCGTCGGCGCCGACGACGAGATCGGAGACCTCGCCGATCGAGTTGTTATCCGGACCGTAGACCGTCGCTCCGGTCAGGGTCGTGGCGGTGATCTTGTCCGCAGGGACGTCGGTATAGCCGTCCGCCTGCATCGCCGGGCGGTCCCACGTGTCGTTGGTCATCGCGTCGTTGGCCATCGCATCGTTGGCCATCGCGTCGTTGGTCATCGCGTTGGGGGCTGCGACGTCGGCGGTGCCGTCGGTCGCAGGTGCCATCGCGGCCTGTTCGGTCATGTCGCCGCGCTCGAATTCCGGAGCGGCTTCAAGGCCTTCCTTGGTGCCCTTCATCGCGAGGAAGATGTCGCTCGGATTGTCCTGCTCGTGCAGGAAGTGCAGCTGGGACATGTCGGCGGCGATGGTGTGCTCGCCCATGCCGAGGAAGCCGCCGATGTCGAGGACTACGGCCTTCACCTGGCCGTCCTGGGAGATGAGAAGGTCGCTGACTTCACCGATGTCGTTCCAGTCCGTCGAGCGCTGGTCCTGGGTAACGGCCATGTTCTCCGATACGTCCTTTTCGGTAACGTAAAGGTTCATGCCCATCAGGTTCGAAGCATAGATGTCGCCTTCCGCAGGAGCGTTCAAGAAGCCAGTGGCGTTCTGGGCTACGGCGGGACCGACGAGTGTGATCATGACGGCGGTTGTTGCGAGAAGCTTCTTCATCATGTATTCCTCAGTTTACGTTTCATCACCGGGAGCGCGCGTTCGCTCAGGCGGCATGTTTGAGAAACGAGCCCGGAAAGAGATGGTTCCGAATTCTGTTCAATCGGCCGACGCCTTCCTCGGCGCCCGGGGGCGCCCTCGGCGCGATCGCGGTCGCGACCAGCACGAGTTCGTCCTCGCGATCATCGGCGGGCTTTTCGTCGTCGAGGCGCTGTCGGTGGTCATCCAGGTCGGCTACTACAAGCGCACCAGGAAGCGGGTGTTGCTGATGGCGCCGATCCACCACCACTTCGAGAAGAAGGGCTGGGCCGAGCCGCAGATCGTCATCCGGTGCTGGATCGTCAGCCTGATCCTCGCGACGATCGGGCTCGCGACGCTGAAGCTGCGACGAACTCACCCGAGACCGAAGGCCGGATGAAAACCGATTTCACCAGACGCCGCCGCCGGCCCGAAGGGCCGAGCCAGGACATACTCGGACGGGATGCCCGTCGCGACGAGCCCATCGCGCGCGGTGAAGCCGAAGCGGCCGTAGTAGTCGGGATCGCCGACGATCACCGCGCCCTGCAGGCCGGCGGCGCGCAGGCGCTCGACGGCGGCGCGCATGAGAGCGCTGCCGATGCCGCGCCGCTGAACGTCCGGCCGCACCGAGACCGGGGCGATCGCCGCCCATCCAGCGGCGCCGCCGACGGATGCGGGCGAGGCGGCGACGTGGCCGGCGATCCCGTCCTCCTCCGCCACCAGCGACAGGAGCAGGGCGCCGTCGGCGCGAAGGCGCGCGACGATCTCCGCCTCGTTGCCGTCGGCATGGGGCGCGGTCAGAAAAGCGGCGGTCACCGTCGCCTCGATCGCCGTGGCGTCCTCGGCTCTTTCGTCGCGAATGGTCGTCATGACGGTCAGCATCGCCCGGGTCGGGCGAGGGAGGCAAGACGATGATTCCGGTCCGCGGCTACAGTGGCCACAAGGTCGCCGTTCTCGGTCTCGGGCGCTCCGGCCGTCCAGCCATCGCCGCGCTCGTCGCCGGCGGGGCGGAGGTCGTCGCCTGGGATGACAGCGAGGCGGCGCGCGACGTGGCCGCCGCCGAGGGCATCGCCCTCGCCGACCTGACCCGGCCGAAGAACTACGAGGGCGTGCAGGCGGTGATCGTCTCGCCCGGCATCCCGCATCTCTACCCGGCGCCGCACCCGGCGGTATCGGCCGCCTGGGAGGCCGGGGTCGCCGTCGACAACGACATCGGCCTGTTCTTCCGCTCCTTCGCGACCGAAGCCTGGGAGACGTTCGACCGGGCGCCGCAGGTCGTCGCCATCACCGGCTCCAACGGCAAGTCCACCACCACCGCCCTCGCCGCCCACGTCCTCGCCGAGGCCGGCCGGCCGGTGCAGGTCGGCGGCAACATCGGCCGCGGCGTCCTCGACCTCGATCCGGCGGAGGACGGGATGGTCGTCGTGCTGGAGCTCTCGTCCTACCAGATCGAGCTCGCCCGGGCGCTCCAGCCCGACATCGCGGTGTTTCTCAACCTCTCCCCCGATCACTTCGACCGTCACGGCGGCCTCGGCGGCTATTTCGCCGCCAAGCGCCGGCTCTTCACCCAAGGCGGCCCGTCGCGGTCGATCATCGGCATCGACGAGAACGAGGGCCGCTTCCTCGCCAACACCATGCGCGAGGAGGCGGGGACCGGCGACCCGGTCATCACCGTCTCGGTCGCCGCGAAGCCGGGCGGGAACGGCTGGCAGGTCAACGCCCGCAAGGGTTTCCTCTCCGAGTGGCGGCACGGCCGGCAGGTCGCCTCGCTCGACCTCCGGGCGATGGCGACGCTGCCCGGCGCCCACAACCACCAGAACGCCTGCGCCGCCTATGCCGTGGCGCGCACCCTCGGACTGGCGCCGCGGCTGATCGAGGCGGCGCTGGCGAGCTATCCCGGCCTCGCCCACCGCAGCCAGCTGATCGCGACGTGGAACGGCGTGAAGATCGTCAACGACTCGAAGGCGACCAACGTCGACGCCGCGGAGAAGGCGCTGCTCTCCTTCGAGCGCATCCGCTGGATCGCCGGCGGCCGGGCGAAGGAGGGCGGGATCGACGCGCTGCGCCCGCTCTTCCCGCGCATCGCCAGGGCTTACCTGATCGGCGAGGCGGCCGAGAGCTTCGCCGCGACGCTGGGGGAGACGCCGCACGTCGTCTCGGGTACGCTCGATGCCGCCGTCGCAGCCGCTCTCGCCGAGGCGGAGCCGGGGGACGTGGTGCTGCTCGCGCCGGCCTGCGCGAGCTTCGACCAGTTCGACAGCTTCGAGCACCGCGGCGACGCCTTCGTCGCGGCGGTGAAGGCGCACATCGGCTGACGGGAGGGGACGACATGACGAAACCGGCGCTGCCGATGGCGGGGAGCTGCCGCTGCGGGCGGGTGACGATCGAGATCAGCGCCCCGCCGCTGCTGACCATGGCCTGCCACTGCACCGGCTGCCAGAAGATGAGCGCCAGTGCCTTCTCGCTCTCCGCCGCGATCCCGGTCGAGGGCTTCCGCGTCACCGGCGGCGAGCCGGTGATCGGCGGACTGCACGGCGAGGCGCACCATTTCTTCTGCGGCTGGTGCATGACCTGGATGTTCACGCGGATGGACGGAATGCCCTTCGTCAACGTCCGCCCGACGATGCTCGACGAGACCGGTTGGTTCGTGCCCTTCGTCGAGACCTACACCAGCGAGGCGCTGCCTTGGGCGAAGCTGCCAGTCCGCCACAGCTACGAGCGCTTCCCGCCGTTCGAGGTCTACGAGGGGCTGATTGCCGCCTATGCCGACGAGGCCTGACCATCGCGCGGTCTACGAGGCGGCGGCGCCGGTCTTCGATCGGGAGCGGGACAGGAGGCTCTCGGAAGGCAACTGGCTTGCGCGCTTCCGGGCCATGCTGCCCCCCGGGAAGCCGGTCCTTGACCTCGGCTGCGGCGCCGGCGAGCCGATCGCCGCGTACCTGATCGCTGCCGGGCATCCGGTGACGGGTGTCGACTTCGCGCCGGCCATGCTCGCCATCGCCCGCTCGCGCTTTCCGGCGGAGACCTGGATCGAGGCGGACATGCGCGCGCTCGACCTCGGCCGGCGGTTCGGCGGCATCGTCGCCTGGGACAGCTTCTTCCATCTCGGCGCGGACGAGCAGCGGGCGCTGATCCCGCGCCTCGCCGAACATCTGCTGCCGGGCGGCGCCCTTCTGCTCACCACCGGCCCGGATGCCGGCGAAGCCTGGGGGAGCGTTGCCGGCGCGGCGGTCCATCACGAGAGCCTGTCGCCGGCCGGCTATGCGGCCGCGTTCGAGGCGGCGGGCCTGCTGGTGCGGGCTTTCGTCGCCGAGGATGCCGATTGCACCGGCCATTCCGTCTGGCTCGCCTGCCGTCGCTCCTGACGTCGGGCTCGGGGGTGCCCGGGACATGCCGGTTGTTGCCCCTCCGCGATGGCGGCGCGTGCGGATGTGCTGGAAAAGACGCGGGACATTGGCTAGAGTACCGCAAAAGTACCGCACCGGGGCAAATCCGGGCGGATCGAGGCAGTGATCGAAGGGCAGTTCCGATGACCGAGATGGTCTACGGCGCCGTTCCGGCGAGGCCGGACGAGCCGATCTTCCCCCAGTGGTGGAGTACCGTCGACCGCTGGTCGCTCGCCGCCATCATCGCGCTCTTTCTCGTCGGGGCGCTGCTCGGCCTCGCCGCCTCGCCGCCGCTGGCGGTCAGGAACGGGCTCGACCCCTTCTACTACGTCTGGCGGCAGGCGGGCTTCGGCGTCGTCGCGCTGATCACGCTCGTCATCGTGTCGATGATGTCGCCGCTGACCCTGCGCCGCTGGGGTGTCCTCGCCTTCGGCTGCTCGGTCGTCGCGCTGATGCTGCTGCCGGTCTTCGGGACCGACTTCGGCAAGGGCGCCATCCGCTGGTATTCGCTCAGGGTCGTGTCGGTGCAGCCGTCGGAGTTCCTCAAGCCCTCCTTCGCGATCTTCGCCGCCTGGCTGATGGCGGCGAGCTACGACGTCAAGGGTCCGCCGGGCAAGGCGATGTCCTTCGCCGTCGCCATCGTCCTCACCGCGACCCTCGCCCTCCAGCCCGACTTCGGTCAGGCGGGCCTCATCATCGCCACCTGGGCGCTGATGTATTTCGCCGCCGGCGCTCCGGTGACGCTGCTCGGCGGGGTCGGCGCCGGGGTGATCGGCGTCGGCTGGTTCGCCTACCACAACTCCGAGCACGTCGCCCGCCGCATCGACGGCTTCCTGACCTCGGAGGTCGATCCCCTCACCCAGATCGGCTACGCCACCAACGCCATTCAGGAGGGCGGCTTCCTCGGCGTCGGCATCGGCAACGGCAGCGTCAAGTGGACGCTTCCCGACGCCCATACCGACTTCATCATCGCCGTCGCCGCAGAGGAGTTCGGGGTGGCGCTCTGCGCGGTGATCATGGGGCTCTACCTCACCGTCGTCGTCCGCTCGCTCCTTCGCCTCGTCCGCGAGCGCGATCCCTTCATCCGCCTCGCCGGCACCGGCCTCGCCGTGCTGCTCGGGATGCAGGCGATGATCAACATGGGCGTCGCCGTGCGCCTGCTCCCGGCCAAGGGCATGACCCTGCCGCTGATCTCCTACGGCGGCTCGTCGCTGATCGCGCAGGGCATCGGCCTCGGCGTCCTCCTCGCGATGACGCGGCGGCGACCCCAGGACGACGGCCTCGACGACTTCCTCGGGACGGCGCGCTGACGACCGTGGCGCCCCTCCTCGTGATCGCGGCCGGCGGCACCGGCGGCCACATGTTCCCCGCGCAGGCGCTCGCCGAGGAAATGCTCGCCCGCGGCTGGCGCGTCGCCCTCGCCACCGACCCGCGCGGCGCCCGCTACGCCGGGGGCTTCCCGCCCGCCGTCGAGCGCCGCGCCACCCCGGCCGCGACCTTCGCCCAGGGGTCGGTCCTCAAGCGCGCGACCGCCCCCTTCGCCATCGCCGCCGGCGCCGGCGCCACCATCCTCGCCCTCCGCCGCGACCGCCCGGCCGTCGTCGCCGGCTTCGGCGGCTACCCGGCGCTGCCGGCGATGATCGCGGCGCGCTTCCTGAAGATCCCGACGCTGATCCACGAGCAGAACGGCGTCCTCGGCCGGGTCAACCGCGCCTTCGCCCCCAAGGTCGCCTGCGTTGCCTGCGGCATCTGGCCGACCGCGGTCCCCCCCGGCGCCCGGGCGGTGCACGTCGGCAACCCGGTGCGCTCGGCGGTGCTCGACCGCCTCGACGCCCCCTACCTCGAACCCGGCGACCATCCGATGGCCCTGCTCGTCATCGGCGGCAGCCAGGGCGCCGGCCTCTTCGGCCAGGTCCTGCCCGAGGCGCTGCGGCTCCTCGATCCGGGCCTCCGCGCCCGGCTGCACCTGTCCCAGCAGGTCCGCGCCGAGGACATGGACCGGGTGACCGCCGCCTACGAGCAGCTCGGCATGACCCCCGAGCTCCGCACCTTCTTCGACGACGTCCCCGAGCGCCTCGCCGAGGCGAGCCTCGTCGTCAGCCGCGCCGGCGCCTCCTCGATCGCCGACATCAGCGTCATCGGCCGGCCGGCGATCCTCATCCCCTACGCCGCGGCGATGGACGACCATCAGGCGGCCAACGCCCGCGGCCTCGTCGAAGCAGGCGGCGCCTTCATGATCCGCGAGGGGGAGTTGACGGCGGAGGGGCTGGCGGGGCACATCGCCGCGATCCTCTCCGACCCCGAGGGGGCGCGGGCGATGGCACAGGCGAGCCGGTCCGTGGGACGCCCGGACGCAACCGAGCATCTGGCGGCCCTGGTCGAAGACCTCGCCGATAAAAAAGAAAGAGGACGGGCATGAACGGACAGACGCGCCTCCCCCACGACATCGGGGCGATCCACTTCGTCGGCATCGGCGGCATCGGCATGTCCGGGATCGCCGAGGTGCTGCTCAACCACGGCTTCACCGTCCAGGGCTCCGACACCAAGGCGTCGCCGATCACCGAGCGGCTGGCCGGGAAGGGTGCGACGATCTTCATCGGCCAGCGCGCCGAAAACCTCGGCGACGCGCAGGTCGTCGTCATCTCCTCGGCGATCAAGCCCGGCAATCCCGAGCTCGACAGCGCCCACGCCCGCAACCTGCCCGTCGTCCGCCGCGCCGAGATGCTCGCCGAGCTGATGCGCCTCAAGTCCAACGTCGCCGTCGCCGGCACCCACGGCAAGACCACGACCACCTCGATGGTCGCAGCCCTCCTCGACGGCGGCGGCATGGACCCGACCGTCATCAACGGCGGCATCATCCACGCCTACGGCTCCAACGCCCGCATCGGACAGGGCGAGTGGATGGTCGTCGAGGCCGACGAGAGCGACGGCACCTTCGTCAAGCTCCCCGCCACCGTGGCGATCGTCACCAACATCGACCCCGAGCACCTCGACCACTACGGCACCTTCGACGGCGTCCGCGCCGCCTTCGACGCCTTCGTCTCCAACATCCCCTTCTACGGCCTCGCCGTCTGCTGCATCGACCATCCCGAGGTCCAGGCCCTCGTCGGCCGCATCCACGACCGCCGCGTCGCCACCTACGGCTTCTCGCCGCAGGCCGACGTGCAGGGCCGGAACCTCCGCTACGAGGACGGCGCCGCCCTCTTCGACGTGGCGCTGAAGTCCGAGGACCGGGTGATCGAGAACGTCACCCTGCCGATGACCGGCGACCACAACGTCTCGAACGCCCTCGCCGCCATCGCCGTCGCCCGCCACCTCGGCGTACCGCCGAGCGCGATGAAGGCCGCGCTGGCTGCCTTCGGGGGCGTCAACCGCCGCTTCACCAAGGTCGGCGTCTGGAACGGCGTCACCATCATCGACGACTACGGCCACCACCCGGTCGAGATCGCCGCCGTGCTCAAGGCCGCCCGCCAGGCGACCAAGGGCCGGGTCATCGCCGTGCACCAGCCGCACCGCTACACCCGCCTCCGCGACCTCTTCACCCAGTTCTGCGGCTGCTTCAACGACGCCGACGTCGTGGCGATCAGCGACGTCTACACCGCCGGCGAGCCGCCGATCGACGGCATCAGCCGCGATACCCTCGTCGGCGGCCTGATCGCCCACGGCCACCGCCGCGCCCTCCCCCTCGCCGGCGAGGAAGCCCTCGCCGACTTCGCCCGCGCCGAGTGCCGCCCGGGCGACCTCCTCGTCTGCCTCGGCGCCGGCTCGATCAGCGCCTGGGCCAACGCCCTGCCGGAACGCCTGAACGAGGGCAACCACCACAAGGAGACGGTCGACGCCTGACGGACGGCCGGCGCCTGCCGACCGACCGACGGCGGCGGTGCCGGCACCGCGCCGCCTGAGCGTATGCCCTGCGTCGGACGCAGGCGTTCCGCCCACCCTCCGTTGACCCCGCCCCCGCGCTGGCGCACGGTCTGCGGCCCGCAGCCGCACCGGAGCGCCCGATGGACGTCGCCGTCTTCTCCGCCCGCCCCTATGACGTCACCTCGCTCACCGTGGCCAATGCCGGCGCCGGGCACCGGCTGATCTTCCAGGAAACGCGCCTCTCCACCGAGACCACCGCCCTCGCCGCCGGGGCCGGGGCGGTCTGCGCCTTCGTCAACGACGACCTCTCCGCCCCGGTCATCGACCGCCTCGCCGCCGAGGGGGTCCGCCTGCTCGCCCTGCGCTCCGCCGGCTTCAACCACGTCGACCTCGACGCCGCCGCCGCCGCCGGCATCGCCGTCGGACGGGTGCCGGCCTACTCGCCCTACGCGGTCGCCGAGCATGCCGTCGCGCTGATCCTCACCCTCAACCGCAAGACCCACCGCGCCTTCGCCCGCGTCCGCGAGGGCAACTTCGAACTCCACGGCCTGCTCGGCTTCGACCTCCACGGCAAGACCGTCGGCATCGTCGGCACCGGCCTGATCGGCCGCGTCTTCGCCCGGATCATGGCCGGCTTCGGCTGCCGCCTGCTGGCCGTCGACCCCTATCCCCACCCGGAGATGACCGCCCTCGGCGTCTCCTACGTCCCCCTCGACACGCTGCTCGCCGAGAGCGACATCGTCACCCTGCAGTGCCCGCTGACGCCCGAGACCCGCCACCTGATCGACGACGCCGCCATCGCCCGGATGAAGCCCGGCGCCATGCTGGTCAACACCAGCCGCGGTGCCGTCGTCGACACCCGCGCCGTCATCCGCGGCCTGAAGAGCGGCCAGATCGGCAACCTCGCCCTCGACGTCTACGAGGAGGAGGAGGCGCTGTTCTTCGAGGACTTCTCCGACCGCTTCATCGACGACGACGTCTTCGCCCGCCTGCTCACCTTCCCCAACGTCCTCGTCACCGGCCATCAGGCGTTCTTCACCACCGAGGCCCTCGCCGGCATCGCCGAGACCACCATCGCCAACGTGACCACCTTCGAGCGCGACGGCCGGCCGCTCCACCCCGTCGGAGGACGCGCATGAGCACCGAGACTGATCCGACCCCGGTTCCGACCCCGCCAGCCTCGCCGACGCCCTCACCCTCGAGGAACAGGTCGCCCTGCTCTCCGGCGAGGACTTCTGGTCGCTCCCCGCCATCCCGCGCCTCGGCATCGGCAAGCTCCGCGTCACCGACGGCCCCAACGGCGCCCGCGGCGGCGGCTCGCTGGTCGGCGGCGTCAGGTCCGCCGCCTTCCCCGTCGGTATCGCCATCGGCGCCAGCTGGGACCCCGATCTCGCCCGCGAGATCGGCGCCGCCCTCGGCGAGGAGGTGAAGTCGAAGGGCGCCCACGTCTCCCTCGGCCCGACGATCAACGTCCACCGTTCGGTGACCAACGGCCGCAACTTCGAGTGCTACGCCGAAGACCCCGAACTGACCGCCGCCCTCGCCGCCGCGATGGTCGCAGGCCTGCAGAGCCGGGGCGTCGCCGCGACCCCCAAGCACTTCGCGGGCAACGAGTCCGAGATCGAGCGCACCACGATCAGCTCCGAGATCGACGAGCGCACCCTGCGCGAGGTCTATCTCCGCCCCTTCGAGGCTGCGGTCCGCGACGGCGGCGCCTGGGCGATGATGTCCTCCTACAACCGCCTGAACGGCACCTTCACCTCCGAGCACCCCTGGCTGCTGACCGAGGTCCTCCGCCACGACTGGGGCTTTGACGGCGCAGTGATGTCGGACTGGTTCGGCTCGCACTCGACCGCCCCGACGGTCAACGCCGGCCTCGCGATCGAGATGCCGGGCCCGGCCCGCGACCGCGGTGCGAAGCTTCTCGCCGCCGTCGCCGCCGGGGAGGTCGCGCCGGAGACGGTTCGCGACCGCGCGGCCGAGGTGCTGCTCCTGATGGCGCGCACCGGGGCGCTCCGCGATACCGCCGTCTTCGCCGAGCGCGCCGAGGACCGGCCCGCGCACCGCGCCCTGATCCGCCGCGCCGGGGCGGCCGGCGCCGTGCTCCTCAAGAACGACGGCCTTCTCCCGCTCGCCGCGCCCACCGGCACGGTCGCCGTCATCGGCCCGAACGCCCGCGAGGCGCGGATCATGGGCGGCGGCTCGGCCCAGCTCAACCCGCACTACGCGGTGTCGCCGTGGGACGGCCTCGCCGCCCGCCTCGGTGCCGAGCGGCTGGTGTTTGCCGAAGGCTGCACCAACCACCGCTGGGAACCGCTGTGGACCGGCCCGATCCGCGTCGACTTCTTCGCCGACCGGACCCTCGCCGGTGACCCCGCCCACGTCGAGACGATCGACGCCGCCAACGTCTTCTGGTTCGCGCCCTTCGCCGGCGGCGCCGTCGACCTCGGCGACTTCTCCGCCCGCCTGACCGGAAGCTTCGTCGCCGGGCGTGACGGACCTCACCGCTTCGGCCTCTTCTCCGCCGGGCTCTCGAAGCTCTTCGTCGACGGCCGGCTCGTCGCCGACGCGTGGAGCGGCTGGACCCGCGGCCGCACCTTCTTCGAGGAGGGGTGCGACGAGGTCGTCGGCGAGGTCGTGCTGGAAGCCGGCCGAAGCTACGCCGTCACGGTCGAATTCGCCAGCCGGCCGAGCGTGACCCTCGGCTTCGCCGCGCTCCGCGCAGGCATCGGCCGCCCGCTCGGCGACGAGGACATCGCCGCCGCCGTCCGCGCCGCGGCCGGGGCCGAGACCGCGCTGGTCTTCGTCGGCCGCTCGGGCGAGTGGGACACCGAGGGCAGCGACCTCCTCGATATCGCGCTCCCCGGCCGCCAGGATGCGCTGGTCGCGGCCGTGCTCGCCGCCAACCCGCGCACCGTCGTCGTCCTCCAGACCGGCGGCCCGGTCGAGATGCCATGGCTCGACGCCGCCCCCGCCGTCCTGCAGGCGTGGTATCCCGGGCAGGAGGCGGGCAACGCCATTGCCGACGTCCTCTTCGGCGACGCCGAGCCCTCGGGCCGCCTGCCCCAGACCTTCCCGCGGCGCTGGGCCGACAACCCGACCGGCGGGCAGGACCCGCTGGTCTATCCCGGCCTCGACGGCCGCGTCCGCTACGACGAGGGCGTGTTCATCGGCTACCGCCACTACGAGCGGCACGGCATCGTCCCGCTCTTCCCCTTCGGCCACGGCCTCGGCTACACGACCTTCGACCTGTCCGGGCTCGAGGTTGCGGCGTCGGGCGCGGGGGCGCAGGTCCGGGTCACGCTCGCCAACACCGGCGAGCGGCGCGGGACGACCGTCGTGCAGCTCTACGTCGGCGACCGCGAGAGCAGCCTGCCGCGGCCGATCCGCGAGCTCGAGGCTTTCGCCAAGGTGACGCTCGATCCGGGAGAGACGCGGACGCTCACCCTCGACCTGCCGCCGCGCGCCTTCGCGTACTGGGACGCGGACGGCTGGCGGGTGGAGGCCGGTGCCTTCGAGATCAGTGTCGGCTTCTCGGCCACCGACCTCCGCGCCAGCGCCGACATCGAGATGCCGGAGAGCCGCCTGCCGACCTGAAAGACCGCCGCGACACCGCCGAACCCCGTCCGCCGCGGGTTAACGTTATGAAAATCGGTTAACGCGCCGACGAATATCGATGCGATATCAAAAGCTTGACCCCTTGCGCACGCGTGCGACAGCGTGTGCTCCGGCAGCCGAAATCGGCTTTGGGACCATTCCCAGGCCACCGAGGCGAAGCCTCAGCGCGTCGGCACCCCCGACGTCTCCGCCGGCCCGATCTTCGCCAGCACCGCGTCGACCGGTCCGAAGTCGGCCCAGGTATCGAGCGCGGCCGGCTCGATCTTGGCGAAATCCTCGGTCTGCTGCAGCCACCCTTGCGCCGATTCCAGCTCCGGCCGGGTGATCCCGCCATCGACGCTCCACGATCCGACGAAGGCCCTCGACAGCATCTCCAGATCCGCCTCCGGCACGTCCGGCCGGGCCTTCTGCATCGCCGCCACCCAGTGCCCGGGGTTGGCCGCAAAGTCCCGCGAGGCGAGCGTGATCGCCTCGATCACCGCCTCCACGTCCTTTCCACGATCGGCAAGCGTCTCGCTCCGCACGACGTTGAGCTTCGACAGAACCGGCGCCGCCCGGTAGTAGGCATCCACCCCGACCAGCACCGACACGTCCGGATCGTCGTCGATGGCGGTAAAGGCGCCGATCGACATCGTCGTCGCATCGATCTGCCCGGCAAGCAGCGCCTGCGCGCGGGCCTGCGGCTGGCCGAGGGCGACGAGGTCGAGCTTCGTGGTGTCGACCCCGGCCGCCTCCAGCACCTTCATCGACAGCAGGTGATCGACGCTGCCGACCCGCCCGATGCCGAAGCGCTTGCCGGCAAGGTCCGTGACCGAGGCGATGCCGCCGCGGCCGGCGATCAGGTAGGGCAGGGACTTGTTCGGCGACATCACCGCCCGCAGGTCGGTCCGGCCTTGCGCCACCGCCTGCAACAGCGCCTCCAGGCCGACGTTGGCCATCTCGCCCTCACCGGCGCCAAGGGCGACCATCGCGAGCGGGGTCTGCTGGACGCGGACGAATTCGACGTCGACGCCAGCGCGCTCGTAGTAGCCCTCCTGCTTGGCCAGCTCCATCACCGAGTTCGGAACCAGCGGCACCTCGAGGTCGGTGACGATCATCCGGAACGGATCCGCGCTCGCCGGAAACGCCGCGAGGACCGCCAGGGCCGCCGTGGCCAGAAGCGTCTTGAGCATGTCTTCTCCCCGTCGGCGCCGGTTCGCGTCCGTTTTTCCGTGATGATGCCGGGATTGTCCGTGATACCGTCCGGAGACGCAACCGCGGGTCGGCCGATCTCAGTCCTTTGTCTGAGTGGACGGCAATCGCGGCCGGGCAGAAACTATGCCCACAATAGCCAGGAGGGAGCGTCGCATGACCTATGAGAACGTGAAAATCCACCCCGCCGTGGATGGAGGCGTCAAGAAGGGCGATCCGAATTTCGCCGGTGGAACGCTCAGCTGCAAGTGCGCCACCGACAAGGTGACCGTGAAGGTTGGCGGCCAGACCGCGCACAACCACGTCTGCGGCTGCACCAAGTGCTGGAAGCCCGAGGGCGCGACCTTCAGCCAGGTCGCCGTCGTTGGCCGCGATGCCGTCACCGTCACCGCCAACGCCCAGAAGCTCAAGGTGGTCAACGAGGCGCAGGCGATCCAGCGCCACGCCTGCACCGGCTGCGGCGTCCACATGTACGGCCGCATCGAGAACAAGGAGCATCCGTTCTACGGCCTCGACTTCGTCCACACCGAGCTCTCCCCCGAGGGCGGCTGGTCGGAGCCGCAGTTCGCCGCCTTCGTCTCGTCGGTGATCGAGTCGGGCGTCGAGCCGTCGAAGATGGAAGGCATCCGCGGCCGCCTGCGCGAGCTCGGCCTCGAACCCTACGACGCGCTGTCGCCGCCGCTGATGGATGCGATCGCCACCCACATCGCCAAGAAGTCGGGCGCGCTCGCGGCTTGAGCCGCCCGAAGACCGGTCGGCCGTGCGCCCCTTTTCCCCCCAGGGGCGCCGCTGGCCGGCCGGCGCCGTTCCGGCGTCGGCTTGCGTTTGCCCGGTGCACCATTTCGCCTGATCTGAACTGTCCCGCGTCGCCTTTCGTCCCCGCGTCGCCCGCCTCGCTCCCGTCCTGTCTGACCTGAATGGAGAATGCCCATGCGAACGCGCGCCGCCGTCGCCGTCGCCGCCGGAAAGCCGCTCGAGATCATGGAAGTGAACCTCGAAGGCCCGAAGGCCGGTGAGGTCATGGTCGAGATCAAGGCCACCGGCATCTGTCACACCGACGAGTTCACCCTGTCGGGCGCCGACCCCGAGGGGATGTTCCCGGCGATCCTCGGCCACGAGGGCGCCGGCGTCGTCGTCGAGGTCGGACCGGGGGTGATGAGCGTCAAGAAGGGCGACCACGTCATCCCGCTCTACACGCCCGAATGCCGCCAGTGCCCGTCGTGCCTGAGCCAGAAGACCAACCTCTGCACCTCGATCCGCGCCACCCAGGGCCAGGGCCTGATGCCCGACGGCACCTCGCGCTTCTCGATGCTCGATGGCACGCCGATCCTGCATTACATGGGCTGCTCGACCTTCTCGAACTACACCGTCCTGCCCGAGATCGCGGTGGCGAAGGTCCGCGAGGACGCGCCCTTCGACAAGATCTGCTACATCGGCTGCGGCGTGACCACCGGCATCGGCGCGGTCATCAACACCGCCAAGGTCGAGATCGGCGCCAAGGCGGTGGTCTTCGGACTCGGCGGGATCGGGCTCAACGTCATCCAGGGCCTGCACCTCGCGGGCGCGGACATGATCATCGGCGTCGACCTCAACAACGACAAGAAGGAATGGGGCGAACGCTTTGGAATGACGCACTTTGTCAATCCAAAGGAGATCGAGGGCACGGTCGTCCAGGAGATCGTCAACCTGACCAAGACGCCCTTCGACCAGATCGGCGGGGCGGACTACAGCTTCGACTGCACCGGCAACGTCAAGGTGATGCGCGACGCGCTCGAATGCACCCACCGCGGCTGGGGCGTCTCGGTCGTCATCGGCGTGGCGCCGGCCGGGGCGGAGATCGCGACGCGGCCGTTCCAGCTTGTCACCGGAAGGGTCTGGAAAGGCACGGCTTTCGGCGGCGCGCGCGGTCGGACCGACGTGCCGAAGATCGTCGACTGGTACATGGACGGCAAAATCCAGATCGACCCGATGATCACCCACCTGCTCCGCCTCGAGGACATCAACAAGGGGTTCGACCTGATGCACGCGGGCGAGTCGATCCGCTCGGTGGTGGTCTACTGACGGCGCCGGGATTGCCCGGTTAACCGAGGTGAACGGGGTGCATGGGGGCTTGCACAACCCATGCACATCCTATGCACAAACCATGCACCAGACTAAGGTCTGAACGGCCAAGGGTTAACGGGGTTAACGCCCGGCATGAGCTTCAGCGTCCGCTGAAGTTCATGCCGGGCGTTTGTTCGTCGCGGCGTTGGCGGGAGACTTCGCACGGGAATGCGCGGCGCTTGCCGCGGCTGCGCCTTCGGGGCTTTCTGCTCTCCGGAACGCGGCAGGCTCAGGCGAGCAGAAGCTCGCGGAGATAGCCTTCGGAAATCCCTTCGAACAGGATCCGGCCGCCGTCGGTTGCAATGAAGAGACCGCGGTCGTCGGGGTTGGTCCAGTAGTAAGCCTCGACGTAGTAGACCCGCCCCGCGAGTTCCTCGTTCGAGAGGACGCCGCCGGCGGCGGTGCGGACGACGAGGCTGTCCTCGGCGCGGAAGTCGGTGATCACCTCGCGGCCGGGGCCTGGCGGCCGAAGACGAAGGTGTCGTGCCGGCGCCGCCGAGTCGAGCGTCACGCGCTCGCGGGTCCGTCCCCTCCAGCGCGGCGCGGTAGGCGGCGCCGCCTCCTCCAGCCGCGCCGTGCCGGTCTCCGCTCGCCGAGGTCTGGAGCGCGTTGCCGAGGTTCATCTGCGTCATCGCCCAGTCGAGCGGCACGCGCTCGCGGGTCCGCTCCTCAGCGCGGCGCTGTAGGCGGCGACCGCCTCCTCCAGCCGCGCCGTGCCGCTCTCGCGCTCGCCCGAGCGTCGGAGCGCGGTGCCGGGTTCGTCTGCGTCGTCGCCCAGTCGAGCGGCACGCGCTCGCGGGTCCGTCCTCCAGCGCGGCGCGGTAGGCGGCGACCGCCTCCTCCAGCCGCGCCGTGCCGCTCTCGCGCTCGCCCGAGCGTCGGAGCGCGTTGCCGAGGTTCATCTGCGTCGTCGCCCAGTCGAGCGGCACGCGCTCGCGGGTCCCTCCTCCAGCGCGGCGCGGTAGGCGGCGACCGCCTCCTCCAGCCGCGCCGTGCCGCTCCGCGCCGCCGAGCGTCTGGAGCGCGTTGCCGAGGTTCATCTGCGTCGTCGCCCAGTCGAGCGGCACGCGCTCGCGGGTCCGCTCCTCCAGCGCGGCGCGGTAGGCGGCGACCGCCTCCCCAGCCGCGCCGTGCCGCTCTCCCGCTCGCCGAGCGTCTGGAGCGCGTTGCCGAGGTTCATCTGCGTCATCGCCCAGTCGAGCGGCACGCGCTCGCGGGTCGTCTCCTCCAGCGCGGCCCGGTAGGCGGCGACCGCCTCCTCCAGCCGCGCCGTGCCGCTCTCGCGCGCCCCGAGCGTCTGGAGCGCGTTGCCGAGGTTCATCTGCGTCGTCGCCCAGTCGAGCGGCACGCGCTCGCGGGTCCGCTCCTCCAGCGCGGCGCGGTAGGCGGCGACCGCCTCCTCCAGCCGCGCCGTGCCGCTCTCGCGCGCCCCGAGCGTCTCGAGCGCCGGCGAGGTCGTCGAGCGCGGCGCCGCGGCGTCGGCGTCGAGGGTGTGGTCGCCGGCGATGCGGGCGAGGTCGATCGAGCTTCGAGGTCGAAGTTCAGCCCTTGGTCGCGGCCACGGACGTACCAGACGTCTTGCTCGGCGCCAGGTCGGCGAAGTGGCGGTGGGGTCGGGGACTCGAGCGGCGAGCTTGCGGGCGATGCGGCGGGCGGCGGAGGCGGGGTCGCGGCGGAGGATGTCGGCGCGGAGGCCGGCTTCGAGGAGGGCGATGCCCTTTTGGGTTTCGAGGCGCTGGTGGTCCTCCCATCGGCGAAGGCGCGGTCGGCTTCGGCGGCGGCCTCGTGTCGCGGCTCTCGGCCGAGAGGGCGGCCATGCGGGCGAGGACGGCGTCGACGAAGTGGCCGGTGTTGGAGCCGAGCGCGCCGCGGGTCTGGACCTCGATGGCGACGCCGACGGCGCGGTCGAGCTCGGCGAAAGCGCTGTCGTTGTCGCGCGACCATCGGCGTGTCGCGGCGGGCGAGGCCGAGGAGGCGGTCGTCGGAACGCCGGCGCGTGGGCCGACGGTCGTAGGGCGGAGATCCCGGCCTGCCGCGTCTGGTGAGCGTGGCGAGGGTCGGTCGCGGCCCCGTCGCGCGCGAACGTCGTTGCCGCTCACCGCCGAGCAGCGTGTCGTCGCCGAGGCCGCCGGCAGGGTGTCGTCGTCCGCCCATGTCGCGAAGGAACTCGCCGGACGGGCGACGTACGACTGCGGCCAGCGGTGAATCGCCTCCGAGCCTAGATCGGGGTTGAGCGTCGAGCGCGTGATCGCGCCGTCCGCGAGGGCGGCGCTGAGCGGCCTGGCATGCGGGCCTCCTCGGTCGCCGGCGCTCGATGAATGTAGGAGAAGACTCCGGCATTGTTGCCACGCATTCCTCCCGCGGGGTCGAGGGCGGCGACGCGAGGGCGGCCAGCGAGCGACGAGGACTGTCGCTTGCGAGGGATCAGGACCATGCCGAGGACGGCCTTGCGGCTTCAGCTCCGACGGAGAGCCCGGCGGTGGTCGAGGGCGCCGGTGAACGTCGCAGTGGGATCGCCCCCCGGAGAACTCGGACTAGGGCATTCGGGCGCGCCGGGTGCGGCATCAGCCTTTGGCAGGAGTTGACGCGTCGGGCGGGGCGGGGCCCTATGGCCGCGGAATTTGGTGGGGCCCGGCATGAAGACGGTTTCGGAAAATGCGGCGTTCAAGGGCGTGCAGGGCGTCTACAGCCATGCCTCGGATGTCTGCGGCTGCGACATGACCTTTGCGGTCTACCTGCCGCCGCAGGCCAAGGCCGGCAAGGTGCCGGTGCTCTGGTATCTGTCCGGCCTGACCTGCACCCACGAGAACGCGATGAACAAGGCCGGGGCGCAGGCCTGGGCGGCGGAGGAGGGGATCGCGCTGATCTTTCCCGACACCTCGCCGCGCGGCGAGGGGGTCGCCAACGATGCCGCCTACGACCTCGGGCAGGGGGCGGGTTTCTACGTCAACGCCACCGAGGAGCCGTGGGCGCCGCATTTCCGCATGTGGGACTACATCGTCGACGAGCTGCCCGAGCTGGTCTTTCGCGAGCTGCCGCTCGACGGGGAGCGGCAGGGGATCACCGGGCACTCGATGGGCGGGCACGGCGCGCTGACCATCGCGATGACCCGGCCCGACACCTATCGGTCGCTGTCGGCGATCTCGCCGATCGCCAACCCGACCGCCTCGGACTGGGGACGCAAGCAGTTCACCGCCTACCTCGGGACCGACGAGGCGGCGTGGCAATCGCACGACGCCACGGTGCTGATGCGCGAGAAGGGCTATCCGTCGCCGATCCTCGTCGACCAGGGCGCCAAGGACCAGTTCCTCGACCTGCTGAAGCCGGAGGCGCTGGCGGCGGCGGCGGCGGCGCGGCGCCAGCCGATGCAGTTCCGGATGATCGAGGGCTACGATCACAGCTATTTTTATGTCGCCAGCGTGATGGAGGATCACGTTCGCTGGCACGCGGCCAACCTCTTCGGGGGCGAGGGCGCGTGACGACGGACGGCCTCGCCCGGCGAGGAACACCCAGAGGAGAGACGATGTCCAAGTGGAAGCGGATTGCGCGGCAGATCGCGGTTGCGGCACCCCTCGTGGCCTTTGCGGCCGCCGCGGTGGCGCAGGACGCCGATGTCGCGGCGGGCGAGAAGGTCTTCAAGAAGTGCGCGGCCTGCCACTCGATAACCCCCGACGGCAAGTCGAAGGTCGGACCCGACCTCTACGGGGTGATCGGCCGCACCACCGGCACGCTGCCGGGCTTCAACTACTCCGAGGTCATGACCAAGGCCGGCCAGGATGGCCACGTCTGGACCGAGGACGAACTCAACATATACCTCGAGAGCCCGAAGGCGATGTTCCCGGGCACCAAGATGACCTTCGTCGGGCTGAAGAAACCCGAGGACCGGACGAACGTGATCGCCTACATCGCCAGCGTCTCCGGCGGCTGACGCAGCCAGCCGGTCGACTCCCCACCCTTGCGGCCCGACCCGCTTGCCCTCCGCGCCCGAAGTCGGGCGCGGCCATGTGTTCCGTTGTCCTGGTTCCCGACGATGGAGCGACCTCGCAGAGCCGCAGGCAGCGGCTCGCGAGGCGCCGTCGCTGCGCCGAAGGATTGCTGCACCGCTCCCCGTGCACGGGATGGTTTGATGCGCCGCAGCGGCTCCCCGCGAAATTTTCGGAGCGTCATACTTTTTGGGGAGAGGAGGAGTGGCCGTGTTTGACAAGCCCGGAGCCAACTTCTTAAGAGATTAATATGGAGGCAAAAGGGCCTCGGATCTGCACGGAACCCGTGCGCTTCCGAAACCCCGACCCTCGATGAAAATGCAAACAAGAATGGGAGGGAATCGCATGAACAGGTGGTCACTATCGGTCGTGGCTGCGCTCCTCGTCGGCGTGTCGGCGCCGGCGATCGCGAACGACTCTGTGCTTCAGGAGACGAGCAATCCGAAGCAGTGGGCGATGCAGCTCGGCAACTACGCCAGCACCCGCTATTCGGAGCTCGACCAGATCACCAAGGACAACGTGAAGGATCTCCAGGTCGCCTGGACCTTCTCGACCGGCGTCCTGCGCGGTCACGAGGGCTCTCCCCTCGTCATCGGCGACATGATGTACGTCCACACGCCGTTCCCGAACACGATCTATGCGCTCGATCTCAGCCAGGACGGCAAGATCGCCTGGAAGTACCACCCGCAGCAGGACCCGAACGTCATCGGCGTGATGTGCTGCGACACCGTCTACCGCGGCCTCGCCTATGCCGACGGGATGCTCTTCCTCCACCAGGCGGACACCACGCTCGTCGCGCTCGACGCCAAGGACGGCTCGGTCAAGTGGAGCGTGAAGAACGGCGATCCGGCCAAGGGCGAGACCAACACCGCGACGGTCATGCCGGTCAAGGACAAGGTCCTCGTCGGCATCTCGGGCGGCGAGTTCGGCGTCCGTGGTTCGATCACCGCCTACAACATCAAGGACGGCTCGATGGCGTGGCGCGCCTATTCGACCGGCCCGGATGAGGAGATGCTCGTCGACCCGGAGAAGACCACGGCGCTCGGCAAGCCGATCGGCAAGGACAGCTCGCTGGCGAGCTGGGAAGGCGACCAGTGGAAGATCGGCGGCGGCACCACCTGGGGCTGGTACAGCTACGATCCCGACCTGAACCTGATCTATTACGGCACCGGCAACCCCTCGACGTGGAACCCGTCGCAGCGGCCCGGTGACAACAAGTACTCGATGACGATCTTCGCCCGTGACCCCGATACCGGCATGGCGAAGTGGCTCTACCAGATGACCCCGCACGACGAGTGGGACTTCGACGGCGTCAACGAGATGGTGCTGTTCGACGGCAAGGTCGACGGCACGGACCGCAAGATGCTGTTCCACCCCGACCGGAACGGCCTCGCCTACACCCTCGACCGCGACACCGGCGAGCTTCTCGTCGCCAACAAGTACGACCCGGCGGTCAACTGGACCAACGGCGTCGACATGGACCCGAACTCGGCGACCTACGGCCGTCCGTCGGTGGTCTCGCAGTACTCGACCGAGCAGAACGGCGAGGACACCAACTCGACCGGCATCTGCCCGGCCGCGCTCGGCACCAAGGACCAGCAGCCCTCGGCCTACTCGCCGAAGACCGGGCTGATGTATGTCCCGACCAACCACGTCTGCATGGACTACGAGCCGTTCCGCGTCAGCTACGCCGCGGGCCAGCCCTACGTCGGTGCGACGCTCTCGATGTTCCCGGCGCCGAACAGCCATGGCGGCATGGGCAACTTCATCGCCTGGGACCCGATCAAGGGCGAGATCAAGTGGTCGCTGCCCGAGCAGTTCTCGGTGTGGTCGGGCGCGCTGGCGACGGCGGGTGACGTGGTCTTCTACGGCACGCTCGAGGGCTACCTGAAGGCCGTCGACGCCAACACCGGCGAGGAACTCTACAAGTTCAAGACGCCGTCGGGGATCATCGGCAACGTCTTCACCTACGAGCGTGAGGGCAAGCAGTTCGTCGGCATCCTGTCCGGCGTCGGCGGTTGGGCCGGCATCGGCCTCGCGGCGGGCCTCACCAACTCCAACGACGGCCTCGGTGCGGTGGGCGGCTATGCGGCGCTCTCCGACTACACCGCCCTCGGTGGTCAGCTGACGGTCTTCGCGCTGCCGAACTAAGGTCGACGCGTATCTCCACCGCCTTTTGCGCCGCCCCGGAAACCCCGGGGCGGCGTCTTTCGTTGGGGTCTCCGGGGGCAGGAAGCTGCCGCTAAACTAAAGTCTGATTTTAACCTTCGGGCGCTGCGGTTAGCGTTTCGGCAACAACTTGGGAGGATGTGATGAGATCAGCCGCGCCGATTATGGCGTTTGCAATGCTCGTCGCCGGTGCCGTTTACGCGCAGGATTCGACGTCCGGGGACGCCCCGAAGGCAGACGCTGCCGCAGGGGCCGCGGCGGACGCCGCTGCCCTGGCCGATACCGCGGCCGTCGAAAACGACGGCGTGCGCTGGTTCAATGCCGAGGGGGTGCCGACCTTCAAGATCGCCGACGACGGGACCGTCGACTGGCCGACCTTCTCGGGCTACCGCCGCTACAGCGCCGAATGCATCGTCTGCCACGGACCGGACGGCGAGGGCTCGACCTATGCGCCGGCGCTGAAGAACGTCGGTGATGCGGATGGACTACTACGACGTCGTCGCGACCGTCGCGAGCGGCCGCCAGGTGGTCAACGCCTCCGAAAACAACGTGATGCCCGCGTTCGGGACCAATCCCAACGTGATGTGCTATCTCGACGACATCTACAGCTATCTGCGGGCCCGCGGCTCCGACGCGCTTCCGCGCGGCCGTCCGGCGAAGCGCGAGGAAAAGTCGGCGGACTTTGCGGCGGCTGAGAAATCCTGCATGGAGCAGTAGGATGCGGCCCGTCACCGGACTCGTCATCGGACTGGTCGCCGCGCTCTGCGCCACCGGTCCGGCAGCGGCGCAGGTCGCCGATCTCGTCGATCACAGCGCCTTCCGCGTCTGCGCCGATCCGGCCAACAAGCCGCTGTCGGCGGAGGACGGCTCGGGCTTCGAGAACAAGATCGCCGACCTCATCGCCGGCCAGCTCGGGGTGCCGGTCCAGTACACCTGGTTCCCGCAGGTGACCGGCTTCGTGCGGCAGACCCTGCAGGCGGGCAAGTGCGACGTGGTGATGGGCTACGCCCAGGGCGACGACCTCGTGCTCAACACCAACCACTACTACACCTCGACGCACGTCATCGTGGTCCGGGCGGACAGCGACCTCGCCGGCGTCGACACGCTGGCCGACCCGCTGCTCAAGGGCCGCAAGATCGGGGTGGTCGTCGGGTCGCCGCCCGCGACGCACGTCGCGCGGCTCGGGATGATGAAGGACGCCGAGCCCTACAACCTGATGACCGACCGCCGGGTCGAGGACCCGGCCGGGCAGATGCTGGCCGACGTCGAGTCGGGCAAGCTCGACGCGGCGCTGCTCTGGGGGCCGATCGGCGGACCGCTGGTCAAGCAGGACCACCCGGACCTGAAATCGACGCCGCTCCTCAAGGAGGAAGGCCCGCCGCGGCTGGTCTTCCGCATCACCATGGGCGTGCGTGCCGGCGAGGACGAGTGGAAGCGCAGCCTCAACAGCCAGATCCGCCGCAATCAGGACGCGATCGACGTGATCCTGCGCGACGCCGGCGTGCCGATCCTCGATGACTTCGGCAAGGGCGAGAAGCCGCCGGCGGGCTGATCCAGCGCCTACGGAGCCGCGCCGATGAAGGTGCCGAAGGCGCGGGTCCTTCGGGCATCGGGATCGTGTCGGTCACTTCGAGGGCGGCCGGGTCGATCACCGAGACGGTGTCGTCGAACCAGTTGGCGACGAAGAGGCGGGCAGGCGTCGGCGGTGGCGGCGACGCCCTCGGGGTATTCGCCGACGGCGATCTCGCCGGTGACGGCGAGGGTTTCCGGTCGAAGACGGTCAGGCTGGCGCGGTACTGGTTGGTGACGAAGCCATGGCCGGCGGCGAAGGCCTCGCATCAGGGCCGCACGCCGGATCGCGGATGCGTCTCGCGACGCAGTCGCCGGTGACAGGTCTGTCACCGCGAGGATGCCGTCTGCGGTGACGCCGCGAAGGCACGGCGCCGACCGCGACCGAGTGGAGAACCGCGCCGGTAGCCGGGTCGATGGCGTGGAGGCGGCCTTCCCAGTCGGTGACGAGGGCGTTGCCGGTGGCGGGATCGACGGCGACGCCGAAGGGGGCGCCGGGGAGGGGGTGCTCGCCGAGGACGTGGCCGTCGAGCGAGAAGACGTGGAGGCGGCGGGTGTCGACGGCGACGGCGATGAGGGGTCCTTCTGGGGTCTGTCGAGGCCGCCAACACTATGGGCGAAGCCATTGCCAGCAATCGGACAAAAGTATGATCGCGCCTGAAATCATTGCCTTATGAAAATCTTATGAGCATTAACCCCTTACCCCGCACGCTCCACCGTGGCTCACTGCCGGGAGGGAGAAGACAATGAAAAAAAGCGGATGGCTTCTGGCCGCGTCCGCCCTCGTCGCAACGACGACCTGGGCTTCAGCCGACAGCGCCTATCAGGCGGCGGTGCTGCGCGTCGACGTTCCGGGACGCCCGCTGCCGATCTCGCGGCTCGACACGCCGCCGGACGACCTCGGGTTTGCGGGGGCGGTGCTGGCGACGGCGGACAATGCCACGACCGGCTCGTTCATGAAGCAGACGTTCGCCATAGAGACTGTAACGGCGACGCCGGAGACCGCCGAGGCGGAGATGCAGAAGCTGCTCGACGCGGGGGTGTGGTGGATCGTCACCATGGCCGACGAGGCGACGACGGTGAAGCTGGCCGACATGGCCGGCGACAAGGCGATCGTGCTGAACGCCACGGCGCCGGACGACGCGTTGCGGGGCGCGGATTGCCGGGCGAACCTGCTGCACACCGCCCCGTCGGACGCGATGCTGACCGATGCGCTGGCGCAGTATTTCGTGTGGAAGAAGTGGACCGACTGGTTCCTGATCGAGGGCAGCCATCCCGAGGACAAGGCGCTGGCCGACGCCTACAAGCGCGCGGCAAAGAAGTTCGGGGCGAAGGTCGTCGAGGAGCGGGTCTACGAGGACACCGGCGGCGCCCGGCGCTCGGACTCAGGCTCGGTGCAGGTTCAGGAGCAGATGCCGGCCTTCACCCAGCGTGCCAGAGGAGCACGACGTGGTGATCGCCGCGGACCGCTCGGACGTCTTTGCGGTGGAGCTGCCCTATCACACCTGGGAGCCGCGGCCGGTGGCGGGTTCGGCCGGGCTGGTGCCGGAGAGCTGGCACCCCTCGCACGAGGCCTGGGGGGCGACGCAGTTCCAGACCCGTTTCGAGAAGCAGTCGGGGCGGTTCGCGCACCCGGAGGACTATCAGGTGTGGATGGCGCTGCGCGCGCTCGGCGAGGCGGCGACGCGGACAAAAGGCGGTGACTTCGCGGCGATCCACGACTTCGTGCTGTCGGACAAGTTCGATCTTGCGGCATTCAAGGGACAGAAGCTGAGCTTCCGCGACTGGGACGGCCAGCTTCGCCAGCCGATCCTGCTGACTACCGACCGGGTGGTGGTCTCGGTCTCTCCGCAGGCCGAGTTCCTCCATCAGGTGAGCCAGCTCGACACGCTCGGCATCGATCGGCCAGAAACGGCCTGCAAGAAATGACGGCCTGCAAGAAATGATGGCCTGCAAGAAATGACCGGAGGGACCATGCGCCGCGCACAACTCGGACTTCTGCTCGCCTCGGCGGCTTTCGCCGCGAGCCCGGCCCTGGCCGACAAGATCTTCGTCTCGAACGAGAAGGGCAACACCATCACGGTGCTCGACTCCGACAGCCTCGAGGTCATCCACACCATCGAGGGCATGCAGCGGCCGCGCGGCATCACCGCCTCGCCGGACGGCAAGCACATCTACGTCGCCGCCTCGGACGACGACCTCGTCCGGGTCTACGACAGCGACACCTACGAGGAACTCCCGAGCCTGCCCTCGGGGCCGGACCCGGAGCTCTTCGTGCTCGCGCCATCGGGCAACCCGCTCTACATCGCCAACGAGGACGACAACATCGTCACCGTCGTCGACGTGAACACCCGGCAGGTGCTGTCCGAGGTGCCGGTCGGCGTCGAGCCCGAGGGCATGGGCGTCAGCCCGGACGGCAAGATCGTGGTCAACACCTCCGAGACCACCAACATGGCGCACCTGATCGACACCACCAGCTTCGAGATCGTCGAGAACGTGCTCGTCGAACTCGCGGCCGCGCTTCGCCCAGTACACGCCGGATGGCTCGATGCTGCTCGTCTCCGCGGAAATCGGCGGAACGGTGAGCATCATCGACCCGGTGAAGCAGGAGGTCGTCCACAAGATCACCTTCGCGGTCCCGGGCGTCCTGCCCGAGGCGATGCAGCCCGTCGGCATCCGGGTGACCGCGGACGGCAAGAAGGCCTACGTCGCGCTCGGGCCGGCCAACCGCGTCGCGGTGGTCGATACCGCGACCTGGGAGGTGACGGACTACCTGCTCGTCGGCCAGCGGGTCTGGCAGCTCGCCTTCTCGCAGGACGGCAAGTTCCTCTACACCACCAACGGCAATTCCAACGACATCTCGGTGATCGACGTCGCCAAGGACAAGGTGGTGAAGTCGGTGCAGGTCGGCGAGCAACCGTGGGGCGTCGTGACGGTGAAGTCGTCCTCGTGACGGCGGTCAACAGGAAGGGGAGGATGACATGAAGACCTGGATTGCCGCCGCGCTCGTCGCGGTGGCCGCACTGCCGGCGGCGGCGCAGGACACGAAGGCGCCCGTGGTCGAAGTCGAGGTGCCGAAGGGCGCGCACGACTACGGCTTTGCCGGGATGATGGCCAAGGACAACCGCGCCGATCTTCCGCCGCTGACGCTCGCCTCGGGCAAGCCGGTGGCGGCGGGCGAATATCACCTGAAGTCCGGCACCTACTACCGGATCGACATCGAGGCCGACGGCTCGGCGGAGCTGGCGCTCTCGGGCGGCGACTTCTTCCGGTCGGTCTGGATCAACGAGATCGTCATCAACGACGTCGAGATCCGCCCGATGGGCGTCCACTCGATCGAGTTCGATTCCGCCGGCACCGCCCGCATCTCGTTCATCCCGATCGTGCCCGGCACCTACACGCTGTCGATCCCCGGCTCGCACAGCGAAAGCCAGTCGGCAACCTTCGTCGTTCAGTGAGGACACCCATGACAAAAGCCATCCTTGCCGCCGCCGCGCTCGCCGTGCTTCCCTTCGCCGCGCTGGCCGAGGACGGACCGACCGACGAGCAGATCGCCAGGATCGACGCGGTGCTGACGGCAAAGACCTGCGAGGTCGATCCCCAGAACATCGAGGTCGAGGACGACGGCTTCGACCTTGACGACGTGATGTGCGCGAGCGGGCAATACGACATCAAGCTCGACGCGGACTACGCGGTGACGGAAGAACGGAAGGAGTGACGGAGCGGCCCGCGTCGGCGGCCGCTTCCTGCACGATGCGCGACGGGACGGAAGCATTGGAGCCGGGCGCGGCGGCGGCACCGCCGGCGCTGGCGGTGAGCGGGGTCAGCCATCGCTTCGGCCGGGTCGAGGCGCTGCGCGACGTGAGCTTCACCGTGCCACGCGGCGCCTTCGCGGCGCTGCTCGGGGTGAACGGCGCCGGCAAGACCACGCTCTTCTCGCTGGTCACCCGGCTCTACGACAGCACATCCGGGCGGATCGAGGTCGCCGGCTTCGACGCGCGGCGCCAGCCGGGCGAGGCGCTGGCGCGGCTCGGCGTGGTGTTCCAGAGCAAGGCGCTCGACGGCGACCTGACCCTGCGCCAGAACCTCACCTATCACGCCGCGCTGCACGGCATCGGTGGCAAGGCCGCCCGCACGCGGATCGCCGAGGTGCTGGCGCTGGTCGGGCTCGACGAGCGCGGCGGGGTCAAGGCGAGCGCGCTCTCCGGCGGACAGCAGCGGCGGGCGGAAATCGCGCGCGCCCTGCTCCACCGGCCGCAACTCCTGCTCCTCGACGAGGCGACCGCGGGACTGGACCTCCGCGCGCGCGCCGAGGTCCAGGCGCTGGTGCGCCGGCTGATCGCCGAGGAGGGGGTCTCGACGCTCTGGGCGACCCATGTCTTCGACGAGGTCGGACCCGACGACGCGGTGGTGATCCTCCACAAGGGCGCGGTTCTCGCGGTCGGGACGGCGGCGGAGATCGCCGGCGACGGCACGCTGGCCGACCGCTTCCTCGCGATGACCGGCGCCGATGCGGAGGCGGGGGCGTGAGGGCCGGCTGGGGCACCGCCTTCGCCGGGATCACCCGGCGCGAGGCGCTGCGCTTCGCCAACCAGCGCGAGCGCTTCCTCGCGGCGCTGGTCCGCCCGCTGGTCTGGCTCTTCATCTTCGCCGCCGGCTTCCGCTCGGTGCTCGGCCTGTCGATCACGCCGCCCTACGAGACCTACGTCCTCTACGAGACCTACGTCACGCCGGGCCTCGCGGGCATGATCCTGCTCTTCTCCGGGATGCAGTCGTCGCTCTCGATGGTCTACGACCGCGAGACCGGTGCGATGCGCACGCTCCTCGTCAGCCCCTATCCGCGCTGGTTCCTGCTCGGCTCGAAGCTGGTCGCGAGCGTCCTCGTCTCGGTGCTTCAGGTCTACGCCTTCCTGCTCATCGCCTGGCTCTGGGGCGTCGAGCCGCCGCTCCTCGGCTACGTCACCGTGCTGCCGGCGATCATCCTTGCCGGGATCATGCTCGGCTCGCTCGGCCTCCTGATCTCCTCGGCGATCCGCCAGCTCGAGAATTTCGCCGGGGTGATGAACTTCGTGATCTTTCCGATGTTCTTCGCCTCGACCGCGCTCTATCCGCTGTGGCGGATGAAGGACTCGAGCATCCTGCTCCACGACATCTGTGCGGTGAACCCGTTCAGCCACGCGGTCGAGCTCGTCCGCTTCGCACTCTACGTCCAGTTCAACCCGCTCGCCTTTGCCGTCGTCGTCGGCTGCACGGCGGTCTTTTTCGGGCTGACCATCTTCATGTACGATCCGGCCAAGGGCCTGTGGCGCGGCCGGAGGGGAGGAAGCTGATGAACGGTTCGCTCTGGGGACTGATGCTCGGTCTCGTCGTCGCGGCGCCGGCCCTTGCGGCGGGGCCGCCGGACCCGGACTGGCCCTGCGTCCAGCGGCGCCAGCCGGAGCTCTCGATCGCCCAGGTCTGGGGCGGCCCGGTGCCCGACGAGGCGGCGATGGCCCTGGCCCGGACGCCGGAGGTCGATCACCTCGCGCAGGTGCTGGCGCTGCGCCGCACCCCGATCGAGGACGCTGACGCCCAGATGAAGACCTTCGCAGCCGACAACCCCGATGCGGTGGTGGCGCTCTTTGCGGCGAGCTTCGATCACATCAACGCTACCCGCGATCGGGTGATGGCCGGGATCACGCGCTATGCGCACAAGCAGGAGGCGCTGGAGAAGCAGATCGCCGATCTGCGGCAGCAGTTCAACGCGCTCGATGCCGCCGAAACCAAGGACTTCGACAAGATCGATGCCGTCGAGAAGCAGCTCGACTGGTCGACCCGCATCTTTCAGGACCGCCAGCAGTCGCTGATCTACGTCTGCGAGACGCCGGTGATTCTGGAGCAGCGCGCCTTTGCTCTCGGGCGGGCGGCGGAGGCTCTGCTCCCCCAATAGGGATCGCGTAACGAGTGTCATCGCGGCGGTAACGTCCGGTTAACCGCGGGAAAAAAGACGTGGGCATTGCCCGCACGCCCGCCTAGTATTGCGCACAGCCGAGCAGGGCGAGAATCCCTGCTGCCATGGGGAGGAAAGACGTGGAACAACGTCCCGTGCGAGCCGGCGCCAGCGACGTGGCGCGCGTGCGCTCCGATCATTGCGTCTCCGACGTGCTGATCGTCGACGACCACCCGCTGATGTGCGACGCGCTTTCGGCGACGCTGGGCTATGCTTTCGGGCTGCGCAAGGTGCGGATGGCGGCGAGCATCGCCGCCGCGCTGGAGAGCGTGCGCGAGGAGGGGGTGCCGGATGCCGTCGTCCTCGACCTCAGCCTGCCGGATGCCGAGGGGGTCGAGGGGGTGCTGACGCTGCGGCGGCTGTGCGGTGGCGTGCCGCTGGCGGTGATCTCGGCCGATCAGGAGCCGGGGATGGTGTCCGCGGCGATGGGCGCCGGCGCCGACGGCTACGTCGGCAAGCTGCTGCCGCGGGCGAAGATGGTCGATGCCTTCAGCCGGATCTGGGCCGGCGAGACCGTGGTTCCCGAGGGCTGCGAGCACCAGAGCCCGGAGTCGGGCGAGGCGGCGGCACTGGCGCGGGGCTTCGCCTCGCTGACGCCGCAGCAGATGAACATCCTGCGGTTGATCTGCCAGGGGCGGCCGAACAAGATCATCTCCTACGAACTCTCGATCGCCGAGGCGACGGTGAAGACCCACATCGCCGCGATCATGTCCAAGATCAACGTCCGCAACCGCACCCAGGCGGCGCTGCTCGCCAGCAAGGCGCGCATCTTCAGCCGCTAGCGCGCCGGACGCGGGGAGAGGTCGACCATGTCTCCCGCGCGGCGCAGCCGTATCAGCCATCGTCTCCGCCCGCGCGTGATCGCGGTCACCGGCTCCGTCGGGTCCGCGGCGGCGGAGATTTCCGCCGACTTCCTGCCGCTGTCGCCGGCGCTGGTGCTGGTCTTCGCCCCCGAGGGTGCGACGCTGCCGGCGCTGACCGGGCGGCTGAAGGAGGCCTTCGGGCCGGGCTGCCACGTCGTCGGCTGCTCGTCGGCCGGAGGCTTCGCCTTCAGCGGCTACCGCGACGACAGCATCGTCGCCATCGCCTTTCCCGCCGCGGGCTTTCGCGCCGACGTCCTGTGGCTGCGCGACCTCCGCCAGCACATGGCGCTCGACTGGATCCGCTCGCTCCGCCGGCTCGCGGCCGACTTCGGCGCCTCCGCCCCCGGCTGGTCGCGCTTCGGCCTCCTGATGATCGACGGCCTCTGCCGGCGCGAGGAGGTGGTCGCCGCCACCGTCGACGCGGCCCTCGGCGACCTGCCGGTGCTCGGCGGCTCGGCCGGGGACGGGTTGCGCTTCGGGCGCACCCACCTCGCGCTCGACGGCGTGAGCCACGAGGAGAGCGCGATCTTCTGCCTCGTCGCCAGCGCCTTCCCGGTCGAGGAAGTGGTCTTCGACCACTTCATCCCGGCGAGCGAGCGCATGGTGGTGACCGAGGCCCTGCCCGACGAGCGGGTGATCCTGACCATCAACGCCGAGCCGGCGGCCGAGGAATACGCCCGCCTGATCGGGCTCGCGGAAGACGCCCTCGGCCCGCGGGCCTTCGCCGCGCATCCGCTGCTGATGCGCCAGGCCGGGCGCCATGTCGTGCGCGCGATCCAGACCGTGACCCCCGAGCGCGGCCTCAGCCTGATGTCGTCGGTGGAAACCGGAACGACGATGACGCTCGGCCGGGCCGAGAACCCGACCGAGGGCCTCGCCGCCCGGATGAGCGAGCTCGGCCGCACCGCGCTGATCCTCGGCTTCGACTGCATCCTCAGGCGGATCGCGCTGGAGCAGGCCGGGCTGGCGGACTCCGTCGGCCGGATCTACCGCGAGCACCGCGTCGCCGGCTTCAACACCTACGGCGAGCAGCACGGCGGCCTGCACGTCAACCAGACCTTCGTCGGCCTCGCCTTCCTCGAACCGGACGCGCGGAATGCTGCGGCCGACTGACGACGACGCCCGGCGCATCGAGAAGCTGACGCGGATCAACGAGGCGCTGATCCAGCGGCTCGAACACATGGACGACATCCGCTCCTCCTCCTACGCCCTGACCCGCGCCGCCGCGATGCTCGAGCGCGAGATCGTCGCCCGCAACGCCGACCTGGAACGGGCGCTGACCGAACTCAGCGCCACCAATGCCGAACTGGCCGCGGCCCGCGAGACCGCCGACGAGGCCAACCGCGCCAAGTCGCGCTTCCTGCGCGCCGCGAGCCACGACCTGCTCCAGCCGCTCAGCGCCGGCCACCTGCTGATCGGCCAGCTCGGCGAGATGGCCACGAACGCGGTCCAGTCCGACCTCGCCGAGCGGATCACCGCCTCGTTCGAGAGCGCCGAGGAGCTGATCCGCGCCCTTCTCGACATCGCCCGCCTCGACAGCCGGGCCTTCGAGACCAACCCGGGCCCGGTGGCGATCGGCAGGCTGTTCCAGCGCCTCGCCATCGACCTGCAGCCGCTGGCGGCGGCGCGCGGGATCGACCTGCGCTTCGTGCTCTCCTCGTCGGTGGTGCTGAGCGACCCGGTGCTGCTCCGCCAGATCGCGCAGAACCTCATCATCAACGCGCTCAAGTATTCGACCGGGCCGAAGGTCGTCGTCGGTCTCAAGCACGACGGCGGCGCCGCGTGGCTGACGGTGCAGGACCACGGGCCGGGGATCGACGCCGCCGACCAGGAGCGGATCTTCAACGAGTTCGAGCGGCTGTCGCGGACCGACGCCCCGGGCAGCGGCCTCGGCCTGTCGATCGTGCGGCGGGCGTGCCAGCAGCTCGGCCACGTCGTCGCCCTCGACAGCGCCGTCGGCCACGGCTCGCGCTTCCGCGTCGGGCTGCCGCTGATCGCCGACGTCCGGGCGATGCCCGAGGCGCCGGTACCGCGGATTTCGGTCAGCACGGCGGACTTCGTCGGCCGGCGGATGCTGATCGTCGAGAACGACCCGGCGATGCGCGCGGCGCTGGCGATGCTGCTCCGCGCCTGGGGGATGGAGGTCGCCGAGGCGGCCGGGGTCGCGGGTGCCCTGACCTCGGTCCGCGAGGGCGCGGTGCCCGACTTCGTGCTGACCGACTTCCGCCTCGACGAGCAGGAGACCGGGGTGCACGCGATCGCGGCGATCCGCGACGACCTCGGCGAGCCGGTGCCCGCGGTGATCGTCAGCGCCGAGGGCAGCGAGGCCATCCGCCGGCTCGCCGATCCGCTCGGGGTGCCGGTGCTCGGCAAGCCGGTGGCCGAGGCCGAGCTCCGGCGGGTCCTGAAGGCGCTGCTCGAGAGAGTGTCGTGAGCACCACCCCCGGGAGCGCCCTACCGTGAGAACCGCGCCGTGAGGGGCCGCCCCGGCCTGCGCGCGCGGCTGATGTTCGGCGCGCTCGCCCTCGCCCTGCTGGCGATGGCGGGGGCGGGGCTCGCGGTCTACGGCCTCGCGCGGACGCAGGTGCTGGCCGAGGAGGCGCTGGCCGCGCAGCGGCGGATCGAGGCCTACGGCGTGCTGGCGAGCCGGGTCAACGAGTGGATGATGACCTGGATCGCGCCCGCCGGCCCCCCGCCCGATGCGACGCCGGTCAAGGATGCACTGGCGGCGCTCGACCGGCTGGTGACCGAGGACGTCGCGCGGGCGCGCTCGCCCGCCGACGCCGATGCGCGCGGGCGGATGGGGGTGATGCCGGCGCGGATCCGCATCCAGGTCGAGCGGCTGGAGGGCTCGATGTCCGACGCGCCGCGCGGGACGCCGGCGGGCGAGGCGGTCGCCTATTCCGCCGCGCAAATCCCGCCGCTGGCGGCCGCCCAGGTCCAGGTGGAGACGCAGCGGCGCGACGGGGCGATGGCGGCGATGGAGACGCTGCGCCGGCGGCTGCACCGCCTCGCGCTCGCCGTCGGGATCGCGGCGCCGCTCGTGGTCCTGCTGGTCTATCTCTGGCTGCTCCGGCCGCTGTTCGGGCGGCTGGCGACGGCGACCGCGGCGGCGGAGGGGCTGGCGACCGGGGCACCGGCGCCGGGGCTCGGCGGCCACGACGAACTCGGGCTGCTCTTTGCGCGCCTGCGGCTGGTGGCGGCGCGGGTGGCGCGCGACCGCGCCCGGCTCGGCGCGACGGTGGCGGAGCGGACCGCGGCGCTCAGCCGCGCCAACGACCGGCTGGCGCGCGTCGACGCCGAGCGCCGCCGCTTCTTCGCCGACGTCGGGCACGAACTCAGGACGCCCCTGACGGTGATCCTCGGGGAAGCCGAGCTCGGGGCGCGGCATGGCGACGCCGGCCTCCGCGCCAGCTTCGCGACGATCCACAGCCGGGCGATGCGCCTCGGGCGGCGGATCGAGGACCTGCTGCGGGTGGCGCGCTCGGAGAGCGGGCAGATCGAGCTCGAGCGGGCGCCGGTCGATCTCGCGGCCGCGGCGGCGGCGGCGCTCGCCGACAGCGCGCCGCTGCTGGCGCGGGCGGGGGTGGCCGCGGAGACCGACGGCCTGCCGGCGCTGGTGGTGACCGGCGACGGCGAGTGGCTGCGGCAGGTCTTCGGGGGCTTCCTCGAGAACGCCGCCAAATACGCCGGCCGCGGCGCGACGGTGCGCATCGCAGGCACGGTGGAGGGCGGGGCGGGCGAGGGCGGCGCCGCGCGGGTGACGGTGACCGACGACGGGCCGGGACTTGCCCCGGAGATGCTCGGTCCGGTGCTCGACCGCTTTGCGCGCGGCGCCGGGGCCGGCGCCTCGGGCTTCGGGGTCGGGCTTGCACTCGCCCGCTGGGTGGTCGAGGCTCACGGCGGCAGCCTCCGCGCGGAGGCGGCGGAGGGGCGCGGCCTGCGGCTGGTGATGCACCTGCCGCTGGCGGTCCCCGAACAGGTGCAGGCGGACCAGGTGGGGGCGGAACAGGTGCAGGCGGGGCCGGGCTGATGGTGCAGGTGCTGATCGTCGAGGACGACCCCGACATCGCCTCGCTGCTCTGCCGCGGGCTGGCGGCCTCGGGCTATGGCGCCGACTGGGCCGAGACCGCCGAGGCGGCGTCGGCGCGGGTCGAGGCCGGCGGCATCGACGCCGCGATCATCGACATGATGCTCGGGACCGACAGCGGGGCGGCGCTGCTCGCCGACCTGCGCCGGCGCGGGCACCGGATGCCGGCCCTGATGCTGAGCGCGCTGGCGCGCGTCGAGGACCGCGCCGAGGGGCTCGATGCCGGGGCGCAGGACTATATCGTCAAGCCCTTCCAGCTCAGCGAACTCATCGCCCGGCTCGAGGTCCAGCTGCACCGGGCCGCGCCGCGGCAGGAGCCGTTGCGGCTCGGCGGGCTGGTCTACGACCCGCTGACCCGGATCGTCGATGGCGGCCCGCGGCCGGTGCCGCTGACCGAGCGCGAGGGCGACCTGCTCGGGTGGCTTCTCGCCCGCAAGGGCGCGCTGGCGACCCGGGGCGAGATCTTCGACGCGCTGTGGGCGCCGCATGGCGGGGCGACGGAAAACGTCGTCGACGTCTATGTCGGCTACCTGCGCCGCAAGCTTGCCAATTTCACCGACTACGGCCTCGTGCTGCGCACCCTGCGCGGGCGCGGCTTCCAGCTGATCATGAAGGACGACGAATGACGCCGCGGCTGTTTCTCCTCCCGTTTCTCGCACTCCTGCCGCAGGCCGTGTCGGCCGGCGCCCTGAGCGACCTGCTGATGGCCCCGAACGTCTTCGCCGAGGCGCCCGTGGGCAGCGAGGTCGCCTATACCGAGGACCGGGTGGTGCCGGACGGCGGCACCCTCACCGACGTGACCGGCGGGGCGGTGCGGCTGGAGGTCCACGCCGACGGCGCCGACCGGTCGCTGATCCTGGTGAAGGAGGCCGACGGCAAGCCGCAGCCGATGGGGACCTTCCCGACCGGGGTCGCCAACCCCCTGCTGCTCTATTTCCTCGAGACGACCGTGCGGGCGGTCGCGGAGAAGACCGGGGGCAGCCCCTACTACATCCGCAACCGCATCCGCGAGGCGCTGGTCGCCGCCGATCTCGGCAGCGGCGACGGGGCGCGCGAGGTGGTGCTGACGCCCTTCGCCACCGATGCCAACAAGGCGAAGATGGGCGTTTTCGCCGACCTCACCATCCGCCTGCGCTTCGATCCGGCGCGGCCGGACCGCATCCTCGAACTTTCGGCCGATACCGCTGCCGGCGCGGACGGCTATCATGAGAAGCTGGTGCTGATCGCGGAGGACTGACATGCGCCGCCTTGCCCTCGGGCTCGCCTTATCCCTGCCGCTCGCCCTCTCGCTTCCGGGGGCGGTGCTGGCCCAGTCGGCGCCGCCGCCGGTGGTCAACGACTACCCGACCGACGCGCGGGCGGAGTACGTCTTCGGCTGCATGGCGACCAACGGCCAGACCCAGGACGCGCTCACCCGCTGCTCGTGCTCGATCGACCAGATCGCCGGCATCCTGCCCTACGACGCCTATGTCGAGGCCGAGACGGTGCTGCGCATGCGCCTCGCGCCTGGCGAACGCGGGGCGATGTTCCGGGGAACGCCGGCAGTTCGCGACATCGCCGCCAACCTGCGCCGGGCGCAGGCCGAGGCGGAGATCCTCTGCTTCTGATGACCCTTCAAGGGCCCGCCAAGGAGATCTCGGTTCCAGACCCAAAGCGGCAGACAGCATCTCGTTGGATCAGACACTGCCGTTCAGGTGCGACCAGACCTTCGAGATGACGACCGAGCCCTCGCCGACCGCCGAGGCGACCCGCTTGACCGAGCCCGCGCGCACGTCGCCGACTGCGAAGACGCCCGGACGCGAGGTCGCGAAGCCGTCCTCCGTCGGCACGAAGCCCTTCGTGTCGAGTGCGACAAGTTCCGCGAGCCAGGCGGTGTTGGGCGCTGCCCCCACCATGATGAAGAGCCCCGCCGCGGGGACTTGCTCCTCCGCGGATCCGTCGCGGCGGGCGAGTGTCACGCCTTCGAGTACGGCGTCGCCGTGGAGCGCCGTAACCTCCGAATTGAAGTGGATGGTGATGCCAGGGTTTCGACGGATGCGCTCGACCAGGTAGTCCGACATCGAGGCCGCGAGCGAGGTGCCGCGCACCACGAGATGCACATGGGCCGCCCGGCGGCTGAGAAACATCGCCGCCTGGCCGGCCGAGTTGCCGCCGCCGACGACGACCGCACCGCGGTTCTGGACGTGCCTCGCTTCGAGTTCGGTCGCGGCGTAGGAGACGCCGGCGCCCTCGAAGTGCTCCAGCCGGTCCAGGGGCAGGCGCCGGTATTGCACGCCGGTCGCGACGACGACGGCACCGGCCTCTACCGTCACGCCGTCATCGAGCGTGAGCTGGAATCCCTCTGGGACGACCTGCGCACTCGTCACCCGCCGCGGCACCGCGAAGCGGGTGCCGAACTTCAGCGCCTGGATCTCGCCCCGTGCGCAGAGATCGGCGCCGGAGATGCCGGTCGGGAAACCCATATAGTTTTCGATTCGTGACGAAGTCGCGGCCTGGCCGCCCACCGCAAGTTCGTCGATCACCAGTCCGGAAAGCCCCTCCGCGCCGGCATAGACGCCGGCCGCCAGGCCCGCCGGGCCACCGCCGACGACCACCACGTCGAAGCGCGCGCCCTCCTCGACGGCGAGGTCGAGGCCGAGCCGGCGGGCGAGCTCGCGCGGCGTGGGACTCCGTGATGACGTCGCGCTCGCCGAGCACGACCGCGGGCGCGCCCGGTGCGATGCCACAGCGCGTCGCCATTGCTGCCGCCTCCGGGCTGCCGAGGGAGTGGGAGCGGTAGGGAATGAGGTTCTGGGCGGCAAAGGCCTCGATCCGGCGGACAGCGCGGTCGGCCTCCGCACCGATCAAGGTCAGTCCGGCCTGCCCGCTTTCGATCAGGCGCCGGCGGCGTGCGGCGAAGACCGTGACGATGATGTCGCTCATCTCCGGGATTGCCGCGAGCGCCTCGAGCATCGCTGCGCGCCGCACGCGGATCGCGGTGATCGACGTCTCGGCCTTGTTGGTCAGGAGCGCCCGACCGCCGGTCAGAAAGCTCATCTCGCCGGTGAACTGCGTCGGCCCGAGCGTGGCGTTGCCGTATCGCGTGCCGGAGACCTCGTCATAGGCCGCGGCCTCGCCCTCAAGTATGTAGAAGAAGGCCTCGTTCGGCGCGCCGAAGGCGACGAGCGTGTCGCCTGGAGCAAAAGTCACCACCTCTCCGATCTCGCGCAGATGGGCGACATGCGCATCGGCGAGCGGCGTGCGGACATAGGTGGCGAGTTCGGGAGCGGAGCGTTCCATCGACGAGTCCTCGGGGCGCTGTGCAGACGGTCAGGCCACCATATGGGTGCGCCTTGAAGAACTTGCCAGCCACTGCGTGACCCGCGGCCCCGGGCCGGTAAACTGGAGGCGCAAAATCCACTGCGATGGCCTCCTCATTCCGCCTGCCGCACGGTCTCATGCACGAGCGCCTTCAGCGTTTGGTCGCCGACGGATGCATGGAAAGGCGGCGCGGCAATGCCGCCCGGCCCCAGCGCCAACGGGCATGAATGAAAAGTTAATGCGCCAACGAATATGGTGCCTCATCAACGGCTTGATCGTCTGCGCACGCGTGCGCAGACCGTGCTGCCGGACCGCCGCGCCTTCCCTCAGGCGCAGCGCCGGACCCGTCTGGCTCAGATGGAGAAGCTGGTGCCGCAGCCGCAGGAGGTGGCGGCGTTCGGATTGCGGACCACGAAGCGCGCGCCGATCAGCTCGTCGGCGAAGTCGATCTCGGCGTCGGTGAGAAAGGGCAGCGACACCGGGTCGATGAGCACCCGGGCACCGTCCTTCTCCAGCACCAGGTCGTCGGCCGCCGCCTCGTCGAGGCGGATGTCGTACTGGAAGCCGGAGCAGCCGCCCCCCTCGACCGCGACGCGGAGCGGCTGCGAGCCGATCTCGTGGATGCGGGCAAAGGCGCGGTCGGTGACCCGCGGCGGAATGGAGAGCTGCATGGGCGGCGGTCCTGAATTCGAGCGTTGCCTTCGAAGATAGGGGGGCAGGGGCCTTCGGGCAAGCGCGGCCGCTGCGATGACACGGGGCGGCCCGTGCTTTCCCCGGTCAGCCCGCGGGCGGAAGGCAGATCGTCGAGCGGGTCAGGAAGCGCCGCTCGCGGCCGTTGTCGAGCGAGAACATCCCGCCCCGCCCCGGCACCACGTCGATGACGAGGTCGGTGTGCTTCCAGACGTCGTACTGCGCTCCGCTGATGTAGAAGGACGCGCCGCCGATCTCGCCGAGCCGCACATCCCGGTCGCCGAGGATGAACTCCCCGACCGCATAGCACATCGGCGAGGACCCGTCGCAGCAGCCCCCGGACTGGTGGAACAGCACCGGCCCGTGGTCCGCCACGATCTCGGCAAGGAGGGCGAGCGCCGAGGCTGTGGCGCTCACCTTGCCGAGGCCCGCAGCCTCTGCCGCTTCGACGGCCATCGCCTCAGCCCGCCATGTCCAGGACGATGCGGCCCTCGATCTCGCCCTTGCGCATCTTCGCGAAGACCTCGTTGATCTCCTCGATCTTCGCGGTGTGGATCGTCGCCTTGACCTTGCCCTGCGCGGCGAAGTCGATCGAACTCCTGCAGGTCGAGGCGGGTGCCGACGATCGAGCCGCGGACGGTGATGCCGTTGAGCACCATGCCGAAGATGTCGAGCGGGAAGTCCCCCGGTGGCAGGCCGTTCAGCGCCACCGTGCCGCCGCGGCCGACCATGCCGATCGCCTGCTCGAAGGCCTTGCGGCTGACCGCCGTCACCAGCACGCCCTGCGCGCCGCCGCCAGTCTCGCGCCTGATGACCTCGGCCGGTTCCTCGTTCATCGCATTGACGGTGAGCGTGGCACCGAGCTTCTTCGCCAGCTCGAGCTTCCTGTCGTCGATGTCGACGGCGGCGACGTTCAACCCCATCGCCTTGGCGTATTGCACCGCCATGTGGCCGAGGCCGCCGATGCCGGAGATCACCACCCAGTCGCCCGGCTTGGTGTCGGTGACCTTGAGCCCCTTGTAGACGGTGACGCCGGCGCAGAGGATCGGCGCCATCTCGGCGAAGCCGATGTTGGCTGGCAGGTGGCCGACGTAATTCGGATCGGCGACGACGTAGTCGGCAAACCCGCCGTTGACCGAATAGCCCGTATTCTGCTGCTCGGTGCAGAGCGTCTCCCAGCCGCCGAGGCAATGGCGGCAGTGGCCGCAGGCGGTGTAGAGCCACGGCACGCCAACGCGGTCGCCTTCCTTGACGACGGTGACGCCCTTGCCGACGGCGGAGACGAAGCCGACGCCCTCGTGGCCGGGGATGAACGGCGGGTTGGGTTTGACCGGCCAGTCGCCTTCCGCGGCGTGGAGATCGGTGTGGCAGACCCCGGACGCCTGGATGGCGACCTGGATCATGCCGGGGCCGGGCTCGGGGACCGGCACCTCGTCGATGGTCAGCGGCTTGCCGAATTCCCGCACGACGGCGGCCTTCATGGTCCTGGCCATGGTCTGTCCTCCCAGTCGGGTCTTGGAAAAAGATAAGGCGGCGCCGTGGCGCCGCCCCTAACCTGGATCAGAAGAAGCCGAGCTTCTTCGGGCTGTAGCTGACCAGCATGTTCTTGGTCTGCTGGTAGTGGTCGAGCATCATCTTGTGGTTCTCGCGCCCGATGCCGGACTGCTTGTAGCCGCCGAAGGCCGCGTGGGCCGGATAGGCGTGGTAGCAGTTGGTCCACACCCGGCCGGCCTGGATGCCGCGGCCGAAGCGGTAGGCGCGGTTGCCGTCGCGGGTCCAGACGCCGGCGCCGAGGCCGTAGAGCGTGTCGTTGGCGATCGCGAGCGCGTCGGCGTCGTCCTTGAAGGTGGTCACCGAGACCACCGGGCCGAAGATCTCCTCCTGGAAGATGCGCATCTTGTTGTGGCCCTTGAAGACCGTCGGCTTGACGTAGTAGCCGCCGCCGAGCTCGCCCGGCAGTTCGGCACGCTCGCCGCCGGTCAGGACCTCGGCGCCTTCCTGCTTGCCGATGTCGATGTAGGAGAGGATCTTCTCCAGCTGTTCGCTCGAGGCCTGCGCGCCGATCATCGTGGCCATGTCGAGCGGGTTGCCCTGCTTGATCGCCTCGACGCGCGCGATGGCGCGTTCCATGAAGCGGTCGTAGATCGACTCCTGGATCAGCGCGCGGCTGGGGCAGGTGCAGACCTCGCCCTGGTTGAGCGCGAACATGACGAAGCCCTCGATCGCCTTGTCGAAGAAGTCGTCGTCCTCGGCGGCGACGTCGGCGAAGAAGATGTTCGGCGACTTGCCGCCGAGTTCCAGCGTCACCGGGATCAGGTTCTGGCTGGCGTACTGCATGATCAGCCGGCCGGTGGTCGTCTCGCCGGTGAAGGCGATCTTGGCGATCGCGGTTCGAGGAGGCGAGCGGCTTGCCGGCTTCCAGCCCGAAGCCGTTGACGATGTTGAGCACGCCCGGCGGCAGCAGGTCGCCGATCAGCTCGGCCAGCACCAGGATCGAGGCCGGGGTCTGCTCGGCCGGCTTCAGCACGACGCAGTTGCCGGCGGCGAGCGCGGGGGCGAGCTTCCAGACCGCCATCAGGATCGGGAAGTTCCACGGGATGATCTGGCCGACGACGCCGAGCGGCTCGTGGAAGTGGTAGGCGACGGTGTCGTCGTCGATCTGCGACATCGAGCCTTCCTGCGCGCGGATGCAGCCGGCGAAGTAGCGGAAGTGATCGATGGCAAGCGGCAGGTCGGCGGCGGTCGTCTCGCGGATCGGCTTGCCGTTGTCCCAGGTCTCGGCCGTGGCGAGCAGCTCGAGGTTCTCCTCCATGCGATCGGCGATGCGGTTGAGGATCAGCGCGCGCTCGGCCGGCGCGGTCTTGCCCCAGGCGTCCTTGGCGGCGTGGGCGGCGTCGAGGGCGGCCTCGACGTCGTCGGCGTCGGAGCGGGCGACCTCGCAAAGCAGCTGGCCGTTGACCGGCGAGGTGTTCTCGAAGTAGCGACCGGCCTTCGGCGCGGTCCACTGACCGCCGATGTAGTTGCCGTAGCGCTCGGCGAATGGGGTCTTTGCCGCGGTAACCGTCTCGATCTTGGTCATTGTCATCCCTCCCGGATGAGGACGCCGCTTGAGTGCGGCAACTGACGGAGAGCCTGCCGCGAATCCCCCGGGCGGGGTCAGCCCGGGGTCGCGGCGCGGGGGGCCACGGCTGTCGCAGATCTGCGACAGGTCCCGGGGGTTGATTGTCGTGCTGGCGCCGCTTGCGAACAAAGCGAAAACAGGGCTTCATGCGCGCCATGGAAATCGCCCCGCTTCCGCCCGATCCGCTGGCGCGCCTCAACCCCGAGCAGCGCGCGGCCGTGGTGCATGGGGCGGGTGCGGTGGCGCCGCCGCTGCTCGTCATCGCCGGGGCGGGGACGGGCAAGACCAGCACGCTCGTCCACCGGCTGGCCCATCTCGTCTCGACCGGCGCCGATCCGCGGCGCATCCTGCTGATGACCTTCTCGCGGCGGGCGGCGGCGGAGATGACCCGGCGGGCGGAGCGCATCGCCGCCGAGGTGCTCGGGCCGCGGGCGTCCGTGCTCGCCGAGGGGCTGACCTGGGCGGGGACCTTCCACGCCATCGGGGCGCGGCTTCTGCGCGAGCAGGCGACGGCGGTGGGGCTCGACCCGGCCTTCACCATCCACGACCGCGAGGATTCTGCCGACCTGATGGCGATTGCCCGTCACCGGCTCGGGCTCGCGGCCGGGGAGCGGCGCTTCCCGACCAAGGGGACGTGCCTTGCGATCTATTCGCGCACCGTCAACGCCCGCGCCGACCTTGGCGCGGTGCTGCGCCGTCATTTCCCGTGGTGCGCCGAGTGGGAGGACGCCCTGCGCGGGCTGTTCGCCGCCTACGTCGCGGCCAAGCAGGAGAGCGCGGTGCTCGACTACGACGACCTGCTGCTGCTCTGGGCCGCGATGATGCAGGAGCCGGCGCTGGCGGCGGAGATCGGCGGCCGGTTCGACCACGTCCTCGTCGACGAGTATCAGGACACCAATCGCCTGCAGGCCGAGATCCTGCTGGCGCTGAAGCCCGACGGCCGGGGGATGACCGTCGTCGGCGACGACGCGCAGTCGATTTATGCATTCCGGGCGGCCGAGGTCCGCAACATCCTCGATTTTCCCGGGCATTTCACCCCGCGGGCGCGGGTGGTCGCCCTGGAACAGAACTACCGCTCGACGCCGGAGATCCTCGCAGCGGCCAACGGGGTGATCGCCGAGGCGGGCGAGGGCTACCTGAAGACGTTGCGCAGCGATCGCCCGACGGGGGCGCGGCCGGCGCTGGTGGCGGTGCGCGACGAGGCGGGGCAGGTCGACTACATCTGCCGGCAGGTGCTCGAGGCGCGCGAGGCGGGGACGGCGTTGAAGCAGCAGGCGGTGCTGTTCCGGACCAGCAGCCACTCCGGGCCGCTCGAGGTCGAGCTGGTGCGGCGGAACATCCCGTTCGTGAAGTTCGGGGGGCTGAAGTTCCTCGACAGCGCCCACGTCAAGGACGTGCTCGCCTGCCTGCGCTTCGCCCAGAACCCGGCCGACCGGGTGTCCGGTTTCCGGGTGCTCCAGCTGGTGCCGGGCATCGGGCCGTCGACCGCGGGGGCGCTGCTCGACGCCGCGCGCGGGGCGGCCGATCCGGCGCGGGCGTTGGCGGAAGCGACGGTGCCGCGACGGGCGGCGGCGGACTGGGCGGCCTTCGCGGGCCTCCTCGCCGTGCTGCGCGCCCGCCCCGACTGGCCGGCGGAGGTCAGCGCCGTGCGCGCCTGGTATGGGCCGCATCTCGATCGCCTCCACGAGGACGCGACGGTGCGGGCGGCGGATTTGCTCCAGCTCGAGGCGATCGCGGCGGGCTTCGCCGACCGCGAGCGGTTCCTGACCGAGATCACCCTCGATCCGCCGGGGGCGAGCAGCGATCATGCCGGGGTGCCGCACCGCGACGAGGACTACCTGATCCTCTCGACCATCCACTCGGCCAAGGGGCAGGAGTGGCGGCAGGTCTTCGTCCTCAACTGCGTCGACGGCTGCATTCCGTCCGACCTCGGCACCGGGACCAGCGCCGAAGTCGACGAGGAGCGCCGCCTCCTCTACGTGGCGATGACCCGCGCCCGCGACGGGCTGCACCTGATGGCGCCGCAGCGGTTCTACGTCCACGGCCAGCACCGCGCCGGCGACCGCCACGTCTACGCCACGCGGACCCGCTTCATTCCGGACGGCATCCTCGACCGTTTCGACCGCACCACCTGGCCGGTGGCCCCGGCGGCGCGTCCGGGTGACCCGGATGCGCAACCGGAGCGTCCGGTGGTCGACCTCGCGGCGCGGATGCGGGCGATGTGGCAGTAGGGGCGGCGCGGCTCCTCGCGTGAGCCAGGTCTGCATGGGGCCGGCCCATGGCTTTGCGCTGTGCCGGGCATTCGAGTAGACCCGCGCGGGAGATTGTCGGCAGGAGGATTTGCGATGGACGACACCAATATCGATCGGGAGACCATGGGTCGACTGGCCAAGGCGCTGGCCTTCATCGGCTCGCCGGACGATGCGATCGTCGTGGCGCTCAAGCGTGCCGAGGAGACCGGGACCGCCAAGGACATCAAGCAGGCGCGCGCGCTGTTCCTGAAGCTCAAGCCCGCGGATCGCCGGTCGGCCCTGGCCACGCTCGTCGACTGACCAATCGGGCGGGCGAGGCCAACCGGCCGGACCGCCCGCGATCACGCCTGTCCGCCAGCGGTCGTGCCGCCTTGTGAGCCGCGCCCGGATCCGGTAGCTCCGGCCTCCCTCAGATCAACGAGACGGCAGCCATGGCATCGGACACACTCGCCGTCGATTTCGGCACGTCGAATTCCGCAGCGGCCATCCTCGCGAACGGCGTGCCGCGCCGGCTGTCCATCCAGGCCGGGTCCGACACCCTGCCGACAGCGGTATTCTTTCCGGCGGAGGGCGGCGCGATGAAGATCGGCGACGCCGCTGGCGAGGCGCTGATTTCCGGCGAGCCGGGCCGCTACATGCGCGCGCTGAAGAGCGTGCTCGGCACAGCCCTGGTCCACGAGCCGCGGCTGATCGGTGGCCGGCGGCGGACGCTGGCCGATGTGATCACCGCCTTTCTCGCCACGCTCCGCGACCGGGCCGAGGCGGCGACCGGCCGGCGCCATGTCCGGGTGCTGTCGGGGCGTCCGGTGCATTTCCACACCGCCGATCCGGCGCGCGACGCCCGCGCCGAGGCCGACCTCCGCGCCTGCTACGCCGCGGCGGGCTTCGACGAGGTCGCCTTCATGGCCGAGCCCGAGGCGGCGGCGCTCGCCTGCCACGGTCCCGGCGCGGCCGACGCCCTCGGGCTCGTCATCGATATCGGAGGGGGTACCTCGGATTTCTCGGTGTTCCGGGTCGAGGCTGGCGCGATGCGCATCCTTGCCAGCCACGGCATCCGGCTCGGCGGAACGGATTTCGACCGCAGGGTCTCGCTGACCCACGTCATGCCGCGGCTCGGCCATGGCGGCGAACTCCGCCGCGAGATGGGGCCCGGGCTGCTTCCGGTGCCCAATGCGATCTATGCCGACCTGGCGAGCTGGGCGCGCATACCCTTCCTCTACACCCCGGAAACCCGGCGCGAGGTCGCGCGGATGGTGCGGGTCGCGGTGGAGCCGCGACGGATGAACCGGCTGCTGGCGGTGCTGGAGCACGAACTCGGCCACGAGCTCGCCTTCGCCGTCGAGCGCGGCAAGATCGCGGCGAACGAGGCCGGCGGTCCGGGCCGGATCGCCATGGGGTTCGTCGAGCCGGGCCTGTCGGCGCCGATCTCGCCCGGCTCGCTCGACGCCGCCCTGCACGGGTTCGAGGCGGACCTCCGCGCGGCCGCCGAGGAGACCCTCGCGCTGGCCGGTGTCCCGGCCGAGGAGATCGGCAGCGTCATCCTCGTCGGCGGCTCGAGCCTGATGCGGCTGGTCGGCGCCATCGCCCGTCAGGTCTGTCCCGCCGCGGCGCTCCGCCGCTCCGAGGCATTCACCGCGGTCGTCGACGGCCTCGCGCTGGCGACGGACGGGCGGCTGGCCGGCTGAAGGACAGGCGATCCGCACAGTCTCGGCCGTGAACGGCGCGCCGTGTCTTGAAGTTCAGGCTGTGTGCCCCGCCGCCTGGCAGATCAATCCGGCGGCCTTGTTGGCCACCGCCATGGCGGGAGCGTTGGTGTTGCCACTGACGATGGTCGGCATCACCGAACAGTCGACCGCATAGAGGCCCTCCACGCCCCGGACGGCCATCGTGCCGGGGTCGACGACGGCCATGGGATCGTCGTCGGTTCCCATCTTGCAGGTGCCCACCGGGTGATAGTTGGTCTTGACCATGCGTTTCGCATGGGCGCTCAGCGCCTCGTCGCTGGTCGCGTCCTTGCCGGGGACGATCTCGCCGGCGATCAGTCCCGCCAGCGGATGCTCCTGCACGAAGCCGCGGGCGATCCGCATGGCCTTGACCAGCGTGGCCATGTCTTCCGGGTCGCGCAGGAAGCCGCCGTCGATCAGCGGCTTGTCGTCGGGGTCGGCCGAGCGCAGCGCCACCGATCCGCGCGACCGCGGCCGGAGCAGGCAGCAGGTCATGGTGAGGCCGTCGCAGGGCTCGACGCCGGAGACGTCGCGATCGACGTAGACGGTGGGCACGCAGTAGATCTTGACGGTGGCGTCGGCGTCCGGATCGTCGGGGTTGACGAACGCACAGGCCTCGACGCCGGTGGTCGTCACCGGACCGGACCGAAACATCAGGTATTCGAGGCCGTTCCGGATCATCCGCCAGCCGCGATCCTCGCCGTAGTAGCCGTAGCGACCGTTGCTCCTGACGATGACCGGCACCTCGCAGTGGTCCTGCAGGTTCTGGCCGACGCCGGGGAGGTGGCAGGCGACGTCGATGCCGACCTTGCCGAGCTGCTCCGCGTCGCCGATCCCCGACAGCATCAGGATTTTCGGAGTGACGTAGGTCCCGGCCGCGAGCACGACCCCGGCACTGGCGTGGACCTGCACGCGCTCGTTGCCCTGGCGCAGCGCGACGCCGGTCGCGCGACCGTTCTCGATGATGATCCGCTCGACGCGCGCGTCGGTGCGGACCTCGAGCGCTGGATCGTCCTCCACCTGCGACAGGAAGGCGTCGACCGCGCTGCAGCGCCGGCGATCCGGGCCGATGGTGGACTGCATGTAGCCGACGCCGCGCTGGCGCCCGGCATTGAAATCGGCGTTGAAACGCTCCCCGGCGTTCTGGACCGCGGCCACGAAGGCGTCGGTCATCGGCGCGCGATGGAAGGGTGCCGAAACACGAAGCCGTCCTTCGGTCCCGTGCGCCGGGCCGCCGAGGTGGTCGTTGCCTTCCAGCGTCCTGAAATGCTCCAGCATGTCCGGCCAGGACCAGTCGTGGCCGGTCCCCAGCGTCCGCGCCCAGGCGTCGTAGTCGCCGCTCTGCCCGCGCATGTAGACCATGGCGTTGACCGAAGAGCCGCCGCCGAGCACGCGCGCCTGCGGGACGATCGTGCTGCGGCCGTCGAGCTGGGGCTGCGGCACCATCTGGTGCATGTCGAGATAGGTGTCGCGGGCCAGGTACTTCATGTAGCCGGCCGGGAAATGCATGATCGGGCTCATCCGGCGCCCGCCGGCTTCGAGCAGGAGCACCCGCGCCCCGAACTCCCGCACCATGCGCCACGCCGCCACGCAGCCGGTACTGCCGCCGCCGACGATGATGTAGTCGTATTCGCGTGCCATGGCCTGCTTTCTCCGGCGACCCGAGTGCGTTTCTCGCTCACGGCTTCGGAAAAGAACATCCCCGGTTTCAGAATGATGGGCTGCCGGCAAAAGCTGGCAGCCCATCCGGGACTTCGCAGGAGCGGTTCCTACAGGATGAAGTCGCCCGCTGTTAAGATCACGTGGTGGTCGAGTTGAACCACGAAGTCGGCCACTTTGTTTCCGTCCGTGTCGGTGGAAACCAGCGCATTCGTGCCGACGAAGCTGTAACGCACCTCGCCACCGGCGCCGGTGAAGGCTCCGGTCCCCAGAAAATCGAAGGCCTGATCGCCCGCCGCGACCCTGTCTGCGTCGATCAACCAAGATCGAAATCATCGACGTTTGCCATAGCCGCCGAACAATTCATTGGATTTGAATCGGACCGCCAGGCGGGGGCAGGCTGGTAGAGGTTGGCAAAAGGGTTCCGACGATCAAAGCAAATGGAACGGGAGGGGCCGTTCCGTTTTCTGATGGAGCGCGAGGGGGCGCGCCCCTTTTTTGATCGATCGACGGAACCCCGGAGAAAAGGCTAAGTTGTCCGCAGCACGCTTGCATGTTCTACATTGAACATACCGGGGAAAAAAAAGACATTGCCGCCAGCTTCGCGGCGGGCATAAGCTCTAGAACCGTGTCGGCCCGTTTGGACGCGGCGCTGTGTCTACTGCGACTGCAGTTGGACGGGCCGAAGTCGCGGCGAGTGCTTTCAGCGACGATGGCAAGGAGCGACTTGACCGCGGCCGGATCCTTTGGAGGTCACTATTGGCCAAGAAGCCCAAAATTGCATTCGACCCCAGGTCAATCTTTCCAAAGATTGCTACCGGCAAGAGCAACGGAGCTTATCCGGAAGGCCATATTTTCTTTCAGCAGGGGGATCGTGCAGACGCACTCTTTTTCATCGAGGAGGGCGTCGCGAAGTTGACGGTCATCTCCGAGCAAGGGAAAGAGGCCGTCGTCGCCCTGCTCCAGAAAGACGACTTCTTCGGCGAGGGCTGCCTTGCCGGCCAGCCGCGGCGTATGGCTACCGCGACTGCGCTTTCCGCTGTCAGCGTGCTACAAATCGAGAGAGCAGCAGCCACCAAACTCTTAAGCGACGAGCCTCAATTTTCGGAAGCATTCATAGCCTATCTGCTTCACCGCACGATCCGTGTCGAAGCTGATCTGGTGGATCAGTTGTTCAACTCGAGCGAAAAACGCTTGGCGCGCTTGCTCCTTATATTGGCAAACTTCGGAAAGGACGAAGAGCCCACGCCCGTCATTGCCAATATCAGTCAAGAGACCCTTGCGCAAATGATAGGAACAACTCGGGCGCGTGTAAACACCTTCATGAACAAGTTCCGGGATCTTGGCTTGATCAGTTATAACGGGCGGATTGAAGTCTATCCCTCGCTCCTAAACGCCGTCTTCACGAGAAACCGCATATCAAAGAATAATCTCGGTTTCGCTTCGGCGGGGAATGGCGGCAGGATCTGGAGCCAGCCTTCTCCTGCTGGCAAAGGGTGTTGTCTTTCCGACATCAGAGATCGCCCCGAGATCAACGACAGCTTCGTCTATGGATCCGTTCGGCCCCCCGCTTGAGGCGACGGGCCGTCCGATCAGAGGGAATCGTGGTCAAAGGATAAAATCTTGTGCGGTGAGCGCATGCAGGTTGGACAGGGTAAGGTGGAAGTCGGCCTTGCCGTCGCCGTTGTTAGTCGCCGGAGAGGTTTCTCCCGCGCAGCGGAGCTCGCCCGATGTGCCGGCGGTGTGTTCAATGCGGAACACCCAAAACCTTGGAATCCGGACTTAGTGCCTGTGTGAGAGTTTTCGTCATTCAGAAAAAGGAGCACTCGCTCGTGCCCAATCAGCTTCAAACGTCGGAACCCACCAGCGGCCAGCCAGCACAGGCCGGCTATCTCGCGGGCCAAGCCGCGGAGAACGATCAAGGGTCGGACGACCGCTCGATGGGCCTGTTCCTGTACGCTGCGGCGCTCGACGCTGCCATCGGCAGCAGGGTTCGCGATCGCCGCAAGATGCTCAACATGACGCAGAGTAAACTCGCGGACCAGCTGGGCGTCACCTGTGGTCAGATCCAGAAGTACGAGAAAGGCTCCAACCGCATCGGAGCGGGACGGCTCGTCCTCATTGCGGAGTCTCTCCGCGTGCCGGTCGCCTACCTTCTGAAGGAGACGGGCGAAGCTCTTGCTCGTGATCACGGGAGAGCCGGGAGAAGCCGGCGTGGAGATGGAGAACCTGTACGGGGCGTTCCTCGCGATGGACGGTGATACCCGTACGGCGGTGCTGGCGCTTGTCAGGTCACTCGCGGCATCAGCGGTTCCAAAAAGATGGCAGCCGCGATTCGCCTGAAGCCGAAGGTGCCGAGGCAAGGCTCCGGATTGTAGTGGTGCCGCAGAAGGGACTCGAACCCCCGACCCCATCATTACGAATGACGTGCTCTACCAGCTGAGCTACTGCGGCGCGCGCTCCCTTTAGCAATGCCGTCGGGTGGCGTCCAGTGGGGTGCGGGACTCGCGGCGGGAACGGGGGTCAGGCGTCGAGGAAGGACTGGACGGCGGCGATGAAGGCGGCGGGGGCGTCGGCGTGGAGCCAGTGGCCGGCGTTGGCGAGGGCCTCGTGGCGCGCCGCGGGGAAGAGGGCACGGATGCGGGGCCAGGCATCGGGGCGGACGTAGTCGGAAAGGGCGCCGGTCAGGAACAGCGCCGGGCCGGCGAAGGAGCCGGCGACGGTGGGGAAGCCCATGATCTTCGGCATCTCGGCGCCGAGAACGGGGAGGTTCAGCTTCCAGGCGGCGCCCTCGGGGCCGAGGGCGAGGCTCTGGAGGAGAAAGGCGCGGACGGCGGCCTCGGGGACCGCGGCGGCGAGGGCGGCGTCGGCGTCGCCGCGGCGGGTGATCGTGGCGAGATCGACGGCCTGCATCGCGACGACGTAGGGAAGCTGGGTGCGGTCGTAGGCGACCGGGGCCATGTCGGCGACGATCAGGCGGCGGATGCGGGCGGGCTCGGTCAGGGCGAGCACCATCGCCGCCTTGCCGCCCATCGAGTGGCCGAGGAGGTCGGCCTGGCCGCCGTGGGCGGCGATGGTCTCGCCGAGGTCCGCCGCCATCGCGGGGTAGTCGTTGACCGCCGCGGTCGGGCTGTCGCCGTGGTTGCGCATGTCGACGGCGATCACCGGGCGGTCGGCGGCGAGGCGTTTCGCGATCGCGCCCCAGTTGCGGCCGGAGCCGAAGAGGCCGTGGGCGATGACGAGGGGCGTGCGGTCGGCCGACTTGTCGGTCTGCTGGCCGTAGAGGGTGGCGGCGAGTTCCATGGCGTCAGATGATCAGGCTGGTGATGACGGCGTCGTCGGTGATGTCGAGCCAGGTGAAGCCGGCCTCCTTCATCCGCGCTTCGAGCCCGGCGAAGTTGCCGCGGGCGCCGGTCTCGATGCCGAGCAGGACGGAGCCGAAATTGCGCGCCGACTTCTTGAGGTACTCGAACCGCGAGATGTCGTCGTCGGGGCCGAGCACGGCGAGGAATTCGCGGAGCGCGCCGGGACGCTGGGGCAGGCGGAGGATGTAGTACTTCTTGCGGCCCTCCCAGCGCAGCGCCCGCTCCTTGACGTCGGGCAGACGCTCGAAGTCGAAGTTGCTGCCCGAGACGATCGCGACCACCGAGCGGCCGTCGAGGGGCCCGAGGTCATGCAGCGCGTCGATGGCGAGGGCGCCGGCGGGTTCGAGGACGATGCCCTCGACGTTGAGCATCTCGACCATCGTCGCGCAGATCCGGCCCTCGGGCGACAGGGTGACGTCGGCGGGCTCGAAATCGCGGAGCGCCTGCCAGTTGAGGTCGCCGATGCGGGCGACGGCGGCGCCGTCGACGAAGTTGTCGAGCTGCGGCAGCGTCACCTGGACGCGGGCCTCCAGCGCGCGGCGCAGGCTCGGGGCGCCGAGGGGCTCGACGAAGCGGAGGGCGGTGTCGGGCGAGAGGACGCGGGTCAGCGCGACGATGCCGGCGGAAAGGCCGCCGCCGCCGACCGGGACGACGATGATGTCGGGCTTGCCGGGGAACTGCTCGAGGATCTCGAGGGCGCAGGTCGCCTGGCCCTCGATCACGTCGGCGTCGTCGAAGGGCGGGAGGAATGTCGCGCCGGTCTCGGCGGCGAAGGCGCGGGCGGCGGCGAGGCTGGCATCGAAATAGTCGCCGACGAGGCGGATTTCGACCTGGCCGCCGCCGAACTGGTGCGTCTTGTCGATCTTCTGGCGGGGGGTGGTCACCGGCATGAAGACGACGCCCTCGACGCCGAAGTGGCGGCAGGCGAAGGCCATGCCCTGGGCGTGGTTGCCGGCCGAGGCGCAGACGAAGCGCGCCGGGGCCGAGCGATCGGCGAGAATCTTGCGCATGGCGTTGAAGGCGCCGCGGAGCTTGTAGGAGCGGACCGGGGTCAGGTCCTCGCGCTTGAGCCAGATGTCGCCGCCGTAGCGCGCCGAGAGGAAGTCGTTGCGCTGGAGCGGCGTCGGCTCGAAGAGGGCGCGGAGCGCGGCTGCCGCCTCGCGGACGCCGGCGGCGAAGGCGGTGCTTCCGGCGGCATCGCCGTCGCTGTCGCTATGCCGTGGATCGATCATCTCGTCCCTCCCGGCGCCCTCTTAGGGCGAAATCGCCGCCGAGGCAAAGCCCGTCCGCCGGGCTTTCGCGGGGAAGGCGGGACGCCTCAGCGCATCTTGCTCTGGCTCTTGCCCCGGTAGCTGCGGGTGCCGCCCTTGCCCGCCTTGGAGCGTGGGACGGTGGCGGCGACCTCGGCCTCGACAGCGGACTGGCGCGCGAGGGGGTCGTCGTGGATGACGAGGTCGACGGCCTCGAGGCGCTTCACCTCGTCGCGGAGACGAGCGGCCTCCTCGAACTCGAGGTTCTCGGCGGCCTTGAGCATCGCCTTGCGCAGGCCGTCGAGGTGGGCCTGGAGGTTGCCGCCGACGAGCGGCTTGTCGACCCTGGCGGTGATCCGCGACTGGTCGGTGTCGCCGGACCACAGGCCCTCGAGGACGTCGGAGACGTTCTTGCGGACGGTCTCGGGGGTGATGCCGTGGAGGGCGTTGTAGGCGAGCTGTTTTTCGCGGCGGCGGTCCGTCTCGGCCATCGCCCGCTCCATCGAGCCGGTGATGCGGTCGGCGTACATGATGACCCGGCCGTCGACGTTGCGGGCGGCGCGGCCGATGGTCTGGACCAGCGAGGTCTCGGAGCGCAGGAAGCCCTCCTTGTCGGCGTCGAGGATGGCGACGAGGGCGCACTCCGGGATATCGAGGCCCTCGCGCAGCAGGTTGATGCCGACGAGCACGTCGAAGGCGCCGAGGCGGAGGTCGCGGAGGATCTCGATGCGCTCCAGCGTCTCGATGTCGGAGTGCATGTAGCGGATGCGGATGCCCTGCTCGTGCAGGTACTCGGTCAGGTCCTCGGCCATGCGCTTGGTCAGGACGGTGACGAGGGCGCGGTTGCCGGCGAGCGCGACCTTGCGGACCTCGTCGAGCAGGTCGTCGACCTGCATCGACACCGGGCGGATCTCGATGAGCGGGTCGATGAGGCCGGTGGGGCGGATCACCTGCTCGGTGAAGACGCCGCCGGCCTGCTCGATCTCCCAGGCGGCCGGGGTCGCCGAGACGAAGACCGACTGCGGGCGCATCGCGTCCCATTCCTCGAACTTCAGCGGGCGGTTGTCCATGCACGAGGGCAGGCGGAAGCCGTGCTCGGCGAGGGTGAACTTGCGCCGGTAGTCGCCCTTGTACATGCCGCCGATCTGCGGGACCGAGACGTGGCTCTCGTCGGCGAAGACGATGGCGTTGTCGGGGATGTATTCGAAGAGGGTGGGGGGCGGCTCGCCGGGCTTCCGGCCGGTCAGGTAGCGCGAGTAGTTCTCGATGCCGTTGCACGAGCCGGTGGCGAGCAGCATCTCGAGGTCGAAGGTCGTGCGCTGTTCGAGCCGCTGGGCCTCCACGAGCTTGCCGTCCTTGACGAGCTGGTCGAGGCGGAGGGCGAGTTCATTCTTGATGCCGGAGATCGCCTGATTGAGCGTCGGCCGTGGCGTCACGTAGTGCGAGTTGGCGTAGACGCGGACGTGGGGCAGCGAATCGATCCGCGCGCCGGTGAGCGGGTCGAACTCGGCGATCGCCTCGAGCTCCTCGCCGAAGAAGGACAGGCGCCAGGCGCGGTCCTCGAGATGGGCGGGCCAGATTTCGAGCGTGTCGCCGCGGACGCGGAAGCTGCCGCGGGTGAAGGCGCTGTCGTTGCGCCGATACTGCTGGGTGACGAGGTCGTTGATGACCTGGCGCTGGGGATAGCTGTGGCCGGCGATCAGGTCCTGGGTCATCGCGCTGTAGGTCTCGGCCGAGCCGATGCCGTAGATGCAGGAGACCGAGGCGACGATAATGACGTCGTCGCGTTCGAGCAGCGCCCGGGTCGCCGAGTGGCGCATCCGGTCGATCTGGTCGTTTATCTGGGATTCCTTCTCGATGTAGGTATCCGTGCGGGCGACGTAGGCCTCCGGCTGGTAATAGTCGTAGTAGGAGACGAAATATTCGACGGCGTTGTCGGGGAAGAAGCCCTTGAACTCACCGTAGAGCTGCGCGGCGAGGGTCTTGTTCGGAGCAAGGATGATCGCCGGACGCTGGGTTGCCTCGATGATCTTGGCGGCAGTGAAGGTCTTCCCCGTGCCGGTGGCGCCGAGCAACACCTGGTTGCGCTCGCCAGACTGCACGCCCGCGACGAGTTCGGAGATCGCCGTGGGCTGGTCGCCCGCGGGTTCGAAGGCGGAGACAAGGCGGAAAGCCTTGCCGCCCTCGAGCTTGGCGCGGCGCGGATCCGCCGGGGTGACGGTGAGGGTGTCGACGAGGGGCATCGGTGCTTGGGTTCCGGACCGGGGAGACCGACTCAGTTGGGGTAGCCTGCCGTGGAAGACAAGGTTTCGTCGAGCTTAACGTCGCCGGTCGCTATCGCGTGAGGTAAGGTGATCTTTAGGTAACTAAACCCTTGCGTGCATCTCGAAGTCGGCGTAGACAGAACGGGCAAGCAGCACAGTGATCGTCGGGCGGTTGCGACACCCCACCCCACCCCTCGCTCCCCGCAACCGACCGACGATCCGCTGCCTGCGGTCCCAGCCCCCTCCGCGACCCACGGCCACGGCCACGGCCGCGCACGGCGCCCACCACCCCCAGTCCTTCATCGTGCTCTGCCATGGCCCGCTCCTGAGCAGCGGCGAGTTCACCCTCGCCTGATGTCCGAACCGGCGCCTTTGAGGCGCTGGAGCAGCCAATGCCGCGTGAGATCCGCCGATCCCCCGCTCGCCTGCGTCCGCAGCCGGCCCCGGCTCGGGGAGGCACTCTGTCGAACGCCTTGATCATCGGCCCGATCTTCGCGATAACCGGGCTCGGTTCGTTGCGGAGCGACGCATGCTAGCGAAAATCTACCAGCCGGCGCGGAGCGCGATGCAGTCCGGCCAGGCCAAGACCCGCCACTGGGTCCTCGAGTTCGTCCCGGCCGACGCGCGCTGGATCGATCCGCTGATGGGCTGGACCGGCTCCGACGACATGAACAGCCAGGTGAGCCTGCGCTTCGAGTTGCAGGAGGAGGCGATCGCCTACGCCGAGCGCTGCGGCATCCCTTTCGAAATCTTTGAGCCGAACAAGCGCCGGCACATCCTGCGCCAGAACGGCTACGGCGACAACTTCGCCACCGGCCGCAAGGGTGCCTGGACCCACTGAGGCTCGCCACAGCGGGGGCCACAGCCGCGGGTCGATTGCGACCACCGGCGAAATGTGGAAGGCAGGCGCCGGGCCCCTTAGCTCAACCGGATAGAGCAGCGGACTTCTAATCCGCAGGTTGCAGGTTCGAGCCCTGCAGGGGTCGCCAATCGTTCCACAAGGGTGGGTTTGTTACGCGAATGCGTGCCCTCGTCGTGCTGGCCGTCGCGGTGACCCCCCCAAAGGGCGGAACGACATGTCGCATGGCTGGTTGAGCGGTGGACGTGCATGCAGTGCGCGAACGAGGAGAGAGCCACATGACAGAGACGCTGGACGTAGCCCTGGACATTGCTGGACGGGCCGATGAGGTCGGTACTGGACGACATCAACCTGGAGAGGGAGGCTGAACGTCTGCAGGCGAAGCATCCGAATGCCGAAGTCTCGGTCGACGAGATCGGCGAAGTCCTCGCTGAAGAGGTCTTGAGGAACGTACCAGACGAAGACGACGGCGTCGCTTTAAGGGGCGGCCTGCACGATTGATGGGATGTAGAGGTCTGTTGCCGGACGCAGAGGCCGACCTCGCGGAGCTGGCAGTCGCCGCGCTGCTCCATCGCAGGGGCCGGCGTCCGCTCCTGCCCCCGGGCGTCTCCCTAAGGAGAGCGTCGAAGCCGCCACGGAACTCGATCCGCACATCGTTCGATGGGGCGCGGTCTAGCTCATCAGGCCTTGGTGTGGCAGCCTATCGGCCGATCGAGCGAGATCGCTCGGGCGCCCCAGCGGGCCGCCGGTTCGTTGCAAACGGGACGCAGAGCAGGGCCGCGAAAGTCAACCCGGCGACGAGCGCCCATGCATCGTTGATTGACTGAACCAGGGCTGCCTTTTCGACGAGCGGCCTCAGGAGTTCGATCGTGGCCGCGTCCACCGGCCCGGGTGGACGGTTCGCGAACAGGTCGAGGGGAAGGCCGACAAAGCGGGCGGTCGCGATGTCGCCGGCCTGGAGACGCGCGACGATGGCTTCGCCGTGGCCCGGTGCCCGCGTGTAGATCACCGTGTCGATCAGCGCCAGGCCGATGGCGCCGCCGAGATTGCGCATGAGGTTGAACACGCCGCTGGCATCGGGCACGCGCTCCGCAGCAAGGTGGCCGAGCGCCAGACGGGTTGGCGGCAGCAGGCAGAACATGATGGCGAGTCCGCGGACGACCTGCGGCAGGGCCATTCCCGCGAAATCCGTCTCGGGCGTCTGGAATGCGCTCATGCCGAGGCCGAGCGAGAACAGCGCGAAGCCGGCAGCGGTCAGCAGGCGGGCGTTGGCGCGTTGCTCGAGGGCGACGGCGACGGGCGCCATGACCAGTTGCGCGACGCCGGTGACCAGCATGATCGCGCCGATCTCGAGCGCGTCGTGGCCCCGGACGAAGGCAAGGAAGACCGGCATCAGGTAGACCGAGCCGAACAGGCCGATCCCGAGGACGAAGCTCAGGATGCAGCCGACCGCGAAACGCCGGTCGGCAAAGGCGGTGAGATCGACGATCGGTGCCGTCGCCCGGCGGGTGCGCCGCACGAAGCCGATCGCGCTGGCGACGCTCAGGGCGAGAAGGCCGACCACGAGCCCGGAGCCCCAGCCACGGTCCGGCGCCTGCTTGAGCGCGATCACCAGCGCGGCGAGGCCTGTCGCCATCAGGACCAGCGACAGGAAGTCGAGCGTCCGTGCTTCCTTCAGGTGCAGCGCCGCCTTCGGCAGGAACCGGGCGGCTAGCAGGATCGAGAGGAGACCGGGCAGGACGTTGATCAGGAACAGCCAGTGCCAGGAGAAGGTGGCGGTGATCCAGCCGCCCGCGATCGGTCCGGCGGTCGGAGCGGAGACCGCCATCACGCCGGCGATCGTCGTCGCCAGGGCCTGGCGACGCTCCGGAAACAGCAGGAACACGGCGGCGAAGACCGCCGGGATCAAGGTCCCGCCGGAAAAGCCTTGGAGAACCCGCCATGCCGATCAGCGTCGGGAACTGACCGCTCGCAGCGCAGCCGATCGAGGCGAGGGTGAAGACGGCGGCGGAGCAAACGAACAGCCAGCGCATGCTCAGCATGCGCATGAGGACTCCGGTCAGCGGGATCGCGATGACTTCGGCGATCAGGTAGGCGGTCTGCACCCAGCTCATCTGGTCGGGTGCGATCCCGAGGGCGCCCTGGATCGTGGGGAGCGACGTCGCCACGATCTGGACGTCGAGGATGGCCATGAACATGCCGACGCACATGGCGCCGAAGCCGATCCACGTTCCCGCCGCTACCGGCCGCAGATCGGTGTCGTCAGAAACCGGCTCCATATCTCGCTCCAGCGAGGGCCGCGTTCTCCGCGCGAATACGGATCGCCAGAATGGCGGCGTTCGCCACGGAGAAGATCAGGGCAAACCAGGCGAGACCGAAGCAAAGCGGCAGGACGGCGATCTCGGCCACGACCACCAGGTAGTTCGGATGCGAGACGTACCGGTAGGGGCCGGTCGCCACCAGAGGCGCATCGGGCAGGACGACGATCCGGGTCGTCCATCGCTTGCCCAGCGTCACCAGCACCCAGCCCCGCATAAGTTGCAGGATCAGGAAAACAACCAGCCACGGAACACTGACCGGCTGCGCCCAGGCGAGGACCCAGAGCCCGGCGAGCCAGAGGGCATGAAGCAGGACGATCAGGGGATAGTGCCCCGCCGCTATTTCCGTGCCGCCTCTGGCGAGCAACGCCGCCGTGTTGCGACGAGCAAGCCAGAGCTCGGCCAGCCGCTCGAATGTAACGAGCGACAGCAGGATGGCTGCCGGCGTCACGCGGCTCTCTCGAAAGACACGCAACTCGCGGTGAAGCCAGGCCCCATCGCGGTCAGGAGCGTGCGGGACGGCAGTCCGGCCTCGATCAGTCGCCCGAGCACGAACAGGGCCGTGGGGGCGGACATGTTGCCGTAGTCCGCGAGCACGTCGCGCTCGTGATCAAGCGAGCCCTGGTCCAGCGACAGCGCGCGCTCCAGGGCCTCGATGACCTTCGCGCCACCGGGGTGGCAGGCGAAGCGATCGACATCGCCCAGAACGAGCCCCGCCCGGTCGAGGATGCTGGAGAGCGCCGGCGCGATGTTCGCCTGCGCGAACGGCGGAATAGCGCGGTCGAAGATCACGCCGAGGCCTTCGCCGTCGACGTCCCAGCCCATGATGTCGAGCGTGTCGGGCCAGGTGTGCTGGCCGCTCATCTCCACGGCGGCGATGCCGGTTTCGCCGGACCGGAGCACGCAGGCCGCGGCGCCGTCCCCGAACAACGCGGTCGCGACGATGTTTTCCTTGGTGAGCTTGTCGAGCCGGAACGAGAGGGTGCAAAGCTCGACCGCGACGACGAGCACCACGCTGCCCGGCCGGGACCGTGCAAGCCGGGCCCCGATCGAAATCCCCGAAACTCCTCCGGCGCAGCCGAGGCCGAAGACCGGGACGCGCTCGACATCGGACCGGAAGCCGATGCGTCCGGCGACGCGGGCTTCGAGGCTCGGGGTCGCGATGCCGGTCGATGACACCGTGACGACCGTATCGACGTCAGCCGCCAGGACCCCCGCCGCATCCAGGGCGCTCTTCGCCGCGTCGAGGAAGAGCTGGCTGGCGCCGTCGAGATAAGCGGCATTGCGCTCCGGCCAGCCCAGCGGCTCCATATACCACTCGATGGGTCGCACCGTGAACCGCTGGCGTATCCCGGAGTTCTCGAACACCCGGGCCAGGCGCTCGAAGTCGTCGTAGCGTGAGGCGAAGCCCTTGTGCGCCGCCGCGGCGGCATCGCGCTGCGTCATGGCGTGAGGGGGAACGGCCGTCGCCACAGATAAAAGCATTACGGATGGTGTCGTCAAAGGAGTCTCCTACGGGCCGGCATCGGCAGGATGTCGAGCCGGTCGGAGCCGGATGACCGCCGTAAATGCGAGGGCGAACGGTTCGTTCCATCAGGGGTTTTCGCTGGGAGCAGGCAACGGGTCGATGAGCGGACTTGCCTATTGCCCGCCGCCGGCCACATCGCAGGTGTCCCTTACCGAAACCTGACAAGCGCGGGCTCCCGAACCGATGGTCTCCAGATTGCCGCCTGCGGAAATGCCGGATCGTCGCGTCGTCGCGATCCTTTACGGCGTCACCTGCCACACGCTCTTCGTGCTCGCGGTCGGGACGATGATCGCCGCGATGTTCTACGGAATGAGCCGTTCGCTCGGCCGCGTGCCGCCGCCCTGGAGCTTGCTCGCGAACGCAGGCCTGCTGGTGCAGTTTCCGTTGGGCCATTCGCTCCTGCTGGGTGGAGCGGGGCGCCGCATCCTCGGCCGGCTCGCGCCTCGGCAGCTGGGCGGCCGGATGTCCACCACCACCTATGTGATCGTGGCGTCGCTTCAGGTCTTCCTGCTCTTCGCCCTCTGGACGCCAAGCGGGACGGTCTGGTGGCGTGCGGAAGGTGCGACGCTCTGGGTCGTGGTCTGCGCCTACACGGCGGCCTGGCTTCTCCTGCTCAAGGCGATCTGGGATGCGGGGCTGGCGCTGCAGACCGGCTATCTCGGCTGGTCGGCGATCTTCCGGCGTCGCGCGCCGGTCTTCCCGCCGATGCCGACGACCGGGCTGTTCCGCTTCGTCCGGCAACCGATCTACGTCGCCTTCACCCTGACCGTTTGGACCGTCCCGACGTGGACCCCCGATCAGCTCGCCGTCGCGATCGTCCTGACGGGCTACTGCCTGATCGGTCCGCTGATGAAGGAAGCGCGCTTCAGGCAGCGGTTCGGCGCCGCTTTCGTGGCGTACACGCGCCAGGTCCCCTACTGGCTTCCTCGGTTGAGGGGCGGCGCCGCTCGCAACGATCTGTCGATCTACGGGCCTTCCACGGACTGGTGGGGCGACGACGCGCGCTGGCTGCGGGCGCTGCGCGGAATGGTGCCGGCGCGTCTTGCGGCCTTCGATCCGATCGTCGGCGCGTGGGGGGACAAGCGCGTGCTGGACCTCGGCTGCGGCGGCGGCTTCATGGCCGAAGCCATGGCGACGCGCGGAGCGCGGGTGACCGGCCTCGACCCCTCCACAGCGGCAATCGAGGCGGCGCGAGCCCATGCGGGCGCCAACGCGCTGGCGATCGACTATCTGGTGGGGTCGGGCGAGACGCTTCCGTTCGGCGCGGCGACGTTCGACATCGTCGTCTGCGTCGACGTCCTCGAGCACATCGAGGCATGGGAGGGCGTGGTCTCCGAAGTGCGCCGCGTTCTGCGGCCGCAGGGGCTCTTCCTGTTCGACACCATCAACCGAAACCCGCTCGCGGCCTTCGTGCTCGTGACGATCGGTGAAGGCATGATCGGCCTGCTTCCGCCGGGAACGCACGATCCGACGATGTTCATCCGCCCCTCCGAGCTCCGGAGATCGCTGGAGCGGAGCGGCTTCGTCGTCGGCCGGTTCGCCGGCTTCGGGCCGAGGCGCCTGAACGGACGCCTGGGACTGACCTTCGGGCGATGGCCGACGACAGCCGTCCAGTACCTCGGCCACGCTCGTGCCGAACGCGAGGCGCCCCGATAAGGGCGGTCGAACCAAGGCGGCACAAACGGCACCTCTGTCGCACCTGCGTCCTGTAAGGTTGGGGTAAGCGGGGCCGCCTACGGACGTCCGCATCGAGAGTAGTGTGAAAGGACGACACGATGGCGATCCCGGAACGGGCAGGGTTTTCCGGCCTCCAGATAGCCTTGCATTGGACCATCGCAGCCCTGGTCCTGTTCCAGCTGGTGTTCGGCGAAAGCATGACCGCCACGATCGACGCCGCCGAGGACGGCGTGGCTGCATCGGCTTCGGACCAACTGCTGGCACAGCTTCACTACTGGGCGGGACTGTCGATCCTGGTCCTGGTCGCGGTCAGGATCGTCGTTCGCCTCAGGCGCGGCGCGCCGGCACCGCAGGCGTCGGGCGGGGCCGGTCAGCTCGCGCGGTTGATGCACGCGCTCTTCTACGTCCTTCTGGTGGCCGTGCCGGTGTTCGGTCTGCTCGGCTACTACCTCGGCGACCCGTGGGGTGAGCTGCACACCTGGGGCAAGCCCGTCTTCATCGTCCTGATCGCAGTGCACGCCACGGCCGCGCTGTTCCACCAGTTCTGGGTCAAGGACGACACCCTGCGCCGGATGCTGGTCTCCAATGGCTCCTGAGCACCGCGGCGATGCGCCAGCCCGCGCAGATCAGAAACGAAAGGAGCATCCGATGCAGCACTTCCTACGCGCGTCCGCACTGGCCGCAGGGTTGACCCTCGCCCTCGCGACGACGGGACAGGCGGCCGCGCCGCCCCCGTCGGGTCATCTCGACTTCGAGGTCGTGCGCAACGGAAAGGACATCGGCACCCACAGCTACGCCTTTTCGGGATCGCCGGCGCAGCTCCAGGTGCAGGTGCGCACCGACGTGCACGTCAAGGTGCCGGTGATCCGCGCGAACCTCTACACCTTCACCCACCAGAGCACCGAGACCTGGCAGAACGGGCACCTTGCGAAGCTCGTCGCCAAGACGGATGACGATGGCACGCCGCACAGCATTTCCCTTGGCGCGAGCCAGACCCTGCCCGCGAGCCTGTGGGAGGTCGACACCGTCCATGCGAGCACGCTCCTCAACACGATCGACGGTAGCGTCATGCATGTCCAGGTGGCCGACCTCGGAGTCGGGCCGGTGGCCGGGGGATCACTCAGCGCGCATCACTATCGGATTTCCGGCGATCTCAAGCGTGATGTCTGGTACGACGCGGACGGCATGCTGGCCGGACTGACGATGATCGCCGACGACGGCTCGCAGGTGACCTACGTACGGAAGTAGGATGGGGTAGTGCGGCTCCTCTATGTCGAGGACAATGCCAGGCTGGCGCACAACACGGCCGCCAGCCTGCGCAAGTCGAGCTTCGTCGTCGACGTGGTGGCGTCCGGCGAGGATGCCGTGCATGCGGTGATGAGCTTCGATTACGACGCGGTCATCCTCGACCTCGGACTTCCCGACGTCGATGGGCTGACGGTGCTGGAGCGGATCCGCAGCGCCCGCCCGGGCGCGCCGGTCATCATCTGCACCGCGCGCGATACCCTCGAGGATCGCGTGAACGGCCTGAACGCCGGCTCGGACGACTACCTCGTCAAACCCTACGAGATCACCGAGCTGATCGCTCGCATCCGCGCCGTGCTGCGCCGGCCGGGCGGCGCCCTGGGCGTCGACCTCTGCGCCGGCAACCTCCGGTTCAACACCGTCGACCGCGAGGTGCGGATCGACGGCGAGATCGCGCAGCTCTCCCGGCGGGAGCTGGCGCTGCTCGAGCTGTTCCTCCGCCGCAAGGGTCGGGTCCTTCCGCGCGAAGCGATCGAGAACGCGCTCTACGGCTTCGACGACGCGGCGACTCCGAACGCAATCGAGGTCGCGACCCATCGGTTGCGCAAGCGGTTGCAGGAGCTCGGCGTCACGGCGCGCATCCAGACGCTGCGCGGCATCGGCTACATCCTCGAAGACGACGGCAAATGATCGGCCTCGCGACGGTGTTCGGCGCCCGGCGCTCGTTGCAGCGGCGGCTGGTGTTGAATGTTGTCCTGGCACTGCTCGTCTGCCTGTTGATGGCGACCGTCATCCTTATCAAGGAATTCTACGACCATCTGGACGAGAACGCCGAGGCGGCGCTGCTGCAGGAGGCCGTAGAAGTGGCGGTCTCGCTCGATCCCGCCGCCCCCGATTTCGGCCTGGACGCTTTTGCGCTGCGCTTCGCCGGCGACGCGGGCGCCTACCGATACACCGTGTTCGATGCCAACTGGAATCCGCTCGTCGGGGGTGAGTTCGGCCCGGGCGATCTTCAGGCGGTCGAGGCACTGGAGCGGGCACTTCGGTCGGGAGAGATGGTCACGATCGGCCATGATCGGATCGGCGTGGTGGTCCGCCGCGCGCTGCCCGGCGGCGACGTGCTGGTTCTGGCGACCGCGCGCTCGACCGCGGCGTTGCGCACACAGTTCGCCAGCCTGCGCCACGAGTTCGACGAACAGATCGGCTGGGTGGTCTTCGGAATCGTGTCGGTGCTGGCGGCGGCGATCCTCGCCGCGCGCCGGTCCCTCCGCCCGCTGCGCCTGGCGATGATGCAGGCGACGCGGGTGACACCCGGCGCCCCCGAGCGTCGCCTGACGGCGGACGGGTTGCCCGAAGAGCTTCGCCCGCTGATCGATGCGGTCAACGGCGCTTTCGACCGTCTGGAAAAGGGGTATCAGGCCCAGCGCGACTTCTCCTCGAACGTCGCGCACGAGATCCGCACGCCGCTCGCGGTGCTTCGGTCGGGGATCGAGGCGCTGGAGGATCCGGCGCTGCGGCTGGAACTGTCCGCCGACCTCTCCCTGCTCGACCGGATGTTCGAGCAACTCATCGACCTCGCCCGCGCCGAGGCGCAGGGGACGGCGGCTCAGGGTGACGTCGATCTGCATGACCTCGCGCTCGACCTCGCCGTGGAGATGAGCGCGCCCGCCCTGCGCGCCGGCCGCACGCTCGCCGTCACCGGCGCCACCCGCGCCCCGGCGCGCGGCCACGCCGGCCTGCTGACCGTGGCGCTCAGCAACCTCGTGAGGAACGCGCTCGCCTACACGCCGGAGGGAACCGAGGTCGAGATCGAGGTGCAGGCGGACCCGCCGGGCTGGCGGGTGCTGGATCGCGGCCGCGGCGCGCCCGAGGCGGCTCGGGACGGGTTGTTCGAGCGGTTCCAGCGCGGCGCGCACGGCGCGGACATCCCGCCCGGCGCCGGGATCGGCCTCGCGATCGTCAAGACCGTGGCCGACGCTCATCGAGGCTCCGTCGCGATCGAGGACCGCCCCGGCGGCGGTGCCGCCTTCGTGATCCGGCTTCCGGCCGTGGCCGCCTAGCGCCCGTCCGCCCCGGGCCCTCCTGTAAGCATGGCGTAAGCCCCGCCCCCTAAGCCCGCCACAAGAGCAGGCAGGCAAGAGGCGGCGAACATGCGGATCGATTTCATCGGGCGGGAGGACTGCGGCCGGGACCGGGCGGAGGCACACGTTCGCGCCGTGTACCGCGAAGCCTATGGGGCCGAGTTGCACGACTTCGCACCGCTGCTGGTCGCGGCCACGGATGCGGCCGGGCGGGTCGCCTGCGTCGCGGGCATTCGAACGGCGCCTGACGGATTTTTCTTGAGCACCTATCTGGACCAGCCCATCGAGGCGGCCCTGTCCACGTTCGGCCACGGCGCGGTGCCGTCCGAGACGATCCTGGAAGTCGTGTCGCTCGCCTCGACCTCGCCGTTTCCCATCCTGCCGGTTCTCGACGCGATCGTCGCCTGGGGTCGGTCCCGGGCCATCGACTGGGGCGTCTTCACCGCCACCGCCCCGTTGCGGCGCCTGCTGACCCGCGCCGGGATGCCCTACGCCGACATCTGCGCCGCTCGTCCGCACTGCGTGGACGATCCGGGCGCCTGGGGCAGCTACTACAACACCGATCCCCGTGTCTGTGCGTACAGTGACAAGCTGCGGACGCCGCTTGTCCTGTCGCGGCGGGCGTCGCCGCGCGCGGAAGCACGGTGATGGAGGCGGTCTTCGACGCGCTGCGCGAGGCGGCACGGACCCGCCCGCACGCCGTCGCCTTTCGCGAGGGCGACACCGTTCTGACCTGGAAGGGCCTCGCCGACCGCGTCGTCAGGCTGGCCGCCGCGCTCGAGGACGCCCCACCCGTCGTCGCCCTGGGGCTGCCGGGCGGGATCGACTTCGTCGTCGCCGATCTCGCCGTCACCTTGTCGGGGCGCCGGCTCGTCCCGCTGCCGCCGTTCTTCAGCCCCGAGCAGCAGGCCAACATCCTGCGCGACGCGGAGGTCGGCGCAGTCATTGCGCACGAGGGCACGCTCGTTCCGGGCTTGCCCCGCATCAGTCCCGAGGGCGATCCGGGCGCGGCGGGCGACCTTCCCGCCTATCGCGGCGGGGCGAAGCGGATCATCTTCACCTCCGGCTCCTCCGGCCGTCCCAAGGGCGTGGTGCACGGCGACCGCCAGCTCGCGGCGTCGCTCCGGGCGCTGTCGCAGGTCGTCGGCGCGACCGAGGCCGACCGCCACCTGTCGGTGCTGCCGCTGGCGCAGTTGCTCGAGCAGATCTGCGGAGTCTTCCTGCCGATCCTCGCGGGCGCCGAGACGGTCTTCAGCCCGGCCGCGACCCGCGCGCTGTTCGGCGGCCCGATCGGCGCGCTGACCGACGCCATGGCGCAGACGCGGCCGACGACCAGCCTTCTTGTTCCGGCGCTGCTGGCGCGCTGGACCGCGGATCTCGCCGCCCGGGACCTGATGGCGCCGGACAGCCTGCGCTTCGTCGCCGTCGGCGGCGCGGCCACCCCACCCGCCGTGCTCGCCGCGGCGGCGGCGCGGGGCGTGCCGGTCTTCGAGGGCTACGGCCTCTCCGAATGCTGCGCCGTCGTCGCGATCAACCCGCCCGGCGATCCGATGCCCGGGACGGTCGGGCCGGTCCTGCGGCCGCTGGCGGTCACCATCGAAGCCGGGGAGATCGTCGTGGAGGGGCCGACGGTGATGGACGGCTATCTCGGCGGCGAGCCTGCGCCGGCACGATGGCGCACCGGTGACCGGGGCTGGTTCGTCGACGGCCGGCTGGTGGTCGATGGCCGCGTCGACGCCCTGATCGTCACCCCCGAGGGGCGCAACGTCTCGCCCGAATGGGTCGAGGCCCGGATCAACGCCGATCCGCGCGTGATCGGGTCGGTCCTGTGCCTGCACGAGGGCGCCCTGGTGCTGTTGATCTCGGGACGGGCGCCGATCGGTCTCGACGAAATCGCCGCTCGGCTCGGCGACCTGCCGGACTATGCCCGGCCCGTCGAGGCGGCCCGCGTCGATCCCGGCGAACCCGGCTTCCTCTTCCCCGCCGGCACCCCGAACCGCGCGGGGGCGGCAGCACTGGCCCGAACCCGCCCGAGCCGGCCGATCCCCTACCATTCCCTTCTCGAAAGCCTGTCATGACCAGTCCAAGACGCGTGCTCATCACCGGTGCCGGATCGGGCATCGGCCGCGCCCTCGCGGTCGAGGCCGCCGCCCGCGGCCTCGCGCCGATCCTCGCCGGCCGCAACGAGGGCACGCTCGCCGAAACCGCGGCGCTGATCGGCGCCGCTCCGGCGCGGGATCGTCGTCGCCGACGTCACCACCGAGGAGGGTCGCGCCGCCCTGCGGGCGGCGGCGGGCGCCACGCTCGATTTCCTGATCAACAACGCCGGCACGCTCGACGTCGGCCACCTCGGCACACAGGACGACGCGGCCGTCACGCGGATGGTGGCGACGAACCTCACCGCGCCGATCCTGCTGACGCGCGACCTGCTGCCTGCGCTCCGCGCCGCGTCGGGTCGGGTGGTCAACATCGGCTCGGTCTTCGGCGACATCGCCTATCCGTATTTCGCCGCCTACTCCGCCACCAAGTTCGGCCTGCGCGGCTTCTCGGACGCCCTGCGCCGCGAGCTGTCCGGGCAGGGCGTCGGGGTCACCTACATCGCACCCCGCGCCACCCGCACCGCCGCCGAGACCGCCTTCGCCCCGCTCGTCGAGCCGCTGCGGATGACCCTCGATGCGCCGGAGACCGTGGCGCGCCACGCCTGGGACGCCATCCTCGCCGGCCGCCGCGACAGCTTCCCCCGCGGCCCCGAGCGCCTCTTCGTGCTGGTGCAGCGGATCTTCCCGGCGCTGGTGGATCGATCGGTGGGCGCGCAGGCCCGCGATCCCCGGACCCTCGATGCGCTCGCCGCCACCACAGCCTGAATCCCAACCCCAAGGTGCAAGATGGACTATAACATCCTTCGCCCCGCCCGCGCGGGTGCGGCGATCGCCGACGCCGGCACCGTCGCTGCCGCGCGTGCCCATCTCGAGCGGGACGGCTGGACGATCCTGCGCGGCTTCGACGTCGACATGGCGGCGTTCGGCGCCCTGATCGCCCGACTATGTCGCACGATCACCTTCGACCCGGCCCGCGAGCAGGCAGAGGCCAACACCCAGAAGGTCGACGCCGGCCTCGGCCCGATCGGCCTGCACGTCGAGAACGGCAACACGCCGGTCTGCCCCGACATCGTCGCCTTCTACAGCGCCCGCGCCGCGTTCGAAGGCTCGCAGACCACGATCTGCGACGGGCGCGAAGTCGTCGCCCGCTTCGACCCCGAGCGCCGCCGCCGCTGGTCGCAGCCGGTGTCGGTCAGGCGCCGCCTGCCGGAGGCCCTGTGGAAGCGCTACCTCGCCAATGAACACCCCGCGATCAGCCGCCCCGAGGAAGTGACCGAGGCGCATGTCCTGCAGTTCCAGGCCGCGATCCCCAACCAGAGCTTCGCGCTCAACCCCGACGGGTCGCTCGACTACGAACTGCGCATCGCCCCGGTCCGCCCGTCCGCGCTGTCCGGCGGCGAGGGCTTCGCCAACGCGATCCTCGGTCCGTCGCACAACTACGAGCCCCCCACCTACACCTTCGCCGACGGGGATGCGGTCCCGGTGGACGAGATCGAGGCCATCCGCGCGATCGCCGAGACCTGTACCCACGAGATCAACTGGCAGGACGGGGATGTCGCCATCCTCGACAACACCCGGATCATGCACGGGCGTCGTGCGATCCGCGACGCCTGCCGAACGCTGTTCATCGCCATGGGCCGCCTGTGACGGGGCGTGGCGCCGCTCCGCCGGGCGTTCGATCCCGGCGCAAGAATTTCCACCTGGAACCCGAAGGCTGATGCGGAGCAATGCCGCTCCAGGGAAGTATGGGCTAAGGTGCCCGTGCGCCTGATGGGCCTCGCCAAACGAGGGCTGAACGGCTGTTCGTAACCCGCGCCTCTCCCGGCTGCGCGGCCCGACCGAGGTGAGGCAACCCAGATGACGCCCCTTCTACAGGATCGCCGCAAGGTCGCGCTTCTGGGCATCGCGCTCCTTGGCCTCGTGTCGGGCCTCGTGCTGTGGGCGGCGGGCCGGCCGGACCTTGCCGACATCGCCTGGACCGTGGGCGTGCTTCCGGTCCTCGTCGGCCTGCTGGTCGAGATCGTCCGCAGCCTCTCGAAGGGCGAGGTCGGCCTCGACATCGTCGCCGCCCTGTCGATGTCGGCGGCGCTCTTGTTCGGCGAGGCGCTGGCGGCGGCCGTGGTCGCGCTGATGTATTCCGGCGGGACCTTCCTCGAGAGCTTCGCCGAGGGCCGCGCCCGGCGCGAGATGAGCGACCTGCTGTCCCGCGTGCCGCGGACGGCGACCCGCCGCCGCGACGGCGCGCTGGAAGAGGTCCCGCTCGGCGAGATCGTCCCGGGCGATCTTCTCCTGATCCGGCAGGGCGACGTGGCGCCGGTGGACGGCACGGTCGAGAGCGACCGCGCGATGCTCGACCAGTCGGCGCTCACCGGCGAGTCGATGCCGGTGCGGCTCGACCGCGGCCAGGACGTGATGAGCGGTTCGACCAACGCCGGCGAGGCCTTCGGGCTCAGGGTCAGCCGGCGCGCGGCCGACAGCACCTATGCCGGTATCGTCCGTCTGGTCGAGACGGCGCAGGCGTCCAAGGCACCGATGTCCCGGCTGGCCGACCGCTACTCGCTGCTGTTCCTCGCGGTCACGGTCGCGCTGGCGACGGCCGCGTGGGCGTTCACCGGCGATCCGATCCGCGCCGTGGCGGTTCTGGTGGTGGCGACGCCCTGTCCGCTGATCCTCGCCGTTCCCGTGGCGCTCGTGGCCGGCCTGTCGCGGGCCGCGCATTTCGGGGTGCTGATCAAGGGCGCGAAGCCGCTGGAGGCGCTCGCCGGGATCCGGACGCTGATCCTCGACAAGACCGGCACCCTGACCGAAGGCCGCCCGCAGATCGTCTCGGTCGTGGCACCAGGCCCGTTCCCGGAGAACGAGGTGGTGCGCTTCGCGGCGGCGCTCGACCAGGCGTCCAAGCACCCGATCGCGCAGGCGATCGTCGCCGCGGCGCGGGCGCGCGGCCTGGATCTGCCGATCCCCGAAGGCGTGGCCGAGACGCCGGGAGAGGGCGTCGCCGGCACCATCGACGGCCGCAGGGTCGTGGTCGGCGGCCTCGACTTCGTGACCGCGCAGATCGGGGCGCCGGCGCTGGAGGCGGAGGTGCGGGACGCAGGCTCGGTCGTGGTGGCGGTCGCGGTGGACGGGAGGCTCGCGGGCCACCTCGTCCTGGCCGATGCCCTGCGGACCGGAACGTCCGGCCTCCTCGCCGGGCTGCGCCGGCTCGGCGTCGCCCGCATCCTGCTGGCGACCGGCGACCGCCGCGCCGTCGCCGAAGCGGTGACCGCCGGGCTCGGCCTCGACGCCGTTCGCGCCGACCTCACCCCGGACCAGAAGGTGCTTCTGGTGCTGACCGAGCGCAAGAACGGCCCGGTCATGATGGTGGGCGACGGGGTCAACGACGCTCCGGCGCTGGCGGCCGCCGACATCGGCGTCGCCATGGGCGCGCGCGGGGCTGCGGCCTCCGCCGAAGCCGCCGATGTCGTCCTGCTCGTCGATCATCTGGACAGGCTGCTGCCGGGGATCGAGATCGCCCAGCGGGCGCGTCGCATTGCGCTCGAAAGCGTCGCGGTCGGGATCGGCCTGTCGATCCTCGGAATGATCGCTGCCGCCCTCGGCTACCTGACGCCCGTGCAGGGCGCGCTCCTCCAGGAACTGATCGACGTCGCCGTCATCCTGAACGCGCTCCGGGCGCTCAGGATCGTGCCGGGACGAACCGGTCCGCCGACCGGCGATCGCGCGATCGCCACCCCCGTCTGACCGAAGCAAGGAAACCCGCCGATGAGCCGTCTCGCCCATACCGAAGTTCATATGGTCCACCGCATCGGCTGGCTGCGCGCGGCGGTGATGGGCGCCAACGACGGCCTCGTCTCGACGGCCAGCCTCGTCGTCGGCGTCGCGGCCGCCGGCTCCGGTCACGCCGAGGTCCTGATCGCCGGTCTCGCCGGGCTCGTGGCGGGCGCGATGTCGATGGCGGCGGGAGAGTATGTCTCCGTCAGCTCGCAGACCGACGCCGAACAGGCCGACCTCGCGCGCGAGACGCGCGAGTTGCGCGAGACGCCGGAGGCGGAGCTGGAGGAACTGACCCGCATCTATTGCGCGCGGGGGCTCGACGAGACGCTGGCCCGGCAGGTTGCGGTGCAGCTGACCGAACGGGATGCGCTGGCGGCCCACGCCCGCGACGAACTCGGGATCTCCGAGACGGTGACCGCCCATCCGCTCCAGGCCGCCGTCGTCTCCGCCCTGACCTTCTCGGTTGGCGCCGCGGTCCCGCTGATCGTCGCGCTGCTCGCGCCCACGGCACGGATCGGCCTCATCGTGGCCGGGACGGCGCTGGTCGCCCTGGCGGTTCTCGGCGCCCTCGGCGCATCCGCGGGTGGCGCGGGCCTCCTCAAGGGAGCCGTGCGCGTGACCTTCTGGGGCGCGCTCGCCATGGCCGCCACGGCCGGTGTCGGGATGATGTTCGGGGTCGCGGCATAGCAGCGGACGCTTCCTGCGCGGGGAGGCCCTTCAAAGGAGGGCCAACGCCCAGAGCCCAACTCCGACCGCCGCCGACCCGCCCAGCACCGTCGCAACGCCGAGCTTCAGGCGGAACACGGCGACGATCGCCAGGACAGCAAGCACGGCTGCCAGCCAGTTGATGCTGTCGAGCGCCGGCAGCTCGATCGACAGCGGCCCAGCCTCGACGCGAACGACGCGTCCGAAGATCACATGGATCGCGAACCAGACGGCCAGGTTCAGGATCACGCCGACGACGGCGGCGGTGACAGCGGTCAGCGCCGCGCCAAGCGACCGGTTGCCCCTCAGTCCCTCGATGTACGGCGCGCCGAGGAAGATCCAGGCGAAGCACGGGGCGAAGGTCACCCAGGTGGCGAGGAGGCCGCCCAGCGTGCCGGCGAGGAGCGGCGACGCCCAGCCGGCCTCGCGGAAGGCCGCGAGGAAACCGACGAACTGCAGCACCATGATCAGTGGCCCCGGCGTCGTCTCGGCCATGCCGAGGCCGTCGAGCATCTCGCCCGGCGCGAGCCACCCATAGGTGCCGACTGCCTGCTGCGCGACATAGGCGAGGACCGCATAGGCGCCGCCAAAGGTCACCACAGCCATGCGCGAGAAGAACGTGGCGATGTCGGTGAAGACGTTGCCCGGCCCCGCCAGCACGACGAGAAGCGCCACCGGCAGCAGCCAGAGCGCCAGCGCCACCACCCCGGCACGCAGGGCGTCGCGCCGCGCCGACACCGGAAGCGCGGCAAGCTCCTCCCCGAGCAGTGTTTCCGCGTCGGGGATGGACGCCCCGCCAGCGCTGCCGTGGCCCGATCGGCCCTGAAACGCCGGGATCCCGGCCTTGTCGGCGAGAAAGCCGGTCAGGCCGGCGCCGAGGACGACGACCGGGAACGGCACGCCGAAGGCGAAGATGGCGACGAAGGCAATCGCCGCGACGGCCCGCAGGGTGCCGCTGCGGAGCGTCCGGCTGCCGATCCGCACCACCGCCTGCAGCACGATCGCCAGCACGGCGGCCTTCAGCCCGAAGAACGCCGCCGCAACGATCCCGAGCTGGCCGAAGAGCACGTAGATCCAGCTCAAGGCCATGATCGCCACGGCGCCGGGCAGGATGAAGAGCAGGCCGGCGATCAGTCCGCCACGGGCGCCGTGCAGCAGCCAGCCGATGTAGGTCGCAAGCTGCTGCGCCTCCGGTCCCGGCAGCAGCATGCAGAAGTTGAGCGCATGGAGGAAGCGCGAGTCGCCCAACCAGCGCTTCTCCTCGACGAGGACGCGATGCATCAGCGCGATCTGCCCGGCCGGCCCACCGAAGGAGAGAAGCGCGATCCGGCTCCAGACCCGCGTCGCCTCGGCGAGCGTGGGATAGGGCGGGCGGGGCGCGGTCATCGTGCGGGCCGCCCCGGCGCCGGCCAGTTGTGGGTCTCGTCGGTCGCGTCGCGCGCCCAGCGGTAGAAGGCGTCGTAGAGCGCCATGCCGGCCTCGAGCTGCTCGAGATCGTCCTGGTACATTCGGGAAAGCCCGAGCGAGGCGGCCAGCAGGCCCGCCGCCTCCGGGGCGAGGTCGAGGCGGGCGGTGTCGGCTGCGCGGACGATGGTCGCCAGACGGTCGAGCGCGGGCGTCGAAAGGCCGAACTCGGCGAGCATCACGTCGAAGGTGCACCGGTCGCCGCGGTGGCTCCAGAACACGCCTTCGATGTCGTACGGCATCGCGCCGAACAGCGCGCCGGTTCCGGCGACCTCGGCCGGTGCGACGAAAAGGAAGACGGCGCGGGGATCGACAAAGCGCCGGATCAGCCAGGGACAGGCGATGCGGTCGATTTTCGGCCGGGACCGGGTCACCCACAGGCTCCGGCCCAGCCGGTCGCGCGCCGTGACCTTGCCCGGGTCGATCAGCGGCAGCCCTGCCGCGACCCAGCCGGCCTGGCCGCCTTCCAGGTATTCCGCGGCGATGCCGTAGCTGCGGAGAAGGGCGGCCGCGCCCTGGCTGCGGCGGTGCCCGCCAGCGCAGATGGCGACAACCGGGCCTTCGAGCGTCATGGACAGGGCGGACAGGCCGTCGGGCGTCAACGCCCCGTCGTCGAGGACCCGTGCGCCGGGGAGGAGCCTGCCGTCCTCGGCGCGGGCCGTCGCGGTCCGCACGTCGAGGAGCGTCGGACAGCGGGAAAGGCCGACCAGCTTGGCGAGGCGGTCACAGGTGATGGCATCAGGCGCAGGCATGCTCGATTCAGCTCCGGACAAGGATCAGCTGGATCGCGAGCTTTGGCTGTCGCCTCGTGGGGAGTTCGCGCGTCCCCATGAGCGGGATGGTCACCGAAGTCGTCGAAAGTGTCAACTCGGCGCGTGCGCAACCGGCTTTGATGCACAGGGCCCGTGGTCGTGCCGGCGGTTGGGGGTCGGGGTAGGGGGTGCCGGTGCAGCAGGCGCGCGTGCTGGTGCCAATGGGCATTCGGCTCGCCGGGCGGCATGGCGGGGTCATGGTCGTGTCGATTGTGCGCATCGTGCCGGTCGCGATAAGACCCAGCGCCATGAGGCTGCCCGCGATCAGGAGCCGTGCGGTAAGCGCGTCGCCGAGCAGAACGATAGCGAGCACAGCGCCGATAAACGGCGCGAGCGAAAGCCTCCGACCCGGCGCTGAAAGCCTTCAATATCGTGCCCCGCGCACCGCGAAGGGGCCATGCGCCCGCCAGTACTGTGCCAACGTCGGGCGGATCGGGGTTCGCGGCTGCAGCGCGGTTCCGGCTCCGGGCGGAACGATCGCGAGCGCGGGACCGTTGTCCGGTCGGAAAAGCCGACGAAACAAGGGAAGGTGGATGCCATGGGACTGCTGGATTTCGTGAAGAGCGCGGGCAAGGCCCTCGGGATCGGCGCGGCAGAGGCCGCCGAGGCGCCGGAGCCGGATGCGCTGAAGAAGGAGATCGAGAGCAACGGCCTCGACGCCAGCGGGCTCACGGTCGAGACCAAGGGCGACACCGTCGTCCTCAAGGGCAAGGCGAAGAGCCAGGAGGAAAAGGAGAAGGCGATCATCGCCGTCGGCAATATCGCCGGGGTCGCCAAGGTCGACGAGGCGGTGGAGGTGCCGGACGCGAAGGAGGCCGTCTACCACACCGTCGTGAAGGGCGACAACCTGTGGAAGATCTCCGAGAAGTACCTGGGAAGCGGGGCGCGCAACAAGGAGATCTTCGAGGCGAACAAGCCGATGCTGTCCGACCCCGACAAAATCTACCCGGGCCAGGTGCTCCGCATCCCCGCGAAGTAGCGAAACCGCACCGTCAGCCTCGGCGCGGGCCGATCATCCGCCGGTGAGCCAGTCGAACAGGTTCTTCCACAGGCGGCGGTAGACCGGCGCCTCGCAGAAGGCCGGCGAAAGCCAGTGCGGCCCGATGTCGGACGTCCAGGCGGCGGTGCGCCCCTTCCCGTGGTGGCGGATGGCGAGGAGCGGATGGCCGCCCTGATCGGCGGGAAGGGCGGCGAGCAGGGTGGCGTCCTTCCTGAGCTCGGTCTCGTTGACGCCGAGGAGCGGAGGCCACGCGCCCGCCAGCCCGGCAAGGATCGGATGCTCGGGCACCAGCAGTTCGGCGGTGGTACCCTCGGGCATCTCGACGCGGTCGTCCCACGGCAGGCAGGTGACGGGAAGCACGTCCTCGACCGCGGTGCGGCGCCAGCGCGCCTTGCCGTCGATCCCCTGAAACGACAGATAGCCGCCCGCCATCAGCAGGCCGCCACCGGCCTCGACATAGGCCCGGATGAGCTTGAGGCGATTGGGCACGGTCTTCGAATGGAGCCAGACGGCGGGCGGCAACAGCAGGGTGTTGGCGCCGATGTCGGACAGGATGATAGCGTCGTAGGGCGCAAGCCCTTCCATCTCGAAGGGAAAGCCCTCGGCGGCCTCGTGGGCGGGCATGTAGGTCACGTCGAAGCCCTCGGCCGTCAGCGCCGCCACGAAAGGCTCGGCGCCGCGGTGGAAGGTGACGCTGCCGAACTGGTCGAAGCCCTTGTAGTGGGTGGCGGCACTCACCCAGCTTTCGCCGACGAGCAGCAGTTTCCTGGACATCTTGGCGGTTCCTCACGCGGCTATGGCGCCGAAGACGGCACGGGTTCGGGGATCGTCAGACAAGCCGCGGCAGGAAGCACCGACACATCCCTACCCGCGCAGCAGCCGCGCCGCCCGCGGCGCCGCGTAGGTGAGGATCCCGTCGCATCCGGCGCGGCGAAAGGCGACGAGCGACTCGAGGACCGCCCGGTCGCCGTCGAGCCAGCCGTTCGCCTCGGCCGCCGCGAGCATCGCGTACTCCCCCGACACCTGGTAGGCGTAGGTCGGCACCCGAAACTCCGCTTTCACCCGCGCGCAGATGTCGAGATAGGGCATCCCCGGCTTGACCATCACCATGTCCGCTCCCTCGGCGAGATCGGCCGCGACCTCGCGCAGCGCCTCGTCGCCGTTGCGCGGGTCGATCTGGTAGGTCTTCTTGTCGCCCTTCAGCGCCCCCGACGACCCCACCGCATCCCGGAACGGCCCGTAGAAGCACGAGGCGAACTTCGCCGCGTAGCTCATGATCACCGTGTCGGGGAAGTCGTTCTCCTCGAGCGACCGCCGGATCACCCCGATCCGCCCGTCCATCATGTCGGACGGCCCGAGGATGTCGCAGCCCGCCTCGGCCTGGACCAGCGCCATCTTCTCCAGCGCCAGCAGCGTCTCGTCGTTCACCACCACCCCGTCGCGCACCAGCCCGTCATGCCCGTCGGAATTGTAGGGATCGAGCGCCACGTCGAGCAGCACGCCGATCTCCGGCACCGCCGCCTTGATCGCCCGGGTCGCCCGGCAGACGAGGTTCTCCGGGTTCCACGCCTCGGTCGCCTCGGGGTTCTTGTCGCCCGCCTCGGTGTAGGGGAACAGCGCCACGCAGGGGATGCCGAGCCCCGCCGCCTCCTCCGCCGCCTGCACCGCCCGGTCGATCGACAGCCGCGAGACCCCGGGAAGGGAGGCGACGGGCTCGACCACGTCGTGGCCCTCGCGCACGAAGATCGGCCAGATCAGGTTGTCGGCCGTCAACCGCACCTCCGCCGCCATCTCGCGGATCCATGGCGTCCGCCGCAGGCGGCGCGGCCGGGAGAAAGGGAAGGGGGCGGTGGAGGGGGTCATCGGCGGCCTCGGGCGGTCAGGAGCGGAGGCTCCGGGTTTGGCACGCGCGCCGCCGGGCCTCAAGGGCAGGTCTGCCGCGCGGGGCAGGGCGGTTCCGTTCATGGTGGCGTCGGCGCGCGATTGACGAGCGCCGCCGGTGCGGCCAGCTTGGGGCGGCGCCACGCCCCGGCGTGGACCGATCGGGCCTGCCCTTGCTTCGCATCTTCGCCACCCCGAGCTTCGACAGCGTCTGGTACTGGACGCTCCAGATCGTCGTCTGGACGCTGGTCTGCTATCGCACGCTCGGCGTGCCGCACGACATGCTGCTCCGGGCCCGCCGCCTCCCCGAGATCGCGGAGCGGGTGGACCTGCTCGCGCGCCTCAGCGCCGAGCGTATCGCCGGGATCCACGACATGGCCGGGGCCTGGCTCGCCGCCGCCGCCGGCTTCGTCCTGACCGCGCTGGCCGCGCTCGGCTTCCTGACCGGGCTGGAGGGTGCGCAGGCGGCCTTCGTGCTGTTGCTGCCGCTGGCGGCGGTCGGCTACTCCAAGCTGCGCCTGGCGCTCTTCCTGCGCGGCCGCAAGGTGCCGCGGCCGCGGCTGGTGCTGATTCTCGCCCAGCGGCGGTTCTGGCACCAGACGATCGCCGTCGTCGCGATGCTCGCCGCGGCCTCGGTCGCCTGGACCCTCCACCCGCCCCGCTCCTTCTGAGCGATGGACGTCACGGTCCGCGCCCTCGATCCGGCCAACGACCGGGACGCCGTCGCCGCTCTCTTCGCCCGCGCCGCCGACTACGTGCGCCTTGCGACCGGGGCCGATCCCGACGCGGCGACCGTCACCGACTTCTTCACCGACGCGCCGCCGGGCGGCGATGCCGCCGCCTCGGCGAAGCTCGGGCTCTTCACCGGGGAGACTCTCGCCGGGATCGCCGATCTCGGCTTCGGCTTCCCCGAGCCGGGCGACGCCTACCTCGCCCTGCTGCTTCTCGATCCGGCCTGCCGCGGCCTCGGCCTGGGCCCGCGTCTCCTTGCCGCAGTGGCGGACCGCGCCCGTGCCCGCGGCGCCCCCCGGCTGCTGCTCGCGGTCCTCGACGCCAACCCGCGCGGGCGGGCATTCTGGGAGCGCGAGGGCTTCCGCATCGTCCTCACCCGGCCCGCTGTCGTCTTCGGCGCCCGGTGCCATACCGTTCACCGGATGGTCCGGGCGCTCTGACCCGCCAGTGCCCCCGTCGTGCCCCCGTGCAGTCGCTTGCCGGCGCCCGCGCCTTGCGCTAGGTCGCGGCGATGACCGAACTCCGGCCCCTGCGCCCCGGACGCCTGCTCGTCGGCGGCTGTCCCGAGGGTTTCGACGCGCGCTACCTCGCCGAGGTGATCGCCCGCGCCGGCGGCCCGGTCGTGCACGTCGCCCGCGACGACGCCCGGCTCTCCAGCCTGCGCGCGGCGCTGCGTTTCTTCGCCCCGGAGATCCCCGTCCTGACCGTGCCGGCGTGGGACTGCCTGCCCTACGATCGCATCTCGCCCAACCCCGAGATCGCCGCGGCGCGCATGGCGACCCTTGCCGCCCTCGCCGCCGGATTCGCGCGCCCGTCCGCGATCCTGACCACGGTCAACGCCGCCACCCAGCGCCTCCCCGCGCGGGCCGTCCTCGCCGCCGCCAGCTTCAGGGCCGAGGTCGGCAAGCATCTCGACGTCGGCGCGCTCCGCGGCTACCTCGCGCGGATGGGTTACCAGCAGGCCCCGACCGTCACCGAGGCGGGCGAGTTCGCCATCCGCGGCGGGATCATCGACCTCTATCCGCCCGGCGCCCGCGGGCCGGTGCGCCTCGACCTCTTCGGTGACGTGCTCGACAGCGCCCGGCGCTTCGACCCCGAGACCCAGCGCACCACCGAGACGGTGAAGCGCGTCGAGCTGGCGCCGGTGTCGGAAGTCATTCTCGACGACGAGTCGATCCAGCGGTTCCGCACCCGCTACCGCGCCGCCTTCGGGGCCGCCGGGCACGACGATCCGCTCTACGAGGCGGTGAGCGCCGGCCGAAAGATGCAGGGCTTCGAGCACTGGCTGCCGCTCTTTCACGAGCGGCTGGAGACGGTCTTCGACTACCTTCCCGGCGCGCCGGTGCTCCTCGACGACCAGACCGGCGCCGCGCGTGCCGCGCGCTGGACCTCGCTCGCCGACCAGTACGACGCCCGCGCCTCCGCCCTCGCGGCAAAGTCGAAGCTCGGGACGGTCTACAAGCCGGTCCCGCCCGAGGCGCTCTACCTCGACGACGCCGCCTGGGACGTCGCCCTCGCCGCCCGCCCGGTGCACCAGCTCAGCGCCCTGCCGCAGCCGCTCGGCCCCGGCGTCATCGACGCGGGCGGGCGCATCGGCCGCGACTTCGCGCCCGAGCGCCAGCAGGAGCGCGTCAGCCTGTTCGGGGCGCTCGCCACCCACGTCGCCGATCGCCGGCGCAAGGGCGAGGTGGTCGTCGCCAGCTACTCGGCCGGCGCCCGCGAGCGGCTCGCGGGGCTGCTCGCCGATTCCGGCGTCACCAACTCCCGCTCGATCGGCAAGGCCGCCGACCTCGCGGGCGTGCCCAATCAGGCCGGCGGTCTCGGCCTCGCGGTCTGGCCGCTCGAACACGGCTTCGAGGCGCAGGGCCTGACCGTGATCTCCGAGCAGGACGTGCTCGGCGACCGCCTGATCCGCGCCCCCCGGCGGCGCAAGCGCGCCGCGAACTTCCTGACCGAGGCGGCGGGCCTCAGCCCCGGCGATCTCGTCGTCCACGTCGACCACGGGGTCGGCCGCTACAACGGCCTCGAGACCATCACCGCGATGGGCGCGCCGCACGAGTGCATCGCGCTCGAATACGCCGGCGGTGACCGCCTCTACCTGCCGGTCGAGAACATCGAGCTGCTCTCGCGCTACGGCCACGAGGAGGGCCTGCTCGACAAGCTCGGCGGTGGCGCCTGGCAGGCCAAGAAGGCCCGCCTCAAGCAGCGTATCCGCGACATGGCCGAGCGCCTGATCCGCGTCGCCGCCGAACGCGCGCTGCGCAAGGGCGAGGTGCTGGCGCCCGCCGACCACCACGCCTGGGAGGAGTTCTGCGCGCGCTTCCCCTATGCCGAGACCGACGACCAGCTCGCCGCGATTTCCGACGTGCTCGAGGACATGGAGTCGGGCAAGCCGATGGACCGCCTCGTCTGCGGCGACGTCGGCTTCGGCAAGACCGAGGTCGCGCTCCGCGCCGCCTACGTCGCCGCCGCCTCGGGCGTGCAGGTCGCCGTCGTCGCCCCGACGACGCTCCTCGCCCGCCAGCACTTCAAGAGCTTCTCCGACCGCTTCCGCGGCCTCCCGATCCGCGTCCGCCAGCTCTCCCGCTTCGTCTCGGCCAAGGACGCCGCCGACACCCGCGCCGGCCTCGCCGACGGCTCGGTCGAGATCGTCATCGGCACCCACGCCGTCCTCGCCAAGCAGGTGAAGTTCAAGGAACTCGGCCTCCTCGTCATCGACGAGGAACAGCACTTCGGCGTCGGCCACAAGGAGCGCCTCAAGGAACTCCGCTCCGACATCCACGTCCTCACCCTGACCGCGACCCCGATCCCGCGCACCCTGCAACTCGCCCTCTCCGGCGTCCGCGAGCTCTCCCTGATCGCGACGCCCCCGGTCGACCGCCTCGCCATCCGCACCTACGTCAGCGAGTTCGACCCGGTGACGATCCGCGAAGCCCTCCTCCGCGAGCACTACCGCGGCGGCCAGTGCTTCTACGTCGTCCCGCGCATCGCCGACCTGCCCGACGTCGAGGCTTTCCTCCGCGACCACGTGCCGGAGGTGAAGTACGTCGTCGCCCACGGCCAGATGGCGGCCGGCGACCTCGACGAGCGGATGAATGCCTTCTACGACGGCCGCTTCGACGTCCTCGTCTCCACCACCATCGTCGAATCCGGCCTCGACATCCCCGCCGCCAACACCCTGATCGTCGAGCGCGCCGACATGTTCGGCCTCGCCCAGCTCTACCAGATCCGCGGCCGCGTCGGCCGCTCGAAGCTGCGCGCCTATGCCTTCTTCATGACCGAGCCGCGCAAGAAGCTGACCCCGCACGCCGAAAAGCGCCTCCGCGTCCTCGGCGCGCTCGACAGCCTCGGCGCCGGCTTCACCCTCGCCTCCCAGGACCTCGACATCCGCGGCGCCGGCAACCTCCTCGGCGAGGAACAGTCGGGCCAGGTCCGCGAGGTCGGCTTCGAACTTTACCAGGAGATGCTCCAGGAGGCGATCGCCAAGCTCCAGTCCGGCGACCTCACCCTCGCCGACGACGGCGAGTGGTCCCCCCAGATCAACCTCGGCGTCCCCGTCCTCATCCCCGAAGCCTACGTCCCCGACCTCGACGTCCGCCTCGGCCTCTACCGCCGCCTCTCCTCGCTGGAGAAGAAGGTCGAGATGGAGGGCTTCGCCGCGGAGCTCATCGACCGCTTCGGCCCCCTGCCGCCCGAGGTCGACACGCTGATGCTGATCGTCCGCATCAAGGCGCTGTGCAAGCGCGCCGGCATCGCCAAGCTCGACGGCGGCCCCAAGGGCGCCACCGTCCAGTTCCACGCCGACAAATACGCGAACCCGGTCGGCCTCGTGCAGTTCCTCAACGACCAGCGCGGCCAGGCCCGCATCAAGGACAACCGCATCCTCGTCCGCCGCGAGTGGCCCGACGACAAGGCCCGCCTCGTCGGCGCCTTCCAGATCGCCCGCGACCTCGCCACGCTGGCCCGTCCCCAGACCGCCTGAGCCCCCCGAGCCCTAGACTCGCTTGCGCGACCGGCGGGCAGGCGGCACTCTCCCGCGCATGGCACGCGCGCGACCCGGACTCCTCGACTACTACGCCGAACTCTTCGAGCCGCTCGGCCGCATCGAGGCGCGCGGCCTCTTCGGCGGCTGGCAACTCCTCGCCGATGGCCGCGGCTTCGCCTTCGTGATCGGCGACACCCTCTACTTCCGCACCGACCCCACCCTGCGCTCGGAGCTGGAAGAGCAGGGCAGCCGCCCCTTCGCCTATTCGCGCAAGGACGGCCGGGAGATCACCACCAAGATGATGAGCGCCCCCGAGACCGACATCGACGACGCGGACGCCCTCTGCGCCTGGGCCCGGAAGGCGCTCGCGGTAGCCTGAGCCCCCGGCACTCTCCCGGACGGATCGGGTGCCGTTCATGAGACGGTTGAGCGCTGCCGACCCGCGCCGCCACGGCGGCGGGCTAGAGGCTCGCGGTGATTCCGCCGTCCACGTAGAGCGTGTGTCCGTTGACGAAGGACGAGGCGTCGGAGGCGAGGAAGACGGCGGCGCCGACCAGCTCCCCGACCTCGCCCCAGCGGCCCGCCGGCGTGCGCTTGGCCAGCCAGGCGGAGAAGTCGGCATCCTCGACCAGCGCCTGGTTCAGCGGCGTGCGGAAGTAGCCCGGCGCGATGGCATTGACCTGGATGCCGTGGCGGGCCCAGTCGGTCGCCATGCCGCGGGTGAGGTTGCGCACCGCGCCCTTGGTCGCCGTGTAGGGGGCGATGTTGGGGCGGGCGAGTTCGCTCTGGACCGAGGCGATGTTGATGATCTTGCCCGCCCCGCGCGGGATCATCCGGCGGGCCACGGCCTGGCCGACGTAAAACAGGCTCGACACGTTGGTCTCGAGCAGCAGGCGCCACTTGTCGATCGGAAAATCCTCGAGCGGCGCGCGGAACTGCATCCCGGCGTTGTTGATCAGGATATCGATCGGCCCGAGGTCGCGCTCCACCCGCTCGACGCCGGCGGCCACGGCCTCGGGATCGGTCACGTCGAAGGCCGCCGTCCCGGCCCCGGCGATGTCGGCAGCGGCGACGGCGAGGCGGTCGGGGTCGCGGCCGTTGAGGATCACCGTCGCGCCGTGGGCGGCGAGGCCGGTGGCGAGGGCGTGGCCGATGCCCTGGCTCGATCCGGTGACGAGAACCCGGCGGCCGGTGAGGTCGAAGAGGGGAAAGGTCATTCTGTGCTCGGGGCGGGGGAAGTCGCGGCGTCGAGCTCGTCCATCAGGCGGGTCCAGACCTCGGGCGGCTGCGCGCCCGAGACCGCATAGCGACCGCCGACGACGAAGGTCGGGACGCCGCTGATGCCCATCTCGGCCGCCGCCCGCGCCTCGGCGCGGACCGAGTCGCGGTCGGCATCGCCGTCGAGCAGCCGGGCGATCGCCGCGCCGTCGAGCCCGATCTCCACGGCGACCGAGCGCAGCACCGCCGGGTCGGAGATGTCCTCGCCCGCCTCGAAGTAGCGGTAGAACAGCGCCATCGCCGCTCGGGTCTGCAGCGCCTCCGGCGCGGCCCAGCGGATCAGGCGGTGGGCGTCGAGCGTGTTCGGCGCGCGGGTGATGCGGTCGAAGCGGAAGGCGAGCCCGGCGTCCTTGCCCATCGCCTCCAGCCGGGCGTGGGCGGCGTCGAGCCGGCCGTCGTCGCCGAACTTCGCCCGCATGTAGGCGCCGCGGTCGACCCCCTCCGGCGGGATCGTCGGGTCGAGCTGGAAGGGGTGCCAGCGAATGCCGAAGGGGTGCGGCGCTTCGCGTTTGGTGAGCGCCTTCTGAAGATTGGCGGTGCCGAGGTAGCACCACGGGCAGACGACGTCGGAGTGGATGTCGAGACGGGTCACGGCTGCTCCCCCTCTGCGGGGTGGTTCGGGTCGACCCATTTCACGGTCTCGACCCGCTCGGCGGGGGTTATGTCGAGGTTGACGACCACCGCCTCCTGGTCGCTGCGCACGAGCACGCATTCGAGCGGCTCGTCGGTGTCGGCGTTGATTTCCTGATGGGGGACGTAGGGCGGCACGAAGATGAAGTCGCCGGGTCCGGCCTCGGCGACGAACTCGAGCCGCTCGCCCCAGCGCATCCGCGCCCGGCCGCGGACGACGTAGATGACGCTCTCGAGCGGCCCGTGGTGGTGGGCGCCGGTCTTGGCGTTCGGGTGGATGCGGACCGTGCCGGCCCAGAGCTTGTTGGCCCCGGCGCGGGCGTGGTCGATGGCGGCGGCCCGCGACATGCCGGCGGTCTGCGGGGTGTTGGTGTCGAGCTCGGAGCTCCTGACGATACGCACGCCGTTGGTGCGCCAGTCGACCTTGCCTTCCGCTTCGCTCATCGCGTCCTCCCGCCTCTTGCCGGGAGGATAGGGCTTTGTCGGCGGATGACCAGAGCGCCGCTCCGGGCGCATCGGGCCATCACACGGGGGCCGGCACCGCCAGCCGGTGGCCTTGGGCCGACCGCCGCGCACCGGTCGAAGCGACCGGTGGTCATCGCCGGAGCACCCATTGCAAACCGCCGGTACCCCCCACATCCGCTGCCCGTTAACGGCCTGAACGGTTGGTTAACGCGCTAAGCAATATCATTCTATATCAGTGGCTTGACCTCTTGCGCACGCGTGCGCAGAGCCGTGCGATGGCTCCGTTTCCGGGCAAATCGGGGTCTTGCCAGGCTCTCTCACAGGTCGCGAAGCAGGCGGCGGGCGATCTTGCCGGCGGCGGTGCGGGGCAGGGCCTCGACGGCCCGGAAGACGCGCGGGCATTTGTAGCGGGCGAGCCGCGCGGCGCAGTGGCCCGCCAGTTCGCCCTCGTCGAGCGGGGCGCCGCGGGGAACATAGAAGGCGGCGATCACGGTCGCACCGGAGGCGAGGGAAAGGTCGGTTGCGGCGGCCTCGGCGACGCCGGGGTGGGCGAGGAGCGCCGCCTCGACCTCCGCCGGACTGACGCGGAAGCCGCCGGCGTTCATCAGGTCGTCGGCGCGGCCGAGGTAGGCGATCGCACCGTCGTCCTCCATCCGGGCCCGGTCCCCGGTGACGAACCAGTCGCCGCGGAAGGCGGCGGCGGTCTCGTCCGGGCGCTGCCAGTAGCCGAGCATCAGGCCGGGATCGCGGCGCGAAATCGCGAGAAGTCCGTCCTCGCCCCGCGCCACCGGCTCGTCCCCGCTCTCGCCGAGGATCGCGATCCGCCGCCCTGCCTGGGGAAAGCCCGTGGTCCCGGGCGGGGCCGGCCGGCCGGGGGAGCCGGAGACGTAGGTCGAGATCTCGGACATGCCGAGCGCCTCGTGGATCGCCCGGCCGGTCGCCCCCGTCCAGGCGGCCCGCACCGCCTCGGGTAGCGCCTCCCCGGCGCTGAGGCCGTGACGGACGCTGGCAAAGCCTTCGGCGAGGCCCGGGGCGTCGAGCATCTGGCGGTAGACCCCCGGTGCCGCCGCAAAGAGCGTCGCCCCATGCGCGGCGGCAAGCGCCGGCCAGACATGACGGTCGGGGGTCCCGGTATAGATCAGCGCCGTCGCCCCGGCCGCCAGCGGATCGGTGAGGCCGGCCCCGAGCGTGTAGGTCCAGTTGAACGCCCCGGCATGAAGCATCCGGTCGTCGGGTCGCAACCCGTACCACCCCTCCCACATCATCCGCCGGGCCCACCCGGCGCGCTGCGCGTGCAGCACCCCCTTCGGCGTGCCGCCGCTGCCCGAGGTCATCACCATGTAGGCGGGGTCGTCGGGCGCCGTGGCCGCGATCGGGGCCGGGGCATGGCGCCCCATCGCCTCGATCTCCTCCGGTCCGATGATCGGGACTCCGGCGGCTTCGGGCGCGTCGAGGCCAGCGCCGAGGCAGACGAGGCGCGGGGCCACCGACGCGATAATCCGCGAGACCTCCGCGGTGGTGAGCAGGGCCGAGGTCGGCACCGGGATCGCCCCGAGGGCGTTGGCGGCGAAGAAGACAATGGGAAAGCGCGAGCTGTTCCCGATGCGGATCAGCACGCGGTCCCCGCGCCCGATCCCGAGCGCCGCAAGGCCGCCGGCCGTGCGGGTCACCGCCTCGTGGAGATCAGAGTAGCGCCAGCGCTCGGCGACGGCGCCGGGGGCGGACAGCACCTCCAGCGCAACCTTGGAAGGCGTCCGCTCCGCAGCGCCGAGCACGTAGGCCGCCAGGTTGAATGGCGCCGGGCAAGGCGCAAAGGGGCCGGCGTCATGAAGGGCGGGTTCGGGCATCGCCGGCACTATAAGGCGGCGTGGGGGCTCAGCAAAGACGGGCAGAGGTCTGGAGAGTCGGGTGGCTTATACCAATGGTCTTCGTCCCTGACCCATGGCCGGCGGTTCAGTGCGAAATGACGCGAAAACCGCTGGCATGGATCGAAGGGGGCAAGAGCCTGAAAGGGCGCTATTTTCTTTGGGTGGAACCCGGCTGAAAAAAGGCTGGAAAATGGCTTGCCACTTTTCAGGATTCGGGTTCGGCAGGAGTTGGGCGCCCAGGCCGTTGGGATCAGTTGCCGGCGACGCGGGTAGCCGGGCGGTAGAACATGTGGTGGCCGATTGTGGTGGTCCTGGCGAAGCGCCGCGACCAGTCAGGGCGGATGGAGCGGGTGTGGAAGTAGAGCGCACCGTCGGTCAGCGAGCGCGGCCGGCCAGCGAGCATCAGGCTCGCGAGCTTCTCGCTGCGCTGGCGGGACACCGCGCTCTTCATCGTGTCGGAGTTGCCATCGCACATGTAGGAGAACTGGCAGCCCTGATGCGTCACGCCGCAGACCGTGCCGGGAAAGCTGCGGCTGTCGCGGCGGTTGAGCACGACCTCGGCAACGGCGATCTGGCCATCGAGGGGCTCGCCGCGCGACTCGAAGTAGATCGCCTGGGCGAGGCACTGCCACTCGGCGTTGCCCTGGGCCGGCGGCAAGGCATCGAGCGTGCCGATATCGAGCCTCGGGGCCGTCAGCGCTGCCTTGGCCTGCGCCGGCAGGGCCTCATCCCCGACATTGCGGCTGGCGACAGTCACCGCCACGTCGGCAGGAGCGCTCTCTCCGTCGCGCGGTTTCGGGCGGGCGACGTCGGTAAGTTCGGCAATGCGGGCCCCGCTGGCGGAGCGGAGCATCATGTGTTCCTGCGCCATGACCCGGGTGATGCCTGGGTGGTCGGGGCTCGTCTCTGAGGTGTCGGCCTGGGCGGCGCCCGCGACGATCGCGAACAGGGCCGCGGCCAACACCGCCGGGAGCGCCCGGCAGCGGGAAAGGTTGTTCATCCCCTCGTCCATCTTTTTGTGCCGGGGCGACGGTTCGCGGCGGCGTTCTTCAACAATATTCACTGTATCGACAACGGGGATGTGCCCGGTCTGGCGACGGATCGTCCAGCCAATTCAATAAGTAAGCGGATTGTCGCCAATCGTTATGGAAACATTGGGCGGGCGTTTGGGATGAAAGGCCCGAGGATTCAGTCTTCTTTAAGACTTTGGTGAAGCAGCGCCCGGACCCTTCTGGAAGCCCTCGCCACGTTGGTGAAGGGCGCTTCACCCTGCCCGAGGCGCGGAGCGATCAGGTCGAAGCCGACCCGTCCGATCGATTCGAGCAGCCGCGACTCGGCCCAGGCCCGGCCCTGCGCCTTGCGCCGGGCGTCGAGGGTGCCGCTGCGGCGTCGGTCGCTGGCGAGGGTGGCGACGGCGTCCAGCGCCGCGGCGATCCCCTCGCCGCTCTGGGCCGAGACGCTGGCGACGGACGGTGCCCCGCCGGCGGCGAGGGACAGCGCTCCGCGGGCCTCGGCAGCGGCGCGCAGGGCGGGGGCGCCGAGGTCGCCTTTGGTGACGAGGATGAGGTCGGGGACCTCCATCACGCCGGCCTTCATGAACTGGAGCGCGTCGCCGGCCCCGGGCTGGATGCAGAAGATGACGAGATCGGCGCAGTCGGCGATCTCGGTCTCGGACTGGCCGACCCCGACGGTCTCGACGATCACCCAGTCGAAGACCGCGCGCATCAGCACGGCGGCGGGGAAGGTGATGTCGGCGACGCCGCCGAGGCGCCGGCGGGCGGCCATCGAGCGGACGAAGGCCCCGTCATCCCCCGGATCGGTGGCAATGCGGGTGCGGTCACCGAGGAGGGCGCCGCCGGAGGTGCGCGACGAAGGATCGACGGCAATGACCGCGACAGTCTCGCCCCTGGCGCGCAGGGTCGCGATCAGGGCGTTGGTCAGCGTCGACTTGCCGACGCCGGGCGGGCCGGTCAGGCCGAGGACGAGGCCCTTGGCGGTGGCCCATGCGGCGTCGAGGAGGGCAACGACGGCGGGGTCCTCGGGCGCGATCTCGATCGCGGTCAGCGAGCGCGCCAGCGCCGCCTTCCCGCCGTGCGCGAGAGCGGCGAGATCGCCGGGTAGCGGCTTCATGCGTCGTCGTCGCCGTCCCAGTCGCCGGCGGGGTGGCGGGCGAGGAGCGTGGCCTGAGCCGCGGCCAGCCGGGCGATCGGCACCCGGTAGGGCGAGCAGGAGACGTAGTCGAAGCCCGCGACCTTGCAGAAGCGCACCGACGACGGGTCGCCGCCGTGCTCGCCGCAGAGACCGAGGACGAGGGCCGGGTTGCGGGCGCGGCCGCGGCGGGCGGCGATCAGCAGCAGCTCTCCCACCCCTTCGAGGTCGAGGGAGTGGAAGGGGTCCTCGCGGAAGACGCCGGCGTTGACGTAGTCGCGCATGAAGCGGCCGGCATCATCGCGGCTGAGGCCGTAGGTCATCTGGGTGAGGTCGTTGGTCCCGAACGACAGGAATTCGGCGGAGGCGGCGAGGTCCTCGGCGCGGAGGGCGGCACGCGGGGTCTCGACCATGACGCCGAGCTTGTAGGTCAGCGTTACGCCCTGCTCGCGCTGGACGGCGGCGGCGATGGCGTCGATGCGCGCCTTGACCAGCTCGACCTCGCGGTTGGCGGAGACCAGCGGGATCATCACCTCGGGCACCACCGGCGCGCGGCTGTCGCGGTTGACGGTGACGGCAGCCTCGAAGATCGCGCGGGCCTGCATCTCGTAGATCGCCGGCATCACCACGCCGAGCCGGACGCCGCGCATGCCGAGCATCGGGTTGACCTCGGCGAGTTCGCGGGCGCGGGCGGTGACGGCGGCGACGGGCAGGGCCATCGCCTCGGCGAGGGCGCGGAGGTCGTTCTCCTCCTTGGGGAGGAATTCGTGGAGGGGCGGGTCGAGCAGGCGGATGGTCACCGGCAGCCCGCGCATGATCTCGAAGATCTCGATGAAGTCGCCGCGTTGCATCGGCAGCAGCTTGTCGAGCGCCGCCTGCCGCTCGGTGTCGGTGTCGGCGAGGATCATCTCGCGCATCACCATGATGCGGGCGGCTTCGAAGAACATGTGCTCGGTGCGGCAGAGGCCGACACCGTCGACGTGGAACTCGCGAGCGGTGCGGGCCTCGGCCGGGGTGTCGGCGTTGGCGCGGACGCCGAGGTCGCGGACGGCGTCGGCCCAGTCGAGGAGCTCGGAGAAGGCGCCGCCGAGTTCGGGCGGGATCGTCGCCGAGGCGCCGGCGCTGACCTGGCCGCTGGTGCCGTCGACGGTGATGAGCGCGCCTTCGCGGAAGATGCGGCCGTCGCGGCTGGTGAGCGAGCGCTCGACCGGGTCGATGCGCAGGTCGGCGGCGCCGACGACACAAGGCAGGCCGATGCCGCGGGCGATCATCGCCGCGTGGCTGGTCATGCCGCCGCGGACGGTGAGGACGCCGCGGGCGGCGTGCATGCCGCGGATGTCCTCGGGGCTGGTCTCGAGCCGGACCAGGATCGTCGCCTCGTCCTGCGCCGCGGCCGTCATTGCGGCCTCGGCGGTGAAGACGATGCGGCCGGTGGCGGCGCCGGGGCTGGCGGCGAGGCCGGTGGCGAAGACGTCGCGGGGCGAGGTCGGATCGATCTGCGGGTGGAGGTGCTCGATCAGGCTGCGCGGGTCGATGCGGAGCAGGGCCTCCTCGCGGGTGATGGTGCCGGCATTGGCGAGGTCGACGGCGATGCGGACCGCGGCGCGGGCGTTGCGGCGGACCGAGGTGGCATCGACGATGGCGAGCCCGCCGTCCTCGACGACGAAGTCGATTGCGTAGGTCTCCCCGAGCCCGGCTGTCGCTGCCGCGGCGGCGGCCTGCGCGGCTTCGAACACCGCTGGCGCCCGCGCCTGGAGGGAGGACGATGGCTCCGATCCCGCGGGGTCCTGCAGCGGCTGGCCGGGGATGGTGACCCCGAGAAAGCCGACGCCCTGGGTCTGCGGCCGGTAGACGCCAATGCAGGCGGGCCGCCCGGTCTTTCCGTCGACGAGCTGGAGCTGGCAGGAGCCGCGCTCGCCGGTGCCGATGGCGAGTGCCATGCGCTGGACGACGAGGCCGAGGCCGGCGTGCTCGGGCGCGCCCTTGGCCTGGCGCAGGATGCGGGCCGAGGCGCCGTTCCACCGCCGCGCCATCGCCCGGGCGACGGCCTCGATCTGGCCCGCGGCCGACTGCGGCCAGGGGCTGCCGCCCTCGTCCTCGTAGAGCGCGAGGGACTCGGCAAGGAGCGGGCGGAGGATGACGGGGCCGGGATCGACGTAGTCGCGGAGGTGCTTGCGCCAGAGGATCTCGAACTCGTCGACGTCGATGCCCTGGACCAGCGGGCCGACGTTGGCGATCGCGCGGATGTAGTAGCGGAGCGCCGCCGTCTCGCCGACCGCCGCGGCGATCCGCCCGATGCTGTCGTCGCTGGCGCCGAGGTTGAGCACCGCCGACGGCCCGCCCCATGTGCGTTCTTCCGGGCTCGAGCGGACGGCGAAGAGGTCGCCTTGCGCAATGGCGAGCGGCAGCGCGGGCAGGGCGCCGCCGGCGGCGAGCGCATCGACGCATTCGAAGGAGAGCGCCACGCCTTCCGGTACCGGCAGGCCGAGCGCGGCGAGGCGGGCGAGCATGTGCGCCCGCCGCCCGTAGTCGCTGGTGCGGACCGCCTCGCCGGCGTCGAGGCCGACGACCGCGTCGCGCGGGTCCCGGATGATTTCCTGTGTTTTCATTGCAGTGCAGCATAGCACGATTCCCACCGCTGGAAATGGAAACGTCACATTTTTGGTCACGGTTTTGGCAGGGCGCACGGCTTGGGCCTGTCGGTACCAGCGGCGCTGGCTGGGCAGGACTCGGCTTGGCAGAAGTTCTGTTTCAGATCAGCGTGTTGGCGGCGGATGGTGTAGTTGTGCAGCAAGCCGCCCGGACGCGGTTGCAATCCGTGTCGGGCGCGCCTAGATTCGCTGCCGATCCGTTGGGGTGCCCTGTCCGGGGCTGAGAGGCGCGAGCGTCAACCCATCGAACCTGATCCGGGCAATGCCGGCGTAGGGAACGGGCACCGCACTCTTCGGCACCTATTCTCCCCGTCCTGCCCACCGAGGGAAGGGGAACGACGTGCAGGCCATCGCCAAGGCCCTGACCATCGCAGGCTCCGACAGCGGCGGAGGCGCGGGCATCCAGGCCGACCTCAAGACGTTCTCCGCTCTCGGCGTCTATGGCGCGACGGTGATCACCGCGATCACCGCGCAGAATACGCGGGGCGTGACGGCCGTGGGGGAGGTCGCCCCGGCGCTGGTCGCGGCGCAGCTCGACGCGGTGCTCGACGACATTGCCTTCGGGGCGATCAAGGTGGGGATGCTGTTCTCGCCGGAGATCGTTGCCGCGGTTGCCGGCGGGCTGCGCCGGGCTGCCGTGCCGGTGGTGGTCGATCCGGTGATGGTGGCGAAGTCCGGGGACGCGCTGCTCCAGCCGCCGGCGGTGGCGGCGCTTGTCGACGAGATCCTGCCGCTCGCGTGGTTGCTGACGCCGAACCTGCCCGAGGCGGCGCGGCTGCTCGGCGAGGGCGAGGCGCGGTCGGTCGGGGAGGCCGCCGAACAGGGCCGCCGGCTGCTCGCGCTCGGGCCGCGGGCGGTGCTGATGAAGGGCGGGCACGGGCGCGGGCCAGTCTGCGCCGACCTGCTGGTCACGGAGGCGGGGGTGCAGCGGTTCGAGGCGCCGCGGATCGCCACCGACAACACCCATGGCACCGGCTGCTCGCTGTCCTCGGCCATCGCGGCGGGGCTCGCCCGTGGCATGCCGCTGGCGGCGGCGGTGGGCGCGGCCCACGCCTGGCTTCACGCCGCGATCCGGGCGGCTGACGGGCTCGGCATCGGGGCGGGGCGGGGGCCGGTGCATCATTTTCACGCGCTCTGGGGGGCGAACGAGGGTGCCCTCGGGGATGCCGATGTCTGAGACGACCATCCTCGGCGCCGGGGTGGCCGGGCTCGCCGTCGCGGCGGAACTGGCGGACCGTGGCTTGCCGGTTGCGGTCGTCGATCGGGGCGGCGGGCCGGGGCCGCACGCCTGCTCGTGGTGGGCCGGGGGGATGCTGGCGCCGTTCTGCGAGGGCGAGAGCGCCGAGGAGCCGGTGGTGCGGCTCGGGCAGGAGGCGGCGGGCTGGTGGCAGCGGCACGCCGGTACCGTCCGTCGTGACGGGACGCTGGTCGTCGCGCTCGGGCGCGACCGGAGTGAACTCGACCGCTTCGCCAGGCGGACCAGCCGTCACCAGACGCTCGACGCCGCGGCGGTGGCGGCACTGGAGCCCGATCTGGCCGGCCGCTTCCGGGCGGCGCTGTTCTTCGCGGACGAGGCGCGGCTCGATCCTCGGGCGACGCTGGCGGCGCTCCGTGAGCGGCTGGCGGGGCAGGGGGTGGCGATCCGCACCGGCGAGGCGGCGACGGGGGCGGTGATCGACTGCCGGGGGCTGGCGGCGCGCGACGCGCTCGCCGACCTGCGCGGGGTCAAGGGCGAGATGCTGGTGCTGCGCTGCCCGGACGTGACGCTGACGCGCACGGTGCGGCTGCTGCACCCGCGAATCCCGCTCTACGTCGTGCCGCGCGGCGACGGGGTCTACATGATCGGCGCGACGACGATCGAGGCTGGCGAACGCAGCAGGATCACCGCGCGCTCGCTGCTCGAGATGCTGACCGCGGCCTATGCGCTGCACCCGGCCTTCGGCGAGGCCGAGGTGATGGAGATCGGCGTCGATGCCCGGCCGGCGTTTCGCGACAACCTGCCGCGAATCCGGCGGCGGGGCGCGCGGCTCTACGTCAACGGCCTCTACCGGCACGGCTTCCTGCTGGCGCCGGCGCTGGCGCGGATGACGGCGGACCTCTTGATGGAAGGCAAACGCCCGGAGGTGATGGATGAAGATTGTCCTTAACGGCGAGCCGCGCGAGGTGGGGGCGGGGGTATTGGCCGAAGCGCTCGCGGAGCTGGGGTTCGGAGGCGAGACGGTGGCGACCGCGGTGAACGGCGCCTTCGTGCCGGCGGGGGCGCGGGGCGCGACCCGGCTGGCGGAGGGCGACCGGCTCGAGGTGCTGGCGCCCCGGCAGGGAGGATAGCGATGCCGCGGTTCTATGGGGTCGACCTCGCCTCGCGGCTGATGCTCGGGACGGCGCAGTATCCGTCGCCGGCGATCCTCGCCGAAGCCTTCCGTGCCTCGGCGGCAGGGGTGGCTACGGTCTCGCTGCGGCGCGAGAGCGGCGGAAGCCGGGCCGGGCGGGGACTTCTGGGATCTGGTGCGCGCGCTCGGGGTGCGGGTGCTGCCGAATACCGCCGGGTGCCATTCGGTCAAGGAGGCGGTGACGACGGCGGAGATGGCGCGCGAGGTCTTCGGTACGGCGTGGATCAAGCTCGAGGTGATCGGCCATACCGACACGCTGCAGCCCGATCCGTTCGCGCTGGTCGAGGCGGCGCGAATTCTGGTCGCCGACGGGTTCGAGGTGTTTCCGTACACGACCGAGGACCTGGTGGTGGCGGAGCGGCTGCTCGACGCGGGGTGCGAGGTGCTGATGCCCTGGGGGGCGCCGATCGGGTCGGGGCTCGGGCTGCTGAACCCCTACGGACTGCGGGCGCTGCGGGCGCGCTTTCCCGACGTGCCGCTGGTGGTCGACGCCGGGATCGGGCTGCCGAGCCAGGCGGCGGCGGCGATGGAAATGGGCTACGACGCGGTGTTGCTCAACACCGCCGTGGCGAAGGCCGGCGATCCGGTGGCGATGGCGCGGGCCTTCGCGCGGGCGGTCGAGGCCGGGGCGCTGGCCCGGGCCGCCGATCCGATGGAGGCGCGGGACATGGCGGAAGCCTCGACGCCGGTGATCGGGAGGGCGTTCCTCGAATGACGCTGCCGCGGTTCTATCCGATCTTCGACAGCGCCGACTGGGTGGCGCGCATGCTGCCGCTCGGGGTGAAGCTGGTGCAGTTGCGGGTCAAGGATCGGCCCGAGGCGGAGACGCGGGGCGAGATCCGGCGGGCGCGCGATCTCTGCGCGGCGGCGGGGGCGGTGCTGGTGGTCAACGACTACTGGCGGATGGCGGTGGAGGAGGGGTGCGGCTTCGTGCATCTCGGGCAGGAAGATCTCGACACCGCCGATCTCGGGGCGATCAAGGGGGCGGGGTTGCGGCTCGGGATCAGCACGCACGACGCGGGCGAGCTCGACCGGGCGCTGGCGGCGGAGCCGGACTATGTGGCCCTCGGGCCGGTCTGGCCGACGGTCCTGAAGGCGATGCGCTTCGGGCCGCAGGGGCTGGAGCGGGTGGCGGAGTGGAAGCGCCGCGTCGGCGCGGTGCCGCTGGTCGCCATCGGCGGGCTGACGGTGGAGCGGGCGCCGGGGGCGATCGCGGCCGGGGCGGACGTGCTGTCGGTGGTGACGGACATCACGCTGAACGCCGACCCCGAGGCGCGGGTTCGGGCGTGGCTGGAGGCGACGCGATGAGCCGCTACGCCCGGCAGATCGTGCTGCCCGAGGTTGGGGCCGCGGGACAGGAGCGGCTGGCGGCGGCGCATGTGCTGGTGGTCGGGGCGGGCGGGCTCGGGGTGCCGGTGCTCCAGTATCTCGCCGGGGCAGGGGTCGGGCGGATCACGGTGGTCGATCCCGACCGGGTGGAGCGGGGGAACCTGCACCGGCAACCGCTATACGGGGAAGGCTTTCTCGGGAAGCCGAAGGCGATGGCCGCGGCGGCGGCGCTCGGCGCCCTCAACCCGGACGTGCGGGTGTTGCCGGTGGTGGAGTGGCTCGATCCGGGCAACGCGGCGGGTCTGGTGCGGGATGCGGACGTGACGCTCGACTGCGCCGACGGCTTCGCGGTCAGCTATACTCTGTCGGATGCGTGTCGCGACGGGGGGCGGCCGCTGGTGAGCGCCTCGGCGCTCGGGCTCGGCGGGTATGTCGGCGGGTTCTGTGGCGGGGCGCCGTCGCTCCGGGCGGTGTTTCCGGACCTGCCGGCGCGGGCGGCGACCTGTGCGACGGCCGGGATTCTGGGGCCGGTTGTCGGGCTGCTCGGCTGCCTGCAGGCGCAGATGGCGCTCGCGGTGCTGCTCGGGCTGTCACCGAGCCCGCTCGGGCAGGTGGTGAGTTTCGAGGGTGCGGGCTTTCGCTTCGGCGGCTTTCGCTTCGATGGCGCGGTGGAGCCGGAGCGGCCGCTGGCCTTTCTGGCGCCGGCGGCGATCGGGCGCGGCGACTTCGTCGTCGACCTTCGCGGGGCCGACGAGGCGCCGGAGCCGGCGGCGGCCTGGGCGCGGCGGCTTGGGGTCGGCGACTTCGGGACGGGGGGGCCGGTGCCGGAGGCCGGGCAGCGGGCGGTGCTCTGCTGCCGGAGCGGGCTCCGGGCCTGGCAGGCGGCGGTGCGGCTGCGCGGCGTCTGGGATGGAGAGATCGGGCTCGTCGCCTTGGGCGACCGGGCGGTACGGGAAAGGAAGGACGCATGAGGCTCGCACTCTTGCTCGCGGCGCTGGTCGTGGCGGCGCCGGCGCTGGCCGAGGACAAGCCGGCGCTCGACAAGCTGACGGTGATGCTCGACTGGTTCGTGAACCCCGATCACGGGCCGATCGTCATCGCCGAGGAGAAGGGGTTCTTCGCCGACGAGGGGCTCGACGTCGAGGTGATCGCCCCGTCCGACCCCTCCGATCCGCCGAAGATGGTCGCGGCCGGGCGGGCGGACATCGCGGTGTCCTACCAGCCGCAGCTGCATCTGCAGGTGCAGGAGGGGTTGCCGCTGGTCCGGGTCGGGACGCTGATCGCGACGCCGCTCAACTGCCTCTTGGTGCTCGACGACGGGCCGGTGAAGACCATCGCCGACCTCAAGGGCCGCAAGGTCGGCTTCTCGGTCGCCGGGGTCGAGGAGGCGCTGCTGAGCGCGGTGCTGGCCAAGGGCGGGCTGACGCTCGACGATGTCGAGCTGGTCAACGTCAACTGGTCGCTGTCGCCGGCGCTGATGGCGAAACAGGTCGATGCGGTGATCGGCGCCTACCGCAACTTCGAGCTCAACCAGATGGCGATCGAGGGCGTGCCGGGGCGGTGCTTCTATCTCGAGGAGGAGGGGCTGCCCTCCTATGACGAGCTGATCTACGTCGCCAACCCCGAGCGGATGGACAAGGCGAAGATCGCCCGCTTCCTCGCGGCGACGGAGCGGGCGACGGAGTATATCGTCAACCACCCGCAGGAGAGCTGGACGGTCTTCTCGGCGACGGCGCCGGAGTTGCAGGACGCGCTGAACGAGAAGGCGTGGTTCGACACCATCCCGCGCTTCTCGCTCAGTCCTGCGGCCCTGGACGTCGGGCGGTATGCGCGGTTCGAGCGGTTCCTGCACGACGCGGGGCTGGTGACGGACGTGCGGCCGGTGAAGGATTTCGCGGTCGACGTGAACGCCGAATGACGGCGGACTACGGCCGCGCCTTCGGGCTGTGGCGGGACGCGGCCGGCGGGGCGTGGCGGGACTACACCCGCCACGCCTTCGTCGAAGGGCTGCGTGACGGGACGTCTGCCGCGCGCGGCTTATCTCGACTATCTGGGCGGGCTGATCGACGGGGCGGCGGAGCGGCGGCTCGGGGCGGATTTCGCGGCGGCGCCGCGGTGGGCGACGGTGGAGGTCGGTTTCTGGGACATGGGGATGGCGGCGTGAACGGGCCGGCGGTGCGGGTCGAGGGGCGGGCGCTCATCGACGGGGCGCCGCTGTTCGGGCCGGTCGACATCCGGCTCGGCGGCGCGGCGTGGACCTGCCTGCTCGGGGCGTCGGGCGTCGGCAAGTCGACGGTGCTGCGGTTGATCGCCGGGCTGGAGACCGGCGCGGTGTTCGAGGGCAGCGTGACGGCGGAGGACGGGGCGCCGCTGGCGGGGCGGGTCGCCTACATGGCGCAGAGCGACCTGCTGTTTCCGTGGCTCGACGTGCTCGGCAACGTCGTGCTCGGTGCCCGCCTGCGCGGCGAGCGGCCCGACGAGGGGCGGGCGCGGGCGCTGATCGAGCGGGTCGGGCTCGGAGCGCGGATCGACCGGCGGCCGCGGACGCTGTCGGGCGGGGAGCGGCAGCGGGTGGCGCTGGCAAGGACGCTGATGGAGGATCGGCCGGTCTGCCTGCTCGACGAGCCTTTCTCGGCGCTGGATGCGCGGACCCGGGCGGACATGCAGGAGATGGCGGCGGAGTTGCTGGCCGGGCGGACGGTGCTGCTGGTGACGCACGATCCGGGCGAGGCGGCGCGGCTCGGGGATGCGATCCTGCTGATGAGCCCCGGCGGGGTGACGGCGGCGCCGGTGCCGCCCGGGCCGCCCGTGCGGCCGTTCGACGATCCGGCGATGCTCGCCTGCCAGGGGCGGCTGCTCGCGATGATGCGGGCGGCGGCATGACGGGGGCCGGCGTGGTGCGGGGCGCGGTGGTCGCGGGGGTGGCGCTGCTGCTCTGGCAGGGGCTGGTGATGGTGGCGGACCTGCCGCCGTTCATCCTGCCCGGGCCGGTGCGGGTGGCGCAGGCGTTGTGGACGAACCGGGCGCTGATCGCCTCGAACGCGGTGGTGACGATCGCGGAGGTGCTGATCGGGCTGGTGCTCGGGGCGGCGCTCGGGGCGGCGACGGCGGTGTGGCTGGCGAGTTCGGGGGTGGCGCGGGCGTTCGTGCAGCCGGCGCTGGTGTTCTCGCAGGCGGTGCCGGTCTTTGCGCTGGCGCCGATCCTGACGCTGTGGCTCGGGTACGGGCTGTTCTCGAAGGTGGTGATGGCGGTGCTCATCATCTACTTCCCGGTCACCTCGGCCTTTCTCGACGGGCTGTCGGGGACGCCGGCGGGCTATCTCGACCTGGCGCGCACCATGGGGGCGTCGAAGCCGGGGACGATGTGGCGGGTGCGGATACCGGCGGCGCTGCCGTCGCTGGCCTCGGGGCTGCGGCTGGCGGCGGTCTATGCGCCGATCGGGGCGGTGATCGGGGAGTGGGTGGGGGCGTCGCGGGGGCTCGGCTACCTGATGCTGCTGGCCAACGGGCGGGCGAAGATCGACCTGATGTTCGCGGCGCTGCTGGTGCTCGCGGTGTTCACGGTGGTGCTGCACGCGGCGGTCGATGCGGCGGCGCGGCGGCTGCAGGAGCGAAGCACCTGACCGCGCTGCGGGCGGCGCCCCGATGGGCGGAGATGCTGTGCCGTGGCACGCTTGCGCACGCGTGCGCAAGCAATCAAGTATTTGATATTAAACAGTAATCTCTTTCTAGTTTACCTCTCGTTCATGGAGTTTAACGGGCGGCGGCACGGGGTGGTGGCGGGTCCTGCGGGGGCCTTCCCGAGCGCTACGCCGGGAGGCGGCTGCGGGCGTCGAGACGGGCCATCGCCTCGGTGATCTCGGCGACCGCGGTCGTGGCGTAGGAGCGCGGCACGAGGAGGTCGAAGCCCGTGGCGGTGCGGACGAGGAGGAGGGGCACGTGGCGGAGGAGGCTGCGGGCGGCGGTGCCCTCCGGGCAGGCGGCGGGGGCGAGGTCGAGGGGGACGAGGCGGGCGAGGGTGTCGGTGGCGCCGGGGCCGTCGAGGGCGAGGCCGCACCAGGCGTCGCTCTGGTCGGTGACGGCGGCGAGGCCGGCGAGGCGGGCGCGGGCGTCGATGCCTTCGAGGAGCCAGAGGCCGAGGCCGGCGAAGACGAGGCGGCCGCCGGGAAGCGGGGTCGCGGTGCCGACGGAGAGGGGGGCGCCGAGGGCCGAGGCCACGGCTTGCGTGCGGCCACGGTAGGGGGCGACCGAGAGGCGCGGGGTTTCGGGGAGGGCGGCGAGGGTCGCGCCGCCGGTGGTCACGGGGAGGGCGAGGCCTTCGGTGGCGGAGGTGGCGGCGAAGTCAGGCACGCATGCGCTCCCCGGACGGGTCGTGGAAGGTGGGGGCGACGATCTCGCAGGGCGTGTCGGTGCCGCGGAGCAGGCAGACGGCGCGGACCGGCTCGCCGAGGCGCGCGCGGCCGTCGCGGACGAAGGCGAGGGCGATGGCGCTGCCGAGGGTGGGGGAGTGGCAGGCGGAGGTGAGGTAGCCCTCGTCGTTGGCGGCGGTTGCCGCGGCGCCGGGGCGGAGGACGTGGGCGCCGGCGGGGAGAGGGGCGGCCGGGTCGAGGGGGCGGAGGCCGACGAGCTGCTCGCGGCCGGGGGCGACGAGGGCGGGGCGGGCGGCGGAGACCTTGCCGATGCAGTCCTTGGCCGGGGAGACCATCCGGCCGAGGCCGAGGTCGTCGGCCGTGGTGCGGCCGTGGAGTTCGGCGTGGGTCAGGAAGCCCTTCTCGACGCGCAGGACGTTGAGCGCCTCGAGGCCGTAGGGCCCGCCGCCGTGGGCGCGGGCGGCGGCGGTGAGGGCGTCGAAGAGGGCGGCGCCGTAGCGGGCGGGGACGGCGATCTCGTAGCCGCGCTCGCCGGAGAAGGAGATGCGGAAGAGGCGGGCGCCGACCGCGCCGATGCGGACCGGGCGCCAGCGCATGAACGGCAGGTCGGGCGGGGTGCCGAGGACGGCGGCGAGGGTGTCGTCGGCGCGGGGGCCGGTGACGGCGACCTGGGCCCACTGCTCGGTGACGGAGACGAGGTGGACGTCGAGGTCGGGCCACAGGCACTGGGCGCAGAACTCGAGGTGGGCCATGACCAGACCGGCGGCACCGGTGGTGGTGGTGACGAGGAAGTGGTCGGGCGCAAGGCGGGCGGCGGTGCCGTCGTCCATGACGAAGCCGTCCTCGCGCAGCATCAGCCCGTAGCGGACGCGGCCGGGGGCGAGCGTGGACATGGTGTTGGTGTAGACGTGGTCGAGAAAGGCTGCGGCGTCAGGGCCCTGGACGTCGATCTTGCCAAGTGAGGTCACGTCGGTGACGCCGACGGCGGTGCGGACCATGGCGACCTCGCGGTCGCAGCTCTCGCGCCAGCCGGTTTCGCCGGGAGCGGGGAACCAGCCGGGGCGGAGCCAGAGGCCCGCCTCGGTCATCGGGGCGCCGAGGGCGGCGATGGCCGCGGCGGCGGGGAGGTGGCGGACCGGGGCGAGGCCCTGGCCCGCGCCGCCGGCGCCGAGGGCGGCGATGGGGACGGGGGTGTAGGGCGGGCGGTAGGTGGTGGTGCCGGTCTCGGCGACGCTGCGGCCGGTGAGTTCGGCGAGGACGGCGAGGCCGGAGACGCCGCCGGTCTTGCCCTGGTCGGTGGCCATGCCGAGGGTGGTGTAGCGTTTCATGTGCTCGACCGAGCGGAAGTTCTCGCGGGCGGCGAGGGCGACGTCCTTGACGGTGACGTCGTTCTGGAGGTCGAGCCAGGCGCGGCCGGGCGCGTCGGCGACGTGCCAGAAGGCGGTGGTGCGGATGGGGGCGTCCTCGGCGGCGGGGACCGGGACGGCTGCGGCCGGGAGGCCGAGGTCGGCGAGGGCGGCGCGGGCGGCTTCGGCACCGCTCCGCAGGGCGGCGGCGGTGGAGAGGAGGCCGGCGGCGGCCCCGGCGGGGCGCGGGCCGGGCGCGGGTCGGCGCCGGGATCGGGTGCGGGGACGAAGGCGGCGAGGGTGTCGTCCCAGACCGGGCGGGCGCCGAGGTGGGCGGTCAGGTGCAGCGTCGGGTTCCAGCCGCCGGCGACGGCGAGGCAGTCGGTGTCGATCGTGGTGGTGGTGCCGCCATGGCGGATGGAGACCGCGCTGAGGGCGTGGCGGCCGCGGGTGGCGGTGATGGCGCCGCCGGGGAAGCTCTGCCACGGGCCGGCGGGAGGGGAAGCGTCGGGGCGGGCGTCGACGAGGGCGGCGACGTCGATCCCGGCGGCGGCGAGGTCGGCGGCGGTGCGCCAGCCGTCGTCGTTGGTGGTGAAGACGACGGCGCGGCGCGGGGCGACGGCCCAGCGGTTGAGGTAGGCGCGGACGGCGCCGGCCAGCATGACGCCGGGGCGGTCGTTGTCGGGGAAGGCGATGGACCGCTCGATGGCGCCGGTGGCGAGGACGGCGCGGCGGGCGGCGATGCGCCAGAAGCAGGTGCGCGGGGCGTGTGCGGGCGGCTCGGCGACGTGGTCGGTGACCCGCTCCAGGGCCCCGTAGGTGCCGCCGTCGTGGACGCCGGTGACGGTGGTGCGCGTCAGGATGCGGACGTTGGGGAGGGCGGCGAGTTCGGCGGCGACGGTGGCGGCCCAGTCGGCGCCGGGGCGGCCGTCGATCTCGCCGCGCTCGGCGAGCAGGCGGCCGCCGGGGCGGAAATCCTCGTCGGCGAGGAGGACGCGGGCGCCGCTGCGGGCGGCGGTGAGCGCCGCCATCAGGCCGGCGGGGCCGGCGCCGATGACGAGGAGGTCGCAGAAGGCGAAGGCCTTCTCGCCGTCGTCGGGGGCGGGCCGGCCGCTCAGGCGTCCGAGGCCGGCGGCGCGGCGGATCAGCGGCTCGTAGACGCGTTCCCAGAGGCGCGGGGGCCACATGAAGGTCTTGTAGTAGAAGCCGGCGCCGAGGAGCGGGGCGGCGAGGTCGTTGACGGCGAGGAGGTCGAAGGCGAGCGACGGCCAGCGGTTCTGGCTGGTCGCGATCAGGCCGTCGTGGGCTTCCTGGACGGTGGCGCGGGTGTTGGGCATGGCGCGGGCGCCGGTGCCGATGGTGACGAGGGCGTTGGGCTCCTCGGAGCCGGCGGCGACGATGCCGCGGGGGCGGTGGTACTTGAAGCTGCGCCCGACGAGGCTGGTGCCGCTGGCGAGCAGGGCGGAGGCGAGGGTGTCGCCGGGGTGGGCGGGGAGCGGCCGGCCGTCGAAGCGCAGGGTGAGGGTGCGGGTGCGGTCGATGAGGCCGCCTTCGGCGAGGCGTTTCATCGGGCTGCGTCCCGGGCGAGGGCGACGGCGAGGATGCGGTGGTCGCGGGTGTCGCGCTCGACGCGGAGCCAGGCGCGGCATCCGCCCTCGTGGTGCCAGAGCTCGGCGTTGGGGCCGGCGGGGTTGTCGCGGAGGTCGAGGTAGTCGTGGAAGGCGGCGGCCCCGGCGTCGGGCGCCGGGCGGTCGAGCAGCTTCGCGGCGCCGCGGTAGGCGAACTCGCGGAGGTCGCGTTCGCCGCAGATCGGGCAGGTCAGGCGCATGGGGAGCGTTTCCCGGCGCGCGGCGTTGTCCCGGCAGTCACGATATTTTCGGGAGGCGCGTCATGCGCATGGTTACGGTCACCTGCCTCGTCACGCTGCTGGCGCTGTCGGCCTGCGGAAGGAGCCCGGTCACGCGGGCTGCGACGGGCGGTCTTGGGGGTGCGGCCGTCGGGACGGTGGTCGGCGGTCCGGTCGTCGGCACCGCGGCCGGGGCGGTCGGCGGGGCGACCATCGGGGCGGCGACGGCGCCCGACTAGGGACGCGGGGCGCTCAGTGCAGGTTGTGCTGGGCACCGGTCCCCTCCTCGTCGAGCACGGCGCCGGTCTCGAAGCGGTCCATGCGCAGGCGCGTGGCGGCCGGGTGGGGCGTGCCGGTGGCGATCAGGTGGGCGAAGCACCAGCCTGAGGCCGGGGTCGCCTTGAAGCCGCCGTAGCACCAGCCGCCGTTGAAGAAGAGGCCGTCGACCGGGGTGCGGTCGATGATCGGCGAGCCGTCCGTGGTCATGTCGACGATCCCGCCCCACGAGCGCAGGACGCGGGCGTTGCCGATCATCGGCATCAGGGCCATGCCGGCCTCCATGACGTGCTCGACGGCGGGGAGGTTTCCGCGCGCGGCGTAGGAGTTGTAGAAGTCGATGTCGCCGCCGAAGACCAGCCCGCCCTTGTCGGACTGGCTGATGTAGAAATGCTGCATCCCGAAGGTGACGACGCCGGGGAGGACCGGCTTCAGGCCCTCGGTGACGAAAGCCTGGAGGACGTGGCTCTCGATCGGCAGGCGGAGGCCGGCCATGGCGCCGACCTGGCTGGAGCGGCCGGCGACGGCCATGCCGATGCGCGGGGCGGCGATCGGGCCGCGGGTGGTCTCGACGCCGCGGACGCGGCCGTTCTCGATGCGGAAGCCGGTGACCTCGCAGTTCTGGATCAGGTCGACGCCGCGGGAGTCCGCGCCGCGGGCGAAGCCCCAGGCGACGGCGTCGTGGCGGGCGGTGCCGCCGCGGCGGTGGAGCAGGCCGCCGCGGATCGGGAAGCGCGCGTCGTCGAAGGCGAGGAAGGGCCAGCCGGCGCGGACCTCGTCGCGGCCGAGGAGTTCGGCATCGTCGCCCTGAAGGCGCATGGCGTTGCCGCGGCGGGCGAAGGCGTCGAACTGGCCGTCGGAGTGGCAGAGGTTGAGGACGCCGCGCTGGGACATCATGACGTTGTAGTTGAGCTCGCGCTCGAGGCCCTCCCAGAGCTTCAGGGAGTGGGAGTAGAATTCGGAGTTGCCGGGCAGGAGGTAGTTGGCGCGGACGATGGTGGTGTTGCGCCCGACGTTGCCGCCGCCGAGGTAGCCGCGCTCGAGGACGGCGACGTTGGTGATCCCGTGGTTCTTCGCGAGGTAGTAGGCGGTGGCGAGGCCGTGGCCGCCGCCGCCGATGACGATGGCGTCGTAGGCGGGTTTGGGCTCGGGGTCGCGCCAGACGGGCGGCCAGTGACGGTCGCGGGTCAGCGCGTTCCGAACGATCGCCCAGGCCGAATACCGCATCAGGCTCTCCGCTCCTCGCGACGAGGAAAGCCGCTCGCGCCGGTGGGCGCAAGGGCGGGTCGCGGGGGTTTGCGCAGCAAACGGGTTGGAGCGGGGCGCGGGGGGCGCGATAGTGCGCTTCGGGAGAGGAGGCCTGGCGATGACTGCGACGACGGGCTGCGCGGTTTTCGAGACGGCGGCGGGGTTCTGCGGGATCGGGTGGACGGCGCGCGGGGTGTCCCGCTTCCAGTTGCCGAGCCGCGGGCGGGAGGCGGCGGTGCGGGCGATCGCGCGGCGGACGGAGGGGGCGGTCGAGGCGGCGCCGACCGGGGCGGTTGAGGCGGTGATCGTGGCGGCCTGCCGGTATTTCGAGGGGGCGGCCGTGGAGTTTGCCGACGTGGCGCTGGATCCGGGGCCGCAGGAGGCTTTTGCGGCGCGGGTCTATGCGCTGGTGCGGGGGATTTCGTGGGGGGAGACGACGACGTACGGGGCGGTCGCGCGGGCGCTCGGCGCCGGGCCGGAGGGGGCGCGGGCGGTGGGGCAGGCGATGGCGCGGAACCCGCTGCCGCTGCTGGTGCCCTGCCACCGGGTGCTTGCCGCGGGCGGTCGGCCGGGGGGCTTCTCGGCGCCGGGAGGGACGGAGGCGAAGGTCCGGATGCTGGCGCTCGAGGGGATCGACCTGTCGCCGCCGCAGTCGGCCTTCGGGTTTTGAGGGACCGCCGCGACGGTCCCCGATGAGGCCGGGGGCCGGGCCGTCGCACGGCGTCGCACGCGTGCGACTCCACTTAAATGGCTGATTTTGAACGATATTGGTTCGCGCGTTAACTCCCTGTTCATACTACACGACAGGAGCGAGAAGGCTGCAGCGGTGTTCTCCGGGACCTCGTCCACTTGAGTTGGAAGCGGGCTCCTTGGCCCGCGAGGCTGCGGCCCGACGAGCCGAGGCACTGCCTCGGCCGGGCCGTTCGTCGGAGCGCGCGAGCGCGGAGACGAAGGGGGTTGCGGCAGTCCCGTCCGGCCCCAAATCCGGGTGTGGCCGCCCCGCGGACGCGATATGCGTCCGCCCGCCGAGGCGGCCTTCGGCACGACCGAGTCCGGATTTCGTCGACGGCCGAAATCCGGAGCCTCACCGTTCCGCAAGACCTGCGGCCGGGCGATGGGCACGTCCTTTCGCAATCCGAGACGCGTTGGCCCGCATAGGCCCTCGGGGAGCCGGCGTGGCCAGGTCTGGCGTGCGGGGAGGGTCGTGTAGTATGCCCGCTGTTCAGATCGGTTAACCTGCGACGGGGCGGGTGTGGGCGGTTTTGCGGGGGGCGCTCCGAGCGGCCGCTTGCCGTAGGGGGCGGTTCGCTCTATAGCACCGGCCAAATCCAGCGAACCGGTCCCCCAAAGATGCCCAAGATCAACGGAAACGAAATCCGCCCCGGCTACATCATCGAGCACGACGGCGGCCTGTGGGTCGCGGTCAAGACGAACCACGTCAAGCCCGGCAAGGGCGGCGCCTTTGCCCAGGTCGAGATGAAGAACATCCGCGACGGGCGCAAGCTCAACGAACGCTTCCGCTCCGCCGACAAGGTCGAGCGTGTCCGGCTCGACCAGAAGGACCAGCAGTTCCTCTACGAGAGCGACGGGCTGCTGCACTTCATGGACGCCGACACCTTCGAGCAGGTGACGATCGCCGCCGACATCTTCGGGGAGCGCCGGGCGTTCCTTCAGGACGGCATGACGATCCTCGTCGAGTATTACGAGGACGAGGCGCTGAACGCCCAGCTTCCGGACAAGGTGACCTGCACGGTCGTCGAGACCGAGCCGGCGGTGAAGGGGCAGACGGCGGCCAACAGCTTCAAGCCGGCGATCCTCGACAACGGCGTGCGCATCATGATCCCGCCCTTCGTCGGCGAGGGCGAGGCGGTGATCGTCTCGACCGAGACGATGGAGTACGTCGAGCGCGCCTGATCGGGGCGGCCGGCACGGCGCGATGTGTGTGATGCCAACGATTTACGGCCGTTTCTCTCGTCCGACTGATGACAGCGGCCTTCTGGATGACCGCCCGCCTGCCTTTCGACCGAAGCGGGCTCTGCCCGCGAGTCGCGGCCCGACAAGCCGAAGCCCTGCTTCGGCCGGGCCGTTCGCTGGAGCGCGTGAGCGCGGAGGCGAAGGGGGGTGCAACCCGCGCGTCGGTTTCAATCCGGGTGCGGCCGCCCCGGTGGACGCGTTTCGCGTCCACCCCCGGGAGGGGCGGACGCGGCCGGATTTTGTCGACGGCCAAAATCCGGCGGTTGCAGCGTTGCAGCGGCGATCGGGCCGGGTGAGGGCGGAACCGATTTAGCGACGCAGAGTTGGCGGCCGTTGGTATGATGCGGTTGGGGCGCGAACGTGGGACTGCGCGACATGATGATCCCCGAGGGAGAGCGATCTTGACTGCCGCCGCGCCGCCCCTGTCGGTCGATCGCCCGCTGCTCGGGGTGCTGCTCGTCATCGTCTTCTGCATCATCGCGCCGCTCGGCGACGCGATGGGCAAGCTGCTCGGGGCGCTGCCGCTTGGCCCAGCTTCTTCTCGTTCGCTACGCGGTGCAGGCGGTGCTGGTGCCGGTCGTCGGTCTGAGCGGCCGCTCGCTGGCGATGAGCCGGCGGGTGTGGGGGCTGACCGTCCTTCGGACCGTGCTCCACGTCGCGTCGCTGGCCGCCTTCTTCGCGGCGCTGCGCTTCCTGCCGATGGCGGACGCGGTGGCGATCTGCTTCGTGATGCCCTTCCTGCTCCTGCTCCTCGACCGGCTTGGCGGCGAGCGCGTCGGGCCGCATCGGCTTGCCGCCTGCGCCGTGGGGTTCGCGGGGACGCTGATGGTGGTGCAGCCGAGCTTCGCGGCGGTGGGCGCGCCGGCGCTGCTGCCGCTGGTCACGGCGGTGCTGTTCTCGCTGTTCATGCTGGTTACCCGGGTGATCGCCCGCGAGACCGAGCCGATCGTGCTGCAGGCGGCGAGCGGGCTGGTCGCGGTCGCGCTGCTCGGGCCGCTGGTCCTGGTCGCCGCCGGGCGCGGCTGGACGGACGTGTCGCCGGTCGCCGTCAGCGCGAGCGACTGGGTGCTGCTGCTCCTGCTCGGGGTCTTCGGGACGGCGGCGCACCTGGTGATGACCTTCGCCCTGCGCTTCGCGCCGTCGAGCACGCTGGCGCCGATGCAGTATCTCGAACTGCCCTTCGCGACGATCGTCGGCTGGGCGATCTTCGGCGACCTGCCGAACGGCCTTGCTGCCGCCGGCATCGCGGTGACGCTGGCCGCCGGCCTCTACGTCGTGCACCGCGAGCACCGGGCGGCGCGGCTGGCGGTTCCGCCGGCGCCGTGAGGCGGCGTCAGCCGTTGCCGACGAAGGTGGAGAAGGCCTCGGCGAAGTCGGGGTGCCAGCGCGAGAGGGCAGGGCGGTTCTCGACGATGTCGCCGGCGGCCCAGAGGATGCGGCGCTCGTCGAGGGTGCGGGGCACGTCGTTGTCGGGGCAGAGGATGTAGAAGTCGCCGGCGGCGAGCCGCTCCAGCAGGAAGTCGACGGTCTGCTCGGGCGTCCACGCGGCGGCGGGCTTCTCGGTCCGGTCGCGGCGGGTGAGGCCGGTGAAGACGAAGCCCGGGATCAGCAGGTGGGCGGAGACCCGGCAGCCGGGGGTGTTGCGGAGTTCGTGGGCGAGGGCCTCGGTGAAGGCTTTCAGGGCGGCCTTGGAGACGTTGTAGGCGGGGTTGCCCGGCGGGGTGGTGATGCCCTGCTTCGAGCCGGTGTTGATGATGACGCCGGGCTCACCGCGATCGGCCATGCCGGGGGCGAAGGCCTGGGTGCCGTTGATGACGCCCCAGAGGTTGACGCCGAGCACGCGGTCCCAGTTGTCGGCGGCGAGGGTGGAGCTCGGGGGTTCGATGCCGGCGTTGTTCATCAGGAGGTCGGTGCCGCCGAAGCGGTCGCGCACCGCCTGCTCGAATTCGCGGAGGGCGGCGGCGTTGGCGACGTCGACCTCGGTCGCCAGCACGGCGGCGGCGCCGTCGGCGGCCTCGGCGGCGATGGCCGCCGCGGCAGCGTCGAGGCGGTCGGCGCCGAGGTCGGCGATGGCGACGCGCATGCCGAGGGCGGCGAAGCGCCGGGCGGCGGCGAGGCCGATGCCCGAGGCGCCGCCGGTGATGACGGCGACCGCGCCGGGGTGCAGGACCGGATGGGACATCGGCTTCTCCTCTGGTTCGGTCAGGCTGAGCGGTTCGGTGGGCGTCTGCTGGTGCTGCATCAGCCACCAGTCGCCGGCCTGCCGGACGTAGCAGCTGCTGCAGAAGGCGTGGAAGGGCGCGCCGCCGGGGCGCAGCGCGTCCACGCCGTAGGCGAGCACGACGGCATCGCTGCCGAGCCGGCGCAGGACGGTCTCGGTGAAGGTGACCGACTCCCAGCGCGGCGTCGAGGCGATGCTGTCGATGGCGGTCGGGCCGGTCAGGATGCCGACCGGGGCGGGGAAGACCATCAGGCGACTCCCGCGCCACCCAGCGCCGGAAGACGTCGGCGCCGCCCAGCCACAGGTCGCGCTCGATCTGCCAGAATTCCGCGTCGGTCATGAAGAACCTCCGTGCCCCTTGGCGTCAGTAGCGCACGGCGCGGGGGGAGGCAAACGGCGGGGGCGCGGCGCGGGCGTCCGGCGCGCGGGGTGCTGGCTTCCGCGGCGGACTGCGCCTATATGGGTGCCCGGTCGAGCGAGGCGAGGCGAAATGGCGAGAGAGACGAAATCCGGCAGCGTGCGCGCCGCCCTCGAGGCCGCCGCCCGCGAGCGCATCCTCATCCTCGACGGCGCCATGGGCACGCAAATCCAGGGTCTCGGCTTCGGGGAGGACGACTTCACCGGCCACGGCGCCTGCGCGATGCACGGCCACCCGCAGCAGGGCAACAACGACCTCCTGATCCTGACCCAGCCGCAGGCGATCGAGGACATCCACTACCGCTACGCCATCGCCGGCGCCGACATCATCGAGACCAACACCTTCTCGTCGACCTCGATCGCCCAGGCCGACTACGCCCAGCAGGCGCAGGTCTACGCGCTGAACAAGACCGGGGCCGAGATCGTCCGCCGCGCCTGCGACCGCGCCACCGCCGAGGACGGCAAGCCGCGCTTCGTCGCCGGCGCCCTCGGGCCGACCAACCGCACGGCGTCGATCTCGCCCGACGTCAACAACCCCGGCTACCGGGCGGTCTCCTTCGACGACCTCCGCCTCGCCTATGCCGAGCAGATCCGCGGGCTGATCGACGGCGGCGCCGACCTGATCCTGATCGAGACGATCTTCGACACGCTGAACGCCAAGGCGGCGATCTTCGCCGCCGAGGAGGTCTTCGCCGAGAAGGGCGTCGACCTGCCGGTGATGATCTCCGGCACGATCACCGACCTCTCGGGGCGCACCCTCTCCGGCCAGACGCCGACCGCCTTCTGGCACTCGATCCGCCACGCGCGGCCCTTCACCGTCGGCCTCAACTGCGCGCTGGGGGCGGACGCGATGCGCGCCCACCTCGCCGAGCTGTCCGACGCCGCGGACACCTTCATCTGCGCCTATCCCAACGCCGGCCTGCCGAACGAGTTCGGCCAGTACGACGAGAGCCCGGAGTACATGGCCCGCCAGATCGAGGGCTTCGCCCGCGAGGGCCTGATCAACATCGTCGGCGGCTGCTGCGGCACCACCCCCGACCACATCCGCGCCATCGCCGAGACGGTGGCGAAGTACCCGCCCCGCGTCGTCCCGGAGAAGGCGCCGCTGATGCGCCTCGCCGGGCTCGAGCCCTTCACGCTCACGCCCGAGATCCCCTTCGTCAACGTCGGCGAGCGCACCAACGTCACCGGCTCGGCCCGCTTCCGCAAGCTCATCACCGCCGGCGACTATGCCGCCGCCCTCGACGTCGCCCGCGACCAGGTCGAGAACGGCGCCCAGATCATCGACGTCAACATGGACGAGGGCCTGATCGACTCGGCCGCGGTGATGACCGAATACCTCAACCTCATCGCCTCCGAGCCCGATATCGCCCGCGTGCCGCTGATGATCGACTCCTCCAAGTGGGAGGTGATCGAGGCCGGGCTGAAGTGCGTCCAGGGCAAGCCCATCGTCAACTCGATCTCGATGAAGGAGGGCGAGGACGCCTTCCGCCACCACGCCCGCCTCTGCCGGATGTACGGCGCCGCGGTCGTCGTCATGGCCTTCGACGAGGACGGCCAGGCCGACACCGAGGCGCGCAAGGTGGCGATCTGCACCCGCGCCTATCGCATCCTCGTCGACGAGGTCGGCTTCCCGCCCGAGGACATCGTCTTCGACCCCAACATCTTCGCCGTCGCCACCGGCATCGAGGAGCACGACAACTACGGCGTCGACTTCATCGAGGCGACCCGGACGATCACCGAGACCCTGCCCCACGTCCACGTCTCCGGCGGCGTCTCCAACCTCTCCTTCTCCTTCCGCGGCAACGAGCCGGTGCGCGAGGCGATGCACGCGGTCTTCCTCTACCACGCCATCCAGGCGGGGATGGACATGGGCATCGTCAACGCCGGCCAGCTCGCCGTCTACGACACCATCGAGCCCGAGCTCCGCGAGGCCTGCGAGGACGTCGTCCTCAACCGCCCGCCGAAGGGCGAGGGCACCGCGACCGAGCGGCTGCTCACCCTCGCCGAGCGCTTCAAGGGCACCGCGGGCAAGGAGGCCAAGGAACGCGACCTGCGCTGGCGCGAGTGGCCGGTCGAGAAGCGCCTCGAGCACGCCCTCGTCAACGGCATCACCGAGTTCATCGAGGCCGACACCGAGGAAGCCCGCCTTGAGGCCGAGCGCCCGCTCCACGTCATCGAGGGCCCGCTGATGGCCGGCATGAACGTCGTCGGCGACCTCTTCGGCGCCGGCAAGATGTTCCTGCCGCAGGTGGTGAAGTCCGCCCGGGTGATGAAGCAGGCCGTCGCCGTCCTCCTCCCCTACATGGAGGAGGAGAAGCGCCTCAATGGCGGCGCGGGCGAGCGCCAGAGCGCCGGCAAGATCCTGATGGCGACGGTCAAGGGCGACGTCCACGACATCGGCAAGAACATCGTCGGCGTCGTCCTCGCCTGCAACAACTACGAGATCATCGACCTCGGCGTCATGGTGCCGGCCATGAAGATCCTCGAGACCGCCAAGGCCGAGGGCGTCGACATCATCGGCCTCTCCGGCCTGATCACCCCCTCGCTCGACGAGATGGTCCACGTCGCCGCCGAGATGGAGCGCGACGGCTTCTCGATCCCGCTGCTGATCGGCGGCGCCACCACCAGCCGCGTCCACACCGCGGTCAAGATCAACCCCGCCTACCACCGCGGCCAGACCGTCTACGTCACCGACGCCAGCCGCGCCGTCGGCGTCGTCGGCCAGCTGCTCTCGCCCGAGGCCAAGGCGCCCTACGTCACCGGCGTCCGCGACGAATACGCCAGGCTCGCCGAGGCGCACGCCCGCGCCGAACGCGAGAAGAGCCGCCTCCCCCTCGCCGCGGCCCGCGCCAACGCGCTGCGCCTCGACTGGGCCGGCTACACCGCCCCGCGCCCGACCTTTCTCGGCACCCGCACCTTCGAGACCTGGGATCTGGCCGAACTCGCCCGCTACTTCGACTGGACCCCCTTCTTCCAGACCTGGGAGCTCAAGGGCCGCTTCCCCGCGATCCTCGACGACCCCGCCCAGGGCGCGGCCGCGCGCGCGCTCTACGGCGATGCGCAGGCGATGCTCGCGAAGATCATCGCCGAGGGCTGGTTCCGCCCCCGCGGCGTCGTCGGCTTCTGGCCGGCGAACGCCATCGGCGACGACATCCGCCTCTTCACCGACGACACCCGCGCCGAGACGCTCGCCACCCTCCACACCCTGCGCCAGCAGCGCAGCAAGCGTGGCGGCCAGCACAACGTCGCCCTGGCCGACTTCGTGGCGCCCGAGGGCCAGCCCGACTACGTCGGCGGCTTCGTCGTCACCGCCGGCATCGAGGAAGCCGCCCTCGCCGAACGCTTCGAGCGCGCCAACGACGACTACTCCGCCATCCTCGTCAAGGCGCTGGCCGACCGCTTCGCCGAGGCCTTCGCCGAGCGCCTGCACGAACACGTCCGCCGCGACCTCTGGGCCTATGCCCCCGACGAGAGCCTGAACCCCGAGGCGCTGATCGGCGAGCCATACCGCGGCATCCGCCCCGCCCCGGGCTACCCGGCGCAACCCGACCACACCGAAAAGGCGACGCTCTTCCGCCTGCTCGACGCGCCCGACGCCACCGGCGTCGAGCTGACCGAGAGCTTCGCGATGTGGCCCGGCTCGTCGGTGTCCGGCTTCTACCTCGCCCACCCCGACGCCTACTATTTCGGCGTGGCGACGGTCGAGCGCGACCAGGTCGAGGACTACGCGCGCCGCAAGGGCATGACGATCGAGGAGACCGAGCGCTGGCTCGCCCCGGTCCTCAACTACGTCCCCGCCCGCGCCGCCGGCACCGCAGCCGCCCCGGCCGCCGCCCCGGCCGCCGCAGAGTAGGCCGTTGCTCTCCTACCAGCACGCCTACCACGCCGGCGGCCCGGCGGACGTCCACAAGCATATCGTCCTCGCCGAACTCCTCGCCCGGCTGACGCTCAAGCCGCGCGCCCTCTCCTATGTGGAGACCCACGCCGGCCGCGGCCTCTACGATCTCGCCAGCCCGGAGACGGCCAAGACCGGCGAAGCCGCAAACGGCATCGCCCGCCTGACCCCCGACCCGGAGACGCCCTATGGCCGCGCCCTCGCCGCCGCCCGCGCGGCGGGCGGCAGCAACGCCTACCCCGGCTCGCCCCTTGTCGCGAAGGCCCTCCTCCGCCCGCAGGACCGCCTCACCCTCATGGAGCTGCACCGCGCCGAGCACGCCGCCCTCACCACGAACCTCAAGGCCGACGGCACCGCCATCCATCGCCGCGACGGCTTCGAAGGCGTCTTCGCCCTCGCCCCCTTCAAGCCCCGCCGCGGCCTCGTCCTCATCGATCCTTCCTACGAGGTGAAGACCGAATACGAGGCCACCGCCACCTTCGTCCGCCGCCTCGTCGCGCGCTGGCCCGAGGCGCTGGTCCTCGTCTGGTACCCGCTGCTCCCCGACGCCCGCCACCGCGACCTCCGTGACGGTCTCTCGCCGCTCCCGGTCACCTTCGACGAGGCCGCCTTCGCCACCCCGCCCGATCGCGGCATGACCGGCTCCGGCCTCGCCCTGGTCAACGCTCCCCACGGCAGCCGGACGGCCCTGACCGCCGCGCGCCAGCAAGCCCGGGGCGTCCTCGCCCCCTGAGGAGGCGCCCCCTTCGGATTTCATACGGCCTTGAAACCTGGAGAGCAGTCGGTTTTCGGCCCACAGGCCGAAAACAAGAAAAGAAACAATGCGCGCACTGCGCGCTCCCTGTCGCGGCAAAGGCCGCGTCCCGTCCTCTCCGCCCGCGCCCCCGCCGCCAGGCCATCCCGGGACGGCGTCAGCCGTGCGGCGGAGGGGGGCTCGATGCCCCCCTTCGCCGCACCCCCGGCCGGGCCGGGGCGTCGTCCACGTAGAATTATCGAGACCGGACGGCAGCGGTTACCGCGACTTGCGCGGAAGACGCTTCACTCCTTCACCGCCCCCGTCATCGACGACACGTAATAGTCGACGAAGAAGGAATAGAGGATCACCACCGGCAGCGACCCGACCAGCGCCCCCGACATCAGCGCGCCCCACTCGTAGATGTCGCCGCGGACCAGTTCGGTCAGGACGCCCACGGGCACGGTCTTGTTCTCCGACGAGGAGATGAAGGTCAGCGCGTAGATGAACTCGTTCCACGACAGGGTGAAGGCGAAGATGCCGGCCGAGATCAGGCCGGGGACCGCGAGCGGCAGGATCACCCGCGTCAGGATCTGCCAGCGCGAGGCACCGTCGACCAGCGCGCTCTCCTCGAGCTCGAAGGGGATGGTGCGGAAGTAGCCCATCAGGAGCCAGGTGCAGAAGGGGATCAGGAAGGTCGGATAGGTGAGGATCAACGCCAGCCGCGAGTCGAAGATCCCGACCTGGAAGACGATGAAGGCGAGCGGGATGAAGAGGATCGACGGCGGCACGAGGTAGGCGAGAAAGATCATCAGGCCGGCGACGCGGGCGCCGGTGAAGCGGATGCGCTCGATCGCATAGGCGGCGAAGACCGAGGCGGCGAGGGCGATCACGGTCGAGGCGACCGAGACGATGACGGTGTTCCAGAGCCAGCCCGGATAGGAGGTCTCGAGGAACAGGTACTTGATGTGCTCGAGCGTCGGGCCGACCACCCAGAACGGGCTGTAGTCCGTGTAGTTGGTCAGCTGGTTGTCGGGTTTGATGGCGGTGATCGCCATCCAGTAGAAGGGAAAGAGCAGCACGAAGATGAACACCGCCAGCGGCAGGTAGATCACCAGGACCCGCCGGGTCAGGCTGTTGTACTGCTCCATGCCGACGATGTCGTCCGACACCACCGCGGTCGCGGCCCGTGTCGAAGCCCGTGTCGAGGCGATCGCCTTCTCGGCGAGGTCTTCGGTCTCTTCGTCGAACCTTGCCATCAGTCGGCTCCCCCCTGCTGCCACTTGCGGCGCTGGAGGCCGAAGAAGCTGAAGAGAATGGCCGCGAGCAGGAAGGGGATCATCGCGACGGCGATCGCAGCACCTTCGCCGAGCTGGCCGCCGGGGATGGCGCGCTGGAAGGAGAGCGTCGCCATCAGGTGGGTGGCGTTCACCGGGCCGCCCCGGGTCAGCACGTAGATGAGCTGGAAATCGGTGAAGGTGAAGAGGACGGAGAAGGTCATCACCACGGCGATGATCGGGGTCAGCAGCGGCAGGGTGATGCGGCGGAAGCGCTGCCACGAGGTCGCGCCGTCGAGGGCCGCCGCTTCGTTCAGGGACTGCGGGATGGTCTGCAGGCCGGCGAGGAGCGAGATGGCGACGAAGGGAACCCCGCGCCAGACGTTGGCGGCGATCACCGACCAGCGGGCGTTCCACGGCTCGCCGAGGAAGTTGATCGGCTGGGAGATCCAGCCCCATTTCATCAGGACGTAGGAGATGATCGAGAACTGGGCGTCGAAGATCCACCAGAAGGCCAGCGCCGACAGCACGGTCGGCACCACCCAGGGCAGCAGGATCACGGCGCGGAAGAAGCTCTTGAACGGCAGGTTCTCGTTGAGGATCAGCGCCAGCCACAGGCCGAGGCCGAACTTCAGGATCGAGGCGACGACGGTGTAGAAGAGGGTGTTGAAGACCGCGAGCCAGAAGACCGGGTCGTCGGCGAGCCAGGCGAAGTTCTCGAGGCCGACGAAGACGCCGGCGCGGCCGATCTTGGTGTCGGTGAAGCCGAGCCAGACGCCGAGGCCGAGCGGATAGGTCAGGAAGCAGATCAGGAAGGCCGCGGCGGGCAGCATGAAGAGGAAGCCGAGGCCGTTCCGGCTTTCGGTCAGCCGGCCGAGGAAAGATCGTCCGCTCGCCATCGCGCGCCTCCGCAGGGGTGGGTGGGCGGCGGACCGGGCTTCTTCGGTCCGCCGCGAGGCTCGTCAGCTGTAGTAGCGGTTGGCGCGCTTGGCCGCCTGCGCGATCGAATCGTCGGTCGAGGCCTGGCCGGTGACGGCCTGCGCGAACATGTCGACGAGCACGTAGTCGGCCATCGTTCCGGCCGAGGCATAGCCGAGCGGGCCGGCGTAGCCGTTCGGACGGAGGCTGGCCGACGCCTTGGCGTAGGGGGCGTGGATCGGGTTGGAGGTCCAGACCGGGTTGTCGGCGAAGCCCTTGGCGGCGCCGCAGCAGTAGGCGCTCGCCCCGGTGATCCAGGCGTTCATCCGCTCGGTGTCGTACATCCACGCGAGGTAGGCCATCGCCGCCTCGGGATACTTGGTGTGGTTGAAGATCGAGATCGAGGTGGTCTGGTGCAGCTCGATCGACGTGCCGACCGGGCCGATCGGCAGGTTGGTGGTGCGGATGTCGTCGGCGATCTCCTTCATCGCCGGATCCTTGATCGCGGCGTAGTAGAGCGAGACGCCGTTCGCGGTCAGCGAGATCTGGCCGGCGAGGAAGGCGCGGTTGTTGTTGATGTCGAGCCAGCTCTCGGTGCCGGGGATGAAGGTCTCGTAGAGCGCCTTGGCGTATTCGATGGCGGCGCGGGTCTCGGCGCTGTCGAGCACCACGGTGCCGTCCTCGCCGATCATCTGGGCGCCCTGGCTCCACAAGAGCCAGTGGGCGTAGTTGTTGCCGTCACCGACCGCCTTGCCGTGGGGGAAGCCGGCGGGGGTGTTGTTGGCCTTCAGCGCCTTGCAGAGTTCGAGGAAGGCGGCGGAGTTGGTCGGGAATTCGGTGAAGCCCGCCTTCTCCATGTGGCTCTGGCGATAGCAGATCGCGTTGCCGATCGCGGCGAGCGGCATGGCGATGAAGGTGTCGTCCTTGACGGCGTAGTCCCTCGGCCCCTCGTACCAGCCGCCGTTGGCGGCGCCGACGGCCTCGGCGAGCTCGGTCACCGGGATCAGCTTGTCGGGATACTGGAAGGGGTCGTCGAACCAGCTCATCACCATGTCGGGGCCGGAGCCGACATTGGCGGCGACGGCGGCCTTGGGCCGGACGTCCTCCCAGCTTTCCTGGTCGATGCGGACCTCGACGCCGGTCGCGTCGGTGAACGCCTTGGTGTTGGCGTTCCACGCCTCTTCCTCGCCCTTGACGAAGGGCACCCAGCGCAGCAGGCGCAGCGAGGCGCCGTCCTCGGGCGTGAAGGTCGGCAGGCCCTGCGCAAAGGCGCGGGGGGTGCCGAAGCTGGTGGCGGCGGCGATGCCGGCGGCGCCGGCGAGCAGTTGCCTGCGGTTGATCGTGCTCACGGGACTTCAATCCTCCATGTTGCGCGGGCGCTGTTGTTCGTGGCGCGGCCGGGGCTCCCGCTGCCCCCGCCGGCTGGCTGTCAGGACGAGATGCGCGCCCCGGAGGCGGCATCGAAGAGGTGGATGGCGGCGGGGTCGACGGAGATGCCGATCTCCTCGCCCGGACCGGCCGAGATGCGCTCGCGGAAGACGCCGGTGATCTCGGTGCCGCCGAGGTGGCCGAGGACGTGGGTCTCGGAGCCGGTCGGCTCGACGACGTCGATGCGCAGCGGCACCGTGCCGCCGAGGCGAAGGGACTCGGGCCGCAGGCCGTAGATCACGCCGCCCTTGGGGGCCTGCGCGAGCCGGTCGGCGACCGGCAGGGCGATGCCGTCGCCGGTGACGAAGCGGTCGCCGCCGTCCTCGATCCGGCCGGCGAGCATGTTCATCGCCGGCGAGCCGATGAAGCCGGCGACGAAGAGGTTGTTCGGGCGGTCGTAGAGGTCGAGCGGGGCGCCGACCTGCTCGACGCGGCCGTCGTGCATGACGACGATCTTGTCGGCCATGGTCATCGCCTCGATCTGGTCGTGGGTGACGTAGACCGTGGTGGTCTTGAGGCGCTGGTGGAGGTTCTTGATCTCGGCGCGCATCGAGACGCGGAGCTTGGCGTCGAGATTGGAGAGCGGCTCGTCGAAGAGGAAGACCTGGGGGTCGCGGACGATGGCGCGGCCCATGGCGACGCGCTGGCGCTGGCCGCCGGAGAGCTGGCGCGGGAAGCGGTCGAGGAGGTGGCCGAGGCCGAGGATCTCGGCCGCCGGCGCGACCTTGGCCTGGATTTCGGCCTTGGGGGCGTTCTTCAGGGTCAGCGAGAAGGCCATGTTGTCGGCGACGGACATGTGCGGGTAGAGCGCGTAGTTCTGGAACACCATCGCGATGTCGCGTTCCTTCGGCGGCATGTCGTTGACGACGCGCCCTCCGATCGAGATTTCACCGGAGGTGACGTGCTCGAGGCCGGCGAGCATGCGGAGCAGGGTGGACTTGCCGCAGCCCGAGGGGCCGACGAGGACGACGAAGGCGCCTTCCTCGATGTCTATGGAGACTCCGTGGAGGATTTCGACGGTGCCGAAGGACTTCCGTACCTCCCGGATCTTCACGTCCGCCATCGGCGGTTCCTCCCCAAGCCCTGTTTTGCCGTCAGCCTAGCGGCCGGTCCGACCCTGCACAACCGCCGATGGCCGCCGATGGCCGGTGCAGTCGCCAGCGGTCCCGGCGGCGCGGCGCTGCCCCGCGGGTCGCGGAGGCGCCGCGTCGGCCGCCCGCTCGCACCACCGTTCCGCCCGCGGCGCCCTGCACCGGTGCGCGTGGCGTCGCCGTCTCTTCGGCGCCGTCGCGCCTCACGGCCGGGTGTCGGGTTGCCGGGGCGGCGTGCAGGCGTCGGACCGAGGGCTCCCGGGATCAAGCGGCGCCGGGGGCTGCCGGCGGCCGGTCCCGTCCCGCGCTGCGCAGGGCCCTGCGGAAGGCGGCGGGGTCGAAGGCGGTGGCGGGGCGGTAGAGGGCGCGGTCGACGAGGGCGGCGGCCGCGGTGGCGTCGGGGCGGACTTCGGCGAGCAGGCGGCGCAGGGTCAGGAGGTCGCCGGTCCGGGCGGCCCGGCGCATCCGCCAGCGGAGGCGCGGCGACCAGCGGCGGCGGAGGCCGGCCCAGGCGCTGCGCGTCGTCTCCGGGGTGTGGCGCGCGAGGATCAGCGCGGCCCCGGCGACGAGGCCGGCGGCGAGGGCGCCGGCGGTGGCGAGGCGCTCGGCCGGGTCGAAGTGGCCGGTCTGGACCTGGCTGTTGAAGAAGCTCGCGTAGGCGATCGGCAAGGCGGCGATCTCGACGGAGTCCATCGCCCGCGTGGTGGCGTTGAAGAAGGGGATGGTCACCGGGGGGATCACCCCGGGCTCGCCGGTCTCCGGGCGGAACTGCCAGACCCAGACGACCTCGGAGACCGGTCCCTCGTCGGTCAGCACCATCTGGCGCTCGACCGGGGCGGCGAAGGTGATCAGCCACGGCTCGGAGACCACCGGGCGGGGGGGCAGCGACTCGGGCAGGGTGCCCTTGGCGCGCAGGGTGACGCGGCGGGTGACGGTGTCGCCGTCGGCGAGGCGCGAGGGGTCGGTCGAGAGCTCGTCGGTCAGGGTCACGGCGTCGGCGACCCACTGCCAGCCGCGATCGACCGGATAGGCGCCGACCGAGAGCGACAGCGGCTGGGCGACGACGGTGCGCTCCTGGCGGTTGCTGTTCTCGTCGATGATCGTGAGATCGTGGGTCGCGGGGCCGAAGTGGAGCACGCCGGCGCGCTTGGGCACGATCGAGAGCGCGCGTTCCAGGGTGATCCAGCTCTTGCCGTCGATCTCCTCGGTCTGCCAGCGGTCGGGCGCGGACTGGACCCAGTCGAAGCTGTCGGAGGGGGCGATCTCGAGCGCCTCGCGAGCGACCTTGCGGTCGTAGACGGCGCGGAGCGTCACCGGGACCATCTCGCCGGCGATGACGGTGTCGTGGGAGGGATGGGGGACGAAGCTCATCGTCAGGCTCTCGGCCCCGGCGAGGCGGGGGAGAAGCAGGAGGAGCAGGAGGAGCAGGGCGGGGGCGCGCGTCACCAGAGGTCGCCCTCCTCGGGGGGCGTCTCGCCGAGGGAGAGCCGGCGGCGGTGCTCGTCGGCGAGGCGGAGGCGGAGGAAGGCGCCGGGGTCGTCGGGGATGGTGGCGAGCCAGGCGGCGTCGGCGACGAGGCCGCCGGCGTCGAGGCGGCGGCCGAGACGGCGGGGATCGGTCTCGGTCGGCACGCCGCCCGCGGTGGCGATGGCCTTGACCGAGATGCGCCCGGCCTCGTTGCCCTTGCCGAATACCGGGGGGACGAGGGCCGCGACGACGTTGCGGTTCTCGCGCGCCTCGCTGTCGCCGGGGGCGGCGAAGAGCACGGCGTCGAAGTAGGCGCGGGAGAGCGGGTAGTGCCCGGTCACGGCGAGCGAGAGCCCGCGGTTGTAGGTCGAGCCGCGGCCGGCGCTGCGGAAGGCGTCGTCGGCCTCCTGCCAGCGCCCGGCGCGGTAGAGGGCGACGCCCTTGACGGCGGGATCGGCGAGCAGCGGGGCGGCGATGGCGGGGAGGCCCGCCATCAGCGTCAGCCGCCCGAGCGCGGCCGGGCCGGCGGCGACGAGGGCGGCGAGACCGGCGGCGGCGAGGATGAGGGGGAGGCGCATCAGGGGCATGTCCCGTGGGGGAGGCGCTGCGATGGCGTGGAGAGGCGCGGGGTGCGCTGCGTCGTCGGCGAGGCGGGGAAGGGCGGCGCGGAGGACGGGGGCGCAGGAGGGCGGCGGCATCACAGGCGCCTCCGGAAGAGGGCGAGGCCGGGGAGGGCGGCGAGGGCGAGGAGCCAGGGGCCGAGGTCGCGGAAGACGCGGGACGCCTCGTCGCTGCGGGCGATGCGGGCGATGCGGGCGGCCTCGATCTCGGCGAGCACCGGGCGCGGGGCGCGGGCGGGGGCGGCGGTGCCGCCGCCGAGGCGGGCGAGTTCGGCGAGGGCGGCCGCGTTCGGCGGCGGGGCGCCGGGCGTCTCGGGGGCGAGGGCGAGGGTCGAGACGCGGGCGCCCTCGGAGGCGAGGCGGCGGGCCTCGTCGAGGGCGCGGTCGGCGCCGCCGCCGTCGGAGATGACGATGAAGTCGGTGCCGCCGGGGTCGGCGTGGTCGGCCGTGCCGAAGATGTCGCGGGCCTCGGCGAGGGCGATGTCGGGGCGGCTGCCGCCGACGGGCATGGTCTCGGGCGAGAGGACGGCGATCAGGCCCTGGAGGCTGTCGGCGTCGCTGGTCGGGGCCGAGGCGACGTAGGCGTCGGCGGCGTAGACCATCATGCCGACCGGGCGGCCGCCGGCGGACTGGAGGACCTGCGCGGCGGCGGCCTGGAGGTCGGCGAGGGCCGGGCCGCTCGCCACCGAGGGCGAGAGGTCGAGCATCAGGACGATGGGATCGAGGCGCTCGAAGCCGTTGCTCGCCTCGCGGGGCACCGCCGGGCCGGCGAGGCCGAGGGCGAGGAGCGCCGCGGCGCCGCAGGCGAGGAAGGGCGCAGCGTCGGTGGCGCCCGCCCGGAGGTGGCCGAGGCGGCGCAGGGCGGCGAGGAGCGCGGGGTCGATCACCGCCCTCCACTCGCCGGCGGCGCGGTGGCGCCAGAGCCAGAGCGCGAGCACGACGACGGGGACGAGGGCGAGGAGCCACCACGGGCGCAGGAGCACGAGGCCGCCGGGAAGGGCACCGGTCATGCCCGCCTCCACGCGACGGCGAGGCCGAGGGCGAGGGCGAGGGCGGCGGGCCAGGGCCAGAGCGGGCGGTGCTCGATCAGCGGCGGGCGCCCGGAGGGGTTCGGCTCGAGGCGGTCGAGGTCGGCGGCCATGGCGGTGAGGTCGTCCATGTTGCGGACCCGCCAGGTCTGCCCGCCGCTGGTCTCGGCGATGGCGCGGAGGGTGGCGATGTCGACGGCGTCGCGCGAGGCGGGCCGCTCCTCGAGGTCGTCGGGGCCGAGGGCGATGGTGTGGACGCGGACGCCGCTCTCGGCGGCGAGGCGGGCGACCTGGGTGGGTACGAGCCGGGCGGCGGTGTCGCGGCCGTCGGAGAGCAGGACGATGACGCGCGAGCGGGCGGGCTCGGCGAGGATGCGCTTCAGGGCGAGACCGAGGCCGTCGGAGATCGCGGTGGAGCGGCCGGTCAGGCCGATCTCGGCGCTGTCGATGGCGCGGGCGACGGCGGTGAGGTCCCAGGTGAGGGGGGCGGCGACATAGGCGCGGTCGGCGAAGATGACGAGGCCGATGCGGTCGCCGCGGCGGGCCTCGACGAAACGGGCGGCGACGCGCTTGACGGCGTCGAGGCGCGAGGCGGTTTCGCCGTCGAGGGAAAAGTCCTCGATGGCCATGCTGCCGGAGAGGTCGAGGGCGAGGATGATGTCGCGGCCCGAGGCGGTGCGGTCGGGGACCGGGACGAGGCGCTGGGGCTGGGCGACGGCGGCGACGAGGCAGAACCAGAAGGCGGCGAGGAGGAGCCCGGGGCGGTCGAGGCCCCGGGTCGCGGCGGCGCCGGCCCCCTCGGCGATGGCGGGAGGCAGGTAGAGCGCCTGCCCGCCGGTGCCGCGCGGCGGCAGCAGGCGGACGAGGAAGGGCAGCGGCAGGAGCAGGAAGGCCAGCGGCAGGGCGAAGTCAGCCATGGCCGCGCCTTCGCCCGCGGATCAGGGCATCGAGCGCCGCGGGGTCGGGCGGCGTGCGGCCGTAGAGTGCCGTGCGGATGTCGTCGGGCAGGGGCGTTCCCGCTTCGCCGATCAGCCGGAGCTGGCCGAGGAGGCGGTCGTCGGCGGGCAGCGCCTCCAGGCGGGCGAGGCGGGCGGCGACGCTCTCGCGGCGCGGACGGGGGCGGAGCAGCGGGCGGAGGAGGGCGAAGGCGAGGGCGGCGAGGAGCAGGCCGAGGCCGAAGGCGGCGAGGATATCCGGCCAGCCGGTGGCGATGAAGGCGGCCGGCAGGCGCGGCGGATGCAGTTCGGCGGCGAGGTCGGGGTTCATGTCGGGCGGGCGGAGGGCTGGTCGGTCGCCAGACGCTCGGCGGTGAGGCCGGGGAGGCGGAGGGCGGCGAGGCGGGCGGCGCGGGCCTGCGGCAGGGCGCCGAAGCGGGCGCGGGAGACGCGGCCGTCGGCGGTGACGAACGGCAGGGCGGCGCCCGGGGGCGCGGTCTCGAAGGCGTCCTCGGTGAGGATCAGGCGCAGGGGGCCACGGCGGGCGAGGCCGGCGAGGGCGGCGTCGAGGCCGGGGCCGGGGACGTCGAGGCCGGTGGCGAGGACGATGCTGGCGCCGCGCGGGGCGAAGCGGGCGGCGCGGACGAGGTCGGGGGCGAGGGGGCGGACCGGGGCGCGCCCGGACGACCCTGCATCGAGGGCGATGGCGTGGGCGCGGGCGAGGAGGCCGCAGACGCGGGCCATGCCGGCGTCGCGGGGGCGGGGGCGTTCGGCGAGGAGGCCGGCGTCGGTGAGGGCGACGACGCCGGCGGCGCCGGCGCCGAGGACGGCCTGCCAGCCGGCGAGGGCGAGGGCCTCGGCGGCGGCGACGGAGCGGAGGCGGCTGCGGGTGCCCCAGAGCATCGGCCGGCGGAAGTCGGCGATGAGCAGGACGGTGCGCTCGCGGTCCTCGTGGAAGGAGCGGACCTGGGGGGTGCCGGTGCGGGCGGTGGCGGCGGCGTCGAGGTGGCGGGGGTCGTCGCCGTCGGTGAAGGGGCGGATCTCGCGGATCTCGTGGCCCTGGCCGCGCTTGCGGGTGGGGGCGATGCCCGGGCGCTCGGCGAGGGCGCCGGCGGGGCGGGTGGCGACGGCGGCGAGGGCCATCAGGGCGGCGGCGTCGATGCCCGTGACGCCGGGGATGACGCCGGGGATGCCTTCACCAGGGGCGGACATGGGCGAGGGCGCGGGCGACGAGGTCGCGGGTGGTGATGCCGTCGGAGGTCGCGCGCCAGCTCGGGACCAGGCGGTGGGCCAGGGCGTCGGCGGCGAGGTCCTCGACGTCCTCGGGGAGGGCGTGGTCGCGGCCGCGGAGGGCGGCGCGGGCCTTCGAGGCGGCGGCGAGGGCGAGGGTGCCGCGGGGGGAGACGGCGTGCTCGACGAGGCCGTCGAGGGGGGTGCCGGCGGTCTCGCGGGTGGCGACGACGAGGCGGACGATGAAGTCCTTGAGCGCGGGCGCCAGGTGGATGCGGTCGGTGGCGGCCTGGGCGGCGTGGATCGCAGGGGCGCCGAGGCGGGTTTCGGTGGCGGCGGCGGGGTTGCGGCCTTCGGTTTCGACGAGGTCGAGGATGGCGCGCTCCGCCTCGGCGCCGGGAAGGGTGAGGGCGACGTGGAGGAGGAAGCGGTCGAGCTGGGCCTCGGGCAGGGGGAAGGTGCCCTCGTGTTCGATCGAGTTCTGGGTGGCGACCACCATGAAGGGGTCGGGGAGGGCCCTTGTGACGCCGCCGGCGGTGATCTGGCGCTCGGCCATGGCTTCGAGGAGGGCGGACTGGACCTTGGGCGGCGCGCGGTTGATCTCGTCGACGAGGACGAGGCCGTGGAAGAGCGGGCCGGGGAGGAAGTCGAAGCGGGCTTCGTCCGGGCGGAAGACCTGGGTGCCGGTCATGTCGGAGGGCATCAGGTCGGGGGTGCACTGGATGCGGGCGAAGGAGGTGTCGAGGCCGCTGGCGAGGGCCTTGACGGCGCGGGTTTTCGCCAGGCCGGGAGGGCCTTCGATCAGCAGGTGGCCGCCGGCGAGGACGCCGATGGCGAGGCGCTCGACGAGGCGCTCGTGGCCGACGAGGCGGGCCGCGATCGTTTCGGTCAGGCGCGCGATGGGTGCGAGGGGATCGGCGATCCCCTGGTCGTGAAGCGTCACGCCGTCCTCCCCGATCGACTTGAGCCGGTGGGAGAGTGGCATGGGGGGCGGGGCGGTGGCTACGGGGTGGGGGTCAGACTTTAGGGGGAGGGGTGAGCTCCGTAGACGCGCGCGGAATGGCGAGCGGGCCGCCTGCCTGCGCACGCGTGCGCAGAGGGTTAAGTTGATGATATCACTGGATTCTGCTTCGCGCGTTAACCTTCTGTTCATGCCGGGTAGCGTGCGAGAGCGCGCGGGTTCGGGCGGCTTTGCGGAGGTCTCTCCGGGGCACGCTCGGCCGCCCGATACCAACGGCCGGTTTACGTGACTCCTTGCGGTGGCTCCGCGCTCGACCGATCCGGTCCTTCACGGAACGGTTCGGTTGGCACAAGCGGACTTGGGCGCGTCCGTTCCGGATGCCCGTTTGGCCTCGGACTTGCGTTTGCGAGGGCTCCGTGGACAATCCTGGTGAGGGCTGAACAAGACGCTGTCACACTCAGGGGGAGGCCCGCTTGTCCGACGACTCCGCTGACGGCGTCGAACGCCGGGATTTCATGATCGCCACGCTCGCGACACTGGGTGCCTCAGCGGCCCTGGTCGGCGGGGCGACGGCTGCGCAGGCGCAGACTTCGGCGCTGCCGGCACCGTCGACGGGGTCGACGGGCACGACTTACACCGGCGATATCGTTCAAGGCAGGCCCGTCATCACCTCGCTGAACCTCGACGATCTGGAGCCGGGACGTCACCAGCTCTATTTCCAGGGCGTTCAGGGTGTGACCGGACACCACTGGTACGTGTCGGTGACGGTCGTGAAGGGTGCGCGACCCGGCCGGCGCGCGCTCCTCACGAGTGGCGTGCACGGCGACGAGATCAGCCCGCTTCGAACCATCCAGATGGTTCTCGACCAGCTCGACCCGGCGCAGATGTCGGGAGCGGTGACGGCGGTCGTCGACATCTCCCGGCCGGCCCTGGAGGGCATGGCGCGTCGATGGCCCAGCTCCGGGCGCGGCATCGATCTCATCGACATCAATCGCGAATGGCCGGGAGACGAAGACGGCTTCAGCGCCCCGAGCAGACACGCCGCGCTCCTCTTCCATCGGCTGTTCCGGCCGAACGCCGACTTTTCGATCGACTTCCACTCGGTGGCCACCGGCATGGACGGGACGGCCTTCCACCTCGCCGACATGTCCCGCCCCGATGTCGCCGAGATGGCGATGCTCTATCCCATCGACCAGATCTTCGACAGCACCGGCGGGTACGGGGGTATCCTGACCAACGCGCTGGTTGCCGAAGGCATTCCCTCCATCACTCCGGAAATCGGCAAGCCCCGCATCCTCGACCTCGAGATGATCCCGCGGTTCGTCGAGGGCACGATGAACGTGCTCAAGCATCACGGGATCATCGCCGGAGAGATCGGCCGCACCGGACGCGACAGCGGCGTCTTCGTCGGCAACAGCGGCTTCCCCGTGGTGGCGACCCACGGCGGCATCGTGGAACTGCTGGCCGGATTGAATGATCAGGTCGAGGCGGGGCAGAAGGTCGCAGTCCAGTACGACATGTTCGGCGAGGTGGTGGCGGAGTACGCGAGCGGCGTGACCGGCCGGGTGGCGGTCCGCCGCACGGACGCCACCTGCGAGCCCGGTACGACGATCATGGTCATCCTGTTCAGCGCCAACTCGTCTTCGGAAGAGACCGTATACCCCGAGTAATGAAACGCGCACGGGTACAGAGAACCGCTTCGGGCCGAAAGCGAACGGCCGTCATCGTCAAGTCGCCAAAGTTTCATGCCGGCGACCGGGCAGGCGTTGATCCACGCTAGTTCGCGGCGAGCGTGGCGGTGGCGGCTTCGCGGATCGCCCTGATGTTGCGGCGGTAGGCGGCGGGGTCGGCGCCGAGCCGCCTGTGAAGACATCCGAGCGCCGTCGATCTCGATGTGGATGGGGCGGTCGCCGATCATCGTGCGCAGGGCGCGGATGGTGGCGCGGGGGGTGGATCGGTGGTTGACGCCCGCGGGGCGTGCTGCGTTCTCGGCGACCGGATCGGGGGAGACACCCGCGCGGTGCCCGTCTAGGGTGCGCCCGATTAAGGCTCTGATTCGAGGGGGATCGATCCGATGCTTCGCACTTCCGCCGTGAGCGCGCTCGCGCTCTGGCTTGTCCTGCCGCTTCCTGCACTGGCCGAGGTCTCCGAGGAGACCCTGAAGTCGCTCGGAGCGCCGGACAGTGTCGAGACCTCCGCAGGCACGCTGACCTTCAAGGACGGTGCGCCGGATGCGGCGACGGCCCAGAAGGTCTACGACGCGATGGCCTTCTCCAACGCGCTCGCCGTCTACAACAACAGCTTCCGCGGCGCCTCCGCCTATGCGCTGCTCAAGGGCGCCGCCGAGATCGGCGCCAAGGACAACGACGTCCTGATCTTCTCGGAGCTGATGGACGCCAATTCGCTCTACCTGACCGCCAACGCCGACACGGTCTACTATCTGAGCGGGATCGACCTCTCGAAGGGTCCGATGGTGATCGAGCAGCCGTCGGACGCGGTCGGCACCATCAACGACATGTGGTTCTCCTGGATCATCGACATCGGCGGCCCCGGCCCCGACCGCGGGCTGGGCGGCAAGTACCTGATCGTCCCGCCGGGCTATGACGGCCCGCTGCCCGACGACGGCTACTTCGTGGCGCATTCGAAGACCAACCACATCCTCTATGCCTCGCGCGCCTACCTCGTCGACAACGACCCGAAGCCCGCGGTCGCAAACATCAAGGCCAACCTGAAGATCTATCCCTATGTGCCGGGCGCCTTTGGCACCAGCATCGCGACGGCGCTCGAGGGCGGCGTGAAGCTCGCCGGCGAGCCCAAGGTGCCCGAGACGACCTTCATCGAGGCCAGCGGCAAGTCCTACAATACCATCCCGCCGAGCGACTACGGCTTCTTCGAGATGATCAACGCCAACGTCCAGGCGGAGCCCGCGACCAGCTACGACCCCGAACTTGCGGGCCAGCTCGCCGCCATCGGCATCGTCAAGGGCAAGGAATTCGCGCCCGACGACCGTATGAAGAAGATCCTGACCGACGCCGCCGCCGTGGGCAACGCCGCGGGACGCGCGCTGAACTGGCGTCCGCTTCTGGCGCATCCCGACTGGGCCTACTATCCCGACTCGATGTGGACCAGCATGCTCTGGGAGGGCGGCGCCTTCTTCGAGACGCCGCCGCCGGCCTTCGAGGATGGCGAATTCAAGCCCTTGCCGCCGACCGGGGCGCGGACGCTGGATTCGCGGACGGCGTTCTACTACGGCTACACGCTCGACAGCCCGGGCATGATCATGAATATCCCCGGCGTCGGCTCGCAGTACCTGATGGGCTTCCTCGACGCTGCCGGCGAGCCGTTCGACGGCGCCAAGACCTACAAGGTGACGCTGCCCAAGGACATCCCGGCGAAGGCGTTCTGGTCCTTCACGCTCTACGACAACCAGACCCGCTCGATGCTCCAGACGCCGCAGAACTACCCGCGCGCCGGTTCGCAGAGCTATCCGTCGCCGGCGGCGGTTGCTGCCGAGGACGGATCGACGACCGTGTATTTCGGACCGAAGCAGCCCGAAGGCGTGGAGCGCGGCAACTGGATCCAGACCGATCCGGACAAGGGCTGGTTCACGCTGCTGCGGCTCTACAGCCCGCTGCCGTCGTTCTTTGACAGGACATGGCGCGCTGGCGAGATCGAGCTGGTGGAATGATCCGGCAGAGCTACGGCTGACGGCTTCCGGGCCACAGGCTGGCAATCGATCCGCACCTGCGAAAGGGCGCCCCTCGGGGCGCCCTTACCGTCTGTGCGTCGCGGTGCATCCGCGCTACGCGGCGGCGAGGGCGGCGGTGGCTGCCTGGCGGATCGCCCTGATGTTGCGGCCGTAGGGGGCGGGGTCGGCGACCGAGCCGCCGGTGAAGACGGCGGAGCCGGCGACGAGGACGTCGGCGCCGGCTTCGACGACGAGGGGGGCGGTTTCGGGGGTGATGCCGCCGTCGATCTCGATGTGGATGGGGCGGTCGCCGATCATCGTGCGCAGCGCGCGGATGGTGGCGAGCTGGGAGTGGATGAACTTCTGGCCGCCGAAGCCCGGGTTGACGGTCATCACGCAGAGGAGATCGACGAGGTCGAGGAGGGGGCGGGCGGCTTCGGCGGGGGTGCCGGGGTTGAGGGCGAGGCCGGCGCGGGCGCCGGTGGCGCGGATCGCCTGGAGGGTGCGGTGGGTGTGCGGGCCGGCCTCGGCGTGGATGGTGATGATGTCGGAACCGGCGGCGGCGAAGGCCTCGATGTAGGGGTCGGCGGGGGCGATCATCAGGTGGACGTCCATCACCGTCTTCACGTGGCGGCGGATCGCCTTCACCAGCGGCGGGCCGAAGGTGAGGTTGGGGACGAAGTGGCCGTCCATGACGTCGACGTGGACCCAGTCGGCGCCTTCGGCCTCGATGGCGCGGCATTCGGCGCCGAAGTCGGCGAAGTCGGCGGAGAGGATCGACGGGGCGATCTTCACGGTGCGGTTGAAGGTCTGGTCGAGGGTCATGGTTCGGTCCTTTTGTCGGCCTCGAGTCCGCCGCTGAAGACGCGGCTGACGCGGATGTCGGGAGCGTCTATCGCGCTGAGGCCGGCGGCGTCGAGCGGGCCGCTCGCGCTCTGGAACAGCCGGTTCGCCTGCCGCAGGCGGGCGCGGTCGAGGGCGTTCCTGATCGAGCGGGCGTTGGCGAAGTGCGGCTGGCCGCGGCGGTGCGCGATGTATTCGGCGAGGACGGCGCCGGCGGTGTCGGTCAGGGTATAGTTCTGGTCGGCGAGCATCTGCTCGGCGATCTGGTAGAGTTCGTCGTCGCTGTAGTCGGGGAAGTCGATGTGGTGGGCGATGCGCGAGCGGAAGCCGGGGTTGGCCTCGAAGAAGCGCGCCATGCGGTCGCCGTAGCCGGCGAGGATGACGACGAGGTCGTCGCGGTTGTTCTCCATCACCTGGAGGAGGATTTCGATCGCCTCCTGGCCGTAGTCGCGCTCGTTGTCGGGGCGGTAGAGGTAGTAGGCCTCGTCGATGAAGAGGACGCCGCCCATGGCCTTCTTGAGCACTTCCTTGGTCTTGGGGGCGGTGTGGCCGATGTACTGGCCGACGAGGTCGTCGCGGGTGACGGTGACGAGGTGGCCCTTGCGGACGTAGCCGAGGCGGTGGAGGAGGTCGGCCATCTTCAGCGCGACGGTGGTCTTGCCGGTGCCGGGGTTGCCGGAGAAGGACATGTGCAGCGTCGGCGTCTGGTGGGCGAGGCCGAGCTTGCGGCGGGCGCGCTCGACCAGCAGCAGGGCGGCGGTCTCGCGGATGCGGGTCTTGACCGGGGTGAGGCCGATCAGGGTGCGGTCGAGTTCGTCGAGGACGGCGCGGACGCCGGACTCCTCGTACTCGGTGCGGAGGTCGACCGTGGTCGGGGGCGGAGGGGGGAGTCTTCGGGCATCTCGGGCCTCCGGGGAAAAAGCGCGGGCGGCGGGGCCGCCCGCGAGGTCGGGGAGATTCTGCGTCAGGGTAACATCTGCGAAGCGGGCGGCGCGCCTTTGCGCGCCGGTTGTCTTTTCTCCCCGCGCGCCGTTGCGCGCGGTTCCCCCCACCCGCCCTTCGCCCCGCCCGTCACGCCGAAGGCGTGCCTCCGGCACGACGGGGCGGGGGAACCTGCCCGATAGGGGAGGGAGGGGTCTCGGGCAGGCGGGGTCGGGGTGGCTCAGGTGTAGCGGTGGCCTTCGGGGCGGTCGGAGGCGTAGGACTGGATCGTGTAGCGGACGCTGCGGCCCTCGACCTCCTGGCGGATCAGGCGGAAGCCGGGTTCCTCGGCCGGGCGGTTGGCCATGAAGGAGAGGCGGATCGACTCCCAGCCCGGCGTCGAGTCGAAGGCGAGGATGCGGATGTAGCGGTCGCCGTAGAGCTTGCGGCACTCGTTGAGCTCGAAGACCACCGCTGCGGCGTCCGGGTTGTCGAACATCGGGTGGCCCCACATCTCCCAGTAGCTGTTCCGGGGGTGGGGGTCGTCGGTGTATTCGAGGCTCACCGCCCAGCCCTTGTCGATGCAGTACTGGACCTGCTCGTGGATCTGCGCGTCGGTGAGGTCGGGGAGGAAGGAGAAGGCGCCTTGGGTGACTCGCATTGTCGGTCTCCTCAGCTCGGGGTGGCGGTCGGGGCGAAGTCGGGGGTGTCGGTCGAGGCGTAGTTGAAGGACACGTCCTTCCAGACGTCGAGCGCCTGGCGGAGCGGCGTGCAGGTCTTCGCCGCCTCGGCGAGGATCGCCGGGCCTTCGGCGAGGTAGTCGCGGCCGGCGTTGCGGGCGTAGATCATCGCCTCGAGCGCGACGCGGTTGGCCTGGGCGCCGGCGGCGATGCCGTGGGGGTGGCCGATGGTGCCGCCGCCGAACTGGAGCACGACGTCCTCGCCGAGGTGGTCGAGGAGCTGGTGCATCTGGCCGGCGTGGATGCCGCCGGAGGCGACCGGCATCATCTTGTTGAGGCTCGCCCACTCCTGGTCGAAGAAGATGCCGTTCTCGAGCTTCATCGGCGTCATCTCGTCGCGGAAGATATCGTAGTAGCCGCGGGTGGTTGCGGGGTCGCCTTCGAGCTTTCCGACAACGGTGCCGGCGTGGAGGTGGTCGACGCCGGCGAGGCGCATCCACTTGGCGATGACCCGGAAGCTGACGCCGTGGTTCTTCTGGCGGGTGTAGGTCGAGTGGCCGGCGCGGTGGAGGTGCAGGATCATGTCGTTCTTGCGCGCCCACTTCGCCATCGACTGGATGGCGGTGTAGCCGATGACGAGGTCGATCATCACGATGATCGAGCCGAGGTCGCGGGCGAACTCGGCGCGCTCGTACATGTCCTCCATCGTGCCGGCGGTGACGTTGAGGTAGGTGCCCTTGACCTCGCCGGTGGCGGCGCTGGCGCGGTTGACCGCCTCCATGCAGTAGAGGAAGCGGTCGCGCCAGTGCATGAAGGGCTGCGAGTTGATGTTCTCGTCGTCCTTGGTGAAGTCGAGGCCGCCCTTGAGCGCCTCGTAGACGACGCGGCCGTAGTTGCGGCCCGGAGAGGCCGAGCTTCGGCTTGACGGTGGCGCCGAGGAGGGGGCGGCCCCAGCACTGCATGCGCTCGCGCTCGACGACGATGCCGGTGGCGGGCCCCTGGAAGGTCTTCACGTAGGCGACGGGCAGGCGCATGTCTTCGAGGCGGAGGCCCTTGAGCGGCTTGAAGCCGAAGACGTTGCCGATGATCGAGGCGGTGAGGTTGGCGATGGAGCCGGGCTCGAAGAGGTCGAGGTCGTAGGCGATGTAGGCGAAGTACTGGCCCTCGGCGTTCGGCACCGGATCGACGCGGTAGGCCTTTGCGCGGTACTTGTCGGCGGCGGTCAGGCGGTCGGTCCAGACCACCGTCCAGGTCGCGGTGGAGCTTTCGCCGGCCACCGCGGCCGCGGCCTCGACCGGATCGACGCCGTCCTGCGGCGTGATGCGGAAGAGCGCGATGATGTCGGTGTCCTTGGGCTCGTAGTCGGGCTCCCAGTAGCCCATCTTCTTGTATTCGAGCACGCCGGCGCTGTAGCGGGCCTTGCCGGTGAGGGTCTGGGTCTCTGCTCCGTCGGGCATCATCTCTCTCCTTTGGATTTCTGGCGTCAGGCGGCTTCGGCCGCGGTCATGGCGGGGTCGAGGGCGCCGCTGGCGTAGCGGCGGGCCATTTCGTCGATGGGGATCACGTCGATGGCGTGGGCGTGGCCGGCGGTGCCGAAGGCCTCGAAGCGATCGCGGCAGAGGGCTTCGAGCTCGGCCATCGCCGGGATCATGAACTTGCGGGGATCGAACTCCTCCGGCTTCTCGGTCGCGACCTTGCGGAACTGGGCGGTCATCGCCATCCGGCAGTCGGTGTCGATGTTGACCTTGCGCACGCCGAGCCGGATGCCGCGGACGATCTCCTCGACCGGCACGCCCCAGGTCTGGGGCATGGAGCCGCCGTGTTCGTTGATCATGTCCTGCAGCGCCTGGGGCACCGACGACGAGCCGTGCATCACGAGGTGGGTGTCGGGCAGTCGCGTGTGGATCGCCTCGATCACGTGCATCGCGAGGATGCCGCCGTCCGGTTGCCTCGTGAACTTGTAGGCGCCGTGGCTGGTGCCGCAGGCGATGGCGAGGGCGTCGACGCGGGTTCGGGCGACGAAGTCGACGGCCTGGTCGGGATCGGTGAGGAGCTGGTCGTGGGAGAGGGTGCCCTCGGCGCCGGAGCCGTCCTCGGCGGCGGCCTCGCCGGTCTCCAGGGAGCCGAGCACGCCGAGCTCGCCCTCGACGGAGGCGCCGACGGCGTGGGCCATCCTCGCCACGCGGGCGGTGATGGCGACGTTGTAGTCGTAGGAGGCCGACGGTCTTCATGTCGGCTTCGAGCGAGCCGTCCATCATCACGGAGGTGAAGCCGTGGCGGATGGCGGAGAGGCAGGTGGCCTCGTCGTTGCCGTGGTCCTGGTGCAGGCAGATCGGAATGCGCGGGTGCATCTCGGCCAGCGCCTCGACCATGCGGCGGAGCATGACGTCGCCGGCGTAGGAGCGGGCGCCGCGGCTGGCCTGGAGGATGACGGGCGCGTCGGTGGCGGCGGCTGCACGCAGGATCGCAAGACCCTGCTCCATGTTGTTGATGTTGAAGGCGGGCACGCCGTAGCTGTGCTCGGCGGCGTGGTCGAGAAGCTGTCTCAGGGTGATCAGGGCCATCGCTGTCGGTTCCTCGGGGTTCAGCGCCAGACGAGGCGCGTCGCGGCATCCGCCACCGCCTGCGCGGTAATGCCGAAGTGGGCGTAGAGGTCGGCGGCCGGGGCGGAGGCGCCGAAGCCGGACATGCCGACGAAGGCGCCGTCGCAGCCGATCATCGCGTCCCAGCCCTGCCGGATCGCGGCCTCGACCCCGACCATCGGGGCCTCGCCGAGCACGGCGGCGCGGTAGGTGGCGTCCTGCGCGGCGAAGAGTTCGAAGGAGGGGGCGGAGACGACGGCGGCGGCGATCTCCTGGTCGGTGAGGAGGTCGGCGGCGGCGAGGGCGATCTCGACCTCGGAGCCGGTGGCGACGATCGTCACGGCACGGGGGCCGTCGGGCTCGCGGAGGACGTAGGCGCCGCGGGCGGTGAGGTTGGTGTCGCTGTGGGCGCGGCGGACGGTGGGCAGGTTCTGGCGGGAGAGGCAGAGGACGGTCGGCGTGCGGGTGGAGGTCATCGCCACTTCCCAGGCTTCGGCGGTCTCGACGGCGTCGGCGGGGCGGATCACGGTGAGGTTGGGGATGGCCCGGAGGCTCGCGACCTGTTCGACGGGCTGGTGGGTCGGGCCGTCCTCGCCGAGGCCGATGGAGTCGTGGGTCATCACGTAGGTGACGGGCAGGCCCATCAGGGCGGAGAGGCGGATCGCCGGGCGGCAGTAGTCGGCGAAGGCGAGGAAGGTGCCGCCGTAGGGACGGAGGCCGCCGTGCAGGGCGATGCCGTTCATCGCCGCGGCCATGCCGTGCTCGCGGATGCCGTAGTTGACGTAGCGGCCGGCGTAGTCGTCGGCGGTGACGGCGGTCATGCCCTTGGTGCGGGTGTTGTTCGAACCGGTAAGGTCGGCCGAGCCGCCGACGGTGTCGGTGCGGATGGCGTTGACGACTTCCAGCGCCATCTCCGACGCCTTGCGGGTCGCGACCTTGGGGGCGTCGGCGGAGAGCTTGCGGCAGTGGTCGCGGAGCGCTTCGGTCAGGGCGGCGGTGTCCGGGCGGAGGGCGGCTTCGAAGTCCGCGCGCTGCGGCGAGGCGGCGAGCCGTGCTGTCCAGTCGGCGCGGGCCTCGCTGCCACGGCGGGAGATTGCGCTCCAGGCGGTGCGGACGGTGGCCGGCATTTCGAAGGCGGCGTCGGTCCAGCCCATGCCGGCGCGGGCGGCAGCGATCTCGGCGGCCCCGAGGGGGGCGCCGTGGACGTTGTGGCTGCCCTGCTTGGTCGGGGCGCCGCGGCCGATCACGGTGCGGCAGGCGATCATCGACGGGCGCGGGTCGGCGCGGGCGGCCTCGATGGCGGTGGCGACCGCCTCGGGGTCGTGGCCGTCCACGGCCTGCACGTGCCAGCCGCTCGCGGCGAAGCGGGCGCCCTGGTCGATGGAGGTGGAGAGCGAGGTCGGGCCGTCGATGGTGATGCGGTTGTCGTCCCAGAGGACGATCATCCGGCCGAGGCGGAGGTGGCCGGCGAGGTCGATGGCCTCGTGGCTGATGCCTTCCATCAGGCAGCCGTCGCCGGCCATGACATAGGTGTGGTGGTCGACGAGGTCGCCGAAGCGGGCGTTGAGCATCCGCTCGGCCAGCGCCATGCCGACGGCGGTGGCGATGCCCTGGCCGAGCGGGCCGGTGGTGGTCTCGACGCCGAGGGTGTGGCCGTACTCGGGGTGCCCGGGTGTCGTCGAGCCGAGCTGGCGGAAGGCACCGAGGGCGGCGGCGTCCATGTCGGCGTAGCCGAGCAGGTGGTTGATGCCGTAGAGCAGCATCGAGCCGTGGCCGGCGGAGAGCACGAAGCGGTCGCGGTCGGGCCAGTCGGGCGCCTCCGGGTCGATCTTGATGAAGCGGTTGAAGAGGACCGCAGCGACGTCGGCCATGCCCATCGGCATGCCGGGGTGGCCGGAGTTGGCCGCTTCGACGCCGTCCATGGCGAGGATGCGCAGGGCATCGGCCATGACTTTCTCGTCCGCCCGCGGCGGCAGGGTCTCGTGCTTGGTCATGTCAACGCTCCTTCAGGCGCGCTTGGCGGTGTCGACCAGCCGCAGGATCAGCGGGGTCAGGATCAGCTGCATCGCGAGGTCGAGCTTGTTGCCGGGGATGACGATCGAGTTCGCCCGGCTCATCCAGCTGCCGTGGATCATCGAGACGAGGTAGGGGAAATCGATCCCCTTCGGCGACCGGAACCGGATGACGACGAGGCTCTCGTCCGCCGTCGGGATCCACCGCGCGATGAACGGGTTCGAGGTGTCGACCACCGGCACCCGCTGGAAGTTGATGTCGGTCTCGGTGAACTGCGGGCAGATGCAGTGCACGTAGGCGTGCATCCGCCGCAGGATCACGTCGGTCACCGCCTCGGTGGTGTAGCCGCGGCTGGCCCGGTCACGGTGGATCTTCTGGGTCCATTCGAGGTTGACGACCGGCACCACGCCGATCTTGAGATCGGCGAGCCCGGCGAGATTGACCTTGTCGTTGACCACGGCCCCGTGCAGGCCCTCGTAGAACAGCAGGTGGCTGTCGTCCTCGAAGGGTGCCCAGTCGGTGAAGGTGCCCGGCGCCGCGCCGTACCTGTCGGCCTCGCGGTTGTCGTGGACATAGTGCCGCGTCCGTCCCTTGCCGGTCTCGCCGTACTCGCGGAACACCCGCTCGAGGTCTTCGAGGATGTTGGCCTCGTAGCTGAAGTGGCTGAAGGTCGCGTCCCCGGCCGCCAGGCGGCTGATCAGTTCGGCCTTCATCGCCTCACGGTCGAAGCGGTGGAAGGCGTCGCCCTCGATCGAGACGGCGTTGATGCCCTCGCGGCGGAAGATCTGGTCGAAGGTGTGCTTGACCGTGGTCGTGCCGGCGCCCGGAGGAGCCGGTGACCGAGATGATCGGAAGCTTGCGGCTCATCGGCGGCCATCGCGGAACAGGCCGCGCTTGCCGAAGAGCGCCGAGGTCTCGGCTTCCGGCAGGTCGTGGTAGGCGGCGACGCGGTCGACCTTTTCGGCCGAGCCGAAGACGAAGGGGGTGCGCTCGTGGAGCGTGGTGGCGCGCTGGTCGAGGATGCGGTCGCAGCCGTCGGTGGCCTTGCCGCCGGCCTGCTCGATCAGGAAGGCGATGGGCGCGCACTCGTAGACCCGGCGGAGGCGGCCGCGTTCGTAGCCGGGGCGGCGGTCGGAGGGGTAGAGGAAGACGCCGCCGCGGGTGACGATGCGGTGGACCTCGGCGACGAGCGAGGCGATCCAGCGGGTGTTGAAGTCGCGGGCGTGCGGGCCTTCGGCGCCGGCGAGGCAGTCGTCGATGTAGGCGCGGATCGGCTGGGGCCAGTGGCGGTAGTTCGAGGCGTTGATCGCGTATTCGCTGGAGCAGCGCGGCACGGCGATGTCGCTGGCGACGAGGCGGAACACCCCCGGCCCCCGGTCGAGGACGAAGCGCGAGACACCGGCGCCGAAGCTGGCCACCAGCGCCGTCTGCGGCCCGTAGATCACGTAGCCGGCCGCGCTGATCTCGTGGCCCGGGCGGAGGAAGCTCGCCTCGGCGGTGTCCTCGGCCGGGTAGAAGCCGAAGATCGTGCCGATGGCGACGTTCGCGTCGATGTTGGACGAGCCGTCGAGGGGGTCGATGGCGATCGCGAGGGTGCCGTCGGCGTCGAGGGCGGCGACCGTGTCGAGTTCCTCCGAGGCGTACCAGCGCACCCCGGTTCCGGCGAGGGCGCTGCGGAAGGCGCCGTCGGCGATGACGTCGAGCGCGGCCTGGCGGTCGCCGTCGCTGTTCTGGCCGAGCGGCGTCCCGAGGGTCGTCCCGGGATTCTGTGCCCCCGAGTTGGGTGCCGAGGCCGCCGGCGGCGATGGCCGACGAGAGGTCCCGCGCCGCCGCCGCGATCGCCTGCATCGGGCGGCGATAGGCGTCGGGGATGTGCTGCACCTCGATCGGGCTGCCGTCATCCAGCATGGTTTCCTCCCCGGTCTTTCTTGACCGCTGGGAAGACTCTTGACACCGTTTGACTTAAAGGAAAATTTCAGATGTTGGAACAGCGGTTCAGGAAAAGTGAAGTCTCGCCCCGACGCCATCTCCCTCAAGCAGCTCCGCGCCTTTCGTGAGATCGTCGACCGCGGCTCGCTGACCGCGGCCGCCGACGCGCTCGGGCTGTCGGTGCCCGCGGTCCACGCGCAGCTCCGCAGCCTGCGGACCTTCTCGGGCAGCGAGCTTCTGGTTCGCACCGCCGAAGGCGCCTGGGCGCCGACGCCCGAGGGCGCGGTGATGCTGGTGACCGCCCGCGCCGTGCAGACCGCGATCGACCTCGCGACCGAACGCATCGCCTCGCTGCGCTCCGGGCTGGAGGGGCAGGTGGTGCTCGGCGTGGTCAGCACGGGCAAGTACTACGCGCCCTACCTCGTCGCCGACCTCAACCGCGCCTTCCCTGCGATCGACATCGAGCTCAAGGTCGGCAACCGCGGCGAGATCATCGCCATGCTCGCCGAGGGCCGCCTCGACCTCGCGATCATGGGCCGCCCCCCGCGCGAGCCGCTGGTCGAGGCGACGACGCTCGGGCCGCACCCCCACGTCATCATCGCAGCACCGGACAATCCGCTCGCCGCCGTCACCCGCGTCGAGCCGGCGGCGCTCTGGGGCGAGACCTTCCTCGCCCGCGAGGAAGGCTCGGGCACGCGCATCCTGATGACGCGCTTTCTCGACCGCATCGCCGAGGGGCGGCTGCTGCGCACCAAGGAGATGGGCACCAACGAGACCATCAAGCAGGCGGTGATGGCCGGGCTCGGCATCGCCCTCATCTCCGAGCACACGGTGGTGGAGGAGCTGCGCCAGCGCCGGCTGGTGGCCCTGCCGATCGAGGGGATGCCGATCGTGCGTCAGTGGTTCCTCGTCCACGTCGCCGGCCATGCGCTCCTGCCCGCCGCCCAGGCGCTCGCCCGCGCCATCGTCGCGATGGAGGGCGCCTTTCTCCCCGGCGCCGGTGCGTGAGGCGGGGCTCGGGGCGCGCCTCGTCAGTCGCCGAGGTCGCGGTAGTTCTGCTGGCGGAAGCGCGGGGTGCAGACGCAGTGGAAGGCGAGGCCCTCCGGGCCGGTGGCGGTGATGCGCTGGGGGACGCCGGCGGGGATGAGGACGCGGTCGCCGGGTGCGACGGGGGCGGTCTCGCCGTCGATCTCGACGAGGCCGGTGCCGCTGAGGATGATGTACCGCTCGACGGTGCCGTCGACGGCATGGAGGCGGGTGGTGACGCCGGGGGCGACGCGGGCGAGGGCGAGCGAGACCTCGGGGCAGGCGGGGTCGTTGAGAAGCTCGGTGATCGTGCAGCGTTCGTCGGTGGCAAATTCGGGCGGGATGGGGCCGGGGAGGAGCCAGTCGGGCATCGGGTCATCCTGAAGGGGCGTATCGACGCGGGCGCGGCGCCGGGGAATAGTGCCGGGGAATACTAGGGCGGGTTTCGCACGAGGGGGAAGAGTTTGGCCCACGACCTGATCGTCACCCATGCGCTTGTCGTCACCGTCGACGCGGCGGACAGCGTGATCGCGGACGGTGCGGTCGCCGTCGACGGTGGCCGCATCGTCCGGGTCGGCACCGCCGAGGCGGTGGGCCGGGATGCGCGCGCGCTGGTGGACGCGCGCGGGATGCTGCTGATGCCGGGGCTGGTCAACACCCATTGCCATGCCGCCGACAGCCTGTTTCGCGGGCTGATCGAGGACCTGCCGCTCGAGCCGTGGCTGAAGCTGGTGTGGCGGGCCGAGGGGGCGATCCTGACGCCAGCGACGGTGCGGCTGGGCGCGACGCTGGGGCTGGCCGAGCTGCTGCTCGGCGGGGTGACGACGACGATGGACTTCTTCTGGCATCCCGAGCAGGGGGTGGCGGCGGCGCGGGCGCTCGGGGTGCGGATCGCCACGGGGGGCATGTTCTTCGACGGGCCGGCGGTGGACGGGGTGGCGCCGGGGGAGCGGCTGGCGGAGGCGGCGGCGTTCTTCGACGCCTACGCCGGGGCCGACGACGTGCTGCCGGGGTGCTTTCCGCACGGGACCTATACGGTCGGGCCGGAGAGTTTGGTGGCGGCGAAGCGGCTGGCCGAGGAACGGGGCGGGCTGTTCTCGGTGCATGCGGCGGAGACGCGGGCGGAGCGGGAGACGATAGAGGGGCGCTACGGGCGGTCGGTGATCCGGCATCTCGACGCGCTCGGGGTTCTCGATCCGCGGACGGTGCTGGCGCATTGCGTGTGGCTCGACGACGAGGAGATCGAGATTCTGGCGCGGACGGGGGCGAGCGTCGCGCATAATCCGATGTCGAACCTCAAGCTGGCGAGCGGCATCGCCCGCGTGCCGGACATGCTGCGGGCGGGGGTGCGGGTGACGATCGGGACGGACGGGGCGATCTCGGGGAACGACCTCGACCCGTGGATGGCGCTGCGGCTGGCGGCGACGCTGCACCGGGCGGCGACGCTGGACGCGACGGCGGTGACCACCGGGCAGGCGCTGCGGATGGCGACGATCGAGGGCGCCGCGGCCCTCGGGGCGGCGGACCGGCTCGGTTCGCTCGAGGTCGGCAAGCTCGCGGACATGGTGCTGGTGGACATCGGGCGGGCCCATGCGGTGCCGCTGTTCGATCCGCGGACGCATCTGGTCTTTTCCTGCGGCCGCGGCGACGTGCGCGATGTCTTCGTCGGCGGGCGGCGGGTGGTGGCGGAGGGCGTGCCGACCGGGGTCGATCTTGCCGGGACGCTGGCCGAGGTGGTGGCGCTCGGGCCGCGGATCGCGGCGAGCATCGCCGGGGGGTGAGGGCCGGGCGTTTGCGGGGGCCGCGCGTCGGCCGATGGCCTTCGGGTTTCCTGCACGCCGCGGTCGAAGTGATTCGGCCTTTGGGGCTGGATCCGCGGCTTTGGCGATGGAATGATGATGTTACTCCGCCTCAGGTGGAACTTTCCCGCACTGTTGCAGTTGTGTCGATGGTGAGCGCCGCGAGGCATCTGCCGTGAATTGTGGCAGAACCGGGCGGCCAGCCGCAGAGCGGGCGGTCCTGATCGAGCACCGGCGGTGCGGCAGAGGGCAGCCTCGCCGTTCAGGGTCGGGACAATGCACACGATTTAACCATCACGCGAAATCCAGTTTACGGAACCGGGGATTTACGCTTATTTAAGCCCCCGTCCCGCTACTGGGGGCGTCGGTGGAGGAAGCGGATTGAGCCCGCGACTTGTCATATGCCTGATCCTGTCGGCCCTCGCCGGTCTTGGCGCAGCGGCTGGGACGATCCTGTCCGGCTTCGGACTGCTGCTGGCGCTCGTCGCCTACAGCGGCACCGGGTCGGTGACGCTGTTCGCCCTTGCAATCGCGGTCATGCCGCGCCCGGCCACGGCATCGCGCCCGGCGATGCTCGCGGCTCCGGCCCACCAGCCGCTCGCCTGACGCGCCCGGCCTGACGTCCGCCCGACACGCGCAGGCTGCCGGTCAGAGCACGTAGCGGCTGAGGTCGCTCGACCGGCTGAGTTCCCCGAGGTGCTTCTCGACGAAGGCGGCGTCCACCGTCACCGCATCGCCGCCGCGGTCGGGCGCGGTGAAGCTCAGTTCCTCGAAGACCCGCTCCAGCACGGTATAGAGCCGGCGCGCGCCGATGTTTTCCACCGAGCGGTTGACCTCGGCGGCGATGCGGGCCAGCGCGGCGATGCCGTCTTCGGTGAAGTCGACGGTGACCTGCTCGGTCGCCATCAGCGCGGAGTACTGGCGGGTCAGGGCGTTGTCGGTCTCGGTGAGGATGCGGACGAAGTCCTCCTCGGTCAGCGCCCGGAGTTCGACCCGGATCGGCAGGCGGCCCTGCAGTTCGGGGAGGAGATCCGAGGGCTTGGCGATGTGGAAGGCGCCCGAGGCGATGAAGAGGATGTGGTCGGTCCTGACCGGCCCGTGCTTGGTCGAGACGGTGGTGCCCTCGATCAGCGGCAGCAGGTCGCGCTGGACGCCCTCGCGGGAGACGTCGGCGCCGCGGGTCTCGGCGCGGGCGGCGACCTTGTCGATCTCGTCGATGAAGACGATGCCGTTCTGTTCGACGGCGGTGATCGCTTCGCGGGTCACCACCTCGCTGTCGAGCAGCTTGTCGGCCTCCTCGGCGATCAGCGCCTCGTAGGAGGCCGCGACGCTGAGGCGCCGGCGCACCTTGCGGCCGCCGCCGAACGCCTTGCCGAAGATGTCGCCGAGGTTGAGGGCGCCCATGCCCATCCCGGGCTGGCCGGGAATGTCCATCGTCGGGAAGGGGCTGGAGGTGTCGGCGACCTCGAGCTCGATCTCCTTGTCGTCGAGTTCTCCCGAGCGGAGCTTGCGGCGGAACATCTCGCGGGTCTGGTCGCGGGCGCCGTCACCGGCGAGGGCGTCGATGACGCGGTTCTCGGCGGCCTCGTGGGCGCTGGCCTTGACCCGCTCGCGCATGTCGGTGCGGACCATGACGATGGCGGCGTCGACGAGGTCACGGATGATCTGCTCGACGTCGCGGCCGACGTAGCCGACCTCGGTGAACTTGGTCGCCTCGACCTTGAGGAAGGGCGCCTTGGCGAGCTTGGCGAGGCGGCGCGAGATCTCGGTCTTGCCGACGCCGGTCGGGCCGATCATCAGGATGTTCTTCGGGTAGACCTCTTCGCGAATGTCGTCGGGCAACTGCTTGTGGCGCCAGCGGTTTCGCAGCGCCACGGCGACGGCGCGCTTCGCGTCGGACTGGCCGATGATGAAGCGGTCGAGCTCGGAGACGATCTCGCGGGGGGTAAGGTCGGTCATGGGGTCGGTCTCCCGGGGGTCAGCCGCCCGCCTGCCAGGCCCGGACGGCCTCGGACGGGTGGACGAGCATGAGGATGTTGAGGGTGAGGTTGTCGCGGATCGCCCAGGCGGCGAGGAGTTCGAGCGCGAGGGCGATGGCGACGGTCGCCTTCCACGGCAGGCGGGAGGCGAGGAGGAAGCCGAAGGCCATCCACAGGGTATCGAAGACGGAGTTGAGGACGCTGTCGCCGAAGTAGTCGAGCGAGATCGTCGCCTCGCGGTAACGGTTGATGATGAAGTCGGTGTTCTCGAGCAGCTCCCAGCTGACCTCGATGCCGACGGCGAGGGCGAGGCGGGCGGCGAAGCCGATCCGGCGCGGCAGGACGAGCCAGAGCAGGCCGTAGAAGAGGAAGCCGTGGACGACGTGGCTGAGCGAGTACCAGTCGGCGATGTGCTGGCTGTTCTCGCTCGAGTTCGACGACGCCCTGCCAGAGCTTCGACCGTGCCGGAGGCGGAGATCCACGGCTGGCCCATCAGGTGCAGGGCCAGCGCCTGCGCGACGACGATGGCCGCGGCGAGCAGGAGCCATCGGTGGGGTCGGGTCATGCGGGCGCCGGGGCGTGGTGCTGCATGATCAGGGTGTCGGCGGTCCGCCCGAGGAGGTGCGGGACCGGGCTGAAGCCGGCCTTCTCGTAGGCGCGGACGGCGCGGGCATTGGCGGGGTCGGGGTCGATGACGATGGTCTCGTGGCCCTCGGCGCGCAGGCGGGCGACGAAGGCGGCGAGGGCGGCGCTGCCGATGCCCTGCGACACGAGGGCGGGGTCGCCGATCGAGAGGTCGACGCCGACCGCCTCGGCCGGGAGTTCGGCGAGCCAGGGGTGGGTGGCGATCCATTCGGCATTCTGGTGATGGCCGATGTGCCAGACCTGGATGTAGCCGGCGGCGGCGCCGTCGACGAGGATGACGAAGGGCCGGGTGGTGTCGCGGCCCTCGACCATGGCGCGGATATGGCCGAGCTCCTCCTCCGGGTCGCCCCACCACTCGCGGACGTGGGGCGCGTCGAGCCACGTCCGCAGCAGCGGGTAGTCGGAGGCTTCGACCGGCGGCAAGCCGATGTCAGGCATCGAGGCTTTCCACGACGACGTTGCCGTTGGTGTAGACGCAGATCTCGGCGGCGATCGCCATCGCCCTGCGGGCGATGGTCTCGGCGTCGAGGTCCTGGTCGCATCAGCGCGCGGGCGGCGGCGAGGGCGTAGTTGCCGCCGGAGCCGATCGCGGCGACGTCGTGTTCGGGTTCGAGCACGTCGCCCGCGCCGGTGATGACGTAGAGCTCGGCGCCGTTCGAGACGATCAGCATCGCTTCGAGGTTGCGCAGGTACTTGTCGGTCCGCCAGTCCTTGGCGAGATCGACCGCGGCGCGCTGGAGCTGCCCCGGCGCGGCTTCGAGCTTCTTCTCCAGCCGCTCGAGCAGGGTGAAGGCGTCCGCCGTCGATCCGGCAAAGCCGCAGATCACCGGCTTGCCCCCCGGCATCAGCCGCCGGACCTTGCGGGCCGTGCCCTTGATGACGGTCTGGCCGAGGCTCACCTGGCCGTCGCCGGCGACGACGACCCGGCCGCCCTTGCGGACGGCGACGATGGTGGTGCCGTGCCAGCCCGGAAAGCGTTCTTCGCTCATGTCCCCTCCTGAGGTCCGGGGGCGGATATATGGGCTCGCGAGCAACGGCGCTAGGCTTGGTGGTGAAAGACCATCGCGGACGGCGGTCTGCCTCGGCCGGGCCAGGGACACGTTTCAAGGATGACGTTCCGCGAACTTGCTCGGCGGCTTTCCCGCGGCGCGAACCGACACCGGGCAGAGGACCTACGCCTTGCCTGGCGCGGGCAGCGAGATGCGGAAGGTCGAGCCCCTCGCACCGGTCTCCTCGAGATCGAGGGTGCCGCCGTGGCCGCGGACGATCTCGGCGGCGATCACCAGCCCGAGGCCGGTGCCGCCCTGGCGGACGCCGCCGCGGAAGGGCTGGAAGAGGTTCTCCCGCGCCCTCTGCGGCAGGCCGGGGCCGCTGTCGGTCACCCGGATCTCGCTGCGCCCGCCCGCCTCGGTGGCGCGGATGACGATGCGGCCGGGGGTGCCCGCGGCGTCGATGGCCTGGGCGGCGTTGCGCACGAGGTTGGAGAGCACGCGGAAGAGCTGGTCGGCGTCGGCGCGCACCCGCATGCCCGCCGGCACCTCGGACTCGAGTTCGGCGTGGCCGGCGGCGACCGCCGCGGCCTCGTTCTCCAGCACTTCGAAAACGAGCGGGCAGAGGGGGAAGACGGTCGGCTCGGGCGGCAGTTCCTCGGCCTTGCCGTAGGCGAGGGTGCGTTCGCAGAGGTTGATCGCGCGGGACAGCGAGGCGACGAGCTTCGGCACGGTGCGGGTGACGGCCGGGTCGGCGCTCATCTCGAGGCGGTCGGCCATGATCTGGGCGGTGGTCAGCATGTTGCGGAGGTCGTGGCTGATCTTGGCGACGGCGCTGCCGAGCCCGGCGAGGCGGTCCTTCTGCTTCAGCGCGGCGGTCAGCCGCACCTCGAGGTCGTGCAGCGCCGACTCGGCCTCGCGGATCTCCCTGGCGCCGCGGCCGGGGACGATGATCCGGCTCGCGTCCTCGGGGTCGTCGCGGTAGGCGGTCATCGCGCCGACGACGCGGTTGATCGGGCGCACGATCAGATGGCGGACGGCGAGGAACAGGAGGGTCGCCGTCGCCAGCGACAGGGCGAGGGAGATATAGAGAATGCGGCGGCCCTGGTCGATCATGGCTTCGCGAAGAGCCTGCTCGTGGAGGGTGATCTCGACCTCGCCGCCCTGGCTGGTGACGCCGATGACCCGGATGATGCGGTCGCCGCCGGTGAAGAAGACCCGCATCGCGTCCCGCATCAGCTTGATCGGGCCGGCGTTGGAGAGGTTGTAGCTGCCGTCGATCATCGGTGGCGTCGGGCTGGTCAGGGTGATCTCGCGCACGTCCTCGCGGCGGAGCGCCACGTTGACCACGCCGGCCGCGGCGAGGAGCTTCTGCTCGAGCGCGGGGTCGACGTCCTGGTCCGGCGGGATGGTGAGCACGGCGAGGGCGGCCATCTGGGCGAGGTCGAGGCGGGTATGGAGATAATCCGAGCGGAAGCGCGCCATCGACGGAACGAAGAAAAGCACCTCCGCGATCACCACGAAGACGGCCATCAGCGTCAGGAATCGCCCGGATAGGTTGCTGAGTGACATGCGCGTCCGTGGTCACGAACCGGAGAGGCGAATCTATGCGCTGGCGCCCGGGGTCACAAGGCGGGTACCTCGGATGGCGGCCATGGCAGCCGGTGCCCGCCGGGGGCCGTGGTTTCGCGCACGCGGCGCCTGGTTTCGCGCAGGCGGCGACACGCGGTGAATTGACTTCCCGCCGCGGTGTTTCTAAAGACGGGCCTTCGAATTGGGGGGGCGTCGAATCCGCCTCCGGCCGGGTTTTGCCCGGTTTGACGAGGAGACGAGACATGAAACGCACTTTCCAGCCGAGCAACCTCGTGCGCGCCCGCCGGCATGGCTTCCGCGCCCGCATGGCGACCAAGAGCGGCCGGATCATCCTGAACCGCCGCCGCGCCGCCGGTCGCAAGCGGCTGTCGGCCTGACGCCTGCCGCCGTGGCGGCGTCGGCCTCCTTCGAGGTGCCGGCCCGCCCGGCTCCCGCTGCGGGCGGCCTTGTGATCCTCGTGCGGCGTGCCGACTTCGTCGCCGCCTCCCGGGCCCGCCGCCAGACCCGCCCCGGGCTTCTCGTCCAGGGCCGCGAACGCGCGGCCGGCGAGGGGGTCGAGGGTGTGCGCGTCGGCTTCACCTGCTCCAAGAAGGTCGGCAACGCCGTGGCCCGCAACCGCGCGAAGCGCCGGCTCCGCGCTGCCGCCCGCGCCGTCCTGCCCGTCCATGGCCGCGCGGGCTGGGACTACGTGCTGATCGGTCGCCCCGAGGCGACCGCCGCGCGGCTCTTCACCGCCCTCTGCGACGACCTCGCCGGCGCGATCGAGGCGATCCACGCCGCGCGGAGCAAGGAGCGCCCGCGGTGACCCGCCTCGTGATCTTCGACGTCGACGGCACCCTGATCGACAGCCAGCACCTGATCGTCGCGGCGATGGCCGATGCCTTCGGCACCGCCGGGCATCCGCTGCCGGAGCGCGACCGGCTGCTCGGCGTGGTCGGCCTTTCTCTGCACGAGGCGATGGCGGCGCTGGCGCCGCACCTGCCCGACGCGGAGACGCTGCTTCTCGTCGAGCACTACCGCGACAGCTTCGTCGCCCAGAGGGCGGCGGGGGGCGACGCGTCGCGGGCACCGCTCTATCCCGGGGCGCTCGACGCGCTCGGGCGGCTCTCGGCGGCGCCGGACACGCTCCTCGGGGTGGCGACGGGCAAGGCGCGGCGCGGGCTCGACCATCTTTTCGAGACCTTTCCCATCGGCCACCTCTTCGCGACCACGCAGACCGCCGACGGCCATCCCTCGAAGCCGCATCCCTCGATGCTGCACGCCGCCCTCGCCGAGACCGGCGTCGAGGCCGGCGCGGTCGGCGATGGTCGGCGACACCGAGTTCGACATCGCCATGGGCCGGGCCGCCGGCATGGCGACGGTCGGCGTCGCCTGGGGCTATCATCCGCGCGCCCGGCTCGAAGCGGCCGGCGCCGATGTGATCGTCGAGGATTTCGCCGATCTCGACGCGGCGCTCGACCGCCTCGGGGTCGGCGCGTAATGCTGGTCCAGCGGCGCTTCTGGAACGCGGCCGCCGTCGTGCCCGAGGGCACTGGCTTCGGGGTCCGCCTCGACGACCGCCCGCTGCGCACCCCGGCCGGGGTCGCCCTTGCCGTCCCGACCGAGGCCCTCGCCGCCGCGATCGCTGCGGAATGGGACGCGCTGGAGGGCGAGATCCAGCCCGCGCTGCTGCCCTTCACGCGGGCGGCCAATGCCGCAATCGACCGCGTCGCGGCGACCCCCGGTCCGGTGGTCGCGGCGGTGGCCGACTACGGCGCCACCGACCTGCTTTGCTATCGCGCCGCCGAACCCGCCGCCCTCGCCGCACGACAGGCGGCGGCCTGGGATCCCTGGCTCCTGTGGTCGGCGAAGGCGCTGGGTGCGCCGCTCGTCGCGGTGACCGGCGTCATGTTCACCGCCCAGCCCGAGGCGAGCCTGACCGCGCTGCGGGCCGCGGTCGCCGCGGAGGACGCCTTCGGGCTGACCGCGCTCGCCGAGCTCGTCTCGATCTCCGGGTCGCTCGTGCTCGGGCTGGCCGTGGCGCAGGGCGCCCTCGCGGCGCCGGCGGCCTGGGAGGTCTCGCGGATCGACGAGATCTGGCAGGCCGAGCAGTGGGGTCTCGACTCCGAGGCGGAAGCGGCGGCGGCGGTCCGCGGCGCCGATTTCCTGCGCGCGGCCCGCTTCGGGGCCCTGGCGTCCGGGGCGGAAACCGCGCCTATCGGGTAGTCATACTCGGCCAAGTGGTGATTATTCCGGCAGACCCCCCGTCTCCAAACAGACGATGACCGCCGCCGCGGCTTGACCTTTGGTCTTCTGCCTACAAAGGTAGCGGGAAGGGGGCCGGTCCAAGACGCCCCCGACTGGGTTGCGGACGCATGGCGCCCGTGTCGCTTTGAGTGAAAGCGGACCAACAGGAAAAGGAAGAACGATGCGAACGACCCTCTTCATCGGCACCACGCTCGGGCTCGTGCTCGGCTCGGTGGCCGCCTCGTCCGCGGCGACGCTCGACGACGTCAAGGCCCGCGGCGCGCTGAAGTGCGGCACCAACACCGGCCTCGCCGGCTTCGCCGCACCCGATGCCAACGGCAAGTGGCTCGGCTTCGATGTCGACATCTGCTACGCGATCGCCGCGGCGATCTTCGGTGACCCGAGCAAGGTCGAGTTTACCCCGACCACCGGCGAGACCCGCTTCACGGCGCTGGCCTCCGGCGAGATCGACGTGCTGGTGCGCAACTCGACCTGGACCTTCACCCGCGACGTCGACCTCAAGCTCGATTTCGTCGGCGTCAACTATTACGACGGCCAGGGCTTCATCGTCTCCAAGGACCTCGGCGTCAGCTCTGCCAAGGAACTCGACGGTGCCACCATCTGCATCCAGACCGGCACCACGACCGAGCTCAACCTTGCCGACTACTTCAAGAAGAACAGCATGAGCTACCAGCCCGTGCCGATCCAGACCGAGGCCGAGGCCCGCCAGCAGTTCCTCGGTGGCGCCTGCGACGCCTACACCACAGACGCCTCCGGCCTCGCGGCGGCGCGCTCGACCTACCCGGACGCCGAGAACTACGTCATCCTGCCGGAAATCATCTCCAAGGAGCCGCTCGGGCCAGTCGTCCGCCATGGTGACAACGAGTGGGCCGACCTCGTCCGCTGGAGCTTCTACGCCCTGGTCGAGGCCGAGGAACTCGGCGTCACCAAGGATAACCTCGACGAGATGAAGGGATCCGACAATCCCGAGATCCGCCGCCTGCTCGGCACCGAGGGCTCGCTCGGCCAGATGCTCGGCGTTTCCGCCGACTGGGCCTACAACGCGATCAAGGCCAACGGCAACTACGGCGAGATCTTCGCCGCCAACATCGGCGAAGGCACACCCTCGAACCTTGCCCGCGGGCTCAATGCCCAGTGGACCGAAGGCGGCCTGATGTACTCCCCGCCGTTCCATTGATCGCCATCGCCGGCCCGGACCCTGTCCGGGCCGGCGACGTTCAAGGAGGGCAAGACCATCGCAGGGAGTGACACATGAGCATGGCCGACAGCCGAGGCGGAGCCGTTCCGCCTGAGCCAATTGATCTACGACACGCGATACCGGTCCATCACCATCCAGATCATCGCGCTGATCGCGGTTCTGACCTTCGCGAGCTGGATCGTCCATAACACGGTCGCCAACCTCGCCGCCCTCGGCAAGACCTTCGACTTCGGCTTCCTCGGGCAACGCTCCGGCTACGACATCAGCCAGACGCTCATCCCCTACACCAACGACAGCACCCACGGCCGTGCCGCCATCGTCGGCATCCTCAACACGCTGCTCGTTGCCTTTCTCGGCTGCATCACCGCCACCGTCCTCGGCGTCGTCATGGGCGTCCTGCGCCTCTCGCCGAACTGGCTGATCGCCCGCCTCGCCTCGGTCTACGTGGAAACCTTCCGCAACGTCCCGGTGCTGATCTGGATCCTGGCGCTGATGGCGATCATCACCGACACCTTCCCGGCGCCCGCGGCCTTCCGCGGCGATAACGCCACCGCCTCGATGCTCTTCGGCGATTCGGTCGCCCTGACCAACCGCGGCGCCTATGTGCCCTGGCCGATCTTCGGACCCGGCTGGCAGGCCGTCGTTATCGTCTTCGTCCTTTCCCTCGCCGCGATCTGGGCCTTCCGCCGCTACGCCCACGCCCGCCAGATCGCGACCGGTGAGATCCTGCCGGTCTTCTGGATCAGCCTCGCGCTCCTGATCCTGCCGGCCTTCATCATCGACTTCTTCGTCGGCTCGATCACCTTCCAGTTCCCCGAGCTGCAGCGCTTCAACTTCGAGGGCGGCGGCTTCGTCGACAAGTCCCTGATCGCCCTCTGGTTCGCGCTCGCGTTCTACACAGGCGCCTTCATCGCCGAGATCGTGCGCTCGGGCATCCAGGCCGTCTCCCGCGGCCAGAGCGAAGCGGCGGCGGCGCTCGGCCTGCGCCCCGGCCGGATCATGAGCCTCGTGGTGCTGCCCCAGGCGCTCCGCGTCATCATCCCGCCGCTGATCTCGCAATACCTCAACCTCACCAAGAACTCCTCGCTGGCCATCGTCGTCGGCTATGCCGACGTCCGCGCCACCCTCGGCGGCATCACCATGAACCAGACCGGCCGCGAGCTGGAATGCATGATCCTGATGATGGGCTTCTACCTGCTCATCAGCCTCGCGATCTCGACGATCATGAACATGTACAACGCCTCCGTAGCCTTGAAGGAGCGCTGAGATGGACGAGGACATCGCCTTCACCCGCATTGAGATGCTCGCCGCCGAGGCGCCGCCCAGCACCGCCATCGGCGCCGTCGGCTGGCTGCGCACCAACCTCTTCTCCTCGTGGCCGAACAGCCTCCTCACCCTCGTCGCCCTGGGCGTTGTCTGGCTGGTCGGCTCGCACATCGTGCCATGGCTGGCCCACTCGGTCTGGAACGCCGACTCCTACGCCCAGTGCCGCGAGATCATCGCCGAGACCTGGGGCCCCGACGCCGGCGGCGCCTGCCTCGCGGTGATCCGCGAGCGCTGGCACCAGTTCCTCTTCGGCTTCTACCCGACCGAAGCCTACTGGCGCCCGACGCTCGCCTTCATCCTGCTGTTCGTCGCGATGGCGCCGATCCTCTTCGCCGAGCTGCCGCGCAAGATGCTGTGGTTCTCGGCGATCTACCCCGGCCTCTGCTACTGGCTGCTCTGGGGCGGCTCGATCTTCTTTCCGATCGCGATCTACCTCGGCTTCGTCGCGGGCTACATCGCCTTCCGCATCGCCGAGCGCGGCCCGAGCTTCCTGCCGCCGCTTGCCGCCGCTGTGGTCGCGCTGATCTGGTGGATGTTCATCGCCGGCCCGCTCGCCAACATCCTGCCCTTCATCGGCATCACGCCGATCCAGTCCAAGCAGTTCGGCGGCTTCATGCTGTCGATGACCATCGGCGTCACCGGCATCGCCTTCTCGCTGCCGCTCGGCATCCTGCTGGCGCTCGGCCGGCGCTCCGACCTCTTCCTGGTCAAGACCATCTGCGTCGGCTTCATCGAGTTCATCCGCGGCGTGCCGCTGATCACGCTGCTCCTCGTCGCCTCGTTCCTGCTCAACATCTTCATGCCGCCGGGCACCAACTTCGACATCATCCTGCGCGTCGTCATCATGGTGACGCTCTTCTCGGCCGCCTACATGGCCGAGGTGATCCGCGGCGGCCTCGCAGCCCTGCCCCGCGGCCAGTACGAGGGCGCCGACTCGCTCGGCCTCGACTACTGGAAGGCGACGCGGCTCATCATCATGCCGCAGGCGCTGAAGATCTCGATCCCGGGCATCGTCAACACCTTCATCGGCCTCTTCAAGGACACCACGCTGGTGGCGATCATCGGCCTGCTCGACCCGGTCGGCCTGATCAACGCCATCCGGGCGAACGCCGCCTGGAACGGCATGGTCTGGGAGCTCTACGGCTTCGTCGGCTTCATGTTCTTCATCTGCTGCTTCAGCATGTCGAAATACTCGCAACACCTGGAGCGCCGTCTCAAGACGGATCACCGCTAGAAGGGGATAACACCATGACCGAACCGCACGCGGTGGACGCCAGCGAACTCGAGCCGGTGCACCCGGACAAGCTGAAGGTCTCCGACGAAATCGCCATCCAGATCGTCGGCATGAACAAATGGTACGGCCAGTTCCATGTCCTGCGCGACATCAACCTGACCGTCCGCCGCGGCGAGCGCATCGTCATCGCCGGCCCGTCGGGCTCCGGCAAGTCGACTCTGATCCGCTGCATCAACCGGCTGGAGGAGCACCAGAAGGGCAAGATCCTCGTCGACGGCACCGAGCTGACCTCCGATCTCAAGAACATCGACAAGATCCGCTCTGAGGTCGGCATGGTGTTTCAGCACTTCAACCTCTTCCCGCACCTGACCATCCTCGAGAACTGCACCCTCGCGCCGATCTGGGTCCGCAAGACGCCCAAGAAGGAAGCCGAGGAGACCGCGATGCACTTCCTCCGCAAGGTCAAGATCCCCGAGCAGGCGGCCAAGTTTCCCGGCCAGCTCTCCGGCGGCCAGCAGCAGCGCGTCGCGATCGCGCGCTCGCTCTGCATGCGGCCGCGGATCATGCTCTTCGACGAGCCGACCTCGGCGCTCGACCCGGAGATGATCAAGGAGGTGCTCGACACGATGATCGAGCTCGCCGAGGAGGGGATGACGATGCTCTGCGTCACCCACGAGATGGGCTTCGCCCAAGCGGTGGCGAACCGGGTGATCTTCATGGACCAAGGCCAGATCGTCGAGCAGAACGAGCCCAAGGAATTCTTCAACAACCCGCAGAACGAGCGCACCAAGCTCTTCCTGAGCCAGAATCCTCGGTCACTGAGCCCCGCCGCCCGGCGACGGAGGCGCCGCGTCGGCCGCCCGCGGGCCGGGGCGTCTCGCCCGCGGCGCGCTGCGACGCTGCGCGGGCGGCGGCGTCTGCCGGCGCCAAAACGGGGCGCGGGCCGCCGGCTGCGGGATACGGCGCCCTTGCAGCCGCGGCCCGGGCCGATTAGGTAGCGCCAACGCGCAACTTGAACCACCGTCCAGGAGAGCCGATGGGTTCCCTCGTCCAGATTCTGCTCTTCGTCATCAACATCGTCTGGTTCATCGTGATCGCCCACGTGGTGATGAGCTGGCTGATCGGCTTCAACGTCCTCAACCGCCACCAGCCTCTGGTCTGGCAGATCTGGAACGGCCTCGAGCGGGTGCTCGAGCCGATCTACGGGCCGATCCGCCGGGTGCTGCCCAGCATGGGCGGGCTCGACCTGTCGCCGCTGGTGTTGATCGTCATTCTCTACGCGCTGCAGACCATCCTCATTCGCAACGCTGGCGCCTTCTACTGACGGCGCGCGGGGCGTCCGTCGCCGGGCGTCACGGCGATACCGGGAAGGCGTGGACGCACCAGCCGATGTAGCGGGCGATCAGCCCGTCGGCCTCGCTGCGGGTGCCGAGCTCCCCGAGGGTGACGCGGTAGGCGGCGAGCCGGCCGGCGGTCGGCAGCGGCACCCAGCGGCCGAGCACCTGTGCCGACCACCCGGTCATGCTCTCGACGTCGCTGGCGTCGAGGTAGCCGTCATCCGCGCCGAAGCGCGCGGCCATGCCGACGTAGGCGGCGCAGCGCAGGGCCTGGGCCGAGCGGCCGGCGATGATGGTATCGCTTTTCGCGGCCACCGGCAGGATGACGGCGACCAGTCCGGCCATCATCGTTCGTCGCAGTGCGCGCCCCATCGCCCGGTTCATGCCCGTTCCCCCCGATACCCCACCGCAAGCATAGCAGTCCGGGCGGCGGGGCGGGCGAGGCGGGTGGCCGGAGGGTTAACCCCGGCGGTTGCGCTCGCCGAGCAGACGGAGGCGGAGGGCGTTGATCTTGATGAAGCCGGCCGCGTCCTTCTGGTCGTAGGCGCCGGCGTCGTCCTCGAAGGTGACGTGGCTCTCGGAGTAGAGCGACTGCGGCGAGGTCCGCCCGACGATGGTGGCCGAGCCCTTGTAGAGCTTGACGCGCACCGTGCCGGTGACGTGCTCCTGGCTCTTGTCGATCAGCGCCTGGAGCATCTCGCGCTCGGGGCTGAACCAGAAGCCGTTGTAGATGAGCTCGGCGTATTTCGGCATCAGCTCGTCCTTGAGGTGGCCGGCGCCGCGGTCGAGGGTGATCGACTCGATGCCGCGGTGGGCGACGAGCAGGACGGTGCCGCCCGGGGTCTCGTAGATGCCGCGGGACTTCATGCCGACGAAACGGTTCTCGACGAGGTCGAGCCGGCCGACGCCGTTGGCCCCGCCGAGGGCGTTGAGCCGGGTCAGCAGCGTCGCCGGGGAGAGGCGCTCGCCGTCGATGGAGACGGCGTCGCCCCGTTCGAAGCCGATCTCGACGTAGGTCGCGACATCGGGGGCATCCTCGGGCGCGACGGTGCGCTGGTAGACGTAGGGCGGCGCCTCGTTGGCGGGGTTCTCCAGCACCTTGCCCTCGGAGGAGGTGTGCAGGAGGTTGGCGTCGACCGAGAACGGCGCCTCGCCGCGCTTGTCCTTGGCGATCGGGATCTGGTTCTGCTCGGCGAACTCGAGCAGCTTCGTCCGCGAGGTCAGGTCCCACAGCCGCCAGGGCGCGATCACCTTGATCGACGGGTCGAGGGCATAGGCGGAAAGCTCGAAGCGGACCTGGTCGTTGCCCTTGCCGGTGGCGCCGTGGGCGACGGCGTCAGCGCCGGTCATCTCGGCGATCTCGACGAGGCGCTGGGCGATCAGCGGCCGGGCGATCGAGGTGCCGAGCAGGTAGACGCCCTCGTACAAGGCGTTGGCGCGGAACATCGGAAAGACGAAGTCGCGGACGAAGGTCTCGCGCAGGTCCTCGATATAGATGTTGTCGGGATTGACCCCGAGCAGTTCGGCCTTCTTGCGGGCGGGTTCGAGCTCCTCGCCCTGGCCGAGGTCGGCGGTGAAGGTGACGATTTCGCAGCCGTATTCGGTCTCGAGCCACTTGAGGATGATCGAGGTGTCGAGCCCGCCGGAGTAGGCGAGCACGACCTTCTTCGGGGATGACATGCGAGGCCTCCAGTCGAGCGGGTTCGCCGCCCGTCTAAGCGGTTTTCCCTTGCGCGACAAGCGCCGGGCGGGGAGGGCTTGCGTGAATGATGCGATATCGAGGGAAGACATGATCCGCCACACCGTCGTCTTTGCCCTGAAGCACCCGGACGGCTCGCCCGAGGAGCGCAAGTTCCTCGATGACGCACGGGCGCTGGCCGACATCCCCGGAGTGGAAATGTTCGAGCAACTGCGGCAGGTGAGCGCCAAGAACGACTTCGCCTGGGGCTTCTCGATGGAATTCGCCGATCAGGCGGCTTACGACGGCTACAACGCCCACCCGACGCATGTCGCCTTCGTCCGCGACCGTTGGGTACCGGAGGTCGCGGCCTTCCTGGAAATCGACTACGCCCCCCTCTGAGATACGCTCTGCAAGCGGACTGACGCGCCCGCAGGTCGCGACTTGACCCTCTGCGCACGCGTGCGCAGAGGGTCAAGTCATTGATATCGCTGTTATGTCCGTCGCGCGTTAACCGACCGTTCACACTCGTCAGCGTGCTGCGTTCGCAGAGATCCCGCTGAGCCCACGCTGGCTAGCCGTCGACGAGCGGAACGCTGCCGTCGCGGGTGCGGGCGGCGGCGAGGAACTCGCTGTCGATCGAGGGCAGGGCCTCGCCGGTGATCGTCGCCTCGAAGGCGTGCAGGCGCTTGTAGATCGACAGGAGCTTCACGATCGTCGGCCACGAGGTGATCAGGTACTGGAAGGAGTTGCGCACCTGCCCGAGCGCGTTCAGGATCTGGTTCATGAGCCCGAGCGTGATTGCGCCGACGACGATCGTCGGGGCCGAGGATCGACGTAGGCGAAGATGTTGTCACTCTGGATGTAGAGATAGCGGGCGACATTGAAATAGACGTAGTGGAAGTAGAGGCGGAAATAGTTGCGCCGGACGTTGGCGAAGAGCAGCGCCGCGGTGATCGGGCCGGCGCGCTCGGGATCGTCCTCGCCGTAGACGAGTTCCTTGCGGTAGGCGGCCTCCACGCGCTGGTTGCGGAACTCGAGGCCGGGGAGCTTGACGCCGACCAGGGCGAGCACGCCGGTGCCGAAGGCCGACCAGAGGAGCGCCGCCACCACCAGCGGATGGGGGATTGCGCCGAGGAGCGGGAGTTCGGTGATGTTGGCGGAGAGGGCGACCAGCACCGGCAGGAAGGCGATCAGCGTCATGATCGCGTCGAGGAGGCTGACTGCCGAGGTACTTCGGTGGTTTCGGCGAACCGCATGGTGTCGTCCTGCACGCGCTGGGAGGCGCCCTCGATCGTGCGCAGTTGCGGCCAGTGGCGCCATGTAGTAGTTGTTCATCGCCGTGCGCCAGCGGAAGACCTAGTGGCTGACGAAGAAGCGGGTGAGCGCCGATGACCGCCACGGCGACGAGGGCGATCTGAGGAAGCTGACGATGTAGCCGAAGAACTCGCCGAGCGTGACCGGCCGGGTCTTGGCAAGCGCCGCCTGGATCATGTCGTAGAACGGCCCGTACCAGTCGTTGATCGCGACCGAGACCTGGACCTGGTAGTAGGTGGTGAAGAGAAGCAGCGCCGAGCCGAGGATCGACCAGCGCCACCACGGGTGCGGCGCGACGATCTGCCAGAAGCGCGTGCGAAGAGGCGCGACCGCGACGACGAAGTAGACGTAGAACCACAGGAACGGCCCGGACCAGAAGCGCGAGACGACGAACTGGCGAGCTCCGCGTCGGCCGGCCGAAGCCGAAGCGTTCGCCGAGCGCGGCGCCGCCCAAGTACCATCCGGCCACGCAGATCGCCGCCCAGAGGACGACGGACCAGAAGAAGGCGCGCGGGTTCGGGAAGAATGAAACGAACAACTGGGTCTCACTTCTGGCAGTTGCAGGCCGGGCGGCGGGTGCCGGCGGCGGGGTCGCTGTATTGAGCGCAAGTCGGCGCCGCATGCAAACGCAACTAGCCGTGCTCACCGTGCGGTGAGCCACGGCCGGCGGGGCGGAGTGTTCAGAGGGTGATCCGGTAGCGGACGAAGCCGTCGGGGGCGTCGCCGGCCGGCTCGATCGCCACACCGCGGGCGCGGATGTCGTCGAGGTAGGCGGTGGAGCCCGGTCCGGTGTCGAAGAGGACGGTGGCGCCGCCGGCGGGGGCGAGCTTCCAGTTGCCGTCGGCAGCGGGGGAGATCGTGCCCTGCTCGACGATGAAGCGGACGAGGACGTCGCGGTTGGTGTCGGGGGACTGGAAGACGACGGTCGTGCCGTCGGCGCCGGGGAAGTGGCCGCCCCCGCCGGCGCGGTAGTTGTTGGTGGCGACGATGAAGTGGGCGTCCGGGTCGATGGGCTGGCCGTCGAAGGCGAGGTCGACGATGCGGTGGGCGCTTTCGTCGATGATCTTGCCGTCGCCGTCGTAGCGGGAGGGCTGGGTCACGTCGATCGCGTAGGTGACGCCGTCGATCGAGTCGAAGTTGTAGGCGGGGAAGCCGGCGTCGATTAGGGGCTGGTCGGCGCCGCCCGCTGTGATCCGGTTGAAGATGCCGGCCGAGCGTTCGAGCCACTCGCGGACTTGCGCGCCAGTGATCGCCACGGCCTGCAGGGTGTTCGGGTAGAGGTAGACGTCGGCGACGTTCTTGATCGCGATCGGCCCGGCGGCGACGTCGGTGTAGTAGTCGGGGCCGCCGCGGCCGCCGGACTTGAACGGGGCGGCGGCGGAGAGGATGGGGAGGCCGGCGAACTCGGTCTCTTTCAGGAGGTCGGCGAGATACCAGGTCTGTGCCTGGCTGACGATCTGCACGGAGGGATCGTCGGCGACGAGGGCGAAATAGGACTGCATTGGTGCGGTCGAGGTACCGACCTCGGCGCGGACGTAGACCAGCGTCTCCTCGTGCACCGCGGCCGTCGCGTCGAGAGGTGGGGCGTAGTCGCCGATGAGCGGGGTGACGCTGCGATCCGCGTTGCGCTTGTAGATCGGCCGCGCGCTGGTCTCGAACGAGGCGACCTTCCACGTGCCGCCTTCCTGCAGCAGCAGAAGGTCGATCAGACCCATGTGCGAGCCCCAGAAGCCGGCCATCACCGCAGGAACGCCGCCGAGGCCGCCGGTGGCGGGATCGAGGCCGGCGCCGGTGAAGTCGTCGGACGGCCACACCCGGTGCTGGTGCCCGGTGACGATGGCGTCGATGCCGGGCACTGCGGCGAGCTGCAGCGAGGCGTTCTCCAGCATCGGTCCCGAGGCCGCCGGGTCGATTCCCGAATGGCTGAGCGCCACCACGATGTCGGCGCCGGCCTCGCGGACCTCGGGCACCCAGGCCGCCGCCGCCTCGACGATGTCGCGGGTGGCGAAGCCGCCTTCGAGATGCCCGCGGTCCCAGAGCATGATCTGCGGTGGCACGAAGCCGATCAGCCCGACCCGGATGGCGATCTCCGTCCCCGAGCCGTCCTTCACCGTGCGGTCGAGGATGACGTAGGGCGGCAGGTAGAGGGCATCCTCGCGCGGGCTGGCGGCGAGCGGCGCGCGGGCGAAGTTCGCGCAGACGATCGGGAAACTCGCACCGGCGTTGACGAGGTCGAGGAAATCCACCCCGTAGTTGAATTCGTGGTTGCCGAGCGTGCCGGCATCATAGCCGAGGGTGTTCATTCCCGCGATCACCGGATGGACGTCGCCGGCGTGCATCCCCTTCTTGTAGGCGATGTAGTCGCCCATCGGGTTGCCCTGCAGGTAGTCGCCGTTGTCGACGAGCAGCGTGTTCGTCGCCTCGGCGCGCACCGCCTCGATCAGCGAGGCGGTGCGCGACAGCCCGAGCGTGTCGGAGGGCTTGTCGGCATAGTAGTCGTAGGGCCGCACGTGGCAGTGCAGGTCGGTGGTGGCGAGGATGCGCAGGTGCGCCTGACCGGCTTCAGCGCGGGCCGAGTAGGGGTGGAGCAGGACCAGTCCTCCGAGCGCGGCGGTGGAGCCGAGGAAGCGGCGGCGGGAGAAGCTCTGGCTCGGCATGGCGGCTCCGGTGCTTGCTGCTGTGGCGGCGATGATGGCACAGCGACTCCCGGGGAGGCGAGGCATCGCACTGCCGCCGACCAACGCCGGAGCCCGGCTCAGTGTTCCGGCGGATCGGTCCAGCGACGGACCATGCCGGATACCGCGTCGAAGGCGCCGGGGGTCAGGGCGCGCGCGAGCAGGCGGTCGGGGTTGGTCGGGGGTGGGTAATCGAGGCTGCGGGCGGCGTCGCGGGTGAAGCCGAACCGCTTGTAGTAGGGCTCGTCGCCGACGAGGATCACCCGGACCCAGCCGCGCTCCAGCGCCCGGAACAGCGTCTCGTTGACGAGGAGGCCGCCGAGGCCCTCGCCCTGCCGCGTCGGGTGGACGGCGACCGGGCCGAGGAGGAGGGCGGGGGCGCCGGCCTTGCCGATGCGGACAGGCCAGTAGCGGATGGCGGCGGACAGGCTGTCGTACTCGTCGCGGGCGACGAGGCTCAGGCCCGGCACCGGCTCGATGCCCTCGCGCAGGCGGTAGGAACTGAGCGCGTTCCGGCCGGGCGCGAAGGTCAGGTCGTAGAGGTATTCGACCTCGGCGCTGTCCGACGGGGTCTCGCGAAGGATTCGGAACATCGAACCTCAGGCCCGGAAGCGCGGCGGCGGCGAAGGGAGCGGTCCCGTAGCACGCCCGTACCGGAGGGGCCACGGGCAATCCCGCCGCGCATCTTTTTCATCTTTGAGTAGAGTTATCGGCAGAGCATTAACCTTCCAGTAACGAACTCGGCGCCTAAAACGGTCTTGTCCAAACGGACGGCTGCTTGCAAATCAGACCCTCCAGTCTGGATAAGCGCCCCTTCTCTCCCCCCCAGGAGAAGGGGCGCAATTCATTTCAGCGCCCCCCTTCCGACACCAGACGACGCGGCCTCAGGCGAGCACGGCGCCCGGATTGAGGATGCCGAGCGGATCGAGGGCGTGCTTGATCGCGCGCATCGCGGCGACGCGGGCCGGGTCGAGGTAGTGCACGAGGTCCCCCGTCTTGAGGCGGCCGACCCCGTGCTCGGCGCTGACCGAGCCGCCATAGGAATGGGTCAGGTCGTGGAGACCGTCCTTGAGGCGGCTCTTGACGCTATCGTACTCCGCCCGTTTGCCGCCCTTCCGGGGATAGACGTTGTAGTGGAGGTTGCCGTCGCCGAGATGGCCGAAGCAGTTGATGCGGATCGACGGGTCGATCGCCGCCACCAGGGCCCGACCCTCGTCGATGAAGGCCGCGAGCTTCGACGGCGGCAGCGAGATGTCCTGGCTGGTGATCGCGCCGATCAGGCGGTTGGCCTCGGGGATGGTCTCGCGGACGGTCCAGAACACGTCGCGCTGGGCACCGTTCTGGGCGATCAGCGCGTCGACGGCGAGGCCCTCCTCCAGCCCGGTCTCCAGCGCCGCCTCGAAACGGCGCGCGAGCCCGGAGCCTTCGCCGTCGGTCGCCTCGACCAGCAGCCGCCAGCGGCCCTCCATCGCGGGCGGCGCGACCACCTGCGGCATGGTCTCGGCGAGGAATTCGATCCCGGTGACGTCGATGAGCTCGAAGGCCGAGAGCGTGCCGCCGAGCGCGGCGCGCATGCCGCGGAGAAGGTCGAGCGCCGCGGCGGGGGAGGGCACCGCCAGCCAGGCGGTGGCGGTCTCGCCGGGCAGCGGAAACAGCCGGAGGCTCGCGGCGGTGATGATCGCGAGGCTGCCCTCCGAGCCGATCAGCAGGTGGCGGAGGTCGTAGCCCATGTTGTCCTTCACCAGCCGGCCGACGCCCTGCATCACCGAACCGTCGGCCATCACCGCCTCGACCCCGAGGCAGAGGTCGCGGGCGTTGCCGTAGCGCAGCACCGAGATGCCGCCGGCATTGGTGCCGAGCAGGCCGCCGATGCGCGCCGAGCCCTCGGAGGCGAGCGACAGCGGGAAGAGCCGCCCGGCCTCGCGGGCGGCGGCCTGCACGTCGGCGAGGATGCAGCCGGCCTCGGCGACGATGACGTTGTCGGTCAGGTCGAGGTCGCGGATGTGGTTCAGCCGCTCGACCGAGAGCAGCACCGGCAGCGGCCCCTTCTCGAAGACCTGGCCGCCGACGAGCCCGGTGCCGCCGGCGTAGGGGACGATGCCGACGCGGGCCTCGGCACAGAGGCGGACCGCGGTCGCCACGTCCTCGGTGCTGCCCGGGCGGATCACCGCGGCGGCGCGGCCGTGGTAGCTGCCGCGCGGCTCCTCGAGATAGCGCGGCTCGGGTTCGCGCACCGCGTCGGACCCGAGGGCCTGCGTCAGCCGCTCGAGCAGCGCGGCATCCGCCGGTTGGAGAGGGGCGGCATGGGTATCGGCGGGCAGGGTGTCGACTGCGGGCAAGGTCTCATCCTCGGCTGTCAGGCGGCGACGACCTGGTCGCGCCGGTCTTTCCTCAGGTTGGCGTAGAGAACGTGGTTGCGCCAGCGGCCATCGATCTGCAGGTAGCTCTCGGCGATGCCCTCGTGGCGAAAGCCGGTGCGGTCGAGCAGCGCCCGCGACGGCACGTTCTCCGGCAGGCAAGCCGCCTCGATGCGGCTGAGGTCGAGGCTGGCGAAGGCGTGGTGGACGACGGCGGTCAGCGCCTCGGTCATCAGGCCGCCCCGGGCGAAGTCCGGGCCGATCCAGTAGCCGACCTGCGCCGACTGCGCCGGTCCGCGGCGGATGTTGTCGAGGGTTATCGCCCCCATCAGCTTCCGGTCCTCGCGGCGGATCAGGAACAGCGGCAGCGCCCGGCCTTCCTCGCGCGCCCGCCATGCCCAGTAGACCCGGTTGCGGAAGGCGCGGCGGGTCAGGTGATCCTGGGACCACGCCGGTTCCCACGGGCGCAGGAAGGCTTCGCTCTGGCGGCGGAGCAGCGCCCAGGGGGCGTGGTCGATCATCTCGGGCAGGCGCAGGATCAGCCGCTGGGTCTCGATCGCCGTGGACGAGGGACGGCGGAACATCAGCATCCGCGCGCCCTCAGGCCGCCAGCCGCCTCGCCAGCGCGGCGCGGTCGGGCGCGTCGTCGACCGGCCCGAGCAGGACGACGGCAGGATCGGCGCGCGTCGCCAGCTGTTCGGCGAAGGCGCGCAGCCGCTCCGGCGTCACCGCGTCGATCTTGGCGATGGTCTCGTCGATGTCCTGCACCCGGCCCCAGACCTGGAGCATCCGCGCCATCCGCTCGGCGCGCGCCGACGGCCCTTCGAGGCCCATCAGCAGCCCGGCCTTCATCTGCGCCCGCGCCCGCTCGAGTTCGGCCAGGGTCAGCCCGTCACCGGCGCGCTTGATCTCGTCCATGGCGAGCTCGGTCAGTTCGCGGATCTGGTCGCTGCCGGTGCCGGCATAGAGGGTGATGAGGCCGGTGTCGTCGTAGGCGCCGGCCTGGGTGAAGATGGTGTAGCAGAGCCCGCGGCGCTCGCGCAGCTCCTGGAACAGCCGCGAGGACATGCCCCCGCCCATGGCGGTCGCGTAGATCTGCGCGACGAAGGCGTCCTCGTGGCGCACCCCCGGCCCCTCGAAGGCGAGGGCGACGTGGACCTGCTCGAGATCGCGCGCCTCGCGGCGCTCGCCCCCGGCGAAGCGCGCCGGCGCCACCGCGAGCCGCGGCCGGACCGCGATCCCGCCGAACAGCCGCTCGACGTCGGCCAGCAGCGCCTCCGGGTTCACCGCCCCGGCGGCGGAGACGATGATCCGGTCCGGTCCGTAGTGCTCGCCGACGAAGCCGGCGAGGTCGCGCTTGCCGAAGCGCTGCACCCGCTCGGCCGGGCCGAGGATGGTGCGCCCGAAGGGCTGGTCGGGAAAGGCGGTCTCCTGCAGCCAGTCGAAGATGATGTCGTCGGGCGTGTCGAGCGCCTGTCCGATCTCCTGCAGGATCACCCCGCGCTCGACCTCGATGTCGGGCTTCTTGAAGATCGGGTTCAGCACGATGTCGGCGAGGATGTCGAGCGCCCGCCCGACGTCCGCCTCCAGCACCCGCGCGTAGTAGGCGGTCATCTCCTTGCCGGTGTAGGCGTTGATGTAGCCGCCGACGTCCTCGATCTCCTCGGCGATGGCGAGGGCCGTGCGCGTCGGCGTGCCCTTGAAGGCCATGTGCTCGAGGAAATGGGCGATTCCGTTCTGCTCGGGCCGCTCGTGGCGCCCGCCCGCCGCGAGGAAGACGCCGACCGAGGCCGAGCGCAGCCCCGGCATCGGCTCGACCGCGAGCCGCACCCCGTTCGCCAGCGTATGGATCTCGACCGTCATCGTGCCGCCTCCTGCCCGACCGGTTCGCGCCCCATTGATTGGCGACCGATCACAGCCTCTAACGCCGCAAGGTCGTTCGCGACCCGCGCCACCCGTTCGGGCTTCATCATCAGGTCCGCCATCCGCGGCGGCAGCGCCGGCCGTACCCCGCAGGCCGCCTCGACCGCATCCGGGAACTTCGCCGGATGGGCCGTCGCCAGCACCACCATCGGCACAGTCGGATCGCCGCGCCGCACCCGCGCCGCATGGAGGCCGACCGCGGTATGCGGGCAGACCACCTCGCCGGTCGCAGCAAAGGTATCGGCGATCGCCGCCATCGTCTCGGTCTCCGAGACCGCCGCGCTGTCGAAGTCGGCGCGGAGGCGGGCGAGCGCGCCCTGCGACAGGCGGAAGCCGCCGTCGCGGGACAGGTCGGTCATCAGCGCCGATACCGCCGCGCCCTCGCGGTCGTAGATCTCGAACAGCAGCCGCTCGAAGTTGGAGCTCACCTGAATGTCCATCGACGGGCTGATCGACGGCAGCACCGCCCCGCGGCGGTATTCGCCGGTTTCCAGCGTGCGGTGGAGGATGTCGTTCTGGTTGGTCGCGATCACCAGCCGGTCGATGGGAAGGCCCATGCGCTTCGCCACCCAACCCGCGAAGATGTCACCGAAATTCCCGGTCGGCACCGTGAAGCTGACCTTGCGCTGCGGCGCCCCGAGCGCCACCGCCGCGGTGAAGTAGTAGACCGTCTGCGTCAGCACCCGCGCCCAGTTGATCGAGTTCACCCCGGCCAGCCCGACCCCGTCGCGGAACGCATGGTCGTTGAACATGTCCTTCACGCGCGCCTGCGCGTCGTCGAAGTCGCCGGCGATGGCGAGCGCGTGGACGTTGGCCTCGTCCGGTGTCGTCATCTGCCGGCGCTGGACCTCGGAGACCCGGCCGTCGGGAAAGAGGATGAAGACCTCGACGCCCTCGGCCCCGCGAAACGCCTCGATCGCCGCAGAACCCGTATCGCCGCTGGTCGCCCCGACGATGGTGATCCGCTTGCCCGACCGCTTCAGGCTTGCGGCGAAGAGCTGGCCGATCAGCTGCATCGCCACGTCCTTGAACGCCAGCGTCGGCCCGTGGAACAGCTCCAGCAGCCAGTCGTTCGGCGCGATCTGCACCAGCGGCACCCGCGCGACATGTCCGAAGCCGGCATAGGCCTGGCCGATCAGGCGCGCGAGTTCACCCTCGGGGAACGCGTCGCCGACGAAGGGGGCGAGGATACGGAGCGCGGCCTCCTCGTAGGGCAGGCCAGCGAGAGCGGCGATCTCGGCGGAGGACAGCGTCGGCCAGGTCTCGGGGAGGTAGAGCCCGCCGTCCCGGGCGAGACCCGCGAGCATCGCCTCCTCGAAGCCGAGGACGGGGGCTGCGCCACGGGTCGAAACGTAGTTCATCGGCAAAAGGCAAGTCCCCTCAGTCAATCGGTGTTCAGGCGATCGGCCGTCAATCGATCCGGCGCTTGATACGCCAAAGCATGGTGCCTGTCATCAGCGTCCAGACCACCGCCAGCAGGAACCAGGTGATCGCGTACTGCAGGTGGTCGTTGGGGATGTTGACCGTCAGCGGCAGCGGCAGCGGCGCATCGGCCGCGTCGCTGGTGGTGACGACGATCATCGCCGGCAGCGTGTCGAGCGCCGCCGCCATCAGCGGCACGTCGCGGGCGAACCAGATGTTCTTCACGCGGTCCGGGTCGCTGGTGAAGCTGTCGGTCTCCTGCGGCCAGGCGAGCGTGCCTTCGACGGCGACGGGGCCGAGCGGACGGTCGGCGTCCTTCTCCCCGATCGGCACGAAGCCGCGGTCGAGCAGCACCCGCCGTCCGTCGGCGAGGGTCATCGGCGCGATGACGTCGTAGCCGACGCCGCGGTCCGGCACCGAGGTATAGACGTGCAGCTCCCCCGGCTCGAGCGTCCCCGTCGCGGTGACGCGGAGATAGGTATCGCGCCCTTCGGTCGGGTCGGCCGGCACCGCGACTGGCGCGGCGGCGAGGCGGGTGTCGATCTCGGCGAGGATCGCGGTCTTCCACTGCAGGCGACGCACCTGCCAGACCCCGAGCGAGAGCAGGATCGCCACCCCGACGATGCCGAAGATCAGGGGCGCGATCATCCGGCGCGTCATCGCTCGCTCGTCCTCCGCCGCCCCCGCCATCGGCGGCCAGCCATCGCGCAATCGGCGGGCGGGTGCAAGGCGGCGGGCGGCGGCGATGCGCCGCGGCTACCCGGGCAGCCGCGCCCCGAGATCGCCCGCGCCCCCGACGCCGATGGCGGGAGAGCCCGGCGCGAGGCGGAAGTCTCCGCCAGCGGCATCGACGAACCCCGGATCGACGCCGAAGAGGTTGCCCGCGCCGGTCCACGCCGCCTGATCGACGCGCAGCGACCGCGAGCCCGGGGTGCCGTCCCACGTCAGGTTGGTGTCGAGCACCGACTCGAAGCCGCCGCCGTAGAGGCCGATGGCGGTGGCGTTGGGATCGCGGGCGGTGTCGGCGACGGCGATGTTGCGGACGAAGGTCACGGCGGTGTCCTGCGCCGAGAGGTCGCCGCGCCACGTCCCGCCCGCCTGCATCGCATCGCGGTTGTTGTGCCAGGCGGTGTTGTTGCGGACGATGCAAGGCCCAAGCAGCCCGTAGAGCTGGATGCCCTTGCCGCCGTTGCGCGCGCAGACGTTGTCCTCGACCAGCGCCCCGAAGGGATAGGCGTAGCCGGCCGCCGCGTTCTGCGACCAGCGCCAGTCGTCGAGGATGATGCCGTTGCCGTCGGTGAACAGTCCCTCGTCGGTATAGGCGCCGCGGGTGACCGTGGCGCGGCCCGCGGCGCCCGCTGCAACCTCCGCCCCTTCGCGCAACGCCCCGGGTGGGGCCGTCGATGTCGATGAGGCCGAGGCGGCCGCTGGCGGTGCCCGCGGCCCAGTCGCCCGCGCCGGGATCGAGGCGGTCGACGCGGGCCGTTGCCGGGCCGATCGTGACGCGGTCGCCGACGGCGATGGCGCCGCTGCCGGCGGTGAAGTCGACGAAGGCCAGCGTGTGGTTGTCGAAGCAGGTGTTGCGGCGGAAGACGTTGCGGTCCTGCGTGGTCTCGTCCCCGCTTGATGCGGTGGTCGGGCTGGTAGACCGAGATGCCGGAGTTCCAGCCGGTGCGGCCGTTGCCGTGGCAGACGTTGTCCTCGACGGTGTAGAAATCACCCTTCATCGCGCCGATGCCGTTGCCCCCGCAGCCGTGCACGAGACAATTGCGCACTGTCATGTGGTGGTTGCCCTGCCCCTCGATCCCGTGGCGGGCGCGGTTGCGGATCGCGAGGCCGTCGATCTCGACGTGATGCCCGGTGACGATGATCGCCGCATAGGCCTCTACGTCCAGGAAGGCGCCGTGGCGGGTCTCCGACCGCAGCACCACCGGCGCCTCGGCGGTCCCCGGGGTGGCGAGCGTGATCGGCTCGGTCCAGGTGCCGTCACCGACGATCAGCGTGTCCCCGGCGTCGAGCAGGGCCACCGCCCGGCCGAGCGACCGCCACGGCGCTGCGGCCGAGCCGTCGCCGCCGTCGTCGCCGTCCTGGCGGACGTAGAGGGTGCGGGGCCGGATGCCCGGGGCGTAGGTCACGTCGACGCCGTAGCCAAGGTCTTCGAAGCTGCCGTTCGGGAAGGTCTCGGCCGCGGTGGCGAAGCGGCCGTTGCCGGGGAAGACGCCGCGCCCGGCCAGCGTTGTCGTCGAGGGCGCTTCGATCGGACCGGCGGCACGCCCGTCCTTGCCGAAGCCCGGAACGGCGGCATAGTGGACGTTGCCACGGTCGTCGACCGGCGCGCTCACCGCCGCGAAGTAGACCCCGCCGGGATGGACCTTTGCCGGCTGCGCGAGGGGGATGGCGAGCCACCCCGGCGCTGCACCCGAAGGCGCCGCGATGCGCCCGGTCGCCAGCCGGTTGCCGCCGGGATCGTAGACCGCGGCGACGATCTCGCCCGCGACCGTCCGCTCCGCCGGTGCGGCCCAGTACCACCAGACCGTGTCGATCTCGCCCGCTTCGGCGAAACTGAAGCCGTTGGCGAGGGTATAAGGGTGGCCTTCGTTCCACTCGTCCTGATGGAGCGTCCCCGGCGCGGCGGCAGGATCGAAGAAGCGCGCCATCACGCGGCCCTCATCGACCGGCCGAGGCGCAGCCAACGCCCGGAAGGCTAAACACCCGGATCCCGCCGCGACGGCACCGGACGACAGCCTCCCGAGAGCCGAACCCTGCACCTTGCCGTTCATCCTGCGCCGCCCCCTGCCGATCCCGCGACCATACAGAGGGTCGAGCGGCGGATTCCACCGTCATTCCGACCAGTTTCCCCGGGGGACGCATCTGCCGCTTGGACGACCTCCGGGAGCAGGGGGTGGCAGGCGCGGGCTCAACCGGCGGCCAGCCGCTCCCACCGCTCGGCGAAGCCAGCGAGCCCGGGCAGGCCAAGCGGCTCGACCGGAGCGGGCAGAGGCCCCGGCTCTCCGAATCCCGCGAGGAGCGCCGCCGCCCCGGCCGCTGTGCCGGTGGCATCGGGCGACGGATGGACGGGCACCCCGGCGAGGCTGGCGAGGGCCGCGCAGAACAGCCGGTTTCGCGCGAGCGGCCCTTCGATGACGATCCGTTTCCCCCGCCCAGCAATGCCGATGCAGGCACGCGTGACGAGCGCGAGGTAGAGATCCGCCGCTGCGGTGCGCCCCGCGGCGCCGAGCGTCCCGGGATCGCCGTGCCAGCGCCCTGTCCCGCCCGGAAACGGCCCGACCCCCGCCGCGAAGGTCGGCAGGGGGAACACATCCGCGGCGATCACAGCGGCCATGTCGGCCGCGCTGGCGCGCCGCCGGCGCCTCGCCGACCAGCGCCGCATACTCGCGCCCCCCCATGAACCGCGCCGTCGGCACCGGCCGCCCCAGCGCATCGACATTGGCCAGCGAGTCGCGGCCCGGGTCGAGCCCGGCGAGATCGCCGCCAACCGTCATCACGATCGTCCACGTCCCCGACGAGACCACGGTGAACGGCGGCTCGGCCCGCCTCAGCCACGGCAGCAGCGAGGCGTTCGAATCGTGGATGCCGCAGACCACCGGCGTCGCCGGATCGATCCCCGTCGCCGCCGCAACGCTCCCCCGGATCGGCCCGAGCATCTGGGACGCGGGCAGCACCGGCGGAAACAGGGGCTCCCAGCCCTCCGCCGCAACGAGGGTCGAGAGACGGCCACCGGCAGGCGACCACAGGTCGGTATGGCAGCCGAGCGAGGTCAGTTCACTCGCCATGACGCCCGAGAGCCGCCACGCCCAGTACTGCGGGTAGGGCAGGATCGCCGTCACCCGCGCGAAGTCCCGCGGAAACGCCCGCGCCTGCCAGAACACCTGCGCCCCGAGGTTCAGGCCCGCCGGCAGCCGCGGCGACAGCGTCTCGCCAAAGGCCGGCCGCGCCGCGTCATAGGCCGCCGCGAGGCTATCCGGCCCGTCGTGCTCGTAGTCGAGCACCGGCAGCGCCAGAGCGCGCCCCCGCCATCAGCGCCGCGGTCGCCCCGTGCGTGGTGACCGCGATCCCGGCAATCTCCCGCCCGGCCGTCATCGCCGCGAGCCCCTCGACGATGAAGGCCCACAGCCCCTCGACGTCGGCATGGGGATAGGGCGGCCCCGGCAGCACCCGGTTCGGCCGGGTGCGCGCGTCGAGCGTTGCACCGCTCGCCGGATCGACGAGGGCGAGCTTGGCGGTGGTCTTGCCGATATCGACGACAGCGACGGGGCGGGCAACGGGGCGCGGCGCAGGGCTCAAGGCTCAGGTCTCCGGCACGGCGACGATGATGAGCGGGACCCCGGCGCCTTCGACCAGCGCCCGCGCCTCGTCGCTGACCGCGTCGTCGGTGATGATCGTCGCGACGCGGTCGAGCGCGCAGAGCACGAGGCTCGAATGCCGCAGGAACTTCGAGCTGTCGACGAGGACGACCAGTTCCTCCGCCTGCCCGATCAGCTTCTCCTCGGCCTGGATCACCAGCGGGTCGGCCTCGGTGATCCCCTGCGGCCCGACCCCCTGCGCCCCCATGAACATCCGCCGCGCCGAGAAATGCCGTGACCCGTCGTTGGCGAAGGGCGACAGGATGATGTTCTGCTCGCGGTAGACCGCGCCGCCCGGAAGGATGACGGTATTGCGCGAGTTGTAGAGCAGGTGCTCGGCGATCGGAAACGAGTTGGTCAGGATCTGCAGCCGCCGCGCCGCAAGGTAGTGCACCATCTGGAACGTCGTCGTGCCGCCGTTGATGATGATCGACTCGCCTTCGCGGCACATCTCGACCGCGCGCCGGGCAATCGCGCGCTTGCGCCCGACGTGGACGCCCTTGTTCGCGGCGAACGTCCGCCCGGCGAGGCCCGGCATCGGCGCCGCCTCCACCGCCTCGGCGCCGCCGCGCATCCGCCGGAGCTTGCCCTGGCTGTCCAGCGCGCCGATGTCGCGGCGGATCGTCGCCTCCGACGAACTCGGTCAGCTCGACCAGTTCGCGCACGGTCGCCATCGGGCGCTCCTGCAGGACGCTGAGGATCAGGCGGTGGCGCTCGCTCTCGTGCATCGTCCGGCCCTCCCGGGTGCCGGCGAGGGCGAGACTAGTCACAAGCGGCAGGAATGCAATCAGCTGCGATCGGCCGGTGACCGGTTCTGCGCAGTGGAAAGCCTCGGATCGTCAGGCGTCCCACTCCGGCGCCCACGCCGGATTGACCAGGCGTTGGCCGCGGTCGAGGCCGCGCAGGGTTTCGATCTCGGCAGCCGAGAGCGCGAGGTCGCGCGCCGCGAGGTTCTCGACGATGCGGGCCTGCTTGCTCGACGTCGGGATGACGACGTGGCCCTGCGCCATCAGGAAGGCCAGCGAGACCTGCCCCGCCGTCGCCCCGCGAGCCTCGGCGATCGCGACGATCTCGGGAACGGTCGCGACCGCGCCGCGCGCGAGGGGCGAATAGGCGGTGAGCGGGATGTCGCGCCGCTCGCAGTAGTCGGCAACCTCGCGGTTCTGCAGCAGCGGGTGGATCTCGACCTGATTGGTGGTGATCGGCCGCGGTGCGAGCAAGGCGATCGCCTGCCCGACCTGCGCACGGGTGAAGTTGGAAACGCCGATGAACCGCGCCAGCCCGTCGTCGTAGACCGCCGCCAGCTGGGCGAGATAATCCTCCATCGCGTGCTCGGCCGACGGCCAGTGGACGAGCAGCAGATCCACCTGATCGGTCTTCAGCTTCTCCAGCGAGGTCTCGACCAGTGGCCGGACCTCCCCCGGTCCAAGCGACGACGGCGGGATCTTGGTGGTGACGAAGACCTCGGCCCGCGCCAGGCCGCTCGCCGCAAGCGCCGCCCCGACCTCGGCCTCGTTGCCATAGCCGACCGCGGTATCGATGTGGCGATAGCCCGCCTCGAGCGCCCAGAGCACGCACTGGCGGGCCTCGTCGCCGGTCTGGGTCCAGGTGCCGTAGCCGATCTGCGGGATCGGGCCGACGAGGGGCGTGGCGGTCATGGGGCGTCTCCTCTTTCCCCCGAAGGGTAGGGCGCCGCGCCCGCCGGGTCCATGGGGCGGATGGCGGCCGCCCCCGGTTCGGCGCTATGGTCCGGCGACCCCGCCCCAGACCGACCCCCGTGGAGACCCCGTGCGATGACCGTATTCACCCGACCGACCCGCGCCCTCTCGTTCGACCCGGCGACGCTGCCCGGCGACCTGCTGATCGGCGGCACGCGGCGCCCGGGCGGCGGCGGCGCGCGCATCGACGTCACCGATCCCTCGACCGGCCGCGCCTTCGCCAGCGTCGCCGACGGCACCGTCGAGGACGCGCTGGACGCCGTTGCCGCGGCCTACGACGCCGGCCCTGCGTGGGCGGCGACCGCGCCGCGCAAGCGCTCCGAGATCCTGCGCCGGGCCTACGACCTGATGATCGAGCGCCGGTCGATGCTGGCCGAGCTCATCTCCCTCGAGAACGGCAAGGCGCTGCCCGACGCCACCGGCGAGATCACCTACGCCGCCGAGTTCTTCCGCTGGTTCTCCGAGGAGGCGGTGCGGCTCAACGGCGAGATGGCTGTGGCGCCCGGCGGCGCCAACCGCATCCTCGTCCAGTACCAGCCGATCGGCGTCGCGGTGATGGTGACGCCGTGGAACTTCCCCGCCGCGATGGCGACGCGCAAGCTCGGGCCGGCGCTGGCGGCGGGCTGCACCTGCGTGCTGAAGCCGGCCGGCGAGACGCCGTTCACCGCCTATCTCATCGCCGACATCCTCGCCGAGGCCGGCCTGCCCGACGGGGTGGTCAACGTCGTCACCACCTCCAGGTCGGGGGCGACGGTCGGCGCGATGCTCCACGACCCGCGGGTGCGCAAACTCTCCTTCACCGGATCGACCGAGGTCGGGCGCAAGCTCCTGCGCGAAGCCGCCGACCAGGTGCTGTCCTGCGCGATGGAGCTCGGCGGCAACGCGCCGTTCGTGGTCTTCGACGACGCCGACCTCGACGCGGCGCTCGACGGCGCGATGATCGCCAAGATGCGCAACGGCGGCGAGGCCTGCACCGCGGCCAACCGCTTCTACGTGCAGGCCGGCATCGCCGACGCCTTCTCCCGCGGCCTGACCGAGCGCATGGCCGCGATGCCGGTCGGTCCGGGCTACGACCCCGAGACCCGCGTCGGCCCGATGATCAACGCCGCGGCCGTGACCCGCATCGCCGGCCTCGTCGACGACGCCGTCGGCCGCGGCGCGCGCCTGCTCTCCGGCGGCAAGGCGCTGGCGCGTGAAGGCTTTTACTTCCCGCCGACGGTGATCGAGGGTGTCCCCGGCGACGCCGAGATCGGCCGGGAGGAGATCTTCGGGCCGGTCGCGGCAATCACCACCTTCGCCGACGAGGCCGAGGCGGTGTCGCTCGCCAACGCCACCGAGTACGGCCTGATCGCCTACGTCTATACCGGCGACCTCGCGCGCGGCCTTCGCGTCTCGGAGCGCATCGAGGCCGGCATGGTCGGCCTGAACCGCGGCCTCGTCTCCGACCCTGCCGCCCCCTTTGGCGGCGTCAAGCAGTCCGGCCTCGGCCGCGAGGGCGCCCACCATGGCATCCTCGAGTTCTGCGAGGCGAAATACATCGCCGCAAGCTGGTAGGAGTCAACCGAGGCTGCGGACTCGTGCCGCTGCCTGATGCATGGGAGGTTGACCAGCGCCGAGAAGGCGCTGCCGACTCGCGGTCTGAACCCCGTGCCGCTCGCGCGGCGGCAGCCTCGCGCTGCCGTCACCGAGCGGCGCGAGCGCCTAGGCGGCGAGCGGCGCCGCCGGGCGTTCGCGGATCGGCAGATGGACGAGCGCCGAGAAGGCCCCGACGCCGACGCCGATCCACCAGACAAGTGTATAGTCGCCGTAGATGTCGTAGAGCCGCCCGCCGAGCCACACCCCGAGGAAGGCCCCGAGCTGGTGGCTCAGGAACACGATCCCGTAGAGCGTGCCCATGTAGCGCATCCCCCAGATCTGCCCGACCAGCCCGCTGGTCAGCGGCACCGTCGCGAGCCAGAGCGACCCCATCAGCGCCGAGAACAGCAGCACCGTCGCCGGCGTCATCGGCGCGAGTATGAAGGCCGCTGCAACGACGGTCCGGGCGACGTAGATCTCCGCCAGCAGGTACTTCTTCTGGTAGCGCGCCCCGAGCGCCCCGGCGACGACGGTCCCCCCGACGTTGGCCAGCCCGATCACCGCGATCGCCACCGCCCCGAGCGCCGAGGTGGTGGTGATCCCGAGGCTCGCGAGCACGCCCCCCGCCGGGATCGGCGAGCAGACCTCGGTGATGAAGGCCGGGAAGTGCGCGGTGATGAAGCCGAGCTGGTAGCCGCAGGAAAAGAATCCGACGAAGAGCAGGATGAACGACGGATCGCGGATCGCCTGCCCGACGATCCTGCCCATGCTCTCGCCCGGCACGGCCACGGGCGCCTTCTTTGGCCCGCTGATGAACGGCAGCACGACCAGCACCGCGAGGATCGCCGCGGCGAAGACGAGAAAGACCGAACTCCACGGCATCACCCCGAGCAGCACCTCGGCAATCGGCGGCCCGAAGAACTGGCCGGCGGACCCCGCCGCGGTGGCGATCCCGAGGGTCAGCGACCGCCGCTCGGGTGAGGCGGCGCGGCCGACGATGGCGAGGATGACCCCGAAGCCGGTGCCGGCGATGCCGAAGCCGATCAGGATGTTCAGCATCTGGTGCGCGCCCGGCGTCACCGCGAAGGACGAGAGCGTCAGGCCGAGGGCGTAGAAGAGCGCCCCGAGGATGATCGCCTTGCGGTCCCCGAAGCGCTCGGCGATGGCCCCGAAGATCGGCTGGCCGATGCCCCAGGCGAGGTTCTGGATCGCGATCGCCAGCGAGAAGTCCGCCCGCGGCCAGCCGAACTCCGCGGCGATCGGGATCTGGAAGAGGCCAAAGGTCGCGCGGATCGCGAAGCCGGTCAGGAGGATCGCGCAGCTCGCGACGAGAAGTGGCGTGACGAGTGGGGTGCGCGATGCGGACATTGCGGTCATTCCGGGAAATCGTTTCCCGGCAGAATGGTGCGCCAGCGACTGCCGTCAAACCAAATTCGGTGACGCGGGCCATCAGCCCCGCTGATGGCTCCGCCGCGAACACTGCCGCAGCGGTGGGGCCTACTTGGTCTCGTCGACCACCGGCGCCACGACGGCCGCCTCGACGGGCACGTCCGCCGGTTCGTCGACGGTCTCTTCGACGGTATCCTCGGCCGTTTCGTCGACGGGCTCTTCGACCAGATCGTCGATGGTGTCGCCGAGCACGGCGACATAGGTCCGCCCACCGGCCTCGACCGTGGTGAAGCCGAAGGCATCGCCCTCGATCCGGCTGAGTTCGAGCGCGCCGTCGTCGAGCGTGGCCGCGACGACCTCGTCCTCGCTCAGCCCGCGCGCGGCGAGCTGCTTCAGCAGCGCCTTGACGTCGCTCTCGGCGATGTCCTCGACCGCGACGCTGGTCTGGTAGACCGAGACGCCGTTCTCGTAGCCGTTGATGGTCCAGTAGCGTTCAGACATGGCAATCCCACCTTGTTTCAGTGCCCCGAGCGGCCTCGCATATGGCATTTACCCTCCCCGGCGTGTCAGTTCAACGACAGGAGGCCGGACGACCGGATCGCGCAGGCCGGTTTTCGGTGTCTGGATCTCGCCGCTCCTGCTGCGTTAGGAGAGAACGCCCGAGGGAGTAGCATGACCGACCTGTTGTTCCGAGACAACTCCTATCTCGCAGAGACCCGCGCCGTCGTGCGTGCCGCCGGTCCCGACGGCGTCGAACTCGACCGCACGATTTTCTACGCCAGCTCCGGTGGCCAGCCCGGCGACACCGGCGCGATGGTGATGCCTGACGGCACCGAGATCGCCGTCACCGGCACCGTCCACCCGGACGGCGACCGCACCCGCGTCCTCCACCTGCTCGCGCCGGATGCCCCCGTGCCGGCCGATGGCGCGACGGTGCTGCTCCGCCTCGACTGGCCGCGGCGCCACCGCCTGATGCGGATGCACAGCGCGCTTCACCTGCTGTCGGTGGTGCTCCCCTACGGGGTCACCGGCGGCCAGATCGGCGAGGACAAGGGCCGGCTCGACTTCGACATGCCCGAGCCGCCCGCCGACGTCGCCGCCATCGAGGCGGCGCTCAACGCCCACGTCGCCGCGGACCTGCCGGTCACGGCGGAATGGATCACCGACGACGACCTCGCGGCGCGCCCGGAGATGGTCAAGACGATGAAGGTCAAGCCGCCGGTCGGGCAGGGGCGGGTGCGCCTCGTCCGCATCGGCTCGATCGACCTCCAGCCCTGTGGCGGCACCCACGTCGCCTCGACGGCAGAGATCGGCCCGCTCCGCCTCGGCAAGATCGAGAAGAAGGGCCGCGAGAACCGCCGCGTCTCCCTGCACTTCGCCGAATGACCGACGCCGCCGCCGGAGGCCCGATCGCGCTCTATCGCAAGCGCGTCGCGGAGGGAAACCTCGACGCCGATCCGGCGCAGCGCCGGGCGGTCGAGAAGCTGCAGCTCCTGTGGATGCGCCTCGCCGACTATCACCCGGCGAAGCCCAAGCGCGTCGGCATCGGCTTCTTCGGCTGGGGGCGCGACCGGCTGGAGGAAAAGATCGTTCCCGGCCTCTACCTCTACGGCGGGGTCGGGCGGGGCAAGTCGATGCTGATGGACCTGTTCTTCGAGACCGCCCCGGTCTCGCCCAAGCGCCGCGTCCACTTTCACGCCTTCATGCAGGAAATCCACCGCGGCATCGCCGCCGCGCGGGCCGAGGGCGTCACCGACCCGGTTCGCCCGGTCGCCGATGCCGTGGCCGACAGCGCGACGCTGCTTTGCTTCGACGAGATGCAGATCACCGACATTACCGACGCGATGCTGGTCGGGCGGCTGTTCGAGCGGCTGTTCGAGCGGGGCGTGGTCGTCGTCACCACCTCGAACCGCGCCCCGGACGCGCTCTACAAGGACGGGCTCAACCGCAACCTTTTCCTGCCGTTCATCGCGCTGATCAAGGAGCGGCTCGAGGTCCACGAACTCGCGAGCAACGTCGACCACCGCCTCGACCGCCTTGCCGGGGCGGTCGTCTACGTGACCCCGCTCGGGCCGGCCGCGACGGCGGCCCTCGATGCGGCGTGGGAGAGCCTCGCCCTTGGCCCGGGCCAGCCGCTGACCCTGACCGTCCAGGGCCGACCCGTGACGCTGCCCGCCTATCGCAACGGGGTGGCGCGGGCGAGCTTCGCCGATCTTTGCTGCCGTCCGCTCGGGCCGGCCGACTATCTCGCGATTGCCGAGGCGGTCGAGGTGCTGATCCTCGACGACGTGCCGGTGCTCTCGCGGGCCCGCAACAACGAGGCGAAACGCTTCGTGACGCTGGTCGACGCGCTCTATGAGGGCCGTGTCCGCCTGATCTGCTCGGCCGCTGCCGAGCCGGACGTGCTCTACGAGGCGGGGACCGGCGCCTTCGAATTCGAACGAACCGCCTCGCGTCTCCACGAGATGCGGAGCGCCGACTGGGGGAAGTGATACCGACGGCCTTCGTCCCTGTTCAGGGCGAAATGACCCGAAAACCGCGGGCATGGATGGAGATGAGGCAAGAGCCTGAAAGGGCGCAATTTTCTTTGGGTGGAACTCGGGTGGAAATCGGCTGGAAAGTGGCTTGCCACTTTTCAGGATTCGGGAAGGGTTCGGCACGATTCGGGCGCCCGGATCGTTGGCATGAGCGCCACTAAACGGCCGGGACGTGCCGCGCGACGAGGCGTGCGACAAGGCGTGCGATCGCCGGGCCGGTGAGCAGAACGACGATCAGCCGTGCCGTCTGCATCGCCATCACGAAGGCGACGTCGACCTGGGTCGAGGAGGCGATGATCGCCACGGTGTCGGCCCCGCCCGGGCTCATCGCAAGGTAGGCGGTCAGCGGGTCGTGCCCGGCGAAGACGACGAGGAGCGCGGCGAAGCCGGCGCAGATAGCGACGAGGCAGGCGATCGAGGCGAGTACCGCCGGCAGCGCCCGCATCGCGTGGCGGACGGTCGGCCGGTCGAAGCGCAGACCGACGCCCCAGCCGACGACGGCATAGGCGGCGGCGAGCAGGAGCGGCGGCAACTCGATCCTCAGAAGGCCGACGTCCTGCAGCACCGTCCCGACGGCGAGCGGCAGGAGCAGGGGCCCAGCAGGCAGGCGGGTCACCCCGCCGAGCCACATGCAGGCAGCCGCCAGCGCCAGCGTCGCCGCGAGCCACGGCCAGTCCGGAGCGACGAGCCAGCCGACGGCGGCGGCGACCGGATCGGCGTGGCCCCAGAATCCGGGCGACGGCCGCCGCGAGGGTCGCGACGATCACCACGCGGGTGTACTGCATGAAGGCGACGAGCCGCATGTCGGCGCCGAAGCTCGCCGACATCAGCATCATCGCGCTTGCCGCACCGGGCGACGAGCCCCAGACCGCGGTCGTGCCCGGCAGGATGCGCAGCCGTGCGACCAGGTAGCCGAGGACCGCGCTCGCGACGGTGACCGAAACCACGCCGAGGATGAAGACCGGCCACTCGTGCAGGATCTCCGCGAGTACCGGAAGGGCAAGGATGCGGGCGATCATCAGCCCGACCAGCGCCTGCGCCAGCCGGAAGGCGGGCGCCGGCACCGCAATGCCGTGGCCGGCGATCGAGAAGCCGATGGCGGCGATCATCGGGCCGAGGAGCAGCGCGGCCGGCAGGCCGATCGCCATGAGCAGGAGCGTCAGGCCGAGCGACGTCGCCGCCAGCCCGGTCCAGCGCGCGGTCGTCCGCGTCACCGCCGCGCGCGTTTCGGACGCATCCGGAAGCCCTTGGTGCGGTCGATCTCGTAGGCTCCGGTAGCGACGACGAGTTCGCTGAGCTTCGGGTGGCCATAAGTGCGGGTGTCGAATTCCGGCGAGAGGTTCTGGAGCCGCTGCCCGACATTGCCGAGGTGGTACCAGCCCTCGGAGTCGTCCTCCATCTGCTCGAGCGCCTTGGCGATCAGCGCGGCCGCTTCGGCCGGCGGCCGGAGCGCCGGCTTGCCGGCGACGGAGACGCCGTCCTCGACGACGAAGTTCTCGGTGAAGATGAAGCGTGTGCACGCCTGGCGGAAGCTCTCCGGCGTCTTCTGCTGCCCGATCCCGTAGACATCGACGCCCTGCTCGCGGATGCGTGCGGCGAGGCGGGTGAAGTCGCTGTCCGAGGAGACGAGGCAGAAGCCGTCGAAGCGTCCGGTGTGGAGGAGGTCCATCGCGTCGATGACGAGCGCGATGTCGGACGAGTTCTTGCCCGACGTGTAGGCGAACTGCTGCTGGGCGAGGATCGCATGCTTCTGCAGCACCTTCTCCCACCCGGCCTGCTGGCTGCGGGAGAAGTCGCCGTAGATGCGCCGGAGGCTGGCCTCGCCGATCTTGGCGACCTCCTCGAACAGCCCGTCGGCCACCTTCGGCGAGGTGTTGTCGGCGTCGATGAGCACCGCGAGCCGCGCGGATCGATCCTCGGCCATCAGCGCATCCGCTGGAGCAGCGAGGCGGTGGCGAAGCCGTCCGGGGTCATCCCCTGGCTCGACTGGTAGGCGCGGATCGCGGTGATGGTGTCCGGGCCGATCACGCCGTCGGTCGAGCCGGTGTCGTGCCCGCGGGCGATCAGCCGCTCCTGAAGCTCGATCTTCTCGGTGCGGCTCAACTCGCGCTCGCCGCGCGGCCAGCTGCCCTGGATCGGCCCGCCGCCCATGATGCGGTCGCCGAGGTGGCCGACGCCGAGGGCGTAGGAGGTGGCGTTGTTGTATTTCTTGATGACGAAGAAGTTGTCGTAGACGGCGAAGGCCGGCCCGCGCGCGCCCGCCGGGGCGAGGATCGCGGCGTTGCCGTGGTCGGGCAGCGGGGCGCCGTTCATCAGCGTGACGCCGCGGCCGCGCCAGTCCGCGACCGGCCGGCGGTTCGACTGGTCGGCCGAGCCGTAGTTGAACCCCTCGGGCAGCCGCACCTCGACCCCCCACGGCTGGCCGCGCACCCAGCCCGAGCGCGCGAGATAGTTGGCGGTCGAGGCGAGGGCGTCGGTGGGATCGTCCGACCAGACGTCGCGCCGCCCGTCGCCGGTGAAGTCGACGGCGTAGTCGAGGTAGGAGCCGGGGATGAACTGGGTATGCCCCATCGCCCCGGCCCACGAGCCGACCATGTGGCGCGGATCGACGTCGCCGGACTGGAGGATGCGCAGGGCGTCGACGAGCTGTTCCTCGGCGAAGTCGCGGCGGCGGCCCTCGTAGGCGAGCGTCGCGAGGCTCTCGATCACCGGGATCGAGCCGCGGTTGCCGCCGTAGTTGGTCTCCATGCCCCAGATCGCCAGCACCGCGCCGCGGTCGACGCCGTAGCGCCGCTCGATGCCGTCGAGCGTGCCGGAGAGCTGCGCGCGCCTGGCGCGGCCGGTCTCGATCCGCGCGGTCGAGGCGGCGCCGTCGAGGTATTCCCAGATCGGCTTGGAGAACTCGGCCTGCGCGCCGTCGAGCCGCACCACGTCGGCATTGACCCCGACCCCGGCGAAGGCGGCGTCGAAGACCTCGGGCCGGATGCCCTGCGCCACGGCGCGGTTGCGGAAACCGTCGCGCCAGGCGTCGAAGCTCGCGTAGGTCGCGGACCGCGCCAGCGGCGGGGCGCTGCTCTCCACGGTCTGGTTTGCTCCGGCGCAGCCCCCGATGGCGAGGGCGACGGCAAGGGTCGTCATGACGGGAATCCTGTGCAAGAGCTGCCTCCGCCTCGATCGGTGCTTTTTTGTGGCGATGCTACCTGTGCGGCGATCGAAACGGAAGGCCTCGCGTTTCAGGCGAGCGCGGCCTGGGTCCCCCGTCCGGCCGGGCGTGGCAGGCAGCCGAGCCCTTCCAGCGTGGTGCGGACCGCCTCGTCGAGCGGGGTATGCGGCTCGGATCCGAGCCGGGCGACGAGCCGGTCGTTCGCCATCCTGATTGGCTCGCGCCAGAGATAGCGCATCTCCGCGAGCTCCCGGAACACCGGAACGACCGGCTGGGCAAGGCGCACGAGGCCCCACGGGAAGCGTCGCACCGGCAGGCCGGGACCGGCCACCCGGCGGATGGCTTCGGTCATCGCGGTGCCGTCCGGGTCCCAGTGGCCGGCCATGTGATAGGTCGCGTAGCCGTCCGGCTCCCCCGCCTCCACGAGACGGACCATCGTCTCGGCGACGTCCGGGAGATAGCTCCACTGGTGGCCGACGCCGGGCTTGCCGGGTGCGGTGATCGCGCTGAGCGTGCTGCCGGGCTTCACGAGGCCCTGCGAGAACCAGTTGTTGCCGGCCTGCGGACCGAAGAAGTCGCCGGCGCGGACGACAAGGGCCGGCGTGCCCGCGGCCGCCGCCGCGGCGAGGCGCTGCTCCATGGCCACCCGGATCGCACCCTTGCGGGTCTGCGGGTTCTGGGGCGAGTCCTCGGTCAGGTCGGGGAAGGCGTCGGGCCCGTAGTTGTAGACGGTGCCGGGCAGCAGGATCGCCGCGCCGGCGGCCTGTGCCGCGGCAATGGTGTTGTCGAGCATCGGGAGCACCAGCGTGGCCCACTTGCGGTAGCCCGGCGGATTGACCGCGTGGACGATCAGGGACGCGCCTTCGGCGGCGCGCCGGACGTCGGCCGCCGACATCGCATCGCCCTTCACCCAGTCGAGCCCGTCGCCGCGGCCCTCCGGATTGCGGTGCATCGCCCTTACCGCCCAGCCGCGGGCCGCCAGCGTCCGCGCGACCTCGCCGCCGATCCCGCCGCTCGCTCCAAGGACGAGGGCCTGTCCTTTTGCCATGGTCATTTCCGGTTCCTTTTCGGTTGCTGGACCTCAGATAAGGTCTTGGCGCGATATACGGAATTGCCGTTCCTTCTGGGTTTGATATAGATAAATGTATGAGCTCAGAGCCGGACTGGACCCTCTACCGCAGTTTTGGCGCGCTTCTCGCGGAGGGATCGCTGTCGGGCGCGGCCCGGGTGCTCGGCCTGACGCAACCGACGGTGGCGCGTCATCCTCGATCAACTCGAAGCGGCGCTCGGACGCCGGCTCTTCCTGCGTTCGCCGCGGGGCCTGTCGCCGACCGACGCGGCCCGCGCGATGGCGCCCTACGCGGCGGCGATGACGGCCGCGAGCGCGGCGCTGCGGCGGGCGGCGGCCGACGGCGACGCTGCGGTCGCCGGGACCGTGCGCATCAGCGCCAGCGAGATCTTTGCCGCCGAGCGGTTGCCGCCGATCCTTGCGGTCCTGCGGGCGCGCCATCCGGGTCTTGCCGTTGAAGTCGTAGCCTCCAACGCGCCGGACGATCTGTTGCGCCGGGATGCCGACATCGCCGTGCGGACGTTCGATCCGGTCCAGTCTGCGCTCGTCGCGCGCCGCATCGGCACGGTGGAACTCGGCCTCCATGCGACGGAGGGGTATCTCGCCCGCCGTGGGACGCCGTCGGGCCTCGCCGATCTCGCCGCGCTTCGACATCATCGGCTTCGACGCGACGACGCCCGCGCTTCGCGCCTTTGCCGAGCGTTACCCGGTTCTGGTCGCGTGACCGCTTCGCCCTCGCGTCCGACAGCGATCTCGTCCAGCTGGCGGCGGTGCGTGCCGGTTTCGGCATCGGCGTCGCCCAGGTCGGGCTTGCCGGGAACGCCGGTCTTCGCCGGCTGCTTCGCCGAGGAATTCGCTCCGACGCTTCCGGTGTGGCTGGTCATGCACGAGGACCTCCGCAGGAGCCCGCGCTGCAGCGCCGTTTGGGATGCCCTCGCCGACGGCCTTTCGGCGCAGATCCCGAAGCGGGCGTGAGTCAGACCGGCCTGACTTTCACCACGATGCCGTCCGCCGAGACGATCCGCACCCGCGCGCCCGGCGCGGGGTCGGCCGTGCCTTCCGCCAGCCGCGCCGGCCACGGCACCCCGTCGACGATCACCTGGCCCTCGCCATGGTCGAAGCGGTCGACGACGGCATCCCGGCCGACGATCTGCGCCACCCGGCGGTTGAGGGTTCCCGGCTCCTCCTGACGCCCGAAGCGTTCGACCAGGGCGCGGCCCGCGAGGGTGAAGGCGATCGAGCAGCCGGCGAAGATCGCGACCTGCACCGCCCCGCCGAGCCCCGGCGCCGCCCACAGCGCCACGGCCGTGACCAGCGCCGCCAGCGCCGACCAGACCACGACGGTCGTCACCGTCATCATCTCGACCGCGGCGAGCAGGATCGCCAGCGCCACCCACCACCACGGCGAGATCCCTTGCAGGGCGATCATCTCAGCGGCCCTCGCGCGCGGCCTTGGCGATCTCGGCGATGCCGGCGATCGACCCGATCAGGCTCGACGCCTCGAGCGGCATCAGGATGGTCTTGGCGCTCGGGCTCGCCGCCAGATCGCCTGCAGCGCCTCGGTATATCTTCTGCGCGACGAAGTAGTTGATCGCCTGCATGTTCCCCGCGGCGATCGCCTCGCTGACCATCGCCGTCGCCTTGGCCTCCGCCTCCGCCGACCGCTCCCGCGCCTCGGCGTCGAGGAAGGCCGCCTGCCGCCGTCCCTCGGCCTCGCGGATCTGCGCCTCGCGCCCGCCCTCGGCCTTGAGGATGGCCGCCTGCTTCTGCCCCTCGGCCATCAGGATGTCGGCGCGCTTGTCGCGCTCCGCCTTCATCTGCCGGCCCATCGCCTGGGTGATGTCGGGCGGCGGCGCCAGGTCGCGGATCTCGACGCGCGTCACCTTCACCCCCCAGGGCGTCGAGGCGTGGTCGATGACCGAGAGCAGGCGGAGATTGATCGCCTCGCGATTGGAAAGCGCCTCGTCGAGGTCCATCGAGCCGAGCACGGCGCGGATGTTGGTCTGGCTGATGTTGCGCAGCGCCAGCTCGAGGTTCTGCACCTCGTAGGCGGCCCGCGAGGCGTCGACCACCTGGTAGAAGGCGACCGCGTCGGCGACCACCATCGCGTTGTCGCGGCTGATGACCTCCTGCTCTTCGATGTCGAGCACGGTCTCCATCATCCCGATCCGCCGCCCGACCCGGTCGACCAGCGGGATGAGGAAGCGCAGACCCGGCTGCAGCGTGCGGGTGTAGCGCCCGAACCGCTCGACGGTCCAGTTCTGGCCCTGCGGCACCGACTTGACCGTGGTGAAGATCAGAATGATCGCGAAGACCAGAATGGCGATCGCGGGGGCGGCAAAGGCCTCCATGAGGCTGGCTCCTTTCCGCCGCGCGGCAAACCTCGCCCGGCGTGGTGAATTTTTCCGCGTCTGTTGCGGATTGTGCTGTAACACAAGCCGGTTGGAAAGCGGTCCGCAGCGACGTAAGGTCACGGGACCCCGCGATAACGGGGAGCATCCCCGGAGGATCATGCTTGGCGACGACGGAGCTCAGTCACAGGACCGAACCCCATTTCTCCCAGCCGGTGCGCCAGATCGTGACGATGCTGATCGTCCTCGGCTTGACTGCAGGGATCGCGGTGCTGCTCTTCCCCAAGGTCGGGCCGATCTTCTACGCGTCGCCCTACCTCAAGATATTCATCGTCCTCGTCTTCTTCATCGGCGTGGCCGCCTGCTTCTGGCAGGTGGTGACTCTGATCGCCTCGGTCAACTGGATCGAGGGCTTTGCCGTCGATCGGCCCGGGCAGGAATTCACCAAGGCGCCACGCCTGCTGGCACCCCTTGCCGCGATGCTCGCCAATCGCCATGCCCGGCGGTCGCTGACCTCGTCCTCGACCAGCTCGATCCTCGAGACGGTGGCGACGCGCATCGAGGAACAGCGCGACCTGACGCGCTACCTCATCAGCCTGCTGATCTTCCTCGGCCTGCTCGGCACCTTCTACGGCCTCGCGACGGTGGTGCCGGCCGTCGTCGACACCATCCGCTCGCTCGCCCCGAAGGAGGGACAGAGCGCGATGGTCAGCTTCGACAACCTGATGGGCGGCCTCGAGGGGCAGCTCGGCGGCATGGGCACCGCTTTCGGCTCGTCGCTGCTCGGTCTCTCCGGGAGTCTCGTCGTCGGCCTGCTCGAACTTTTTGCCAGCCACGCGCAGAACCGCTTCTACCGTGAGCTTGAGGAATGGCTGTCCTCGATCACCAGGATCGGCATCGCCGGGCTCGAGCCGGAGGAGGCGTTGACCGCTGCCAACGTCCTCACCGTGATCGGCCATACCACCGAGCAGATCGACGCGCTTCGCGCGGTCGTCCAGCAGGGTAGCGCCCGCTCGACCGAGATGGAAACGAAGCTCGGCGCGCTGATCGACCTCCTCGCCGCTCCGAAGCCGGCGCCGCCGCCGGCAGTCGACAATGCCCTGCTCGAACGCATCGCGGTCTCGCAGGAGCGCGTTGCGGCGCTGATCGAGAGCCGCGACACCGAGGCGGGCGGGCTCGACGCGGAGACCCGGGCGCGGCTGCGCTCGATCGACATCCAGGTGCTGCGCATTCTCGACGACCTCGCCGCCGGGCGGCAGGATCTCGTCACCGAGATACGCCAGGACATCGCCGGTCTCGCCGACGCGCTCCGGGCCGTGGCTGCACGCGGGAGGATGTGAGGCATGGCGGTCGGCCGCGGTTCCAACCGCTTCTCGGTCATCATCTGGCCGGGCTTCGTCGACGTGATGACGGCGCTGATCCTCGTGCTCTTCTTCGTGCTGTCGATCTTCATGATCGTGCAGTTCGTGCTGCGCGACACCATCACCGGGCAGGGGCAGCAGCTCGAGGAGCTGTCGGTGCAGGTGGCGAACCTCGCCGACGCGCTCGGCCTCGAACGCAGCCGCGCCGACCGCGCGGCGTCGCTGGTCACCACGCTGACCGGTGAGAAGGAAGCGGCCGAGAGCCGGGTCTCCGACATCGAGGCGCAGGTCGCGAGCCTGATCGCCCGCAACACCGATATCAGCGGCCAGCTCACCGCTGCGCAGGCGGAGAGCGCCGACCGGCTGACGGCGAACCAGGCGCTCGAAGCCTCGCTGGCCGCGGCCCGCGGCGAGGTCGACAAGAGTGCCGAGGAGGCGCGGCTGGCGGCCGCCCGGCGCGAGGCGCTGGAGGCGCTGGTCGCATCGCTTCGGAGCGACGCCGCCGGGGCCGCCGCGGACAAGGCCAAGGCTATCGACGACGCCGAGGCGCAGAAGCTCGCCGACGCCGCTGCGGCCGAGGCGCTGCGCAAGCGGCTCGAAGGCTCGCAGGCCGAACTGACCGCGATGACCCTGTCGCTCGAAGCCGAGCGCAAGAAGGCCGAGGACACCCTGACCTTGCTCGCCGCAGCCGACGCGGCGAAACGGCAGCTCGAAGGCGAGCGTACCACCGCCCTGACCGACGCCGAGAAGCGCGCCGCCGAATTGGCACAGGCCAGGGCCCTTCTCGCCGACCAGGAGCAGGTCTCGGCCGAGGGCCAGCGTCAGGTCGCGCTCCTCAACCAGCAGACCGCCTCGCTCCGCAACCAGCTCAACTCGCTGCAGGGGCTGCTCGACGCGGCGAGCGCCAAGGACAACGCCGCGCAGGTGCAGATCGAGAACCTCGGCTCGAACCTCAACAGCGCCCTCGCGCGCGTCGCCGCCGAGCAGAAGGCGCGGGCCGATCTGGAGGCGAAGGAGCGGCAGAACCTCGAAAGCTATCGCTCGGAGTTCTTCGGGCGGATGCGCGCGATTCTCGGCGAGCGCGAGGGCGTGCAGGTGGTCGGCGACCGCTTCGTCTTCCCCTCGGAGGTGCTGTTCGCGCCGGGTTCGGCGACGCTCGGGGCCGAGGGGCAGGCGCAGGTCGGCCGTGTCGCCTCGGTCATCCGCGAGATTGCCGACCAGATCCCGCCGGAGATCAACTGGATCCTTCGTGTCGATGGCCACACCGACAAGACTCCGGTCAGCCCGACCAGCCCGTTCCAGGACAACTGGGAACTGTCCGAAGCGCGCGCGCTTTCGGTGGTGCGCTACATGGCCGAGGTGCAGGGCCTGCCGCCGGAGCGGCTCGCCGCGACGGGGTTCGGCGAGTACCAGCCCATCGATCCCGGCGACAGTCCGGAGGCGCTGGCCCGGAACCGGCGGATCGAGCTGAAGTTCACCGAACGCTGAGGGGCGTGGCGGGCGCCGGGGGCTATTTGATCTTTTTCGCCTTGAGCGTCTTGCGGTCGATGGCCCAGCGCGTCGCGACCGTGGGGCAACAGCGGGGGTCGTTGGGGCCGGGCATCGTCGTGGTGATCTCGATGCGCTTCTCGGTGAATTTCGCGTCGCGCGGGCTCTCGCCGAAGAGGTCGGGAATGAGGCCGACGAGGGCGAAGGTCTTCGGGCCGCCGGTAAAGTAGCCGGTGTTGATGTTGGTGTTGCCGGCGGCGCCTTCGATCTCCGTGTAGGTGATGCCGATCGCCTCGGTGTTCGCCGCGTTGGGCATCCAGTAGGAGGCGAGTGGCTCGGGCCCGAGCGCGGCGGCGAGGCGGGGCGGCACGTCCTCTGCGGCAACAGGCGCCGCGAGGAGAAGGGCGAGGGCGAGGGCGCGCAGCATCAGGCGGCCGCCTTGGCTTCGGCCGCGGCGAGGGCGACGATGTCGAGCATGATCCGGTTCAATTCGAAGTCCTTCGGCGTGTAGACCCGGGCGACCCCGGCGGCGCGCAGCGTTTCCGCGTCGGCGTCCGGGATGATACCCCCGACGACGACCGGCACGTCGTCGAGGCCGGCGGCGCGCATCCGCTCCATCACCTCGGTGACGAGGGGGAGGTGCGAGCCGGAGAGGATCGAGAGGCCGACGACGTGGACGCTCTCCTCCAGCGCGGCGTTGACGATCTGGGCGGGGGTGAGGCGGATGCCCTCGTAGACGACCTCCATGCCGCTGTCGCGGGCGCGGACGGCGATCTGCTCGGCGCCGTTCGAGTGGCCGTCGAGGCCGGGCTTGCCGACGAGGAACTTGAGGCGCCGGCCGAGGCTGGCGCTGACCGCCTCGACCGCGGCGCGGACCTCGACGAGGTTGCCGGCGGGGGCGGAGGCGGCCTTGCCGACGCCGGTCGGAGCCCGGTACTCGCCGAAGACCTCGCGCATGACGGTGCCCCATTCGCCGGTGGTGACGCCGATCTTGGCGGCGGCGATCGAGGCGGGCATGACGTTGTCGCCGGCCGTGGCTGCGGCCCGGAGCGCTGCGAGGGCGGCGTCGACGGCGGCGGCGTCGCGACCCTCGCGCCATTCGCGGAGGCGGGCGATCTGCTGGGCCTCGACGGCGGGGTCGACGACCATGATGCCGCCGTCGCCGGCGGTGAGCGGCGATTTCTCGTGCTCGGTGAAGCGGTTGACGCCGACGACGATGGTCTCGCCGGCCTCGATGCGGCCGAGGCGGGCGGTGTTGGCGGCGACGAGCTCGGACTTCATGTAGTCGATGGCGGCGACGGCGCCGCCCATGCCGTCGATCTTCGCAAGCTCGGCGCGGGCGCCTTGCTTCAGCGCCTCGACCTTCGCCTCCACGGCGGGGTTGCCGTCGAAGAGGTCGGCGTATTCGAGGAGGTCGGTCTCGTAGGCCATGATCTGCTGCATCCGGAGCGACCACTGCTGGTCGAAGGGCCGCGGCAGGCCGAGCGCCTCGTTCCAGGCGGGCAGCTGGACGGCGCGGGCGCGGGCCTTCTTCGAGAGGACGACGGCGAGCATCTCGATCAGGATGCGGTAGACGTTGTTCTCGGGCTGCTGCTCGGTCAGGCCGAGGGAGTTGACCTGGACGCCGTAGCGGAAGCGGCGGAGCTTCGGGTCGGTGACGCCGTAGTCGTCGCGGCAGATCTCGTCCCAGAGGTCGACGAAGGCCCGCATCTTGCACATCTCGGTGACGAAGCGGATGCCGGCGTTGACGAAGAAGGAGATGCGGGAGACGAGTTCGGGGAAGTCCTTCGGGTCGACCTGCTTGCGGACCTCGTCGAGGACGGCGCGGGCGGTGGTGAGGGCGAAGGCGAGTTCCTGCTCGGGCGTCGCGCCGGCCTCCTGCAGGTGGTAGCTGCAGACGTTCATCGGGTTCCACTTCGGGACCGAGCGGTAGCAGTACTGGGCGACGTCGGCGATCAGCTTGAGCGAGGGCGCCGGCGGGAAGACATAGGTGCCGCGCGAGAGGTATTCCTTGATGATGTCGTTCTGAACGGTGCCCTGCAGCTTGGCGACATCGGCGCCCTGCTCCTCGGCGGCGGCGACGTAGAGCGCCAGCAGCCAGGCGGCGGTGGCGTTGATCGTCATCGAGGTGTTCATTTCCTCGAGCGGGATGCCGTCGAAGAGGGCGCGCATGTCGCCGATATGGGAGACGGGAACGCCGACCTTGCCGACCTCGCCGCGGGCGAGGATGTGGTCGCTGTCGTAGCCGGTCTGGGTCGGCAGGTCGAAGGCGACCGAGAGGCCGGTCTGGCCGCGGGCGAGATTCGAGCGGTAGAGGGCGTTGGACGCGGATGCGGTGGAATGGCCGGCATAGGTGCGGAAGAGCCAGGGCTTGTCGCGGACGGGCTCGGTCATTCGGAAATCTCCCGACAGGATTTCACCTGCGCAAATCTAACCAGCACAATCGTTTCAAGAGGACACACGCTCACTGACCCCGCACTGCACGCCCGCCCCGCTTGGGACCGAAGCACGATTATGCTGCATCGCAGCGCGCCCAGTCAAGACGAGAGCGTAATAAACTTTCGCCATCCTGCGGCCGGAAGCAATCTTCTGACGGACAACCCTGTGCCGCCCGGGGAAGGGCGACTTTGAAACGCCGCGTCTTCACCGTTGCGGGCCGGCGGCATGAGGCGCAGCCGGCCGAGTGCCGAGCCGCTTTAGCGCGGCTCGTCCATCAGACCTTTCACGATGGCGTAACAAGCGAGAAGAAGCACGATAGTGAAAGGAAAGCCGGTCGAAACCGCCATGGCCTGCAAGGCGGCGAGACCGCCTCCAAGAAGGAGGGCGATGGCGACAAGACCCTCGAAGGAGGCCCAGAATATGCGCTGGGCGACCGGCGCATCGATCTTGCCGCCGGCCGTTATCGTGTCGATCACCAGCGAGCCGCTGTCCGATGACGTCACGAAGAAAACGATAACCAGGACAATGCCGAGGATCGAGGAGATCGTGGCAAGCGGGAGCGCGTCGAGCATGACGAACAGCTTCAACTCGAGCGGCGCGTCCACGACGGCCTGATTGCCGGCCTCGACGATCTGGGTGATCGCCGTGCCGCCGAAGGCCGTCATCCAGAGGACCGAGACGATCGAGGGAATAAGCAGGACGCAGACGATGAACTCCCGCACGGTGCGGCCGCGGCTGACCCGGGCGATGAACATGCCGACAAAGGGCGACCAGGAGATCCACCAGGCCCAGTAGAAGGCAGTCCAGCCTTGGCGGAAGTTGTCGTCTTCTCGGCCGAACGGGTTCGACAGCGCCGGGAGACGTTCGACGTAGGTCACGAGGTTGCCGAAGAAACCGGTAAGGATGCTGATCGTCGGGCCGGCGAGAATGACGAAGAGCAGGAGCAGGGTTGCCAGCACCATGTTGATCTCGGAGAGCCGCTTCACGCCGGCGTCGAGGCCGGCAACGACGCTGGCGAGAGCGACGCCCGTGATCCCGAGGATCAGGAAGACCTTGGTCACGTCGCTGACCGGAATGCCGAAGAGATAGTTCAGGCCGGCGTTGGCCTGTTCGGCACCGAAGCCCAACGATGTGGCGAGCCCAAACAGCGTGGCAAAGACCGCAAGGATGTCGATGACGTGGCCGACGGGGCCCCAGACCCGCTCGCCGAAGATCGGATAGAAGATCGACCGCATGGTAAGCGGCAAGCCCTTGTTGTAGCTGAAGATTGCCAGCGACAGGCCGACGATTGCATAGATCGCCCAAGGGTGCAGGCCCCAGTGGAAGATCGTCGCCGCCATCCCGAGGCGACGTGCTTCCATACTTTCCCCGGCCGCGCCGCCGAGCGGCGCCCAGTCGGTGCGGATGCCGTCGGCGCCGACGATGACGCCACCGAGCGACGAATCGTAATGGGAGATCGGCTCGGCGACCCCATAGAACATGAGACCGATTCCCATGCCGGCAGCGAAGAGCATCGCGAACCAACCGGAGTAGCTGTAGTCGGGAGTCGCATCGCGGCCGCCAATGCGGACGCGGCCGAGCGGCGTGACCACGAGCGCAAGACAGAGCAAGACGAAGACGTTGGCGGCCGAGAGGAAGAACCAGTCAAGGCTCGCGGTCAGCCAATCCCGCAGCGAGGTGAAGACCGGACCGACACTGCTCTGGAACGCGAGCGTAAGAAAGACGAAGGCCACGATCCCGATGCTGGAGATTGCGAAGACCGGATTGTGGATGTCGAGGCCGAGAGGACCGAGCCGAGGCTGTATGTTGTCCCGCCCGATCGAATATTCGGTCTCAATCAGGGTGGCCGGCCCCTCGGGTGCCGGAATGAGCGTCGGATCATCTGCCATATGTCCCCCTTTTTCGCCGTAGCCGCGCGCCACGACAACTCTCCCGAGCGATGTTTTCTGTGCCGGCGATTGTCGGGGTCTCGACCAATCAAGTCCACCCCTGGTTTCCGGCGATCTTCACTGCACTGCACAAAATCCGGTTGCGCGGATATCTGGATAATGTAATGGATGCCGCAAGCCACATTCACGCAATAAAGTTGCGCACAAAAGGAGACGCACATGGCACCTCTGGAGGCGCCCGTCAGCCAGCCGGAGTACGAGGCTCCCGAGAAGGACCTCTACGAGATCGGGGAAATCCCGCCGCTCGGCTACGTCCCGAAGCAGATGTACGCCTGGGCCATCCGCCGCGAGCGGGAGGGCGAGCCGGACAAGTCGTTCAAGGTCGAGGTCGTCGATACGCCCGAGCTTGATTCGAACGAGGTCCTCGTTCTCGTGATGGCCGCCGGGGTCAACTACAACGGCATCTGGGCGGGGCTCGGCATCCCGATCTCGCCCTTCGACGTTCACAAGGCGCCGTATCATATCGCCGGCTCCGATGCCGCGGGCATTGTCTGGGCGGTGGGCTCCAAGGTGAAGCGGTGGAAGGTCGGCGACGAGGTCGTCGTCCACTGCAACCAGGACGACGGCGACGACGAGCACTGCAACGGCGGCGATCCGATGTATAGCCCAAGCCAGCGGATCTGGGGCTACGAGACGCCGAACGGCAGCTTCGCGCAGTTCACCAACGTCCAGAGCCAGCAGCTGATGGCCCGGCCGCAGCACCTGACCTGGGAGCAGTCGGCCTGCTACACGCTGACGCTGGCGACGGCCTACCGGATGCTGTTCGGGCATGCGCCGCACGAGCTGCGGCCGGGGCAGAACGTGCTGGTCTGGGGCGCCTCGGGCGGGCTCGGGTCCTTCGCGATCCAGCTGATCAACACGGCCGGCGCGAACGCCATCGGGGTGATCTCCGAGGAGAACAAGCGCGACTTCGTGCTGTCGCTCGGGGCGAAGGGCGTCATCAACCGCAAGGACTTCAAGTGCTGGGGGCAGATGCCCACGGTCAACAGCACCGAGTACAAGGAATGGCTCGGCGACGCCCGGCGCTTCGGCAAGGCGATCTGGGAGATCACCGGCAAGGGCGTCAACGTCGACATGGTCTTCGAGCACCCGGGCGAGTCGACCTTCCCGGTCTCGGTGCTGGTGGTGAAGAAGGGCGGCATGGTGGTGATCTGCGCCGGGACCACCGGCTACAACCTGACGATGGACGCGCGCTATCTCTGGATGAACCAGAAGCGGGTGCAGGGCAGCCATTTCGCCAACCTGCGGCAGGCTTCGGCGGCGAACCAGCTGATGCTGGAGCGGCGGCTCGACCCCTGCATGTCCGAGGTCTTCCCCTGGGCGCAGATTCCCGACGCCCACGTCAAGATGCGCCGGAACGAGCACAAGCCGGGCAACATGGCGGTGCTGGTCGCGGCGCCGACCACGGGCCTGCGCACCCTCGCCGACACCGTCGAGGCGAGTCGCGCGCGGGGTTGAGCGAAAGCTGAGCTAACGCCGGCCGGAAGGCGTCCCGATCGCCTTCCGGTTGATGCCATTCCTGAAATTTCAACTACTTAGAGAGACCGTCCCCGCCATTTCAGGGGGGACAATAGTGGTGAATTTAACCAAGCTTTCGCCCGTGCTAACACCGTCGGCAGCGGACACCCCACAACGGCAGGGCGCAAAAGATGAAGGCCTACTGGGTGATTGATATTCTCAAGGATATCCGGCAGTTTTCCGAAAAGAACGGTATGGTGGAGCTTGCCGAGCAACTCGACGACGCCATCTTTGTCGCGGCGCGCGAGATCGGAATGAGGCTCGCCGCTGCGGATACGGTCGAAGTTGGAACAGGCAGGACTAGAGGCGCTGCTGGAGCGGTTGCAGACCACGAAGTCCATTGAGGAGCTTCAGGTCTGGGCCCATGAAATGCGTGACTTCTTCGAGGTCACGCATGCCTTCTACCACACCGCGTCGCTGAACCGCGAGCAGGTCGGCGCCTTCACCTACAGCCTCGACTGGGCGCGGCGCTACATCGAGATGGACTACCGGAGCATCGACCCGGTGGTCCTCGGTGCGCTCCGCCGCTTTCACCCGATGGACTGGAAGACCCTCGACTGGTCGAACCCCCAGGCCCGCCAACTGATGCGCGAGGCGCGGGAGCACGGGCTCGGCAACCAGGGCTGGTCGGTGCCGATCTGGGGGCCGCAGGGCGAGTTCGCGCTTTTCTGCCTCAACCATGTCGCCGACGATGGGGCGTGGGCGGACTTCACGACGCGCAACGGCAAGGACATCCTGATCGTCTCCCACCTGATGCACCAGCACACGATGCGGATCATCAACAAGGAGGTGGACCCGGCAACCACCGAACTCTCGCCGCGCGAGCGCGAGGCGCTGACGCAGTTGAGCCTCGGGCGCAGCCGGGCGGCGGTGGCCGATGCGCTGCAGATCTCGGAGAACACGCTGCGCGCCTATATCAACTCCGCGCGCCACAAGCTCGGGGCGCTCAACGTCACCCACGCCGTCGCGCTGGCGTTGGCCCGGGGGTTGATCGCTCCAAAAGGGGCGTTGCCTAAATACTAGAGCAGCGCACGCTCGGTCTTTATTAAGGACGAGCGGCGAAAGCTGACCTCACCAAAAGACGGGAAGAGGTCAGAATGATCCGTTTCATCTACGCCGATCAGCTCTCGCAGTATCCGGTTCTTTCCGATTCAATGTTCAAGGACCGTGCGACGCAGTTCAAGCACCGTCTCGACTGGGAAGTATCAGTGGACGACAACGGCTGGGAAGTCGATCAGTACGATGCGATGAACCCGCTCTACATCGTCTGGGAGAATTCCGACGGCACGCACGGCGGTTCGGTGCGGATCATGCCGAGCACCGGGCGGATCATGACCAACGAGCATTTTCTCCACCTGACCGGCGGGGTGCGTATCGCCAGCCCGCTGATCTGGGAGTGCACCCGCTTCTGCCTGTCGCCGGACGCGGGGCCGGGCATCGCCGCGGCGCTGCTCGCCGGGGGGACCGAACTCGGGCTGCGCTTCGGGCTCGAGCAGGCGCTGGGCGTGATCTATGCGCGCACCGTTCCGCTCTACCGGCGCATCGGCTGCCCGCCCGACATCATCGGCACCGGCGGCGAGGGGCGCGAGCGGATCAGCGTCGGGCTGTGGCCGGTGTCGGTGGCGGCACGGGCGGAGATTTCGGCGAAGTCGGGGATCCCGGTGTCGGTCATGATGCGCTGGTTCGACGCGAGCTTCGGGGCGGCGCGCGCCGGCGGCGCAGAGCCTCGCGGCCTGACGCCTCCCTTCCTCCCGGCGACCGTGCTGGTCCCCGCCGCCGCGGCCCGGTAGGGATGGGAGGCAACGGCGGCCAAGCGGGCGGGAATGGACCTTTCGGACGATCAGGCGCGGGCTTGGGCCCGGATCGAGGCGGCGCTCGACGCCTCCGGCGTCGATCTCGCGGCCGGAACGCTGCGTCCCGAGGGTGGCGGGCCGCAGCCGACGCTGACGGTTCTGGGGCGCGCGGGATCGGGCAAGACCATGCTCCTCGCGGCGCTGGTCAAGGCGATGGTCGCGGCCGGGGTCGAGCCGGTCTCCACCGATTACGAGAGCCGCAAGGCCCGGACGAAGCGGACGCTCGCGGTGCTGGCGCCGACCAACAAGGCGGCGAGCGTGCTGCGGGCGCGCGGGGTGCCTGCGACGACGATCCACCGCATCCTCTACACTCCCCTCTACGATCCCGAGTACGAGGCGATCGCCGAGTGGCTGACCGGCAAGGCCGAGCGGCCGAAGGTCGAGAGCCTGACCGACGCAGCGCTGGACCGGGCCTTTGCCTTCTACGCCCGGCATCCGTCGATCCCCGGGGCGCTGGCGACCGCGGGGCTGCGCGGGTCGGACTTCATCAAGGGCTGGAAGCGGCGCGAGGAGCCGCTCGACATCGGGTTGATCGACGAAGCCTCGATGCTCGACGAGCGGCAGTATGCCGACCTGCGGCAGCTTTTCTCGACGCTGGTGCTGTTCGGCGATCCGGCGCAGCTCGCACCGGTCGGGGGGACGGGCGGGATGATCTTCGACACGCTGCCGGAGGAGGCGCGGCTGATGCTGAGCCGGGTGCACCGGCAGGCGTCGGACAGCCCGATCCTCGACCTCGCGCATGCGCTCGGCGATCCGGCGATCGGTTTCTCGGACTTCGAGGATCTGGTGCGCGCCGCTGCCGCGCGCGATTCCCGGGTGGTGATCGCCCCGCGGGTCGATGCCGCGCAGATGGCGCGGGCGCCGGTGCTGGTGTGGCGCAACGCGACGCGGGTCAGGCTGATCAACGCCTTCCGCGTCGCGCACGGTGCGCCGGCGGATGCGCTCCTGCCCGGGGAGCCGCTGGTCTGCGACGGGATCGAGCTGCCGCTCAAGCACCGGCGCCGGCGGATGGATCTGGAGGCACGCGGCTTGGTGAAGGGGGCGCAGGTGATCTACATCGGGCCGGGCGCCCGGCCCGGGTTCGCGCGACTGCACGTGGTCGGCGCGGAGGACCCGCGGGTGGGGGTCGCGAGCATCATCCAGATCGAGTCGCCCGACCGCGATGAGCCGGAGATCGTCTCGGCGGCGAGCATGGGGGCGGTTTTCCTGCACGGCGCGGCGGTGACGATCCACAAGGCGCAGGGGTCGCAGTGGGGCGAGGTGCAGGTCTTCGCCCCCGACCTCTACGCGGCGGCGCAGTCGGGGCGCAGCGAGGCCGGCCTGCCGCTGTGGAAGCGCCTCGCCTATGTCGCGGTGACGCGGGCGGAGGAGCGGCTCTACTGGGTGACGCGCTATGCGCTCGCCCGCCCGTCCGAGCCGCTCGGCGTCGCCGACCTGGCGCGGGAAGCGCCGGTGCTGGCGCTGGAGGCGGAGGCGGAGGGCTAGACGGCCCGCTGCGGCGGCGTCAACCGGAGGTTGCGGAATGCTCGCCCCGGAACGGAGGGTCCCGCGCTCCTGGAGGGCAGGCCCGATGTGGGGAGGGGCAGGCTGTCGTCGCACGTCATTGACGGTCCCCGTGGTGATCGCCTCGGAGCGCGAGCGTGCCGACCGCTTCTAGCGGGAGCAAACACGCCGTCAGCGGTGCCTGCTGCGAGAGCCCACTCGCTGCCAGGCCCCTCTAGCGACAAGCCACCGACGAAACAGGTGAGATGATTTACGAAGGCCCGTAACAAGGCCAAGGAAAAGCCGATTTTGCTCGCTATGGAAGCAAGGAGAGACGCGAAAATGAACAGACTCCGGCCCTGCGCCTGAGTTTTCCGCTGAGTGGTAAACGAACAGTTGACAGTTCGCACTGCGACGGTCTGTCCTTGGTCATTACTGATTTTGTCGTTACGAGCGGTAGTTTCCACGGGGGTGGGTAGATGGACATGCTTGCGCCGCGATCGGAGGAGCGAACTGCCCCTGTGGTGGTGTTCCTGCGGAAAGATGCCCGATTCTCGACGCGTACCCCGTGGAATCGGCATGTGCAACCGCGGTCGGCCGAGGGCTTTTACCGGAATGGCGGCAAGCGCGTATTCGACGTAGTACTTGCCTCGCTCCTGCTGGTGCTGCTCGCGCCACTTCTTGCGTTTCTTATGCTGATCGTGGCCATGGACGGCGGCGCTCCGATCTTCGGCCAGACCCGGGTGGGCCAGTCGGGGGGGCTGTTTCGCTGTCTCAAGATCCGATCGATGCGGCGCGATGCCGACGTGGAACTGGTTCGGCTGCTTGCCGAGGATCGGGATGCGGCGGCGGAGTGGGCGCGGGACGCGCGCCTCAGCGACGACCCCCGGGTCACCCGGGTGGGGGCCTTCCTGCGCAAGGCGAGCCTCGACGATTTGCCTAAGCTTATCAACGTCCTCCGCGGAGAGATGAGTATCGTCGGACCGCGGCCGGTGATCATGGACGAGCTTGACCGTTATGTGAAGCACGCGGAAAGCTACATGGCGGTGAAGCCTGGCCTGACCGGGCTCTGGCAGACCGACGGACGACATGCGATGTCATACGACGATCGGGTGGAGCTCGATGTCGCTTATGCCGAGACCTACGGTTTCTGGCGCGACGTGGAGATCATTTTCCGGACCGCCCTGGCGGGCTTCAAACTGACCGGGAAGTGAGCGAGGGGATGCCCGGCGATCTTCGCCGGGGTGAGTAAAAGACGCGAACAGTGAGCGGTACAACAAAGATGATCTGTCTTCCATCTTGTCTCGATGCGGCCACGGTTCGGCAGGGAACAATCGCTCTGGTTGTGCTCGATGCCGGATTTGATGCGCGTCCGAGCCAGCCTGACGCGGCGAATCCGCGGTGGATCGGGATGGAATTCTGGTCGACGGCGGTGCATTTCGGCAGCCGATCGGCATTGCGGAAGCGGCCAAGCCCCAGCGATGGAAAAGCCGCCGGTCCCGGCCGCGATCATCGAGGTCGACGCCACCGCCGTCCGCCTGATCAGCGCAAGAAGGTCGCCCACAGAGCGCCAGCGGCGGTAACGCCGCCGACGACGATCATCAGCGCATCGAACGCGATATCACTTGCGCCGCGCGCGCCCTTGCCCGAGGCGGACGTCGCGCTGCGCAGGTCGAACAGCAGCGCCTTCGCGCCCGAGTGGGCGAGCACCACGGCGGATGCCGATGCGATCAAGAGGGCGATGTTCAGGACTGCGGTCAAGAGAGCCTCGGACGTGACATTTATTAACTATACCGATCACGGGGAAATGTCTGCTACTCGTTGCGCCGTTGTTCGCCACAGGCGGACAGTTGCCGATGGGAGGACGCGCCGATGCGGGGTCCTGATCACCGGCCGCCCTGTGTATAGCGGCAGCCCAGTGCTGCTCAAGGGCTTTGAAGCCGTAGCGCTCGTCTTTGCCGCACACTCGGCTCCGCCAATTCAATCCGGGCCGAGGGCCTTCGACGCTCCGGATACCTCAATACAGTCGACTGGCGTCCACGCGGTCGCCGGCTGCCGTCACATGGCTTTCGGCCAAGGCTGCGAGGGTCTGAAAGAACTGATCTGCGCGACGACCTCCGCTTCGTCGGTCGGCAGTGGGTCCATCCCGTCTTCGACAGGGTGGGAAGGGGGGCGGGCGGCTGCGGTCGCGTGCCCTTCACCATCGGCAAGGGCCAGGGTTACCACGACCCGGATGCGGTCCGTGCCTTTCCGGCGGCCAGTGGCCGACCGGTGCGGGAGGCAGCAGCCTCGGGGCGTCGCGCGGCTCTACGCCGATCGCGTTCGTGCCGATCGCAAACTTCGCTCGGGGGCGGAGTGCGGCCTGTCCGAAATGGGCGCCAACAGCTGGCGCTTGCGGAAGAAGATTCCGGGCGGCGTTTACGCTGTGCGGGGGCGTTGTTTCGAGGGGGCTCAGGCCGGGGAGGATTTGTCCTTCGCGGTGAATGCCGCCAATCCTGTAATCGCCATCCCGAGGAGTTTCAGATGGTCGATATAGTCGTACTTGGAGGCGATGGTTACATTGGCTGGGCGCTCGCGCTCGAACTTGCGGCGAGCTATCCCCGCAAGCGGGTGACCGTCGTGGACAGCTTTCTCACGCGGCGGAACGCCGCCAAACTGGGCGCGGAGTCGCTTCTGCCGGTCGCGAGCATGCCGGAGCGCATTGCTGCCGCAGCCGAGGCGCTGGACATCCGCAACCTGTCCTTCCGGGCGGTCTGCTGCTCGGACGCCGATGCGCTGGCGTCCTTCCTCGGCGAGGCTTCGCCCGAGGTCATCTACCACCTGGCCCACCAGCGGTCGGCGCCTTACTCGATGCTCGGGCTCCGGGAATCGGCCGAGACGATCGTGAACAACGAAGTCGGCTTCCTGAACCTGATCTGGACGATCAAGGACGTCTGCCCGGACTGCCATCTGGTCAAGCTCGGCTCGTTCGGCGCCTATGCCAAGCCCGGGCTCGACATTCCCGAGGGCGACTCGATCATGATGATCAACGGCAAGGTCTCTTCGGCCCCCGTGCCCTTCCCGCGTGCGAGCGACGACTTCTACCACATCACCAAGATCAACGACGGCAACTTCGCCGGCCTCGCCTGCCGGAAATGGGGCCTGCGGATCACCGACGTCATGCAGTCGACCGTCTTCGGCGGCGGCACCGCGAAGACGACGGCCGACGAGCGGCTGCATACCCGCTTCGACTACGACGACGTCCTCGGCACGGTGGTCAACCGGTTCGTCACGCAGGCGATCGCCGGGGTGCCGCTGACCGTCTACGGCGATGGCCAGCACACGACGGGCATCATGACGCTCGAAGACTGCGTCACGGTCCTCGCCAGTCTCGCCTACAATCCCGGCGCGCCGGGGAAGCACCGCATCATCAACAACAGCCCGGCGAGCTATTCGATCAACGAACTCGCGGAGATCGTTCGTGCCGAGGCCGGCAAGCTCGGCATCGATGCGACGGTGTCGCGCAACCGGTTCAACCCGCGCTTCGAGGGTGGTCCCAGCTACGACTACACCGTCGAGACGGCCTATATCGACGCGATGATGACCCCGACGCCGCTTGCGGAGTGCGTGGCCTGGACCTTCGGGCAGCTGCTTCCCTACCGGTCCGAGATCGACATCGACTCGATCGTGCCGACCCATACCTGGCTCGGGAAGGACATGCCGGAGCCGGTCGCCGAACTGAAGCGTTCGGCCTGATTTCTGCGCCGGAGTTCCGGCGCAGAGTCTCTTGCGGCAGCGGGGGCGCAGGTCCCGCGCTGCCGCCTATGCGCCTGCGAGACTCCGCAATGGGCGATACTGGCGCCAACGCGGGGCTTGCCGCATGAACGGGCCTATCGATCCATGGAGATCAGGTCGCGACGGTGAAGCGGGCCTGATGCGAACGAGGCGGGCCGCCGGGTCGTTGCAACCCGGAAAGGTCCGGATATACTGAGGGCGTCCGCGGAAGGAACTGCGATGGTTGCTTTACTGGTTCTGCGCCTTTGGCGCGCGTGTTTCCCGGTGCCGCCAGATCTGGTGCCGATCGCGATCCCCGTCAGGACCCGCTGACGGATGGCGACCTTCTCGACGGTTTCCCTGATGCGCGAAACGCCGGACGTGGTCCGCCGGTTCGCCGAGTTTTACGCGGCCGCCGGTGCCGACACGGCGTTCATCTATATCGACGGCTCGGCGAGCGAACTCCGCGACCTCGACATACCCGGGCTCGTCCTTCTCGAGACCAACGAGGCTTTTTGGGCCGGGCTCGGCTGCGAGCGCCCGAGCATCCTCGAGGATCGCCAGTACCAGGTCTATCAGGACGCCCTGCGCCGCTGTCAGAGCGACTGGCTGCTGGTCGTCGATGCCGACGAGTTCGTCTTCGGTGATCGTCCGATCGCAGCCTTCCTCGATGGCATCCCCGCGGGCAACGACTCCGTCACCGTCCCCCCCGCAGAGGCGGTCTGGGGACCGGGCGATCCCATCGACACGCCCTTTGGCAGCACTCACTTCCGCCTGGGCTGGCAGCGCGAGAAGCTCTGGAAGGGCCTTGGCGGCCTCGTCTACGGTCGATCGATCGCTCCTCACATGCAGCGCGGCCTGACCGGGCATACCGCCGGCAAGCAATTCCTTCGCGCCGGCCGCACGTACAGCTCGATCCGCAACCACTCGGCCCAGCGCGACGGAAAGACCCTCACGCGCGGGGCCGCGACGATCGACCCGCGCCTCGCCGGAGTCTACGTCGGGCACTACGACGCGATCGGCCTCGCCCGCTGGCAGCAGAAGTGGCGCCAGCGGATCGAGCACGACACGCTCACCGTCTCGATGACCGAGGGCCGGCTCGGTCAGATGAAGATGGTCGCCGACGGTCTTGCCGCCGGCGAGGAGCAGACGCGGGCGGTCTTTCGCGCCTTCTACGGCCTTTCGCGGGTCCAGTATGCGGCCCTCTCCGCGCTCGGCTACTCCTTCCGTCGCGAGATTTTTCCCGGCTAAGGCTCGGCGGCGATTACCGGCTGCGCCCCAGCCCGGTGAGACCCCTCAGCCCATCCGAGTACGGCTCGGGCCATAGTCCGCAGCCTCTTCTGCGGCGGCGTCGTGGCAGCGGTGGGGGCTTCGCACCGGTCGGGCGGCCGTGCCAAGGTAGCGGCGATGGCGGTATGCACCGATTCTCAGCGGGGAGGCTTCGGCGCGTGATGCCCGCATACCGACCAAGCGCCGGGCCACGCCCTTGAGCGGCCCGACCTATCGCCCGGAAATCGACGGACTCCGCGCCGTCGCCGTCGTGCCGGTGGTGCTCTTCCATGCCGACGTCACCGGCTTCGATGGCGGCTTTGTCGGCGTCGACGTCTTCTTCGTGATCTCGGGCTTCCTCATCACCACCATCCTCGCCGCCGACATCGCCGCGGGACGCTTCACCCTCGCCGGTTTCTACGAGCGGCGGGTCCGGCGGATCTTCCCGGCGCTCTTCGTGATGCTCGGCCTTTCGACCGTGGCGGCGCTCGCGCTCCTGCTGCCGTTCGAGCTCGAGGACTACGGGCGGAGCCTCGTCGCGTCGGCCCTTTTCGTCTCGAACATCTTCTTCCGGCAGGAGACCGGCTATTTCGTCGCGGCGGCGGAGACCAAGCCGCTGATTCACACCTGGTCGCTGGCGATCGAGGAGCAGTTCTACATCGCCTTCCCGATCTGCCTGTGGCTGCTCTGGCGCTGGGCGCGGCGCGCGGTGCTGCCGGTGGTGCTGGTTACGCTCGCGGCCTCGCTCGCGCTCTCGATCGCGATGACCCATCCCCAGAACGACGCGGCCTTCTTCTACACGCCGGCGCGGGTCTGGGAGCTGCTCGCCGGCTCGGCCCTCGCGCTTGCGCCCCGGCAGCGGCCGCTGCCGCGGGTGGTGGCCGAGGGGCTGGCGGCCCTCGGGCTCGGGCTGATCGCCTTCGCGATCTTCGGCTTCGATGCCCGCACGCCCTTTCCCGGGGTCGCGGCGATCCTGCCGGTCGGGGGGGCGGTGCTGGTCCTCGCCGCAACGAAGCAGAACGCGACGCGGGCGGGTGCCCTGCTCTCGCTCGGGCCGGTGCGCTTCTTCGGGCTCATCTCCTACTCGCTGTACCTGTGGCACTGGCCGCTTCTGGTCTTCTGGCGGATCGGATGGATTGCGCCGCCGACACCGGTGACGACGGCGATGGTCGTCCTCGCCGCCGTGGCGGCGGCGACGCTGTCGTGGCATTTCGTCGAGCGGCCGTTCCGCACGAAGGCGTTGCTCCCGCGGCGCCCGGCGCTTCTCTGGGCCGGGGTCGCGGCGCTCGCGGTCGCGTCGGTTGCCGGGGGCCTCGTCGCGGGATCGGAGGGGTTGCCGGGGCGGGTCTCACCGCGCGCGCAGGCGATCGCCGACGCCCGTTTCGACGAGGTCGGCTTCGCGGCCTGTGACTCGCTTCCGGGAGGGCGTCCCTGCGTCATCGGCGACGGCCCCGACGCGGCGGCGCGCTTCGTCGTCTGGGGCGACTCGCACGCGGGGATGCTGATGCCGGCCTTCACTGCGGCGGCGCGGGAGACCCACGTCACCGGGCTCTACCTCGGCGCCGCGGGGTGCGTGCCGCTGCTCGGGGCCAACCAGTATCGCTGGGGGTTCGAGACCTGCGCGGATTTCGCCGATCGCATCGTTGCCGAGATTGCGGCGCGGCCGGAGCTCGGGACGGTGGTTCTCGTCAGCCGTTGGGCCTTCTATGCCGAGAGCCGGCGCTTCCGGCGCGAGGTCGGCCATCCGGTCTTCATCAGCGATGCCGAGACGGCGCGGGTCTCGACCGCCGAGAACGCCAGGGTCTTCGCGCGCAGCCTCGATCGCACCCTCGCGGCGCTGGCGGCGCTCGGCCGGCGGGTGGTGCTGGTGACGCAGGCGCCGGAGAACGAGTTCGACCTCGCGGTGGCGATGGCCCGGGCCGACTGGCTCGGGAGGTCGGTCGCCTTCGCTCCGGCGCGCGCCGACTATGACGCGCGGCAGGCAGGGGTCGACGCGCTCTTCAGCGCCGCGGAGGCGCGGGGGGCGGCGGCGATCCTGCCGCTCGGCGAGGCGCTTTGCGGCCCGGTCGACTGCCCGGTATCGCAGGACGGCTGGCCGCTCTACCGTGACAGCAACCACCTGACCGCCACCTACGCTGCCACCCTTGCCCCGCTCTTCGTCCCGACCCTGCAAGGTGCCGGCGACTGGTAGCGGGCAGGGCCTCGGCGGTCGGGCGAGAGGGCGCTTTCAGGCAACCTGTCCCTTGGGGCCGCCGCCCCAGCTTTCCTTGACCACCTCCATCACGACGCTGGTCGAGGTACCGGCGACGAAGGGCAGGCTGGAGATACGCTCGCCAAGCACGTAGCGGTAGCGGGCGATGTCTTCGGTGCGGACCTTGAGCAGGTAGTCGAAGCGGCCGGCGATCATGTGGCATTCCTCGACCTCCGGGATCGCCTTCACCGCCGCGTTGAAGCTCTGCAGCGCCTCGTCGCTGGTTGTGGTCAGCTTCACCTCGGCGAAGGCGACGTGGACGAGGCCGAGGCGGGCGGGGTTCACCACCGCGCGGAAGCCCTCGATGAAGCCGTCGCGGACCAGCCGGCGCACCCGTACCTGGCAGGGGGTCTTGGAGAGCCCGACCCGCGCGGCAAGATCGGTGATCGTCATGCGGCCGTCCTGGAGGAGCAGGTCGATGATCCTTCGGTCGAATAAGTCGATATCGCTGTCCGGAGCGGTTCGCATATCGCCTTTACCTGTTGCGGCGGTCGAAATGAGGGCAGGATGCCTGCCAATGGCCCCAAAGCAAGTGAGAATGACCTGCGGCTCCGTGCTATCTCGCCCCGGACGCCAACTCCGCGTAGGATCGCCCAGATGCACAAGCTCCGCCTCGACCCGGCCAGCGCGCCCTTCGCCGACTTCGCCCCGCCGATCCGCCCGCAGACGCCGCTGCGCCGCGCGATCACGGCCGCCTATCGTCGGCCGGAGCCGGAGTGCCTGCCGCCGCTGGTCGAGGCCGCCACGCCTGCCCGAGGCGATGCGCGCCGCCGCCGCGGCGACCGCGCGCAAGCTGGTCGACGGCGCTGCGCGCCAAGCACAAGGGCACCGGCGTCGAGGGGCTGGTGCAGGAATATTCGCTGTCGAGCCAGGAGGGCGTGGCGCTGATGTGCCTCGCCGAGGCGCTGCTGCGCATCCCCGACACCGCCACGCGCGATGCGCTGATCCGCGACAAGATCGCCGATGGCGACTGGCGGTCGCATCTCGGCGGCGGCCGGTCGCTGTTCGTCAATGCGGCGACCTGGGGGCTGGTCGTCACCGGCAAGCTGACCAGCACGCGTCAACGACCGCGGCCTGTCGGCGGCGCTGACCCGGCTGATCGCGCGCGCCGGCGAGCCGGTGATCCGGCGCGGCGTCGACATGGCGATGCGGATGATGGGCGAGCAGTTCGTCACCGGCGAGACGATCGCCGAGGCGCTGAAGCGCGCGCGGCCGCTGGAGGCGCGGGGCTTCCGCTATTCCTACGACATGCTGGGCGAGGCGGCGACCACGGCCGCCGACGCCGACGCGCTACTACGCCGACTACGAGACGGCGATCCATGCCATCGGCAAGGCGGCGGCCGGGCGCGGCATCTATGACGGGCCGGGCATCTCGATCAAGCTGTCGGCGCTGCACCCGCGCTATGCGCGCGCGCAGGCCGAGCGGGTGATGGCCGAGCTGCTGCCGCGCGTGACGGCGCTGGCGGTGCTGGCCGAAGTCCTATGACATCGGGCTGCAACATCGACGCCGAGGAGGCCGACCGGCTGGAACTGTCGCTCGACCTGCTGGAGAGCCTGGCCTCGATCCGGCGCTTGGCGGGCTGGAACGGCCTCGGCTTCGTGGTGCAGGCCTATGGCAAGCGCTGCCCGTTCGTGCTCGACTGGATCATCGACCTCGCCCGCCGCGTCGAGCGCCGGATCATGGTGCGGCTGGTCAAGGGCGCCTATTGGGACGCCGAGATCAAGCGCGCGCAGGTCGACGGCTTGACGCGATTTCCCGGTCTATACGCGCAAGGTCCACACCGACGTCGCCTATATCGCCTGCGCGCGCAAGCTGCTGGCGGCGCCGCGACGCGGTGTTCCCGCAGTTCGCGACGCACAATGCGCAGACGCTGGCGACGATCTATCATCTGGCCGGGCCGGATTTCGCGCGTCGGCGACTACGAGTTCCAGTGCCTGCACGGCATGGGCGAGCCGCTCTATGACGAGGTGGTCGGGCCGGACAAGCTCGGCGCGCCCGTGCCGCATCTATGCGCCGGTCGGCACGCACGAGACGCTGCTCGCCTATCTGGTGCGGCGGCTGCTGGAGAACGGCGCGAACTCGTCCTTCGTCAACCGCATCGCCGACCCGGCGGTGCCGGTCGACGAGCTGATCGCCGATCCGGTCGAGATCGTTGCGGCGATGCCGGTCGTCGGTGCGCCGCATGAGCTGATCGCGCTGCCGGCGGCGCTCTTCGGGGCGGAGCGGCGTCAATTCGGCCGGGCTCGACCTGTCCAACGAGACGACGCTGGCCGGGCTGTCGGAGACGCTTGCCGCCACGGCCGGGGTGCAGCAGGCGGCGCGGCCGATGCTGGTGACGGCGGCCGAGGGGCGCGAGCGCGCCGGTGGTGCAACCCGGCGGATCATCGCGATCGTGGTCGGGCACGGTGGACGAGCTCGATGGCGCGGCTGCGGGCCGGATCATGGCCGACGCGGCGGCGGCGGCGCCGGCTTGGGCCGGCGGTTCCGGCGGCGGAGCGCGCGGCCTGCCTCGACCGCGCGGCCGATGCCATGCAGGCGCGGATGCGAGCCGCTGATGGCGATCGTGATGCGCGAGGCCGGCAAGTCGGCCGCCAACGCCATCGGCGAAGTGCGCGAGGCGATCGACTTCCTGCGCTATTATGCCGAGCAGGCGCGCGGCACGCTCGGGCCGGCGCATGCGCCGCTCGGGCCGGTGGTCTGCATCAGCCCGTGGAATTTCCCGCTGGCGATCTTCACCGGGCAGGTCGCGGCGGCGCTGGTCGCGGGCAATCCGGTGCTGGCCAAGCCGGCCGAGGAGACGCCGCTGATCGCGGCCGAGAGCAGTGCGGCTGCTGCATGAGGCGGGCGTGCCGGCGGACGCGCTGCAGTTCGCTGCCCGGCGACGGCGCGCTCGGGCGCGGCGCTGGTCGGCGGCGCCGGAGACGGCCGGCGGTGATGTTCACCGGCTCGACCGAGGTTGCGCGGCTGATCCAGGCGCAGCTGGCCAGCGCGGCTTTCGGCGGCGGGACGGCCGATCCCGCTGATCGCCGAGACCGGCGGGCAGAACGCGATGATCGTCGACTCTCGGCGCTGGCCGAACAGGTGGTCGCCGACGTGATCGCCTCGGCCTTCGACAGCGCGGGCCAGCGCTGCTCGGCGCTGCGGGTGCTGTGCCTGCAGGAGGATGTCGCCGACCGGACGCTTGACGATGCTGAAGGGCGCGCTCGCAGGAGTTGCGGCTCGGGCGGACCGACCGGCTCGGCACGTCGACATCGGCCCGGTCATCACCGCCGAGGCGCAGGACGGGATCAACGCGGCATATCGCGCGGATGCGCGGGCTCGGGCTGCCGGGTCGAGCAGGTGGCGCTGCCGGAGGCGGCGCAGCGGGGCACCTTCGTGCCGCCGACGATCATCGAGATCGGGCGCTTGCCGATCTGGAGCGCGAGGTGTTCGGCCCGGTGCTGCACGTGCTGCGCTACCGGCGCGCCGATCTCGACGGGCTGATCGACGAGATCAACGCCACCGGCTACGGCCTGACCTTCGGCCTGCACACGCGGCTCGACGAGACGATCGCGCAGGTGACGCGGCGGGTGGAGGCGGGCAATCTCTACGTCAACCGCAACGTCATCGGCGCGGTGGTCGGCGTGCAGCCGTTCGGCGGGCGCGGCCTGTCGGGCACCGGGCCCAAGGCGGGCGGGCCGCTCTATCTTGGCCGGCTGGTGGCGCGGGCGCCGGTGCCGGCGACGGGCGGGTCGGTGGAGACGGACCCGGGGCTGACCGACTTCGCGCTGTGGCTGGATGGCAAGGGACTGGCCGCGGATGCCGAGGCGGCGCGGGGCTTCGCGGGCCGGTCGGGCATCGGGCTGGAGGTCGAGCTGCCGGGTCCGGTCGGGGAGCGCAACCTCTACGGGCTGCGGCCGCGGGGGCGGATTCTGCTGGTGGCCGCGGACTGCGACCGGGCTGCGCCGGCAGATGGCGGCGGCGCTTGCGACGGGCAACCGGATTGCGATCGACGCGGCCTCGGGGCTGGCGGCGGGGGTGGCCGATCTGCCGGCGTCGGTGGCTGCGCGGGTGGACGTCACCGCCGCGTGGGAGACCGACGGGCCGTTTGCCGGCGCGCTGGTCGAGGGGGATGCGGAGGCGGTGCGGGCGGTTGCGGGACGGATCGCGACCCTGGCCGGGCCGCTGGTGCTGATCCAGTCGGCGAGTTCGGAGGAGCTGGCGGGCGACCCGGAGGCGATCTGTCTGCAGTGGCTGACCGAGGAGGTCTCGACCTCGATCAACACGGCCGCGGCGGGCGGCAACGCCAGCCTGATGACCATCGCCTGAAGCGGCGAGGGGGCAGGGGGGATGCGTCTGCGCACGCGTGCGCAAGCAATCAAGTGTTTGATATTGAATGATATCACCTCGCGCGTTAACGTCTCGTTCATCAGGGCTGGCGCGGGCTGGGCATCGAGCCATCGGACCGGAGAAGGAGAGCGACATGGACATCGTCAGGGCGGGCAGCCGGCCGTCGGGCAAGGGTTCGGCGGACTGGTTCACCGGGACCGTGCGGACCGACCCGCTGTTCAACGGCTTCGATCCGGCGCGGGTGCAGGGCGTGAGCGTCAGTTTCGAGCCCGGGGCGCGGACGGCCTGGCACACGCATCCGCTGGGGCAGACGCTGGTCGTGACCGCGGGCCTCGGCCGGGCGCAGAGCGCGGGCGGGCCGGTGATGGAGATCAGGCCGGGCGACGTGGTGTGGTTCGGGCCCGGCGAGAAGCATTGGCACGGCGCCTCGCCGGCGACCGCGATGACGCACATCGCCATCCACGAGGTGAAGGACGGCAAGACCGTCGACTGGATGGAGCAGGTCAGCGACAGCGACTACGGCGGCGCCTGACGCTGCCGGCGGGTGCGCCGCGGTGCGGCGGGCGATGCGCCGGCCGGTCGGCTCAGGGCGCCGCCGGCTTCAAGCCGATCGCCGCGTACCACGCCACCGCCGCGCGGAGGGCTTCGTCGTCGAGGTCGGCTGCTATCGGTCCCATGATCTCGCTGGCGCGCTTGCCCGAGCGGAAGGCCTGGAGCTGCGTGTCGAGGTAGATCGCGTTTTCCCCGGCGAGGTTCGGCGCCTCGGGGATCACCGCGATGCCGTCGGCGCCATGGCACTGGGCGCAGACCTCGGGGGCGGCCGCCGCGTCGAAGCCCGCCGGCGGTACCGCGGCGACGGACTGACTGGCGTACCAGGCGGTCACGTCGGCGATCTGCTGGTCGGAGAGGCCGGCGGCGACCACCGTCATCATCTCCTGCTGCCGCGCGCCGGTCTGGAAGGCCCGCAGCTGCCCGGCGAGATAGTCGGCGGCCTCGCCGCCGATGTTGGGGGCGACCGGCATCACCGCGATGCCGTCGAGCCCGTGGCAGGTGCGGCACATGGTTGCCACCTTGCGCCCGGCCTCGAGGTCCTGCGCGAAGGTGGCCCCGGCGAGAAGCAGTCCGCCGAGACCGAGGGTGAGGACGAGGCGCATCAGCCGGCGGGCTTCTCGTACCAGATCCGGTAGACGGCGCCGGCGAGGTCGTCCGAGACGAGGAGCGAGCCGTCGCGGAGCTGGGCGACGTCGACCGGCCGGCCGAGATATTCGCCGGACTCCTCGTTGAGCCAGCCCGAGGCGAAGACCTCGCTGGTGGCGCTGCCGTCCTCGGCGATCTTCGTCACCATGACGCGCGCTCCGACCGGGACGGTGCGGTTCCACGAGCCGTGCTGGGCCGAGAAGATCGCGCCCTTGTACTCCGCCGGGAACATCGAGCCGGTGTAGAAGGTCATGCCGAGGTCCGCGGCGTGGGGGGCCTCCTCGACGACGGGGAAGATGACGCCCTCGGGCGGGGTCTCGTCCTTGAACTCGGTGGTGCGGACGCTGCCGCCGCCGTACCACGGGAAGCCGAAGGACTGGCCCGCGGCGGTGGCGTGGTTGATCTCGCCCGGCGGCTGGTCGTCGCCCATGCCGTCGACCTGGTTGTCGGTGAACCAGAGCTCGCCCGTCCCCGGCTGGAAGTCGATGCCGACCGAGTTGCGGATGCCGGTGGCGAAGACCTCGCGGCCCTTGCCATCCTGGCCGATGCGGATGATCCCGCCGATGCCCGCCTCCTTGAAGGGCGCGACGAGATCGGCCGGCGTGACGTTGTAGGGCTGGCCGATCGCGACGTAGAGCTTGCCGTCCGGCCCGACCCGGCAGACGCGGGCGGTGTGGTTGTAGCTCTCGTTGTCGGCCGGGACGAGGTCGCCCTCGGCGATCACCGGGGCGGCGACGACGTCCGGGCTCTCGTAGAAGAACTCGGCCGCCGGGTACTGGAGCACGCGGTTCTGCTCGGCGATGTAGAGCATCCCGTCGGGCGAGAAGCACGGGCCGTTGGGGATCGCCTTGGCGAGCGAGGGGGCGAAGTTCTTCACCTCGTCGGCCTTGCCGTCCTTGTTGCGGTCGGTCATCGCCCAGACTTCGGTCTTGCGGGTGCCGACGAAGGTGACGATCCCCTGCGGCCCGACCGCCATGTGGCGCGCGTCGGGGACGACGGCGTAGAGCGCGATCTTGAAACCCTCGGGCAGCTTGATCTTTTCGAGGGTCTTCCGGATGCCGTCGGCGAACTCGCCGGTCTGCTCGACGGTGGTGAAGGTCGTCGTCCCGGTGGTCTTGAAGTGCGAGAGCTTGTCGAGATTGTCGGCGGCCGCCTGGGCGAGGGCGAGCCCCGGCGCCAGCGCGATCAGGGCGCAGGCCATCATCGTCCGTTTCACGGCATTTCCTCCCAAGGTTGATTCTTCTTATGCGTCAAACTGCCGCAGGTCGGGCGGGGATGCAAACGCTCGCGGCGAATGATCGGGCCAAGGGTTCGCGGCAAATTCTCGCGTGTTGGAAAGGGGGAGGGCCGCCGCTGGGGAGAGCGGCCCTCCAGCCGGTCAGATGTTGCCTTTCGACAACTCGCCGGCTATGTGCTCGGTCTGCCGCATCGCCAGCGCGACGATGGTCAGCGTCGGGTTCTCCGCCGCCCCCGTCGTGAACTGGCTGCCGTCCGAGATGAAGAGGTTCGGGATGTCGTGGGACTGCCCGTACTGGTTGACGACGCCATCCCGCGGGTTCGCGCTCATCCGGTTGGTGCCGAGGTTGTGCGTCGAGGGGTAGGGCGGCGTCGGGAAGGAGCGCACCGCCCCGACCGCGTCGTAGATCGCCATGCCCTGCGCATAGGCGTGGGCGCGCATGGCGAGGTCGTTGGGGTGGTCGTCGTAGTGCACGTTCGGCACGGGTTGCCCGAACTTGTCCTTGACGTCGGTGTTCAGCGTCACCCGGTTGGTCTCCTGCGGCATGTCCTCGCCGACGATCCACATCCCGGCCATCTTGTCGTAGCCGTCGAGCGCCGAGGTGAACGACCGCCCCCAGGCGCCGGGATCGAGGAAGGCCGCCATGAACGGCAGGCCGAGGCGACAGCGTCTCGAGTTCGTAGCCGCCGACGAAGCCCCGGCTCGGATCGTGCCGGGCCTCGTCGCGGATGACGCCGGCCATCGTCGTGCCGCGCCACATCCGCACCGGTTCCTCGAAGATGCCGTAGACCGAGCCGGTGGTGTGGCGCATGTAGTTGCGCCCGACCTGCCCCGAGGAATTCGCCAGTCCGTCCGGGAACATCGTCGAGGCGGAGTTGAGCAGCAGCCGCGGGCTCTCGATGGTGTTCGCCGCCACCGCGACCATCCGCGCCTTCTGGCGCTGCTCCTTGCCGTCCTTGTCGACGTAGACGACGCCCGTCACCCGACCGGTGTCGTCATGCTCGACCCGCAGGGCCATCGCGCCGGTCCGCAGCTCGTAGTTGCCGGTGTCCACCGCCCGCGGCACGTCGGTATAGGCCGTCGACCACTTCGCCCCCCACTTGCAGCCCTGGAAGCAGAAGCCGGTCTGCTGGCACGACATCCGGTCGTCGTAGTCGACCGAGTTGATCGCCATGTGTCCGGTGTCGACGCTCTTGTAGCCGATCTTCTTCGCACCGGCCTCGAAGACCTTGTAGTTGTTGTTCCCCGGCAGGCCGGGCAGGTTGCCGGTGCGGGTGACGCCCATCTTGGCCTCGGCCTTGTCGTACCACGGCGCCATCTCGGCCCCGTCGATCGGCCAGTCGAGCAGGTTCGCGCCCTGCACGGGACCGTAGTTGGTCAGCGCCTTCCACTCGTGATCCTGGAAGCGCAGGCTGGCGCCGGCGAAATGCGTCGTCGTGCCGCCGACCGACTTGACGATCCACGCCGGCAGGTTGGGGAAGTCGCGCGCCACCCGCCACGTCCCGGAGGTGGTGCGCATGTCGAGCCAGGCGAGCTGGGCGAAGCTTTCCCACTCGTCGTTGACGAAGTCCTCGGGCTGGTGGTCGCCGCCGGCTTCGAGGGCGACGACGGAGATGCCCTTCTGCGCCAGTCCGTTGCCGAGCACGCCGCCGCCGGCACCGGTGCCGATGATGACGACGACCGTGTCGTCGTTGAGGTCAAAGGGTGCAGCCATGATCCGCGCTCCTACAGCCAGGCGATGTCGTTGAAGCCGCGGTCGATGTAGCCGCCCTTGGAGTAGCTCTCGCCCTCGTAGCCGAAGATCGGCCAGAGCTCCTTCTGGTTGTAGAGGCCGGTCACCATCCCGCCCCGGATCGTCTGGAAGAACGGCGCCTTCTCCATGCCGCGCAGGATCGCCACCCGGTCCACCTCCCACGGCACGGCCGCATAGGCCGTGTAGCCCGCGCCTTGCGCCGCCACGTCGAGCGCCGCGACCCCGGCCTCGATCGCCTCGGCCTGCTCGGGGGTGTCGTAGCCCTTCATCGCCACGGCGTAGAATTCGTCGCCGAGCCGGTCGTGGGGGAAGAGGTCGCGGGCCATCACGATCAGCGTCGCCATGGTCTCGGGCTTGAGGGTCGTCACCTCGAGCGCCCAGGCCGCGTCGCGCGCGGCGACGAAGCCGATCCCGGTCATCAGGGCCGCGCTGGCGACGGCCGCGCGCGAGAGCAGCGCTCGTCTCGTCAGGCCGCTCCGACTCAGAACAGTGGTCATGGGATGGTTTCCTCCGTGATCCGCTTGCTTTTTTTGCTGGCGAGGAGGCCGCGCGTCAGGTGTATCGCCCGTGACGCTGGACCATCTCGATCTGGTATCCGTCGGGATCGGCGACGAAGAAGAAGCGCGCGAGCAGCGCGCCGTCGCGGTTGAACTCGACGATCTTGCGCGGGGCGAGGCCGGCCGCCGTGAAGCGCGCGTGCTCGGCGTCGAGGTCGTCGACGACGAAGGCGATATGCCCGTAGCCGTCGCCGAGCGCATAGGGCTCGGTGCGGTCCTTGTTGATGGTGAGCTCGACCTCGAAGTCGGCGTCCGGGCTGCGCAGGTAGACGAGCGTGAAGGTGTCGAAGTCGAGCCGCGTCGCGGTTTCGAGGCCGAAGGCGGCGCGATAGAAATCGACCGAGCGCGCCTCGTCGAGCACCCGGATCATCGAGTGGATCGCCTTGGCCATGGTGCCTCCCGTTCTTCTTGCGGAAAGCTTAGCGTCGGCGTCCGGGGCGGGGGGTAGTATGGGGATACTACCCGCCCGAATTTATCCGCGCTTCATTCCGCCGCGACGCGGACGGCCTCCAGCGAGGCGCCCTCCGCGACGTGGATCAGGCAGGAGCAGCGCAGCAGCGAGCTGAAGTTCTGCGCTTCGCCGTGCTCCTCCAGCACCTCGTCGTGCAGCTTCGAGATGAAGGCCGGGGTGCTCATCCCCTGGCCGGCGGCGATGCTGTCGACGATCTCCCAGAAGGCGGCCTCGAGGCGCAGGCTGGTGCTCTGGCCGTTGAGCCGGAGCCGCCGGGTCTCGGGTTCGTATCGCGACGGATCCTGGCCCGCGAAGATGCGGCACATGCGGTTCCTCCTTTTCCGTTCGTTTGTACCACGACTTGTCGTCCGACAATGTCGCCGAAGCGCCGCGATGCCAAGCGGGACGAAGGGGTGAGAGCGGGTTCCGGCTTGTGGTACCCGTGGTCCTGGCGCGGGCTTACCCCTCGCCCGGCAGTGTCAGTCCGGCGTTGCGGGCGTAGACCTTGGCCACGGCGGCGTCGTCCTCGCGCCCGAGGCCCGATCCCGAGGCGGCGAGGAACTGCTGCAGCGCCGCCGCGGCGATCGGCGCGCCGAACTTCGCGCCGCGGGCGATGTCGAGCACGATCCCGAGGTCCTTCGGCCAGATGTCGACCGAACTGCGCGGGGTGTAGTCGCCGTCGACGATGTGCGGCGCGCGGTTCTCGAGCATCCACGAGGTGCCGGCGCATTTCGAGATCACCGCGACGAACTCAGCCGGCGTCACCCCTTGCGTCATCCCGAAGGTCAGCGCCTCGGCCATCGCGGCGATATGCACCCCGGCGAGGAGCTGGTTGACCGCCTTCATCGCCGATCCGGCCCCGGCCGCGTCGCCGAGCGCGAAGACCGTCTCCGCGGTCGCGTCGAGCACCGGCTTCGCCGCCGCGAAGGCCTCCGGCGTTCCCGAGGCCATCACCGACAGCGTCCCCGCCGCCGCCCGCGCCGACCCGCCCGAGATCGGCGCGTCGAGATAGTGGAGCCCGGTTTCCGCGCAGCGCCGCGCCATCTCCCGGGCGAAATCCGGCGCCACGGTCGCGCAGGCGACGACGACGGCGCCCGGGCCGCAGCGCCGGCGCCATGCCCTCGGGCCCGAACAGCACCGCTTCGGTCTGGGCGGCGTTGAGGACGACGACGACCAGGGCGTCGAGCGTCGGCGCCACCGCCGCGCGGGCGCCCTCGGCCCCGCCGTCGCCGACGAAGCGCGCCTCCTGCGCCGGCACCACGTCGAAGCCGTGGACGCGGTGCCCCGCCGCGAGCAGCGACCGGGCCATCCCGTAACCCATCGACCCGAGCCCGACCAAACCGACCGTGCAGCCGTCCGCCATCTTCGTCCTCCCCGCCTCTTGCGGCGAGCCTAGGCGGGGCGCTCCCGGGAGGCAATCGGTCTCCCCCGCCGCGGCAAGCGCCGCGTCAGCCGCCCGCACCCGGCGCCGGTCCGCCCGCGGCGCGCTTCACCGTTGCATCGGGGAGCACCGTCTCGGCGTCGCCGCCGGTTCCGTCGGCCCCGGCCGTGGGGCAGCGTCGGCCGGATCATGTGGGAGCCGGTGGGAGCCGCGCCATTCTTGACCCTTGCGGTCGGCTATCTATGCTCGCCCCGCAGCGCGGGAGGAGCATCATGCCGGAGACCATCGACGCCGAGGACCTGCTCGCGCGCGAGGCTGCCCTGCAGGCGGGCGGGCGCCCGCTCCGGATGCGGGACGCCGCCGAGGCGCTCGGCGTCCCCGAGGCGGCGCTGCTCGAGGCCCGCCGTCCCGGCGGCAGCGCCGTCCGGCTGCGCGCGCCCTTCGCCGACCTGCTCCGCCGGATGCCCGAGGCCGGCGACGTGCTCGCGCTCACCCGCAACGACGCCTGCGTCATCGAGTCCCGCGGGACCTTCGCCGCGCCCGACATCGAGGGGATGATGGGGCAGGTGGTCGGCGCCATCGACCTGCGCCTTTTCCTGCGGAACTGGCGCATCGCCTATGCCCTGCACGAGGAGGTGGCGAGCGGACCGCGCACCGGACTGCTGTTCTTCGACGCCGCCGGCACCGCCATCCACAAGATATACGGGGGCACCCCGGCGCTCGCCGCCCTCGTCGCCGCCCATGCCGATCCCGACGCCGACCCTGCCGCCTTCGCGCCGGCCCCGCCGCCACAGGCGGAGCGCGACGACGCCGGGATCGACCGTGCCGGCCTCGTCGCCGCCTGGGAGAGCCTCCGGCACACCCACGAATTCTTCGCGCTGCTCCGCACCTTCGGGGTCACCCGGGCCCAGGCGATGCGCCTTGCCGGCCCGGCGCTCGCCCGCCCGGTCGCCCCCGGCGCCGCCCGGGCGATCCTCGAGGCGGTCAAGGACGGCGCGATGCCGATCATGATCTTCGTCGGCAACCCCGGCTGCATGCAGATCCACTCCGGGGCGGTCCACCGCGTCGAGGTCATGGGCCCGTGGCTCAACGTCCTCGACCCGGCCTTCAACCTGCACCTGCGCCAGGACCGCATCGCCGCCGCCTGGATCGTCCGCAAGCCCTCGGTCAACGGCGACATCCACGCCCTCGAGCTCTACGATGCCGCCGGCACCAACATCTGCCAGATCTTCGGCCAGCGCCTCGCCGGCTCCCGCGAGCGCGAGGACTGGCGCGAACTGGTCACCTCTCTCGGCTGACTGGGTGCGGGCGCGGCCGATGTGTCGAGGGGCCGGTGCTGCGCTTGACGTGGGCGCCTCGCCCGAGGGGCATGAGGCGGCTCGTGAAGGATGACTGTCGTCGTGATCCTCGCCGACCGTGGGGACTTCTCCCTCAGGACGACGGCAGCCGGGAAATGGCCGGCCGGTCGTCCCTTCGATCACTCGATCGAAGGGGTAGGGGTAGAGCCAGCATTCCACGATTCCTCGTCCTGCGAGATGCCGAGACGATCCGATCTGTCTCTGATTATTCAGGCCACCTTTTATTCAGGCCACCTTCGCCAGGAGCGCCGCAGCGGCCTCGCGCTTGCGTGCGATGTCCGTCTTCACCAGCGCCTTCGATGTGAGTGCCACAATCGGCGGGCGGACTGGCTGAGGGGTGCGTACGGCCCGACCGGCAACATCGCCACGGGTTTCGTTGATGACCTCGGTCGCCGAGAGGTGGAAGGCTAGTCTAGCGGCGATTCAGGTGACATGAGCCAGTCCGTGACCGTGATGGCGCGGAGGGCAGGCCCTCGCGGCGGTAGGCTATTTGCCCATGCGCCGCGTCACCACGCGCTCTAGGGCGACGAGGCTGTCGTTGATCAGCACGGCCAGAGTGCCGACGATGAGGCCCCCTTGCAGCACGAAGGCCAGGTTGTTCGACAGCAGGCCCGCGATGATGACCTCGCCGAGGGTGCTCGCGCCCACGGTCGATCCGATGGTCGCGGTTGCGAGGCCGATCACCACGGACAGGCGGATGCCGGCGAGGATCACCGGAAAGGCGAGTGGCAGTTCGACTCGGGTCAGCTGCTGCCTCGGTGTCATTCCGGCGCCTCGCGCCGCCTCCATCACCTGGCCCGGCAGGGTCGTCAGGCCGGTTATGCCGTTTTCGAAGATCGGCAGGAGGCCGTAGAGGAAGAGCGCGAAGAGGGTCGGCTTCGCTCCGAAGCCGACCAGCGGCACGGCGATGGCCAGGACAGCCACCGGGGGGAAGGTCTGGCCGATGTTCACGATGCCGCGTGACAGCGGCAGGAACTCGGTGCCGAAGGGTCGCGTGACGAGCACCGCCAGCGCCAGCGCCACAACGGTCGCGGCGAAGGTCGCTAGAAACACGATCCGCAGGTGAACCAGCGTCAGCGTCAGGAGGTCGTTCTGGGTGTAGATCGCCGGCGCGTTGTTCTGGGTGAGCGGCTGGAAGACGGGCGCAAAGCTTTGCGGGGACGCGAGGAATGCGACCAGAAGCGCCAGCGCCAGCAGGCGCAGGAGGAGGCCGATCCTCACGCGCCGGGCCGCGCCGCGCGGCGCACCAGTCCGTCGACGGAGACCCGGCCAACCGGGACGCCCTCGGCGTCGACCACCGGCAGCACCGCGCGCCCGGCCCACAGCATCTCGGCCAGGGCATCGCGCTGGTTGGCGGTCACCGGGATCGGCTCGCCCTCTGCCGGGCCGGGCTCGACCGCCTCGCCGACGGTTCCGAGCGAGAGCAGCCGGAACGGCCGCTCGGCCCGCCCGACCAGTGTCTCGACGAAGCCCGAGGCCGGTCGGGCGAGAATCTCGGCCGGCGCCGCGTATTGGATCAGGCGTCCGCCGTCCATCACCGCGATCCGGTCTCCGAGATGGATCGCTTCCTCCATGTCGTGGGTGACCAGGATCACGGTGGTTCCGAAACGGCGCTGGATCGCCAGGAGGTCGTCCTGCGCCTTGGCGCGGATCAGCGGGTCCAGCGCGCCGAAGGGTTCGTCCATCAGCAGAACCCGCGGCTCGGCCGCCAGCGCCCGCGCCACCCCGACGCGCTGCTGCTGGCCGCCGGAGAGCTCGTGCGGATAGCGGGGTCCATAGAGCGCGGGGTCGAGCTGGAAGAGCGACAGAAGCTCCGCTACCCGTGCCTCGGTCCGCGCCGGCTCCCAGCCGAGGAGGTTCGGGACGGTGGCGACGTTCTGCGCCACGGTCCGGTGCGGAAAGAGCCCGTGCCCCTGGATCACGTATCCGATCTGGCGCCGGAGCTCCGGCCCGGGAACGGCGCTGACGTCCTGGCCATCGATGCGAACGGTGCCGCCGGTGGGCTCGACCAGCCGGTTGACCATGCGCAGCACCGTGGTCTTGCCCGATCCGGATGTGCCAACGATCACCGTGATGCTGCGAGCCGGCACCGCCATGGTGACGTCGACGACGACCCTGGCCTCGCCGTAGGTCTTGCTGAGGTTCTCGATCTCGATCATGCGGGTCGGACCCTCCCGGGAGCGGCATTGCTCACCTCTACCGCTGCGTCGAGCAGCACTGCCGCGGCAAAGGCAAGGGCGACCGTCGGCACGGCGCCGAGCAGCACCAGATCCATCGCGGTCTGGCCGATTCCCTGGAACACGAAAACGCCGAAGCCGCCGCCGCCGATCAGCGCGGCGATGGTCGCCAGTCCGATGTTCTGGACCAGGACGATGCGCACCCCGGTCAGGATGACCGGCAGGGCCAGGGGGAACTCGACCCCGAAGAGCCGCTGACGGTCGGTCATGCCGACGCCTCTGGCGGCGTCGTTCGCGCCACCCGGCACGCCGGCGAGCCCGACGACCGTGTTCGCGACGACGGGCAGCAGCGAATAGAGGAAAAGCGCCAGAAAGGCGGGCGCGGCACCGATGCCGCGGATGCCCACCGCCGCCGCCGCCGGGACGTTGGCGGCGAGCCACGCCAGCGGAGCGATCAGGATGCCGAAAAGCGCGATCGAGGGGATGGTCTGGATGATGTTCAGGACGCCGAGCACCGGCGCGCGGACCGCCTCGACCCGATGGCAGAGCACGCCGAGCGGCAGGCCGGCCAGCACCGCGGCGACGAGCGAGCCGACGGCAAGGACGACGTGGCGTTGCGCCTCGCTCCAGAACACATCGGCGCGGTTGGCGTACTCCTTCATGATCGAGAGACCGTCGAGACGGCCCGAAGCGAGGAGCAGTCCGATCGCCAGCGCCACGAGGAGAAGCGCCGCAACCCGGGCGAGCGGTCCGAGGCGCAACCGCGTCAGCGCATCGGTCGCAAGAAGAGCAAAGGCGAAGGTCATCAGCCAGAACCCGGAGGCAGGGGCGATCCGGGCATAGGTGTTGCCCTCGGGCGTAAGGTACACCGCCGCCGTGCCGATCGTCAGCGCCAGCGTGACGAGGGAGGCCATGCTGGCAGCGAGGCGGACGCCAGGACGGAGGCTCAGGAGCGCCAGCAGCGACCCCCCGAGGACCACGGCCAGCAACAGGGCGGCGCTGGCCGACGGCAGCGCTTCGAGGATGCGACGCCCCTCGCCGCCCGCGATGCGATTCGCGCGAAAGGTCACGAAGGGCGCCGCGAGGGCGCCGAAGAGAGCGAGCGCGGCGATGGGGACCCCGAGCTTGTCGACCTTCATTGCTCCGACGCCTCCCGCCGCGAACCGGACCTCAGTTGAGAAACCCGTTCTGCTTCAGGAAGTCCTCGGCAACCGCCTTCGCGGGCTCGCCCCCCACCTGTACCCGGGCGTTCAGCTCCTGCAATGTTTCGAGGTCGAGCTTCGCGAAGACGGGCTGCAGCAGGGCCTCGATCTGCGGATACTGCTCGAGCACCGTTTCACGGATGATCGGCGCCGGCTGGTAGACCGGCTGGACGCCCTTGTCGTCTTCCAGAACGGTAAGTCCCGAGGGTGCGATCCCGCCGTCTGTGCCGTAGACCATCGCTGCATTGGCGCCGCTGGTCTGGTTCGCTGCGGCGGCGATGGTGGCGGCGGTGTCGCCGCCCGACAGGGTGATCAGCTGATCGGGCTTGAGCGTGAACCCGTAGGTCTCCTGGAAAGCCGGCAGGGCGGCAGCCGAGTTCACGAACTCGGCCGAGGCCGCAAGAATGATCTTGCCGCCGCCACTGACGTACTGTCCAAAATCCGAAAGGGTGACGAGCTTGTTCTCGTCAGCGACATCCTTCCGCACCGCGATGGCCCAGGTATTGTTGGCGGGAGACGGCGCCAGCCAGACGATCTTGTTGGCGTCGTAGTCGAGCTGCTTGGCCGTCGCGTAGCCTTTGCCGGCGTCCTTCCAGACCGGGTCGTCGGCGCGCTCGAAAAAGAACGCCGCGTTGCCGGTATACTCGGGATAGATGTCGATCTGTCCGGCCGCGATCGCCTGCCGCACCACGGGGGTTCCGCCGAGCTGGATGCGATCGGTCGTGGGGATGTCGTTTGCGTTCAGCACGGCGAGAATGACGTTGCCGAGCACACCGCCTTCGGTGTCGATCTTCGATGACACCACGACCTGCGCCGATGCCGCGCCCGCGGCGAGGGCAAGGGCGGCGACGATGCCAAAGAAGCCTGTCCTGATCTTCATATTCCGTCTCCATGCTGGCCCCGAGGGCGTCGCCTAAGGCATATATCGGTTGATATGGCCCGCTTTGGATGCCTCGCCAGGCCGCAGTGTCGTCTACGGCCGATCCTTCCCCCGTCGCGTCCTCAACCGCGCCACACCGTTGTGGACTTATACTTGCCGTCTACGAGAAATTCACCCCCCTTGTCGGTGTTCCAGTCTGGCGACGAGTCTCCGAGGCCGTTTGTCGGATGGGAGCGCTTGGCCGGGGTTACCGAGGCATATCCCGCCGCTCCTGGTCACCGCCAACGCCTCTGTCGTACGACTTGAAATCTCTTTGCGTTGGGCTTGTGCCATCAGGGCCGTGATCTCGGTGAGGTGGCTCATCTCCCCGACCCGGTATCATCCGCCAGGCCGTGAACGCGGCGAGCGCCGCGAGCGCCGCCGAAACCGACATGCCGACGCCGTAGGCCCTCGAGAATGCCGACAGGACGACCGGGTATTCGGCCGAGCCGACTGCTGGCCAGACTCCGAAGTGCCCGTCGCTGACGCCAGAGCCGAGTGCGCCGGCAAAGACGAGAGCGGTCGCCGCGCCGACCAGCGCAACCGCAAACAGTCCGGCGAGGCGGCTTACGGCGTTGTTGATGCCTGACGCTGCGCCGGAGAGCGCATCGGGCGCCGCATTCATCACCACGGTCGTCAGCGGCGCGACGACGAGGGTCATGCCTGAACCGAGCAGGAGCACCGGGCCAAGCGTTCCGGCGAGCCCGGGCAGTCCGATGGCGAAGGCGACCCCCGCCGCCGCGGCCACGGACGATCCCGTTACGAGAAGCGCCCTTGCCCCGATCTTGTCGGCGAGGGCGCCCGCGCGACTGGCGAAGACACCGATGATCAGCCCGAGCGGGAGGAGGGTAAACCCGACCTCGCTCGCCGACAGGCCGCGCGGACCCATCAGATCGAAGGGCAGCAGGAAGATCATCCCGGACAGGGCCCCGTACAGGAACAGCGTCGCCAGGTTTGCCCCTGTGAACGCGCGCGATGCAAAAAGGCCGAGCGGCATTATCGGTGCGGGGGCACGACGCTCCACCGCAATGAAGGCGGCGCCGGCCGCAACGCCGGCCAGGCACAGGCCCGCTGCCGCCCAACCACCGCCCTCGCCGGCCAGCGCGGTCAGGCCAAGGGTGAACAGCCCCGCCGACGCAACCGCAAGCACCGCGCCTCGCCAGTCGAGGGGGCCCGCCGTGTCGCCGGACCGGCTTTCCGGCACGTGGCGAAGGGCCAGCCACACGACACCGGCGGCCAGCGGCAGGTTGATCCAGAACGCCGCCCGCCAGCCGAGCGCATCGATCAGGACACCGCCCACCGCCGGCCCCATCGCCGTGGTGAGCGCGCTCGCTCCCGCCCAGATTCCGATGGCGTGGCCGCGAATGTCGGCCGGGAACGACGCCGACAGGATCGCGAGGCTCTGCGGGACCATGAAGGCGGCGAAGGCGCCCTGTGCCGACCGTGCGACGATCAACCAGCCCAGGCTCGGCGCAACGGCACACAGAGCCGACGCGGCCGCGAACCCGACCGTGCCGAGAACGAACACACGACGCCGGCCGAAGCGGTCGCCGGCCGAACCCCCGACCAGGATCAGCGCCCCGAGAAAGAGCATGTAGCCGTTCACGACCCACTGCAGAGCCGCCAAGCCCGCCGCCATCTCCTTCTGCATGACTGGCAAAGCAATCGTCACGACCGAACCGTCGATGAATGCCATCGCCGAAGCCAGGATCGTCGCCGCCAGCACGAACGGGCGAGCCGCCGCGCTACAGGGAGACGCACCTGCGCGATCGCTCAAGGCTGAGTGCTGCTCGGGAGAGATGGATCGGGGCAAGCTCATCGCGTGCATCCCACGGCCTGATGCCCGCAACGTAGTGCCTCAAACATGCTGGCTGTCAGTCATTGAAATTGTTTCCTGTGCCTCGGCGATCGCCCCGTTGGGGGCGAGCCGCGCTTCTTTCCAAACGCGGCGGTCGGTTGGCGGAACGGGCTCACAGAAGAAACTCGATAATGAGGGCGTCAACGACTGCGATCAGGGCCTGTTCCTTGGTCTCGCCTCGCAGCAAGGCATCGTTGTAGACGCGGCGCTGGCGGGTCGTGGATGTGCCGCCGCTGACGATGTCACGTAGCCCCAGCAAGTCGGTGCGGCAGCCCAGGATTTTTCATGTGGCTCGGTCAGGGCGATGAGTTCCTCAACGGCCAGCGCTACGGGGATCTGTTTCCGTTGGCCGTGTCCACGAGATGGCCGTCGACGCCGTAGCGTTGCGCACGCCAGCGGTTCTCAAGAATCAGGGTCGAAGGATAGAGACGCCAGCTCTGATTTCGAGTGCGCAGGCCGTGGAGGAATGCAAGAAGACTCTGGTATAGCGCGGCGATGGCCGCCACGTGGTCGAGCTTCGGGCAAACGTCCGTGATGCGCTGCTCCAGCGTCGGAAAGCGCTGCGACGGACGGATGTCCCACCAGATTTTCGTAGCGTCCTCGACACACTCGGCCTCGATCAGACGATCGACCAAATCCCGGTAGTCAGCGTAGCTCGTGAGCACGTCGGGCAGGCCGGACCGCGGCAGCCCATCCATCACCGTCAGCCGGTAGCTCGCGAGCCGGGTGTCCTCGCCCTGCCAGAACGGCGACGACGTGCTGAGGGCAACCAGGTGCGGCAGGAAATAGGCCGCCTGGTTCATCAGGTCGATCCGCTGGTCGTCGTCCTCGATCCCGACGTGGATATGCATCCCGCAGATCATCAGTCGATCCGCGGGCTGGCCGATCTCGGACCGGATGCCGTCATACCGGGGTTTGAGCGTGTGGCTTTGATTGCGCCACTCCGAGAACGGATGCGTAGAGGCTGCGAGCACAGCATACCCGTGTTCGTGAGCGCACTGTGCTATCGCCGCGCGGAGCGCTTTCAGCTCGGCCACCGCGTCAGCGACCCTGCGGTGCGGGCGGGTGCCGACTTCAATCTGGCATTGCAGGAACTCCGCCGAAACCTGGTCGCCGACTGCAGCGCGGCATGCCTGAAAGAAGGCTTCGCTCGGCTCCGCAACG